>NZ_LXYG01000001.1 GCF_001650905.1 Balneola sp. EhC07
GCATCAGGTGATGATGGATTTGAATTTTTTGGAGGAACGGTAAATACCAAGTACTTAATTTCTGCATTCAATAATGATGATTCTTTTGACTGGGATGAAGGATTTAGAGGAAAAGGTCAATTTTGGTTTGCGATCCAAGATACAGATAATGCCGGTCGTGTAGCGGAAATGGATGGATCTTCAGTGTCATCAGAAGATACTAACCCATATGCATTCCCAGTGATTTCAAATGCTACGTACATTGGTCCTGGATCATCCAATATTCCAGCGGGTGATGGTAGTGGAGAGTTCATGTTATTCAGAGATAATACTGGTGGTGAATATCACAATAGTATTTTTACAGCGCATTCAGCAATAGCCGTTGAAGTGGAAGAGAAGGGAACTGAGGTTGATAGTGAGTCTCGATTAGCAGCAGATTCATTAAACATCAAGAATAGTATTTTCTTTGATTTTGGTGCAGGAACTGATTTCGCTTCAATTTCGAGTGCACCTTTTGTAGCTACTGAATTAGGTCTTACTGCTAATGTTAATACCATTTCTGACCCTCTAATAAGAAGTATTGATAGAACCGCTAGTACATTTGGTTTAGATCCTCGATTCAATGAAGGTAGTCCTGCATCATCAGGAGCAGTGATTCCTGATGATGAGTTCTTTACAGAAGTTACTTATAAAGGTGCTTTTGGAGTTAAAAACTGGATGGTAGGTTGGACAGGGCTTGATGCTTTAGGTTTTATCAACCAAGGTATTGTTACAAACAATGAAGAAGAAGTAACAACAGTGCCGAGTTCAGTTGTTCTTGAGCAAAATTATCCTAATCCTTTTAATCCGTCTACTCAAATTAGCTTCCAGTTGCCAAGTGCACAAAAAGTTACTTTGAAGGTATATGATATGTTAGGAAGAGAAGTGGCTACATTACTAAATAACGAGCAATATAGTTCAGGTAGTTCTTCTGTAACATTTGATGCTACTAACCTATCAAGTGGTATTTACTTATACCGTTTAACTGGTGCTGATTTTACTAAAACACAAAGAATGACTTTAATCAAGTAATTCTTACTCTAGTTATTACGTCTCACAACTATTGTGAGGTGTGCTGATCACAAGAGAGTTCTGATGAATCGGAACTCTCTTTTTTTAATGTCTAAAAGAGTTATTTATAATTTTTGTTTAAAACTACTTTGCGCTCAATATCAGAAAAATAAAAAAGGGCAAAGAACAGTTTTTAAAAAAATAGTGAATAAAGCATTTTGAGAGGGATTTTACATTACAGCGCGCGACGCTTAACATTAAGGTAACAGTGCGGTAATTAAAGCATAAACTGCTGGTAACAGTATAGCAAAGTGCTGTTGGTATTTTTTGTTCACCAAATAAGGTGATCAAAATAAAATATCAGCACACAATGAAAAATCTAAAACACTTCTTAACATTACTGCTCTGGACATGCTCTATTGCAGTTTTTGCACAAGGAACCGGACAAATAACCGGGACCATTGTCGATGCCGAAAATGGTGAGACAATTATTGGCGCTAGCGTAGGAATAACCGGAACTACAAAAGGGGCAGCTACCGATCTGGACGGTCATTTCTCAATTCGTAATTTAGAAGCAGGAACGTATTCGCTAACAGTATCCTATATCTCGTATACGACTCAAACAGTAACGGGTATTGTCGTTTATGATGGTGAATCCACTTCTATCAACATCGCATTGGAAACAAATGTAGCAGACCTCGATGAAGTTGTAGTTACAGCAGAGGCTATCAAAAGTGGTGAGGCCGGACTGCTTTCAATACAAAGAAAAGCTATAGCAGTTCAGGACGGAATTTCATCTGAAGAAATTTCACGTTCTACAGACGGAAACGTGGGTTCAGCCATGAAGAGGGTTTCAGGAGTATCTGTAATTGGTGGTAAGGACGTTTACGTTCGTGGACTTGGTAACAGATATAGTAATGTTCAATTGAATGGCTCACCAATTCCTTCCACTAATCCGAATAAAAAGGAAGCACCGGTTGATATTCTTTCAAGTGGCATAGTTGATAACATAGTTGTACAAAAAACTTACACTCCGGATCAGTCAGGTGAGTTTTCAGGCGGTTCTGTACAAATTATTACGAAAGAATTTCCTAACGATCCAAGCATTTCTTTCTCATACACTACAGGGTTCAACACTAACTCAACTTTCAAAAACTATTTGGGTTATAACGGTGGTGGAACTGATTTCTTAGGATACGATAACGGCTTCAGAAGCCTCCCAAGAGATATAGAAGACAGCCAAATTACAAGTTCGCAAGAAGCGGGAAAAGTAGTGAGCGAGCTTAGTAACTCTTGGTCATCTAAAAATATTCAGTCTCTGCCCAGTCAAAAATTTGGTTTCAGTTACAGCAATCAGTTCAATCAGGACAAGATGCCGATCGGTATAGTTTCCAACTTAAGCTATAGATACAGCACTGATTCAAGAACAAATGAGACTTTAAGGTATATCAATAATTTTAATGAGAATACCGGCGAAACATTACTAGGGTCTGATTACATCAGAAATTCAGGGCAAGAAAATACCAGCTTGAATGGAATGTTGAACGTTTTTATGAAGCCGAATGAATTAACAAAGATCGGTATCAAGAATTTGTACTCTAATTCCTCCGACAATCTGTTTTCAACTGTAGAAGGATCATACTACAATTTTGATAATGATAACAAGCAAACGTTGTCAGAGTTTGACAGGAGAGCGATCTATTCAAGCACTTTAATTTTCGAAACGTATTTCCCGGATTTTCTGGAGTCCAGCCTAGACGCATCATTAACTTATTCGAAAGCAGTAAGAGACCTTCCGGATCGCAGAACTACTCAATATGTAAGAACCGATGCCGGTGATCTTGAAGTTATATTACCATTCCGCGGCAATTCTCACTTCTTTTCTTTCCAAAATGATAATAACTACTCTGCTAAGCTGGATTATGAGTTTAAGCCGGTTCAAAAAATAAGTGTAAAAGTTGGCGGATTTGGTTTATACAAAGACAGAGATTTTGAATCATTTAAATTGATCTATGATGCAAATCCTTCTTCAGGTGCACCGGATATAGATAAAACACTTTCTCCTGAAGAAATTTTTACTCCGGAAAATATCCTAAATGAAAGTTTATTACTTACAGAGCGTACAAACTCCAGAGACTCATACAATGGTGAGCAGGAATTAGCTGCAGGATATTTCTCCTTAAACTGGTCGCCAAGCAGTAACTGGAATTTCGTTTCCGGGTTGAGAGTAGAAAATTCAATTCAGTCTATTAATAGTGAAGTTCTGGTTAATGAGATCGACCTCTTACCTGCTTTTAATGCAACATTCAGACCAAGTGACAAGACAAATCTACGAAGTGCGTTCTCTATCACTTTAGCTCGCCCTGAGTTCAGAGAGCTGTCAGAATTTAGTTTTCAGGATGAATTAGGGGGGAGAACCGTTTTTGGGAATCCTGATCTTCAGCGAACTAAGATCTATAACTATGATCTTAGACTAGAAACATATCCTAATGTTGGTGAATTATTGGCCTTCAGTATGTTTTACAAAAAATTCGAGAACCCGATCGAGATATTTAATCGAATTACTCAGAATAATGAAGTTCGCTATGATAATGTTGAATCAGCAGACCTATACGGAGTTGAACTAGAAGGAAGAAAGAACATCACTGAGAAACTGAGACTGAGTGGTAACTTTTCTTATATCCTTTCAGCTGTTGAATATTCTGATGGAGAGTTTGAAGGCCGTCAGGCGAATGCAGAGAGACCAATGTACGGGCAATCTCCATACACACTTAATATGAATGCATTCTACTTTTTTACTGCCATTGATTCCGAAATAACTCTGTCATTCAACAAGTTTGGAGATCGTATTTCTGCTGTAGGAAATAACGAACAACCGGATGACGAGTATGAGCAATCTTTTAATAAGCTGGATCTGAGTTTTACTAAAAACTTCGGTAATGCATCAGTTAATGCAAGTGTGGAAAATATTTTGGGTGACAATGTGGTATTCCAGCAAGGCGATATCATTACTAACCAATATGAGATCGGAACCAGTTTCTCAATCAGTTTTAACTATTCATTTAATTAATACTTAACAAATAAAAACAATACAAAAAATCATGAAATCTAATCTTAAGCTTCTAACTCTGTTTGCTTTAGCATTATCATTCGCATCTTGTAATGATAATAACGGCAATGATCAAGACACTGAGTTACCGGCAATCTATGAAGCTCTGCCCGGCACTGTAATCGCTGAAGACACAAGGTGGTCTACAGATCAGGAATTAACCGGACAATACTACGTACTTCCCGGAGTAACTTTAACTATTGATGCGGGAGTAGAAGTAAGCTTTACCTATCACAACAACGATGTAGATAAAGTAGGAGCAATCATAACGCTACCTGCAGATGCGGAAAACTTTGACACACCTAAGTCTAGTGGAAGATTAGTTGCTGAAGGAACTGCAAACAATCCAATTGTATTTACTTCAGCTCGTGATACAAAACTACCGGGCGACTGGGGTGGCATCGTGCTGGCCGGAGAAGGGATCAACAATATCGATGGCGGAAAAGGAGAAGTTGAAGGTCTTCCTGATGCAATTCAGTATGGTGGTACCAACAATAACGATGACAGCGGAATCCTTAAATATGTTCGAATTGAATATGTAGGTTTCTCTTTCGCCGAAGGTTCAGAGCTAAATGGCTTAAGTCTTTATTCAGTTGGCTCAGGCACTACTTTAGAATACATACAAGTTTACAAGTGTACTGATGATGGTTTTGAGTGGTTCGGTGGCTCAGTAAACGCAAAATATCTGATCTCTTCTTTCAACGATGATGATTCTTTCGACATGGATGAGGGTTGGAACGGAAATGGTCAATTCTGGTTAGGTGTTCAGCTTGCCGGAGCAGATAATGGTTTTGAGTCTGATGGTGTTAAGACACTGGGTTCAGGTGGAGAAACTAACCCAACACTTTATAATGTTACTTTAGTTGGCTTGAAGCAAGATGGTGCAACCAAAGATGCTGAAGATAAAAACTACGGTATGCGTTTAAGAGAAGAATTCAACGGAACTCTTGAAAACTTCATTATTACTGATTTTGATGGCTTGAACTTCAAGATCGAAGATGACACCAGAGCTATGTTCCCTAACGACCTTTCTATTGACAACACTATTGTTTGGAATAATGAAGGTTTCAACAATGCTGCTGATTCAACTGATTTCGGTGCAGTAACAATGGAACAAGCACCTGGATTCACAAATGCAGCAGGTTATGATTACACAGTTGCAAACCCGGTAACAGGTGCAACTCCTCCAAGTAACAGTTTCTTTAATTCAAGCGCTACATACGTAGGAGCCTTTGGTTCTACAAACTGGGCAACAGGAAATTGGGTTCGCTGGAGCGACAACTAAATTAGAGTTTGTAGCTAACTCTACATATTACGTCTCACAGAAATTGTGAGGTGTGCTGATCACATGAGAGCTCTGATGAAATCGGGGCTCTTTTTTTTGTCATTACTTTTCTGATTCATCCTGTAAATTTCTTTTATTAGCTATATAATTCGGGAACCGAAGTTCTTACTATTCGGTTAAGTGAGTAACTCAAAAAAGGGTAAGTTTTGGTACTTGTAACAAGAAAAACACATTTTAACGCTGCACATCGGCTGCATAATCCATCTAAAAGTGATGAGTGGAACAAGAAGACCTTTGGAAAGTGCAATCATCCAAACTGGCATGGACATAATTATGTTATGGAAGTAACAGTAGCAGGAGAGCCAAATCCTGAAACCGGTTTTATAATTGATCTTTCGGATCTAAAGCAGATCATTGAAGAAAATATAGTGGAACCTTGCGACCACAAAAATCTGAATCTGGATGTCCCTTTTTTGGAAGGAATCCTACCAAGTTCGGAAAACCTGGTTAAAGCGTTTTATGAAGAGTTAAAAGAAGAAGTAGAAGAAGCTTCTTCGGAAGGAGGAGTACTCTACAGCGTCAAACTCTACGAAACCGAAAGAAATATTGCAGAGTATTGCCCTTTTAAGAAGGTTTAGTTATGTAAATTTTACGCCTCTAATCAGCCACATCTGTAAAATCCGTGTTAATTCTCGTTCCGTAGCTCCGCTGCGGAATGCAATTTGGAAGCTCCTGCTTCCTGTAATAATGTGCCTTGATGATGGATTTTGAATAGCCTAAGGGAAGTCTGTGACTTCCATCCTTATGCTTGTTGAGGATTATAGATTTAGAAAGGCATGTCATAATTTAAAAACCAAAGCTGGTAATGCAAGTTACAAACTTGCTGAGCTGCTACTCTTAAGTCACAGACTTAAGAGATCTTTGGGGAGTCCGCTTGAAACGCTTATTAAGTTGTAATTTAGGACGTGCCACCACTGGCTTCTCCAACTGGCCACCATTTGAAAAACCAAATAAAGCTCTGTTCATATTCAGCACCAAACCCATAGACAGAAACACCCGAAAAAAAGTTAACATAGAAGGGATAAGTATACTCTACATCTACACTGAAATTCAGACTACCAGATTGGTAGTCGCTAAATAGATCTGTTGATGAATCTTTAAATATTAGATTTTGAACTTGGCTTTCAACTTTTAGCTTTTCTAAGAAAGATGATCTCGTTGATTCTTTAAAATGAGAGATATCATCAAATTCCACAATTCTACCATCTGAGGTTTCGAGTGTATAGGTAGAAAACACAAATAATGTATCAATATGGGGTATAGGCCCCCGGTAATCGAAATAATTTAAGGACAGATCTAAAGAATGCTCCTTACCAATGAAATACCAAGAAATAGCATTTAAAAACAAAACACAGAATAAAACTATAAAGATGTATTTAATTAGTTTCAATGGTTAATGGGTTTGGTAACATAACGACCCTGCGTTTAATGGGCACAGGGATTAAGTTTTTGTTGAAGTAACTGATTTATTTTATTGCACACAAGTTATTGATCGCACTCCGCCCGCGTCTGATTTAAAATGCTTTGTTATGTACTGGGTTCTTGGAGCCATAGTTTGCCAGTTTTAACAACCTCACAATGGTAACAACCGCTGCTTTGATTATCAATTTTATACCATTCATGTGAACCATCTTTCTTTTCGCAATCTTTTCCTTTCTTAGCAACACCAAGATTGATTAGAAACCATGGTAGGTTACTTCTAAGCCAAGTTCTTTTACGATATGGACCACCAGTGAATTCAGGCATGTTTTAAATTTCCAGGCTTTTCATCTATTACTTTAAAATAGAACTATAGGTTTTTCAAAAGATCAACCAGAGCATTTTTCTCCGAAATTATTTTTTGGGTTGCAGCATTGATCTGTTCGGTAAACATGGGATCATCTTTTGTAAGGATGTCGGAAGATCTCTCAATTGATTTAACATACCAATCTGCCCAGGTTTCTAAAATATCGATCTCCTTTTCAAGATCGCCATTTTCTGAGAGTTCATTTTTGCTTAATTCAAATTCAACATGTAGCCGGTCAATGGCAGCATTTGTGGTTTCCTCTAAAATTAAAGTAGCGGCTTTTTTCTGATCTCCTGTCAGTGTTAATGCACTTACTAATGCACCTGTGCCCACATTTTTAAGAGTCGATTTGGAAACTTTGTCGATCCTGTCATTATCAGTGTGATAAAACTGATCTGTAAAATGCCACAGTAATAAACCTGGAATATCGTTTCTCAAAAACGGAACATGATCACTTCCGCCTTCATAGGGGTTTACATTAACGATCCAACCTTTTGCTTTTCCCTGTTCCTGAAATCTGTTTAAAATAAAATCATTGAAGTAATGAGGAGTCATTTCTTCTTTAGTTAGTGGTCGACCACCCCATTCTGAATGTTTTTCATCTCCACGAGTCCAAATTGCTCCGGGATCGGGCATTTTCTCAATTAAAAAAGACCCGCCGGTGACATCGGTATTCTGACCAACCATATCGAGACTCATTCCCCATTTAATGGTTTTCGCTCTTTCTTCATCTTCGGTGATGTACCGATTTGTAGATACGATCTCATCTCCGAATAAGTAAGTTATTGTTCTCTCCGGATCGATCTTGCCTGCTTTCAATAATCGCGCACTGCTGCTTGCAACTTCAGCCAAAACGCCCACTCCAGACGCATTATCGTTTGCGCCCGGTTCCTGAACATGTGCGCTGAATACAAAGCGGTCTTCAGGATATTTACTTCCTTTTAGTTCGGCAACAATAGTCAGTTCTTCTGATTCATAGATCTTTGTGCTCAAATCTATTTTTAAAGAATTATTTCCATTTTTGAGCGCTTGCAAAAGGTTTTCTTTAGCCGCATAAGAAAGTAAAACTCCCCATGATTCTTTGTCTTCATCCAGTGAAATACCTGAAAACTGAATAGAAGTTTGATTCTTCTCCGGTTGTGTGTAATGGGGCATTCTGTAAGCAAGAACTCCGGCAGCTCCTCTTTTTACAACCGCTTCATTGAACAAATAACGAACTGAAGTTTCTGCAAATACGACTTTCCCTTTAACGTCGGTATCAAAATTTAGATCTCTTCCTTCGCCAACATTCACAACTTCATATTCCTCCACACCCTTTGTACTAAAAGAATTGATAGCCATCATATTCCGGTTCTTATCAAAATTGAGTAAAGGCTCACCATTGCCTAATTCAAGCATTCCGGAAACAGGTTCCCATGTAGGTCTGTTTAGCTCCCTTTTTTCAATTCTGTATGTGAGACGATCATTCGAAGCTGCTTCAGATTCCTCAACAAACCCTTCATTTTTAAGAAGTTCTTCCACAAAATAAATGCTGTTGTTAAATCCTTCGTTACCAACTACACGGAAGTACTGTTCTATATAGGCAACGGTTTCGAAAGCTTGTTCTGCATTAAATTCTGCATCCGTCATTTCAAAATAGGGCTGGACTAACGGTACGTGAACTTGATCTGTCTTAGTACAGGAAAGAGAAAGGAATGCTATAATGAGCAGAGAAAGAGACTTAAGTTTCATAAAAGTTTAGTGAGTAGAAAATTGAAAATGAAAGTACTAAAATTATTTATCCTAAAAAGTGAGCAGCTAATAAAAAAGGGATGACCCTTGTGGACCATCCCTTTTAATTTCAAGCAATAAAGAGTGTGTTAATTAACCATCCACCTTAACTTCATTCTTATTTAATCCTGGAGTTCGATTTAAGAACTCATCATATAATTCTGTATGGCGGGATGTCATTGGAATTTTATATCCATCAATGAAAACATCCAGAATTTTTGTTGAAGTCTGGAAAGGGTCTCCGGTAGAAACAAAGATATTTGCTTTCTTACCTACCTCGATCGATCCAAGTTGATCTCCTACACCCATGATCTCAGCAGCATTGATTGTAATGGCTTTTAATGCTTCTTCTCTTCCCATGCCGTATGTAGCCGCAAAACCGGCATTGTATGGAAGATTACGTGAATTCTCAGTGTCCATAGTACGCAGAGCAACTTTGATTCCTGCTTTCTGCATCAAGCCCGGGTTTTTATAAGCTGTATCATAAGCATCAGAGCCACGGGTTGGAGTTGAAAGTACAGGTCCTGTAATAACAGGAAGTCCTGCTTCAGCTATTTCTTCAGCAACTCGCCAGCCTTCAGCAACACCTGTTAGTACCACGTTTTCGTATCCGCGCTCTTCAATCCATTCTAACGCACTAAGGATGTCTTTTGCTGAGTTTACTTCTATATAAAGTAATACTTCTCCGTTAACAACTTTGGCGAGAGCTTCCATCTCCGGATAGTAGCGAGCATCATCTGATTCTTTGATCTTCGCATATAATTCTGCTTTATCAAAAGCGTCGTTGATGGTTTCCTGAGCTTTTTCACGAGCTTTCTCGATCTGTTCAGGAGTTCTTCGTCTCCAACCGCGCTGTGCAGTAGAAGGGAAGTTCATGACCACACCCTTAGAGCCTGCAAACATTTGATCCGGAGTATAACCAAAAAGACTGATAGTAGCAGCAGTTCCCGGAAGTGGTCCACCGGCAGGCATAGTTAAAGTAGAAGTTACACCACTAACTCTTGTAACAGGAATTGCTACAGAGTTTGGATTAACAGCGGTTAAAGCCTGCATATTCGGAGTTATTTCACCAAATTCTCTGAAGTCATTAGCTTCGGAAATACTGCCGATCTCGGATAGACCTAGGCGTGTTCCCGAATCGATCATTCCCGGATAGATCTCCTGTCCGGAATAATCAATAACCTGAGCATCGCCCGGAATGTTGATATCAGCTCCAACAGCTTCAATAATGCCATTGTTAATTATGATGGTACCATTTTCTATAACTCCGTTTGTTACGGTATAGATCTTAGCATTGGTCAATGCAAATTTTGAATTATCGGCTCGTACTATTCCTCCATCATTTTGCGCAACGGCAAATAATGGCAGCAGTACAAGTACACTTAATATGGATATAAATTTTTTCATTTGGTTCCTCACTTGTTATTAAAGAGGTCAGTGAAATTCACAACATTAGCACCTTCCATGCATCTGTCATGATCATTTGAGTAAAGGATCTGAACATCCTCAACAGTAGATTCAGGATCTATATAGATTCTCTGATCAGCAACATCATTCTCGATATCAAAATACTTTACACCGTCCACGAAAGTCATTTGCGGTACAGCATAAATTGACAATGGATGGTTATCAAAAATAGCGATATCAGCATCTTTTCCTTTTTCCAAAGAACCTACTCTGTTATCAATGCCCAATTGTTTAGCCGGATTCAGAGTGATTAAAGCTAAAGCTTCGTTATCAGAAAGGTCTCCGTATTTTTGGGTTTTAGCTGCTTCGTGAAATAAGTGACGAATCAACTCGCCTGAATCTGAATTGATCGAAGTTGTTACTCCGTTTTCAGTCAGGATAGCTGCGTTATATGCAGTGGAATAGTAAACTTCCAGCTTATAAGCCCACCAGTCAGAAAACACAGAAGCTGATGCTCCGAATTCAGCCAGTTCAGGAGCTACTTTATATGCTTCGTTTGCATGTTGAAAAGTTAATTTTTCGATACCGAAATCAGAGAAGACTTTCATCAGCATATAGATCTCATCTGCACGATAGGAATGGCAATGAACCAGAACTTCGCCTTCCAGAATGTCAACCATTGTTTCCATACGCAGGCTGTATTCAGGAGCTACTTTTCTTGAGCTTTTGTTTGAACGGTATGCATTCCATGCGTCACGATATTTGATGGCATCATTAAAAGTATTTCTGAGCATTGCTTCCACACCCATTCTGCTTTGAGGTTGAATACCTCTTGAACGTCCGCCGCGGGTTGGATTTTCACCCAGTGCAAATTTTATAGTTCTGGGAGCGCCTTCAAAACGAAGATCTTCAGGATTTGTACTTCCCCAACGCAATTTTAAGGTTTCATTTTGTCCGCCGATTACGTTTGCAGAACCGTGCATTAAATGAATAGATGTTACACCACCTGCAAGTGCTCTGTAAATGCCTACATCAAGAGGATCAACTACATCTTCCATACTTACTTCCGCAGTAACCTGGCTGGTTCCTTCGTTTATGGAAGTTCCTGCGATATGCGAATGGGCATCAATAATCCCGGGCATTACAAATTTGCCGGTTGCATCTACTTCTTCAACGCCGTTTGGTGTTTTAAGGTTTTTGCCTATCCGGTCGATTTTGCCGTTGCGAACCAGAACATCTGTATTTTCCAGAGTTCCGTCAGTAATAGTAATTACAGTTCCATTCTTTATTAGTACATCACCCTTTTTTGTTTGTGCTTGTAATACAGAAGTACACAAAAACAGCATCAAAAAGGAGGATAGTTTTATCATATTTATTAATCTCATTTTAAGCCTCATCTTTTGTTGCTTGAATTGGGAAAGTAAAATTGAAAGCAGCTACACTCGCTTCAGCTTCATAATTATTTCCATCTACCACACCAACTACTACAATGTCTACGGATTGTCCGCCGGCATCGATAGAAAAATCAAAGCTAAGTTCTCCATTTAAAAAACTTATGTTTTGAAGGTCTGTATCAGGAGTTCCATCTGAGCTTGTCATAGTTCCTGATAGGATATCGGACTCATTCGTAAAAATGAATTTCCCTGTTTGAGTTCCTTGAGGAGTGGTGAATTCGTAATTCCAGGCTCCTAAAATAGCATCCAGATCAGCAACAGGAGTTTCGTCACCTTCTTTTACTTTTGAACCATCTTTAACGTCATATTCATGCTTTTCTCCATCAACAAAAACGTATTTGATCTGAGATTTTTTCTCGAAATAAGGACCTTTGGAGACAATTAAGTTACCGATCTTGCCTTCATCTAAAGTCCCGGCAATTTTACTTATTCCAAGTAGCTCAGCAGAATTTGTGGTTAATGCAGCGAGAGCTTGATCTTCGCTTAAACCGTTTTCGATAATTGTAAGTAAATTATCTTTTAACTGGCTTGATCGAGCATCAATAGAAGAAAACCCGAATTTTATTCCGGCGTTTTGAAGTTCGGCATATTGAGATATATACTTTTTATAAAACTCCATACGTCTCTCTTCCAATCTTTTTACTTCGTCTGATTTGTCTTCTTCTTTGCTGCTTTTGGGTTCTTTTGGAAGCTCCAACGACATAAATACTTTTGTATTAGTACTTTTAATTTCGTCTGCTAAATCCCAGCCTTCCTGAAGATTTCCTAGTACTAAATTGAAACCTAGTTCTTTTTGTAATCGCATAGCTCTTCTGGCTTCCAAAGAATTTGATGCGTTATAAAAAATAGATTGTCTTTTTTCTATCACAGGGTAGAAAGCTTCTGAAACTCTGTCTCTGGTTGGACGAGCGACCCCTTCAGGATTTGAAGCATATAATTCTGAATGGTTTTTAGAAAGCTCCGCATTTTTGTAGAGGTTTCTGAATTTTGCCATAATCCCCAACGTATTTCCGGGATAAGCACCGGGAGCACCCGAAAATTGTGAATAAAGTGAAGATCCTTCGGTTAGGATCAATTTATCCGGATGGTCAGCATCTCTGAGAAGTATTAAAGCGCCTGAACCAGGAAGCATTCTGCCATAGGGCACAGTATGTGAAATTGTGAAACCAACTTTCCTCATAGCTTCAATACTGTTTTCGTCCACTTTGATCTGGTCGACCACCTGATTTTCAGGAGTAATACCGGCATAGTAATTTGGAGGGTCCGGAGTGAATAAATTGTCCGGTCGTTCCGGATTTGCAGGTCTTTCAGCTCCCGTATTGGACATTCCGTCAATAAAGCCCGGATAGACAAACATATCTGTTCCGTCAATAACTTCAGCAGTAACAGGGATATTTACGTTTTTTCCAACAGCTGTAATCAACCCGTCTGTAATTACAATAGTACCTTCTTCCATTAATTTACCCGGAGCTTGAACAATCGTAGCATTTGTGATCGCATAAGTGCGAGTTGCCGGTGATTCACCGGTAGGATCACTTTGAGCTTTTATATTGCTGGTAAATCCTATTAAAGGAAGAATGAACAACAGACGAAAAAGTGTTTTTCGTAGTATTTTCATTCTAGAGATTTTAGTTAGTTTTATAGGTTGAGGCTAATATATCTTATTGAAACCGTACTAGCTAAATATTCGACAGTCAAATAAGTAAAAATGTGTTTAAAAAATAGAAGGGAGCTATTTCCCGTTTACAACTACGGCTATTTTATTCCTGTTTTTAGCCAGACGCGTAATTCCTGAAAGACCAAATTCTGAAAGATCAGCAAATAGTTTCCAAGTAGTGGATTCTGAGTGGGTATCAAAATAATAGAGTTTATCATCTTTACCCATCAATATGGTGTGCATATTTAACCAAACCATATCTTCAGCTCCTGGAAGAGTTGAGGTGATCTCTTCAGTCCATTCTGAATTATTTGGAACAGCTTTCATTATTTTCCAATTATCGGGATCTGATTTATCAATATAACTATACCTTTTTGTGGCCGGAATATAGTGTATGGAGCGACCAGGGTTTTCATCTACAGCAACAATTTCGTTATGTGACAGATCAATTTCCTGAAGTGTAGCAGGCTCACCAAGTACAAAAGCAACAATACGCGAAGTTAAAAACCATGAATAGTATCCAATCTTTAAATTTGGAATCAATACCTCTGACGAGCCATCTTTAATTGAATATTTATATAACAACTGAAGACCATCCGGGTCAAGCCGAACAGCAGAAATATGTTCTCCATCAGGCATTAAAACAGGAGAGTATTCTCCACCGGGAGTATTTGTAATCCATCTTTTTGAACCGGATTCAATATCATACCACAGAATATCTGTTTGTTCGTTTCTGGTTGAAGCATAAAGCAATGATTTTCCATCTTCTGTAAATGAAGGTTGGTTATCATAACCTTCATTATCTGAAACATTGATGGGGTTATTCAGTTGATAACCGTTGTTTTTATAGGTGAATTCAAACAAATAGATCTCAGTGCTGTTTTGCGCAAAGGAAAAAAAGGGATGTAATGCAATGAATAAAAATAGAGCAACTTTCTTCATACAATTGGTTTATTTGGATGCTTAGATGTTTTCTAATTTATTATTATAGAATATATTTAAAAGGAATCTATAACAAACTTTGGTGAAATAATATAACCTCCTGAATGAGAATGAGCGTACGAAATATATTGCTTTATACTTTATCGGTGATCTTTTTATTGATCAGTTGTTCGGATGATTCCAGTATAAATAGAACAGGTTCAATGGGGTTAGACACCTTTGTACCACCTGAATTATCAATAATTAAATGGCCTTTTACAGAAGTTGAAGGGTGGCTGATAACCAGAGGACATGGAGAAGCTACTCATAATGGATCGGATCATTTTGCAATAGACTATTCTTTGCCTATCGAATCAGAATGCTTCGGGCAGCCGTTCAGAGCCCCTTTTTCAGGGAAGGTGATCTATTCTACTGTAACAGAAGTCCCAAATCATTTACTTACGGGATATGGAAATCAGGTGATCATTCAGTCTGATAGAGATTCAACTTTCGCACTCAGGGCAGCTCATTTTGAAATTTTAGAAGCTTTTAAAGGAGAATATGTAAATGAAGGAGATTTGATCGGTAAAATTGGAAGCACAGGAAATTCAACAGGATGTCATGTCCATGTAGTTCTTTACAGAAATATTTACGGATATATATATGAGGGGCCCGCAAACGAATCTTTAAAAGCTGTTGAAATTCTGGAAACCGGCGGAGGTTTATACAGATCTTCTGAGAGTTCTCCGAAAGAAGCCTTTGCATCTCCATTTAAGTTTGTTAAAGAAGATTCAATACAGCTTAACAAAAACTTATTTCAGGGATTGTAGAAGGTCAGGATAAGTTTAAAAAGTAATTCGAAAGAGGATCCAAACTACTTTGTACTTGGTTTCATTCTGGAAAAGGGATAACCGTTACAGCCTGTTTTAGGATTATTTCGATCCGGTACAGCAGCAATCTCAGCTGAATCAGGAGTAGCAGCTTTATAAGCAGTTAAACAGAATCCCCACTCGAATGGCTGCATTTCTTCAAACTTTACCCAATCTATCCGAGAGTATAAATTCGGATTATATGAATTAAGAGAATCATTTCGGGCTATAAAATACTGATCATCAATATTCCACTTAAGGATATGGAATCTGGTTCCTGGTTTCTGAAAAAATAGTTTTTCAGTTAGTTCGTATTCAATATTGTAGTCATCTTGAAAAGAACCAACCAGATAATCTGGTACTTTTTGAGTAGTGGAGGTGCAACTGACACATAGGGTTGCAGAAATAAACAAGGAAATTAAAATCTGAGAACAATTCATAAGCGAAGTTAAAGAAACTAAGCTTCATATTTTAATTCATTAATTTTTACGCAGAGTTAATATGAGAATGGTATCTTTAAGTCTGTTTTCAATACACATTTAAAATTTATATGAAATTACTACGCTATTCATTTTCACTTCTGTTTCTAACTTTATTATTAACCTCTTTAAGTCAAGCACAGTTCTTTGAGAACTTTGATAGTGGAGAAAAAGCCGGTTATACAGGCGCTTCTGTAACACTTTCCACAGGAAACTGGTTTTTAGACGATGCGCTTTTAGGAAGTTTAAGCAACGATAAATTCAATGGTTCTCAGAGTGTGAGGATGGATAGAAGAGATGGCAAGATGGGAAACATCTTCATGCAATTCGATAAACCAAATGGTGCTGATGAAGTTTCTTTCCTTCTCGCTCATTATGGAAATAACTCTGAAGATGCAGCGCTTCAGGTTCAGTATTCAACAGATTCAGGTTCAAGTTGGACCAATGTAGGTGATGTAATTATCGCACCCGCAGAACTCACTGAGTATACTATTGCTGTAGAGGTAGAAGGAAATATCCGATTTAAATTCATACAGTCGGCCGGAACAGACAGAATGAATATTGATGATATAAGAATAACTGACTATGTAGAAGCATCTGCAGAAGCAACTATCAGTGTTTTAGTGGATAATGCCACAGCGAATAACTCTGATATGATTTCTTTTGGTTCCACACTTGAAGGAAAACAGCTTACCAAAACAATGGAAATCAAAAATACAGGAAACCCTGACCTTGTTATTTCTGATGTAACAGTGACAGGTGAAGGTTTTTCATCATCAACTCTTTCTGACAGTACATTAGCATTTAACGAAACCACAGATCTTACTTTGACTTTTGAGCCAACCAGTGATGGTACATTTCAGGGAAACATTACCATTACCAGTAATGCAGATAATGCTTCAAGTTTTTCTCTTACTCTGAGTGGAGAAGGTTTTGCAGATGGAGATGTGATTTCTATAGTGGATGCACGTCAACTTCCGCTTGGAACTAGAGTGACTGTTGCAGGACGTGTTACCGTAGCGAATCAGTTTGGTGGACCGCTATACATGCAGGATGCAACAGCAGGTATCGCCGTTTTTTGGCAGCCACTACATTTAGCAGCTGAGATCGGAGATTCTATTCAGGTATCCGGACCACTTACGGTATTCAAAGGAGGTGTTCCGGGAGCAGATGAAGACTTTTTACTTCAGATCTCAGATACAGAGGAAGATGATAACATTGTCTACGAAGTATTTGATGTAGAGAAAGTGGATGTAACACCAAGAATTGTAAATCTTGAGCAACTTAATATGGAAGCTAACGAAGGTCAGTTAGTAGTTGTTCAAAATGTAACCATTGATCACTCCGGTGCTTTTCAGGGTAACCAGAATTATGCTATTGCCGATGGTATAGGAACTGCTGAAATGAGAATAGATAACAATACAAATCTTGTAGATGCTATTGCCCCAACCGAACCCGCAAATATAATTGGTGTTATAGGACAGTTTGGTGGGACTTATCAACTGCTACCGAGATTCACTGAAGACATGGGTGTTGAAGAAGTAAGTTATCCGGGAGATGAAGTTTCAAAAGATCAGACTCTGGATATAGTTACCTGGAATGTTGAGTGGTTTGGTGATGCCGGAAACGGACCTGATGATGATGATCTGCAATTACGAAATGTGATCACTGTAGTTGAAACCATTGATGCAGATATTTACGCTCTTCAGGAAATTTCAAGCCCTAACAGATTTAATGCTTTGGTTGATAGCTTGGAAGGTTATGGCGGATTTCTTGCAAGTTTCTCACAAACTCAGGAAACTGCATATTTGTTTAAGCGTTCTACAATTGATTCACTAGAAAGCGCCACGCTAAGTTCAAGTGATGGGTTCACTCAGTCTAACTGGGCAAATGGTCGTTACCCATTAATGTTCAGATTTATGGCCGATATAAATAATGAGCAACAAGAGATTTATGCATTCAATATTCACGCAAAAGCCACAGTTAATGATCCGTCTTCGGATTACAATCAAAGATTGGTTGCTTCAGGAGAAATGAAAGAATATCTGGATAGAAATTTTGCTGATAAGAATGTGATCTTTTTGGGAGATTATAATGACGAAATCGTTGAGTCAATCGTAAACAGCAATGCTTCTCCTTATAAGAATTTTGATGATGATTCTGAATACACCATCGTAACTAAAGTGCTGGAAGAAAATGGATTTACTTCAAGATCCAGTACTTCAATGATCGATCACATTACATTTAGTTCAGAACTTTCAGATGAATATTTTGAAGGTACAGAACGCGTTGAGAATCCATTTTATGTTGGAAGTTTCCTAAGTGAAACATCTGATCACTTTCCTGTTTGGATGCGATTTAAATTCGGAGTTCTTACAAGTAACGAAGATGAGATTCTTGAAAGTCCAACTACTATTTCTCTGAATCAAAACTATCCAAATCCTTTCAATCCAAGCACAACAATTAGTTACACATTGGATTCTTCAACAAATGTAAGTTTGAGTGTGTATGATATCACAGGAAGAAAAGTTGCTACATTGGTTAATGGAAGACAGGCAGCCGGTGCACAGGAAGTTAGGTTTGATGCAAGCTCACTGGCATCCGGTGTGTACATTTATAGACTGGAAACAGCAACAGGAGCGAATCTTACCAAGAAAATGGTTCTTATTAAATAGAACTGAATCCAATAAGAATATCCAACATCCAATTACCAATTAATTATTTAACTTGGTGATTGGATAATTGGCGTTGGTTGTTGATTACTTTAGTTATACTTAGCTCGTTCAATAAGCTTTGTCTTATCATAATATCTAAGAGTTCTAATTGAAAACCCTCGGACGCCTTAGCCAGTTCTCCAATTGAATATATTCTCATCATTCTCTGATCTTTTCCAAAGACAGTACATGACGTTAGGGGAGAGTCAAGAAGAGAATAAAACTACTTTTCAATCTCAATTACAGAGTCTCTTGTTTCAATCTGAATACTGGTTTTATCTTTTAAATAAGTTGTAACCCAGTCGAAGTATCCACAAAATGAAGAATAGAATTGATCCGGAGTTTTACCATCTATCTTAGTGATCGTGTCTCCAAATTTTATACCGGATCTATGAGCAGGTGATCCCAATACTAAGTTTTCTACCGTCCAAACATTATCAGAATGATAGTACGGGATAAAACCGAAATCTTGTTTTTTGGTTGAAGAATTAAACCGGGCATTTGGTTTAAGATAAATACGCTTTTTATCATAGTTCATGTATATATCATATTTTTCCCAAACATCATTACCTACTTTTGGGAAACCTTTTTCAGCAAAATTAACATCTGCATTAGTAGACTCATAGCCGTTAAGTTTAATGTCTGACTGTACGGAGAAAACGGAATCAAAATTAGTACCCCATATTCCTGAAGATGAATTGTCTAAAGTAGTATCCCATTGTGTGGTTTGAGCTTCAAAAATTGTGTTTTTCAATGATAAAGGTAAATCCACGCTTCCGTTCGAACCCAGATCAAAAAGGATATTCCCTAATTCTTGTCCATTTACTGAAATATCAATTTTTGGTGTTCCTGATAACAATGGCTTTTTGAACTTAATAGCGGGTATGTTCTTTGTATCTAATTCATCAAATCTGGAAAAATCATCTGTGATCCAGATCTTATTATTTACGAAGTCGATCTTCCAGTTTGCTTCACGAATTAGATTTGCTCCAATAATTCCATCAGCTGCAATACATGGGGATAGTGAATTTTTAGGGAACTCGATAATGCCTGCTGCAGTGTTTTTGAAGTCAACATTACCTAATGATATCTGATCAATCAAAGTCATTGAGATCTCATTCGAATTACCTTGAGAGTCAGACTTATCTTTAGTAGCTCTTTCCTTTAGCTTGTAATCATCTGCCCAACTTTGAGTGATTTTATTGTCGAATGCTCCTGTATCGAATATAAATTCTAATGTATCATCATGTTCATTCACGAACCCTTTAACAACAATCAGACCATGTCGGTTTTCAAAATCAATAGATTCAAGAAAATTACTTTGTTCAACACTTCCTCTGGATAGTAAATGAACATTCGATATATAATTGCAGGATGAGATTATAAGAAGGAAAAGTAGGCCGGTACTGATACTATAGATTAAATTTTTTGCTTTCATAGCCATAGAAACGAAAAATAAAGTTCAGAGTTTCGGAAAATTTAGTAGTCGGGTATGGTAAATAAAAAAGCCCGATAAAATTAATTATCGGGCTTAAACTAGAATATAAATCTCATTCTAATTTAAGTCCATCTTCGAATCGTTTTTGGAGTGTTTTCAAATTCAGAAGAAAGGGAGTTGAATCTGGCTTTTAATAGAAGCTTTCTACCTTCATAATTTCTAATGAATACCAATTTATTGTTTCCAACAAACCTATCCCAGTTTTTAGAGAAAAGGGAAGCCCGTGTTTTATTTTTCGACAGAAACTCAGGTACCGCATGATAATCCCTTTGGGTATAAAGTTTCCACAGAGTAAATTTTCTTATAATTATATATCGGGGATTTTCAATCGGATTTACTATCTCAGTTAACATATCTATAAAGGTATTTTTCTCAGAATCTGAGCAGCCTTCTAGATGACAAATAACAGAGCCATCTGAAAGCATTTCGACTTTAATATCAGTTTTTGAAACAGGGCTGTTTATGATTTTGAGTTCCAATAAAGTGTTTAAAAGTGCAATGGAGATATTCTTTATATCTTTAGAAATGTCGCGATATTTGATAAGTGCTCTAAGATGTTTAAATAAGCCGACACTAAAAATACAGAACAGAATTACTGTTGTAATAAGTACCCAATCATAAAAGTGAGATTTAGTATTAGAGGTAGCAAAAGCTTGTAAGAGACTCCAAAAATTGTCAAAGAAAAAACCAGTAAAGGCTGTTAAGAAAGCTCCAAAAGAGTACCCAATAGTTCTGGTTAAATGTAATGACTTAAGCTTTGAATGTTCTTTGTTTGAAGGGAATGGAATTTTTACTTCTTTGACAAGTTGATCCCCGGATCTTATAGCTTGCATCCATCTTTCGCTGGTTACATTTCTGTTCAACGCCAACCCAACAGATCGGTCATTGAACGCCTCTATTTTTTTAACATTTATAAGCCCTTTCGGGATATTGAGGCGATTCAAGCCATTTTCTATAGAGTCTTGGGTGTTTAATGAGAGTCCCAGGAAAGATTCGAACCGACGCTCTAAAAGCTTTACGTCGTAACCACCATTTTTAACAGAGGGATCAATAGTACTTAAGTGCCAAATATTTCCGGTCTTCGAAGGATTGGAAGGGTCTGTTCTGATCACTCTTCCTCGAAGTTGATTTGATGAAACAAAAGACCCAACCATAGTAGCCAGAATTAAAGTATTCAAAAAAGGAGCATCCCAACCTTCACCTAAGAGCGACTTTGTTCCAACAAGTACATTTAAACCTCCCATTTTAAAAAGATCAGTGATGTAATGAATAATCCGACCACTTAAATTTCCCGACACCTCAATTTGTCTATATGAATTATCAATTTGGAACGGCTTGGTTTTTAGATCCTTTAAGAATCGATCAGGGATAATATTCTTCAAAATTTCTGTAGACTCTTCAGGTAATACAATTAAACTACCTGTTAGTATTCCCATTTTATAGCTGGGATTTTTTCTTCGCAAAAATTCAAAAATCGGAGCTACACCAATGCTGTCGATAAGGGTGCCGTGTTGCTGAACTATTTCTTTGCGTATATAATCAGTAAGTATAACTAATCTAAGGTCATTCTTAAGGGCAGCATGTTCAATCTCTACAATCCTATCAATCGAGCCTAATTTATTTATACTTTTTATAAGCCCGTTTCTGATCTCCTTACTTTTAGAGAATCTTACCCTATTATTTTTGAGTAATCCGAACTTCCTTAAATCTTTTTCAAGTTGATGAAGATACTCTTGAAAAGGAGTGAAATAATGTTGCTGATTTTGAATAAAAAACTCCAAAAGTATTTGAAACCAAAACTCATCCAGTTTTGGTACTTCAACTCCCGAATTTCCAATAATTTCTTTATGGTTTTCAGGAATTTCTATTCCGGCTTCATTAAGAAAGACCAAAAGAGCTGCATAATTTCGAGGACTTGAATAAATACTTTCTAAGTTTTCATCAGGGTTTTGGAAGAAAGGATGACCTTGAGCAATTTGTTTAAAATAATCGTCACTCTTTATTTTGTGATAGATTGCATGGCTTCCTTTTCTGAATGTATAAATAGTAGCAAGTTCTTGATCAGTAGGCGAAGAAAGCATCACAAGATCCTGATGAGGACAAAGCTCTCCGGACTGAACGAGTTCAGGAACTGAGATTTCAGCATCAACAGGGCCATTAAAATCAGAGTATCGTTTCCATTCAGAATATGATACGTCATAAGGTGGCGTTGCTGTAAGCCCAACCACGGTTGGGTTAAGATAATCACAAAGGTCAGTTAGTCTTCTCCACCACTCATTCCGAAGGTGGTGTGCTTCATCGGCGAGAATGGTTTTTATGTTTTTGTTTTTTAGCTTTTGCAGATCGCTTTCATCAAGTGAGATAAGAGATTGATAAGTTGAAACCGTAAAAAATTCTGGCTTTTTGATATCATCTGAGATCCAATCAGGTCTTACATTTGTTTGTAGAAATAATTCGCAAAAACGTTGTATCCATTGATCTTTGACTGCGAGGGTAGGGCTAAGTATCAGTACAGGTTGATTTAGCCGTTTTGCTACCTCTAGCCCTAATACAGTTTTTCCCGAACCCGGAGGAGCAATAACGTGTAATTTATTATCACCTAAATGATAATCTAATTCTTTTAAAACCCTTTCCTGATAACCCCTCCATGGAAACTTGAATCGAATATCTGATGGGAATTCCGTCACAATTTTTTAATTTCGAACCTAACTACCTATTTCATAAAATAAAAGCCCGATAAAATTAATTATCGGGCTTTAATATTTAACATGATCTGAGTTGCTATCTCTTCAGTGCATCTTCAACTAAAGCATTTTGCTCAGCTTCATGTATTTTCTTTTGTCCGGCTGCAGGAGATGCAGAAGCCTGACGTCCAGCATATGTAAGAGTTTGTCCTTTTTCAAGAAGCTCTACAAAACGAGGAGCTACAAATGACCATGCCCCCATATTTTTAGGTTCTTCCTGACACCAAACGATTTCTTTCACATTTTTAAAAGTTTTCAGCTGCTCCGATATATCATCATCAGGGAAAGGATAGAACTGTTCCAGACGTGCAATAGCTACGTCTTTAATGTCATTTTCCTTACGATATTTAAGCAGATCGTAATACACTTTTCCGGAGCAGATAACTAAGCGTTCAGCATCGGTAACTTCAGTATCAGAAATAAATGGTTGGAATTTTCCTTCCGCCAACTCCTGTGTATTTGAAGTTGCCATCGGGTGACGAAGCAAGCTTTTTGGTGTCATAAGGACAGTCGGCTTTTTTGCTTCCTGGAATGTTTGCTTTCTCAACATATGGAAATACTGAGCCGGAGTGGTCAGATTCATGACCTGCATGTTATCTTCGGCACAAAGCTGAAGAAAACGCTCCAATCTTGCCGATGAATGTTCCGGTCCCTGACCTTCATATCCATGAGGGAGATTTAAAACCAATGAAGTGGTTTGTCCCCATTTGGCTTCGCTTGATGAAAGGAACTGATCAATAATAATCTGAGCACCGTTCACAAAATCACCAAACTGAGCTTCCCATATAACAAGTGCATCTTTTTCCTGAGCACTGTAACCGAATTCAAAACCCATTGCGGCATATTCACTTAATAAACTGTTGTGAACATGGAAATATCCCTGATCATCAGACAGGTTATTTAATGGGGTGAAAGTCTGGTTTGTTTCAGTTCCGTGTAATACAGAATGACGATGTGAGAAAGTTCCTCTTTCCACATCCTGACCGGTAATACGAATAGTTCTTCCGGATTTCAGAATGGAACCAAATGAAAGTGCTTCAGCAAAACCCCAATCAATTTTCTTTTCATTCTTCTCAACAATATCTGCCCGTTTCGCTAATTGTTTCAGAAGCTTCGGATTTGCGTCAAAGTCTTTGGGAACAGTATTAATTTTAACCGCAATGTCTTTTAACTCATCCACAGAATAAGTGGTGTCAGGAAACTTGGTACGGTTTTTCTGATCTGTTTCGGTACGATCGAAAATATCTTCGGTGATATCTACATTCGGTGATTTTTTGGCATCTTCAAAAGCTTCCAGAAGAAGTTTATCAAATTCATCAAAGATCTCCTGTGTCTCATCTTCTGTGAGCTCGCCGTTTTTCACTAAGAACTGAGTGTAAAGATCTCTTACCGGAGGCTGGTCGTTAATTTCTTTATACATGCCCGGTTGTGTAAATGCAGGTTCGTCACCTTCATTATGGCCATGTTTTCTGTATCCGATCAAATCAATGATCACATCTTTTCCGAACTTCTGTCGGTAATCAACAGCCATTTGAATAGCATGAACCGCAGCTTCCGGCTTATCACCGTTTACATGGAAGATCGGAGCTAAGATCATCTTGGCCAGATCAGAAGCATACTCAGTAGAACGTCCGTCTTTTGGAAGAGTAGTAAATCCAATTTGGTTGTTGATGATAATATGAACAGTTCCGCCCGTTTTATATCCTTCCAGTTGAGACATATTTAATGTTTCAGGAACAACACCTTGTCCTGCAAATGCTGCGTCACCATGCATAAGAACCGGTAAGATCTTCTTCTCAGCGTCATCGCCATCATAGTGATCCTGCATCGCTCTTACAGCACCTTCAACCACAGGGTCAACTGCTTCCAGGTGGCTTGGGTTTGGCATTAGTTCCAGTTGAACTTCTTTGCCTTCTCCAGCTTTGTGAACGCCTTTTGTTCCCAGGTGATATTTAACATCGCCTGATCCCTGAATAGAATCCGGATCCACACTGCCTTCAAATTCAGCGAATACTCTGTGGTACGGTTTGTTCAAGATGTTCACCAACATATTCAATCTTCCACGGTGAGCCATTCCGAAAAATGCTTTCTCAATACCACTTTCAGCAGAGCGGTTCAGCATAAAATGAATCATTGGGATCAGCGTGTCGGCGCCTTCTAATGAAAACCGCTTGTGACCGATGTACTTTTTATGAAGAAACTCTTCAAAAGCCATTGCCTGATTCAGCTTGTGCAGAATCTGTTTTTTATCATCCTTATTAAGATCAGCTTTATTGGCGCTGGATTCCATTGTGTTTCTTAACCAGCGACGCTCTTCCAGATCAAGCAAGTGCATATAATCCGCACCAATGTTTCCGCAATAAGTATCACGCAGAAGTTTTACGATCTCGCGAAGAGGAGCTTTTTCTTTGCCACCGAATCCACCACAATAAAATTCACGATCCAGATCCCATAATGAAAGTCCATAATATTCCAGATCCAATTCCGGAACATATTTAGGGTCTTTACCAAGCGGATCAAGATCAGAAAGAACATGACCACGCATGCGGTACATATTGATCAATCTCCAAACACCGATGGCACGTCTGTCATATTCCAGAGAGTCAGATTTTCCGCCAAACGGACCTGAGTAAGTATCCGTCGAATAAGGAATCGGCTCGTAAGGAATTTCAAGATCGCTGAAAATTTCTTCATAAAAATTTTCCTGTCCTGTAAGTAGATCATTGATCTTTTTCAGGAACGAACCGGATTCGGCTCCCTGAATCACGCGGTGATCGTATGTACAAGTCACCGTCATTACTTTACTGATTCCAAGTTGGTTCAGTATTTCTTTCGACATGGACTGATATTCAGCAGGGTAGTCGATAGCACCGGTTGCAATAATTGCACCTTGTCCCTGCATCAATCTTGGAACAGAAGAAACGGTTCCGATAGTCCCGGGATTTGTGATACTTATCGTTGTTCCCTGATAATCGTCAATTTTCAGTTTGCCGTTTCTGGCTTTGTTGATCAATTCGGCGTAGGCGTGCAGGAACTCCTTGAAGTTCATTTTATTTACGCCTTTAAGATTAGGAACTACAAGATTTCTGGTACCGTCTTTATTAGGAAGATCGATCGCAATTCCAAGATTTACCTGATCCGGAACAACTTTAAAATGATTGTCACCATCAAAATGGTAAGCATTATTTACAGATGGAAATTCGTCCAGGGCTTTGATAATAGCCCATGCAATAAAATGAGTAAAAGACGCTTTCGGTTCATTGCGCTGAAGCAAATGCGTGTTGATGATGGTTCTGTCTTCGATCATCATTTTTACAGGAAGCACTCTCAAAGAAGTAGCTGTTGGAACCTCTAAACTGAGATCCATATTCTCAACGATCTTTGTAGCTACGCCTTTAATTTTTTCCAGCTCAGCATTTTTCGGAGCGCCAGAAGCTGATTCCGGTTTTTTTGGAGCCGGTTTTGCTTTTGGCTGAGGAGGAGTTTCAACAGCAGTAGCACTGCTTTCAGCTTTGGAGCCATTGGTTGACTTGCCATCATGCTCATCGAAAAAGTTTCGCCAATGCGCAGGTACTGAATTAGGGTTTTCTTTATACTGATCGTAAAGTTCTTCTACCAGGGCAGAGTTAGGACCGAAGACGGCTTCAAGAGATTTCAATGGGTGTTAACCTCGTGCGGATTTTGTATGCAACTAAATGAATCTGTTTGTTTATGCTGATAAATAATTTGTTCGATATCGAAGAAAATTTAAAAAGCGCTTAAAATTAAGGATTACAATCTTAAAAAACGATATTTCTTCTGTTGATTATCGTCATAGGTAAACACAAAGATTTTTAAGGAATAGTTTCCATAATAATATCTTAAGTCTGTGGATTAAGATTGATAATTTTGACCAGCTTTCATTCCGTAGATCGGTTCAAATATCTTTGTCATTAGCTCTCGTTCCGTACCTCCGGTGCGTAACGCCCACTGGAAGCTCTGCTTCTATACTCTGACTAATGTAATAAACAATAAGTTTGTAAGGAATTGCATCCAAGCCTTTCATACTTATTCTTCTGTTTTTAAAAAAAGTCCGTTCGTTCCAAAGTATTGATAAGAAGTATTATTAATATTAT
The DNA here is from genome assembly GCF_001650905.1 of Balneola sp. EhC07. Lineage (GTDB taxonomy): Bacteria > Bacteroidota > Rhodothermia > Balneolales > Balneolaceae > Balneola. The sequence goes on from NZ_LXYG01000001.1 coordinate 26,898, forward strand.
AGACTTTAAGCTTCGAATAATAAAAGCTTTGATTAATAATCGGGGAAGGAATAGGATTCCAAACCTGATTGATAATATCATATTCAAATATATTTCCGCTGTCATTATATGTTGTTATAACTAGAACAGAATTTTTGTGATTATCATACTCAATCTCTACTATACTGGTAGTATCAGAAAGAAAATCATTTGTTACTAGGTTCCAGTTTTGGCCATCATTTTGGGATCTGTATAGTCCTTTATTATTTAGTCCTGCGAAGCTGATTATCGAATCTTGTATTCTTAATGGGCTAATCAGAATGGAATGAACAATTGTGCCAGTATCAAATAAACCCGATTCTTTCCAAGTATTTCCGCCATCCGAACTAAGCAGTATGTCGCCTTTTGCTGTTGTTCCTACATAAATAGTATTAGAATCAAATGGACTTAAACTAATACTAGAAACACCAGCTTTGAACCAGTTTTCCTTTAAGCCGATTCCTTGAATCTCAGACCAGTTTTTACCGCCATTATGACTTTTATAGAGACTCCCTTTAAAATTCCCAGAAGTGCCTGCGTATAAAGTTTCTGGGTTTTTAGCATTTAAGTGTATTGTAGATACACTTACCCCTCCATTAAAATTTATTCCATCATTAGATATATCCCAATTTTTACCGTTATCTATACTTTTATAAATATTACCATTCGTTACATAAATTATATCCGTGTTTTTCGGATTTATCTGAATTTCTCTAAAACTTCCTCCTTGTAAAAGCAATTCCCAATTTTTACCACAATTAGTTGTTTTGAATAACTGTCCTTCAGTTCCAGTACTAAAGTCAGAACTTGTGCCTGCATAAATAACATCTGATTTATTAGGGTGGGTCTCTATCGCAGTAACTTCTAAACTGGAAAGGCCTAAAGAAGTCCATTCATTAGGAGAAATGAGATCAGTGCAATGGGAATACCCTGGTTGTGAATCTTCTTTAATCAAAGAACATGACACATTGAAAAATGTGCAATACAGTACTAAGATTATAATAAGATTTGATTTAACATTTATCATTTTAATTGATGGTAATAAATAACGGTGATATTTATCAATTTTTTTATAATAATTGTTTGACTAATAAATCTCATTACAACTACTCATTATTTAGTTTAACATCGGCTTTAATTCCCATCCTACAACTGCTATATTCAAAGCTTACATTTAATCTTTGAGAAATACCTGTATGAAGGCTGAAAACGGCGCAGAAAAAATTAACTGGGACTTGAGTGATCTTTACAAATCTTCAGACGATCCTCAATTACAAAAAGATAAAAAAGAGGTGTTGGCAGCGGCTGATAAGTTTGCTGATAAATACAAGGGTAAAATAGATTCACTTTCAGCTGCTGAGTTTAAAGAATTGCTTCAGGAATACGAAGCAATTCAGGATAAAGGAGGGAAGATCGGATCTTTCGCTTATCTGCAATGGAGTACCAATACGTCAAATTCTGATTACGGAAAGTTAGTGCAGGAGTCGAATGAGTTATCTTCTGAGCTTAGTCAAAAACTGGTTTTCTTTGATGTGGAATGGCTGAAAGTGGATAAGAAAAAAGCACAGGCTTTGATCAATGATCCTCAACTTTCGTTCTATTCTCATTATCTGGATTCTTCAAGACGCTACAAAAAGCATGTTCTGGAAGAGCAACAGGAACAAATTATGTCTGCAAAGTCGGTGACCGGCAGAAGTGCATGGGTTCGTTTCTTTGATGAAACACTCGGCGCTGCAGAATTTCATATTGACGGTGAATCGCTGACTGAACAGGAAGCTCTGAGTAAACTGCATGAAGGCGATCAAAAGATCAGGAAAAAAGCTCATGCCGCGCTATCAGAAACATTTAACGATCTGAGCAGAACACTGACTTTTATCTTTAATACCGTTCTGGCTGATAAATCCACCAACGATCGTTTCAGAAATTATAAAAGCTGGGTTTCATCCAGAAATCTTGCCAACGAAACCGATGATGAGACAGTAGAAGCTTTAGTTGAAGCAGTTACATCAAATTACGATCTGGTTCAAAGATACTACAAGTTAAAAACCGACTTGCTTGGTTTGGATGAAATGAAGGATTACGATCGCTATGCTCCTATCATCCAAAATGAAGAAACGATTTCGTGGGATGAAGCCAAAGAAATGGTGTTAGACGCTTACACAAAATTTCATCCTGAAATGGGGGAGATCACCGCAAAGTTCTTTGAGAAAAATTGGATCGATGCAGCTATAAAACCGGGAAAAAGAGGTGGAGCGTATTCAGCAAGTACAGTTCCATCGGTGCATCCGTATGTATTTATGAACTTTGACGGGAAGATCAGAGATGTTCAGACATTGGCTCATGAATTAGGGCATGGAGTTCATCAATATCTATCCAGACAGCAAGGTCCGTTGCAGGCCGGAACGCCGCTTACTACTGCGGAAACGGCGTCAGTTTTTGGCGAGATGTTGGTTTTCCAGAAATTGCTGAAGGAGATCAAAGATCCAAAAGAAAAGCTGGCATTGATCACCGGTAAAATTGATGATACTATCGCAACGGTATTCCGACAGATCTCTATGAACAGATTTGAAGATGCTATCCATACTGCCCGAAGAGAAGAAGGCGAATTAACAACTGAGCGTTTTTCAGAATTGTGGATGGAGCAACAAGAGAAACTATACGGTGATTCGGTTACTTTAACTGATGAGTATGGGATCTGGTGGAGCTACATTCCTCATTTTTTACACACTCCGGGTTATGTGTATGCGTATGCATTCGGTGAGTTGTTGGTGATGGCTTTGTATCAGGAATTTACAGAACGCCCTGATGGCTTTGCTGATAAATATATGGAACTGCTAAGCGCAGGTGGATCAGAATGGCCACACGAATTAGTGGCAAAAATGGGATTAGATATTACTGATCCGAATTTTTGGAACAAAGGGTTGAAGTCGCTTGAGATGATGATCGAAGAAGCAGAAGAGTTGAATAAGCAAATCTCAAAAAACAAATAACAAACAAATTTCAAAGAACAAAAATCAATTGTTACATTGTAATTTGTTATTTGGAATTTATTCTACAGAATTTAGATGGCATTAGACAGGCAGGATAAAGCACTACGGGAATTTAAACAGATCATGGAAGATCTGGTACACTTGTTGAGAACTTCAACCAGAGTGCAACTTACGTACATGTGCTGGGTAAATCACTCCAGGCAACAATTTGTATGGGAAACAAACAGCACAGTTTTGCCAAATGTGATGTTTCAGGATCGTGTGAATTTTGAGCATCATTTCCTGAACGACTATAAAGAGATCGAAGATATTACAGTCCTGAAAGTAGGTGAGGATATTGCCAAAGGTAAATTGATGCACTATTTCGATTTTGTACAGGCTAAAACCATGGTGCTGGTACCATTCAGAAACAAAGGAGAAACAGTTGCGATCACAGTTCTTGAAAGCGATCTGGATATTGAAGTAGAGCGGATCAAAGATCAGATACTTTCATATAACAATGCACTTGTAAATGTATTGGATACCTATCTGGAAGTGGTAGATCTGCATGAGCAACAGAAAGAATGGGAAGTGTATGAAAAATCACTTTCGAAGTTCAATCCCCGTCAGCATAAAGTAGAAATTTTGAAAACCATGCTGAATGAAATGCAAAGTTGTATTCCCAAGGGAAACGTTTCACTGCTTTGTCATGGAATGGATACCTGGAATGTTGTTTTGAATTCAGAAAAGTCAGCAAAACCGGGTAAAATTGGACTCAAAGTTGAGGACAAAAGTGTTGCTTACGACGCTCTTGAAAAAGGTGAGCCGGTATTTTCGATGCACTTCAATAATAACCCCAAGCGAATTTCCAGCGGAGAAGGAATTACAGAAGGGGCTAGTTATGCCATTCCGATCGTAATACATGACCGCAGACAAGCCGTGGTTGTTGTGAGTGATGATGATCCTCTGTCATTTAAAGATTCCACCAAACATAAACTTTCAAACTTAGTTCGTGTTGCAAGCTTAACTATTCAGGCCACGCTGAATAAAGCGTCAATGACCACGGATCTGCTCACGCACAGTTTCGATGCATATATGCCCGAGTTATGGGAAGCAACGGTAGATACAGAATTAAAGAGAACAGGAAGTGCTTCCAGAACCAAAACTTGGTTTGGTTTGATTTCTCCGGATGATATTTCAGCTTTACGAACTAAATTCCGACTTGAAGAGCTTCAGAAGATACAGGAAGACTTTGTTCGGTTTCTGAATCCAAGTGTATATGGTTTTCCGGGATTTATTGGCTTTAACTCGGATTACGTGTACAGCTTCATCATTCAAAGTGATAAAGAAGATGCTGTTGAAGCATGGATAGAAAAATTTAAAACCCGTCTTGCACATGGACTCAGGTTATCGAACGGACACACCATAAATATCAGGTTCAAAATAGGATTAACGCAGCTGAGTGAGGATTGCTCAAACTCTTATCAGGTTCTTACGAAAGCGAAAAAAGCACACGCGGAAGCTGTAAATGATTCTGAAGTGGTTGCGGTTGTGGCATAATGGGAAACTTTTATCTCATAATAGTTGATGGATTAGGTGTCGGCGCTCAGGAAGATGCTCATCTCTACGGCGACGAAGGGATGAACACGCTTGGTAATGTGAGTGAAGAAACTCAATGTAAACTTCCGAATCTGGGCAAGATGGGAATTGGAAATATTATTCCTTTGTCATCAGTTCCTGAAGAAGAAAATCCGACTGCGGCTTTTGGAAAAATGAGGGAAGTATCCGCCGGCAAAGATTCCACAACAGGACATTGGGAAATAGCAGGTATTCATCTCGAAAAACCATTTCCAACGTACCCAAATGGATTTCCTGAAGATGTGATCGAGAAATTTTGTAAAGGAATTGGAGTCGAAAAAGCACTGTGTAATCTTCCCTATTCAGGTACAGATGTAATTCGGGATTATGGTGAGGAACATATCAAAACCGGATATCCGATTGTATATACATCTGCAGACAGTGTTTTTCAGGTTGCTTGTCATGAAGACGTGGCCTCTGTTGAAATGCTTTATGAATGGTGTGAATTTGCCAGAAAGGAAATCTGTGTTGGTGAACATGAAGTTGGCAGAGTTATAGCAAGACCTTTTACCGGAACGTATCCGTACGATCGAATTTCTGATCAGCGAAAAGATTATTCTGCAATTCCTCCTGAGAATAATATTAACGAAGTGCTTCAGGCAAATGGAATTAAGACTTACTCTATTGGTAAAGTAGTAGATCTTTTTGCAGGGAAAGGGTTTTCGCAATACCGCAAAACCAAAAATAATGCGGAAGGAATATCCCAGCTGCTTTCGGCGATGTCGGCAGTCAAAAATAGCTTTGTTTTTGTAAACCTGATAGATACCGATCAGTTATATGGTCACAGGCTGGATCCTGAAGGTTTTGGTAAGAGTCTGGAAGAATTCGACAGAGCCATTCCTGCAATTCTTTCTAAGTTAAAAGCTGATGATGTGCTTGTAATTACCGGCGATCATGGTAATGACCCGTGCTCGAATTCCACCGATCATTCAAGAGAGTTTGTGCCTTTGTTGGTGTATCCAAAAAGCAAAACCCTCCATCTGACGGATAACCCGTCAGACGGATCTATGAATTTGGGAACTCGGGGAACCTTTGCGGACGTTGCTGTATCTGTTGCTGATTTTTTTGAGGTCAAGTCTTCGTTTCCGGGAAAGAGTTTTCTAAAGTAAATCTGGTTTTCCTGAAAGCCTTCTTTGCATTCTATACAGAATTTCCTACCCTCTGATGTAATGAATATCAAGAGCAACTCCCAGTTTTATTCCGAGCTTACCGAATACAGGCAATCCACCGGTTCATTGTTGCAGAAAGAAGAACTGTTTGCGGATGTACCCTCTGATTGGCACGTTGTTATAACTGATATTTTAGATTCCACTCGATCAATAAATTCAGGAAATCATGAAGTGGTGAATCTGATCGCCACCGGAAGCATTATTGCAGTTTTGAATATAGCTCATGAAGCTAAAATTACAATTCCTTTCTTTTTCGGCGGAGATGGAGCCACTCTTTTGATTCCTTCTGAAATACTGGAAGATTGCCTGAACGCTCTGAATGAACATCAGCACAACAGTTTTGATAATTTCGATCTTTTTTTGCGGGTAGGAAACATGCCTGTGTCGGAAGTTTATGAAAACGGATATAAGCTGAAACTGGCTAAAGGAAAGATCAATGAACATCTTTCTATACCGGTTATTCTTGGAGGCGGTCTTCATTATGTGGAAAGAATTATAAAAGGCGAAAACGATTCTTATAAGTCGCCTGAAGTGCTGAAGAATATATTAAATCTGGAAGGAATGGAATGCAGGTGGGACCGAATCAAACCACCCCAAGATCAACATGAAATTTTATGTTTATTGGTAAACGCCTGCAACAGAGACGATCAGGGTCCTGTGTATAAGAAAGTGCTGGATAAAATTGAGAAAATTTATGGTCCACATAAAAAGAGAAGCCCGATCAGTATCGCAGGATTAAGTCTGAACGCTACTCTGGATAGAATAAACTCAGAAATGAAAATAAAGCACGGTTCCAGAAATTTTAAATTTTTTCTGAAGAGAACATTCTCTACCGCTGTTGGTAAGTTTTATCTGCGATTCAATGAAGAAGGACAAGAATATCTGAATACGCTTGTAGAGCTAACAGATACATTAGTACTTGATGGACGCATAAATACAGTAATATCCGGGTTGAAAACACAGCACGATGAATTGGAAAAATTTCTGAACAAGATGGAATATGATGCAGAGATACAATTTGGTACACATCGGAGTAAAGAAAGCATTATGTCTTGCTACGTGAGAGACCGGAAAGATCAACATATACATTTCGTGGATGGAGGAGATGGTGGATATACCAAAGCTGCCGGAGTATTGAAGACAAAATTTGGTAGTAACTAGAACCTGAAATTTAATCAAATAAGCTTTTAGCTGATAGCCGTTAGCAAATGCTTCGAATTGGCTAACGGCTAAGTGCTAACAGCTAAAACAAAAAAGACATGAAATACTCAGTTACCATTTTTATAGTACTAGTTTGTACAGTGAACGCTTTTGCCCAAAAAGGAGTCAATCCGATTATTAAAAACTATGGCACCATATATGAAATTGAAGGAGCGATAAATCCCGATTCAGAAATTGAGTATAAAATTGTAGTAGATCTCAAAACTCTGCAGAGAGACAAAGAAAGCATAAATCCCGGACTCAATAATGTTGCCAGAATGTTGAATCTTCATGGATTAGGTGGAGTGAAAGCTGAAAACCTGAATGTGGCTGTTGCAATACATGGTGGTGCAACGGATGTGATCCTCAATAACGAAGCATATCAAAAGAAATACGAACTGGATAATCCTAATCTGCAACTAATCGACGAGTTAAAGGAAGCTGGTGTTGAGTTATACGTGTGCGGTCAATCTTTACTGGCCCGAAATTATGAACATGATGAAGTGAATTCTCAGATAAAGATCGGACTTTCTATGTTGACAGTTGTGACAACATATATGCATAAAGGATATCATCAGATGGTTTTTAATTGAGTTGTTATATGGTTATCCATTTAGATATCATATAATTAGTAGAAAAATTTATTTAGACCAATCTAAACATTGCAAGCAGGTCATTCCGAATTTATTTCGGGATCTTAAGGTGTGTCTCTGGCTATAAATCTGCCAATGTTTTAGATATAGGCTTCACAAAGATCCTGAAACGAGTTCAGGATGACCTTAGCGTTTAATAAATATTACAGCAATTACAAATTATCGAACTTCTTTCGGTTGGTATTTGTAGCTTCAAAAGAACTCAAAAGTCTTCCATGTCCAAGACAAAAAAATCTTTACTAGCTACTTTTATCACATTTTGTATTTTGTACGTTGCAGTGTGTGTTTATTTCTATAACATTCAGAATTCAATTCTATTCAGTCCGCGCCCATTACCAGTAGATCATACTTATAATTACGATTTTGATTTCGAAGAACGGTTTTTTGAAGCCACTGATAATGCTCAAATTCATGCTATACACGCAAAAGTAGAGGATTCAGCCAAAGGACTAGTGATCTATTTTCACGGAAATGCAGGAAATAATGATACCAGTCCCGCAAAATTTAGCTTGTTCATGAACGAAGGATATGATGTCTTGTATCCTGATTACCGCGGATTTGGTAAAAGTACAGGGATGCTCAAAAATGAAGAAGATCTGGTTGGAGACATGATGATTCTCTATAATGAAATGACCAAAGAGTACGAGGAATCGACTATTTTTCTGCTTGGTTATTCTATGGGTTCAGGAATTGCGGCGCAGGTTGCTGCAGCTAATGATCCAAAAGGATTAATGCTGTGGACACCTTATTACAGCATGGTGGATATGAAAAATGCAGCGTACCCTTTTCTGCCTTCATTTTTGGTTCGATATCCGCTAAGAACAGATCTGGCTCTGCAAAAGATCGATGAACCCATTACTGTTTTTTATGCAGAAAATGATCAGGTGTTGCCTGTAGAAAGAGCAATAAAATTAAATCAATTCTTGGATGGAAACGATCAACATTATATGTTGGAAGGACAAAGACATAACGGACTTTTTTTCAATAAAGAAGTTCGGAGAAAAACACCTGAAATATTAAAAAACATGTAGTTAAAATGTCAGCACTTAATATTCCTGAATCAAACTTAAAGAGAGTTGTAGTAATAGGAGGTGGTTTTGGTGGTTTGAAGATACTGAACCAAATCTCTTCAAAATATTATCAGGTAGTGCTTATAGACAAAAATAACTATCATAATTTTCAGCCCTTGTTATATCAGGTTGCAACCTCGGGACTGGAGCCTGACTCCATTGCATATCCTCTTCGAAAGATCCTCTGGAAAAAATCAGAATTCTATTTCAGAAATACCAAGGCACTTAAAATTGATTCAGAAAATAAAAGACTTGTCACCGAAGCTGGTCCAATTAATTATGATTTCCTGATAATAGCCACAGGGAGCAAAACAAACTACTTTGGTAATAAAGTGATTGAAGAAAAAAGCATGGCGCTTAAATCAGTGACGGATGCTTTGAATCTTCGGAGTCTTATTCTGGAAAATTGCGAAGCCTCACTTTTAACAAGTGATCTGGAGGAAAGGGAGCGTTTAATGAATTATGTGGTAGTAGGTGGCGGTCCTACAGGAGTTGAGCTTTCAGGGGCTTTAGCAGAATTAAAAAAACATGTTTTACCCAAAGACTATCCTGATCTTGACTTGAGAAGAATGAATGTTCATCTGGTTGAGGCAACCGATACACTTCTGGGAACAATGGATCCCAAAGCCGGCGAAAAAGCCAAAGAGTATTTGACTAAAATGGGCGTTAATGTCTGGTTAAATACCAAAGTTGAAAACTTTGATGGTTCAACTGTAAAAACTAATAATAAAGAACTGCCTTCAAAAACATTAGTTTGGGCTGCGGGTGTTTCGGGAAATTTAATTGACGGCTTAGATTCAAAATCTATCGAACGTGGGAGAGTCCTTGTCGATCAATATAATAGAGTTGAAGGTTATGATGAGATCTATTGTATCGGAGATGTGTGTTTGATGAAATCTGACGAAAACCCAAATGGCGATCCTATGGTAGCTCAAACGGCTATTCAACAGGGAGGTTTGTTAGCAAAAAATCTGAATAGCTTAGCAAAGGGAAAAGAAATGACACCCTTTTCATATTCTGATAAAGGTTCGATGGCTACGATAGGAAGAAACAAAGCTGTGGCAGAAGTCGGGAAGTTTTTCTTTGACGGAATATTAGCATGGTTGGTTTGGATGTTCGTACACTTGATGGCTCTGGTAGGATTCAGAAACAGAGTTGTTGCTTTAATTAACTGGACCCAGAATTACATAACTTACGATAAAGGGATTCGCCTGATAATTCGCCCTTTTAAAAATAGAGAAAAAGATTAATGGATTACATTTTAGCAGTTATAGCATTGGCAGTAGGAGCAACCGCAGGGTTTTTCATCGCTCATTTTAAATCGAAATCAGAGACTTCCAGACTGGAAGAAAGGAATTCGAATTTGGATGAGCAGCTCACCGAAACCGAGCAAAAGCTGGAAGCTCTTCAGCAGGAAAAAGAATCTCAGCTAAAAGAAGAAAGAGACAGAAGCGCTGATCTTGATCGACAACTAGCCGGTTTAAAATCAGATTACAGTTCGCTTCAGGAAAAGCTAGCTGAGCAGAAAGGTGAACTGGCGAACATGCAGGAAGAACTGAAAGTTCAGTTCGAAAATCTTGCCAATAAGATACTGGATGAAAAATCAGAGAAATTTAGTAAACAGAATAAAGAGAGTTTAGATCAAATATTGAATCCGCTTGGGCTCAAACTGGAAGAGTTCAAAAAGAAAGTGGAAGAAACCTACGAAAAAGGAACTCAGGAGCGATCGGGTTTAAGGGAGCAGATCAAAAATATGGTTCAACTCAATCAACAAATGAGTGAAGACGCTAAAAATCTGACCAAAGCTTTAAAAGGAGATTCCAAAGCACAGGGAAATTGGGGAGAAGTAGTGCTGGGCAGTATCTTGGAAAAATCCGGATTGCGTAAGGATGAAGAATATTTTACTCAACAAAGCGAAACCACCGATGACGGCAGAAGATTACAACCGGATGTAGTCGTTAAACTTCCGGACGAGAAATTCCTGATCGTGGATTCCAAAGTGTCTTTAACTGCGTTTGAACGATTTACATCAGCTGAGGATGAAACAGAAATTCAGTCTGCATTGAAGCAGCATGTATTATCCGTAAAAGCTCATGTAAAAGGATTGAGTGATAAAAACTATCCACAGATCTACGCAGATAAAACCCCAGATTTTGTTTTGCTTTTTATTCCTGTTGAACCGGCATTTGCAGCCGCATTGCAAAGCGAGCCGAATTTGTATAATGAAGCGTTCGAAAAGAATATAGTGATCGTGAGCCCTTCAACGTTGTTAGCCACACTCTTTACCATAAATACCATCTGGAAGCGCGACAGGCAAAATAAGTACGCACTGGAGATTGCAGATCGTGGTGGTGCACTGTATGATAAATTCGTTGGTTTTGTAGAAAGCATGGATGACATCGGAACTCGAATTCGTCAAACCCAAGATAGCTACGATACAGCTATGAATCGTTTGTCGAAAGGAGCGGGAAACTTAGTAGGGCAAGTTGAGAAGCTGCGTAAATTGGGTGTTAAAGCTACAAAGAAACTTCCTGATAATTTCAAAAAACAAGAATGATGTCTCAGCTAACGTGTATCAAAATTCTATTAGTCTTTTCATTATTTGGAATTAGCTCTTGTGGTGACGACAAAACTATATATTATGATTTAACTCTTGAGATTAATCCTGTGAATTCAGGTAATCTAAATGTTTTAAATGATACATTGATTAAAAAGAATGAAGAAGTTGAATTGGTTGCTTATTCGAATGAATTTTTTGTCTTTTTGAATTGGGAAGGAAGTATTAACTCTTCTGAAAATCCTCTGAAATTCTCTATGGCTAAAGATGAAAGTTTAATAGCTAATTTTACCAAGAGAAAGTATTCGTTGAATATATCGCAAGAAGGAATGGGAGATGTACTGGAATCAGTTATAAAATCAAAAACCGATTATGAAGTAGGTACTAAGGTGAGATTAGTAGCAGTTGCTGAAGAGGGATGGAAGTTCGAGAAATGGACTGGATATATTGATTCTGAAAAAGACACTCTGGAAATTTTGATCACTGAAGAGGTGAACCTTACAGCTAGTTTTGTAGAGCTTGAAACGTACTGTGTTCCAACTTCACTACAAGGGTTTAATTTAAAGAGCGATAGCGATTCGGTTAAAATTCTTGATTATTCTTTCGATTACGATGGGAGATATTTAATAAGCTATAGGAAAGAAATAGATTATTTACGAAATGGTGAAAACTCGCTGAATGGTGTTGATGTTTCTCTAGAGTATAGCAATGGAAATATGATTTACTTGGATTATAAATATGATAGCGATGTGAGAGGTCAATACAATTTTATTTGGAATGATAAAAAACTTACGGAGTTTAGATTTCTTCATTCTCAATTCAATGGAACTGAAGAATTTATTTCGGATAGGATAGACTACGACTCAGTGTGTGGTATGTCACATTTTGAGGGTAGAAATTTCCAAATTTATGGTGTATCAAGAGATACCTCTCATTACTATGTAGATTATACATACGAAAATGAATGTCTGACTAATGAGATAGGAACGACAACACATATAACTACCTTTGATGAAGCGCCCTCAATTTTTACCGATGTTTTAGGGAGAAATGGTTTTATCGGTGCAACGTACGATGCTTTAATGAGTGAAGGAGGTATTGTTTTAAATTATAATCCTGCTTCCTTAAGAATCGGAAAAATCGAAGAAGAGAGATATAGAAATAGAACTCTAGTCTTGGAAGAAGAAGTTTATAAGTATTCGAGTTTTTTAGAAGACAATAAATTTCCAAAATATTTTACAAGAGATAGAAAAGAAAGAAGCACGGGCAACCCAAAGAAAGATAGCTTCACTATTTCTTACAAATGTTTTAAAGATGTGAAACGAACGGATTAATTGTTAAACCTCAGAACAAAATCCGTTAGCAGGTCTATAAGAGGGTATGGATTACATAGATTTTGAACATTCGGAAAATGAGGAGCAAAAAACCGATCTTAGAGAAATTGCTTCAAAAACTTGGGTTTATACCAAAAAGACGATGAAGTGGGCTTCGATCAGCTTCGTCGGATTTGTTTTAATTTCTTTTTTAGTGCTGGTTTCTCTTAAATGGGTAAATCCATCTTTTACGGCATTTACTCTTCAGGAAGACTGGGAAGAGATCGGAGTGGAAAGATACAGCCTGAAAGAAAGATGGGTAGAGTATGAAGATATTCCACAGAATATTAAGTGGGCTGTAGTTGCATCAGAAGATCAGAAATTCTGGGAGCACCCCGGAATTGATCTGGTGGCGATAGCTGAAGCCTATCAGGAAATGGAAAAAGGGGAGAGAGTCCGTGGAGCCAGTACAATCACTCAACAAGTTGCTAAAAATCTTTTCTTGAGTAGCGATAAGAACTTTGTGAGAAAAGGTGCAGAAGCGGGATTGGCTTTAACCATAGATGCACTTTGGGGCAAAGAACGTGTGTTGGAAATCTATTTGAATATTGCTGAATTTGGTCCGGGTGTATATGGAATAGGAAAAGCATCGGATCACTTTTTTGATAAAGAAGCTGAATTTTTGAAAGACGATGAGTCGGCGCGTATGGCGGCTGTTCTTCCCAACCCGAAAAGAATGAGAGTGGAGCCTGCTTCTCCATATGTGAAGGAAAGAAAGGATTGGATACTCAAGAATATGATGAACCTGAGTGGAATTGCTTATTACAATTATCCTGAACCTGAAGTTATGCAAGACTCGGTACAAACAGATTCTTCTTTTACTTTTGATGCTCCATTTATAAACAGAATTCAGATTTCCAGAGTAGGGCTTTCACTAAGTGGGATAAGTTCTGATAGAACTGAAAAACCGGACAGTTCGACTACAGATTCTGTAAAAAATCGGGAATTCAGATTCTGATCAACATTTTGTGCTTTCCAGAACATAGAATCCTTTAAGTACAGGAAGGTCAAGATTCATTTTTGAGATCAGTTCCTTTTCAATCTTTAAATAGCTCGTTTCATTTTCAACTTTAAGATCAAACTCATTCAATAGAGATATATACTCTTTCCTGTTAAGAGGAAGTTTTAATGTTTCACCGACCATAGCTACTCCGCTCGTAAACATAAACCGATGGAAGAAGTTCAGTTCACTCAGATCAAAAAAAGTACTGATCAGTTTTAGATCAGGACACATATCAGTTATGTTTTCCAGTATAACCCGGGTACTGTCGAGGGATAAATAATCGAAGAAGCCTTCCGCAAGAAAAACGGTTTTTCTGTTGGGATCAAATTCCCCTGTTTCTGAAAGCACTTCTTTTATGTTCTGGTTAGCGGGGTCGATTGGGCACAAGTTCAGGAATTCTGAATTAAAACCATTTTGAGTAAGCATTTTTCGTTTATGCTCTATCATGGAAGGAGTGTCTATCTCGAAAGATGGTATATCTTCAGAGGCAAATAATGCTCCGTTATGATCAAATCCCGAACCGAGAACTACAAGTTGCTCACATCCCTCATTAATGGCTTTCCGGACAGCATGCTCGACATAATATTTTCGGGAAATGATATGCATCAGGTCTCCGGGAAGCAGCAGTTCTTCCCACCAGACAAAGAAGTTTCTCCAAAACCGTACGCGGAATGCCGTTTGATTCCAGCTCAGTTTGGCTGGTAAATAAGACACTACCTTTCCATAGAAGCTGATAGTAAAAGGAGTGAAAAAGGAAGCGATCTTGGGATTCAACGTTAGCCCGTAAAACTTTACAGCGATGTATGATGCAGTAAGAGATAGTTTATTTGCCATCTCTGAACTTAACCATAAAAATGAAAAAACTGTTTCGGATAATACAGATTAAATTTCGCTCTAATTATTTTGAATTGCATCAACAGGGTTTACAAGAGCAGCTTTTAATGCATGGTAGCTTATTGTAGCCAAAGCTATGATCATTATAAAAATACCTGAACCTATAAAAATGATGGGCAGAGTGAAAGTGATATCAAATCGATAAGGAAAGTTTTCGAGCCAGTTCTGAGCTATTATATATGTGAGTGGCCATGCAATGAGATTTGCAATGGCAATAAGAGTCAGGAAGTCTTTAGACAGTAATTTAACGATATCAGTAACAGAAGCTCCCAGACTTTTCCTGATTCCGATCTCTTTTTCCTTAAGTTGAGCGGAGTAAGACGCAAGCCCAAGTAAGCCAAGTGAAGCGATAAGAATACAGAGTATTGAAAACGCCAGAGAAAGTGTACTCATGGTTTTCTCCGTTTCATAGATCTGAGCTAAACGATCGTCAAGAAACTGAAATTCAAATGGATCTATCGGGTTAACTTCTTTCCATACTTTTTCTATATGAGCAAGTGCTTCTTTTGGGTTTCCGGGAGCAATTTCCACAGCAGTGTGTTCTATATAGCCCAAAAAAGGGATAGTGCCTTCGACTAATGAAATAGTAAGAGGCTCGATTTCTTTTTTAAGTGAGGCGTAATTGAAGTCTTCCAAAACGCCGATCACTGATTTAGCTTTCCTTCCTCCGTCTTTAGGATAAAAATAGAAGACCTCACCCAAGGCTTCATCCGGGTTATTCAGCTCCAGCTTTTCCAGCATTTTACGATTGATCAGAACCGCCTGTTCAGCATCAGTTGCAAAATCTTTGGAGAAAGACCGACCGGCGATTAATTTCAGATCAAATGTTTCTACAAGATCGTGAGTAGTATGAAATGCCAGATTCAATTCATCATTGCTTTCTCCAAATTTTTCAGGAACAACGTGATAATTTTCCTGTTTTTCAGAGCCTATAATTTTACTTAAACCTGTAATTGATTCGATCTGTGAAAAAGAAAGTACCTTCTCCTTAAAGGTCTCAAATTCCCAGGCTACCAGATTTTGTTTGGTTGGCAATAGTACAACAGAGCTTTCATCAAATCCCAGATCTTTATTTTGAATAAATTGGATCTGTTTATAAATAACTGCAGTGCCAATTATCAAAACTATTGAAAGGGTAAACTGAAAGGTGACCAACATTTTACGAAACAGAGCACTTTTCTTTCCTTGTACAGCCGAACCCTTAAGAACATCCACAGGTTCAAAAGAGGAAAGATAAATAGCAGGATAGGATCCGGCAAATAAGCCTACAAAAACAGTGAGCAGTAAAAGCCCGGGGATAATTGCAAAATGTGAGAAAAGATTTAAAGAAAGTTCAATTCCAACCATTTCTCCAAAGTATGGCAGGGAGGCAAAAACCAGTAAAAGTCCGATTACAATAGCGATCAGGCAGATCAGGAATGACTCACCAATAAACTGATAAAACAATTGTTTTCTGTAGCCACCAAGAACTTTTCTCATTCCAACTTCCCGACTTCGTTCCAGAGATCGGGCTGTAGATAAATTCATAAAGTTTATACACGCTATGATCAAAATGAAACCGGCAACGACTAATAAGATATACAGATAAAGATCGGAGCTGTTCACTTCCATTTCCTGATTCAGATCTGAGTATAAATGAATATCAGAGATAGGTTGTAACGAAAGCGAAATGGTTTCACCAACCGGCCAACCAGAATAAGCGTAGAAATAATTTTCCTCGACAGCAGAGAGTTGAGCTTCCAGGTCAGTAGCATCGATTCCTTCTTCAAGGAGAAGGTAAGTCCAGATAGGGTTCCAAAGCCAGTTTTGGTCATATTCCTGATCAGCGCTGTATATTTGATTAAGACTGCTAAATGAAGCAATGAGATCCACTTCCATATGAGATCGATCCGGCCAGGGCTTCATAACTCCTGTAACTGTGAAGTCAATTACACCCTTGTAGTTGAGTATTTTGCCAACAGGGTCTTCATTCCCAAAGTATTTTTCAGAAAGCTCTTCACTGATTACAAGTGAACCGGGATTTTTTAAAACCTCAGTTGGGCTTCCTCTAAGAAGTTCTGCAGAAAAGACGCTAAAAAAAGTAGAATCAACGAAATAGAAATTGCTCTCTTTAAAAGAGACTCCTTTTTGTTTATTTCTGAAGGTATGAGAATTCTCCTGAAGATTATAAAACCGAACTGATTTTTCGATCAGGTCCGGGAATTCAGCGTCCAGAACGGGCCCCAAAAGAAAAGGTGTAGTGGCATCTTCTTCAACATTAGTTTCAGACTCCATAGTTTGAACAACACGAAAAAGACGTTCAGATTTACTATGAAACAGATCATAACTCCATTCATTTACTACATACAACAATATCAGAAGGCTTGTTGCCAGACCAATAGAAAGACCTAAAATATTTATAAGAGAATACGCCTTATTTTTAAGGAGATTTCTTATAGCAATTTTAATATAATTTTTAAACATGCATGAATCCTGCCAGACAGCAACTCAGAAAATTTGCTACAAACACCTAAGCCATTATTTTTTGTTCCCCGGAGAAGTTTATTCTCGTACAGGTAATAGAGTAAATCAGGTTCAGATTGTTACAAATTATTAAAACTAGGATAACACAAAAACAATTTGAAAAACCAAATTCTGTCTAAGAAGTGTTTTTTGGTTTTAAAAGTTCATTTTTAATTGATGCGAGATTCCAGAAAGGGAATTATATCAAACTGAACAAGCTCAAATACCGGAGTTTTATAACTTCTTCTGCGATCAGTAGTTGCAGTTGAAGAAGTGATCACAACTACCGTTTCAAGTTCGGGAATTATAAATATATATTGTCCACCGCTTCCCCAGGCAAAGAAAGTCTTGTAACCTCCAATTGATTGGTTCCACCATTGGTAACCATATCCATATGGATTGTAGTTACTGTAGGTATATGTACCGAATGACTCACTAACCCAATCTTTTGAGACTAGTTGTTCGTCACCATATCTTCCATTATCGAGCATTAATTGACCGATCTTGACCAGATCAGCAGGTTTTAAAGCAAGGTTATTACCACCCATATAATTTCCCTGTGGATCTTTATCCCAACCGCCCACACGAATGTTCATTGGACCGAACAAGTATTTTTCAGCAAAAGCTTTTGTAGATATTCCGCTCGCTTTTGTAATAATGACAGACAACAGATGAGAAGTCCCGGTACTATATACCATTCTTCCGTCTATTTGAGATACGAAATCCTGATCCAGAGCATATTTAACCCAATTATCACTAATTACCCAAGCTCCGTAGTTACCCGAGCTGGTTGACCTCAAACCTGTTTGCATAGTGAGTAAATTGCGGATGGTAATAGATTCTTTAAGGGAATCCGGGTTTTCTTCGAAATACTCAGGGAAATACGTTTTTATAGGTTCTTCGATGGAAGGGATAAATCCTTTTTCAATGGCAATTCCGGTTAGTAAACCAATAATGCTTTTTGAAGCAGACTTAATATTAAAAGGATGGCTTAGATTCCTCCCATCAAAGGATTTTTCTGCTAGTCTTGTACCCTTTTGTTGAATTATAAGGGTGCGAACCCGTTCAATTTGATCGGCTTTTTGGAAAATGGCATTCAGATCAGATCTTTCTACAGACTGACTTTTCAGTTCCGTATTCACGAAAAAGCAGAACCCCAAAAGGAGAATGTTTATTTGTAAATAAAATTTAGTTCTCAGAATTTTTTTCATTGAATCGAAATGTAATCGGTATGCTATGTTCTTGCGGAGCACCAATATGATATAATTCCCATTGAGAATCATAATTTTGGATTCGGTCTCTCAGAATATTTACCAGATCTTCAGAACTGCCATTATCAGAATCCCAGTTGAATGTTTCAACCCGAAATTTAAGACTCCTTTGTTCTCCATTCACGTGAATATCAAGGTTAGCAACTTTTTCAACATTTGGGATCGTGAATTGAACTCTTACGTTTTGCATGATCATTCCTCCTCATAGGGATTGTTTTCGGTGACAGCACCATCCTGAAGATTGATGATCCGATCTCCATAGGATGCCATTTCATCAGAATGAGTTACCTGAATAATAGTAACTCCGTCTTCTTTGTTTAATTTCTTAAAGGTTTCCATGATCTCTTTGCTTTGATCTGAATGCAGATTACCGGTTGGTTCGTCAGCTAAGATGAGTTTAGGGCTTCCGATCAAAGCTCGTGCTACTCCAACCAGTTGTTGTTGCCCACCGGAGAGCTGATTAGGAAACAGATCTTTTTTTGCGACAATATTAAAACGATCCAGCATATCCGCGACCATACTTTTGCGCTGACTTCCTTTTACTTTTCGATAGAGGAGGGGCATTTCAATATTTTCATAAACAGTAAGCTCGTCAATCAAATGATACGCCTGAAAAACAAAACCTATATAAGATCTGTGATACTCTGATTTCTGCTTTTCATTCAGTCCATGAACAGGTTCATCCAAAAAATAATACTCACCTTCATTGGCATCATCCAGAAAACCAATAATATTAAGCAATGTGGATTTTCCGGCGCCACTGGGACCCATGATACTTATAAAATCACCTTCAGCGATATCCAGATCAATTCCTTTAAGGATGAAGTTTCGCTGAAGTCGTTTGTCGATGTATCGGTCTATGTTTCTGAGTTTGATCATAAATTATTTATTCATTTCTAAGATTTTCTACGGGATTTTGGAGCGCTGCTTTTACCGATTGCCAGCTTACAGTTGTTAAGGCTATTAAAAGAACTGTTAATCCACCGTATAAAAAGGGAAGAGCATCAAGGTCAATTTTGTAACTAAAACCGGTAAGCCATTGATTACTCAAGTACCAAGCAACTGGTGCAGAAATTGCAAATCCACAAATAACCAATAGAACAAAATCTTTGGAAATCAGAACCAGAATATTCTTAATAGAGGCTCCGAAAACTTTTCGGATTCCAATTTCCTTAATCCGTCTTTGTGCTACTAATGCAGACAAGCCGAAAAGCCCAAAACAAGCCAATAAGATAGAAGCCATAGATGATATTCGGATAATACGATTCCAACGAATCTCTTCATTATACTGACGTTGAACCATATCATCCATAAAAGCCAAATTAAAGGCTTCTTGTTCTGCAATGGAATTCCAGAGTGATTTCAGATTAGAAACCGTTTCCGACATTCTATCTGAAGAAAGACGAACGAGGATAGTACCGGGATTTTGGTCACCGGTTTCAATATGTTGAAGAACCATTGGCTGAAGTGGATCGTACAGACTTTTAAAATGATAGTTTTCGATAACCCCAATTATTTTTTTTCCGTCAAATGGTCCAACCCAGCCCTGATTTTCAGGTTTATCTTCAAGGATTTGCCCAATCGGATTATCCCAACCCATAGCGTCAACAAAAGCCTGATTAACAATTATCTCATCAGAAGGAAAGGTATTAGCTTGTTTTGAAAAATTTACTCCGGTCAGTAATTCGATATCCATTGTTTGAAGATACTGAGCATCAACAGCCTCAGAAGGGATTCCGTCTCCAAGTTGTGTAAGTGTTGTGGATGACATCATTTGTGCCATACCAATATCAACTATTCCATATTCAGAAAAATCTCGGTATTCTCCGGCGGTTACTGAGGTTGAAAGTACACCCGGAATTCTTTCTGCTTCAGTAGAATAAAGTTGTCCGATTTTCAACGCATTTTGGAGCTCAGAATTAATTTCTACAGCAACTACATTTTCAGGATTAAAGCCCAGATCTTTATTCAGGATAAAATTGATCTGACCTTGCATCACATAAGTGCCTATCATAAGGGTTATTGCAAGCCCGAATTGAACGACTATAAGTCCTTTGATCAGCATTGGGATTTTTTGTGCAGATCTGTCATCTGAAAAAAGAGAGGTGGCATTTTTTCCTGAGATCTTTACAGCAGGATACAAGCTAGTGATAAGAGTCAAAATTATTAAAAGCCCAAGCACTGATATCCACAGAACTGGGTCAGAAATAAGGCTGAGGTCAAGTTCTTTTTGAAACAAAACATCGGAAAAAGGAGCTAATAATTCAGCTAAAACTATTCCAAGGATAATTGCAAAAGAACAGGTTATAAAAACTTCTCCGATAATTTGAAATTTAATTTGATGTCTGATGGCTCCTACAGTTTTTCGAATACCGATCTCGTGATATCGGGAAGTGTATCGACTTAAAGTAAGTGACATGAAATTGATTCCTGCAATCAAGAGAATGACGAGAGCAATACTCCCAAGAATGAGTGAGTATGTTTTGTTCGAGCTTTGTGTAACCCCGGAACGATAGTTTTCATTAAAATACACTTGTGATAAAGGCTGTAGTGCATATTTAATCTGATTTCGTTCAACCCAACTATTTCCATAATGGCGTTCCAGAAATGCCGGAAACTTAGCTTCGAGATCTTTTTTAGTAGCATCTTCTTTTAATGTGATCCAGGTTTCCAAAAAACCGATATACCAACTTTCTCTTAAGGTTTTTTGTTCTTTTGCTGGAGCACTACTTATTTGATTTTCAAAAGGAAGTAAAAAATTAAATTGAATGCTTGAATTAGCAGGAACATCTTTTGCGATTCCTGCAACCATAAAATCCTTGGGTTCGTCTCTCAAACGGATTGTCATTAATTCACCAACTGCGTTTGTTTTTCCGAAGTACTTATTTGCAGCTGATTCCGTGATCACAATATTGTCGACATTGCTAAGAGCAGTTTTTGAATCTCCATAGATCAGCGGAAATGTAAATTCAGAAAGGAACTCAGGGTCTGCAAGCTTTATGGGTTCTAATATATATTTTCCATCTTTTAAGAACTGGGCACTTCCTCCGGAGATATTAATAAGAGTTTTAATTTCCGGGAATTCTTCTTCCAAAGCTATGGATTGAGGGTAGGGATGGACTGTGTTATGTCTAATCTCATTATTTCTGGAATTAACCGTCTGTTCCGTAAGTCGATAAATAGAATCATTATTAGTATGAAAATTATCATAAGACCATTCAAAACGCACATACATGATAAGGATGATACAACAACAAAGACCGATAGCGAGTCCCGATAAACTAATAAATGAATCTATCTTGTATTTCTTAAGATTACGCAGTGCAATTTTGAGATAGTTCCTAAACATAGTGTTATTCTTTATTCACTTTTTAATGACTTAACCGGGTCCATTAATGCCGCTTTTACTGTTTGAAAACTTATGGTAGCCCATGCAACAAAAAGAACTGTTAAAGAGCTGAACAGGAACAGCCAGATACTGACATCAATTCGTTCGGCAAAATTATTCAACCATTTTGAGGTGGCAAAGTATGCTACCGGAAACCCGATACATAAAGAGATGAAAACCAAAACTGTAAATTCTTTACCCAATAAACGGACAATATCCGTGACCTTTGCTCCTAGTACTTTTCTAATTCCAATTTCTTTAAATCGTTGTTCAGTACTATAAGATGCCAGCCCGAATAATCCTAAGCAGGCAATGAACACTGCCAGTACGGCAAAAATGTTGAAAATATTACTCAGTCTGGTTTCAGAGCGGTAAAGTGCGTCAAAGGTATCATCTAAAAAAGCGTATTCCATCGGTCTTTCCGGATTGAAAGCAGCCCATTTCGACTCCAGATCCGAGATAACAGATTGCAGATCATTAGTTGAAAGCTTCAGAGCCAGATAATCATGATAATAAGTTCCCTTTAGTACATGAATAATTACAGGGTCGATGGATGTATGAAGGGAGTTGTATTGGAAGTCGTCAACTACTCCAATTACTTGACCTTTTTTAGAAACTTGATCTGCCAGCCAGTATTTTAAAGTAAGTTCTTCTCCTACCGGGTTTTCCCAATTGAATTTATTCGCAGCCGTTTTATTGATGATGAATGCTGAAGCTTCATCCGTTCCATATTCTTCTGAGAAATTTCTTCCTTGTTGCACATCTATTCCCAATGTGTTCAAATAGCCGAAATCAACCGTCAGTGTTTGTAAAATAGAAGAGTCTGCTCGATTGCTTTCAGGAATAACTGTAAACCCATGAATACCGGAAGCTATTCCCGGAACTCCTGAAGCGGCTGAAACACTCTTAACTCCTGGAACAGTCAATAATTCTTGTTTTAAAGAATTTGCATTGATCTGATCGGAAGTTTCGCGCATCTGAATCATGAGAACTTCTTCCTTATCAAAGCCAAGCTTAGAGTTTTTTAAAAAATCCAGTTGTTGTGTTACTATAACCGTTCCAAAGATCAAACCTGTTGATATGAAAAACTGAAAAACGACCAATCCACGTCTAAAAAAGATACTGGAAAAGCTTTGTCGGGCTTTCTCTCCTTTTAAACTTTGTATTGGCCGAAATGATGACAGATAGAAGGCGGGGTAACTTCCGGAAATTGTTCCCACAACCAAGATCAGTCCAAT
The DNA here is from genome assembly GCF_001650905.1 of Balneola sp. EhC07. GTDB lineage: Bacteria > Bacteroidota > Rhodothermia > Balneolales > Balneolaceae > Balneola. Next base: position 49,841 of record NZ_LXYG01000001.1, read on the forward strand.
AAATACAACAATAGGTTCCCAACTACTGAATAGAGAAAACTCAATGGATTTTTCTGCAATAATATTAAAGTAGGGAAGTACAGCTTCAACAATGAATACCGCTATAGCCAAGCTAAGCGTCGTCATCAATAAAGACTCGCTTAAAAACTGTCTGATAAGTTGGCTTTTTTCAGCTCCAAGGGTTTTGCGCATACCAACTTCTTTTATTCTTTTCATAGAGCTGGCGGTAGCAAGATTCATAAAATTGATACAAGCAATGATCAAGATAAAACCGGAAATAGCTAAGAATATATAGATGTATGTTATATCGAAGTTTGAAGAAAGTTCATTCTGAAGATTGGATCTCAGGTGAATATCAGACAAAGGTTGAAGTGAAAAGGCATTCATATAGCTATTGTCTTCCCCATAATACAGAGATGAAAATTCAGGGAGATATGATTCAATTTTATCTGCTGTATTTGGATCAGAAATCTGTGCGTACGTATACATTGGAGGGTAATACTTTACATTGTACTCCCAAGGTCTTAACGATTTTAAGCTCTCATACGATATCACATAATCAAAATTGATGTGCGAGTTAGAGGGTGAATCTTCCACTACTCCTGTTATCTCAAAGTCGAAAACATTTCTGGTATCTTTGAAACTGAGTGTTTTTCCGACAGGGTTTTCATTTCCAAAAAACTTGGTAGCCACGGATGAAGTTATCACCATTGTTAACGGCTGATCAAGGGCGCTTTTTTCATCGCCTAGCAACATTTTAAACGAAAACATTTCCAAAAAGGAGGAGTCAGCTAAAATGATCTTATCTTCCTGAAATTTCTTGTTATTCGGTCCGGTCACCAGTCCTGCGACAGGGTATAGGTGAGTGATATTTTCAATTTCCGGGAAGGAGTTTTTCAATGATGGTGCTAATGCAGAAAAAGTACTGGCATATGTTTCTTCTTTTCCTTCAACTTCCATGGTTTCTACAACACGATAAAGTTCATTGTAGTTATCATGGAACTTATCATAAGAAAGCTCATTAGTCACATATAGTGTAATTATTATACAACACGCCAAGCCTACTGATAAGCCTAAAACGTTTAGCACAGCGTAAGATTTATTACGGACTAAGTTTCTCCAGGCAATTTTGAAGTAATTTCTAAGCATGGTGATACCTCTCTATTCGCTTTTTAATGATTTAACCGGGTTTGTCAGAGCTGCTTTTATGGATTGCCAGCTAACTGTAATAGATGCAATCAGGATGATTCCAATTCCTGAGATAAGGAATACATCAAATCCGATATTGGTCTTGTAAGTAAATTCCTTGAGCCATTGCTGCATAATGAAGTAACCAACCGGAGCTGCAATTAAGAAACTGATCAGTATCAATTTGAGGAAGTCTTTTGAAACCAAAGAAACTATACCCGATACGCTGGCTCCCAGAACTTTTCGTATGCCAATTTCTTTAGTTCTTTGTTCAGCACTGTAAGCCGATAGTCCGAACAGACCAAGACAGGCTATAATTATTATCAAGACCGAAAAAGCAAAAACCAGATTACTCACTCTGTTTTCCGTTCGGTACATCCGATCAAAGCGCTCGTCCAGAAAAGAATAATTGAACGGTTGACCGGGAGCCATCTCTTTCCAGGAATTTTCAAGTTTGGCTAGTGCGGTTCCTGCATCCTGAGAGTCAATTTTAAAGATAACATTTCCTCTACTGTTACCTTTGAAAAGGCCAAGAGGAGCAATATTTTCCTTAAGCGATCTGAAATGAAAGTTCTTAACAATTCCAATTACTGTAAACTCGAGTAAGTTTTCGGTGTCAAAACTTCCATCAGGTCTTTGAGTGAAAGTTGTAATGACTTCACCTAAAGGCTCTTCAAACCCGAAGCGATTGGCAAGAGCTTCGTTCAGGATCACTGTGTTTTCATCAGCTCCTCGGTCTTCAGAGAAATTTCGTCCTTCAATGATCTCCATTCCTAAAGTAGGGATATAATCAGTGTCTACACGCCACACTTGAGACGAAGAAGTATTTCCCTGAACAGGATCGTCCCCTTTAGGCCAAAAGGTTTGATCGTTCATTGAAAAACCACTGACCGGTAAATAGCTTGAAATGGTAGCATTTTTGAATTCGGGCTCTTTCAGTAATTCTTCTTTATACACATTCAAATTGGTGTCCAGTGTATATGCATCGTGGATAATTACAGTTTGTTCTTTCTGAAATCCTAACGATTGATTTTGGATAAAGTCTAACTGCTTATTAATTACCAGTAATCCAATAATTACAACCAAAGAAACACTAAATTGAAATACAACCAACAGACTTCTGAATCTGCTTGTACCTTTATCTAATACACCTTTTAAAACTTTTATAGGTTGAAATCCTGATAACATAACAGCGGGGTAGCTTCCGGATAATAATCCCGTTAGCAAAACAATTCCTGCAATTGAAAGAATCAAATTAGTGTTTGAAAAGTAGTTAGATATAAGGTTGGTTCCTGAGAGATTGCTAAAGAAGGGCAGAGTAAGTTCCACTATCAACAGAGCAATCAGAAAAGAAAACAAGCAAAGAAGTATAGACTCAGTAAAGAATTGAGTAACCAGTTGTTTTCTAACCGATCCAAGTGTTTTACGAATTCCAACTTCTTTAGCTCTTTTTACTGAACGTGCCGTTGATAAATTCATGAAGTTGATACAGGCGAGTATCAGGATAAACCCGGCCAGGCCTGAAAAGAGGAAAACGTATTTTATGTTTCCATTTGGCTCAAATTCTGCAACTAGATCTGAGTATAAATGAATATCAGTAAGGGGTTGCAGTTCATATTCAATACTGTTCCCAGCTTCCTGAAAATCTTCAAGAGTATTTCCGGTAAACTGAATAAGCTGAGGTTCTATATAAGTTTTTTTGATGCTTTTAAAATTCTCTTCAAAAGCATTTAAGTCGGTTCCTTCTTTAAGCAGTAAATAAGTTCTGAAGTTATTGCTAATCCAGACGCCGTTATTTGCCTCATCTGCATTAGTTTCCATGGAAAGAAGAAACTCGAAATTGAAATGAGAAGTCTCAGGCATATCTTCATACACTGCAGTGATCTCAAATGTTTGATCATCATCCAGCAGAAGGGTTTTACCAACAACATATTCCGTTCCAAAATACTTTAAAGCTTTTGATCTGGATAAGGCTAATGTGTAGGGTTCTAATAATGCAGTTTCAGCATTGCCATGAATTACCGGAATTGTGAATACATTAAAGACGGATGGATCACTGAATATGATATCGCTTTCTTTGATATTTATGTCACCGGAGCGTACAAGGAATTCTCCTCTGGGACGAAAACGCACCATATCCTCTACTTCTGTGTAGTCGTTTCTCAGAGTTGGTCCCATGGGAGCTGAAGTAGTAGCTAACTCTAAATAACTACCTGAAAAATCAATAAAGGAGGCCACACGAGCTATCCTGTCCGCTTTTTTGTGATGCTTGTCGTAGCTTAATTCGTTGTTAACATACAAAAGAATAATGATACAGCTGGCTAAACCAAATGCCAGTCCTACTATATTTATGAACGAGTAGCTCTTATTATTCCAAAGGTTTCTAAGTGTGATCTTCAGGTAATTTCTAAACATAATGATTCCTATTCGCTTTTTAGAGATTCAATCGGATTTGCAAGTGCGGCTTTGAGCGACTTATATCCTATGGTTAATACAGATATCAATAAGATTCCCGAAAGTGCGATCAGAAAGATTCCAATTCCAAGCTCAATTTTATAAGCAAATTCTTCAAGCCAGTTTCTCATCAAATACCATGAAATAGGGGCCGCAATCACAAACGAAATTCCAGTTAAAAGAGCCAGTTCTGTTCCAAATAATTTTAGAATATCCAGTAGGTTTGCCCCCAGTACTTTTCGAACACCTATTTCTTTGGTTCTGGTTGTAGACATGTAAGAAACAAGCCCAAATAGTCCCAAAGAACCAATTATGATTGCAATTAAAGTAAATGCATTCATAATTTTTGCTGTACGTTGTTCATCTTCATACATGCTTTCTATCGATTCATCCAGAAATGAGTATTCAAATACCAAATCCGGGAACGCTGAATTAAAAGCTCTTTCGATATCACCCAAAGCTTCTTTAGTTCTGGAGGTGTTAATTTTAACAGCTGAGAGAAAGAAGCTTTTTCTGGGAGCCAATAAAACCGGAGCCAAATCTTCATGTAAAGATTGAGTATTAAAGTCTTTAACTACTCCAACAATAGGGGCCTCTGTTCCCCACATGGAAGTTGTTTTACCGATCAAGCCCGATAGGTTATCCCCATACCCAACTTCTTTTGCAAATGACTGATTCACTATATAAGCGTTAACAGTATCGGATGGTTGTATATTTGTACCGGCCAGCAAGGTGAGTCCATAGGTGTCAATAAAATTTTCATCAATGAATTTGACTTGGCCAGAATTTTCGTGCCTAATGGAGTCTTCGGTCATTATATAATTTCCACCCCAAACACTGTTGCTTGTTGTTCCGGTGTTGGAGAAGCTGACATTTTGAATAGTAGTTTTATTCATTAATGAGCTTTTGAAAACATTAAGAATCGGCATATCCTCATTTTGGATGGGAACCTGAACAACAGCTTCTTTTTCAAAACCTAATTCCTGATCTTGAAAATATCTTATTTGTGAAGCCATTATTAGTGTGCAAATAATCAAAATCTGAGTAATGGTAAATTGTACAACGATCAATCCTCTTCTTAAAGTTAGCCCTTTCCCATAGTTTGACTGAATTTGTTTTCGGATGGCTTCTATTGGATTAAAATTGGAGAGATGTTGAGCCGGATACCAACCCGCAAGCAAAGTTACCAACGGGAATATTGATACAATAAATAGTTGTAATTCAAAATTAGATAAGAAGTTCATCTCAGGAGAAAATCCTAAAACAGGGGATATGTTTTGAAGAACAATCTCTGATAAACCAACCCCAAGTACTAAGGCTATGAGAGTTATAAAAGCTGTTTCTCCAAAAAAGTGAAGCATTAATTGAGATTTTGTTCCTCCTAAGGTTTTTCGTAATCCTACTTCTTTCGATCTGCTTACAGCTATTGCCGTATTAAGGTTTATGAAGTTGATACAAGCTGCTATAAGTAAAAATAGACCAATTATACCAAGAGCAAACAACATGCTTTTTTCTATAACGCGTCCATTATAATTACTGAAACGGCTGTCAAAATGAATTTCGGAAAGAGGTTGTAGAAAGAGATCTAACTCAGCAGCAACTTCCTCGTTTCGGTATTTTACGATCAGTGCTTCGAGTTGTTCATTGATTTGCTCTTCGGTAATGCCGGACTCCAACTTGACGTAAGTTTGCATCGAGCTTGAGTTACTTCCCCAACTAGGATTTTCAGCAGTTTCTCCATTTCTATCCATAGTTGAATTAGCTCCAATAAATGTGAAAGGGAAATCTGAGTTTTCAGGCATATCCTTAACTACGCCTGTGATTTCAATATCTGCAGCTGTACCGCCATTAAAGACTACTGATTTACCTACAACATCAGTTGTGCCAAACAATTTCATTGCAAAACTTTGAGTTACAACAGCAGTATTAGGATTTTTAATAGCAGTTTCAGGGTTTCCTGATAACCAGGTATAAGTTAAGATGTTGAAGTAGTCGGGATCAGCAAAAGCGAAATCACTTTCTTTTAATTTCTTAACAAGATTGCCGTTGTCGTAATATGATATGATCGGTTCGTTAGCAAGGTTATTAAAAACTAAAGTAGAATTCTCAATACCTGTAACATCATTTCTAATAGCTTCGGCAAGGGGATATGGACCTCCCCGATAGTAAACACTTTTTCCGAATTCAGTTTCGTGTCTAACCACTCGGTAAATTCTATCGGAATCGTAATGCCATTTATCAAAACTGAGATCGAATTGAATGACCAGAAAAATGACAATAGCACAGATTATACCGAGTGTAAGTCCGCCAACATTGATGAAAGTTTGGCTCTTATTCTTTAAGAGATTTCTAAACGCAATTTTGAAATAATTTTTAAGCATAATCTATTCCTTATTCAGATTTAAGGCTCTTAACGGGATTCAAAAGAGCGGCTTTATAAGCAACTATTGAAATGGTGCCTATTGAGATTAGAAAAATGATTGCGCCCGCTATTACGAATTCTAGCATACTTATTGGAACACGGTATGCAAAGTCTTCTAGCCAATCTTTCATGAGAACATAAGCGATTGGCCATGCAAGAAGGTTTGAGATAATAATTAGTTGGGAATAGCTTTTAACAAATGCCCAAATGATATCAACAACATTTGCTCCCAATACTTTTCGAATGCCAATTTCTTTCATTTTTTGATTTACAGCAAAAGCAACTAAACCAAGAATACCAAGACAAGAAATGATGATTGCTAGTGTTGTGAAAATCGAGAATAGCTGGAGAAACTTTTTTTCAGCGTCATATAAAAGTGAAATATCATCCTGTAAAAATGAATATTCAAAAGGCACCCCATTAGAAAATGTATTCCAGGTTCTTTCTAATCCAGAGATAGCGGTTTCTAAATCTTCTGCACGCACACGTACGGCTAAATTATTAAGAGGAGTTGTTTGCTCTGAGGAAAGCGAAAATACAACGGGCTGTATTTCATCGTGAAGTGATGTAAAATGGAAATCTTTAACCACTCCGATAATTTCTGCATCTTTACTTCCCCATTCATTTCCTGTAAACGTACTTCCTACCAATTTAGAACCTACCGGATTAGTAAGATTAAGAAAACGAGCTGCCGCTTCATTTATCAAATAAGCATTTGTTCGATCAGAAATTCTATCTTTAGAAAAATTTCTACCTTCGCTAATTTCCGCTTCGATGGTTTCAATAAAATCATCATGAACAACAATCGTTGGTATGGATAGGTTTTCATCACTCCCGTTAGTTCTATAGGGTCTCCAGTTGGTAATTCTACCGGGCAACGGGTTATTGGTAGCAGTAACACTAGAAACCCATGATTCTTTTATCAACTCTTCTTTAATTTCTGTGAACCGATTGGCGATTTCAGAATTTTGGAAGGGGATAACCAGAACTTGTTCAGGATTAATTCCAAGATTTTTGTTTTGAACAAACTGAATCTGTTTGGATATTAGGATGGTACTCACCAGAACGATTGCCGAAATACTGAATTGAAGCGTTACTAATCCTCTTTTTAATAACTCTCCACCTCTATTAGACCCCAGACTGTTCGATTTAAGAGTTCGGATAATAGATAGTCTAGATAGCCAAAATGAAGGATATCCACCTGAAATAAGACCGATAACAAGTACCGAAGCAAAAATTACGAAGATTAGAGGGAGGTCATTGGGGAAAATGACATCAATACTTTTACCGGTAATTTGGTTGAAGAAAGGAATAATGATTTCTACTGAAATTAGAGCTACTACAAAGGCTATTGTAGATATAAGTAGCGACTCACTTAAGAATTGCTTTTTTACATGCCCTTTTTCGGCTCCTAAAACTTTTCTTATACCTACTTCTTTAGTGCGGTTAAGTGACTGTGCTGTAGCTAAATTCATATAATTAATGGCAGCAATTACAACAATTATAAATCCTATTGCGCCAAAAATATAAACGTAGGTCAAATTTCCATTAGCTTGAATTTCATTAACAAGATTAGACTCGAGGTGGATCTTTGATAATGGTTGAAGGGAAAACTCAGCATACTGGGCGATATCTCCATATTCTTTGAATGTGCTATCCCAATATTTATTTAATTCCTGCTCAAATACTTCAGGAGATATATTTTTATCGAGAAGTATGTATGTGTAATGACTGGTTCCGCTCCAATTATCGCGTACCCAACTAGGATATTGATCATGTATGGTTTCCGATGAAATTATCATACTGGCACTAAAGTGAGAGTTGGATGGAGTGTCTTCCATAATTCCAGAAATAGTAATAGGAATACCATCCATTTCTATGACAGAACCAATTGGGTTATCATCGCCAAACATTTTTTGGGCGGTAGATTGAGTAAGAACGGCTTCGTTGGCAACTTTAAAGAGATGTTTTTTATCCCCTTCGACTAATGGGAATGAAAAGACATCAAAGAAACCACTATCAGCAAAAACAATATTTTCTTGATGTATGTTTTCACCATTGATAAGAAAGTTAGAATTATTATTTGGGCTTATCCTAACTGCTTTTTCGACTTGTGGAAATTGAAAATCAATTTGAGGCCCCAATTGGTAAGTGGTTAATGCACTTTCTACTCTTTTCTGTTCTCCGCGATCATAAGAACCGGTAACTCTATATAATCGATCTTTATTTTCATGGAATTTGTCATAACTCAGCTCATCTTGTATAAAAAGAAGAATGAATATGAGTGACGTAATTCCAATAGCTAAGCCAAAAATATTGATAGCAGAGTAAGCTTTATTTTTTTTGAATGATCTGAAAGCAATTTTGAAATAATTTTTAAGCATAATGTTTTCCTTATTCGGATTTGAGGCTCTTAACCGGATTTACCTGTGCAGCTTTAATAGATTGGATGCTAATCGTTATCCAGGAGATAGAAATTGCGATTGCTCCTGCTAACAGGAACGTCCAAAAACCTATATCAGCTTTGTAAGCAAAGTCATCCAGCCAAACACCAATTGCATACCAGGCCATCGGTACAGCTAAAAGGATGGATACAAGTACAAGGATTGTAAATTCTTTATTAACTAAAAGAGTAATGCTTGCAGCAGAAGCACCAAGAACTTTTCGGATACCAATCTCTTTAACTCTTCTTGAGATCATTAGCGAAGCGAGACCAAAAAGACCGAGGCAAGCAATAATAATGGCAAGAGCTGAACCTGATATTGCTATTTTTTGTAATCTCTCTTCCTGTCGATATTGGCTGTCAATAGAACTATCCAGAAATTGAAAATCAAATGGAGCTCCGGGTGAAACTGCCGCCCAGGTTTGTTCCAATTCTCTGATCGTTTGGGGGATATTGTCGGAGCTTATTTTTAATGAAATCCTAGGTGAAGGAGAGTTAAAAAATCCAATATTTGCAATACCACTTAATAGCAAAGAAGGGTTGATAGACAAAGCTAAAGGTTCAACAGCAGTCCGTAAGGATTGATAATTGAAGTTTTCAACTACACCTATGATCTCGTGGTCTTCAAAATTACTTCCCGGAAGTTTTTTGCCAATTGCATTTTTCCATCCATAATCATCTACCAGAGCCTGATTTACAATAATAGCTCTGCGCTCATCAGAAGTGATTTCATCGGAAAAACTTCTACCTGCTAAAACTTCAATCCCCATCATATTCAGATAATCAGCATCAACAAAATTGATATTCATTCGTCTTGTCTGTTGATCAGCATCTTTAAAATCAACTCCAATCCAACCTTGCTGTGCAGGAGTGTAAATGGAAGAAGCCAGATCCATAAAATTTGAATTCCCGGAGATTTGACTTTCAAGGAGTTCCTTTTTATGAGCAGATTCTTGCGTAATCCTTGAAAGTCCCATCTGCGGTCCAAGTTTGAGATCAGTCTGCAGGATCACTACTTGTTCTTTTTGGAAGCCCAGATCTTTTGAACGAAGGAAATCCAGCTGCTTATTGACCATAAGAGTGCAGGCGATCAGAAAAATGGAAATCGTGAATTGAAATACAACCATTCCTTTTCTGAAAAGGCTTTTATCTCCTTTTATCTGAAGCTTGCCTTTGAGTACTTCAATAGGTTTAAAATTTGACAGAACAAGAGCCGGATAAATACCGGCAATTAAGCTGATGAAAAGAGCCAAACCTGAATAGAGTAGAATACTGTCAATACTTAGCTGAAGTGAAAGCTGTGTTCCGGAAAGTTGATTGAAAAAAGGAAGCAAAATCTCAGAAATAAGAGCACCCAAACCGACTGAAAATACAGTCATCAACAGTGCCTCTCCCCAAAATTGGTACATAAGATGATGCCGTTCTGCTCCAATCGTTTTTCTGATCCCGACTTCTTTCGCCCTTGAAGTAGATCTGCTTATGGACAAGGTCATAAAATTGACACAAGCAATAATTAGTATTAAAAGAGCAATAGCTCCTAAAATGTAGGAGTAGGTCGGATCACTTACGGAAGCAATTCCAACCGGAAATTCTGTATTTAAATGAATATCAGTGATAGGCTGGAGCCCAACTTCATATTCTCCTTCATTATAATCCTCACCAAGTGCCTGCTGCATCATTGCAGGGAACTTTGCTTTTACAGAAGATAAATCAGCTTGATCATTTAGAAGCACGTAAGTTTCAGGAGTAACGCTGTACCAATTCAGTAGTGAGTTTGGGTTTAGAATCGTCTTAGCCTTTTCCATTGGGATAAGCAATTCGTATTGAATACTGGAATTAGTTGGAGGCTCTTCTATTATCCCGGTAACAGTAAATGCTTGGAATTCACCTCCCATCATTATTAAAAGAGTTTTTTGTAATGGATCTTCATTCTCGAAGTATTGGCTTGCCAATTCCGGTGTAAGTACAACTTCATTCAGCCCTGAAAAAAGCTGTTCAGAGTCGCCTCTCAATAGTTCAAAATCAAAAATGGAAAAGAATTCCGGGTCTACCGCTTGTATTGAAGTTGAAAAAGACTCATCAGATTCAGATCGTTTAACAAGATCATTGAATACATATCGTCGGGCTATTTGTTCAACTTCAGGTATGCTTTGCTCAAGAGTAGGTTTCAATACAAATGGCGTCACTGTATTGAAATAAATATCACCTTCCCCATAGTCTTCCAATGTCCATGCACGATATATCCGATCTGATTTGGAGTGAAACTTATCAAAACTCCATTCATTTGTTGTATAGAGCAGGATCAACGCACAGCAAGCAACTCCTAAAGCCAATCCTGAAATATTGATAAAGGAGTACATCTTTTGTTTGAAAAGGCTACGAAGGGCGATCTTTATATAATTCTTAAGCATGGCAGATTCCTTTAATAGTTTTAGACGTGAAAGCCTTCTTGCATATTTTCAGTAACTACATGTCCGTCAAATAAATGAATTACGCGCATCGCATAGTCCGCATCGTGTGGAGAGTGAGTTACCATTACGATTGTCGTTCCTTGCTCATTTAATTCTGCAAGCACTTTCATTACTTCATTACCGTGATCGGAATCCAAGTTACCGGTAGGCTCATCGGCAAGGATCAGTTTAGCATTTGCTACAACTGCACGGGCAATGGCTACACGTTGTTGCTGTCCACCGGATAGTTGTTGAGGAAAGTGATTACGCCGGTGCATCATACTCATTCTTTCCAGTGCTGCTTCTGCTTTTTCTTTTCTTTCGTCTGATGACATTCCCAGATAGAGAAGAGGGAGTTCCACATTTTCGAACACAGTAAGCTCGTCGATCAGATTAAAGCTTTGAAAGATGAATCCGATATTTCCTTTGCGAAGCTGAGCACGTTCTCTTTCCGTTCTGTTAGAAACATCATGTCCCAGAAAATGATATTCGCCGTCACTGGGATTATCCAGCAAACCCATAATATTCAGCAAAGTGGATTTTCCACAACCCGAAGGACCCATTATGGCTACGAATTCACCTTCTTTGATCTCGATATTCACGTTGTTCAAAGCAGTTGTTTCTACTTCTTCTGTTGAGTAGACCTTTTTTAGATTTCTTGCTTGTATCATTGTTTTCTATGTTTTTATTAAAAGTTATGTAAGGAATTTGGTTTAGTGTGTCTTACTTGGTTAAAGCAGTCAGCTTTTAGCGGACAGCTAACAGCTTTAACCAATGAATTATATTGACTTATGAAGAATTTCAGAGATTTGAAAGTATGGGAGAAATCACACAAAGTAGCACTGCGTGTATATGAGCTTACTACAAGCTTTCCAAAAGAAGAGATATATGGACTCGTGACACAGATGCGACGCTCAGCATCTTCAATTCCAACAAATATTGCTGAAGGTTGTGGCAGAGGGAGTGATTCCCAGTTTGCATACTTCTTAAACATAGCACTTGGCTCTGCTTCAGAACTGGAATACCAAATTATTTTATCAAATGACCTACGGTTTGTAAGTGATGGTAATTGCCAAATAATTCTTGATGAATTAATAGAAGTAAAAAAAATGTTGAGCAAATTATATATAGCAGTTGGGAGAAAATGAGGAGGAAAAGCTAACAGCTGATAGCTAACAGCTGTTAGCTTTTTTGAAAAGTCTTTGGGTGATTCATTTTGGCAATATTTCTTTTTCAGAATGCTCATTGCAGTTCAAGAACCTCATTATCTCCAAAAGTGTCATAGCTTGATGTAATTACTTTATCACCAGCTTCTAATCCCGACAATACTTCGTAATACTCAGGATTCAGTCGACCTAATCGAATATTCTGTTTTACTGCTTGAGTACCATCTTCATTAAGCTTGAATACCCAATTTCCTCCCGAGGTTTGATAAAAACCGCCTCTTGGGAGAAGCAAAGCATTTGAGGACTCTCCAAGTTCTAGTCGGATTCTTGCAGTTTGACCTCTTCTTAATCCGGACGGCGCCTCATTCACAAATTCCATATCAACCTGAAATTGGCCATTATTGATAACCGGATAAACTTTCGTAATAACCAATTCATTGGTTTGGCCGGCAAAATTGAAAGAGCCTTCCAGACCGGTAGTAATTCTGGACAAATGAAATTCATCCACACCAACTCTGATCTTATAATTATCTAAAATGTCGACCTGTCCAATTCTTTCGCCTCTGTTTATTGATTGACCTTGTTGTAATTCTACAGTGGTAAGTTGTCCGTTAATTGGAGCAGTCACGATCAGATTTTCAAGAATAGCCTGAACTCCATCCAGACTTCTGAACATTCGTTTTTCAGATTCATCAAGTTGTCTGAGTTGCGATCTTGTTTGAACTGAATCACGTTTAAAGGACTCGGAGCTTATTTCATATCTCTTCTTCTGATACTCATAATTTTCTTTAGCCTGTTGAAATTCCTGTTCAGACGTGAGGTTTTTCTCGTACAAAGATTTTTGTCTTTCAAATTCAGGCTTAGCAAGGTTCAATTGATTTTCTACACTGATCAATTGTTCTTTCAACCGAAGGTTATTCTGTTCCAGATTTAAACGGGAGTTTCTGACGTTGTTTATCTGATCATAAAGGCTTGCTTCCTGCTGAAGTACACTTAGTTGGAGAGCAGAATTTGTTAAAACAGCGATGGTGTCACCTCTTTCTACATTGGTTCCCGATTCCAGATTAACGGATTTGATCACACCGCCTTCCAGTGCATCCAGAAAAATGGTACGAATTGGTTGAACTGTTCCAGAGACCTGAATAAACTCCTGAAACGAATTTTCAGCAACAGTGGAAATAGTCAGCTTTTCTTTTTCGACATTGAGTGTGGATCTGAAATCCATATAAGCAAAGCTGTAGATAGTAAATCCAATGAAGGCTAAAACGATAACAATTAGACCAATCCTTTTAGGCGTCCACTTTTTCTTTTCAATTTTCTTGTCCATTCCCATGGGCTGTTCTTAAACTCTTTTAAAGATGAATGTTTTTCTTTCCTATATAATGTCAACTACTGTGCCAAAGCATCAGAAACTCATCAGATCAGTGTTTTTGAGGCTTTAGTAGGATTTTACTGTTCATTTTGATACACTTACTGTTCGATATCGAACACCTGAAATTTCAGGTTATTCGTTTTATATAAACCGGAATCGATTTTAACAATAGAATTCATTTTAGGTACAGTATTTGATAAAAGGATGTGAACTAACAAATTGATATGACCTCCAAGAAAGGAAAGATCTTAGTAGTAGATGATGATGCCGATGTTTTGCAGGCAGCCCGTTTATTTTTGAAGCAACATGTGAAATCCATAGAAACTGAAAAGGATCCGAATTCTATTCCAACACTTCTGAAAAACAACAGATACGATCTGATCTTGTTGGATATGAATTTTACCGAAGATGTGAGTAGCGGTAAAGAAGGTTTCTTCTGGCTACAAAAGATTCTTGAAATAGACCCTTCCATAGCCGTGATTCTTATAACTGCTTATGGTGATATTGATAAAGCTGTACAAGCCGTAAAAGCAGGAGCCACCGATTTTGTATTAAAGCCCTGGAAGAATGAAAAGCTTCTTACAACGGTAATGTCCGCAATGCAACTCACGGATTCAAAAAGAGAAGTAGCAGAATTAAAAGAGACACAAAAGCAGATCAACAGCGATATAGATCATCATTACCGGGATATCATCGGAAGAAGTCCTGCAATGATAAATGTATTCAATACCATTGAGAAAGTAGCAGCTACTGATGCCAATGTTTTAATTCTTGGAGAAAACGGAACCGGGAAGGAGATGATCGCCAGGGCACTTCACAGAAGATCAGCGCGCCATGAAAATGTATTTATGAATGTGGATATGGGAGCAATCACAGAATCTCTTTTTGAAAGTGAATTGTTCGGTTATGTGAAAGGAGCATTTACAGATGCTAAAGAAGACAAAGCAGGAAGGTTTGAACTTGCCAACGGAGGAACTTTATTTCTGGATGAGATCGGAAATCTTCCGTTACCGCTTCAGTCTAAACTTCTTACTGTGTTACAAAACAGAAAGGTAAACAGAGTTGGCTCCGCAAAATCAAAAGAAATTGATATACGATTAGTATGTGCAACCAATCAGTCTTTAAATGAAATGGTAGCTGACACCAAATTCAGGCAGGATCTTTTATTCAGGATCAATACCATAGAAATTCAGTTACCTCCATTGAGAGATCGGATTGAAGACATTGAAGCATTAACAGATCATTTCATAAAACTGTATTCAAAAAAATACAAGAAGGAAGTAAGTGGATGCTCAAAAGAAACCATCAAAAAGCTAGAGAAACACAGTTGGCCGGGAAATGTGCGGGAACTTCAACATGCAACTGAACGCGCTGTGATTATGAGTGAATCCACAATATTGCAACCTTCCGATTTTCTTTTAACTCAGGAAATAAGTGATAGCGAACAAGTTGTTTTTGAAGATTACAATCTGGAAGAAGTTGAAAAAATGGTTCTTAGAAAAGCACTTAAAAAGCATGAAGGAAATATCTCTAAAGCAGCAGAGGAACTTGGTCTGACCAGGGCGTCACTTTACAGAAGGATGGACAAATATGGACTTTAAAGAGATTCATAATGCTTAGAAGTCTGAGAGTAGGAATTATTTTTAGAGTATTATTTCTGTTTATAGTTCTTTTGGTTGGAGCTTATATAGCATTAAACACTCAATATTATGTGAGTTTAGTGCTGATAGGAGTAGTAGTTGTACTTCAGGTTATAAATCTTATCAGGTATGTCGAGATAACAAATAAGAATCTTAAGCGATTTTTTGAAGCTATAAGTTATAATGATTTCTCACAGTCTTTTTCTAATAAAGGATATGGAGAATCGTTGGAATCACTGAACTCTGTTTTCAACAATATCATAGAAAAATTTAATCGGGAAAGAGCCAAAGGAGAAGAGAGCTATCAGTATCTGGAAACGGTGGTTCAGCATATTGGGATTGGATTGTTTTCTTTCAATAAAGATGGTGAAATAGAATTATTTAATACGGCTGCAAAAAAGATATTGGGAACCGCGGTTTTAAGAAATGTATCTCAACTTAAAAAGATCAGTGAGCCTTTATTTGAAGCTGTTCAGGATCTGAAAGGCGGAGCCAGAACTTTGGTACGAACATCCATAAAAAACAGAGAATCTCAGATCGCTATTTTTGCTACCGAGTTCAGAGTAAAAGGAGACCTTTATAAGATCATTTCTTTAAGCAACATTTCATCTGAGTTGGAAGAAAAAGAAATGGAAGCCTGGCAAAACTTAACTCAGGTTTTAGCACATGAGATCATGAATTCCATTACACCGATCGCCTCACTATCTGATACAGTAAATACAATGTTAGCGGGTAATTTATTGAGCGAAGAAGGGAATAAGGATATATCCGAAGAAACAATGGAAGATGTAAAGGAGGCTCTTCAGACGATCAACAAAAGAAGCTTAGGTTTAATGCGGTTTGTGGATTCGTACCGGAACATTACACAAATTCCAAGTCCTGATTTTGATGTTGTACACCTGAAAGAAATCGTAGACAGAGTTAAAAATTTAATGAAAGGAGAAGCTCTTTCCAGATCCATAACGGTTGAAACTGAATTCGAATCTGACTCTATTGAAGTAGTTGCTGACAGCCAGTTGATAGAACAATCTTTGATCAACGTTGTAAAAAATGCATTCAAGGTTTTGAAAAACAGGCAGGACCCTAAAGTGATCTTAAAAGGTGGTATTGATGAATCCGGACATGCTTTTATAGATGTTCAGGACAATGGGCCGGGTATAAAAGAGTCATCAGCAGAGAAAATTTTCGTTCCATTCTATACAACAAGCAAGAACTCTCCGGAAGGGGGATCAGGAATCGGGTTGAGTTTATCCAGGCAAATTATGAGGCTACACAACGGGAGTTTGTATCTGCTGGAGTCAGAAAAAGGGAAAACAGTTTTTAGATTGAGGTTTTAATGGTTAAGTATCAAAAAGAAGATAGAGTTTGATTATAATCTTTAAATAGCTTTAATTGAATTAAATTCAAGAGGAAGGGCATAAAAATATAGGTTTCAAATAGGTGAAATATTAATCTAAAACTTATTTTTTATGAAAGAAATTCATGAGGCTAATTCTTTGTTGGAGGAAAATATAACATCTATATCTAATGTAAATGAATGGGCTGAAATCATGGGCTACGAGAAAACTAGTAAATTTTCCTATGACTATAGAAGGTTTTATGGACTGAGACCAGCCGAAGCATTTGTAGAGATACGAATTAAAAACATTATTGAATATTTTACTAAAAATCCAAGCGAAAAGTACTACTCTATTTGTTTGGAGTTCGGGTTTGTAAACGAACAAAGTCTATATAAATTTTTTAAAAGGCATACGAAACTCTCACCAATCGAATACAGAAAAGAGATACAGAAAAGAGATACAGATAAAGAGATACAGATAAAGAGATACAGATAAAGAGATACAGAAAAGAGATACAGAAAAGAGATACAGAAAAGAGATACAGAAAATGATTGTTATTATTAATCACTTAGTCTAACCTATAATCGGTTTTTAATATTAACTTAAATTCGAAAGACTATGAAGAATATGAAATTAAAATCATTTGGATTTGGATTTACATTTATTTTTGTAATTATCATGAGCTTTTTATTGGCAAAACCCGAGAAAGCAGAGGCATTTGATGGGGATGGATATTGGGCAATGGCTGATAGGTACGATAGGTATCCTTGTGCTGGTAATCCTCGAGATTGTTATGTAATGCCAGTTATAATAATAGAAGGATAGCTTATAAATTCGTTTAATAATAAAGCCAATCTAGTTTCTAGGTTGGCTTTTTTAAAATTTAATTCAATGAAACTATTTGTTCAGTGTTTTTTCTTGTTAGCTTTTCTAAGCTGCGTTCAAAAAGAAAAAGAAGATGCAAATGATGCTTACTTTTCAAAAAAAACTAAAGAAAACATTCAGCTAAAATTGAATAAGATTTCTACTATTACTCTTGAAAATCATAAAAATGGTAGTATTGGCGCACCTCTATATAACATAGAGTTTGATACCTTTGGAAATATGTACTTTTTTGATACGATTGAAAGTAAGTTCATTATTTATGACAGTAAGGGTAAATTTTTAAAAACATTTGGAAGGGCAGGAAGAGGTCCCCTAGAGTTTGAACTTGTATATGCATATACATTGGATGAGCTTAATAATTTATACGTTTACGATGATGCTTTAAGAGGTATCAAAATCGTAAATGATTCTCTTAATCTTACTTCAATTTATAAGATTAAAAATAAAGAATATTATATAACCTCACATGATATTGAGGTAGTTGGTAAAAATATATATGTAGGAATTCTTGGAGCAGGGGCAGTAGCAACAACTGATAACTCTCAGGAATTAATCGATTCTCCTTTGATTATGATTGCTGAGGTTGATAACCAAAATGATGAACTTAAAAATAGATATATAGGTACTTACGACCCCTATCTTAAGCATATCGAATCTTATTATTACAGACCAATTTTTTATATAGATAGAGAAAAACAAACTATTTTAGTCTCACACCAAAACAGTTATAGATTCCAAGAGTTTGATTTAAGAACAGGTAGCCTTATAAAGTACTTTGGGTTTAAATCGGATAATTATGGTGAGGGAGAAAAAAAATCATCAAAAAACAGAAATAGAAAAGAAAACTATCTTAATAGCTTATCAGAAAGTAATAATGAATTAGTGTTTAGTACTGATGAATACATAGGTAATTTTTATTTAAATGGTACTGAGGAATGGTTTGATTCTAAGGATTTATCTGACTTGCACTACTATTTTTCAATTTACTCAAAAGAAAATTATACCTATATAACAACACTAGAGGCTAATCACCGCTTAATTAAGGTGCAAAATAACAAATTTTATTTTATTGAAGATGAGGATCCTGAGGAATTTAAAATTGGGATATATGAGCTTATCGAGATTTAGCTATATCATTTTAAGTCTTATTGTTTTTGTTTCTTGCTCAAACAAGCATCCTAAAGAATATGTAGATACTTTAACGGAATTGGGCTGGGAAAAAGAAATACCTGATTCGGTATTTGTATTATTTACATCTGTAAACCAGTGTTCCCCATGTGAGCAAGAAATTGAAGAGTGGAATAGTAAATATGCCAATTCTAACAAAGTTATATTAATTGTAAATGAAAAATATGTTTCTAATTTTGAGAATTACTTAACAGCAAATTCAATTAAACTATTTTCAATTCAAGATGAGAAAGGGTTATTTAGAAAAAGAGAACTTATCCCTTTTTTGCCTTATAAAATCTTGATTTATGATGATAAGGTTATAGATTTGGGAGAGCTAGGAAAGGATTAAAAAATATACAATTCTAGAAATACAGCTTTGCTCTGAAACTGGGTTGAATTCCCAGATCATAAACGGTAGTCAAACCGGGGATAATTCGGTTATTGTTTGTATTCCTGCCTGCTTTAAAATCAGAATACCAAGGGTTTTGAGTGTTTAACAGATTATAAACAGAAAATAAGAATTCAGCTTTTTCTGTATTTCCGGTACTGAGAATATATTTAAGAGAAACATCCAGCCTTGAGTAATCCCCGATTCTGGTTTCTGCTTGTTCATCTCTTGAAAGCACATTATTTGGAGTCCCCGTTGCAAAATTCCAGGAGGCATAAAAACTCAGTCCATTAGACAGATCTAAATCACCAATCAAAGAAAACTGATGTGTCCGGTCATAAGAAGGATGAAAAGGTTTGCCGTCATTGATGAGTAAATTCTCAAGTTCTGTAGAAGCCAGAGTGTAGGTAGATGAAAGACTGAATCGGGAGAATCGTTTCTTCAGTAGAAATTCAATACCCTTACCAACTCCTGTATTATTAAAAAGGAATGGGTTTGTATCATCTTCATCAAAAAAGGATGAAATAAAATGATCGGCTAAGCTGTGAATTCGCAGATTGTCAAAAAGTTTATAATAGCCTTCAACCTGTAAGAAAAGTGAATTTGAAGGTCGTAATCTTACATTTGTAGTAAAATAGCTGACTGAAGAGGGTGGTTGCTCATTATTAGTCATAACCCAAAAATCAGTGCTGTTTACAGTCAAAAAATCTAATTGATGTAAGAACTGATAGTTTTTACTATAGCCTAGTCCAAATGAAACTGCTGATTCAGGTAAGAACTGCGCTTTAATTCTTGGAGACCATTTTAAATATTTTCCATTGCTGAAATAATATAACCTGCCTCCTAAACTGACATGAGCTTCGGTAGAATTTGCAAAATCAAACTGACTGAACATGTCCAGTAACTGACTTGTTCGTCTGCTTCGGAAGGATTGGTTACGCGGACTTAATTCAGTATATAGAACTTCGAAATCGCTGTAAGTGACTCCAAAATCTAATCCAAAATGTTCAAAGGATTTGCTGAACCTCTGATTGATCTGAAATTCCTGAAGTTCATTTTCTAAATTGAACGGCAAGATCTCAATAGTCGCGTTTTGGTTGTTATTGTCGTTTTCGGGCCTTCGGAAGTCGTTATCCTCTTTCAAATAGTTTGAATAATAATCGCTGAACCCTATGCTACTTTCAGAATTTATATCATGTTGAAGTTGAGTGTTATAAGCCAGCTTAACCATTTTGCTCGACCACTCATTATTGGTATTGAATTCTTGTGATTGTTGCTGAATTCGGCGATCATAGGATTGGTTGGCTTCATCTTTCCCAAAGTACATACTTGCAATCAATTGTGAACCCGAACTAGTCTCGAAATACAGCTTACCATGTAAGTCGTAGAAAAAAGCATTACCATTTACATTTTGTACATTTCGATCTATAAATTTGCGTACCGTATCACTTTGAAAATCATAATTGCGATCTATATCCAGCCCGTATTTTATGATTCCCTGATTGTTAAACCAGTTTAAATCATCGATGTAAGAATGGCGACCTGAAAACAGGAAACTGGATTTTCCCAAAACAACAGGGCCTTCCAAAGTGGCGCTTAAGGCGGTGTTACTGAGGCCAACAGAACTTTCAAAATTTTGAAGGTTTCCGGTTTTGGTTAAAAAGGTAAGTGTTCCACCAAGAGGTGCCCGAAATTGAGCCGGTGTGACATCATAAAAGAAACCACTGGTTCTGAGAACGTCTGCATTAAGACCGTCCAGCAATCCGAATAAATGGCTTTGGTTATAAAGCGTTATTCCATCCAGTAATACGCGAAAGCCATCTGATGAACTGCCTCTGACATTTAAACCATCCTGGATGGCCGGCCCCGCAAGTACCGATGGAAGTGATTGTAAAGCTTTTGCAGAGTTGTTGTCCCCCAAAGGACTAAAAGATCCGGCTTCGATTAAACTACTGAACACAGTATCTGATGGACTGAATAAAGAGTTTCCATTAACTATGATCTCGCTGCCGCCATAGAGTCTTGGTTGCAATCGTACAGCAATATCATTCAATTCAGATTTTGATGAAATGTCGAAATCAACCCGTTTCGATTCGTATCCTACAAAGGAGAATAAAAGAGGAATCGATGAACCGGAAGAATTTATGCGGGCGTGAAAGGTGCCTGAAGTTGAGGAAGCTACACCTGTAATTTCACCATTTTCGAGCCAGGATATGGTAGAGTATGGCAATCGATCTCCGGTTTCAGCATCAACTACATATCCAGAAATAACAGCTTCTTGTTTGTTTTGTTTATTTCCGGTTTTGAAAAGCAAGGCTTGGTTTCTTTCAGAGTTTACCTGAAGCCCGATATTAAATTCCAGAAGCTGAGACCTGAGATCTTCATAAAGAGTGGGGGAGTCAGAAGAAACGGTGACATTTATATTACTTACGAGTGCTTCTCGGTACAGAAATCTCATGTCTGAAGTCTGTTCAATAGAACTGATCAATTCTAACAAGGTTTTTGGAGAAGAAGAATCCTGTGCAAAGCTTTGGTTTACAATTCCTGCCCAAAAAAGAAAGAAAGTTATTTTTAATAAGGTTTTCATGAAACCTTAATTTAAAGGAATAAACTTAAAGCTATTTGAATTTACTTCTCTGAATGTGCCGCCTAAAATTACACCCAAGTCATTGAGTGTGGTAGAAAGTTCATCCAATGCAATTGTACCAGATATCAGCTCTGATGTATTTTGCATACCTGAAATATCAATCGTTGCTTTAAAATGATGTTCAAGTTCGTTTATTACCTGCGAAACAGGAGTGCTATTTAAAACAATTTCGTCATTCAGCCAGTCTTTAAATTCTTCAGCGTCTGCCGGAGATGCATTGCTTAATAAGTTCTGAGATATAGTGGCTTTTTCACCCGGTTTAAGAACGATGGAATTTTGATGGAGATCGGAGAGTCTCACACTTCCTTCTTCAAGAAATACTTTTGTCTCGTTTCCCCATGTGCTCAGATTGAATTGCGTTCCCAATACGGTAACAATTCCATTATCTGAAGCAACAGAAAAAGGTTTATTAATATCTTTAGTAACTACAAAAAAGGCTTCTCCTTCAAGCTCAAAGGATCTCTTAGAATCTGATAATTCGATTTCGTAGAGAGATGAATACGGACGCAGCGACACTTGAGACCCATCTGCTAATATTACCGATTCAATGGCATTTCCACTTTGAGCGACTAAAACCGGATTATCTAAATTTGTGAACCAAAAAATTCCCAGGAAAGCTGCAAGCAATACAGTAGCTGCTGTTGCCCAAGCCCATGTATTCGTTTTTCGGGTTGAAAGTGATGTGATCCTGGCTTTCTTTTGTGATGTAGTTTCTGAAAACACTTTATCCCACATTTCAGAAGATTCTGAAATTAAAGTGTCAATCTGAGTATGCTCTTTATTTTGGTAAGCTAAAAGAGATTGAATCAATGGGTCCTGAATACCTGAAAAACCTTCACCCGATTGTAACGCAGAATCCAACTGTTTAGCCAACAGCAGGTCTTGATCGTTATCAGGTAAAAGGTCTTTAGTTTCCATGATTCTAATATAAAAGAACTGCAGGTTAAATCATCAACCTGCAGTTCATGTTGGTTAGTAGTTTAATCTTCTGTTGATCCGTCTTTTAATGAGAATCGAACAACTTTGGCTACTTTTTTGAATCTTAACAGGGCAGTTCCGTCTCCCGTTAATTCAATAGTACCTTCAATTACTTGAGTATCAGCTTCATCCCCAAAAGCTTTGTTTAAAACTATGCTGTAATTAAGTGTTCCGGTTACACCTTGTTCCAGGTTACCATTAGCTTCAACGGTATCTTTTTCGATTTCAACATTCAGGAATTCAATGTCCACAGTAAAATCTCTGGATACCTCAACGCTGTCTCTGGTAAAACCTGAAGCACTTCCTTCTCCGTGATGAGTTCCGTCAATACTTACTATCGAACTTGTGCTGTGTAAGCCGGCAATAGCGAAAGTATCTGCACGAGCGAATTCAGAACTTCCTCTTCGGGAATTTACAGAACCTGATTTATTTCCTGTAAAATCTACGCTTTCAATAGAATCTGCATTAGCTCTTGGGCGCGCTATAAAATCACCTTCAGGAGATTTGAAGATATAAGTATTCAGTAGTGCTATATTTTTACTGAAGTCACCATGATTTACACTACGATTATATTCTAAGG
The DNA here is from genome assembly GCF_001650905.1 of Balneola sp. EhC07. Classification (GTDB taxonomy): domain Bacteria; phylum Bacteroidota; class Rhodothermia; order Balneolales; family Balneolaceae; genus Balneola. The sequence goes on from NZ_LXYG01000001.1 coordinate 72,964, forward strand.
TATGTGTGCCGGTATCAGAATCATAAGAATAGGAGTAATTATTTTCTCTTCCTCTTCCGCTTCTGCCATCCGGGTCAACTTTTCTGTGATCATTTCCATAAGAAATGCCTTCATCGCCAACAGTGGAAACGGCATCATACATACTACTCATAATCCCGGAGTTCTCATCAGATACAGACTCTCCGATAATTTGTGTAGCCAGTTCGATGTCTTCATCAGAAAGGGTGTCAACATCATTATTTACGGCAGAACAAGCTGCAAAGGTAACTAAGAGGCTTAAGCCCAATAGTGTTAGTTTTGATATGTTTTGTAAAGATTTCATAGTGATTTCTCTTTTGTTTTTATTAAAGACATTTGTGTCATTTGCCTTTAGTACACGAGTAGAATTGAATACCCCCAATCCTTTTTAAAAAAATCAAAAAACAAATTTCAGATAGCAGTCAACGGTGTAGATGTTACGTAATTCTTTGACAGTTTAATATTGATAATCGTAGAAAAATTCGCCCTTAGTATTTAAGACGGAGAAGAGAGTATGATCCGGATGCGTCTGCGAAGCAGGAATAATCCTTTCTGGTGAAGAGTGTACTAATTACCTCAGAATGCACGAAGACCTTTAGGATTATTCAGCGCAGGATCAGTGAACCCGTCTTAAATACTTCGGCTTGATCTTTTGCTACTTTTGTATCAAGACAAAAGTAGGTAGACTTGTTTTAGCCTGAAAATAAGTAACTACCTCTTTGCTCTGTGTACTTTTGTACCGCCAAAAGTACCAAAAGCTCCCGCCAAGAATTATTGGCGTGAACTCCATTACATCGACTAATCATTACAAAAGGTCTACCTGTGTATGATGCATATTCAAGAATCAGCCAGAGTGTAATGATTGCTCCTTCGGAGCCGTAGATTACATTGCGTTCTTGGCTCGCCAAAAATTCTAAAGATCGGAGTAGTAGGAAACTTTTTCTGAAAACGTCAGGACGATTAAGCAGAATAATTTTTTGTAAGCGAATTAGCTGACATCTACAAACGGTACTGTTTTAATGATTCGCGCATATCTTTTAGTGCAAGTCCCATATGATTTTCAACTGTTTTTACGGATACGTCTAATACCTGAGCAGCTTCTTTATAAGTAAATTCCTGAATAAAACAGAGCCGGAAAACTTCTTGCCTCTTTTCAGGCATAGCTGAAATAGCTTGTTCAATTGCGCTGTTAAGCTCAGCTCTTTTGTTATCCTCATCTTCAGGTTCTTCATGAGATGTATTCTCCTCCGGATCTGCCTCTTCATCGAATTTGGAATGATCTCTGAATAGATTCAGCATTCTTGTATATCCGATTCTGAACAGAAATGCTCTAAGAGACTTTGTTTCGTCTATTTCGTCGCGTTTCTCCCAGATCATAACAAAAGCCTGCTGAACCAAGTCTTTTGCGGCTTCTTTGGCAGTTCCTCTCTTCATTAAATAATTAAGAAGAAATGCATTATAGCGGTCAAAAAACTTTTTAAATGCCTCGTGATTTCCGTTCTTTATCTTTATAGCGAGTTCGGGATCGGTTAATTCATCAGAATCAACTGAGGCCAACAATAAAATAAGTTGTAATAAGAGCGAGTTCATATCAGAGAATATAATTCCAAGTAGTGTTAATGAACAAAGAAAGATTTCAGAATATTAAAAGTATAAGATTGGTCGCGATCGCGCTGTCAGTAATCCTTATTGTAAGTGGATTCAAGGTAATTCAGGATAACTCAGTAACTATAGAAAAAAGAGAAATAAAAAATGGAGTTGCTTTGTATGCATCGAATAGTAATTACTATCCTGTAACCATAGAGCTAGATGCTGAGCTGACTAATATGACTTCATCAGAAAGTAACCCACTTATTACAGTCCTTAATGGGAGGTCTAAAGAAAAAATTGCTGAAATGAAGGTTAAAGACCCAAAATCATCCTGGGGAATGAAATACAGCTATATATTTTATCAAGGTAGTATTCTTGCAAAACATAATGACAAAGAGGGCTATAGACTTCCTTTTAAAATTGGAGAACAACACCGTTTAGATCAGGGATACAACGGAAAGTTTTCACATAGTGGAGAAAGCCGGTATTCTTTGGATTTCAATATGAAAGAAGGAACAGAAGTGTACTCTTCCAGAGCAGGGATTGTGGTGGAAACAGAGGAAAGTTATTCTAAAGGAGGAAGTGGCAAATCATTTTTAGATAAAGCTAATTATGTAACCATTTTACATGACGATGGTACTTTTGCCCAATATTCGCATCTAAGAAAGAACGGTGTTTCTGTAAGAATAGGACAGAAAATTAAAGCAGGAGAAAGAATAGGATATTCCGGCGCTACCGGTTATGTAACAGGACCTCATCTTCACTTCACGGTATTAAAAGCAAAAAAGGGTGGAGGCTTTATTTCAATACCTGTCAAATTTGCAACCAAAGATGGGATCATAACTCTAAAAGAAAAAGAAACCTATACAGCTTATTAGCATAGCTAAATCTCAATACCCAAGAACCAAATTCCAACCTTAATTGGTTACTGGATATTGAATGTTGGGTGTTGGATATTGGATATTCTTACTTCTTCTTCTCCTTAAATTCATCCAAAGACAACCCTTTCATAACCGCATCGTAGCTTGAAATATCTTTTGGTAGAATGATGTCGTTTTTATCCTGACCCAATCCTTCCAGTGTATTCAGGTATTTCTCAGAAAGACGAAGTTTCATAGCTTCAGCTCCCATAGGTTGTGAAAGTGCAGCTGCAATTTTTTCGATGGAAATGGCGGTAGCCGTCGCAATAGATTCGATCTCATTAGCCAAACCTTCCGCTTCGTTGATCTGTCGCTGCATTTCTGCTTCAGAAATATTCACCATTTCCGCTTTGATACCTTCCGCATCATTTACTTTAGAGCCTTGAACTCCTTCAGATTTTGCGATAACGGCACGACGATCACGCTCTGCGGTCATTTGTCTCTCCATTGCATTTTGTACTGTTCTTGGAGTAAGAATATTTTTGATCTCATAGCGATGAACTTTAATTCCCCACGGTATCTCGATCTCGCTGAGTACTTTAACCACTTCTTTACTCATGAAAGCACGTTCTTCAAAAGTTTGATCCAGGTCCATAAGTCCGATTACCGAACGCGTTGTAGTCTGTGCCAACTGAATAGCAGCGTAGCGATAATCCGTAACTCCATAGCTTGCATTTACCGGATCCATAACGCTTAAATAGATCACGCCGTCTACTTCAACTTTTACGTTGTCTTTAGTGAAGCATTCTTGCGGTTCCACTTCTATGGTTTCTTCACGCAGATCTTGTTTATAAACTACTTTATCTACAAAAGGAACCAGTGCATGAAATCCGGGTCCAAGCGTTTTGTGATAATTTCCCAGCCTTTCTACAATGTAAGAATATTGATTTGGTACAAGACGTAATGATTTGATCACTTTGAAAATGATGAACAAAGTAAAAAGACCAACCAGAACCTGGCTAATAATTTCAATGATTTCCATGACTAGTTGTCTCCTTTAATTTCTTTACTCTTTGTGTGATCGCTCACTTTACTTACCCCTTCAAAGAAAGTTTTCAAGTTCGCCGTTTCTGTAGGCAGTACTGAAACGTTTGAATTCTTAAGTATAGAACCGAACTGCTCGATATATTGCTCCACCAATTTTGTACGAACAGCAAGCTCTCCACCCGGTTTTTGCATGGCCTCCGCAATTCGTTGAATTCCATTTGCCGTTGCATTGGCGATCAATTCAATTTCTTTGGCTTTACCTTTCGCTTCATTAATTCGGCGTTGACGAGCACCTTCGGAAACCAAGATCTGGCTTCGTTGTTCACCTTCAGATTCATTGATCCTTGCCTGGCGAAAACCTTCGGAATGAGTGATCTCAGCTCGTTTTTCACGTTCCGCTTCCATCTGCTTTTCCATGGTGTCCACGATCTCATTGGAAGGTCGGATATTCTTGATCTCATACCGAAGTACTTTAATTCCCCACGGACCGGCAGCTTTATCAATTTCCCGAACGATATTTTCATTCATGGCTTCTCGTTCAGAAAACGTATCATCCAATGTGATCTTACCAACTTCAGAACGCATGGTGGTTTGAGCAAGATTAATAGCCGCCGCCTGATAGTTATTGATTCCATAACTGGCTTTGTGGGCATCCATCACTTTAATGTATACTAATCCATCAACAGCCACTTCAATATTGTCTTTGGTGATACAAGTTTGGCTTGGAACATCCAGAACCTGCTCACGCATTTCGCGTCTGTAAGCCGGGCGATCCACAAACGGTACCAGAAAATGAAATCCCGGTTTTAAGTTCTTTTTGAATTTACCGAGTCGCTCTTGTATTACTTCTTCTCTCATTTCCACGATGATAAATAATCGGGTGAGAATGAAGTACAGAACGACTAATGTGATAAGAACACTTGTCCAAAACATGATAGCCTTTAATTTTTGTGTTTAAGTTTTTCTGAGGTTGGTTCCTGAATCTGATCCACGGGTTCTACTATCCAGGTGGTATTGTCTCGATACTTGATCTTAACTTTTGTGCCTGCGGGAACTTCTCCCTCCAAAGTTCTGGCCTGCCATGAAATTCCTTGAAAACGAATTCTTCCTTCGTCGTTATGTTCATTCAGCGGTTCAACCACTTCTACGATCTGATCCATGGCTTCGTAATCTTCATCCGCAAATTTATAAGAAGTTTCTCCCTTCAAATATTTTCTTATGAATGGCATTGCCATAATAGAAATTCCTGCAGAAGTAAATATCCATGCCATAGTTGCAGTAATCGGGTCGTCCAGAAAACCGAGAAAACGTGCGAGTGCAACAAGAAGTCCGCTTGCTCCTAAGATCAATGCCATACCGCTCGGAAGCACAAATTCGAGCAACATCAGGATGACTCCACCAATTAAAAAGATCCAGGTAAGTAGTTCGCTGTCCATAGCTTTGTGATGAATTTTACTGTCTTTAGTAGATACCAAATTGCGAGATAAAAATCTTGTTTACTTGGCACTAATTTTGCGTTTATTTGAGCTGTCATCCTGAGATGATTAGTAATTAAATATTGTCATCCTGAGGATACTTCCGAAGGATCTGCAAATCTAAGTATAAACCAGACTTGCAGATTCATCGCTTTCGCTCTGAATGACTAAGACACAAATGCCCGATAAAAAAGAAGAACAAAAGAAAAATCACTCCATTGCTTCCTTAAAGGATACGCTGATCAAGATATTTGCGCTTAGTAAACCGTACAGAGGAAGGTTCTACTTTGCAACGGTTGTTGTTCTACTGGCATCGGGTATCTGGCTCACAGTTCCGCTTGGACTAAGAGAACTACTGGACGCAGTATTCGAAAAAGGAGATGGCAGTTTATTAAACTTACTCGCCATTGGCTTGATAGGATTGTTCGTACTTCAATCGCTGTTCAGTTTTACCGGGAATTATTTTCTGGAATGGGTTGGGGAAAGGGTTGTCACCGATCTCCGGAAAAAAGTATATGAACATCTTCACCGATTGGGATTTAAGTTCTTTGCGGAGAGACGTTTAGGTGAGATCACTTCACGGCTTACAAACGACGTTGGTTCCATCAGAACAGCGTTGACGGATTCATTACCACAATTATTAACGATCTCTTTTTCGCTGATCGGTTCCGTTTCGTTGATGGTTGCATTGAACTGGAGACTGAGTGCGGTGATCTTCGTAACCGTTCCGTTTGTAACGATTGCCACTCGTTATTTCGGACAGAAGATCAGAAAACTGTCACGAGGAATTCAGGATGAATTGGCAGATTCTACCGCTGTTGCCGAGGACGCACTTGGAGCTGTTCGCTTGGTGAAAGCTTTTGTTCGGGAAACCTATGAAGTAACCCGGTACTCTGACTCTATTGAGAAATTATTCGGAACCGTCCGGAAGAAAGTAGTGCTTACTCAATTGTTCTGGAGCGGAGTGGGAATCATGTTCATGGGTACGCTAGTGGTTATTTTTTGGTATGGAGGAAAAGAAGTTCTTGAAGGTCGATTAAGTGCGGGAGATCTGGTGGCTTTCATCATTTATGCACTGAATATTTCCCGATCCATTAGCCAGACTTCCAGATTATACACGGCCGTAAATACCGCAGCCGGAGCTTCAGAACGTATTTTTGAACTGTTGGATGAAATCCCGGAGATAGATGACAAACCGGATGCAATTGAAGTAACCGATGTGGAAGGAGAATTGGAATTCAGGGAAGTTGGTTTCCGGTATGAAGAAGAGCGACCGGTTTTAAAGAATATCAGTTTTAAAGCAAAAGCAGGAGAGACGATAGCATTGGTTGGTCCAAGTGGAGCCGGAAAGACGACGTTGTTGAATCTGATTCCAAGATTTTATGACGCTGAGAAGGGAGTAATAAAACTGGATGGAACTCCGATCAGTGACCTGAAAGTAAAATCATTTCGGGAGCATATATCCATTGTGCCGCAGGAAGTTCACTTGTTCAGTACCACGATAAAAGACAATTTGAAGTACGGAAAACTGGATGCTACAGATGAAGAGATCATTCAGGCTGCTGAAGATGCCAATGCCCATGATTTTATAGTTGAACATCCTGATGGATATGATTCATTGATCGGTGAAAAAGGAGTGAAGCTAAGCGGTGGACAAAGACAGCGAATGGCAATTGCCCGGGCTATCCTAAAAAACCCCGAAATTTTACTGTTGGATGAAGCGACTTCTTCATTGGATTCCGAATCGGAAGCACAAGTTCAGGAAGCCTTAAACCGATTGATGAAAGGCAGAACCACATTTGTGATCGCCCATCGTCTATCAACTATTCAAAATGCAGACCGAATTCTGGTACTGGATAAAGGCGAAATCGTAGAAGAAGGAATGCATACCGAATTACTGGCCAACGGCGGTTTATACAGCCATTTATATGAGTTGCAGTTCAGAGATTTGGCAGGGGAGGTTGGGTGAGCTGTGCTTGTGCAAAATTTATCTTTTGTCAATTAGTTTACTCCAAAGACATAAATCATTCATAATTAATGGGCCAACAGCATATAGTGTAGTAATTTCAGAAGCAGAAATTAATTGTTTATCTATAGAATCTTTAAGTCTAACTGATGCCTTAGTTGCAGGAAGTTGAGAGAACAGTTCTTCAAGCTCGGAAATATTAATTTCTGCATTTAATCTAGGCACAACAATAAAAAAACGAAAAGAATCTATACATACAACAAATGTATATACATCTTCAACATTAAGTTTTGGAATATTTATTGTTCCAGCTGTCATGTAAGTTGGCGGTATCTTAGTGTTGCCTTCTTCATAAGGAATTATAAGCTGAAGAAAGACTAAAAACGCTGTTGGGTTATTAGTCCCATTTAGGATGTATTGGTTAAATGTATTTAGAAGTGCAATAAAATATTTATCAGCATTTCCTGATCTAGCATTATTATAAAGAGTTTTAAATAGCCATCGAGACAATAGAGAAAAATCATATTCAAATAAAATTTTATCATTTACCTCGATGACATTGTTAATTTGTGAATCATAAAGTTGGCATATATAACTATCTAGCTCAGAAAGATTGTCGTTATTACATTTTTCACAAACATCTTTTACTTGTAAAGAATTAGGTCCTACAAACTTATCAGCGACAGAATTGCTTGTATATTTATTATTACCTTTTCTCTTCTTTAAAAGACAAGAAGACCAAACATGTTCTTTCGAAATTTTGACGTTGCTTCCACAGAAAACACAAGTTTTCATATCCTAGTAACTTGAATATTTGATGTAAGATTTTTCATATAATAGTCTGAGTTTTCGTTTAGTTCTCGTTCCGAACGTCCCGTTCGGAACGTAATGTTGAAGCTCTTCTTCACTTGCTTCAATTTGTCATAGGAAGCAGGAGCTTCCGACTGGCATTCCCAAGCAGAGCTTGGGAATGAGGTTAAATCAGTATTGGATATATTCAATAACTAGTATTAAACCTACAAATAAACCCAATCCAATTAAAGCCCAGCAAAAAATAGATGCCAGATTTATTAAAAAATAACTGGTTGGCCAAACTCCATCAGGTTTCTGGGGAAGCCGGTTTTTAGTAATCTCTATTCCTTTACGTAGTAAAAAGCCAATTAAAAAAGCAGATACACTTACTACAAGACCGATGACTAAGCTTCCATTAAAAAGTTCAAGCATGGCTATTCACATTTCGTCAATAAGGGATTATTTATTTAATCGAAGTAACTGAATAATTTAGTCGGGCACAAGTGCGAACCCATCCCTGTCCCTTCCCTTAGCCAAGGGAAGGGGACTCTTTAACTAAATTCTGAATGGAATTATAGAGTTTCCCTCCCTGATGTTAGGGAGGGAACAAGGGTGGGTCAGAGAATTGGCTAGAAAATTTAATACGAATTCAGTATTGTTTTCAATGGACTTATCTAGAAAAAATATTACTGAACTGGCAAGAGAGCTTCGGAGAAATCCAACTCCTTCAGAAAAGCTATTCTGGGAACTCGTAAGAAAAAGACGGTTCAAGGGATTAAGGTTTATTCGTCAAAAACCCTTCGTTCACACACAGTCTGGAATTAAAAGATACTTTTATATCGCTGACTTTTATTGTGCAGAACATAAGCTGATCGTAGAAATTGATGGTAAAGTGCATGATTATCAAAAAGATTATGACCGGCAAAGAACGATAGTTCTGGAGAACTTAGGATTGAAGGTTATTCGGTTTAAAAATGAAGAACTTGTTAATGAGAAGCTTGTTTTTGAAAAAATAATGGAAGCTATTTCTTAAAGTTAGCGAACCCATCCCTGTTCCTTCCCTTAGTCAAGGGAAGGGGACTCTTTAACTAAATTCTGAATGGAATTATAGAGTTTCCCTCCCTGATGTTAGGGAGGGAACAAGGGTGGGTCAGAGAAGGCTCAGTAGCGAAAATTATAAGCGACGAACTGAAACAGGTTATTTAATGAGTAACATTGTTTTTGAGATTTGGTGATTTGCTGTAACCAAACGATAAAAATAAATTCCACTGGATAGTGAACTAGCATCTAAAGAAATATAATGCTTACCGGCAATCATCTTTTTATTCAAAAGAGTTGAAACTTCTTGCCCCAGTTGATTAAAAACACTTAGTCTTACAAAAGATGAGAAAGGAAGCTCAAAAGAAATTGTAGTAACAGGATTAAAAGGGTTGGGGTAATTTTGCAATAACTTAATTTTGTATTCAACACTAACCTCCTCGTTTCCAATGGCTATACCGGATAAATTCATCCATGAATTTGCCATTCTTATACCTAACTCTTGCACTCCTTCAGCAAGAAGATGAACTTTATCCGTATCTACAGGCAGGCCATCGATACTGACCCAATCAACTAGTGAGTCGGAATCGGCTACCTCAACTTGAGTTTCTCTTATTAATTCTTTGTGAGGATAAGATGCAGTGTTTCCAATTCTTCCTAAAATAAATTTGAGATCCGGAGTATTAAGATCGGTTCTGAGCTCTTGTATGAAATTTTCTAAATTAGAACGGTAGTTACTGGCATAAGTTGAATTAGCTGCATCAGATTCACCCTGCATCCAAAAAAAGCCTTCGAACTCATAGCTGTATCCTTCATTTTTAAGAATACTTGTTGCTGTATCAATTTGTGCCATCATGAGTTTGTACAACTGATCTCCTGAATTAAGTCCTTTTTTCCAATCATCAGCTAAGCTTGTTCCTGCATAGGTCGTTTTTATAACTGCAATAGACGGAAGTTCTGAATACAACGCTCTTGCAAGTGTAATTTCAGGGCCAAAAAAATCTTTGTTATGCAGGATATATGGCTCTTGAGTTTGATAGGATAATGTTGTCCATGTATTGTTTGAAGTGGAATTAATTGGGGTTCCTGATCTGGTAGGAGGTAAGCCCGTATGATAGTAATACTTAATTAATTCATCTACGCTGTTCGTATCCAGTAAAGCTGCATTAGCATGCCAATTTAAAGCATTAGATTGACCAGCTACAATAATGATTTTCACCTGTGAATTTTGCGCATGAATTGAAAAAACGAGCATCATATTCATTATAGATACTAAAAAAAAATACTTAGTCATTATCAAAAACCATTCTTTTCAAACCTTTGTCTAGTTATTAAAATTAAAAACCAGAACGACTCTTTTATTCTATCAATAGGAGTAATTTCTGACATTTGTATTAATTTGATTTAAAATCGACTAATGAATCCATATTTAGTAATGCAGGTTCTCATTTTTAATCGAAGTAACAGAATAATTTAATTGGGTACAAGTTCGAACCCATCCCTGTCCCTTCCCTTAAACAAGGGAAGGGGACGTTGTAATTAATATCTGAATGGAATTATAGAGTTTCCCTCCCTGATGTTAGGGAGGGAACAAGGGTGGGTCAGAGAATTGATGAAAAGATTCTAAATCTCCCTTCGAAGGGAGACCGATCGAACACTTGTGTGAGATCAGAGGGATGTTGTGGGGATTAGGAACTAGTAAACCTCACAACCTCGTTCCGAACGTCCCGTTCGGAATGCAATGTTGAAGCTCTGCTTGGGAACGAGATGAAGCGAGACGCTTGCGATAGGTTAGTTGAATTACAATTCAGGGATCAGGCTTGACATTTCAAAGCCATAGTATTTTCTTAATAATTTCTATTAAGTGATTCATAAACAAAAATTTCTATGAAAATATTTCTCACACCTATAATTGTGTCCTTAATTTTTATTACGTCTTCATTTGGGCAGGAAAGAGATGACTCTCATGATATTATAATTACTGTTGAAGGTTGGACTGAAGAAGAAGCTTACTTAGGATATTATGTGGGTAAAAAAACGTATATCGCTGATACAGCTAAGGTCACTAATGGAAGAGTTATTTTTGAAGGTGATGAAGACCTAGATCCCGGAATGTATTTTTTATATACACCCAATGGCGTTTTTGTTGAGTTTTTAGTTAATGAGGATAGTTTTTCAATGAGGTCTGAAATTGGTGACTTAGTGGGTAAAATGGAAGTCTTAGGATCCACTGAAAACCGGTTATTTTTTGACCTTCAGAGGAAAATGGCTCCTTTAACTACCAGAGCTAAAAGTATTAGAGAGGAACTTGAGGGATTATCGGGAGCTGATAGTTTAAGAAAAGCTCAAGAACTTTCGTCAATAAATGAACAAGTGACTGCATTGCGGAGAAGAGAAAAGGATACACATTCAGACACTTATTATAGTCAATTTTTAAACTTAATTCTTAGACCTGAAGTTGATATTAGTAGGATTTATTCTGACGATTATACTATCCGGCAAAGAGAAATCGAAAAGTATAAGCTTAATTTTTGGAATGGGACTGACTTTGAGAATAGGGGAATCTATAGAAATCCTGTATTCGAGAACAAACTAAACGAATACTTAGAAGATCTTTATGGATCAAATTCAGATTCTATTATACAAGGAATCAAAAAGATATTTGCTAACCCTATGGATAAGGAAGTATTCAGATATATAGTAATGACTTTGACTAATAAATACGCTCAAACTAAGACTAAGGGATTAGATGCAGTGTATGTTTATATGGTAGATACTTTTTATAAAAGTGGGCAAGCATACTGGATCGATGAAAGTACATTAACCAAGATGGTTGAAAATTCAGATCGTTTAAAACAAAATTGATTGGAAAGAAAGCTCCCTTATTTAATGATAAAGTTCAGCACACGGCTCTATATGGATGACGGGACTAATTCCCATCTCCATAAGCACGAATCACATCGGTATAGCTCATATCAACGAGGAGACTTCTGCTGTCCAGTTCCTGAATAAAACTTACTGGTACATCGGAGTTGTACAAACCGATGACTCCTGAATAAGAAAAGGTGTTCAGGAAACCGGCTTCTTTTAATTGAATAATGTAATCAGTAGTAACGCCCGAACTTTGGAGCCCGATTATGGCAGAGTAAGAGAAATCGTTCAGCAGATCTGCTGCATTTAATCTGTCCAGATACTCAACCGTAACACCGCCATTGTACAAGCCTATCAAACCTGAGTAAGAAAATTCGTCCAGATAACCGCCGGCCTCCATTCGGGCAAGAAACTCATTAGGAACGCCACCATTATACAAACCGATTACTCCTGAGTAGGAAAAATCATCTAAATAACCACCAACATTAAGTTGATCCAGATAAGAAGTCGGAACGCCTCCATTGTATAGACCAATGATTCCTGAATAAGAAAAGTCATCCAAATATCCGGCTTCGTTCATCATCGTTAAATATTCCATCGGAACTCCACCGTTATACAATCCGATAATTCCGGAGTAAGAAAAATCATCCAAAAAACCGGCTTGATTCATCTGTTCTAAATAAGAAAGGGGAACACCGCTATCGTACAGCGCCCGTATTCCGGTAGGATTGATTTGATTCGTATATCCGGCTTCATTCGCAGCTTGTAAATAATCCAGATATACGCTAGTGACTCCTTCGGTTGTTGAAATTCTTGGAGGCAGTGGTGCAGCGGGAGGTAATGGTGCTTGTACTACATTTTGTCCCTGAGAAACAGTTGTTTGGTTGCCGTTATCAAAGTTGAACACGGAAATCGGACTACTCGTTAAAAACCATACAGCCGGTATCACAGCAAACAGTAATAAAGCAATGATATTTCTTTTAGTGGAGGTTGGTGGGTCTACATATTCCGGATCAAATGTTTCTGTATCGCTGGCATTGGCTTGCTCGTCTATGTAAGAATCCAGATCAAAATCAGGATCATCCTGATTTCCACGTAATTCATTTTTAAATCTTTGGTTTGCCATAATATTAATTTCTTTGATTCTTATATCCTTCGATCAGCGATGAAATATCGAATGTATTTAACAGATCACTGTCATTCAATGTTTTCAATACAGGAACCGGAACTTCGGCGTCGAAAAGTTCAGCCACCGTTTCTGTATCAAATTTATCAGTGAGTCCGGCTTCATTTAATTGTGTGTTATAATCTTCCAGGTTAGCAGGAAATTCAGTCGAATTATTTTCTACTTGAATGAAAGATGGATTTTCAAGATTTGAAAGTGCTTCAAGTGCTGAAAGCTTCGCCAACTCTTCTAAACCTTCAAGGCTTGCCAGGTTTTCCAGTTCAGCTAAACCTTCGAGGCTTTCTAAGGCTTCAAGAGCCTCTAAACGAGCCAAGTTTTCAAGTCCTTGTGTAACAACAATATCGTTAGCTCCTGCCGGGTCACTGTCAGCAATAACAACATCAGGTTCTGAATTAGCGGTGACCGGAAGTAAAGGCTCAGGGGCAACTGATTGTTTTTGATATTCTTCTACTCCGAAAATATTACCATAAACCAGCTTAGGGCTCCAGTCATTAAAGTACAACAAGGCGAAAAGGGAAAGTCCTACAACTAGAAAAGTGTTCTTTAGAAAAGAGGAACCTTTTGAAGAGTTATTAGCTTGAGCTTCAAATTGCTCGCCTGAATGTGATTTTTCATGTATATAGGAATCAAGATCGAAATCAGGATCGTCCTGATCTCCTCTTAACTCATTTCTAAATCTTTGTGAACTCATAATTACTGACCTTCTAATTCATATGCTGTTACGACTGATTCGGAAGACATATCATTTAATAAACCTTTGTCATCAAGTATTTTAAGAAAGCTCGCAGGCACCTGATTTTGATGGAGTCTTACAATAGATGTGCTGCCAAAATTATCTAAGTATCCGGCTTCTGCTAATTCTGAAATGTATTCTCTAGGTACATTATTTTGATATAATCTGGAAATGGATGTGCTCCCGAAGTCTTCTAAAATTCCAGCTTCTTTAAATCCTATGATATAATCGAATGGTATTTGGTTTTGATATAATCTGGAGATAGATGTACTTCCAAAATTTTCCAACAGACCTGCATCAGCAAGATTTTGTATATATTCAAATGGAACCTGATTTTGGTACAATCTTGAGATAGAAGTGCTTCCGAAATTATTTAGAACTTCTGCTTTTCCAAATTGATCGATGTATTCAACAGGAACATTGTTTTGGTATAGTCTGGTTGAAGCGCTTCCTCCAAAATAATCTAAATATCCATATTCTTTTAGCTGTGCCAGATATTCCGTATAGCTCATCCCAAGATCAGCAACACTATTACCTGGGTCGAAATTAAAATTAAAATTGAAGTCCTGACGAGGGATGGGAGGAGCAGGTGCTGTAATTACCCTTACATCAGGTTGTGGTCTCTCTACTACAATGGTCTGACCTGCCTGAGAGGAAGTAAAGTTTGAGTCATCAGAGAAAATCGAAAATGGGTCACTTAAAAAGAACCAAACTGCCGGAATTAAAATAACCGAAAGGGCCAACAGATTTCTTTTTGTTGTTGGATGCGAATCGAATTCTTGTTCAAAATTCTGATCACCGGCGTTTGCTTGCTCATCTATATACGCATCCAGATCAAAATCCGGATCGGAATTATTATTTAGGTCATTCCTAAATCTTTGATTACTCATAATAGTCCTAGTTATTTTCGTCTTTATACATTTCCACAACATCTACAAAGCTCAGATCTTCATACAGTCCTTTTGCTTTCAGGTCGTTCAGGAATTCCGTTGTTACTCCGGCTTTGTAATACTCTGTGATATGCACAAAACTCAGATCATCAAGATATCCGGCCCGATCCAGTGTTCTTAGATAATCCATAGTTACATTGTTTGTGTAGAACTCGCTTATTCCGATAAAATTAACTTTATCTAAAAAGCCTGCCTCTTCAAATTCAGAAATATAGCTTAGAGGGATATCGTTGTTATAGAATTCAGAAATAGCTACAAAGTTTAACTCATCCAAAAAACCTGCATTGTCTACTTCCTGAATATAGGTAACAGGGACACCTGCTGAATGAAGTTGACGAGCCTGAAAAGCGCTTAGCTTATCGTCTTCCAGCAATCCGAGTTCTTTTAATTCCACTAAATAATCAGTAACTGATGGGAGTTCTTCATTTGCTGAAGCTCTGGCTAGTTCTTGCTCTATGGCTCGCTGAATCTCTCGTGTTTCAGGGATAGTGATTTCGGGAATTCTGATCTCAGGAATGTCTATTACAATTTGATTCCCGGCTTGACCTGTTGCTACTACTGTTGCTTCATCACTACCAAAAATACTTGCATAAGCTTGTTTCGGGCTCCAATCGTGATACCAAAGGAATGCAGTGAATACGAGAGCCAGACCAAGGCCTGCATTTTTTAAGAAAGAAGTTTCGTGCTCGTCTTCAACTTGTGGAGTGGCTTCAGCAGTTTTATGAGCTTGTTCATCGAGATAGGAATCTAAGTCGAAATCGTCGTTGTTATTGGATTTTTTAAATCTGCCCTTTTGTGTCATGGTGGTGCAATTTTTTCACTAAGACGAAAAAGCCACTTCCATTGTTTCAAATCAGAAATATTCTCTTAAAGTTTGTTAGATTAGACAAAACCATAAATTAATTCCTTTAAAATGAAAAGAAGTATTGTTGCAGCAGTATTTTTAATGATGTGTTTTGTATCAACGGAGGTGTTGGCTCAGCTACCGGTGTCGCTGACTCTTCCGCAGGCAAGCCCCAAGGAAACACGAAGTATTACCATAGGATTTACAAGCATTAGTTTTGAATATAACTCAGTAGGAATTAAAGGACGGGAAATTTGGGGCGGACTTGTTCCCTATGGGCAAGTATGGAGAACAGGCGCAAATAAGAATACTCTTTTCACTGTAACTGATGATGTACTTATTAATGGGGAAAAACTAAAAGCGGGTTCTTATGGAATGCATACTATTCCCGGAGAAGATGAATGGGTGATCATTTTTTCACACTTCAATGAAGCCTGGGGAAGTTATTTTTATGATGAAAGTGAAGATGCACTTCGGATTACAGTAACTCCTGAAGAAATGGACAGTAAATACGAATGGATGAAGTTTTCATTTAGTGATTATACTGACACTTCCGTAGATATTTCGTTGAAATGGGCTCATTTGAAAGTTCCTTTTAAAGTTGAGATACCAATGGAAACTACTTTTGCTCATATTGAAAATCAGTTTAGAACACTTCCGGCATTTTCGTGGCAAGGTTGGGTTCAGGGAGCAACATACCTGCAAAATAATGATTACAAACTGGATGTAGCATTACAATGGGCGGCAAGAGCTTTACAAATTGACCGAAGTGTTCAAACATTAGGCTTACATGCAAAATTACTAGTGTTAAATGGCAAAAAAGAAGAAGGTCTAAAAGAAGCCGAAGAAATGAGAAATGAGTGGTCAGATGATTGGAGGTCACATTATTCAGCGGCAGAGGTTTATGAAGAAGCCCAGGAACTTAAAAAGGCTGAAGAAGCCTACAAACAAGCAAAAGAGTTGGCATCTGATGACAGAACCAAACAAGTTATGCAAAACCGGATTGATGCAATCAATCAATGATCAATATTGAATAACCAATGTCCAATTTCCAAGTCTCTTAACTAACTTGGAAATTGGTTGTTGTCAAATGGTTATTGGATGTTGAAATTAATTTTTAGCTTCACCTTTATAAAGTAACTCGGCAAGCTCGACGATCTTGATAAACTCAGCACGATATCCGTTTTCATCAACACCTTTTGATTCTTTGGCTAATTGTTGAACCATTTCGAATGAACTGTTTCCTTTAAATTTTGAATCCCGAAGTAACATACCGAAGGAAGCTACCGATGATGCAAACTTGAGATTTTCATTAAGGTCGGTGTCTTCAGATTTATAAATTATTTCTGTTATTAAACTGCTCTGATCCTCATTTGGATTTTTATATCGTAGTTTAACGGTCAATAATTCGTTACCGTACTTACTTTGTACTTCAGAAATTTGCCCCTGATATTTTAAAGGATCTACCGGAAGTAAGTTATTTGAAATAGGCACTCCTTCAGGTATAACCTCATATAAAGCAGTAACGGTGTGTCCGGCTCCAAGTTCTCCGGCATCTTTTTCATCATTATTGAAATCTTCATCAGCTAACAAGCGGTTTTCATAGCCTATCAATCGGTATGCTTTTACGTTCTGTGGATTGAACTCAACCTGAATTTTCACATCTTTAGCAATAGTATGAAGGGTTCCTCCCATTTCTGAAACAAGTACTTTTTTGGCTTCCAGTAAATTATCGATGTAATAATAGTTACCGTTTCCATTATTGGCGATTTGCTCCATTTTAGAATCTTTCAGATTTCCTGTACCAAAACCCAAGATCGACAAATCAATTCCCTGTTCTCTTTTTTCTTCAACAAGCTTAACAAGTTCGGATGTAGATGAAACTCCAACATTAAAATCACCATCCGTGGCAAGTATAACTCTGTTATTTCCTTCTTGCTTATAATTTTTAAGAGCTACTTTATATGCTTGTTTAATTCCTTCCCCACCGGCTGTAGATCCTTGGGCGTATAGATCATCGAGAGCAGAGATTATTTTCTCTTTTTGATCCCCTGAAGTAGGAGGAAGTACCAATCCTGAACTTCCGGCATAAACAACAATGGATACAAGGTCTTGTTCTCTTAATTGATTAACCAATAGTTTGAACCCTTTCACTAGCAATGGAAGTTTATCTCTTGAGCCCATAGAACCGGAGACATCAAGTAAAAAAACGAGATTGCTTGGGGGCAGATCGTCAGCATATATTTCTTTTCCTTTTATACCAATCTGCACAAGTTGATGTTCGGGATTCCAGGGAGATGGTCCAATATCAGTATGTACTGAAAATGGCTCTTCATTTTTGGGTTGTTGATAATCGTAGTTGAAATAATTTATCATTTCTTCAACCCTTACAGCGTCTTTTACAGGGAGGCGACCATCCATGATCATTCTCCGGATATTTGAATATGAAGCTCCATCTACATCAATAGCAAAAGTGGATAGAGGATATTCAGATGGAGTGAGAAAAGTATTCTCAGTTATTGTTTCGTATTCCTCACCGGGTTGTAAATTTGGTTGTGGCGGATGATAAATGTTCGAGTAATAACTTCCGGTACACGAAATGAATAAAACAAGTGAAGCAGCAATAGTAAAAATTTTCATAGCGAGAGATTTAGTTAATATTGAAATTACTTCACTCTTAAGAAAAAGTTCCCGTATACGAATTCACTTAGTTAACCATACTTATTCAACAATCTATATTGAATAACCAACGTCCAATTTCCAAGTTAGTAAAGAGACCTGGAAATTGGTTGTTCTTAGGTGGTCATTGGATAGTGAAATTACTTTTTCGCTTCACCTTTATAAAGTAGCTCTGCAAGCTCCACGATCTTTATGAATTCTGCACGATATCCGTTTTCATCAACACCTTTTGATTCTTTGGCTAATTGTTGAACCATTTCGAATGAACTGTTTCCTTTGAATTTTGAATCCCGAAGTATCATACCGAACGAAGCTACCGATGATGCAAACTTGAGATTTTCTGATAATTCAGATCTATCTGATCTTTTTATTATCTGGGAAAGAAGTTGGCTTTTTTCACCATCAGGTTGTTTGTATCGGAGTTTTACAGTCATTAATTCATCATCAAAACCATTTACAGGTGTAGTTGGCGTTTGATACTTAAGTGGGTCGATATCACTTAAACATGAATCTATATCCACTCCGTGCGGGACCACTTCATACAACGCGGTTACGGTATGTCCTGATCCAAGTTCTCCGGCATCTTTTTTGTCATTGTTGAAGTCTTCATCAGCTAGCAAACGGTTTTCATAGCCGATCAACCGATATGCTTTTACATTCTGAGGATTGAACTCAACCTGAATTTTGACATCTTTTGCAATAGTGTGAAGGGTTCCTCCCATTTCTGAAACAAGTACTTTTTTGGCTTCCAGTAAATTGTCGATGTAATAATAATTTCCGTTTCCATTATTGGCGATCTGCTCCATTTTAGAATCTTTCAGGTTTCCGGAACCAAATCCTAGCACAGATAGAAATATTCCCTGATCTCGCTTCTCTTCAATTAGATCCACAAGTTCGCTGTTACTGGAAACGCCAACATTGAAATCACCATCAGTAGCTAAGATGATTCGATTATTCCCATTTTCTTTGAAATGTTCTTTAGCAACTTGATACGCCTGCTTGATTCCTGAGGCTCCCGCTGTAGAACCGCCGGCACTAAGTTTATTCAATGCCTCTAAAATTGTTTCTTTGTCTGCACCTGACGTTGGCGGAAGTACTAATCCCGAACTACCGGCATACACAACAATAGATACATAATCGTCTTCTCTTAATTGATTGGTAAGTAATTTGAATCCCTTTTTAAGGAGAGGAAGTTTGTCATAAGAATTCATGGAGCCGGAAACATCCAATAGAAATACTAAATTGCTTGGAGGAAGATCATCTGCTTCGATCTGTTCACCTTGAATTCCGATTTGAACCAATTGATGATCCGGGTTCCAGGGAGCTTTTCCAACCTCGGTATTCACTGAAAAAGGGTGTTCTCCTCCAGGATGTTCGTAATCATAATTGAAATAGTTAATGAGCTCTTCTACACGAACCGCATCTTTTACAGGCAAGCGACCGTCCATGATCATTCGACGAACATTGGAATAAGAAGCACCGTCCACATCAATAGAAAAAGTAGAAAGCGGAGTTTTGGTTGCCCATTTGAAGGTGTTTTCAGAAATTTCAGCGTATTCTTCGGTGTTGAAATTACTTGGTGGAAATGGAATAGATCGAGCAGAATAAGAATTAACCCTTCCCGCAAATCCAGGAGGAGTTTCCAACTGTTTGGTTTGAATAGCATCTGAGATTACTATTTGTTCTTCTAAGGTAATAACGTCAGGGTCTAATGAAATGATTAAATTGCCAAGCCCAGATTTTGGAACCATGATTAGTCTTCCAGACTTTTTGAATCCAATGTATTGAACCTCTAATATGTAGTTTCCCGGTTCAACGAAGAATTCGAAATTACCGTCTGCATCAGAGGTTTCATTAATGGTCTCTTCTTTCAGAATAATTGTGGCACCAACTATTGGTTGCTGAGTATCTGCATCAATGACAGTTCCCTGAACTTTAACTTTGTCTTGTACAATTACCGGATTTGGTATATCAATTACTTCCGGAAGGATGAGAAGCAACAGGCTTGCAATGAGTGTCTTCATAACGGTTCCCTAAATTTAGTGAAGATTGTGACTCAACCTAACCGATTGTAAACCGATGTTAAATCACATAAGGATGTTATAAGGACGAGCAAGCACAGGAGATGGTTGAACTAACGTATAATGAACTTTAAAGCTGTTATTTGTAATTTGAAAATTGGTATTTACTCTACCACGGTAGGTTGTCTAAATCTACATTTCCACCGGTAATGATAATCCCGATCTTTTTGCCTGCAAATCTCTCCTGATTATTGAACAACGCTGCAACCGGAACGGCACAAGATGGTTCAATGATCATATTCATCCGTTCCCAGATAAACCGCATTGCAGAAATGATAGATTCTTCATCTACAGTAAGGATATCATCTACATGTTTTTGGATGATCTGAAAGGGGAGTTCCCCAAGGGAGGTTCTGAGTCCATCTGCAATAGTATTGGTACTGTATGCAGGAATTAATTTTCCTGCTTTGAATGAACGATAGGCGTCATCAGCCTCTACAGGTTCTGTACCAATTACTTCAATATCGGGGTTAATGGATTTTACCGCCAAAGCTGTACCACTCAATAAACCACCACCACCAATAGGTGTCATTACAATATCCAGAAAAGGACATTCCTCTAACAATTCAACAGCAGCTGTACCTTGTCCGGCCACAATTCTGCAGTCGTTGTAAGGATGAATGATCGTCGCTCCGGTTCTTTTAACAACTTCCGCTAAAGTGCCTTCTCGGGCATCCAAGCTTGCCTCACAAAACGTAACTTCTGCACCATAGTTTTTAACTGCTTCTACTTTTACCTTCGGCGCGTTCTCCGGCATAACCACGTAAGCTTTTATTCCACGGATCCGTGCTGCTAAAGCAAGTGCCTGTGCATGATTTCCTGATGAGTGAGTGGCTACTCCATGCCCAGCTTCTTCATCCGATAAAGTTAAAACCGCATTACAGGCACCGCGAAATTTGAAAGCTCCTACCTTTTGAAAATTTTCACATTTAAAGAAAACGGCAGCATTCGAGCGGTTATTCACCTTTGCGCTGGTGAGAACAGGAGTTCGATGAGCGTACGGATCAATTATCCGATGAGCAGCTTTAATGTCAGAAATGGTAGGAATAGAAAGTGTATCGATCATTGATTATCAAATAGTTTAGCCAAAATAAGGAGAATGGGACTTTAATACTGAACTTTTAAAAGCAGCATAAAGGTGTAAAAATTGGAAAAGTGAGTTCTGATTCAGGCTTTTAAGTTCTAATTTCGTACACTTTAAAATAAAGGAGCATTTTTTGGGGAAAAGACTTTTAGGGATACTGTTTGTTTTGGCATTTGTTGAAAGCGCAAAAGCTCAGGAAAGCTTAAGATTGTCACGGATCGAATCTCCGATCATTTTAGATGGTAAAATAGACGAGCCCGCCTGGGATATTATTCCCGCTTTTACGCCTGTACAATATGAACCGGTTTTTATGGGAGAGATGAGTGAGGTCACAAGATTCAAAGTGGGTTATGACGATAACTATATATATGTGGCAGGGGAACTTTTTACATCCAATCCGGAAAGCATAACCACTAATTCCTTAACAAGAGATAAATATAGCAGCGACGATGTATTTGCAATCGTTATTGATGGATTCAATGATAACCAAAATGCTACTTGGTTTTTTACGAACCCCGATGGAGTACGCTTTGATATAGCTTTATCAAATGATGCCGATTTCAGCGGGGGAAGAAATGTTTTTAATGACAGCTGGAATGCATTCTGGGATGTGGAAACCACTCAAACAGAGGAAGGTTGGTTTGCCGAAATGAGGATTCCTTTTTCGAGTATTGGAGTACAGGAAGTTAATAATACCACGGAAATGGGAATCATAGTGTATCGCTGGCTCGCGAAAAATAATGAGCGTCATATATTTCCTGTTATTCCGCCAAACTGGTCGTTGGGAAATGCGAAACCATCACAAGCTCAGGATGTAATACTCGAAGATGTGGAATCTAAAAACCCACTATATATCACTCCGTATGGTTTAACAGGGATTAATTCAGTTAGTACACTCAATTCAGATTCATCCGAATATAATTTCGAGAATGATTTTACAGGAGAAGTTGGTTTTGATCTGAAATACAATGTAACCAGCAATCTGACATTAGATGCCACGGTAAATACTGATTTTGCTCAGGTTGAAGCCGATGATCAACAATTGAACCTTTCTAGATTCTCACTGTTCTTTCCTGAAAAGAGACAATTCTTTCAACAAAGAGCGGGGCTTTTTGATTTCTCATTCGGAGGAGACAGAGTGTTTTACAGCAGAAGAATTGGGTTAGATGGTAGCGGGAATCAAGTTCGGATTTTGGGTGGAGCAAGGATAACAGGACGAGTTAATGATCTGGATGTAGGATTTTTAAATCTTCAAACAGCAAAAAATGATAATCTGCCATCCGAAAATTTTGGAGTGCTTCGTTTACGAAAGCAGGCTTTTAATTCAGCGTCTTATCTCGGAGGGATCTTTACAAGTCGGTTAGGTGCAGACGGAAGTTCAAATATTGTATATGGTGCTGACGGAGATATCAATACTTTCAGTAATCATTTTTTAGAATTCAGAGTCTCCCAATCAGTTGACAATGACCTGGGAAGTTCGCAGAGATATGATTTAGATCAAACATCAGCATTAAGGTTGTCTGCTCGTAATGTGACCAGTACAGGTTTTGGGTATCAAGCTACTGTTACAAGGCTGGGAAATGATTTTAATCCTGAAATCGGATATGTAAGAGTGGGCGGCAACGTTCAGAAATATCTGCAATTAGCCTATGGATGGTTACCAGAAGAAGAATCTGTTTTTCAGAGAACAAGTATTAGCGCATCTTATTTTGGACGATTTTATAATGACGAATATGAGTTTGGAAATTTTAATACCGGCCTACAATCAAGAACATTGACAACTCAATGGACAGGTCGATTTAAGCAATATGGACAGCTTAATATAAATGCTGTTTTTGAAAAGGACGATGTGCCCGTTGGGGAATCGTTTAGTTTATTAGGAAAGATATTTATTCCTTCACAAGTATATGAAACGGCAAGAGCAGGTTTCAGTTATCAGTTCTCCGAAGCCTGGAAAGTAGCTGGAGGTGTTAATGGAGGATTTGGAACACTTTACGATGGGAACATTATGGAACTGGATGTAAGTCCAAGATTCTTTGTTTCCAGAAAAGTTGAATTGGGAGGCAGCTACAGGATTACACATCTTAGTTTTCCCGATATAGGAAATAGATCAACAAAAGAATTTACCTCTCATCTTGGGCAATTCAGAGGTCAATACGCATTCAACAAAAAAGCTACTTTAAGCGCATTTATGCAATACAGTAATGTGTCTGAAAAAGTCGGAGCAAATATAAGATTCAGATATAACTTTAGTGAAGGACGTGATTTCTATTTGGTTGTTAATGAGCAGTCATATACAAATAGAGATCCAAGAGAAACGGGGTTGCCGAGATTACCCTCCATTGAATCCGGGTCTTTTCTTGTGAAGTACACTCATACTTTTATTTTCTAGAGGAAAAAGATCTCAGGAAATTATTTAACCCCATTTTACCACAAATTTTGTTAGTCTGATCACAACAATAATTAACTACGCTATGAAAAAATTTACGCTACTTTTTATAACTGCATTTCTTTCAATTTCTGCATCGGCTCAATTACAGGATGCAGTAGAAAGATTTCAGTTCGATCCCTCTGTCAGTTATAATAATTCCATTCCTTCGCCAACAGAATATCTGGGCTACGAATTAGGCACTCAATACACCTTCCATCATCAGGTAATGAGCTATTTTGAGAAGCTGGCAGAACTTTCTGATAAGATCACTTTTCACGAGTATGCTCGCACTTACGAAAATCGTTCTGTGAACTATGCGATCATTACTTCCGCAGATAATCACAGTAATCTTGATAAAATAAGAGCACAGAATTTAAAAGTAGCTAATACTCCTAATTCGGTATCAGTAAATGAAGAGCCGGTAGTAGTTTGGATGAGTTATAATGTTCACGGAAATGAGCCTTCCAGTAGCGAAGCGGCAATGCAAACGGCATACCGATTAGTAGCTTCTACAGATTCTGAAACACAAAACTGGTTAGACAATGCAGTAGTTATTATTGACCCAATGATCAATCCTGATGGTCGTGATCGATATGTATATTGGTACAAATCCAGTCAGGCAAATGTACTGAATGTAAACGCAGAGGATCTGGAGCACGACGAGATCTGGCCTGGTGGTAGAACGAATCACTATTGGTTTGATCTGAACAGAGACTGGACTTGGTTGATACATCCTGAATCAGCAGGAAGAATACAAGTTTATCAGGAATGGATGCCTCAGGTTCATATTGATTTTCATGAGCAGGGTTTTAACAACAACTATTTTACGATGCCGGGAACTACTCCAAGGAATCATGAACTGCCTGCTGATTATGAAAAATGGGCAGATGTTTTTGGTCGTGGAGCAATCGAGGAATTTGATAAAGCTCAGGTTAACTTTGAAACCCGGGAACGCTTCGATTTCTTTTATCCGGGTTACGGTTCTTCTTATCCAAGTATTATGGGTGGAATTGGAATGTTGGCGGAGCAGGGCGGCCACAGTCGTGGTGGAAGAGCAGTTGAAACTAATGACGGCTATGTGCTTACACTTCGACAAAGAGTTTTTGATCACTATAAGAACGGCGTTTCTATAGTAAAGACATCAGTTGAAAACAGAAAAGCACTTGTAGAATATTTTCAAGATGCTCGTTCTCAGAATACCCAAAAAGGAAATACAAAAGCCTATATCCTTCCAAACAATTCAAACGATTATACTTACGATGTTGTGAACTTGATGTTGAAACAGGGCGTGCAGGTTGAACAGGCAAACGATGATTTCAATATCAGAAATGCTTTCAGTTATTGGGATGGAAACGCTTCATCAAGGTCGTTCAAAGCAGGAGATTTTATTATCAAAACGGATCAACCGGCGCATCTTTTCATAAATACAATTATGAGAAGACAGCTGGAGATCAAAGATTCGGTTATGTACGATATGAGTACATGGTCGGCGCCATTGGCTTATAATCTGGATGCAGCCTGGACTACATCGAATATCAGAGTAAACACAACTCAGATCGATGAGGAAGTAGTTCATCCGAATGGAATTACAAACGGAAATGCTCAGTATGCTTATGTGATCGACTGGAATCAAAGAAATGCGCCTAAAGCATTAGCTCAACTGTGGAAGCACGGTTATAAAGTGCGTTCTTCTGAAAAAGGATTTACAAAAGTTGGAACGGAATATTCCAGAGGAAGTTTGGTGGTGCTCTTGGGAAGAAACCTTCATAAAGGAGATGCTATTCATCAGGATATGAAAACAATTGCTGATTATGCAGATGTGAAAGTTGCCGGTTTCAACACAGGTAGAATGGATTCCGGTAGCGATCTGGGATCTCCTAGTATGAGACCAATAGAAAAGCCCAGAGTGGGTTTGATGATTGATTCAGGATTTAGTTCATATACTGCTGGACAGATCTGGTTCCTTTTTGATCAATGGACCGAATTTGGCATCGACAGAATACGATCAGGTAGTTTTGGCGGATTAGATCTGAACGATTATGACGTTCTCATTTTACCGGGAGGGTATGGGTTAAATGGAACTTTTAATGAAAACTCCAGAGAGCGATTAAAGGATTGGGTTCGTGATGGTGGAACATTGGTCGCAACTGAAGGAGCTACAAGCTGGTTGACAAAAGAGGAATCAGGAATTTCATCTGCTGAATTATTTGAAGAAGAAGAGGACGAAGATGGAGATAAAATAGATCCGGCAGCGTACACCAGATATAAAGATCAGGAAGATTCCAGCGGATTGAGAAGAATTCCGGGTTCTGCATTTAAGGCCATGATCGACAATTCACATCCATTAGCTTTTGGAATGAAGGACAAACTGTACTCTTTGAAATTCAGTACTAATGCCTTAAAGCCTGATCCATCTTTCAGTTCAGTTGGGTATTATGTTAAAGATGCAGACGGAGTGTTGGCTTCTGGTTATGCTTCAGAAGAAAACAAAGAGAAAGCTGCCGGTAAGGCATTCGCAGCAGTTCAGGGAATGGGAAGTGGAAATGTAGTTTTTTTAATGGATAACACTCAATACAGAATGTTCTGGATTGGTCCGGCAAGAATGATGCAGAATGCGGTTATGCTTGTACCGGGTTTTTGATATTTTTTAGAATTTCGGTCAGACGGACTTGAAGCCGTCAGACCGAGCTTGTTTCAGAAACTTATAGAATGATTTTTACACCAACTCTTCCGGAGTTAAAACTAGATTCGAAAATGAAATGATAAATATTAAACTCTGGAAGAGTTAACTTCTATATAAGCAAATACCCCTAAAAATAACTCTCTTCAAACCGTTCGAAGTGGCAGGTATATCCGTTGGGATGTTTAACTAAATAATCCTGATGTTCAGGTTCAGCTGGCCAGAATGTGGTGTAGGGCTCTAAAGTAGTAACTACTTCACTATCCCATCTGTTAGATACATTTACGACCTGAATAACTTCTTCAGCTATTTCTTTTTCCTCTTCATTTTGAAAAAAGATGGCAGAGCGATAACTGCTACCACGATCATTCCCTTGTTGATCGACCGTAGTTGGGTTGTGCATTCTGTAAAAGTAATCCAGTAACTCTTTAAAAGAAGTCTCGCTTGGATCGTAAGTAATTTCTATGCCTTCTGCATGACCGGGGTGATTTCTGTAAGTGGGGTTTTCATTTTGTCCGCCGATGTAACCAACTTCAGTATCTTTAACTCCCGGACGAACTCTGAATAAATCTTCCATTCCCCAAAAACAGCCGCCGGCTATATAGGCTTTCTTCAAATTTTCCATCTCAGTTTTTTCAATTAGTCTAATGTGATTTGTATTGCTTCAGGTTTAATTAACAGATATGATAGCAGAAAAGTTGCTTTGGATAAAGTTTAATCATGGTCATCCTTGTAGATGTTAGGTAATTCGATGAGAGTTTATGAACAGTAAAACATATAGGGTCATCCTGAACTTGTTTCAGGATCTTTGTAAGGAATAGGTCTTGAAACAGTCTTAATAGTCATGAACAAAGGCTATGTGTACTTTCTTACTTAGTATCGAAGAACTACGATTTATATCGGAGTTACCAATAACATTCATTCACGAGTATGGAACATAAATTAGGAGAAGGTTTTTTCTAGTTCAAGCGTCACACTTGGACGAATTTTTTGTAAGAAATGCACAAGCGAGACGCTTGCGTTAGCTGGAACCGAGCTAAATTTTATGTAAATTAAAATTGAACAATGTAGTTTTGATCACAAATATTTCTAAGAACAGAAAAATTTGTGGATTCAGGAATCCTCTTTTGTTACCTGATCGATACCTTGATTAATAACGTCTTGTATCATTTCGCTATTAAAATTGTGAGAAATGATTCTAAAACTCGGATTATTTTGATTTTTTAGAACAGTAATGGTTTCTGTACCAGCTCCATTATCATATGTAGTTTTATATGTATAAGCGATAAATGTACCGGATTTATCAGGGTTGGTATTTGATCTCTTATTGATATTCCAAGATGTTTTTTCGTAAGAAAGAAGTGTACCGTTTGCTTTTTCAACCAGGGTTTTAATTCTGGCCCATTCTTTTTTATCTACTTTTTCTAAAAAAGACTCAGCATAAAATCTTTCAGATCCTGAATGTTTGTTCTCTATCCTGTCTTTAAAGAAATTATCCATAACGACATCTGATTCATTTAAAGACTCAGAAAACCCGCAACCGGAAATGATTACTCCTAAAAAAAAACATGAAATAAATAAATGCTTGGGATTCAGATTTCTTTTTTGACAATATCATTGCTGAAGTTTTTTAATTTTGCTATAAAGTAATATATAAATGATTATTTAAATCACTACTAAAAATTAGTTATTTCAGTCAGTTGTATTGAAATTTTAAACTCAAACCACCGAAATCCTGACTTTCTTAGTCTTTAGCTTTTTATTGTCGATGAGTTTGAGAACCTGTTCCACTTTATCAGCTTTAACAGCTGCAAATGCCGATTCCTGCTTTAGTTCAATATCACCTAATTCGCCTTTTTTGAGTTTTCCTTCTTTAAAGAAAAAACCGGCGATATCTCCTTTGGAAATTTTGTCTCTACGTCCACCCGAGATATAAAGCGTTTTCCATTCTGTCTTTGTTGGCGGATTTGAAACCGATAATTCTTCAACTCCATCCGGTTGAATAAAGTCAGGAAGATCTTCATCACTCCATTTTAAAACATATGCAACGCCATCACTATGCATTCTGGCCGTTCTACCATTTCTGTGAGTGAATTCTTCAGCTTTAAGCGGGAGATGGTAATGAACGATGAAGTCCATTTCAGGAACATCAATTCCCCGAGCGGCCAGATCTGTAGCGATCAATAAACGATGTGTTCCATTTCTGAATTTGATCAATGCATTTTCACGATCATTTTGCTCAAGTCCGCCATAAAAACAACCATGCGGAATTTTATGGTGATTTAAGAAATCGCTTACTCTTTGAATGGAATCCTTAAAATTACAAAAAACAAGACCTCGTTTATCGCCAAGCTGATTCAGCAATGCAACCAGAGTATCCAATTTATCTTTTTCGGGAGAGATTACCGTTTTTATAACAAGATCAGGTTTATCTATATCAAGAAAATTGACAATCTCTTCATCTTTCAACCCTACAAAATCCGGGATCTCAATGCCTTTGGTTGCAGAGGTAAGGATATTCTTTTTCACGTTTGGTAAGGCATCAATGATCTCAGTCATATCAGCTTCAAAACCGATCTCTAACGACTTATCGAACTCATCCAGTACCAATGACTTGATATCTGTTACTTCAAAAGTCTCACGCCGTAAATGATCTGCGATTCTTCCGGGAGTTCCGATCAAAATAGCAGGAGGCGTTTCCAGTTCGGATCTGTCTTTGGAAAAAGATTGGCCACCATAAAATGCGTTGATCTTAAAACCGGTTCCCATTTCACGAGCGACTTGTTCGATCTGAATAGCAAGTTCTCTGGAAGGAACCAGGATCAGGGCTTGAATCTGCTCACATTCCGGATCCAGTTCTTCGACGATCGGCAATAAGAAAGCGAGTGTTTTTCCTGTTCCCGTGGGGGAGAGCAGAACTACATTAGCATTTG
Source organism: Balneola sp. EhC07 (assembly GCF_001650905.1). GTDB lineage: Bacteria > Bacteroidota > Rhodothermia > Balneolales > Balneolaceae > Balneola. Next base: position 102,222 of record NZ_LXYG01000001.1, read on the forward strand.
TATGAATAGCGAACTTAGCTGTCTTCTGCATTTCATTGAGCTCTTTAATGCTCAGTTTATCCAGAATAGCGCGTTGATTTTTTATAGAAGATGACATGTCTGTAAACTACGGCTTTTAAGGACGGGAAATGAGAGTAAAACTGAGATTCTGCTTTAAGAGATTACTTTATAAGAAGCGTGCCATCAGTTTTTATATTTTTTGGCTTAGTTCTTCAAGCATCAATAGACCCTGATCATATGTATCAATTTGTTTTCTAATCTGATAGAGCCGAGCAAAAATGTAAGCCTCCATCGTTTTATCGGATAAAAAATATTCAAGATCAAAAGAAATCGGAGGTCTTTGGTCATCTTTATAGAGCGGAACAAACATATCATTTGTATTACCTTTTCCCCAAATTTGACTATAATTTTCAAATACAAAAGTCTCATACTGATGTATAAACCTATTAGATATCTCTTCTCTTTCTTGAATTGCCTCTGTAGATAGATAATATTTAGATATAGAGTTCTGAATATCTGAATTAAGTGCATCTAAACTACCGGAAGAAATTAATAGATCAATACCATTGGTTCGGGGTTTAAAATTGAACTCCAAAAGTAATTGTGCAATATTACCGGCAATTGAATCATTAGGTTCGGTTTTTAATTGAATAATGTCCGACATGTTCAAGGCCATACGTTCTCTGTCATAGGCATTATGTAAGAGATCTTTAAGTTGTTCTTTATCATCTTCAAGATTTTGCTTAAGAATTTCTAAATGATACTGCGCAGTTTGTGTTTGATTGTTTTTCTCATTCCAGTTATTAACTTGAAGTGCCAGCAATATCCCGATCATAACTAAAGCAATTTCTCCAATCGCATACAGGAGGTAAGTACGAAGTTTATTCTGTTCCATGAGTTTTTTTCGTATTTGGCGGAAGAATCTAAGCATAGGTTTTGAACCGCGGATTAATGGGATTGAAGGATGTCACGAATCCATGGCTTGTCACTTCGAGCGAAAGGGAGAAGTCTAAAAATCCTTGAACTATCATCAAAATCTTTAGATGTCTCGCAGTAGCTCGACATGACAAAAAATAGAAAATCCGTGATAATCCAAACATCCGGTTAATCCCTGGTTCAGACAGTTTTTGGCGAAAGAAGCGGAGCATTAGTTTAAATTATTCAGAAGTTCCAAAAGATCTTCTGATTCTGATTTTAGTTCTTCTGTGATTTCTATTGCTACCTCATTCACCGTTTTCATCATATTCAGGAAAGTGTAAAACTTTCTACGTGCCTGCACCCAGTTTACATTATTCCATATATCACTTTCAACATCGGCGTTTATTTCAATTTTAAATTCGTGAAAGTAAAATGGAACCTCACTGATAAAATCTTCGCTTAAATTATATTTCAGCTGAAGATTGTCAGTTATCATAACCTGATAAACTTTTTGAAGAGAATTCAGATCCAATAATCTAAATTGGATGATCTCATCTAACAGGTCAACTCTGCCGGTATTTTGAAGAGTCAGAAATGTATTGTTGTTCAGATTAGCAGTCTCAAAAGTCTGAATAATATCAAGATTAGCTTTGATGAGGTCATTAAAATCCGAATTGGTTAAAGAAGGCTCAGATAGTATTTCTTCCAGACTGTCAATTTGAGATAACTGAAAAGACAGATCTTCTATTTGATACTCAAAATTTTCAATATCCAATATTAGATCTTCTTTTAAAGCAGTTAAGTAGGATTCTGCAAGATCAGCTTTTTTTCTTTCCTCATTCCAGTTATTCACCTGAAGAGCGAGTAAGATCCCGATCATTACCAAAGCAATTTCACCTAAAGCATAAAGGAGGTATTTTCGAACGTTATTCTGTTCCATAAGTTTTTGTCGTATTTGTCTAAAAAATCTCAGCATAGGAGTCGTGGGTTAAACTGATTTCAGGGATGGAGCGGAGTTATGGCTTGTCACTTCGAGCGGTAGCGAGAAGTCTAAAGATCTCGAACCCCCAAGCATCATTTTTAGATATCTCACATTTGTTCGATATGACAAACGATTAAAAACCTGTGTTAATCCTGAAATCAGTTTAATCAGCGGTTCAAATAGTATTTTGAGGAAGAAGCGTAGCATTAATTATCCTTCTCCAAAGATTTGTTAATTTCACTAACAATTAGTTCGGAAAGTTTAAACTGTTCTCTTAATGGCTCAAATCCTCCACGAATAGCTGACATAAAAAAACCTAGTTCTCCCATCAATTCTTCATTGTTGGTTAACTTATTCAATATTTCACCGGCTTTTTCTTCGGTAATAACCGGATCACATTTGTGTAATACTTGTATGTCACCGACAGTCTCATGGCATTCATCCCACATGTAATCCAAAATAGAGAAAGGTATCTGCATTCGGGCCATTTTACGGTATGGAGGGTTTATACCAATAGTACTCTGGTATCTGGATGTTCCTCCTCCGTAGTAATATCCCAGCCGGTCTCTTAAGACTGAATTATTAAGTAATGACAACTCACCGGCACTTTTTAATTCTTCGTAGGTTGCACTTTCGATAATAATGGGCCAGATTTGACTGGCATGGAAGGCGTCTACCAGTAATTCCCAATTTGTGTATTTAAGATCATTTATACCATCTGAAAAGTCTAATACTTTTATCCCACTCTCGAGAACCAGATCATAAAATTCAATATTTGATTTATAAAACTCTATATCTGTATTTAAATCTCTTAGCAAAAGATTCAGATATACTTGCTCTCTGTTTTTCTTCAATCTCTCTTCATTCCAGTTATTAACCTGAAGGGCCAATAAAATACCGATCATTACTAGAGCAATTTCCCCAATAGCATATAATAGATATTTGCTGAACTTGCTTTCAGAAAGGAGAGCCTGTCGTACCCGTCGAAAAAACTTAAACATATCCCAAACCCCCATTGTTATTAACAGAGGAAATTGGTTAAAACAGAGGTTATTTCAAAATTCTAAAAATTACCCAGTGGGGGTTTACTCGTGTTTACTTTTCAGTTCATCCAAACGTTTTTTGTTCTTCCGCTTTTGGAGGTAGGGAATGAAGAACATATAGATTCCGGTGATCCAAAGAATAGTTACAATTATGCCGGAAGGGAGGAAGATCCAAAGTTTGGCTGAATCATGAAACCAGGAACCATCGTGTAAGGTTTCAATAATTCCGGAACGGCGAAATTCTACTTGGAGCACATTACCTGTTTTGGTGTCTATCTGAATTTCCCAGTTGTTTACCCCGCGTACTTTTACTACTCCTTTATCCGGGCGAACATCCAGGCGATCTATATCTGACCATTTTGTAATACCTGCTTTATCAATAGTTGAAGATATTGCAAGAATTTCATCAAAAGTAATTTCAAGATCTGTAGAAACACCTTCCTGAGTTGGAGGCTGAATCCAGGCAAACTCCTTTTTTACCTGAAGGAAAAGTCCTGTAATTAATACGATCAAAAAAGGGAGAGCTATAATAATAGCTCCCCATCTGTGAATTTTGCGGTTATCCCGCCGTGCGTGCCAACTCATTAATTATATTTTGGCTTTATCAGTTTAAAAGAAATAACGTAATCCCATCGAACTGCTGAGAAAGAATGCGGAACTTGTCTCAACATTCACTGTTGGAGCAATATCCATATAAAGTTCAACAGGCTGGTCTTGCAACGAATATTCCATTCCCAAAGGTATCCTGAAACCAATTCCGGTATCAGAATTTTCTGAAAAGAGGAAGTTTACACCTACACCGTAATAGGGCCTCAATACTCCTGATTCAACATTAAAGGAATCACTATTTCCACTCAGTATAAGATTGGCTTGTAGATTTATAATGTTATTAAACTCATTAAAATTAAATCCTAAAACACCGGTTATCGCAGCAGTTTCTGAAATAGTTGCCTTGGCAGTAATTCCTGTAGGTGAAAACAGCTGAGCTCCAACTGCAATCCCTTCATTTTGTGCTTTTAGCGAAGTAGTTGCGATTACTAAGGTTGCTAATGTGAGTAAAGCTTTAATTTTCATAGCTAAGTTGTTTTAAATTAATATTTAACTCCGGGTTGAGTGATTTCGAAGCTTTCTTTGGCTTTTGCTTTATCAACCATACTCTCTACGTCTTTTAATAACTGCTTGGCATCGTATACAATTCCATCTTTTATAGTGTAAACAACTCCACCATGGCGTTTAACATTGTTCTCATTGTCAACCAAAATAGCACCTGTTCCATACAACACTTTAAGATTTGCCATGGGGTTTGCATCAACAATTAACATATCTGCAAGTTTACCTACCTCAATTGTCCCGAGTTCGTCATCCATTCCCAACACTTCAGCTGCTTTAAGAGAAGCTGATTGGAAAATTTCTAAAGGATGGAAACCAGCTTCTCTCATCATTTCCATTTCCTGAATATAACCGAAACCATATAGTTTGTAGATATATCCGGCATCAGAACCCAAAGTTACTCTTCCACCTCGGTTTTTATACTCGTTCACAAACTTCATCCATAAACGGAAGTTGTTTTTCCATTCTACTTCCTGCTCAGTTCCCCAATCTAACCAGTACGAACCGTGTGAAATTCTGCTGGGTTCATAAAATCTCCAAAGAGAAGGTAGTGTATATTTTTCATGCCATTCAGCTCGACGTTGAGCCATCAGATCCCGGCTGGCTTCATAAATAGTCATGGTAGGATTAAGGGTAAAATCCAGTTCTAACAACTCATTCATAACCTCATTCCACTTTTCAGAATATGGCTCCGCTGCTTGTTTCCAGAGTTTTCCTGCTTCTTCAAAGCGGTGTTGCTCATTATTATAATTGTAATTCAATGGGTAATCCTGAATGATACGATCTTCAAAAAGAGCTTCGGGCAAACCGTACCAGTGCGTCATGCTGGTTAAACCTAACCGAGCTGAGGTGAGTACATTATTATAAACCACTCTGGTTTGGGCGTGGTGGGTCATTGTTTCAAGACCAAGTTTATTGGCTTCATCAATAGCAGCTGCATACACTTTCGGGGATGCACCGAAAAATTTAATTCCATCAGCTCCTGCTTTGTGGATCATTTGAACCCAATCGCGAGCCTGCTTTTCATTGATGATTTGTTCTGAGGCTCCTTGCCCAAACGAAATATATGCTGAAATTCTTGGAGCCGTAATTTCATTCTTTTTGCTTTTGGCTTTATGACGGAGTGTCCAGTCCATTCCATTTCCGGAACCCGGTTCGCGGATGGTTGTGATTCCGTGCGCCATCCAAAGTTTATATACATATTCCGGAGTAGTTCCCTGAGCCCCACCTCCGGTATGTGCGTGCATATCAATGAAACCCGGAAGTAAATACATACCCGTTGCGTCTATTACTTTATCATTAGCCTCAGCTTTTGGTCTTCTGTTTTCATTGATCGGAAGTCCCGGGTAACCAACGGTTCTGATACTGGCAATTCGATTTCCTTCAATTACGATATCAACAGGTCCGGTAGCAGGGGAGCCGGTACCGTCGATCATATTAACTCCTCTGATGATCAAGCGATCAAAAGGACCTTCTCCATCTGCTCGGTCAGGAGCGTCGCTCATTTGTGCAAACAAAGGAGAGGTTAAAAGTACAAGTAGGATCAGCTGAAATATTTTTTTCATTTCGAAAAAGTTAGTTATTGAAACTTAGATCTGATTTGAAGCAGAAATCGATTACAAATCTAAGTAAAAGGTATGTTAGTGATAGTAAAAGTTAGTTACAGAAGTAAAGCGCCTTCATGTTTAAGCAACCATTCTTTTCGCTCCATTCCCCCTGCATAACCAACCAGCTTGTTATCAGAACCAATAACACGATGGCATGGAATTACTACTGCGATAGGATTTTTTCCATTTGCTGAACCAACTGCTTGCGAAAAATTCTTATCGCCAAGGTGAGAGGCTATTTTCCCGTACGAAGTAGTTGTTCCGTGAGGTATATTATTTAACTGCGACCAGACTTTTTGCTCAAAATCGGTTCCTTCCGGCAGCAGATTAAGATCAAACCGATCTCTTTTATTTCCAAAGTATTCTTTAAGCTGTGTTTTTGCCGATTCGGTATGAATGTCAGGATCTTCGGGACCGTCAAAATCCATAAACTTAATTCCTGTAATTCCACTTCCGTTAGAAAGTATTCTGAGATAACCGATTGGAGTTTCCAGATAGCTTACAAAGGTCATTGTTTAATTATTAAAAATGTTGACAGTTCCTGAGCGATCAAAATTATAAGGGGTAGTTTTAAAAAATGGAAGCGTTGATCCTACATCCGAGTTGCCGGAAATCGTATATTCCAGAGGCTGATCTCCTGTTATAACATTATAAGCACTTCTACCCAATTGGATAAAGTTTAATGAAACAGGAACCGAAATAGTACCTGATTCTTTTTCTTCGATCTTGATGGGATCTAAAGATTTTCCTGAGATCGAATCAAGTCCATTTAAAGATATTGTATAGTCAGTGTCGCTTAACGAAATTCCAAAAGCATTGGGGTTATCAATGTTGAGGATCAATTCAAGATCAGCTTTAGTAAAAGATAAATTCTTAACAGATAATCTGGAAACGGATACTTTTGGAGTTTTAATAACCGGAATTACTCCGGATTTTTCCAAAGGTATTTCTGTGAATCCCAGAATAGGTAAGTCAACTCCTATCACAGATTTTAATGCGTAGCTTGTTTCATCTTGTTTTCGGATATCTGAAAAGGTTTTGAATAGTTCATCATAAGTAAAGCGTACCGGAATTTGCACAATGCTTTTATTGTTGGATAAAATTTCTGTGCTTAAAGCTTGGTCTCCACTTACAAAAGTTCTATCGGAGATCAGGAAATCATAATTATATGATGTAAGATTTACAGCAACCGCATTAGGGTTATCAACTTCTATATCAAAAGTAAGCTCAAGATCACTTAATGAAGCATCAGAAATCCTGACATCATTTACTGAAAGATCAGGTTTTTGTATGGACGCCAAATCTTTTAGTGCAGAGCAGTTGATATTGAATGTGGCGTATAGTGTAATTAAAAGGAGGTATTTAAAGAATTTCATGTGCTCAAATTACAGCGATTTAATAAGGAAAAAAATTTTCAAAATAAATTGTAACAAAGTGTGACTGAGTTTCTCTTGTACTCGCTTAAGGGGAACAGATAATGCGATGAAGACGCAAATCTATTTTTCAAACCCTTTTTTGAAACCTAAAACAAAGCCTCAATCTTGAAAAATTGAGGCTTTTTTTTGTTTAAAAATAGATCCTGTACAGAATTGTAATGTTTCTTCCGGGTTGCGGTCTCAGATCTTTAATTCTGGAAAGATGGTTATAGTATTCCTTGTACAGAAGATTGTTCACATTTAACGAAAGAGTGTGAAGAAGCTTCTTAGTGTTGAATCTGTATTGCGCAAATAAGTCTGTTAAAAAATAGGAGTCTGTAGGATTTTCAAATTCACCGGTTCGGTCCTGTTTTGCTGCATATTTGAATCGGGTACCAATTTCAAATCCATCTTTTGAATACTTAACAGAAGCTTTTGCTTTGAATGGAGGTATTTGCGGTAACGGTCTTGTTCCTTTATTACTCCCATTTTCATCAGTAGTGTCTTGTTGGCCAATTGTATAGCTAACAGAAAAATCTGTTACTAATGTTTCTGATAATTGAACTTCAGCGGAGGTCTCAAATCCATAGAGTTCTGCTGAAGTTCCAATGAATTGGTAGTTCAATAAATCAGCACGTTGAATATTTGCCTGTCCCGTATTCCGTGCATATAAATAGTTATCAAATCCATTATGAAAAACAGCAGCATTTGCATTTACTATACGGTTCTGATAGCCAACAAATATTTCTTTAGCCCAAGCGCGCTCGGGGTCAAGATCAGGGTTCCCTATTTCAAATGAGTAGGAAGCTAAATGAGGTCCCTCGGAGTATAATTCTTCCAAAGAAGGAGCCCTGAAAGATCTCAGAATAGTAGATCCTACAGAAAATCCTTTTCCCAAGTCATAAATAGCTGAAACAGATCCTGAAAGAGCTGAAAAGTCACGGTCCTTATAAAAAGTAGAATCGATGGAACCGTTACGGGCACCAATCCCATAAAATAATCCCCTTTCCTCGGTTGTAGCCAATGAGTAGTCAAAACGGGCTCCGGCTTCCAGATGAAGTGGTCCTAGATCCGATTCTTCAATTATGTATGCGCCAATTTTAAAATTATTTGAAGGCGGTGTGCCTGCTCCATCAACTACATAATCTTCAATTTCTGAGGAGAAACCGAAAGAGCCGTTATTTAATAATCCGAATTTATTATGCTTCGCTCTGATATTAATATTGGTTGTAAGCAGATCAAACTCTGTTCCGATAACAGGATTGCCATTACTGCTTTTCCCTTCGATTTCTTTGTGATTATAGTCTTTAAATGATGCATCAATTTCAATTACTTTAAAAAAGCCGTTTTTGATAAGTATTTCTGAACGGGCATCGTATTGATATTTTCTTAATTCAATATCTACTCCATCAGGATGGCCATTTGGGTCAGGTGGTATTCCATAATTACTAAAATAAATACTTGTTGAGGCTCCTGCATATCCCCAGGGACGAATCCAACTAACCCCAATGGCATCGTTGGTAGTTTCATAAAAAGTATTTCTGATCTCACCTCTGGGCGTGTCAGTATTCAATCCATATCTACCATTGATATCAGCTTGAATGGCGAAAGATTTAACCGGGAATGAAATATTAATTGCTGACGATAAACCTGAATTAACCGTTTGTCCATTTAAGGATAGAGTACCGGTAAGCTGAGAAGGAAGTGTAGTTTGAACTTGATTCTTGACTACATTAATAACACCACCAATTGCGTTAGAACCATAAGCTAATGCTGCAGGTCCACGGGCAATTTCAATTTCGGTAGCAGAAACCGGATCTATAGTAACGGAATGATCAGAAGACTGAGCAGATACGTCTCCGGAACTGATTCCATCTTGTAAGATCATGACTCTTTCATCACCTAAGCCCCGAATAACAGGCCTTCCGGGGGCAGCTCCATTCGACCTCTGGTCAAAACCCGGTAAACTGGTAAGCGTTTCAGATAAAGTAGAACCTAAATTTCGTCTTAAATCAGAACCAAATATCTTTTTTGAAGCATGCTCTAATCCGGAACCGGTTAAGTCTTCAGCCTCTCCAACAACTTCAATAGCTTCAGAGCTAAGTACCGATACATTTAGTTTTATATCGAGTTCAAGATTATTATTACTTATCTCAATTTTTTGAGATTGAGTTCTGTATCCAATTCTGTGAGCTGTTAAAGTATAGGTTCCGGAAGGAATGTTCTTTATCTCAAACTCACCATCAATTGTTGAAACAGCAGTTCTGTTTAGTTCTTCCAGGTGAATGTATGCGAAAGGAATAGACTCATTTGTCTCTTTATCATAAATATTTCCTGATATTGAATAAGATGAACTCTGTCCCATAGATGATCCGGAGATCATCATTAGGAACAAAGCTGTTAATATCGAAAAGTATTTCATCTAGTTAGAAGAAGTAGTTACCGAGATTGGAAGATCTACAGTAACGAATTCCGCGGCACCTTGATGATTCATTGTAAGTTTGAAAGTAGATGAACCTTCCGCAGTTCCAGTTACATCAAAACTGAAAGGTGCAGAATCTGAGTTAATATTCCCAAAAACTGCAATGTTACCGGCTCCTGAAAATGTAATTGAATGTTCATCAGGCTCCGGCGTAAACTCATCCAGGTCTTCATCCAGGAAAACTACTGTAAACGAATTTGTACTTCCATTGGCAACAGATAAACTACCTGTAGTAGTACTATTTGATGGATGTGCAATATATTCCAGCACACCTTGACCATTTGATTTGATTCTAATTCCGACGGGCTCTTGCTCGTGATCATCTGATCCGGTTGAGTTACTGCAAGCTGCGAACAGGCCTGTTATTAATAGTAGGTATAAAGCGGTTTTAGCCGCATGAGTAAATGAATTTTTCATGGCTTAAATAAAATTTGATTATAAAATGTAATTAAGAATGCCTTAAAGGCAGTGAATGGGTCTTAAGCCGTGAAAGGAGGGGAGCGTCCGGATTTTGAAGCGATGAAATTGTCAATCTCTTCTTCTGAATTATACAGAATGATTTGATCTTCAGAAGATAGAAGTACTTCAAAAGTAAAAGGGGTAGAAAAATCATCGTCCGTAACAAGTGTGGAAATAGGACAAAAATCTTCGGTTTGAACAAGATGAGCTTCTTCAGCATGATCTAAACATTCCAATCCCTCACTGTGGTAATGTACCAACGAGGTAAACAGACCCAGTACAGCAAAAAATGCGACAGGTATGAAATAAAAAGATCGTTTTTTGATCATAAAGCAGATGTTCAATACTGAGTTATAATTTACAGTTTCGTGAAGTATAATTCTATGTGAATGGTATCTTTATTGTACATTATTACAACTTGATACATAACTAACACGGTTCAATATGGCAGAGTTTCTTGAAATGGCTAAAGATTGGTTTCTTGGTCTTGGTGAGCAATATGGAGTTAATCCTTTGATATTCGGTTCTATATACGTTGGTGCGATCCCTTTTTTCACTCTTTCTTTGGGCTGGCTGGTTAAGAACTACCGTAAAGGAAAGAATATTGCAATTCCTGCTCTTAGTACCACATTCTTTTTTATATCCGCTTATTTATACCTGATAGTTGCAGGAAAGAATGTTCCTTGGTGGGTGTATGGCGTTGTGGTACTTCTTGTAGCCGGAGGTGCTTATTCTACAGTCAAAAAGATAAGAAGCAGAGTTAGTGACAGTGAAAGCGAAGGAACAGGAAGCTTTGAATTTGACAGCGTAGTAATTGGAGGAGGAGCAGCAGGACTGACTGCATCCGGTATTTGTGCAAACTTTGGAGCAAAAACCATGATGATCGAAAAGCACAAGTTGGGTGGAGATTGTACATGGACAGGTTGTGTGCCTAGTAAAGTCCTTTTGAAGGCAGGTAAAGTAGCTCAGCAAGTCAGAGATGCGGGTAAATACGGATTGATTGATGGTGAACCAAAAATCGATTTCAAAAAAGTAATTAAACATGTAGATGATATTCGGAAGGAAGTATACGAAGATGCAGACCGTCCGGAAATTTTTGAAGATATGGGAATTGTCGTTGTTGAGGGTGAAGCAAGCTTTTTAAATGCCCATACAATAGAAATTAAATTACCTGATGGAGAAAAAAGAAAAGTGACCTCCAGATTTTTCTTTATCGCTGCAGGAGGAAGTGCTTTTGTTCCGCCGATCGAAGGAATTGACACTGTTGATTATTTAACTAATGACAGTTTGTTTGAGGTCGAAGATCTGCCCGAAGAGTTACTCATTATTGGTGGTGGACCGATCGGAACGGAAATGAGTCAGGCATTTACAAATCTCGGGAGTAAAGTGACTGTTATAGATATGGCAGAGGAAATAATGATGAATGATGATCCCGAACTGACGGATATTTTGTTTGAGGAACTAAAAAGACAAGGAGTAAACTACGAATTGGGAGCTTCTGTTAAATCTGTATCTCAGAATAATGGGAAAGTTTCTGTACATATAGAAGTTGACGGAAAAGAGAAAACAGTTGCCGGAGACAAATTGTTAATGGCTACCGGTCGTAAACCAAATCTGGCAGGATTAGGCCTGGACGAGGCGGGCGTTGAGTATACTAAAAAAGGAATTACCATTAATAATTCATGCCGAACCAATAAGAAAAATATTTACGCCATTGGTGATATAGCAAGTAAATATCAGTTCACTCACATGAGTGAACACATGGCGAAAATAGCTACTTCCAGGGCAATGCTTAAAATCCCAATGAAAATGGATCTGAAACATATAACATGGGCTACTTTTACATCACCTGAAATTGCACACGTTGGGGCTACAGAGAAAGAGCTAAATGAAAAAGGAGAGAAGTTTGAAGTGTATCGTTTTCCATATTCGAAGATAGACAGAGCTATAACAGAAGGCGAAAGTGTAGGCATGATCAAGATCTTTGCCAAGAAGTTTTCCGGAAAAATCTTAGGTGCATCGGTAGTTGGAGCTCATGCAGGTGAATTTATTTCAGAATATGCTGTTGCAATGAAAAATGGGGTTTCACTCAGAAATATAGCTGACACCATTCATCCTTACCCAAGCTGGGGACTGGGAGCCAGGCGTGCTGCCGATCAGTGGTACATCAGAAACCAAAGCGCCGGAACCGTAAAGTGGATCAAGCGCATATTTGGCTATAAAGGAGAAATTCCGGATTACAGTGACCCTGACAGAGTAGTTTAGAGAAGCTCACCTTAATTAAATGATGTTGAGTTAGATTGTGAAACTACTTGGCTATCTCCGATTATAATGTGATGTTCGCCATGATAACCAATATCCATGCCCTCTAACTCAAGTTTTTCTTCAATTCTTCCACCACTAGTGATCAATGAACTTATCTTCCAGGTTACATAGGTTGCTATGCCTGAATAGGCAATAGTGATAAGAACAGCCTTGGCTTGAACTAAAAATTGACCGGGATTTCCATATAGTAAACCGGCGCCATTATTAATTTCGGGATTAGCAAATATTCCTGTAGCCAAAGCCCCGAAAATTCCAACCAATCCATGAATACCAAATGCATCTAAGGTATCATCATGGTTCATCAATGATTTTAGGTGAACAACGCCCCAATACCCTACTATTCCGGATAATAAACCAATAGCCAGAGCGCCTGTCACATCTACATATCCAGAAGCTGGTGTAATACCAACCAATCCGGATATTGCACCCGAAGCCATACCAATCAAAGTGGGTTTTTTTACAATAAACCATTCAATAGTTAACCAGATCAAAGCTCCGGCACAAGCAGCAATATTTGTTACCAAAAGGGCATTTGCAGCAATACCATCGGCCGCTAATTGACTTCCGCCATTAAATCCAAACCAACCGAACCAAAGCAGAGCCGATCCCAGGATCATAAACTTGATCGAAGAAGGTTTTCGAACTTCTTCAAGGCTGTGTTCTTTTCTTTTTCCAACCAGATATGACAATACTAATCCAGCAACTCCGGCATTTACATGAATTACTGTGCCACCAGCGAAATCCATTTCTCCTGATTCGCTCAAAAATCCTCCACCCCAAACCCAGTGTGCAATAGGGGCATAAACAATGATAACCCAAAGAATTGAAAATATCCCCCAAGTCGAAAATCGAACCCTTTCAATAATAGATCCACTTACGATTGCAACAGCGATGGCTGCAAAAGTTCCTTGGAACACCACAAAAAGTATGGTTGGAATAGATCCACTTATATCACTAACGGTGATTCCCTGAAGGAGGAAATTATCAAAACCTCCTATAAATGCATTTCCCTCAGAAAAAGCCAAGGAATAACCAATAATTACCCAAACAAGTGTGCCGGTACAAAAAGCCATATAGCTCATGCCTATTGTGTTGAGAACATGCTTGTTCTGTGTAAGTCCTCCGTAAAATAAAGCCAACCCGGCAGGGGTCATGAGCATGACTAAAGCCGTAGCCATCAGTACCCAGGCTGTATCACCGGCATTGATGGTTGGTAACTCACCCTGAGCAAATAATGAATTGGAAGAAATAAAAATAAGAATCGTAGTTGCGTAAAGGCGCTTCATATCTGAGAATTAATTCAGTTATATATTTTAATTACTGAATTATAATTAATCATAAACCTAAAATCATTATGAATAATTCACATTTTTCTAAATAAAGTTAGGCTTTAATGTGAAAGCGCTTTTCTAATTTATTCTCAAAGTATTTAAGTCGTTAATTTTCGAATAAAACCAATGAGCTGGTAAAAAAGGGATAAGTTTTTTCAAAAAAATAGGATCGCTCTCATGCAAATTTGAGAGTGGAGGGCTGGTAATCTGATGGGTTTATTCCAAGATACGTACACCTTCAAGGTCGGTAGTATTTGGCTTTAGGGGTGTGCTAGGTGATTTTGGTTTTTCGATAATAACATGAGATGTGTTACTTATGCGATATTCATGATCGCTTAAAGTAATGGATAAAGTAAGTTCCTTTTTTGATCCAAAACTGAAGCACCCAACTGTTTTGGTTCTTCCGTTTACTCTTGTTTTTCCATCTTTGATTGGCATTAACCAAAAACCTGTTTTACCTGAAGGGCCGAATTCCCAATCAATTTTTATTTTCGAGCCTCTGTCAAGGCCAAATGGAGCATAGAATCCCGAACCAAATTTGATCATATACTCACCTTTTCTACAGCCTGATTGTCCAATGCTGTAAGTGATTTTACGAACATCTACTTTGCAAGCTACCTCTTTAGAATTTTCAAAACAGATAGTGTCAGAGGTTTCGAAATCTTCAAAAGCATTGAACTCACCATAAAAGGAATCATCATTGAATAATGGAGCATTTTTATTCTGATTATATATGAGTGATTGAAAAGACTTAAAGAATATTTCAAAATCAGATTTTTTGTGGGTTGAAAAACCGAGTTGCTCATAAACATAGTCAGTCAGCAGGTTTCCATTTTTATATAAATGATCTTGTACAATTTGAACTGCTTCAGGTCTGCTGATATTTGTTGGAAAATTCAACTCTAATAAAGACTGCTCGAGAGTATTATTAGCTTCGTAATTTTTTGAATGGAGACCTAATAAAGTGAATGTTTTTAACAATACATCTCTGGAAGTTTTTAATACTCTGGTTTTTGAAGCTAATTGGTCTGATTGAACATCTAGGCCGAATGCTCCATTAGAGATTGGAAATGAGATGCTGTTTGCAATTGTTTTTTGGTAGTCTGAATCCAAAGAATTCCCGACTAGTAATTTTTTGTTAGTATTTTCACCTTTAACCAAATCTTTGAATTCAACATTAAACGGAAGTTTTGTTTCTCCGGAAAATGAAATTAATTCTGACCCGGAAATAGCATAATTGAATTCTGGAAAGTTATAGTCCTTTTTCGCTGAGAAAGTATCTGCAAGATCAACAGAGATTTTATTCAGTAACTCAAAAAAGCTAGCGTCTTCACTAAAAGAAAGATTATTGTCGGACAAGTATTCCAATCGTTCTGTTAAAGAAGAAAATTCTTCAAGGTTTTTGGCCTCTGATATTGCCAATAATCCATCAGCACTAATAAAAGGGAGTACAACAGCAGTTAGAAGAGCAGTTGCGGTTTCTTCATGTCCGAAAATATAGGAGCCATTATCAGTGAGGAATGAAGCAAATAATGGTTGGTTTTTATTGTTTACTGCAAAGACAAGATCTGTATAGGGGTTTTGGGAGAGAGTTACTTTTTGTTCGCTATAAGGAGTAAAATGAGAGATGGAAGAAAAGCCTGATATTGATTGCAAGGCATCTGCAGAAATGTCTTTTGACAGTATTACCGAAAATTGGATAGCTGTTGTAACATCAGGATTATCATTGGAACCTGTTAGAGCTTGGCAACCCAAAATAGTACCTATCAGTAAACACGGGAGCAGATTTCTCATGACAATTTCATTAGTGAAAATTAATATTATAATTTTCTAATAAAACTTATCGGTTTAAACTACTCATTACTTAAGCATTAGGGAAATCAAGGATCAAATGATGTTATTCCAGGATCTCGTTGATCAATTTAAGATCTGAAAGAAGGGTAGGGTCTGAAGAATTGTATTTCAATCCATCTAAAATAAGATTCTTAGCTTTTTGATAATTGGATCTTCGTACTTGTTGCATCGCTAGTTCATGAAATACGGTAGCAGAAAATGACTTAAGGTATATGTTATCCGGTTGGATAGAGTATGCCAGTTCCAGCTCGGGAACAAGCTTACTCTCGTTTTCAATTACCATAGGAATCGATACCAAGGCATCTAAAATAATTTGAACACGTGCCTCTTTTATAATAGGATAACCGGCAGGATAATTTGCTGCGAGCTCATCTATAGTAGATCGGGCTGTCTCAAAAAGTCCAATTTGAGAAAGCTTTGTTGCATGATTACTGGTAACCGATATATAATAGGTTGTCAGCCTACTGTTCTCCGGAGAAAGAGCCAATGCTTTTTCAATATTTCTTTTTGCTTCCAGCGTTTCTCCTTTCAGGGAAGAATTTTGAGCAAATACGGTATACATGTATACGTAATACTCATTTAGTTTAGAGCTTATGAAAGCATCTGTTAACACATTATTCTCTACGTTCTGCAAGAGCTCGTTTACTAGATCGAAATTTTCCTCAAACTTTAAAAGATCTTCAATAAGCTCTCCCAAATGATTTACAAGGGAGTACGTAAGCGTAGAATCATTTTTAGTGGATTCCAGAAGTTTTGAGATCAAAAGGTATTTCTTATCCGCTTCAAGGGTAAAGTTTAACTGTGAAATGGTAACGATATATTTGAAAGCCTCAGAGAATGTATCATTGGGATACAGTTTGATAGCTTTATTCATTTGATCGTAGGCTTCTGCATAATTCTCTCCGGATGCTTTGATCAATGCGTCATTATGATATTGAATAGACAGTAATTGCTTCTTTGAAATCGGAATGGTCTTAGCTACATATTCCTGATAGAGTTGTTCAGCTCCTTTTTCGGCTAATTCATCTCTGGATATTAACTTACTGTCTACCAATGTTTGAAGAAGGGACTCCATATTAGATCCAAAATCGAATCCATCTTTTGGAGCGGTTAACTCTACAATTATTTCTTCATTCCGATGACGAATGGATGCGTAGACGTGAGCCGGGGTTTCATAAATTTGAAATGGAATCCCAAATTCTTCTGTCATACTTACAAAAAACGAAGTAGCAGTAACGCAATTATAAGTCCAACGCTCTGAAAGGTCAGATACCACGGCGTTTAGCTCATATTGCAGAAAAACTTCATCATGTAAATATTTAAAAATAGTTTCGGCTTTCTTTTTGTCAGAATCCCTGTCTCTGATCTTTGATCTGAGAGCTACTAAATGGGTAGAGTAAAAGCTTTCTCCTGAATTAGTTTCAGATGTGGCTAAAAACTGTTTGAAAGAAGGGAGTCCTCTCAGACTTGAGTTTTCATAATCCGTAACGAAAGACCTTTCTGAGTCAGAAATAAAATTTATTTGACCTTGGGCTGAAACATCAGTGGTAGAAAAGAAGAGTAATACCAATAAAAGAAGACCCAAGTTCTTCATAAAAGCGATTTATTTACTTTGAATTTCATCCAACTTGCTTAACGCTCTTTCCTTCAGGTTATTGAATTGATCCTGTGGAATGTGTCCGGTTGAATATTGGTGATATAACCAAACGATATAAGTCGCCATCACATCTTCATAACAATAATGTTCAATCAGTTCTAACTCCTTCCGTTCAAACATTGCCAGCACCTGATTTCCTTCTCCGGTTTGTTTAAAGGGGATGCCGATCAACTGTCCAAGATGCTTTAGCTTTGGCCATGAACTGGCTCCATAATTACTGAACTCATCCACCAGATCTATGTTATGCTTGCTGTACCGATAGCGGATGTCATAGTCATTGAGACGAACAGGCATCTGTAAGCCGTGTTTCATTGCTCTGTAAATCAGAACCGGAATATCGAAGCCTTTTCCATTGTGATGAATAAGCCCGAAATCTTTAAACGTGCCGATGGCATCAAAGATCTGTTGCAGACCTTCTTTTTCATCTTCACCATTCCAGGAAACTTTTTGTTTGGGCTGACCTGTATTTTCGATCCATAAACCTACCCAGGAAACCATTCGATGATACATGGGAGGGAGGAAACCCGATTTATTTCTGGCCAGTTCTTCGGAAGCTATTTCCAGAAGTGTTTCCTGATCTGAATCCTGATCATTCAGTACTGTTCGTATAAAGTTGAAATCGGGAATGGTTTCTATGTCGAATATGAAATACATAAACTCTAATCTTGGTTCCAGTTTTGTTCAAAATACTCTACGATTTGACTAAATCTCGAACCTTTTGCAGAGTATTTACGGGTCAGATTGGCCCATTCTTCGAACTTACTCTTATCACGTAACTGAAAATATGCTTGAGCCATGTTTACAGCCATTTCAGCTTTTACCGGATCATCATCCGATATTTCGATACCTTTTTTGTAGGTTGTTTCTGCTTCTTCAAATCGGTTTGTATACTTATAAGCGAAGCCTAATTCTCTATAGAAGAAATGATCTTCTGAATTATTTTCAATTGCTCTTTCTAAAACTTTAATGGCTTTGGCATATTTTTGGGTTGCATTGTAAGCGAATGCGAGTTCAAACTCGAGGCCTTCAAAGTGAGGATCTTTATTATAAGCTTTAAGTAATGGTTCAATTGCTAATTCACTTGCACCTACATGATTATAATGATATCCAATATTTTTGAGATAACTTACTGTAGTTGTGTCTTTCTTATAGAACTTCAACCAACTAGGTTCAGTAGGTAACTCTAGTTCTGAAATTTGTTCTTCTGATAAGATTGCTACATCAATAGTATTAGGTGAAAGGCGTGATTTTAAACTTTCTTCAAACTCTCTTGGCAGTTTTTTAAACCCATTCTCAGTTACAATAAAGTGTGATAAGTAATCAAAAGTAAACCCAGCTTGCTGATCAATATAAATATAACCTAGTGTATAAGATGTATCAGCTTGTGTTTTTGGAAAAGCAACCCAACTATCAACCGCTTCATAATACTTTGAGCCAAATTTCAATTCACTTAGGCTAGATTGTGCGAAACTAAAATCAGGCATAAAAAAGACTGCATACAATATATAAATAGCGTTCTTTATCATATTTAATTTATAATTAAGATCAATAAAATCATTCTCGAAAGCTTTTCTATATCTAAATACAAATGTATCGTAAATATTCTTTTAAACGAGTATAGCTAATGGAAGGGAAAATTGCTTAAGGGATTTTGATCAACAGCGTTTCTTATTGAATTCAAAAGCAATCAATATACTTTCATGCCGAGAATGGGCTTCGCCGGGAGGTTAAATTCTGACTATATAAGATGTGATAGATCTTACTTTAGTTCCTTTTGCACCAGTAAATTCATAGAAATCCGAAAAGGCATATTCGTTTCCATTCTCCATTTTAATAATCCCGTTTGCTGCTCCTTCCTTACCATGAGTTAAGATCCGATCAAGCATTAATTCTGATACTTTTTCTGATTTTAAAGTTTCTAATTTTCGGGTGAATTGTTCTTTTCCTGAAACCTTTTGGTCACCCATGATATCCCACTCAATATCATCTGAAACAATATCTGCGAGGAAGTTACTATTTGCTCTTGCAAAAGCAATATTCAGTTGTTTCAGCAACTCCTTTTTTGGTGCATTTCCACAATCAGGCTTAACAGTGATCTTTGTCATTTAATTGGGTTCCTATTTTGGTGTATTAATCCCTTTCTTCCTTTTTCTATTACTCATCAGGAAATAAATAAATATAGAAAGAAGAACTACACCAACTGCAATAATGTTGGATAGTATACCTGCATCTGAATCAAATCCGGTATGAGCAAATGCTGATGTTGATCTTATCAGAAACATTGCCATCAGTAAACAAATAATTTCTTTGCTATTCCTCATCCCTTAACCTTTTCGTTTCTTTGAGAGTTATCATGAGTCCATACCAGGCAGGGATTAACGGTAATGCAGCGGTAACTACACCTGCTGTATATCTCCATTCTCCATACAAAATGAACGGGAATATAAAATGAGTAAGTTCAGCGATAGTCATTGCAACAAAGAAAAAAGCTAGAAAATAATAGCCTAAAGCCCATTCTTTAATAATAAATATCGCTCCTGATATCCACATTATTGGCGCAAAGAAAGCAGCGAAGGTGAGTAAGCTTTGCTGCGTGACTTCCTGTCCGCTTAGTTGTGAGGCAATTTCTTCAAATCCGAAAATATATTCCTCATAAACATGTATGATAAAAAAGATGACCGTGAGTAAGTAAGCAACAATCACTTTTGAAGTATCAAAGCGATATTTATATCCGGTTTTCAGGTACAACAGAAAACCACCGGCGCTTGCACCACCAATCACAATGGGACCTATTTTCCCTACAAAGAAATAGGTGAACAGAGACAAACAAATGACAAAGAGTCCAGGACCAATTATATCCATGTGTTTCATAACAACTCCAGTTTGTTACTACAACATAGTAAAAACCAGTTATTAGGCAAAGAAAACAGTTCTGAATAAATATATCAGTTGTTCCGGTTAGAATTTAAATGTCCCGTAGGGACTAAACACTGGTAGAAATAGAAACAGCCCCCGGACATCAGGTGCCTTTAGGTACCATATATAGTTATTCAATGGGTTTAAAGATATATTTTTATCGTAATCCACATCAAATTTATCCAGAAACTCAAGATATTCTTCCTGAAAAGTTTTGTTTTTGTGATGTTGTTCCTGGTTTTGAATGTATTTGATAACCTAGGGAGTTGAGATATTGAAGGGGTAGGAGTCCTGTTTACATAGAAGCTATTGTAATTTCCTTTTTTCCAATTCTGCTTTCAGTGCTTCATATTTCTTAGGCTTCTTCAGGAACACATAGATTAGAAATAGTGGAAGTAAGGTGATAAATCCCCAGGCGTTTGCAGCAACACTGTAAATGATTATCCCAGCTAAAAACCCAATAAAAAAAGCATCTATAATGGGTGATGGCTTATTACTTTTTGCTGCTTCCAGCAATTCTGTGTCGGTTAATTGTGATAGTTCTTCAATATTCATTTGTTGTTCAATTCTTAATGATTTTCTTTTCTGATTCTCAATTTAAATCATTAATTGTTTTCTTACCTGCTAATTCTAATTGTTCACTATAAGCATCTATCCTGGCTTTGGCTGTGCCGTCAATCAAAAGAATAACCACCAACATGGCAATGGTTGTGATGGCGCTTGCACGCCAAACCGGTTTGTCTATAAAAACGATCAGCAACGCAGCAACCACAATAATGAATGGAATCGCTTTGAAAACGATAGTTTGATATTCCTTTAACGTACTTTCAACACGTGCGACCTCAGATTCTACAAAAGCGGCAGCGTCCTTATTATAAGCCGTTTCAAATTGCGTGATTCTTGATTTATTGGTGAAAAATAAACCAAGACCAATGATCAATAGTAATGATCCGGCAACCAAGGTGGGAATGATGTATGCTTTTGCCACATCAGTTTTAGCGAGTTGCCAAAATCCTATGCTTGCCAATACAAATACTACTCCGAAAACAATGAAGAATGACGTTGAAAAAACTTCGGCTTTTGCCCAGTCTATTGCTGTTTTTAGTATATCCATGATCTTAATTTAAAGTGTATTTTTCTCTGTATGCTGATGGGCTGATGCCTTCTTTCTTTTTAAATAACCGCGAAAAATAGGGCGGATATTCAAATCCTAATTCATAAGCCACTTCAGAGATCGTTTTATTTGGGTTCAACAGAATATTCTTAGCCTCATCGATCAAATACAATTGCAGATGTTCGGTTGAAGTTTTTCCTGTTTCTTTTTTGAGTGTATCGCTTAAGTACCGCTGTGAAACTGACAGCTGATCAGCGATCTGTTCAATACCGGGAATTCCTTTTTCTTCCAACTGCCCAGATTCAAAATATGCTGATAAATACTTGTTAAACTGCTCCAAAAGATCATTTGACAATTCTTTTCGGTTTAAAAACTGCCGTTCGTAAAAGCGATTGGCGTATTTCAACAGCGTGCTTAGTTGCGAAATGATGATGTCTTTGCTGAATTCATCCTGATTGTTCTGATATTCTATATCAATATTTTCTACAATTGATTCGATCTGTTTTTCTTCTTTAGGAGAAAGATGCAGAGCCTCATTGGCTGAATACGAAAAGAAGCCAAATTTCTTGATCTGATGCGCCAACTCTGTGCCTTTCAAAAAATCTTCATGGAAATTGATTGAAAAGCCTTTTTGGTCATAAACTACACTTTCATCCCATTGCAGTATTTGCCTTGGAGCGATGAATATTAATGCGCCATTGGTGAAATCGTATTTTGTGCGACCATAATTTAAGTCACCCTTTATGATTTTCTTTAGGCTAATGGAATAGCAATCATTAGTAATAGGAGGTGAGCTCTCTTTAGGGCACGGTAAGAAACCATCTCCAATAGCAGAAAATACGCTCAACATCGGATGCTCGGGTCCCGGAAGTTCCAGGTAATCTAAGTAAGCCGATAAAGTTTTAAAGTGCTGCATATCGCTAATTTAAAAGTTCCATTTTAAGTTCGTTGCTTTTTCTGATACTTCCCACAACTTTTCTGCAACAACTTTGTCTTTGGCATGTGCTTCCAGTTTATGTGCTCCAACAGGTCCTTTAAAGTTTTTAAATCTTGTAGGACCGTAGAATTCTTTTTGATCCAAGTCTTTTTCAGTAGCACACATTAACATTGGGTAAGCACCTTTTTCAGCTGATTGTGTCAATGGTGAAAATTTCATCAGGTTAAAGATCATGCGCATCATAAAACTACCACTGGTATCGATCAGGGAGGTTCTGGATGAACCAGGGTGACAAGCATATACTTTAACATCAGTGTTGCCTGTTTTTTCCAATTTATCCTGTAATTCATAAACTGACATGATCTGTGCTAATTTGCTCTGGCTGTAAGCATCATTTGGAGTATAATCTTTATTCCAGTTCATATCGTCAAATTTGATGGTTTTCAGTCCCATATTATAGCCCATACTGCCTACAGTTACGATACGTCCTTTGGATTCTTCAACCAGTGGAAAGAGCAGACCTTGTAGAGTGAAATGACCGTAGTGGTTTACACCGAGCTGACTTTCAAATCCATCAACGGTAAGTTTCTGATTGGGAACCTGAGCAATAGCAGCGTTGCATATCAATGCGTCGATACGTATAACTTTCTCAAGTACCTTCGCTGCAGCTGCTTTTACAGAAGCTTGTTCTGCCAGATCCATTTGGATAAATGAGACATCTATTTGGCCGCCCAACTCTTTTTTAAAAGTGGCAATAACACTTTCTGATTTTTTGGGATTGCGGTTCAACATCACCACTTTTGCTCCCTTGGACAGAAGTATCCTTGCAGCTTCAAATCCCGTCCCGCTTGTAGTACCCGTTATAACGAATGTTTTACCTGTAAGAGATCCGATTCTATCGGGAGTCCAGCCTTGTTTGCCAAATTGATTTGTCTTCATCTTAGTTTTGTTTGTTTCAAATGAACAAGACTAAGATCGACATACAACTACTTTAAAGCCTTATACACATTTTCGTATTGTGTATACTTTTTCGTTTGGTTTAATAAAATTACTGATTAGGTATCAATTATATTTGATCCAATTTTACTCTTCGTAAATATCGAATTTGGCTGAAAACGATTTCATTAATTCCTCGTTAGAAAAATCATCCTGGGTCATTGTAGAAAGCTGTTCGAGGAAAACATCAAACTGACCATTTTTGAATATGGTAAGCATTTTACCGCCCTCGTTGCATTTAGCCTCGTGCCATACATTAGGATCAACGGTGATGGTATCGCCGGGTTTCAGCAGAATTGTTTCATCATCGAAAATCAATTCCATTTCACCTTCAAGCATGTAAAACACTTCTGTCATGACCTTGTGATGGTGTCTTTTTAAGTGGAATCCGGGTTTAAGAGTGTCTTCAATAAGGCACAATTCTCCATTAGTGTCTTTAGAAGAAACTTTGATAAAACAGTGATCCTGAGAATAATCGTAATTTTCTCCTTGACCGCTTGGTATATAGTGCTTTGACTCCATGTTAGTCTACTTTAATTGAGTAAAATTTTTAGCGTATTTGGCGTTGATTCGTTTATAAATTACCACTACTTGAAAGTTTGCGTTTTTAGGAGCTCGCCCGCTTCATTGTATACTTTCCAAGTCCCCTTCTTTTTACCGTGCTCAAAGCGACCTTCATCCCAGAGTTGTCCATTAGCATGGTATCGTTTCCATTCACCGTGTTTCTGTTCTTCATCGTCGAAGCCGCCCGTAGCTCGCGGTTCGCCATTTTTGAAGAACCATTTCCATTGACCAGCAATCTTTCCGTCTTTATAGCTGCCGGTTGACTGCATTTGTCCATTATTTAGAAAGTATGTCCACTGTCCGGATTTCTTGCCGTTGTTGAATTCACCCTTACAAGAAATACTCCCGTTCTTAAAGTAAGTCTGAAAAGGGCCATTCTTAGGATTTCCGTTTTCATCTATTCCAGGGATGTCTTTCATTGAATTTTGTTCCTGGTTTGGTTAGTTGAGCCTGCCTAACGGTCTCGGCTATGGGTAGTTACGTGGTTTAGCACTCAACTTTGCAAGTACACACCAAACTGAAAATTCGCGAGGATTTTCAGAAGTAGGCGAGAACAAGCAATTACTTATAGCCAATGTTATGCGTTCGTTTTTATTGTTTCATTTCCACTCTAATCAGTCGAATTGTTATAGTGTCACTCAAATTTTCTACAGAATGAGGTGCTTCTGGTTTTTTATACATTGTCAAAGGGAAAGTAAGTGGTTCTGGTATTTTGCGAGAATCCATAATTACATTTCCTTCTCCATCACGGTCAATAAAATCTCCAGCTTCCATAATATAAAGTACACTCGGCCATTGATGATGATGAACAGCTTCTAATTCATTTGGCGCAATTGTTACTTCCAGAACTCTTACTTTGTCATTTTCCAACAAAATTTTATGATTTTTCGGTGCAGAAACTACAGCATCTTGTTCTTTAGGCCAATCCGCTGGATTTCCTGTTTTGTATAAAAGTTTTTGTTCTTCATTTATTTGTCCGAGAACTGAAATAGTTGAAAATACTGTAAAGCAAATCACAGTAATTATAAATTTTGAAGTTGATTTCATATTTGGTCAGTTTTAGTTTTAAGTGCTTACTCTAATCGGTTTTCAGCATTCCCATTTGTCTTTGTTACAGTCGTTTGTATTATGACGTGCAACAACAGAGTAAAGTGAACTCTATTCACTTTATCCCTATTTCATGTTTAAGTTTTATTCTGATCAGTTTAAACAATTTTAGTTAATTAGTGAAAATCCGATATCGAAGACTTAAACATATAATTCCAGTTTGCCTAAAGTATCAGCCTTATTATCTTACAGGAAATTGTAACAGCACAGGCAATGTCAAACAGCTCCAAAGAAGTACACTTACATACCAAAGGAATTCTACCGGTTCAAAAGTTAAAGATCCTTCGTGATCTCGAAATTCTTGATTCACATCCGGATTACCCGATCAACGATAATCAGTTTCAGCCTAACTCTTTAGATCTTCGTCTGGGCGAAGTAGCATACCGGGTTAGATGCAGCTTCCTGCCTGAAAATGAAACGGTAGAACAAAAGATCGAGAAACTGGAGCAATATTCATTTTCTATCAAAGACGGAGCGGTGCTGGAAGAGAATTGCGTGTACATCATACCGTTGCTGGAACGATTGAATCTCCCGAAATCTCATTACTCCACTCAAAATGGAGTTTCTGATAATTCCGAAGAAGTAAAACTGTTCTCACCGGAAAATTTATCGGCGAAAGCGAATCCGAAAAGTTCTACCGGAAGACTGGATGTATTTACTCGTGTTATCACTGACTACTCGCACCGTTTCGAAGAAATTACTCCCGGCTATCAGGGACAATTATATCTGGAAGTAGTACCGAAATCGTTTTCCATAAAAGTGAGAACAGGTCAGCGTTTAAATCAGTTAAGAGTTCGTCATGGTTTCGAAGTGGTACCCGATCAGGATCTATTGAGAATTCATGCTTCAGATCCATTGTTGTTTGATGAAAACATCAAGCCGGTAAGTATGCAGCAGATCAAAGTGAACAAAGGATTGTTCATGAGTGTGCAACTGAAAGGCAAAAAAGGCGAGATCATTGGTTATAAAGCCAAGAAGCATAACAATTATATCGATCTGGAAAATATCGGTCATTATGATGTAGATGAATTCTGGGAGCCGATCTATGCTACTTCTGAATCGACTTTTATTCTGGAGCCGGAAGCTTTCTATATTTTTGCATCCAAAGAACGTATTCGAGTTCCTGCTAAGTTGGCTTGTGAAATGATGGCTTATGATACAGGTTCAGGAGAACTCAGAACACATTACGCAGGATTTTTTGATTCCGGATTTGGCGGTTCTGTGGACGACAAAGGAGCCAGAGCCGTTTTGGAAGTTCGCTCTCATGATGTACCATTCATGATCGAAGACGGTCAGACCTTATTCAGTATGCAGTTTGAACCGAATACTGAACTACCTGAGTTCATTTATGGCGAAGAAATTGACAGTAATTACCAAGGACAAGGCTTAAAACTTGGTAAGCATTTTAAACAATTATGAGTGATTTCTTAGTAAATCGATGTATTTGTCATGAGCATACTTTTGAAGAGATCAAAGAATACGCCAAAGAGAAAGGTTATACAGATATAGAAGATCTTCAGATCGATAATTATTGTAGCAATGGTTGCCGAATTTGTGCTCCCTATGTGGAGATGGTTCTGGAAACGGGAGAGACCGCTTTTGAACCCGGCGCTTATTATAAGAGGAAGAAATAGATTTTAAGTGCTTGGATATATTTGCCTCTACAGACAGGGTCATCCTGAACTTGTTTCAGGATCTTATGGAACGGCTTGATTTTTCGATTCACCGATTAATGTCTTAACGTCTCGTACCAATCTTCTAATTTCGGATTGTATTGCCTTACAAGATTCCATTTCCATGAGCTATGCCAATTCATTAACAGTTTAGCGTGATAAATCAAGAAAAATTCGCCCTTAGTATTTAAGACGGATAAGAGAGCATGATCCGGATGCGTCTGCGAAGTAGGAATAATCCTTTCAGGTGAAGAGTGCACAAATTGTCTCAGAATGAATGAAGACCTTTAGGATTATTCAGCGCAGGATCAGTGAACCCGTCTTAAATACTTCGGCTTGATCTTTTGCTACTTTTGTATCAAGACAAAAGTAGGTAGCCTTGAGCTAAGTTAAGCCTTTTTATCTGGTCTCGATGCTATGCGTTGGAAACGGACCTCCCCGGCTACGAAACAGATTCTTTGGTTCTGAGTAGTTCGCCCCTCCTTGGATAAGGAGGGGAATTCCCGAGTTGATTCTAATTCTTATCAACGAGTCCTCCTCCTGTTGTAGGAGGAGACAGAGGAGGTCTTTACTTAAGTATTGTGAGTACATTTACTTGCTATGTGTACTTTTGTACCGATACTGAGCTTCCTCAGCACAGGCTCCAGTACCAAAAGCTCCCGACAAGAATTATTGGCGCGAACTTCATTACATCGACTAATCATTACAAAAGGTCTTCGTTCTAACTGAACACATTCACAAATCAGCCAGAATGTAATGATTGCTCCTGCGGAGCCGTCGATTCCATTACGTTCTAGGCTCGCTAATAATTCTAAAGGTCGGTGTAGTTGGTGGCTTTTTTTGAAATCGTCAAAATTATAAACAAGACAATTTTTTTAAGTGAATTATCTAACATCTACAAGGATGACCCATAAAGCAATCTCATTTATTCCCGCAGATTACTTCGCTACTATTATGTTGTTTATATATTCAGTATCCTTTTTTGCTCGCAAATGTGAATAGTAAAATCAAATGTAGTAGCACAGGTAGAAACGCATGAATTTCTTTTACGCTCCACCGGAAAACTGGAATGACGATCGAAGCGAAGTTGAGATAACAGATCAGGAAGCCATTCATATTTCGAAAGTGTTGCGAAATAGGATTGGAGATCAGGTTTTTGTGGTAGATGGGATTGGTAATCGATCAAAATGTGAGATTATAGAGATATCGAAAAAGTCTGTTCGGCTCAAAGTTCTGGAAACTATTTCTCAAGAGGAGCCAACTACGAAAAAAGTCATGGCATTCGGGGCGATCAAAAAGAGAGATCGATTGGAATTCGCCATTGAAAAAGCAGTTGAACTGGATGCTTGGGAAATTTGTGTGTTCGATGCGGATCATTCGGAAAGATCCAGATTGAACGAAGAGAGACTACATACACAGATCGTAAGCGCATTCAAACAAAGCGGCAGATTCTATCTTCCTAAATTAGTGATCAAAAGATCGTTGGACGAAGTGGTAGAACAATACAAAGAACACTCTATCCTGATGGCTTATTTAGGAGAGGAAGAATCTGATCGTCCAAATCAGCTAACTGATTCCGGGAATTTACTATTGGTTGGTCCCGAAGGTGGATTTTCAAAAAGAGAAGCTGATCTTGCTAAAAGTAAAGGAGCTCAGTTCGTTAATCTGGGAAAAAATCGCTTAAGAGCAGAAACAGCGGTAGTGGCTTTTCTTTCTCAATTCCTTTTTTCTAAATGAAAGGCTGAACATCCGGCTCGATGAATAATTCCCGGGTATTTTCAGCAGCGAAAATGTCATAACTGTAATGAGAATTGATCAAAGTTTTCAGATCAGAAAGTAGTTGTGGATTTTTTTCGATGAATTCCTCGAAGCTACTCTCATCTTTCATAAAATGGTTTACAGCATAAACAGAAGCAGTGGTAATAGTCTCGTTGAATTTTTGATCATCTCCATGAAAAGAAGCAAATGCTGATATTTGCATACAACAATTCTTAATAGCAGCTTCTAATCCATTTAAATTAATTTGAAGCCATGCTAATCTGATATGTGCTTTATGAGTAAAAAGCTCAGGATGTAATGAGAGATTCCTAAATTGGGTTAGAAAAGTTGGATCGGTCATTGGTTCAAGACAAGTACTTCGAATGAAATAGGATTTTCGGGTTATTTCGTTTTCGTAATAGTACTATCATTTACTGTCACACCTACAATCTGATATCCGTTTATCACATCTAAAAATTGATCTTCTCCCTTTACCCTGGCAGATTCAATAGCATGTAATTTGGTGTCACAGTCAGTGACTACTGTTGAAAATCTCATATCCAGAAAAACACTTTGGGAGTCATTCAAAACAAGTTCGTATCTGGGGCTATCCACAGTATCTACTCCTTCTTCAAAAAGAGCTACTAAATATTTATAAACCGGATCTTCTGAAAAAACAGATCCAACAGACCGACCATCAAGCAATAGGTTTATTTGCTGAGCATTGTAAGTTTGATTCTGGATTAAATTATTTTCATCATCATCGAGCAGCTCGAGAAATGAAACTTCAACGTTATTTTCGAAAACCAAACACTCATCTGTCTCCGGAAAACAGGAAGGGAAAATAAATAACAATAAAATTAAAGGTAGAAATCTTACAAGTCTTTGAAACATCATCTGGGTTTTTATAGCTGTTACATTAGAAGATATAAGCCAAAAGACGACTTATTTTGCATCCTTAAAACTTAAGCTTTATTTGTTTAAAATATCAGAACTAGTTCTGATAAAATTTATTTTGTACTAATATTGAAATTGGAAATAAAAAAAGCCCTGTCTCAATAGAAACAGGGCTTGGAATTACTTCTAAACTTCTTACTTATCTTCAGGATCTTTGTCTTTTTGTCCAGTAACCGCTTCACTTACGTTGATGATGTGGTCACCAATTTTTTCGCAGGCAAAGAACAGATCTTTATATACTGAATCGCTGTTGATGTTATACATCTTAGTTTCGATTCTCTTAGTATGCTTCTTCTGAAGAGCTTTCTTTTGCTTGTTGATCCTGTTCTCTTGTTCATAAGCAGGTTCTATAACAACTTTATCATATTCTTTATTGAGGTTGGCTACCATTATCTCAAAAGCCTTATCGATCTCATCCAGAATACTAAGCACTCCGCCTTTTTGTTCACTGTTAAAGATAATATCACCTTCAAAGAACTTCTCAAGATCTCTGGACATCTGGAAAAAGATATCGCCAATGGTTTCCAAGTTATTGGAGATATTCAATAGGTGAGATACTTTTCTGGTAGATTCATCACTAAGTGAACCTTCAGAAACTTTCATTAGATAGGTTGCCAATTCATCATCTATTCGATCGGTAATCTCTTCATACTTTTTGATCTTTTTAAGCAACTTCTTTTGACGCTTCGGTTTGTCTGTTTCAACAAGCTCACGTAAAAACTCTGACATTCTCGCTGTGATCTCACCAAACTTCGCAGTCTCTTTTGTAGCTTCTTCTAAAGAAAGCTCTGCCGTTTGCATCATGCCGGTACCGATATATTCCAAATGGAATTCCTCATCATCCTCACCTTTGGATGGAATCATTTTAATAACAGTTTTAGCAATGAAGCCTACAAAGCCAATTAGAAACAAGGTGTTCAAAATATTAAATACAGTATGGAAAATAGAAAGAGCAATCGGTATTGATTCAGGATCATTAAAAGGCGATGCATCATAGTTCGATGTCATATAAGCATCAATAAAATCTAACATGAATGGCATCAGTAAGATGACCCAAATTACTCCGAAAATGTTGAATATGAAGTGTGCTGCCGCTGCTCTTTTTGCATGTATGTTTGCCACTAAGGCTGCAAGGTTAGCAGTAATCGTTGTACCGATGTTTTCACCAAGTACCATAGCTGCTGCAAGATCAAATGGAATCCAGCCGTTATTAGCCATTACCAATGTTAAAGCCATTGCCGCACTTGAAGATTGTACAGTAACAGTTAGAATGGTTCCTATTCCTACAAATAATAAAGTTGATAAAAATCCGAGATCGGTATACTGGGCAAGAAATTCGAGGATCTCAGGATTTGCTTTAAGATCAGGTACGGATTCTTTCAGGTAAGAAAGCCCGATAAATAAAAGAGCAAAACCAATTAATACTTCTGCCCAGGATTTGGTTTTACTTTTGCTCATAAAGAGAAGAGGGAATCCAATTGCAATGATCGGTAATGCATAGGCAGAAATCTTAACTTTAAAACCAATGATGGA
Organism: Balneola sp. EhC07; assembly: GCF_001650905.1. GTDB lineage: Bacteria > Bacteroidota > Rhodothermia > Balneolales > Balneolaceae > Balneola. Next base: position 132,960 of record NZ_LXYG01000001.1, read on the forward strand.
GATCAACCATGCCGTAATAGTTGTCCCAATGTTAGCTCCCATTATCACACCAATAGATTCTACCAACGCAAGCAATCCGGCATTAACAAAACTAACTACCAATACTGTTGTTGCAGAAGAGGATTGAACTAAGGCGGTTAATGCAAAACCGGTTAGAACACCTTTAAATCTGTTGGATGTCATTGAACGAAGAATTTGCCGCATTTTTGTACCGGCAACTTTTTGAATTCCTTCGCTCATCACTTTCATTCCATAAATGAAAAAGCCAAGAGAACCCATCAGATTCAGAAACCCTAGAAAACCAAATTCCATAGTTATTTAATATGGTTAAAATTGAGCATCAAGTTAATCATTATAACCGAGGTTTTATGTTACCTCAATGTTAACTGTGTATTAATTTATAGTAACGTTATTTTAACTGTACATGTTTAATGGCTACCTTCGGTGGAATATTTTTACAATCACTTTAATACTCAGATGAATTTTTTTTCTAAGTTCCTGTTCTTATTGCTTGCTGCAATAGCAATTCCTCAAAATAGTAAAGCACAAAATGTAGAGGTTAAAACTCTTGGGAAGGGGATAGTTTTTGAACCTGAAGATAATTCTTACAGCGTGAAATTAGGGATGAGATTCCAAAGTTTATATTTGGGAGATTGGAATCTGGAAGATGATGTATATTTTGATGAGGCGTTAGTACGCCGAGCCCGGCTAAAACTGGATGGACATATTTACTCCGAAAAATTTACATACAAGGTGCAGCTGGGGTTTAGCAACAGAGACACAAGAAATTCAAGCTCAGGTGGGATAATTCAGAACAGCGGTACTTCAAATATTGTGTTGGATGGTGTTATCAAATATAATCCTGTTTCAGATTTTGAGATATGGTTTGGGCAAACCGTTCTTCCGGGAAACAGAGAGCGTTTGATCTCTTCACAAAAAGTTCAGTTTGTGGACAGAAGTTTATTGAATTCGAGCTTTAATCTAGACAGAGATGTTGGAGTTCAAATCAGGAATACTTCAATGCTGGGTGAGATGGTGGTTAGAAAGATGGGAGCCATTTCAATCGGAGAGGGCAGAGACATCACTACAAAAAACCCAGGTGGATACAGTTATACCGGACGAGTTGAGTTTTTGCCATTTGGAAATTTTTCAGATAAAGGAGATTACACCGGTCCCGACCTTGCAAAAGAAAAGGAATTAAAATTGTCGGTTGGTTTAGCTTACGACTTTAATGACGGGGCAGTAAGAAGCAGAGGGCATACCGGAGGGTTTGTTTACACCAGTGGTGGAGACTTAGTGAAAAATGATCTGCACACATTTCTAGCAGATGCTATGTTGAAATATCAGGGGATATCTGTACACGGAGAATTTGCAAATCGTGAAGCTGATAACGACAATGGGTTTGGAACCGGAACAGCGTATATGGGCTCATTAGGTTATGTTTTTGGTAAAGATTTCGGTATTTCGGGTCGATACGCAACACTTTCTAAAAGCGGAAATTTTTCTTCATTGACGGAACATTCAGAATATACCTTCGCGGTTTCTAAATATTTATCAGGACATAATCTTAAACTTCAGGCAAGTGCAGGTTTACTGGATTATGTTTCCAGAGATGACCTAATGAGGTTCCAGGTTCATATGGAGATCGCTTTTTAAAATATTGGATGTTTCAGGGCTGATACTCCTTTTTAAACACTTCGGTTTGATGATTTGATATGTTGCCTGTCCCTTTGCTCTGTATTAGAAACGGACCTCCCCAATTCATAAACAAATTCTTTGGTTCAGAGTAGTTCGCCCCTCCTTGGATAAGGAGGGGAATTCCCGAGTTGATTCTAATTTTTATCAACGAGTCCTCCTCCTGTTGCAGGAGGAGACAGAGGAGGTCTTTACTTAAGTATTGCGAATAAATTTACTTGATATGTGTACTTTTGTCGGTACAAAAGTACACAGAGCCAAGGAATTGAATCCTGTAATCAGGCTTGACTTAATACCAAGGGCTAAGACAAGAATCTGAATCGGGATTAAAGGTTGAATCTTTAAATAAACCCAGATCTCGGGCATACGCCGCGAGATGACGTCAAAGTATTATTAAATGCATTAGATAGTACTAAACAAGCTTCAACAAGTAACCAAGCAAAGCCCCGCCGGCTACGATCCACATAGCATTTAGCTTTTTAGGACCAAAAGTAAAGAAAGCTCCGAGTAAACCAATCACTATTGCTCGCCAGTCGGTAAGTGTATCTTGTCCCATTACAAACAATACTGCAACCATTACGGCAACAGCTGCCACATTTACTGAATCGAGAAAGAAACCAAGAGTTTTGGAATTTCTCATTTTTGGGATGAGTGGATTTAATATCCAGACAAAAAGAAAGGAAGGTAGAAAAATCCCAACGGAAGCTGCTATCGCTCCCTGCCAACCGGCCAGTTGATATCCGATAAAGGTAGCTGTGGAAAGAACCGGTCCGGGAGTAAATTGTCCAACAGCTATCGCGTCAATTAATTCAGGACGGGTCAACCATCCGCTCATAACCAGTTCAGCATCCAAATAAGCAAACAGAACATAACCACTTCCATAAAGAATGGATCCGACTTTTAAGAAACTCCAGAACACATTTACAGCTGTGATCTTTGATACTGTTGCAGATCCTGCCTGAAGAAAAAGAAAGGGAAGTATGGATTTTGGAGAAGCATCAAATTTCGATTTTGTAGTGAAATATAAAGTTCCAACTACTCCGGCGGTCAACAAGGCAATGATCTCATTCACACCTAATAAACTGGCAATTAAAACAATTGCTCCTAAAACTCCCAGCTCCCATCCCTTAAGAGCTTTTTTTCCAAGCTTTACAACAGCTGCTGCGATGATGGCTAGTACGGCAGGTTTAATTCCAAAAATGAACGGCTCAACTTCAGGAAGCTGACCATATTCCACATACAGAAATCCAAGTATTCCTGTAATTACTACAGCAGGGAATATGAAACTTATTCCTGCAACAAATAAACCGGGAACGCCACCACGTTCATGACCGCAGTGCATTGTCATTTCAGTAGAATTAGGCCCTGGAATGAGATTGGTGGCACCGATAAGATCAAGAAAATGCTGTTGTGACATCCACTTTCTCTTTTCGATGACTTCTTTTTCCATCATCGCGATATGTGCTGCGGGACCACCAAATGCAATGCAGCCTAGTTTGAAGAAGAGTTTTGCTATTTCAGAGAGAGTTCCTTTTTCCTGCGTCATAAGTTAGTTTAATTTTTACTGCTTGTAATCGAAAATAAAACTTATTTCGTTCAATTGAGTTTAAACAAATTATTACCGATGGCTTTAAAGAAGGGCATATACGGAACGCTGCTCATGATTTTCAGATCCTGAACAAAGTTAGAGTCTTCAGAGAGAAAGCTGAGCACGGCATCAAATCTGTTTTTTTTGAAAAGATCACGGAAAATAGCCATGCTGTCTTCCGTGGAATTGGTTAAAATGTGAAGTAAAAGAAGATCGTAGTATCGATATCGAAACTTAGATTGAGGAGGAAGCAGAGGATTTCCACCTGTAATTATAGAATCAGCGAGTTGTTTGGTGTATTCCTGAGTTCTCAGAAATGTATAGCCGGTACTTGGTTTAGTTAGACCTCCCATGGTCCCCAGATTGATGATGTTGTTCTCATATGTAGGTTGGTAGTCCAGATCCTGCATTGGAATTTCACCATATTCCGTTCTTTTTACTTCGTATTCTGATACATGGAGACCATATTTTTTGTCCATGTAATTCTGAATTTTTTCTTCATACACTTCTTTGTCCAAAGTGGAATTCGAAAAAACGGTAAATTCCAAAAGAGCCTTGTTATGGCTGAATGGTAGCACATACATGAAAGCAACGCCTTCTTTAAAAGCAGGATCAAAATCCATGAGAGTGAAAGTAGCAGGGTCAAAAACTGAATGTTCTGTATCAATTTCAAAGCCCAAAAAGTGTTGAATCAATGGATATTTGGGCTTCTGCCAGTTAGGCCTGAACACGCTTTGAAAAATATGATCGGCAATATAAGTATCACCGTTTTTTGTAAGCAATACCGCTTTACTTGAATTTGAAGAAACACTTAAAATATTTTCTTCGAGCAAAGTAAAATTAGATCGATTTCTAAGTTCGGTAAGCACCAACTCTTTAAAATCATTACTTCTTATTGCATGATAGGAGTAATCTTTCAGGTACAGGAAGGCATTCATATCCAGAGCAGAAAAGAAAGCTTTATTCCATGTTCTGTAGATGATTTCTTTAAAAGGAGGAATATCTTTTGTCCAGAAACACCAGGTCTTTTCATTGATTGGAGCGAAGGTGGAATCAACGACCAAAACTTTTCCTTTATAGCCACCTTTTGCTAAATACCAAGCGAGACTCAAACCTGACATCCCCCCACCGGCGATTATAAGATCATATTTAGCGTCAACTTTCAAAATCGTCCCCGAACTTTACATTTTGTTGGTCTTTGGTATTTACATGAAGTTGGAAGACATCCGGTCTGGAGTAGTGTCCATTGGTATCGATAAACAGATTTCCCTCACTTAGAATAGAAAGATCCAGATCAGCATAAATGATCGTGTTTTCATTTTGAACAGGTTCGACTAAATATTCTGAATTGGGTTTGATAACAGAACTTCCTCCACGTAATAATAAAGTATCATCATCTTCAGGAATAGATCGTATCATCTCCAAAGCTGCATTTTCTTTATCAGAAACCGAAATTATTCCATCTAACATTTGCTGCTTGGTGAGTGTACATCCGGCAGCGATCACATAACATTGGCCTTCAAATGCATACTGTCTGCTTGCGATTTGATGCAGATCTTTTACCATCGGCCATTGTGCAATATGAATATCTTCTCCGCTTTGATGAACAGCAGCTCTGGCTAGCGGCATCCAGTGTTCCCAGCAAATAAGCCCGGTGATCTTTGCTTCATGATGATCAATAGTGGGAAGTGTGCTTCCATCACCCATTCCCCAAACTAAGCGCTCTGTGTACGTTGGCATTAATTTTCGATGAAGATCAAAGGTTCCATCTGGTTTAAAATAAAAAATGGTATTGTATAACGTTCTTCCAACCCGCTCATTTGCTCCCATCACCAACAAACAATTATTTTTTACAGCAGAATCAGAAAGAACTTTAAAATATTCATCCTTAATTTCGATGGAATTTTCGAACAACAATCGGAACAGGGCTTTGGCTGAAGGATGATCCCAGATTCCCGCTTCGGGTGCATAATCTAACCAAACAGGATAACCAGGAAGCCATGTTTCAGGAAATACGATCATATGAACGTCTTTAGAAGCAGCTTCAAAAATATACTGAGTAGCCAGCTCAACACTTTTACTGAGATTTAAATATACAGGAGGGTGTTGAACAACGGCAATTTTATACGGATTATCCACGGTGAATAAATAAACATTATAGAAGGACATCAAAGTATCCCAAGCAAACCAAAAAGTAAAAGAGAAAATGATCGATTTACGAAGTGATACAGTTACCAAGCCAACTCCTGAGATGTTGGATTTTATGACGAAGGCTGAAGTGGGGGATGACGTATTTGCGGAAGACCCAACAGTAACTGCATTTCAACAAAAAGTATCTGCAATGTTTGGGATGGAGGCCGGTTTATTTGTACCCAGTGGAACGATGAGTAATCAACTGGGGGTAAAAGTTTTAACTAATCCGGGTGATGAAATTCTGATCGATCAAAACGGACATATTTTCAATTATGAAACGGGAGGAGCCGGTTTTTTGTCCGGAGTCCAGATCAGTACTATTCAGGGCAAAAAAGGAAAGTTGAGCCCGGAGGATATTAAAAATTCTGTGCGTGGTGGCTTTGATTGGGAACCAAGAACTTCAGTGTTATGTCTGGAGAACACAACCAACAAGGGTGGAGGAGTTTGCTATTCAGAAGATGAATTAAGCTCCTTAAAATCATTTGCAGATCAGAACAATTTGAAGGTTCATTTGGATGGAGCCAGAATCTGGAATGCAATGGTTCATACAAGTATAGAACCAACTTTCTTTGGAGAGATCGCCGATACCATTTCCGTTTGTTTTAGTAAGGGATTAGGTGCTCCGGTGGGATCCATGCTTTTATCTTCCAAAGAAAATATTACTAAAGCCCGACGTTTTCGCAAAATGTGGGGAGGAGGTATGAGACAAGTTGGGTTGCTGGCCGCCGCTGCTGATTTTGCTTTAGATAATAATTTTTCAAAGTTGAAAAAAGATCATGAACGCGCTAAACAATTAGCTGAAGCTGTTGATGGTTGTTCGAAACTATCTATTGATCTGAACAGTGTTGAAACTAACATCGTGATCTTTGATGTCAGGAATGAATCAGCGGTGGAAGCTTTAGCTAAAATGGAAGAAAAAGGAGTTCGGATGGTTCCTTTTGGTCCAAATACGATCAGAGCTACTTTCCATTATCAGATCGGGGATGTTGAGTTACAGAAAGTAGTTGATTCAGTGAAAGAATTATTTGACTAATTGCCTTTCTAAATTATTTAGGAGGCAGGAAACCACTAGTCCCTTTTTTCTTTTCTGCTTTTGCAGCTCTTTTCTCTTTTAGGGTTTTTGCCGGGGCGGTTTTACCTGAATTTTTCTTTATCGATTTTCCTTTTGACATATCTGACTCCAATAGTTTAGAAGCGTATTTCTAAAAGAATTTCTTTTAGCTATGATGCTTCATATCAATGTAGCACATAAAAGCTCATAACCTACTATTTACTTTATGATGGTAAGAACTAAAGTCCCAAACCAACTTTGTCATTGGGGTAGAGATAGCCTTTTTCTAATCTGAATAATCCTTTGAAAGGATCTTTTTCAAAATCGAGATGACTGTCAAGGTCGGCAAATTCAACATTAGGTCGGCTGAGAGCGAAATGTAATCCCATTGATATTCCTAAACTGCATTCATCCAAACAACCAACCATAACTTCGTTTCCTGCAGCTTTTGCTACCGAGTTGATATGCATTCCTTCCAGAATTCCTCCGATCTTCATCAATTTAATATTGATCATATCAGAAGAATTATTCTTAGTTAATCGATGGATATCATCCAATGTTTTAAGACTTTCATCAGCCATTACAGGATGAGTAATTTTCGAGATAAGAGGTTCCAGTAAATGCTCATCATCAACACTGAGTGGTTGTTCAAAAATTTGGATTCCGATCTCTTTAGTGGCTTTTGAAAATTCAATACTTTGTTCTACAGAATATCCCTGATTACCATCAAAACGGAGGATCACTTTTGGATATTTATCCCTGATCAATTTCATTTTTTTGATATCCTCTTCTACATCTAGACCACCTTTTACCTTCAGAATAAAAAAGCCATCCTCAACAAATTGATCAGCTTTCTTAAGAGTTTCGTCAACAGGTAAAATGCCAATTGTTATACTGGTGGGAATGGAAGATCTGTATCCACCCAGAAGCTGATACAAAGGTACATCAGCTTTTTTTGCCATCAGATCGAAAAGCGATGCGTCCACCATTGCTAAAGCAGAAGATCTCACTTTTCCGGTTGCTCTCAAATCATCTAAAATTCGGGCATAATGAAATGGATTCACACCTTTTAAAGCAGGAATAATTGTTTCATTTAAACTCTGCTCCAAATACTCCGGAGATTCTTTAGTTATTGCAGGATCAGGAGCAGCGCATCCAAATCCTGTGTAGCCGGAATCGGTTTCAAGTCTTAATACATAATTGGTTGCGTCAGAAATTGTTTCGTAAGCAATGGTATAGGGTTCGGTTAATTCCAGATCAAACCGTTCAAATGAAATCTGAGTGATCTTCATTATTTGCGAACTTTCTGTTTTAGCAATTTGATCAAATCATTCGCACCATGAGCAAGCACATCAAAACAAGGAAGACCGGTTTCTGCTGTGATTTTTTTGCAAGCAGGTTCAATCTCTTCCGGTTTAAGTCCTTCGTGATTTAATGTTACTGCAATCACTTCTTTTCCTGAAATTACTTTAATAGCATTTATTTGTTCATGTAGTGGATGAAGTTTATAACCCGGAAATCCGTCATATTCCAAACGAGTAGGAGCATGTTGCAAAATCACAAAATCAGGTCTACCCGCCGCAAGGATCTCAAATCCACCGGGATAAGCCGGATTCATTAAGCTTCCCTGACCTTCAATAATTACCACATCCGGATCAGCTTCTTTCCAGGCACTTACAACAGCATGCTCAATCTCACCGGATACAAAGTCGTTAATGCAGCTATCCATGATCATAGAATATTTGGCACCTTGCATCCAGCCTGTTTGTCCTGTACCGATCATTTCTGCTTTATATCCTTCTTTTTGGAAACCATGCACTACTAACCAGGCTGTTGTGCGCTTTCCAATGGCAGAATCAGAACCTAAAACAGCTAGTTTTAAGCAATCTACTTTTTCAATTTCACCGGTAAAGAAATGCAATTTATCGCGATCGGGAGTTTTTCGTACGTCTCTGATCCTGCAATTATGTTTCTCTGCCAGTTTTACTAATTCTTTATCATTGGTTAGGAAATCGTGTAGTCCTGAATCAACATTTAGTCCCGCTTCCAAAGCAGCAGCAATTTCCTGTTTCGCTGACTGTGGAAGTCGCCCCCCATCCGGAGCAAGACCAACCACAAAATTCTTAACAGCAACACCATCTTTGCTCAATTCGGAATAAGCAGTATCAAAATCTTTGAAGATTTTGATCCCATTTGGCTTATTATCCAATACTTCTCCGGCATCTTTTCCAGCATACCTCTCATCAATAATTCCAACAACATTGTACCGCTCGGTAAACCGAACTAGTCCATGCGAAGTTTTTCCTTCAGGAGTATTGAACATACCCTGACAGTAAACAATTGCGGTTCCGTCTATAGATTCTTTGTGTTGCATTGTAGTTGGATTATGAAGTGAAGATAATTCTTCAAAACTGAAGTTAGTTCTTTTTCAGATCATGTAAATGATTATGAAAGAGGGATTTGAAATTAATTTTTTGCCGTGAGTACAGCTACATATCGGTCTGATTCAAGTGGCTCAGTTTCATTCAAATTAAGCAAACCGATTAAACCTGCCGTTGATGCCGGGAGTATATTTTTTCCTTCATGCTGTTTCAGATAGGTGCTCATCTTTTTCATGTTCTTATCGCTGATGTTGTATGCATATCCATCCGTTTCAATGATAGCAGAAAGGGCTTCATCACCGTCAAAACTATGCCAGTTAATAAGAGGTTCATTCACAAATGTTTCTCTGATCTTTTTAGGATCTAGATCTTCGCACTCTGTTAGATTTTTCTTAAAAGAATGAACGATTGGATTTTTTAAAGTAGATGAAGCCGCTAAAAACCGGGGAATTCGGGATGTTTTTCCTCTTTTATAAAGAGACACAAACCCACGGTGTATCCCGGCAAGTAAAGTTCCATTGGATACGGGCACGGCGCAGATCTTAGGAGCGTCCCGAAGCTGATCATATATTTCAAATGCAATTTGTGAATAGGCGATGATCTGCAGACTTTTATTTTGCCCGCCGGGATTGGCATCATAACTATCTTGCTCAACAGCCAATTCACTGCTCTTTATAACAGTGTCTTCATAGCTGCCGGGCAATCTGAATATATTTGAACCTAAGGATTCCATTTCTACTATTCGATCGGTGTGATATCCATCCGGTATGTAGATATTGCATTTTAATCCGGCGAGATTAGCAGCCAAGGCCACAGAGGCTCCGTAATTCCCACAAGTCGCTAATGTGATAGTATCGAATCCTCGTCTTAACGCATCATAAACCTGAGCAAATCCAATACGGTCTTTTTGAGTTCCGGTGGGATTGTCACCTTCAAACTTTAAAAATAATTGCCTGAAGTCATGATCGCGTTCAATATTTCTGGATCTGCTTAAACTTGTATCACCAACTTCCAGATTTATAATGTCTTCAAAAGCGATCAGACGTTCTGCAAGCGAGTTTTGTTTGTCACGAACTATTTCACTTAAAATCCGTGCCTCTTTTGAGACTTTGTTCTCAGAAATATTTGATAGATCGCGAAGATTCATGAATTGAATTAAGTAGTATTAAATGAGCAGAATTTTAATAGTACTTACTTTTACGCTGATAGCAAAGTATTAAGAAAGAGAGTCTAATGACGAATGGGTGTTGGATGTTCAATTCTCAAAGTTCTATCTTCTTAGTCTATGAGAAAACTTACAAAGTCCGAAAAAACGGTAATGGAGCGTCTGATCTTTCCTGAGTCATTTGATGTGATCATGGAAGAGACAAATATGCAGTTTGGTGAACTGCGTGATGACCTGATGAATTTGGTGAATCATCGTTTTGTGGAGGTTGTTAATTTTGATAATGATAAAGACAGTAAAATGGCTTTTTATGATAGCGATAATATCAAGGATTTCTCATTCCGAGCTACAAAAACAGGACTTAAAAGTTTAAATAAAGCAACTATATGAAATTTGAAGCGCGCGTTTCCGAAGAACCCATTGAAGTAGATATTTCTGAAAAAGAAAACTCTTTTAAGTCCGGCGATCTGGAAGGGGAGTACGAATTTATTTCCCAAAACGGAAGATATCTCTTGAGAATCGGAACAAAACTCTACAAAATTGATAATGTAAGTTATGATGGTTCTGATATAGAGTTTTCAGTTAACGGAGACTGGTTCAAAGTTTCTGTTAAAGACGAACAGGAATTGCTACTTGACAGACTCGGATTTAAAACCGGAAATGCTGTTGCTGAAGGGTCCCTGAAATCTCCGATGCCTGGTAAGATCCTTGATATTCTGGTTTCTGAAGGAGACGAAGTTACGAAAGGACAACCTGTGGTGATTCTGGAAGCCATGAAAATGGAAAACGAATTGAAAGCTGCTATCGACGGAACCATTGCATCAATTTCAGTAGAAGTTGGTCAGTCATTGGAAAAAAATTCACCCATTTTGGAGATCGAAAACATTGGATAAATTTATTATAGAAGGCGGAACCCCCTTAAATGGAACAATCAACATAAGTGGTTCAAAAAATGCGGCACTTCCTATTATTGCAGCTTCGCTTTTAGGAGATTCAGAAACTACGATCACTAATATTCCTCGTTTACAGGACATTTATACTTTCAACAATGTACTGCGAGTTGTTGGTGCAAAAGTCGACTTTCAGGATAAAAAGAATACACTGATCATTGATCCTACGAACGTTTCACACTTAGAAGCGCCATATGACCTTGTGAGAAAAATGCGAGCTTCTTTTTATATGCTTGGAGCTTTAGTTGGTAAACACGGCTACGCAAAAGTTTCTCTTCCCGGCGGATGTGCGTGGGGACCCAGACCGGTTGATCTCCATCTTAAAGGGATGGAAGCCATGGGAATTGATATCGACCTGGACAAAGGATATGTAATTGCAAAGGCTGATAAGAATTTAAAGAAATCCAGTTTTAAGCTGGAACCAAGTAGTGTTGGCGCAACAGTGAACTTGCTTCTTGCATCTGTTTTAAGAACGGAAGAATTCACCATCGAAAATGCTGCGATGGAGCCGGATGTAGTTCAACTATGTAATGTTCTAGTGAAAATGGGCGCTGACATTTCCGGAATCGGTACCGATAGAATTACGGTTCGTGGAGTTGAGTCTTTAAGTGGAGTTGAGATCGCAAACGATCCGGATAGAATTGAAGTAGGAACGTTTATGATAGCCGGAGTTCTTCATCCTGATTCTGAGCTTACGCTTGAAGGGTGTAATGTGGATCATTTAGGAAATCTCCCGGAATTGCTTTCTAAAACCGGCGCTAAAGTTGAAGTGGATGGGTCTACTATAAAAGTGAAAGCTCCTAAAGAACTGGAAGCTGTTTCTGTTGCCACCGAAGTGTATCCGGGTTTTCCTACTGATATGCAAGCACAATGGGCAACTATGATGACACAAGCGAACGGAGTTTCAACGGTAACTGATACGGTTTACTACGATAGATTCAGTTATGTACCCGAGCTTACACGATTAGGCGCTGACATGAGATTGGAAAAGAACACAGTCACGATCTTCGGCAAAACAGACTTTGAAGGCGCTTCCGTTATGAGTACAGATCTACGGGCAAGTGTAAGCTTAGTACTTGCAGCGATGGTTGCTGAAAATGAAACTGAGGTTCTGCGAGTGTACCACTTAGACAGAGGCTATGAAAATCTGGAACATAAACTGAATGCGGTAGGGGCGAAGATCAAGAGAGTGGATGAGTAGTTTTTTTATGAAGTGAGAAGTTAAAAGTGAAAGGTGAGAAGTGAGAAGAAAGAGCGCTTAAACCAAACTTGAGACACTAAAATTAAATCCCGAAACATTTTCATTGATCGTTGGTTCAAGGTGTTGAATCACAAACAATTAAAAGATCAATGAAAAAACTAATACTACTTACAGCATTTATATTTACTGCATTTTTAACTACTGATTCTGTGAAAGCACAGGATGGGTTCTTTTCGAACGCAAGAACACTTGAAAAAGGAGTTGGATCTGTAGCCTTACAACCGGTTTTTCTAACCAATCAGGATGATTTCATGTTCATCATTAGAGGTGGATATGGACTTACCAACTCAGTAACAGGTCATTTAAAACTTGGACTGTTTGAAGACGAAACTTTTTTTGGTGGTCATTTTGAAACAGCATTGAATAACAGCGCAGAAAGCAACATCGACGTAGCTGCACTGGTTGGTGTACATTCTTACGGCGATCTGGGACTGAAACTTGGTCTGAATCTAAGTACGGATCTGGATGCAGTAAGCATTTATTCAGGAATTAACTACCAACCTCTGTTTATTGAGAGCAATACTAATCATGCTATTTTAGTACCGATTGGATTTGACGTTCACTTAAACGAAGGTTTTGACATCATGTTGGAAGGTAATATTCCTGCTAATGATGATGCCAGATATCTTGAAGCGATCACTTTTGGAACCAGATTTTACTTCTGAAATAAAGAAAGAGTCTGAATTTAAAGCCTGTACATTTAGTTGTGCAGGCTTTTCATTTGCTCTAAAGTTATATGATGCTCATAAAAAGCCTTTCCAACAACCACAGCATCAATATCAGCTTCATCGAGTAAAATCAGATCTTCCTGATCAGAAACTCCACCGGAAGCAATTAACTTAATTTCCGGGAATGCTTTCTTTAAAGATATATACAATTCTGTATTTGGCCCTGATAAGGTTCCATCTTTAGAAATATCTGTACAAAGTACTTCCTGAAGTCCCTCATCAATCATTCTTTCCAAAAAGTGAAAAGTATCTTCTTCAGCAGTTTCCAGCCAACCTGAATAAGCAATTTTTCCGTCTTTAAGATCCATTCCCAGAATCATTTGGTCCTGGTATTTTTTAAGTGCTGCAATCCAGTCAGCCTCATTTTTGATTGCCATAGAACTGCAAATTACTTTTGATAGTCCTGCATCCAGAAGGAATTCAACATCGGCTAATTTTCGTATTCCTCCACCTGTTTGAACTGAGATGCCCAGATCAGAAATAATATTTTTTATGTGAGGCAGGTTTACAAATTTACCTTCTTTGGCTCCGTTAAGATCCACAATGTGTATATGATCAAAACCGGCTTCTTTAAATTGAGTAGCAATATTTAAAGGTTCTTTGTCATATATAGTAGCTTCTTCGTATTTGCCTTTGTGAAGACGGACAACTTGTCCATTCAGCAAGTCGATTGCCGGAATTACTTTCATTCAATTCTAATGTGTAGTTACTTTTTCTGTGAATAAACCAGATCTAAAAAATTCTGTAGAACTTTAGATCCAACGGAGCCTGATTTCTCGGGATGAAACTGTACTCCCATAAAATTGTCTTTTGCCACAACTGCTGAAAACGGAGTGATGTAATTACCTTCGGCGATGGTGTATTCAGAAACGGGGGCATAAAAACTGTGCACGAAATATAAATGCTTCTTGTCTTCTAATCCGTGTATAAGATGGTGTTCTTTTAATTTTTTGATAGTATTCCATCCCATATGAGGAACTTTATCAATTTCTGAATCGAATTTTTTAAGATATCCGGGAATAATTCCAAGCCCTTTTGTATCACCCTCAGTAGAGCCTTCATACATTAATTGCATCCCCACACAGATTCCCAAAACGGGTTTTCTTGTGGTTTTGAGCCATTCATCAATTCCAAGTTCTTTCAGAGAATCCATCGCAGTTTTAGCATGCCCCACACCCGGAAAAATGACAGCTTTAGCACTTTCAAGTTCCTGGGCTGACTGAGCAAAATAATAATGAGCTCCCAGCCTGTCTAAGGCATTAGAAACGGAAGCGATGTTGCCTGCTTTGTACTTGATGATAGCGATCATAAATTAAAGAGAACCTTTAGAGCTCGGTATTTGGTTTTTAATTCGCCCGTTTTGTTCAACAGCCGCCTTCAAAGTTCGGGCAAAACCTTTAAAACAAGCTTCAATTTTGTGGTGATCATTGTCACCGGTACAACTAACATGAAGAGTTGCTTTCAAGTTCATTGCCAAGCTATAAAAAAAGTGCTCTAACATTTCGGTTGGGAAATCTCCAACATATTCACGCTTCACCGGTACATCAAAAACCAAATAAGGTCTGCCCGAAAGATCGATCGCTACCGTAGCTTGAGCTTCATCCATAGCCAATACAAAACCGTAACGTTCTATTCCCTTTTTATCTCCTAGAGCCTGAGTAATTGCATCACCAAGAGCAATGGCGACATCTTCTATAGTGTGATGTTCATCAATTTCCAGGTCGCCCTTACAGTAAATATCCAGATCTACAAGTCCATGACGTGCAATCTGTTCCAGCATGTGATCGAAAAATTTTAGCCCGGTATCAATGTTTGACTTTCCGGTGCCGTCCAGATTCAGGTCCACCTTTATTTTAGTCTCTTTTGTTTCTCTTTTGATGGATGCCGTTCTATTCGGAGATAAAAGTGCTGATACAATTTGTTGCCAATCTGATGAGCTTTTTACTTCTGTGTTTGCCTCATCTCTTAAAACTAATTCGGAGTCTTTAACCCCAATAGAATAATCAGTTTTTTCGATTTCAGAAAAACCAATTCCTTCCTGATCTAACAAATTTTTTTGATCTTCTGTGATCGCTGCTCCAGAAACTGAGATCGAGAACCCTGCATCAACCAAGCTCTTTAATGAAGAAATAGCTTGCTCACGGAAAAGGAATTGATTGTCAACAGGCAAAAGCGTATTACTTTCTATGGATACATTCATATTAAATGTTACTTAAATGTGAAGTTTAAAAGTGGGTGTTTGGCTAAAATCATATAACTACTAACTAAAATGTGGAACAATGAATTCAAAATTTAACATTTTGTTTTGGGTACTCAGGGTCGTAGCAGCAGGAATTTTACTGCAAACGTTGTTTTTTAAATTTACCGGTGCTCCCGAAAGCATATACATTTTTGAAACGGTTGGTTTGGAGCCATTTGGCAGGTATGCTTCAGGAATCACTGAATTATTCGCTGCAATTTTTCTTCTGATACCAAGATTCAACTGGCTAGGGGCTCTACTTTCACTTGGAGTTATGAGCGGTGCAATAGTAAGCCATTTAACAGTTTTGGGAATCGAAGTTAAAGGCGACGGCGGATTGCTTTTTGCATTAGCAATTGTGGTTTTTATCTGCTCTGCAGTTCTTTTATACTTCGAAAAAGAAAAAATACCCGTCATTGGAGAAAAGTTTAAGAGTTCAGAATCTTAGTTAAAGCTTCTAAAAACTGATCATTTTCCTCGGCTGTACCAATAGTCATCCTAAGGCAGTTTTCACAATGAGGCTCATTACCTCTGTAACGAACTATTACCCCGGAATCAGCTAACTTTTTGTATACATTCAGTGCATCATCAACTCTGAATAATAGAAAATTCGCGTCAGATGGAAATACTTTTTCTACTTGAGCCAGATTTTCTAAATCAGCAACAATCCGTTTCTTTTCTGAATTAATGGACTTGATGTTTTTTTGAACCGATCCCAAATTTTCAAACCCATTCAAAGCAGCTTGAGATGTAAGTTTATTTACATTGTATGGTGCTTTAACCTTCATCATATAATTGATGATATCCGGGTTAGCGATTGCAATACCCAAACGTATCCCTGCCAACCCAAAAGCTTTTGAAAGTGTTTGAAGAACCACAAGGTTCGGGTAGTTTTTTACTTCTTCAGCGAAACCGGCTTGCTCAGAAAAATCGATATAAGCTTCATCTACTACTACGAGTCCATCAAAATTTTCCAAAAGATAGATTATATCCTTGCGGTCCATATCGTTGGCAGTAGGATTATTAGGCGAGCAGACAAAGATCAGCTTGGTAAAATCCGTAACTCTGTTCAGAATGCGTTCAGTCTGAAGTTGGAAATCCGGAGTCAACAGCACTTCATCAACCTTAATATTGTTGATATTCGCGGATACTTTATACATTCCATACGTCGGAGGATTGGTAATGACTTTATCTTTACCCGGACTGCAGAAAATTCTGAATAACAGATCTATGGCTTCATCACTTCCGACACCAACAAAGACATTCTTTGAATCTACTTTTCTGTAGTCAGCTATTTCAGACCGTAATTTTTCCTGATAGGGCATAGGATAGCGATTCAGTTCCAGATCATTTTCTATGGGTGATCCAAAACTGTTTTCATTGGCATCCAGAAGTATTCCTGAATCATAATCATCCCTTGCAGAACGATAGGGTTTTAAGTCCCGGATATTTTCCCGGACTATTTTTTCAAGGTTGAATTTTTTATTCATTTAACTGATTCCAAATAAGTTATCGTCATCCCGTCCGCCAGCTGGCGGACAGGAAGACCTATGCTTTGATAAAAAAAGGAGTTTTTCAGAGGTCTCTCATTCATTCGAGATGACAAAGAAAAAGCATCATTCATCAGTATCCCCCAAAGTTTTCAACCGAATACTCACCGCATTTTTATGAGCATGTAGTTCTTCAACTTCCGCAAGAGTTTCAACGGTTTTACCGATGTTTCTCAAGCCTTCTTCCGTTAAAGTTTGCATGGTTATGGATTTTTGATAAGAACTCAGATTTACTCCACTATACATTTTTGCATATCCATAAGTCGGTAAAGTATGGTTGGTTCCTGAGGCATAATCTCCAACGCTTTCGGGAGTCAAATTTCCTAAGAAAACCGATCCTGCGTTGATGATCTCATCTTTGTAGTCTTCAGAATTTTCAACATTCAGGATCAAGTGTTCCGGCGCGTATTCATTGGAAAATGAAATGGCTTGTTCAATGTTATCAACTTCTATTACAAAACTTTGGTTAAGAGCTTGCTTAGCAATTTCTTTTCTTGGAAGTTCATTCAGCTGAGATTCTAATTCTGAATTGAAAGAGTTCATATCGAAGTCAGGAGTAGAAACCAACACTACTTGACTGTCTTTTCCATGTTCGGCTTGAGAAAGAAGATCCGCAGCTACAAATGCTGGGTTAGCTTGCTTGTCTGCAATCACCAACACTTCTGAAGGTCCCGCAGGCATATCAATGCTAATTTGGGCATCGCTGTTTTGAAGGATCATTTTTGCAGCAGTCACAAATTGATTTCCGGGACCGAGAATTTTATCCACTTTTGGTACAGATTCCGTTCCCAATGCCAAAGCTGCAACCGCCTGAGCTCCACCTGCTTTAAGGATATAATTGACCTTAGCTTTTTGAGCGATATAAATGATCTCAGGTGCAATATTTCCGTCTTTTTGAGGAGGAGTAGCCAATACAACCTGTTCACATCCGGCGATCATAGCAGGAATTGCCAACATCATTGCAGAGGAAGGCAAAACTGCAGTTCCACCCGGAACATATAATCCAACTCGTTGGATCGCTTTGGTTACTCTCGAACATTTTACACCCGGCATGGTTTCCACATCCAGTTTCATTGTTCGTTGAGCACGGTGAAATCTGAAAATATTATCAAATGCAGTATCAATAGCTTTTTTTACTTCTTCATCCATATCAACTTCGATCTTATTCGGATCAAATACCGGGTTATCGATATCAACTCCATCAAACTCTTTCGTGTAAGTTTTTAAAGCAGAATCGCCATCTGTTTCGATGCGATCAATAATCGGCTGAACTATACCAAATATAGATTTGAAATCGATCTTTGGACGTTCGGTCAGTTTACTGATCTCGTCATTTGCAAGATTTTTATACTGATATGTTTTCATTTTAATGCTCAATGGTTATTAGATATTGAGTTTTGGAATTCGTTTATAGGATCATGCTTTCAATTGGCAACATCACAATATCAGTAGCACCAACTTCTTTTAATTCTTCCATTACCGTCCAGAATTTTGTGATCGGAATCACGGTGTGAATGGCAACCATATCACTTTCAGCTAAAGGCACAATGGTCGGACTTTTCATAGAAGGAATAATTGCTTTCACTTTTTCGATGGAAGCGGTAGGGGCGTTCATCATAATGTAACGACTCTTTTTTGCTTGCTGATAACCATCGATTCTGACTAAAAACTTCTCGATCAGTTCTTTCTTTCCTTCCGAAAGTTCCTGATTTGTTTGAATCAATTCTGTTTCAGATTCCATAATGGTAATCAATTCTTCCAGGCCGTTTGCACGAAGTGTTCCGCCTGTTGATACCAAGTCAGCAATAGCATCGGCAACACCTAATTGAGGAGTAATTTCTACTGCACCGGATATTTCAACCAGTTTTACGTTGATATTCTGCTCTTCAAAATATTTTTGAGTGATAAAAGGATAGCTGGTGGCTATGGTTTTTCCTTCAAAATCGGAGGCTGATTTAAGTGGTCCATTTTTTGGAGCAGCAATAGATAATCTGCAACGTCCGTAATTCAATCCTCTCAGAACGGTTACATCCGAATTTTTCTCGGCACGTTCATTGGCACCCACAAAACCAAGATCACAAATCCCATCCTGTACATATTCGGGAATATCATCATCACGAAGGAGCAGGAGCTCAACATCGAAATTGCGGGTTTTAACCATCAGGTTTCGTTTATAGTTGTCAAACTCCACGCCGATGCCTTGTAACAAGCTCACGGTTTTATCAGTTAGCCGGCCACTTTTTTGAATAGCAATGCGTAGAGAAGTCGAAGAATCTTTCGATCGGGTCATAAGTCAGTAAAATTGTAATTGTAGTAGTAAGAATTAAGAAAAATATGTGAAAAACAGACGCTATTTACGCGTGATGATGTCCTTGATGAAGATGATGGACACCATGATGGAGGTGGGTAGTATGTAGATTTTTTCTGTTCACGGCTCAAAGATAGTGATAAGTTGGTTATGGACAAATAGCGATTCTTAAAAAATCGATAAAATCATAAAACCCGTTTTCAAATATTAGAGTTTCCTTAAATTGGAAATGATTTTGAAGCCCTTTAACGATATCTTTAACTTCTGTTAAAAATAATATAATAGATTACATGAAAACGATTGCTCAACTAACATACATTCCACTGGAAACACATAACCCAAGAGAGAAAGTACAGGATCTTCTAGAGCATCTTGCTCAATTTGATGTTCAGATCGAAGTGGGGTATTTGGCAACAACTATAATCGGACATCCAGATGTCGTTTTTGAAGCTATTCAGGAACTGTACAAGATCATGGCTGTAGAGTCTTCTAAGTTCAGATTTCATGTTGAATTGCTAAGTCCGGAAGCCGGTTAAAAAATAATTTAAAAAATTTTGTAAGGAATCAGTTTGAAACTGTCTTACTTGCAAAACGGATAAATTGTATGAGACCAAAATATTATATTTACATAGTTAGTAATCGTTCAAAAATGATCTATATCGGGTTAACCAACGACCTGAAGAATATTCTTAAAAAGCACCGCTCTCTCAGAATGAACTGTACCAAAGGAAATTTTGGATTGAATAAACTGGTACATGTAGAAGAATATTACGATATCGATCAGGCCATAAAACGGGAAGAAGAATTGAAAAAAGCTCCACGATCATTTAAATCCAAGTTGCTTTCTTACTCCAATCCTTCCTGGGAGTGCGTTCAAAGCTACTGGATGGAGAACATGGAAAGGGCGATCGCTAAATAATCAGTAAGTTTAATAATACGCTTTAGTACCTCATTCCTTCTTTGTATCTTTACAGGCTTATAAAGAGACGGACTAAAAGCTTATATGAACAACATTCGTAATTTTTGCATAATTGCTCACATCGATCACGGGAAATCTACACTCGCTGATCGCCTTTTGCAATCTACAGGTACAATCAGTGAAAGAGAAATGCAGGAGCAGGTTCTGGACGATATGGATCTGGAACGAGAGCGTGGTATTACGATCAAAAGCCACGCCATTAAAATAGATTATAAGCGTCCAAACGGTGAGCAATACAGTTTTAACCTCATTGATACACCAGGTCACGTTGACTTTGCATATGAAGTTTCCCGCGCACTAAAAGCTTGTGAAGGAGCTATTCTAGTTGTGGATGCCGCTCAGGGAATTGAAGCTCAAACCATATCGAATTTATATCAGGCGATAGATCAGAATCTGGAAATTATTCCTGTACTCAATAAAATTGACTTGCCGGGCGCTGATCCGGAGGGCATCGGACAGCAGGTTATCGATCTCATCGGTTGTGACCGAGAAGAAATTTTGCACGTTTCCGGAAAAACAGGCGAAGGTGTTCCCGCTTTACTTGAGGCTATTGTGGAAAGAGTTCCGGGTCCAAAAAGAGACGACGACAAACCGTTAAGAGCACTGATCTTCGATTCAGTCTTTAATACCTACAGAGGTTCTGTGGCTTATGTTCGTGTAATGGAAGGAACTTTGAAAAAAGGTCAGGCTTTCAAATTCATGGCGAACAAGGAAGAATATAATGCAGAGGACATTGGATATCTGAGAATGAAATATGAGCCTGCTAAAGAACTTAAAGCAGGTGAAGTTGGCTATGTGATCGGAAGTGTGAAATCTTTGCAGGATGTAAGAGTAGGTGATACGATCACTACTGTTAATAATCCTGCTACGGAAGCAATTCCGGGATATCAGGAATCAAAGCCAATGGTTTTCTCTGGAATTTATCCTACACAAGCAGAAGATTTTGAAGATCTGCGTTCAGCGCTGGAAAAACTACAGTTGAACGATGCGTCTCTATCTTACGAACCTGAAACATCCAAGGCGTTAGGTTTTGGTTTCAGAGCGGGATTTCTTGGATTGCTCCATATGGAAATTGTTCAGGAGCGACTGGATCGTGAGTTCAATATTGATATTATCACAACGGTTCCAAACGTTCAGTATGAAGTTAAGCTGGAAGAGGGCAAATCTATTCAGGTGGACAACCCGAGTCAAATGCCCGAAGTTGCTGACATTGATGCTATTTTTGAGCCGTATATAAAGGCAAGCATAATAACCCCTGCGGATTACATCGGTCCGATCATGAAATTATGCCAGGAAAGAAGAGGTATTTACGTAAATCAGATATTCATGCAAAATAATCGGGTCGAAATTACGTATGAGATTCCGATGGCTGAAGTTGTTTTTGATTTCTACGATAAATTGAAATCAGGAACCCGTGGTTACGCCTCATTGGATTACGAATTCATCGAATACAGAAAAGGAGATCTGGTTCGATTAGATATTCTGTTGAATGGGGAACAGGTGGATGCACTTTCGAGTATTACCCACCGCGACAAAGCATATTATCAAGGACGACGTGTTTGCGCAAAGTTGAAGGAACTAATTCCAAGACAGCAATATGAAGTAGCGGTTCAGGCAGCAATTGGTAGTAGAATTATTGCAAGAGATTCTGTGAGAGCATTGCGTAAAGATGTGACGGCAAAATGTTATGGTGGAGATATTTCACGTAAAAGAAAACTTCTTGAAAAACAGAAAGAAGGTAAAAAGAGAATGAAACAGGTAGGATCAGTAGAAATTCCTCAAGAGGCATTTTTAGCAGTTCTATCAATGGATGAGGACGACAGATAAATGAGAGACTTTAAGAAAGTAATACTTTCAATTTTTGTAATCGGAATTTTTCTAAGCAGTTCAGCAATGGCTCAATTTGAAGAACCGGAAATAATGAAAGTAGAGAATGAAGACGTTGCTGATTACGAGGCAAAGATCAGAAGCTTCAATTTAACAGGGCAAGGTTTGTACGGACAAACTACTATCGATGGAATGTCTTCACTTGAAATACGAGCTTTACTGCAGGGTGCATTTGGTGATCCTACTAAAAATCTGGAAAGTCTGACTAAAGAAAAGAATTTCAGATTGGCTAAAGCCATTCAATTTGAATACTGGTTTTTTGTGGACGATCCAATTGCAGATGAACCTGTGCCTTTACTGGTGCTTGATTTTACAGGTCCTTTTGGAAACGGCGTAACTTTTGGAGCGGCGAGTAAGTATGTGGACTTGATGCCACAAATAATGAGAACTTTTGAGAAAGCACTATTGGAAGCAGAGCCCGCTGAATTTTCAGACTATTACTTCGAAGAACAACGAATGAAATGGTATCTGATAGAAAGCGATGGAAAAAACCATGAGGTTAAACCAATTAAACAACCTTCTCACATCAAACTTAATTAAACGAATACATTGGAAGACAAAAAAACTGATGAGCAGGAAAAAAGCTCATTTTGGCAAAGAAGGAAGGAAAGATTAGAAGAAGATAAAAAGGCAAAGTCCTGGTTAAGGGAATGGGTTGATGCATTGGTATTTGCCTTTTTTGCAGCGGCTATTCTTAGGGCTTTGATATTCGGATCTTATAAAATTCCAACTCCATCTATGGAGCAAAATCTGATGGTTGGGGATTTTCTGATCGTTTCAAATCTTACTTATGGACCAAGAACTCCGATGGGTGTATGTGTTCCGTTTACTCAATGGTGCTTACCCGGAGTTAAACTTCCGTCAACTCGTATTCCGGGATTCCGTGATGTGGAAAGAAATGATATCATCGTATTTAATGTACCTCATGAGATCAAACCGATTTCCCAGAAGACCAATTATATAAAACGAGCTGTTGCTGTGGCAGGGGATACATTGGAGATTCGGGACAAAGTGGTCTATATCAACGGGCAAAAAGAAGAAGACCATGAAGGTTTACAGCGCCATTATTTTTTGAAAATGAACGACAGAGTTCGTTTAAGTGAAGCAAAAATGAAATCAGTGGGAGCCGGCGCACTTCAAAATGTTCCAGCAGGAAATGACCTTTTTATTGATTATATCGGTGATGATACTTATCGGGTTAATTTGACCAAAGAAGCTGTTGAAGAAATCCAAAACTGGCCGGAACTGGATTCATTATGGCTGAGCATGACACCCGAAGGTGAAACAGACCGTGGCTATGCTTCCACTAGATCAACTTACGATTTTGCCAAAGCTTTCAGAAGTCAGGATAATTTTCCGCCCGTTGTAATTCCGTTCGAAGGTCAGCAAATTGAGTTAAACAATCAGAACTGGTTTATCTATAAAGATCTTATCGAACGATATGAAAGTAATCGTCTTGAGCGCAGAGATGGAAAGATCTTTATAAACGGGGAAGAGACTAATACTTATACCGTACAACAAAATTATTACTTTGCGATGGGAGATAATCGTGATAACAGTGAAGACAGTCGTTTTTGGGGCTTTATTCCTAAAGATCACATCATTGGTAAAGGCTTCATCGTTTGGTATTCCCATGATAAAGGCGTTCCAAGGTTCAATCGCATTCTGAAATTGATAGAGTAAGTAGCGATGTCATTCTGAGCATACCTGCGAAGAATCTTCACGACTGGTTAACTACAGGTAATAAATTACTTTGTTCTTTTTTCGGTGAGAAAAGTCTTTGATGTGCAATGCTTGTTACTTTTGCCTTGATGCAAAAGTAACAAAAGATCAATAAGATTCTAAACTCCTCCCATCAAAAATCAATCATCAGCGTTGATGGATATCTATCCTGATGGTTCGTCAGACAAAGAATCTTAGAGTTTTGACTTATTCCTTTAAACACAATCTGTTGTAACCCTCCACCTGTTTCAAAATTTTTGTGAGCTCATTTCTCTAAAAAGTTGAATTTTCCCATTTGCCTCCCTCACCAAACCTTATCATATTCTTCGATCAATTAACTATATCTAAACGATGAAAAAACTCGGATTTCTATTCCTTATTCTCCTATTCCTAATTCCTAATTCATTTGCTCAAAACGGATATCCGGAAATTCTTTCCATGAAAGAAAGAGCGGAAGTAATTGATGGTCTACTTGAGGATAAGATACAAACCGTGCTTCCCGATCTGATGAGAAGAACAGGAATTGACATGTGGGTGGTGGTTTCCAGAGAATACAATGAAGATCCTGTGATTGAAACACTACTTCCGGCTACCTGGTTGGCTGCAAGACGCAGAACCATCTTGGTGATGTACGATCAGGGAGAGGGCAAAGGTGTAGAAACACTGGCTGTTGCTAGATATGATGTTGGAACTACTTTCAAAAAAGCCTGGGATAAAGAAAAAGAACCGGACCAGTGGAAAAGACTGAAGGAGATCATAGAAGAAAGAAACCCAAAAAAGATCGGAGTTAATCAAAGTGATGATTGGGGTTTGGCGGATGGAATAGTTGCAACTGATCTTCAGGAAATGAAATCTGCAATCGGAAAAAAATACTCAGAACGAATTGTTTCTGCAGAGAAACTGGCGGTTGGTTGGTTAGAAACACGATCAGCAAAGGAAATGACGATCTATCCTCAAATCGTACGAATTGCACATAAAATTATAGAACAAGGGTTTTCAGATGAAGTCATTCAACCAGGAGTTACAACAACCAACGATATAGTTTGGTGGTTTAGAGAAAAAATAAGAGAACTGAAATTGATTACCTGGTTTCACCCGAGTGTTTCTATCCAAAGAGCAGATCCGGAATCGTTTGATCACCTCAGATCTTTTTCCAGCCGACCTGATAACAATGTGATCATGCCCGGAGACTTGCTCCATGTAGATTTTGGAATAACGTATCTGCGCTTAAATACAGATACTCAACAACATGCGTATATCCTTCGACCCGGAGAAACGGAAGTGCCTGAATATTTAAATAAAGCTTTTGATAACGGAAACCGACTTCAGGATATCTTTACCAATAACTTCAAAGAAGGCAGAACCGGAAATGAAGTTTTAAAAATGTCCAGAGAGCAGGCTATTGCTGAAGGTATCAAGCCAAGTATCTATACACACCCGATTGGTTATCATGGTCATGCTGCAGGAACAACTTTAGGAATGTGGGATTCTCAGGGCGGAGTACCGGGAAGTGGAGATTATCCTTTGCATTTAAATACAGCCTATTCCATAGAATTAAATGCCGCCACGTTTATTGAAGAATGGGGAAAGGAGATCCGGATCATGTTGGAAGAAGATGCTTTCTTTGACGAAACCGGTGTTTGGTATATTGATGGGAGACAGAAAGAAATTATGATGATTCCGAGAATTCCGGCAAAGCAGTAAAAATTTCAGAAGAATGAATTTCGAAAATCTTGAAGCTAAAATTCAACATGCACGATCACTTTCCGAACTTGTGCCTGATCTTGGGATTGATATTGTACAGCTTCTAAAGAAAGGAATCGGAAATACGGATATCTTTTTGATCTACCGGGATAAAGAAGGAAATAAAACTCAACTTAGCTACAGAGAGTTTTATGATTCTGTGTTAGATACCGCGAGATTTTTCCAATCAGAAGATTTACAAGTTGGGGATAAGATCGCCACTATTTCTCACAATCACTGGCACACGGTTGTGCAGTATTTTGCAGCTTGGTTCTGTGGATTGGTTGTTGTACCTGTAAATCTCAGTGAAGATGATCAGCGCATTGAATACATTCTTAAGAATGCCGGAGTAAAGATGGCTTTGGTTCGGGATGAATATGTTTCCCGGGTAAAAGAAATTGTAGAATCCTCTTCTGAATTATCTGGAATAAAATTGGTTGAGTGCGGGAAAAACACAGACTCATTTTCATCCAAAACCGGAACCCTCAAAGAACCGGAATTTGATTCTGAAACGGATGCGTTGATCGTATTTACATCCGGAACTACGGGTAATCCCAAAGGAGTGGTTTTAAGTCAACGTAATTTACTGGAAGATGCCCGCTCAATCAGTGATTGGCACAATATTACTTCTGATACAAGAATGATGTGTGTGCTTCCCATTCATCATGTAAACGGGACTGTGGTAACTTTAATAACTCCTTTTCTGGTTGGAGGTTCGGTAGTTTTAAATGAAAAATTTCAGATCCATCAATTCTTCCCTGTCATCGAAGAAGAAGATGTGGAGATCGTGAGTGTTGTTCCAACTTTGCTTCAATATTTGACCAGTTTTTATGAAGATAAAGAATCACCTGAGCTCAAAAATTTCAGTCACATTATTTGTGGAGCCGGACCACTTACCGTAAATGTTGCTAAGAACTTTGAAGCTAAATTTGGTAAGAGAATTATTCACGGATACGGACTTTCAGAAACCACGTGTTACTCGTGTTATTTACCCCTTGATATCAGCAATGAAGAACATCAAAAATGGATGAAGGATTTCGGTTATCCCAGTATTGGCGTTGCTATTCCTGCTAATGAAATGGCGATCCATGATGAAAACGGAAATGCTTTAGAAGAAGGAGAGAGAGGCGAGATCGTAATTCGGGGAGTGAATGTGATGAAAGGTTATTTCAATAATCCGGAAGCAAACGAGAAAGCTTTCACAAATGGCTGGTTCAGAAGTGGGGATGAAGGCTTCTATCAGAATGATGAAGAAGGAAATGCTTACTATTTCATAACCGGAAGGATCAAAGAATTGATCATCAGAGGAGGAATTAATTTTGCTCCCTTAGAAATTGATGAAGTCATTAATAAAGCTCCGGGCGTAAAGGCAGGAATTGCCGTGGGTTTCGAAAATGATTGGTACGGAGAAGAAGTCGGAGCTTATATCGAACTGGAGGAAGGAGCTGAAGAAAACGAAGAAGCGATTTTAGCTTATTGTAAAAAGCATCTTCCACATGCAAAAACTCCAAAAGTGATCGTTTTTGGAAATGAGATACCGGTAACCTCAACAGGGAAATATCAACGCAGGAAAGTGGCGCATCTTTTTTCTGAATGGAAGGAAGTTCAATTCAGGAAAGGAGTTTAAATTACGAATAGGTTTAATTCTTAATCCTAATTCTCATATTTACTTATTCCTAATTTTCCCAAACTAGGAGGGGCCTTTGCCCTATTGGATTATAAAAAAACTCTACTTCCTATTAACAACCGCCAGCGTACACCGGCTTACACAAACTAACTTTCCGTTTTCATCTTCAATTTTGGTTTCCCAAATGTGAATGCGTGATCCTTTTTTTATGGGAGTTGCCGTTCCCCGAACCATTCCTCCTTCTTGCACTGATCGTATATGATTTGCATTTATTTCCACACCAACAGCTGTTTTATCATTTCCATCCAGAGAAAACCAAGCACCTAGTGAAGCGAGGGTTTCAGCAAGTACTACTGATGCTCCTCCGTGTAATAACCGAAATGGTTGAACGGTATTCTTATTCACCGGCATGGTAGCTATAATTTTATCTTTACTGATGTATTCGAGCTCAATTCCAAGTGCATGTCCCATGTGAGGAGTACTCGATTTGAAGTAAAAATCTGCCTTTTCTTTTAAAGAATCTTCAATAAACATAAATTAATGTTTGATTAACAGTGTTAAGTTAGTGAAATTGAGCAAAGAAAGCGCTTTTAAATGTAAGTGGAAAGTGTTACTTACCAAAGAGTTATTAACCAGCTTTTTATTTTATGAAATATGATCCGGAAATAGTCCCGAATATCATTGAAACGGGCATTAGTAAAAACACTACTGGAATTTTTTCAGCAGTGAAGCGTAATGGTGAATGGTTAGAAACCACCATTGAAGAGTTTAAAGAAAAAACAAGGAATTTAGCCCTTGGATTATATGAACTCGGTGTTCGTAAAGGAGACCGGGTTTCCATTCATTCAGAAAACAGTACTGAATGGTTAATATGCGATCAGGCTGTGATTTCTTTAGGAGCTATAAATGTTGCTGTGTATACCACTCAGCCTTCTGATCAGATCAAATATATATTGGAGAACTCTGAAGCAAAGGTACACATAGTTTCAAACGACGATCTGTTTGCTGAAACAAAACCTCTGATGAAGGAGATCACAACAGTTGAGGCTATTATTTCGATTCAGCCTTCGAAGCACAAAAAACTAAAAGGCTTTGAAGAAGTCATGGAAATGGGAGCAGCATTACATGAGAAAGAGCCTGAGCTTTTGGAGAAACTTAAATCTGAAATTGAACCGGATGATCTTGCAAATATAAATTACACTTCAGGGACCACAGGTGTTCCAAAAGGGGTAATGCTATCTCATAACAATCTGGCTTCCAATGTGTTGGCATCTAATGAACGCATGGCTTACAGCGCAGATGATGCAAAAGATCCGAAGATACTTTCCTATTTACCGCTGGCACATATGTTAGAGCGGATAGCATCATATATTTATATCTACACCGGTGTTCCCGTTTATTACATTGAAGATGTAAATGAGATCAAAACTGATTTCATCACAATTAAACCGATCTATTTTTCAACCGTTCCGAGGTTGTTAGAAAAAATAATGGCGGGTTTAAAAGTAAGAGGACAAGAGTTATCCGGACTTAAAAAGAGATTATACTACTGGGCAATAGATCTGGCAGAAAATTATGATCCGGAAGACCCACCTTCAGGTCTGGAAAAAATGAAATTCAAAGTCGCTGATAAAGCGGTGTATTCTAAGATCAGAGATGGCCTTGGTGGGAATTTGGTTGGCATGATGGTTGGAGGCGCTGCACTGGCTCCGCCTGTGATGAGGTTTTTTAATGGAATTGGATATAAATGTGGACAAGGTTATGGGTTAACAGAAACATCACCTGTTGCCACAGGAAGTTTGCCTGACTGGATCAGAATTGGTTCTGCAGGAAAACCAATTACAGATGTTGAGATCAAGATCGCAGAAGACGGTGAGATTTTAATTAAAGGTCCGAATATCATGCAAGGCTATTACAAGATGCCGGAACAAACCAAAGAGGTTTTTACTGAGGACGGTTGGTTCTGCACGGGAGATATTGGGCATTTGGATGAAGACAATTGGTTGTTTATCACAGACCGAAAGAAATCCATGTTCAAACTTTCTACCGGTAAATATGTAGCGCCTCAACCAATAGAGAATGCGTTGGTTAACAATGGTTTCATTGATCAGGCAATGGTTGTTGGTGCAGAAGAGAAGTTTTGCGCTGCTATTATTATTCCTGACTGGAAGAATATGGAGAAGCGATTCGAGCGTTTTGGATATATACTTCCAGGCGAGAATAAAATTGAAAGCGAACATGTGCGAAATAGAATCCAAAAGGAAGTGGATAAAGTGAATAAGAAACTTCCGCATTGGGAAAAAATCAAGAAATTCGTTCTGCTGGAAGAACCGTTTACCATCGAAAAAGGAGAGCTCACAGCCAAAATGAGTATCAAGAGAGCCGGGGTAATGAAAAATCATAAAGAATTAATAGAAAGTATTTATCAAGACTAAATTATGAGTAAAGGACAACGAAGAATCAGAAAAGTAGCGGTATTGGGTTCCGGAGTTATGGGAAGTCAAATTGCTGCTCATTGTATCAATGCAGGACTTGAAGTTGTTTTATTGGATTTAAAAAGTGACGATCCCAAACGTCCCAATAAAACTGCTGAGGAAAGCATCAAAAATATCCTGAAGATGAAACCGGCTCCTTTTGGGTTACCGGAGTTTGCTGATCGGATCAAACTGGGAAATTTCGAAGACGACTTTGACCTGCTTAAAGATGCTGACTGGATCTGTGAGGTGATCATCGAAAGAATGGATATCAAAAAAGATATGATGTCCAGGATTGAGAAAGTTCGTAAGTCTGATACCATTGTTAGTTCAAATACTTCCGGTTTGCCGATTACAGAAATCGGAGAAGATTGTGGGAAGGATTTCAAAGAACACTTTTTAGGAACTCACTTCTTCAATCCTCCAAGATATATGAAGTTGCTGGAGATCATTCCAACAAAGCATACTTCTAAAGAAATTGCATGTTTTATGCATGGATTTTGTGAACGGGTTCTGGGTAAAGGCGTGGTGCTTTGTAAAGATACCCCGAACTTTATCGCAAACAGAGTTGGAATTTTTTCGATCGGAAGTATGATGCCGTATTTTTTTAACGGCGATTTCAGAGCTGAGGAAATTGATCTGTTATCCGGAACACTGACCGGGTATTCGAAGGCCGCAACATTCCGAACCGGAGACATGGCGGGTTTGGATGTTACTTTGCACGTGGCGAATAATATCATTCCATCAATTCCGGACGATGAGAAAAAGGAAGTATTCGATCTTCCTGAGCAATTCAAAAAAATGGTGGAATCCGGAAAGATCGGGAATAAAGCAGGAAAGGGATTCTATTCTAAAGTTCGGGAAAATGGAAAAACTGAATACAAAGTGATCAATCCGGAAACACTGGAATATGAGTCACAGCAAGAACTTGAAGATCCGGTTCTGGATGAAGCAAAAAAGATCAAAGACACCAAAGAACGATTAAAGTTCTTGGCTTTTCATGATAGTAAAATCGGAAAATTTATTTGGGAAACTCAGCGAGAAGTGTTGTTGTACGCTGCAAATCGAGTACCCGAAATATCAGATAATCCTCAGGATGTAGACAGAGCAATGAAATGGGGATTTAATTGGGAATTAGGTCCGTTCGAACGATGGGATGCTCTGGGGATGGATAAAGTGATTGAAAGAATTAAAGAGGAAGGAATTCCTGTACCTGCAATTATCACAGAGATGAAAGAAGCCGGATTTACATCTTTCTATAAAAACGGAAAAGTATATAATCCTGTTTCTAAATCCATGAAGGAAGAAAATCCATCAGCATCCGGTGAAATCAAAGTTGCTGAGCTTAAGAAAATGGATTCAGCAGTGATGGAGAACGATTCAGCTGCTCTCTATGATTTGGGTGATGGTGTTGCACTATTTGAGTTCAGGACCAGAAATGCTACACTCGGATTTGAGTTGGTTCAATCTCTGGAGAAGTCGTTGGATATAGTTGCCAAAGATTTTGAAGCTATGGTAATCGGACATGATGGCGACAACTTTGCGTTCGGTGCGAATCTTATGGAAGCAATGCAGGCTAATGAATCCGGAGATTGGGATAAAGTAGTTAAAGCGGTAACAAATTTTCAAAGAACAGCGGTTGCTTTACGATATGCGCCATTTCCCGTTGTAGTGGCTCCATTTGGAAGAACATTAGGTGGCGGAACAGAGTTTTGTCTGTATTCAGATAAGATCGTAGCTCATCACGAATTGTATATGGGATTGGTGGAAGTAGGTGTTGGACTGATCCCCGCAGGAGGAGGAACCACCGAACTTCTGAAAAGAGGAATGAATAAACTGGAAGAAGATGCAGATCCGCTTCCATTTATACGTGAAGCTTTCAAAACTATGGGAATGGCCAAAGTGTCCGATAGTGCACACAAAGCCCGTGAACTTGGATTTTTGAAGGAATCAGATGCTATTGTAATGAATAGAGACCTTCAGTTATCAGTTGCAAAAGAAGAAGCGCTGTCAATGGTAAAAGCGGGATATCAGCCTCCGGCTAAAACAGATATCAAAGTTCTTGGCGATACCGCACTATCTGCCATGAAGTTGATGCTCTACGTAATGCATGAATCTAAATTCATCACTGATTATGATAAAGTGGTAGTTGAAAGATTGGCGTTCGTACTTGCCGGTGGAGATCTGAGTGAAGCTCAGAAAGTCCCTGAAGATTACTTGTTAAAGTTAGAAAGAGAAGCAATTCTGGATTGCCTTAAAGACGACCGAACACTTGCCAGAATGGAGCATATGTTAAAAACGGGGAAACCGCTTCGCAATTAAGAATTAAAAATTTTAGAATTAAGAATTATTATGTCTATAAAAGAAGCATACATAGTTGCAGCAACACGAACAGCTTGTGGTAAAGCTAACAAAGGATCGCTTCGGTTTACGAGACCGGATTCTATGGGTGGCGCTGTTATCAAAGAACTTTTAAAACGAACTCCGGAAGTCAGTCCTGAAATGGTAGAAGATGTGATCATGGGATGTGCATTTCCGGAAGCATCACAAGGTCTGAATGTAGCGAAACAAATCGCGGCGCTAGGTGGACTTCCTGATAAAGTGCCGGGCGTGACGGTAAACAGATTTTGTTCATCAGGATTACAAACTATTGCGATGGCAGCAGAAAGAATTATGGTTGGCGCTGCTGATGTAATTGTAGCAGGAGGAGTTGAATCCATGTCTTTGGTTCCAATGGGGGGAATGTCTGTTCAGCCAAATCCTGAATTGGTGGATAATAAACCTGAGCTATATATCAGTATGGGATTGACTGCAGAAAATGTTGCTGATAAATACGGTGTAAGTCGTGAAGATCAGGACGCTTTTGCTTATCAAAGTCACCAAAGAGCAATTGCTGCCTGGGAAAATGGAAAGTTTGATTCCCAGATAACTCCGATCGAAGTAGTAGAGAAGAAAATCAGTGCTGATGGCGAGATCATCGAAGAGAAATTCACTTTCCGAAAAGATGAAGGTCCCAGAGCAGATACAAGTAAAGAAGTTCTGGCAAAATTAAGGGCAGTATTTAAAGCAGATGGTTCTGTTACCGCCGGAAATTCATCCCAAATGAACGATGCAGCAGCAGGAGTGATCGTAATGAGTGGTGAAAAAGTAAAAGAACTGGGACTTACTCCAATAGCCCGATATGTTGGATTTTCTGTAGCGGGTGTTGCACCGGAATTGATGGGAATTGGTCCGGTAGAAGCTATTCCGAAAGTGCTAAAACAAACAGGACTTAAATTAAGTGATATCGATCTCATAGAATTGAACGAAGCATTTGCGGCACAATCATTGGCGGTGATACGCGAACTCGGCATTGATCAGGATATCACTAATGTAAATGGGGGAGCAATTGCAATGGGCCACCCGTTAGGTTGTACAGGGGCTAAACTTACCGCTCAGATCCTTCACGAAATGCAATCCAGAAAATCAAAATACGGAATGGTAACCATGTGTATTGGTGGGGGAATGGGTGCCGCAGGAATATTTGAAAATCTTAGCTAATCTAGAAAAATTAAAGGAACAAACATGTTTACTAAAGACACTCTTTCAGGAAAAACAATTTTAATCACAGGAGGGGGAAGCGGACTTGGATTAGCTATGGCAAAAGGTTTTGCTGAAAGTGGAGCAAATATTGCGATCTGTGGAAGAACAGAGGAAAAGCTTCAAAAAGCTACTAAAGAGATTGAAGAAGCCGGAGAGTCTACAAAAGCAGGATATTATATTTGTGATGTGAGGGACCACACCGCTGTTACAGAAATGATCTCAAAAATTGTCGAAGATTTCGGTTCGATGGAAGGATTGGTAAACAATGCAGCCGGGAATTTTTTATCTGCTTCTGAAGATCTTACTCCCGGTGGATTTAAAGCTATTGTCGATATCGTACTTCATGGAAGTTTTAATTGCACACATGCTTTTGGAAACTACTTGATCGACAATGAGAAAGAAGGTTCGATTCTGAATATAGTTACTACTTATGCGGAGAGTACCGGATGTGCTTTTGTGCTGCCGTCAGCTTGTAGTAAAGCGGGAGTTCTGGCAATGACTAGATCATTAGCATTTGAATGGGCAGAATATGGAATCAGGGTAAATGCGATTGCTCCCGGACCGTTTCCTACTAAAGGAGCTTGGTCACGTTTAGTTCCTGATAAACTGATCGAGAAAAAGTTTATCAACAAGATACCTATGAAGCGATACGGTGAACATAAAGAACTAGCAAATCTTGCAACTTTCTTGATGTCAGACATGGCTTTGTATATGACAGGAGAGAGCGTAGTAATTGACGGTGGAGAAAGATTGCAAGCCGGACAGTTCAACTTTATTAATGATTTGATGTCCAGGAAAAAACTCAAAAAGGCGTTTAAAGCTATGAAGCCTAAATAAAAGTTTAATAAATTGAATCTATTTTTTCTTCCAGAGATGCAATCTTTGTTTCAAGCTGCTTAATGATGATTTCATTATTACTGAGTCTTTTAAAATTGCCATCTATTTTAGTTTCTAACCAGATTCTTTCTCCTTTATCGTACTTAATTCTGGTTAATACATCTGCTGAATTATGAGCAAATAATGTCCAAATTCCATGATTAAGAAGTTGCTTGTCTACTAATAAGTATTCGCCACTTTGAATTACATTTCCATTTGAAGCTTTTACTTCAACACTATAAATACTTTCTGTTATTTTAGTAAAGGTCTTTTCAGGTTCTTGATCTAAAGACACACTTTGACCGTTTATTCCCATTGTAAATAAAAATACAAGTGCCGATAGAAGAATTGATTTTTTCATGATAATAGCCTCTGAGTTGTTTCTAGAGCTATGTTATCAAATTGTTAACACAAAGTAAAGGATTTCTTAACATTAAGTTAATATTGGAAAATTGAGAATACTTGTTAATAAATTTGAAGTTATTAAGAAAACAAACCTAGCCGTTGATCTACTTTTTGAATTTGTTTAGCTAATTGAATAGCGTCGTAACTTGAATATGGCGTTTCTGAATTCATTTGAACAGATTTCAGAAACAGAAGAGCTGCTTTTTCGGCAGCCTGCGCAGGATCAAAAGTTTGTTTTCCGAAGAAGAGATGTCCGCCATCATTTAGTCGCCCTGTTCGGATTGCCTGTGTAGGAACATTACAATCCAAAACTTCTGTTTTACTGATAGCCAATCTTTGATGTTGGTTTTCCTGCGAAGAAACATATACGATGATAGAAGCGGTACTTCCATTATCAAAACGAATAAATAGGTGAGTTGAAATAGGATTTTTGGGATCTAACCAGCTGGCCTGTGCCTCAATATGATGAATGCCACTGTCTATCCACTTTATACACAATCCTAGTTCATCGATCCAAATATTCCTAAATTCATTTACCGGATCTACTAAAGTGGAGCGAGTTATATATCTGTTAATATGCAAAAAATGAGGGCGGTGAATTTCATCCATCATCCATTGGGTTGCCGGAGCCAGTGAAGGCCAGTGAGAGAACTGAATTTTAACTCCGGATTCTTTAGCTGCCCGATGTATTTTTTCAAGTTTTGGAATATCGGTTGGCTGTTTTGAGATCAAAAAGCAGCTATATCCGTTCTGAACTGTTTCGAGAAGAGTATCCAGATTCGATTCAGAATTATCAAGAATAAGACAGGCATCGACCGAGCCAAGATCAGACACAGTGGGGACGAGATTTACCTCGCTTACAATTCCGTGTGGTCTTAAATGTTTTTCCCAGGCTACGGTTCTGGTAGCATCGCCAACAATTCCAACTTTCATATTACCTTAGATAGTTTAAGTTGGCATAAGATGCTAATGCAAAACTAATTAAACAAGAAAAGGCTCTTATGATTATCACAAGAACCTTTTACAATAATAAAAACTAAGGATCAATCCGGCATTACGATGGCTAAGATAAAATAAGCGAAGATGGCGAATCCGTAGCTGAAAGCTAAAACTACAAATAAGATTCGTACAATAGTTGGATCCCATCCAAGATATTCTGCAAGACCGGAACAAACGCCGGCCAGCATTTTATCACTTCTGGATTTCCTTAATTTTGCTGGCATAACATACAAATTTGGTTATAATCAAAGTATAGTTACGCAAGCAAATTAAAGAAGTTTCAAAAAGTTGAAATTAATTTCAGAGATTATTCCTTTTATATATGGGAGTATTATTTTTGATTTTCTATACTATGAGATGAAACATCAACCTTTTCTTTTTTAAACTCAGAGTTACTTAGCTTAAACAAAATTGGTAAACTCATTTGGACTTCAACATTTCTACCGCGTTGAATGCCCGGTTTAAATTTAGCCTGGCTAACTACTCGTAAAGCCTCTTCATCGCAACCGCCACCGATACCGCGAATTACTTTAGGGTTTTTTACATTTCCATTTTTATCAACTATGAACTGTACGGTTACACGTCCCTCTATGCCGGCTCTTTTAGCTACGGCTGGATATTCGACTTTACTTTGTAAGCCTACCTGACCGCCAACGAGTTCCGGCATATTCTCAACAACTATAAATACTTCTTGGTCAACCGGATTATTCTTCTCTGGAGGTGAAGGAATATTTACAGGAGTAAGATTTTCAAGAAATTCAGCATCTTGGATTCTAGAGTAAGTCATAGTTCCCAGTACATTATGGTCCCATTTTTTATTCGGGAAATGTCTAATCCAAATATTAACATCATCACCCGAAAAAATTGAACTCTCGGAAGTTAAAACTAGATCGAGTTGATTTACTTTTGCTGAAAACCTATTACCTTCAATTTTTCCGGTTAAAGAAGCTCCATCAAACTGAGTAGCTGAGATGATGAAGGTTCCGTAATTAGCAGGAGCTATCATTAGCCCATCAAGACCGGGGAATTTTTGAGTTCTAACTGATTTGAATACTTCATTCCCATTTATTTCTACAGTTGCTTTACTAAATACGAACTCTGAAGACATAATCTCTTCATCTGATAATGTTTCCGGTCCTCTAAGATCAGAGCAGGCAATAGGAGCTATTACCATCAGGGTTATAGATAACAGCAGAAAGAGACTTCGTTTATAAGATGTTTTATGCATTTTATGATGTTTCATAGTTTCGATTCTTTGTTTTAAAGTTGATTGCTTAACAGCCATGTTTACAGCAAAGCTTCCATATCCTTTATTAAGAGGAATAAGCTCCAATAACATGTTGGCATATTTTTTTGGATGGATATCAGAAGTGTTCAGAACTTCCTGATCGCAAGAGATCTCACGATATATTTCAATTTCATTTGTGCCGATTTTCACCAGAGGATGAAACCAGAACAAAGACTGAATTACAGACAAAGCCAGTTGTAATAGATAATCACCTCTTCGTATATGTACCAGTTCATGTTGAATGGCCATATCCAGCTTAGTGGAGTCATTCTTTATTCTTTCAGGAAGAACAATGATGGGATTTTTCCAGCCAAAAGTGAATGGAACTAAAGGATGGTCGTGAAAAGCTACGGAAACGGAACCATCCTTTATTCCATTACTGAATTTAGTATTCGTTAAAGGTTCTGTTGTCAGATCAGAATGTAATTTCTTAAGCTGAACATAACTGTAGATCAATCTTATGAGCATAAAAGCAGCTATGATCAGAAATAATGCAGAGATCATACCAACCAAAAAATTAGCTTCCGTCCATGGAATTGAAAACGCAGCTTCGTTAGAGTTTCCGGAGGCAGTATAGATCACAGGTAACGGGTTTTCTACAACAAAAACGGAAGTAGACAGATTTGAAGAAGAGTAAAGGCTAGAAAAAGCTTGCAGTATAATTGCAGAGATCAAACCCATGGGTAATGCTAATAATGTAGCAACCCGTATATGATATTGGTATAGTGGATTGATGGATTTTTTCATTCTAAGAATAAAGAAAACAAGAGTAGCTACACACGTCCAGATCAGTAGTGGAAACCAGATAATGTCGGCAGAAGAGGCGCCCAGTTGTTGAATGAAATCAAAGAAACTCTTCATTGTTCATCCTCCATATTATCAATCATATTTCTGATAGCTTTAAGCTCATCTTCGGATAGATTTTCACCCTTCACTAATGTTTGAACAAGGGCAGAAGGGGAGCCTTTAAAAACCTTGTTGATCAAATTAGAGATAAGGCTGGACTGGACATTTTCAGGCTCAATAGCAGCGCTGTATACATAGGTTACGCCTTGTTTTCGATATTTAAGAAAACCTTTGTCGTTAAGGTTTTTCATAATGGTCATAACAGTAGTGTAGGCGATCTTTCTTTTTTTCAGGATAAGTTCCTGTACTTCAGCTACAGTTGCTTCGCCCAGTTCCCATACATGATGAAGGATTTCCATTTCACTTTCGCCAAGTGGCGTTAGAGATTTTTTCATATTTCTATTGTTAGTTAAATACTCCTACTAATATAATAGTATTTAATACTAAGTCAATAGTATTTCAAAATAAATCAGAGAAATGAAAAAGGCAGATGGTTAAATCTACCTTTGAAAATTAAGAAAAAGTGGTTTTAAACGGCGGGAGCCCATTCAAATTTAGGATCTCCAAACTTCTTTAAAGTACGGTAGTGTGATGCAACCGCTTCACTGAATGTATCATGACAGTTGTAGGGAATGCCAAATTCATTAGCTACTTCTTCAACAATGGGACTTATTTTTGGATAGTGAATACTGCATACTTTTGGGAAAAGATGGTGTTCAATTTGATAATTCAGTCCTCCTATATACCAAGACAACACTTTATTCTTACGAGCAAAGTTATTCGTAGTGAACATTTCATGAATCGCCCAGTGGTTATCGATCATGTTTTGTTCATCAGGAATAGGATGCGTTGTTTCTTCAACTACGTGAGCCAATTGAAAGATAATTCCAAGGATCAATCCGGCTGTTAGATGGACAGATAAAAATCCGATAAGCAATTGCCACCAGGTAATATCAAGGATCAATAATGGAAGCACAATAGCATAACCATAATACACCAGTTTGGTTAAAATTAAAGTAACCCATTCTTTTACCGGATGATTTTTGTTTTCATAAGGTCCCAATTCCGGTTTAAAGAAATACCAGTAATCTTTAACGAATACCCAAAAAATGGTTGCAAAACTGTAGGCAGGAAATGCTAAATATTGTTGAAAACGATGTACGGGCTTATGTTCAGAATGTGGTGATAATCGAATGAATTCTGCTACTTCAAGATCTTCATCATGTCCATGTATATTGGTATAGGTGTGATGAATAATATTATGTGTGATCTTCCAGATGTACCCGTTTGCACCAACAAAATCGAAAGAGAGACCAATCAGATAATTAATTGTATTGTTAGAAGAATAAGCACCATGGAGAGCATCATGAGATACTGAGAACCCAATTCCGGCCATTCCAATACCCATTGTAATACAGAAAAACCACATCAATGGAAGAGAAAACCCGCCGGAAATAATAAGAGCGTAAGATCCGAAGTAAATACCTAAAATTATTATGGTTTTAATAACCATAGAAGTATTAGCGTTCTTAGAGAGATTCTTCTCTTCAAAGTATCTATTTACCCTTGCCTTTACTGTTTTACTGAATTCCCGATCAATTTTATTGTTAAAAGTTACCTTATCAGCCATTACGTAGATTTTATTTACGAAGTAATTTTGAAAACATTTTAATTCCCATCAAGTGCCATGTAATTTAATTCATTTTTAGGAATAAATATGAAAAGAAGAGCAGAAAGAATTTTCACTTCAAAATTATATAAAAATTATATATTTACGAGGAACTTAACTTTGAAATATGAAAAGAGAATACAAAATATTAATTGGAGGAGTTTTTTTTACAGGACTTCTTTTCCTGATTCCATCCTTGATGGGGTATATTTGGGCGGGATTATTTCTGTCACTTTTTGGATCAGTTATATACCTGATAGTTCTGTACAGATATGGTAAGAAGAACTTTATAAACACTGATTCAGGAAAGGTAACACTTATTTTTTTAGCTCTATTAATTGTTAATTCTTTAGCCATCTTCACCTTTGATTATTACAGAGCAGATACTCAAAGAGAATTGCTTAGAGAAATTCGAATTACCATTGACAGCTCAATTATAGAAACAGAGATCAGAGCAGAGCTTTTAGAGGTTTACAGGGCGTATCTGTTATCAAATGAAAAAGGAGATGATGTATCGGTTATTGAAGTTGCTACTGATTTTTTTGGTGAGCGACTTAAAGATGATCAGAGATTTCAGGTAAAAACAGCTGAACTGGAAAAGGAATTGAACTTTGTTTATTACACAGATCCCGGATCTGATAGCTTTGCGATATTTTCAACAGCACCTCTTTCTCAAAGTTGGGATGATGATTTTGAAAATTGGAATGGTTCTGTTGGGCTTCTTCAAACAAAAACGACATTAACAAAGGAGGGAGTTACCCATGAAAGACAAAACTAATAAATGGCTACCCTGGTTATCATCCGTGTTAATAGGCATTATAATTTCCTATGCATTAATTACTATTACTGATTCGTATTCAATGTCAAAATATCCGGATGTATTTTTGCCAAGTACGGTCCCGTCTACTCAAGTGAATGGAATTTCTGTGATAGAATCCATTAACGAGTTTTCGGGAGATGAAACCACTTCTGCCTTCTACAAAGGAGCAAGAGCAGGAATAACAATAAGCTTAATACTTATTTTTGTTGTTATCCCTTTTTTGTTTGTAAAAGGGACTATCCAATCCGAAAAAAGAGAAAATCCAACAGCACTTTGGTATACCGGGAGTGCTTTAATGCTTATAATTGTTGTTATGCCTATGATTGCAGGAGCGTCTAAGATACATTGGTTTCAAAATGTAGACAAAAGCTCACAGATGAGCAGAACTCATGATGTAATGCGGATGGAGCTTACCGATGTTTCATTTATAATAGCGGAAGAAATCTTAGAGTTTGATGACATCTCGGTTTTAGCTGAATTTAATGCTGAGAATATTACAGAAATTATAAATTCAGAATTTCATTACTTGTTGGTTACAAACCCGGATGATTCTTCCGCTACCATTACCATTTCTTCAGATAAGGTTAATAATTTCACTGCGACTACAATTATCCGGCCATACTCAGACCAAATTTTTAAATACCAAAGAACATATTAAGAAGATGGAATTTCGAACATAAGCAATTGGTTTAACCAAAAGATCAAATGCTTATGAAAAATATCAACAGTTACCGAAAGTTTTCCAGAAACAACAATGAACCAAACGAGAACGGCGATTATGTTCTTTATTGGATGCAGATCAATCGAAGATTCCAGTATAACTACGCTCTTGAATATGCCATAGGTTGGGCAAATAAATTAGGGAAACCACTGCTTATCTACGAAGGCCTTTCAATTGAATACCCATGGGCGTGTGATCGATTCCACGCATTTATCATGCAAGGAATGAAAGAGAATCTGGACTTTGCTGAATCCAACGATCTGAATTATTTCAGTTTTGTGGAACCGGAGATCGGAGCAGGTAAAGGACTGTTCTATCGATTAGCTGAAAATGCATGTAATGTTATTTCGGATGAATATCCTGTCTTCATCATAAAAAAACACAACGAACGGGTAGCAGATAAAATTGATGTTCCATATACCACAATTGATTCAAATGGTATCATTCCACTTGGGGTAACTGATAAAGATCCGTACTCAGCATATCTGTTCAGAAAGATCATGCAAAAACATTTCAAGGAAGGATTCACAAATCCACCCAAGAAAGATCCAATCGAAGAGTTAGAGAACAGAGATAAGATCGAATTACCCAAAGATTTTCTGAATGATTATCCAAAAGCAGATAAGATGCTGGAAAACATAGAAGAAACTATATCCGGGTTAGATATTGATCATGAAGTGGGAGTTATCGAAATGACCGGAACCCGACAAGCAGCATTGGGAAAACTGGGACATTTTATTGGGCATAGTTTGCTGGAATACGACGAGAAAAGAAATCACCCCGACAAAAAGAAAACGAGTGGATTAAGTCCCTGGTTACATTTCGGAAAGATCAGTGAATATGAGATCGTTAAAGCTGCTCTTGATCATCAGCCCGAAGGGTGGACTCTTGAAGATCTTACACCAAACGGAGGTAAGAATAGTGGCTTTTTTAACGGGGACGGAAATATAGAAAGCTTTCTCGACGAAGTGATCACCTGGCGGGAAGTTGGATTTCATTATGCACATCATGTAAATAATTACGATGAATTTGAGTCTCTGCCAAACTGGGCAAAAACAACCATGGAAGAACACAAAAATGACGTTAGGGAATATGTGTACACTTTGGAAGAATTTGAACAATCCAAAACACATGACGAAATTTGGAATGCCGCACAAACCCAGTTGAGAGAGGAGGGAATCATTCATAATTACTTACGAATGTTGTGGGGAAAAAAGATCATAGAGTGGACTCCCGATCACCGAACCGCATTAGAATACATGATAGAACTGAATAACAAATATGCGATCGATGGGAGGGACCCAAACAGCTACTCCGGAATATTCTGGTGCTTTGGTCGATTTGACCGGGCGTGGCAGGAAAGAGAGATCTTTGGCAAGCTTCGCTATATGACCAGTGACAGCACCAGAAAAAAAGTCAAACTGGATCAGTATCTTGCGAAGTACGGAAACCAAAAATCACTTTTATAGTTAGGATTGAGATTTGTCATTTGTACAGTGTGATTTTTGCCCTGCAATAACATATATTGCACATGTTCAACCAATCCAACAAAATGGATCTATTTCAAGATAAAAATGCATCTTCATTTCAAGTAAACGATTCAGGAAATAGTTATTCCGATGAACCACTAGCAACCCGAATGCGTCCACAGTCGTTAGAAGAGTTTGCAGGTCAGGAACATTTGGTAGGTGAAGGAAAGATGCTTCAAAGAATGATCGAAAGTGGGATCATTGGATCATTGATCTTTTATGGTCCGCCTAGTTCCGGAAAAACTACCTTAGCGCATGTCATTTCAAAAGAGATCAAAGCCAGTTTTAAAGTCATCAACGCTGTTCTGGATGGTATAAAAGAGCTCCGAGCTGTAGTAGAGCAAGCGGAAAAACTAAAAAAGTTGAATGGACGAAAAACCATTCTTTTTGTAGATGAGATCCATCGTTGGAATAAAGCTCAGCAAGATGCATTACTTCCTCATCTGGAATCAGGGATCATTACGTTGGTAGGAGCTACAACAGAAAATCCATTTTACTCATTAGTTAATCCATTGCTTTCGCGATGTCAGTTGTTCGAGTTGTTTCCTTTAACGGTTCCTGATGTAAGAAGAATGTTGGACAGAGCTCTTGCAGACGAAGAAAGAGGTTTAGGAGATAAAGACATACAAGCAGATAAAGAAGCATTAGATCATTTAGCTGATTATGCCGGAGGAGATGTTCGAAATGCATTGAATGCACTGGAAGTAGCGGTTTTATCAAGTAAGAAAAATGAGCAGGGTGAAATCCATATCACCAAAGAGATCGCCGAAGAAAGTATACAAAGAAGAAATGTTCGTTATGATAGAACAGGAGACGAGCACTACCATTATGCTTCAGCTTTTATAAAATCTTTAAGAGGTTCGGATACTGACGCAGCGCTATATTGGATGAATGCCATGTTGGAAGGAGGGGATGATCCTAATTTCCTTTTCAGGAGATTACTCATATTCGCCAGTGAAGATGTGGGAATGGCTGAACCAAATGCGATTACAATCGTTAATTCCTGTCAGGAGGCATTTATGAAAACAGGGATGCCGGAAGGAATGTATTTTTTATCCCATGCTTGTACGTACTTAAGTATTTGCCCGAAAAGTAACAGTACCAAAGGTATTTTTGAAGCTAGTAAAGAAGTACGGGAAAAGGGAGTGGGAGCTGTTCCTCCTTATTTAAAAGACAGAACCGCTAATCGACTTTCATCTACATACCTAGATACAGAAAATGCTTCAAAAGATTATAAATATCCTCACAGCTTTGAAGGAAATTGGGTTGATCAGGAATATCTTCCTGAGATACTGAATGGGAAAAAGTTTTATGAACCAGGAAAAGAAGGGAGAGAAGGTTTGCTGATAAAGAGATTAAATGAGATTAAAAAAAGGTCTCAATCTTCTTGAACTGAGTTTAAATTGGGAAGTGAAAAGTAAAAAATGCTCCCCTGACCGGGTTTGCTGTCTGCCCAAATTTTGCCATTATGCCGAACGATCATTTCTTTACAGAGACTTAAGCCAATTCCTGTTCCGTGTTCATCATCAGTTCCTTCTGTGCTGATATAAGTATCCGTTTTAAATATCTTAGGGATCAAATCGCTCTTAATACCAATACCTGAATCGGATATGGATACAACAGCTTCGTCTCTGTTCTTTTCAGCTGAAATTTTAATTATTCCATCATGAGGAGTGAATTTAAGAGCGTTAGAAATCAGATTCCTTAGAACCGTTTTAAGTCCGTTCGGATCTGCACTAATTTTGATATTAGTATTGTCTTTCAGGATCGTAATATTCTTTCTCTGCTGATGGTCTTGTAGTAAAGCAATAGTTTCATCCAGACATTCATCCAAGTTATTAATAGTATGTTTCATTTCCAGCTCACCAGTTTGGCTTGCAGCCCAGTCGAGTAGGTTTGTAAAGAGCGTGCTGGTTCTTTTAGTTGTATCAGCGATCATCTTACTATATTCAATTACTTCATCCTTTTTTCCTTTTTGGGCATTTTTTTTGATCATTTCACTAAGGCCTGAAATGCCCATAAAAGGAGATTGTAGATCA
Organism: Balneola sp. EhC07; assembly: GCF_001650905.1. Taxonomy (GTDB): domain Bacteria; phylum Bacteroidota; class Rhodothermia; order Balneolales; family Balneolaceae; genus Balneola. Next base: position 177,275 of record NZ_LXYG01000001.1, read on the forward strand.
TGAGCCAGAACGGAGAAGAGTTTGTCTTTAGTTTTCACAAGTGAACTTAGTTCTTCCTTTTTATTAACTAACTCAGTGTTATTCTCACGTAGTTTGGTAATTAGTTTTTCTGTTCTTAGGGCAGCTTCTTCAAGCATTCGAAGTAAAAACAAAATTATGTAGAGGTATCCGATAAGAACCAAAAAAATTGTAGCTGAGGAGTTCACTAAAAAAGGATTTTTACTGACTAATAATATTACTCCAAACTGTATGAGGTACAATACTGCACTTATAATGAACATGTTCTTATGAATTGTTAATCCCAAAAGAGGCATTATTACCCAAAAGAAAAGTGTGTTCCTGATGTAGAATGAAGAAAAATCAGGTTCAGCTATTTGAAAGAAAGGAGCTACCAAAAGATTTACTAACAAAATAAGTGCAAACAGAGAAAGGCTGAGTTCGATTTTTGGCTTTTTTACTAAATGAAAAATTAAAGCCAGAGAAGTAAAAAAACTGCAGGCAATATTCATAAGTGCAAGCTCATACGAAACGGGAAATAATAACGCGTCAGTTATATATCCTATTAAACCAATGAGCCCAATAACAGAAACTATCCTAGGATCTTTTATTGAAAGTTTAGCCATTATCAGATTGCCTTAAGAAAGGCTTTAAGTATGTGTAATGTTTTGAAACCTATTTATTCTATACGATTATCGTAATTTCTTTAATAAATTAAAAACTTAGTCGGGCAAATTAACAAACACTTCAAACAAATGAATGATTTGACAGGAATATTGTTACTTATGAAAAACTCAATAACTGAATGAATTTAAAAATAATCAGCAGTACAGATCGCCCTAACTCATGGGCACTAAAAGTATCCCAATATGTGTCGGGGCTTTACAAAACTAAAGATATAGAAGCTCAAGTAATAAGCTTGGAGGATTTTCCATTAGTTGATGTGATAGGTGGTAAATATGGAAAAGAAATTCCGTCCATAAAAAAATTCAGAGACCCTATTTTGAATGCTGATGCGCTCATATTTGTGATTCCGGAATACAATGGGGGATTTCCGGGAATTCTCAAAATGTTTATCGATTACCTCCCGTTTCCGGGGGCATTTGAAAAGATGCCAATGGCATTTATAGGCGAAGCTTCAGGAGCATTCGGAGCATTGAGGTCTGTTGAACAATTTCAAATGATAGCTAATTACAGAAATGCACTTCAATTTCCAGAAAGAGTATTTATACCCAGAGTATCAAAAGAATTTGATCCGGAAACAGGCTTAAAAGATGATTTCAAGCAAAAACTTTTAGATTCTCAGGTTGAGAACTTTATTAAGTTTGTTCGTGATAACTCTTAATTCGACTTTAGCATATATCCGACTCCGTGCAGCGTAATTAAGTAGCGTGGATCATCGGGATGAACTTCGATTTTAGCTCTTAATTTTGAAATATGAACATCTACAGTTCTGGTATTTGTGCTGTATTCATATCTCCATACTTTTTCGAGTAGCTCATCTCTGGAAACCGGGTTGTTAGCATGAGAAAGTAAATATCTTATCAATTCAACCTCACGGGCTGTAAGTTCTACAACCTTATCTCCGGGATGGATTGCTTCGCTTTCCGCCAGATCCAGTTTAACTTCACCTAATTGAAGAATATCAACTTCACCTGCATTCGAATATGTGCCGGCTCTTCTTAAGCGTGCTTTAATTCTTGCAAGAAGTTCTTTAACCCCAAAAGGCTTAGTAAGATAGTCATCAGCTCCAAGCTCAAGTCCTTTAACCTTATCGGTTTCCTGATCTTTAGCAGTAAGCATAATAATCGGAAATGTGTACTTAAGTTCACGTACATCTTTACAAATATCATATCCGCTTTTCCCGGGTAACATAATATCGAGAATCATTAAGTCAGGGTTATGCTCCTTGACCATTTCAACCGCACTTTCTCCATCTTCACTTACAAATACGGTAAATCCTTCACCCTCTAGTGTATCTTGAAGTGTAAAAATTAGACTGGGTTCATCCTCTACTATCAGGATTTTAGAACTCTTCTCTGCCATATCTTCTTAGTTTGAGATTGTAAAATTGGATAATACTACTTTTTTTTGAGTAGTTTTAAATTTCTTGAGTATTAAGTTTTGGAAAAGAGAGCACAAAAGTTGTTCCTACACCATATTCACTTTCTACATGAATATCACCTCCATTCAACAGAACAAGGTTTCTTACAATACTCAATCCTAATCCATGACCTTTTGTTTTAGCAACCAGAGTTTCTTCTACTCTGTAAAATTTCTTAAATATGTTTTTCAGTTCGTTTTTGCGGATACCAACACCGTGATCCCGAATAGAGAGTTTGATCTGAGATTCATCTTCAAATAATTTTATAGCGATCTTTTTTGTTTCAAAGCTATACTTAATAGCATTTTCAAAAAGATTACTTAAGATGGTTTCAATACTATCTATATCTACTAAAACATTAAAATCAGTTTCCTGTTCGGAGTTGTAATCTAGTTCAAATCCTTTTTCTAATATGAACTCCTCATTCTCAGCCAAATAATTGTCGATCAATACTTTAAGATCTTGATGAGTTTTATTTATGAGAGTTTGGCCTGCATCATATTTAGCTACGTCCAGAAGTTTTTCGATCATTTTTCTCAGACGAATAGATTCATCGTAAATATGAGCTCCATACTTTTTAAGACGTTCGGGTTCAGTGACTCTTCCATCAGAAATGTTTTCCCCGGCTGCCTGCATAACAGCTAAAGGAGTTTTAAGCTCATGGGTAACATTAGCCAGAAAACCTGCTTGCCTCATTGAAAGCTCTCGTTCTTTTTGAGCAGTGTAGAACATGAACAGTAAAGAGCCTACTAAGAATAGAACAGCAAAACCAAGAACTATAATATTTTTTCTAAAGGTATCCTGATAAGCAGAGGTGATCGGTGGATTCAGGAAAGCTACTTTTATGATCCAGTCACCGAAGAATCTTGGAAAACGTACTCGGTTATCTACCAGATCAACACTAAAATCTACAGACGAGTTATTGGAAGCTAAGACAATATCTCTGCGATGATCATGTAGCCATACAATGGTTCCATCATTCTCGATTCCACCAAAGTATTCATAAATGAGTGGTGCGATGAGCTTATTTACAATTGCTTCCTGATCCAAAATAAAAGTAAAATACCCAATTACCCTGTTCTCGGTTAAGTTGATCAATCCAATATTCATGCTACGATGGGCGTCAAACTCTATCATGGAACGCCATCTGAGATCGAAATTATTGATCTGAATTCGAGTAGCAGAGCGTATAAGACCAACCCCGTCGCAAACCAAACTGCTATAATCACCGGTTGTTTCCATTTTCATATCACTTTGATTGAAGTAATAAATGGAGGTGCCGGTTTCACAAGGATCTTTAGAAGCAGGGGTATAATAAATAGAAGAAGTGTAGGGATTATCGGCCAGATCAATAAAGATCTTTTCTAATGTTTTTGAAATTTCCCCGTTATTTTCCAAAGATGCTTCAGTTTGATCATCTATATTCAGGGGTTTTGTAAAGGGATCATAAATTTTACTTTGAACAAGAGCAGTTAATTCTTCGGCTTTCTTAAGCTGACGTTCGCTCTCACTCTCAGTTACTCTTTCCCGGATGTCATAAAGGCTAAAAACATTCATCCCGGTGAGTGCAATAATAGCAAACAGGCCTACCATCAGGAGTATCCAGCGCAATAGGCGATTGCGACCAATTTTTTTGGCTGTATTAATGTTCATGTATATAAAATAGGAGAATCTTTGATCCCATCCATTTTAATGGTGGTAAAAAAAGATGAAGAAAGAAATTGAAGTGATGTTCTAAAGCTTTTCGAAGTTTTTAACTAAAGATTCCTTCAAAACATCAAATTCGATAGGTTTAACTAAATAATCCAGATAATTGGTTTCTTTTGCTCTTTCCACATGATAAGGATCTGAATTACCTGTAATGTAAATTACAGGTACATCTGAGAATTTTCTGATCTCGAGCATGGCGTCAATACCATCCATTTCTCCTTCAAGAGAGATATCCATTAGGATCAAATCGGGTTTTATACGTTTTGCAATTTCTATAGCAGTTTTCCCGTATACAAGTTCGCCCTCAGCCCCGTAGCCCAGTTTTTCTAAATAGCTTTCGTAAAGCAGATTAAGGATGAGATCGTCTTCAACGATCATAACCGTTTTCTGTTTCTTGTCCATAAAATTAGCTCTTCTTAAATCAGCTTATATAATAAGAGGTTTAATGGATAAAGAAAATTCTTATTACTAAAGATTTTTAGATTATAATAATTACAAAAAACCTATTTGTTAGTTCTATTTATGGTTAAAACTAAATAAGTTGCCTCATTTAAGTTATAATAGTATTCTGTTTTGATTTCTAGTAATGTTTTGGGCGGTATTAGGGTACAGTGATTATTTAAAGTATGAAGGACATCAAAAGTTTGTATAAAAAAAGATACATCAGCAAGCTGAATGTTGATATGAAAGTGGTGAGTATTTTACTGGTATTTATTGTACTGGTGATATCTCTTCTTATTTCTATTGTTGTATCTACAAACTCATTATCAGCATTACGAGGGTTTGCATCTTTCCAAACTAACTGGACTACTGCGCGGAAAGACGTAACCTTCAATTTGGTAAACTACCTTCGCACTCAGGATCAGAGTTATAAAACCAAAGTAGAAAGTTCTGTATTTCTTATTAAAGAAATGGAGCAGATCAGGATCGAACTGAAGGATGATAATACTGACAGAGAGTTGGTAAGAGCATTGCTGGAAAAAACGCATTCAGTACCGGCTGACATAGGAAAAATGATAACCACATTCGAAAATTTTCACGAATTCAGTGAATTCAAAGAAACAGTTGCGTTATGGATCGAATCTGATTCATTGATCTTTGAATTGGAAGGCATTTCAAACAGAGCTGAGAAGCTGATCAATGAGAATAGCTTCACGGAATCAGAACAGGAAAAACTGATATCAAGAGTTATAGAACTGGATGATGAACTAACAGTAATGCAGTTTAAATTATCCATATCTCTGGCGAGAGGAACAGAGCTGTTAAACTTGGTAATTATATGTGTAATTATTTCTCTGGTTGTAATAAGTATAATAGTTGGGAGCATACTCTCATTGAGATTCTTAAAAAGCATTAGAAAATGGAGTGAAGAAATAGAGCTTAGTGAGCAAAAGTACCGGTCTCTGTTCGATCAAAACCCAAATGCAGTTTTTTCAGTCTCGCCTGTAGGAAAATTGATCAATGCCAATAAAGTACTTGAGCAACTGATAGGTTACTCAGCTGATGAAATGAAAAATTCAACTTTTCAAAGATTTGTGGATGAGACTCAGGTAGAAAGAGTAAGAAAGCATTTTCTGTTGGCTTTAAAGGGAAGATCTCAGACTTATGAAACACAAATTTTAAAAGAAGACGGAAGTTATATTTCCGCTGAAGTTACCAACCTTCCTATTATTGTGGATGGAGAGATTACCGGTATTTATGGTGTGATTAATGATATAACGCACAGAAAAGAAGCTGAGCAGAAAATTAAAGATCAGCTGGTAGAAAAAACATATCTATTATCAGAAGTGCATGATCGGGTAAAAAATAATTTAGCTTTGGTTTCCACCTTAGTTCAGTTGCAACAGAATGAGATTGAGAAAGAGAACAGGGGAGAAAGTTTTGTAAATACTGTATCCAGGATACGTTCCATGGCATTAGTGCATGAGCGTTTATATCAAAACGAAACGTTCTCCAGCATTAGAATGGATGAATACATAAACGATCTTATTGAGAATATTCAACTCAAAGGATATCAAAAAATTAAAAAACCGAGGCTGGAGCTGGAAGCAAGTCCGGTTAGTCTAAGTATTGAACAGGCTATCCCAACGGGATTACTTTTAAACGAAGTGTTGGTAAATGCTTTTAAGTATGGCTCTGATGCTTTAGATCCGGTGATCAAGGTAAATATGTTTTCTGTTGATGGAGAAGTGACGATCAAAGTTGAGGATAATGGTCCGGGGCTTCCCAAAAACTTTGAACTGGAAAAACCGGAAACATTGGGCTTCCGATTGGTTTCGGTGTTGTTAAAACAGTTAAAAGCCAGTTTTGTCATTAACAATGATAATGGAGCATCTTTTACGTTCAGATATAAGATCGAAAAGCCGGTGACATCAAAGAGAGCAATGAAGCGTCGACTTGTGAATTAGATTTAGAATGGGACTTACAGACTATCTTTGCTGTTGCTTTTAAGTTGTGAACTTGAAAGAGTAAAGAGCTTTATTAAAAAATAAATGGAAAAAATTATTTTGACTTACCTAAATAAATTAAAGCGAAACAAGATTGAAATTGGATTATTTTTAATCTCGTTCCGTAGCTCTGCTGCGGAATGCTAATGGGAGCTCGGCTCCCCATTACCCCCATTACTTTATCTATCAAACACTCGAATAGGAACAAGCCCATCTAATCCTTCATAATTACGTGCAGAAGAATATCTCCATTCAATCTCTCTGTTCACAAAACCAGCTTTCACAGGGTTAAAATGGATATAAGATATTTTCTGAATCATCATTTCAGTAGTTCTAATTTGTTTAGGATGAAAGCTTTCCTGCCAGACTTTATACTCTGAGTTTTCTTTATTAACCCCATTTTTAAGTCTTTTTAAATAGTATGTTCTATTCGTCTCTGTCAGGTAATCAATAATAGTTCTTGCAGTATATGATTTGAATTTACGGAGTTTATCAGAAAGGTTATTTCCTGCCATTATACAATGAAGGTGATCGTGCATAAACACATAGGCATATAGTGTTATTAATCTTTCTTCCTGCAAAAATCGCAAGGAATTAAGAACTATTTTAGCTACTTCTTGATCTGCAAATAATGAAAGCTGATCATTAAATGTGCTTGTTATGAAGTATGGATAATGCTCTTCGTAGATTTTGTATCTGCTTCTTCCCATGTAGGGTAATACCATTTTAGAAGTAATTCCTTACAAAATATTTTTGAAGCAGAGCTTCTGGTGGTCATTCCGCAGCAGAGCTACGGAACGAGGAAAAGTTCTGTGTCCCTATGTTGTCCCCAGAATGGTAAGCATTGACAATCATGTGAAAACAAAAAACCCCTGTAACTCTATAAATATATGAGCTACAAGGCTTTAAAGTACCCGAGGCCGTAATACTGGAGTCTAAAATAGACGAAATTACATTTCAAATAGCAAAAAGGTGTGCCTATTGTAATTAATATTGCGAAATCAATATTATTTTTTACTATTTAAGATATCAACATCGACCAATATGGAGACCAGATTATCGCTCTTTTTGGCTTAAAAATATTTGGCAGATAATGGAATTTTAGCTATTGATTAAAATCAATAATTTCTGTTGTTTAATTCCGTAGTTATTAACTGGTATAAATTGTTTTACAAAAAATATTTTTTAATAGTTTAGATATATCTTAACTTGATAGAACTGGAAAAACAAGGTAAAAAACACTTAGTCGTAAGTGTAAACAAAAATTTAGGTAACAAGATGAGTTACTCGGATTTTTGTGCAGATGAAAATTATGTTAAGTCTAGTGATATAATTATAAGTAAAATTGACTCCTTAGCTGATAATGGGTACGAAGTTGTTAGAAGACAGAAATGTTATTCAGTGGCTCAGGGTCATACAAACTTGTTGTACATAAAAGAAGGTTCAAAAGTTATAAGAATACCATTCACAATTGAGGAAATTTGTGATCATTCAGTTATAATTTTAACTCATGTTTTTGTTAAAGATAAAAAGAATAAAGAAAACCTTGAGTTCAAATCAGCTGATAAAATTATTACGAACACTTTAAAATGGATCAGTGAAAATGAAAAAAAGTTTCAGAAACTTATTAAGTAGTTATCCAGAAAGTAAAAGAGATAGATTCTCTAAACGATTAACTAAATTTGATTTTAGAGCTAGCCTGTTTCTGGAAGAATTTTCTGCATCAATATTAAAACAACTCAAAGACAATAATGGAAAAAAGAAAGATATTGCAGAAAAATTAGACATTTCTAAATCAGCCGTTACGCAACTATTAGACCCAAAAACTAATATTTCAATATTGAAAATATTTGAACTAGCAAATGCGGTTGGAATGACACCTGATTTTTTGGAATTGATTGACGTGTCTGATTGTTTAGAAGAGGGTGTTGAGGTTGAGAATGAATCGCGTATTGACACTTCAAATAATTATTTTATGACTCTACATAAAAATACGAATTCAAGCACTACTGAAATTAGTAGTAAGGACTCAGATGAATTTGTTCTAGCATTGGTTCAATGAAAAAGAATATTCAATACCGTTATACAAATATTTTTTTAGTGAGTTCAAATATTATCGAGCCCCGAGTTAGTGACATTAATGAGGCTATTGGAGGACAACCTATTAAAATACAGACTGAAACATCTTATGATAAAGATACAAATGAATGTTTTTTGGATATAAGAGTAATGTTGCAATCTAAATTAACGAATGAAGAGCTTATCGATGTAAGGTTGAGAAGTTCTTTTATAATAAAAGGAATTGAAGCGGAAGACATCGATAAGGAAGAAAATATAGGGATATTGGAAACACTAGTTTCTTTATCATATTCAAGTACAAGAGGTTATTTAGCATCACTACTTACAAACTATCGATATAAAGATAAAGTTTTCCTTCCCGTAGTTCCTCCTAAAAAGTTAATCGAAAAAAAAGCTAAAGAGAATAAAGACGTTGAAAAGAAATCTTGATTTAGTATAGACAGACAATTGTGTCATTTCTTTATTAAGTATGTCTATAATTACTACAGCATTTTAAAAAGCTGGAATAAATTATCTTTTGTGCTCAAAAAAAGAGGAATTCATTTTATTGAGTAGTAATCTTCAAGCTAAATAAATTTAAAAGAGGCTACAAAGTGTAGACTCGAACATCGACCAATACCGAGACCAAAACAAAAATAGCCTCTTGTAAGTTGTTATAAAAAATATACTTACAAAAGGCTAAAAGTACCCGAGGCCGGACTCGAACCGGCACTCCAATTTAATTAGAATTGGATTTTAAGTCCAACGTGTCTACCAATTCCACCACTCGGGCTTGGTTTGTTCTTCCAAATTGATTGTCAGTAGTTAAAAACACTAACCATTCGGAAGGCGCAAAATATACAACTTAATATGGGACTACTTCAATATTGTTTTCAATAAATTTCGAATTATTTCTGGTATCTGTTTTGTACATTCCTGAAAACAAAAAAAGATTCTATAGACATGATGAAGAAGATATTTCCCATTCTGCTTAGTGTAGTGTTAATTAATACAGCTTCGGCACAAATAGAAGTCGGCGCTTCTTTTGAGCTTAGAGATGAAGAACCACAAAGCGGGTTTGGAGTGCGTATTCAATCCGGGTTTTTGAATTCGATACCGGTGGTGAATTTTGGGCTTCGAGCACATTTTAGTTATTTCAGTGAAACCAATACCGTCGATGAAACAACTTTCTCTTATGACAAAAGTATCGAGAACTATGATTTTGGATTAGCTGCATATGCGGGAGTAACCCTGGGTTTATTGGAGCCATATATTGGCGCAGGGTTGGGCTCAGAAACGGTAGATCTAAGCGCAGAGGATTTTTCAAATCCACCACCACCAAATCAACAACCAAGTGAAGAAGAGGAATCTAATATCTATTGGAATACATTTGCAGGAGCAAAAGTAACTGTTATTCCATTGGTTAAACCTTTTGTTGAATATAGATTCTCAAGCCGGAATCTTGAAGTTCCCGATCTCAATGATAAAACAGGCAGAATTATTTTTGGGGTTGTACTTAGTTTTTAAATTTAGTTAACTACAAACAGCGGTTTTGTTCACACTCAACCGCTTTTTTTATACGTTTTATATTCAACTTTCTTAGTAGGATGAAACCTTACATAAAGGGCAATTGTTCGCGTTAAATAATGAGTGATTTAAAAGAAATAGCACGTACGGATTTAGAAAGTCTCAAGCTTAAGAAAGCTCAGAAACAAGATCTGAAGCAGCTCCTGGAAGAATGTCGGGAGTTTATTGGTGAAATAAATGAGGAACAGGTAGAAAAAGCTTTCAAGCTATGCTACTTGTCACATGATGGAATGGTCAGGGCTTCCGGAGAACCGTATTATTACCACCCCGTTGAAGTAGCTAAAATTGTAGCCAGAGAGATCAACATTGATGAGATCTCTGTGATAGCTGCTCTATTACACGACACCGTTGAAGACACTTCTGTTACTCTTGAGGATATAGAATATTGGTTTGGCAAAGAAGTAGCTGTGATCATTAACGGAGTTACGAAAATAGAAGGTGTCTTTAAAAGCAGAGACAGCAAGCAAGCTGAAACGTTTATGAAGCTGCTCCTCTCAATGGCTGAGGATATCCGGGTTGTATTAATAAAGTTTGCGGATCGTCTTCATAACATGAGAACCATTCATCATCTGAAAAGAGAAAAACAAATGAAGATCGCTAACGAGACAATGGATCTGTATGCTCCACTTGCTCATCGTTTTGGATTGTTCAAGATCAAAAATGAATTAGAGGACCTCTGTTTTAAAACGCTGGATCCTACATCCTTCAAATTTGTTGCAAGAAAGCTTAAAGAAAAGAAGGAATCGAGAGAAAAGTTCATCAAACAATTTATGACTCCTGTTGAAAAGCAGCTAAAGGAGTTGAAGTTAAATTTTGAGATAAAAGGCAGACCAAAGCATATTTACTCCATCTATAAGAAGATGCAGCGTCAGCAAAAGCCATTCGAAGAAATTTATGACCTGTTTGCGATAAGGGTAATTTTGGGAGAGCCTCATTCTAAAGAAGATTGCTGGCGAGTGTATTCGATTTTTACTGATTGGTACACTCCGATTCCTGAACGCTTTCGTGATTTCATTTCGGTTCCTAAAGCCAACGGTTATCAATCATTGCATACTACCGTGATCACCAATCAGGGTAAAAAAGTAGAAGTGCAGATTCGTACACGAAAGATGGATGACATCGCAGAAAAGGGACTGGCTGCTCACTGGAAGTATAAAGAAGGAGCCCAGGAAGGATCTGAAAGTCTTGATAAGTTTGTAAACTGGGTAAGAGATGTTTTAGACAATCCCCGACCTGATGCAGCAACTGATTTCGTTAAGGATTTTCAGCTCAATCTGTACCAAGAAGAACTTTATGTGTTTACTCCAAAAGGAGAGCTAACTACGTTGCCAAACGGTGCAACTGCTATTGATTTCGCTTTTGATATTCATAGCGAAGTTGGGGAACGTGCAATGGCTGCTAAAGTAAATGGTAAAATGGTTCCGCTCCGACAAAAGCTTTCTAACGGGGATCAGGTTGAAATACTGACAGGTAATAAGATCAATCTGAATGTAGATTGGATTGATGATGTAGTTACGCATAAGGCAAAATCCAGAATTCGTCAGTACATAAAACAAAAAGAAAGAGCGGTTTCTGATGAAGGAAAAGCTATTTGGGATAAAAGGATTGATCGTGGTAAGATCGAGATCAGTGATCAGGAGCTTACTAAGTTTGCAAAAATGTATGACTTTACTACCACGCAAGATATGTTTTATGCTATTGGGGTAGGCTCTTTTGATGTCAATAAATTGTTCGGAGAGGTAAAGAAGTATAAGAGCACCGGCAGAATTGAGGAAGAGCAAAGTGAATCCACTAAAGCTACTGAAGATGAGATCCAGCAAAAGTATATAAAGGAAGCAAGGTCTGTAGGAGACGGAAAGTCTTTAATTATAAATGGCGAGCTGAGTAATGTAAAATATTCTTATGCAAACTGTTGTAATCCGATTCCTGGAGATGATGTAATTGGGTTTATAAGCAGAACCGGTGATATTAAAATTCACAGATCAATGTGTAATAATGCACTTCATCTGATCAAAACTGAAGGCGAGAGAATTGTAGATGTTGACTGGTCTAAGAATATTGAGACGAAATTTCTGGGTGCTGTAAAAGTGATCGGAGAGGACAGAGTAGGGATGATCAACGATATTACTGATGTATTGTCTAAATCCTTATCAACAAATATGAAGAGTATAAATGTAAATAGTGACAGCGGTATGTTCGAGGGAATTATATCTCTTTATGTTGATGGATTATCACATCTTAAGAAGATCATGAAAAGGTTAGAAAGAGTTGAAGGAGTAAAAAATGTTCTTAGATATGAATAACTTTAACAATATTAATTTTTGAGAGTCTATACTTGTAAGTATATTGCCAGCAATGATTAGAATCGCTTTTAGGTTTCAAAATAAGCAAAAAGTTAAGAAGCGGATAAATCAAAAGGACAACGCGAGATATACTCGCTTTAACTAAACTACTATTATTATGATGACATACACCAAACGGGATGTTGTTCGTCGTGTTGCGGAAGCACAAGACGAGGCAATGATAAACGCTGAACCATGGGTTGACGCGGTAATTGTTGCATTAAGAGAAATAATGATGTCTGCAGATACAGAGTGCAGAATCGAAATTAGAGATTTTGGAGTGCTTGAAGTAAAAGAGACTAAAGCAAAACCAAAAGCCAGAAATCCCAAAACTAATGAAGTGATTTACGTGCCCGCTCACCGTAAAACACATTTCAAGCCAAGTAAGTTAATGAAGTCGTTTTTACGCCAACCTCTGGAAGACGTAAAAAAGAAATAATAGTGCAAAACTATGCACGCTTGATCGGTATTGACGTTGGTAAAAAACGTTGTGGGTTAGCCCAAACCGATCTTTTACAGACTATTGCCTCGCCAGTTGGGACTTTTTCACCGGATGAGATTATTGATAAAATAACTCATATAGTGGAAGAGTCTCAGGTTGAGGGTTTTGTAATAGGCTGGCCTCTGATGCCAAATGGAGAAGAAGGAGAGGCAACCAGAATGGTTCAGGAATTTATAAATCGGTTAAAGAATCTGTATCCTGAAATTCCGGTATTTAAAATTGATGAGAGATATACTTCTAATCAAGCTCTTGATGTGATGATAGAAATAGGAGTACCCCAAAAAAAGAGAAGAAAAAAAGAACGTGTGGATAGAATCGCCGCAGCCCTTATCTTACAGGCCTACTTAGAGTCTAAACATTAATTTTTTATGTCAATTTTACCCATTGTTACCTACAATGATTCTGTTTTAAGGGATAAAACCGAGCCCATAAGCGAATTAACGGAAGAGGTTTCTGAGCTTATAGAAGATATGATCGAGACCATGTACAATTCTGATGGAGTAGGACTAGCTGCTCCTCAAATTGGAAAATCTCTTAAAATCTTTGTTATGGATGGAGATCCTGTTGTTGAAGATGAAGAAGAAAAACACGGGGTAATGGTCTTTATTAATCCTGAGATCGTTGAGAAAAAAGGAAAAAATATCCCGATGGATGAAGGCTGCCTAAGCATACCAGAAGTTCGTGAAAAAGTGTTCAGGCCGGAAACGATCGTGATCAAGTACAGAGACAAAGATTTTAGCGAAAAGGTGGAAGAATTTTCAGGTTGGATCGCGCGGATCATTCAACATGAAAACGATCATTTAAATGGAATACTATTCATTGATTATCTAAGCTCTTTTAGAAAAAGAATGGTCAAATCAGATCTTGAACAAATAGATCTGGGAAATATAGAAGTAGAGTATCCAATAGTTTCAAGGGGATAAGATGAATATCGTTTTTATGGGATCTCCGGATTTTGCAATTCCAAGTCTTGAGAAGATATTTAATTCGAACCACACTATTCAGGCAGTAGTAAGTAATGTAGATAAGAGAAGAGGTAGGGGTTCTGAAGTGGCTCCTACTGTTGTGAAAGCAAAAGCCTTGGAACTAGGCTTACCGGTAATTGAAGTCGAGGATCTAAAATCTGAGGAGTTTGAAAAGACTTTGAAAGAATTAAATCCGGATCTTTTTGTGGTGGTTGCCTTTAGAATATTACCAAAAAATATACTCGAAATACCCAAGATCGGTAGTATTAACCTCCACGCATCTCTTTTACCGAAATACAGAGGAGCGGCACCAATTCACTGGGCTGTAATAAACGGTGAAGTAGAAACCGGTTGTACTATTTTCTTTCTCGATGAAAAAGTGGATACAGGCAATATTATTCTTCAAAAGAAAATTCCTATTGGCGATAACGATACAACAGGTGATATCTATTCTAAACTCATGGCAGAAGGGAGTAGTCAACTTTTAGAAGCAATCGATCTCATAGAGTCAGATAATTATGATCTGAAAAAACAAGAAGACTCAAAGGCTACACCGGCTCCAAAATTGTTCAATGAAAATACAAGAATAGATTTCAATAAAACTGCTGGGGAAGTTCATAACCTAATCAGAGGATTATATCCTTTCCCTGTTGCCTGGACTACCTGGAATGACAAAAAAGTGAAGATCTATAGTTCAAAGCTAGGTCCTGAAATAAAAGTGGCTCCATCCAAACTATTAGAAAAAGAAGGGAAATTACTGGCAGGATGTAGAGAAGGAACCATTGAGATTACAGAACTGCAATTACCGGGCAAAAAAAGAATGAGTTCTGAAGAGTTTATCAACGGTTACGAAGTTGAGGGCTCATTCAAATAGTAAATTTTATTATTTATTAATTTGAGAATACAAGCACGTTTTTTATCATCGGGAAAATATCACTTTAACTGAACCACTATATGGATCAACCTCAATTAATTATAGCTGCTAAATCCGGAGATGAAGCAGAGGTAACTAAGCTTATTAAAGCAAAAGCAGATATAAATGAATCTACATCCAGCGGAGCTAATGCTCTTATTACCGCCGCGGAAAAGAACCATCTGAATATTGTTAAGCTTCTTATCAATGCCGGAGCTGACTTAAACGCAGAAACTAAAATGGGAGGTACTGCTCTCAACAAAGCTGCAGAAAACGGCAATATAGAGATGATGAAATTGCTGTTTGATAAAGGTGTGCAAATTGGTGATATGGCTGTAATTGTAGCTTCAAGAGCCGGAAACCTGGAAGCTGTTAAACTATTGGTCGAGAAGGGAGGAGATGTAAACGCTCAACAAAGATGGGGGCACACTGCACTGATGCTGGCCGCAAAAAATGGTCATCATGAAGTAGTAAAGTTTCTGATCGCTTCAGGCGCTGATGTTAAGTTGCGTGATAAGAACGGTGATACAGCAATAATGATCGCCACCGAAAATGATCAAGATGATATAGCTATTCTTTTAAGAAGAGCAGGCGCAGTTACTGAAAAGAAACCCGAAAAAGAGAAACCTGCTCCAATTGATATCGAAGATGTTGACGACGACGAAGATGATATGATAGATGACTCCGATGTCGAGGATCTCGTATCGGATGATGATTCTCCTGATGATGTTGAACTAGACGATTAATTCGAAAAGTTCGTCCTGTTCCTCAGTCGTATTAAATACATTTGGAGAAATCCGTATCGTGGAATGCTGATCAAAAGGTCGAAATACAAATCCGTTTTCCTTAAATAGTTTTTTTGATAGGATGGAAGGTTGCTCATTTTTTAATTCAACTATGAATAACGAACCTGAAAGCTCCCAATCAGACGGTGATCTCCAAACGGTATTACTGTTTTGTTCGCATAGATTTTGAGCGTGTTTCCACAAGTTTTTGAGTTTTTCTTCTTTTAAAATGCTTTCAATATTACTCTGGTATTGGATTGAATGCCCTAATGTCAAAACTTCAGCTAAGTTTCTGGTTCCGTAGTCTTCATATTTTCTGGCGGAGTCTTTCCAACGTTCTTGCCCCCAAGTTACCCACATCGGATCTAATTTTTGATGAATTCTTTTATTGAAATAAGCTACACTAACTCCTTTCGGAGCTTGTATCCATTTATGTGCACTTGTTCCAATGACATCAATATCCAGATCCTTAACATCGACAGGAATCATTCCCATTGTTTGTGCGGTATCCAAAGAAACAAATTCCACTCCTTTGGATCTGGCAAGAGCGGTTATTTCTTTTACAGGTTGTCGTATCCCAAATGTATTATCGATATGAGGAATGACTACAAGTTTAGTTCTGGATGTTATATTAGCTTCGTAAAGATCCAGGATTTCTTCTTTAGTGATGTTAGGAAGATCATGAACAGGAATATCAAAGACTTTAACAGAATAACCTCTTTTCTTTGAATGGATGTGAAAAGGAATACTTGCTCCGGCATGATTCAAATTCGAAAACAGGACTTCATCATCAGGTCCAAGTGGTAATCCTAAAGCAAGAAGATTATATACTTCTGTTGTATTATGAGGGAAGCTGATTTCATCGCTATCAGCATTTAGAAACTCTGCCGTTTTCTTTCTCACACTTTCGATGGGTTCTTCCCACTCGCCACTCCACATATAGAACCAGGGATTGGATTCACAAAGCGATAAATATTTCCTATGAGCTTGCTGTACAATTTTTGGAATAGTTCCTATAGAGCCATGGTTTAGATACTTGATCTGTTTATCCAGAGAATAGTCATCTTTAGTGGGTAGCGAGCCTCCGGAGAGTTTATTTTTCAGCTTTTCCCGAAATAATGTTTCAACAGGATTGAGCATTGAAAGCACCGAAACCGTGGAGCCGGTAGCCAATGTTTTAAGAAAATCTCTTCGTGAGGTGTTCATCTTTGTTAGTTTGATGTTAGTACTTGAACTAATTTATTTAAATCACCCGAATCGTTATACACATTTGGGGAAACTCTTATTGCATCTCCTCTGTAAGAAACAATAATATTTGATTCCAAAAGCTTTGCTTTCAATTTATTCATTTGATGGTGTTCCGCTAAACGAATTCCAAATAAGTTTGAAGCGCGATATTTTGTCTCTTCGATAATAAACCCTGATTCCCGTAATAAACAAATCGGTTTTTCAACCAGATCGATCAAATACTGCTGAATGTTTTCAGGTTTCCATTCATTTAGTTTTTTGATTGCTTCCAGCATCATTGGAACTAAAATAAAATTACTGTGCTCACCAACTTCATATCGAAGTGCCCCCGGTTGATAATGCTCATTATAATTGACCAGATTAGAGAAATTTTCACTTTCGAATCGGTTTATCCAATTTTGTTCAATCGGATTGCCATAGCTTAATGCTGAGCCATAATAAGCCATTCCGATACTATACGGTCCCATTAAAGATTTATATCCGGCAGCTATCAAAGCATCGGGTTTTAGCTGCTGAACATCGAATGGTAAAGCTCCTAACGACTGAGTAGCATCTACTGCTAACCATGCACCTACTTCATAGGTTTTATGTCTGATCGAGCGTAAATCGAAAATTGTACCATCAGCCCAATGAATATGACCACAAGCAACAAGCTTAGTCCGTTCATCTATTGATTCCAAAATCTGTTTATTCCAGAGCTCACCTCTTCCCGTTTTTGTATCAGGAGGAGAAATAGTTTTGATCTCAGCGTCCGCTTTTTGAGCAACTTCCATCCAGGGATATACATTGCTTGGAAATTGTTCACCTACAACAATTATGTTATCTCCCTTCTGTAGTTTCAAGTTTCTGGCCACATTTGCCATTCCATAAGAAACAGAAGGGATGATCACGCAATTCTCAGATTCCTGACAATTAATTAATTGAGCGAATTCGTTTCTCAGTTCGTTAGATTCAGTAAAGAAGTCCTGACCTGAAATGAGATTGGGTTGCCTCTTATTCTTGATCCCTTTTATTCCCGCTTCTTCAACACTTTGCATTAAAGGCGACATGTACGCACAGTTTAAATAAGTAATATTCGTATCGAGAGTAAATTCAGATTTCTTGCAGTCCATCTTTAGATTTTAATTTAAATATAGTTTATGAAATGAAAGTTTAGTGTAAAAATTGATGTCTTATAAAGTTTTAGTTGAAGTTGTTTTCAAAAACAATAGATTTTGTTTGGTATACTAACTGTACAAGGCTTAATATTTAAACAGAAAACAGTTGTACTATTTATAGCTTATTAGAGAATATGGTAATTAGAAAAGCGATTACAAAAGATATTTCTGAAATCCGGAAATTGAATGAGGCAGAAGTGCCTCATGTCAGTAGCATTAGGAGAAAAGACTTTCTGAGTTTTCTGGAAATAGCATCCAATTTTGTAGTAATAGATATTGACGGAGAAATTGCCGGTTTTATGATCTCGCTAAGAGAAGGAGCAGATTATGGAAGTGTGAATTACAAGTTCTTTAATAATCATTACAGACAATTCGAGTATGTAGATCGTATAGTGATCAAAGAAGAATTTAAAGGCAAAGGGATGGGAAGAAAGCTATATGAATTTCTCTTTGATAAAAATGAAACAGATCTAGTGTGCTGCGAAGTCAATGTGAAACCTCAGAATCCTGACTCAATGGCTTTCCATCAGAAGTTGGGATTTAAGGAAAAAAGTAAGTTGATAACGGAAGACGGGAAAAAGGTGGTAAGTATGTTGGTGAAAAACCAGAATTTGTAAGGTTTCAATATTATCCGAAAAGAAAGCTTTTAAATTCCTTAAAGCTATTGCTCATAGTAATACTCTTTTTGGGCTTACTCATTAGCTCAGATACAAAACCAGGTTGAGATAGAGGTTTTTCTAATGCTTTTTCAACGGTAGATACAAACTTGCAATAATGAGCGGTCTCTAAAAATATTCCATTCTCATCAGCAGTCATTGTATCTTTTAAGGCTTGATAGCCAATGGCACCATGAGGATCAGTAATATATGAGTTTTGCTCAAAGCAGCTTTTGATTGTTTCCAGAGTGTGAGCATCATCCATTGAAAAGCCTTTAACTAGACTTCGTAACTCTGCATGCTTTCCATTTACTAGTTCCATTAGTCTTGGATAATTGCTAGGATCACTAACATCCATAGCATTCGACAAAGTGGGAATAGTTTTTAATGGCTCATATTGCTCTGTAGTTAAAAATCTGGGAATCACATCATTTTGATTTGATGCTGCTATAAAATGTTTTACAGACAATCCCATTCTCTGAGCTAATAATCCTGCAGATAGATTACCATAGTTCCCAGAAGGCACAGAGAATACCAGATTATCTCGATTTTGTAACTGCTTAAATGCTTCAAAATAATAAATAGATTGAGGTAGCCAGCGAGCAATATTTATTGAGTTAGCGGAACTGAGGTTTAGAGTTTCATTTAGTTCTTTATCTAAAAAAGCTTGTTTTACCATATTTTGGCAATCATCAAAAGTACCATCTATTTCAACTGCCGTGATATTTTTACCAAGAGTGGTCAACTGTTTTTCCTGTAATTCACTAACCTTGCCACTGGGATATAAAATCACAACATTGACACCATCAACATCATAAAAACCCGAAGCAACAGCTCCACCGGTATCGCCGGAAGTTGCAACAAGAATGGTGACTTCCTGATTATGTGATTCATTGAAATAAGCCAAACAGCGAGCTAAAAATCGAGCGCCAATATCTTTAAAGGCATAAGTTGGTCCATGAAATAATTCCAAACTATAAATCCCGTTTTCAACTTTCTTTAAAGGAACATCAAAGTTAAAAGCCTCTTCTGTTATGTTCTTAAGTTTAGCTTTTGGAATATCCTCATGAGTAAAAGGAGCCAGTATCTTGGAACCAATTTCTGAAAGGGTATATGAATTCAGCTCCTTAAAAAAATCACTATCCAAAGTTGGGATTTTTTCGGGAAAATAAAGACCACGATCAGAGGGGAGACTATGAATAACCGCTTCTTTAAAGGATAGGGGATCTACTTTTTTATTCGTTGAATAGAATTTCATAAAATCTTACAACCCACTGAGTTAATACCTGAAATATGGATCTTTACAGAAAGATCAATTGAAGAGTAAAATTTTTCAATTTTTTCAGAACATGATGTTAAGTTGCTTTCATCTGTGAATAAAGCAAACATAGATGGTCCCGAACCCGAAATATTAAAACCTACCGAACCGGATTCGGAAGCTATTTTTTTTACTTTCTCGTAACCAGGGATAAGATTTTTTCGAAAAGGTTCAGCAATTCTGTCAGTGATTGCTCTGTTCAGTAATTCATAATCTTTGGTATGTAAAGCGTGAATAACTGCAGCAACATTTCCCCATTGCTCTCGGGCATCTTTTATGGAAAGGGTTACAGGAAGAAGCTTTTTTGCTTCTACAGTTTTGATCTGGACATCAGGAAATATGATCAACACATGTAGTGCTTCTAAATTTTTAATGCTGAAAATATCGAGAGGTTCATAACTTCTTACTGCTTGAAACCCTCCAAGAAGTGAGGGTGCAACATTATCTGCATGATAGCATTTTGAAGCTAATGCTTCTCCTTCTAAAGCATGGGGAAGAAGTTCTTTTGTTGTGCATGGATACCCTAACAATGCATTCACAGCAAAAACGGAACCTGCCGCACTTGAAGCACTGCTTCCAAGCCCACTTCCGGGACGAAACATTTTCTCAATAGTAATGTCAAAGCCTTGAGTAGAGCCCAACTTAGTCAAAAACGATTGAATGGCCACTCCGGCTACATTTTCTAAAGGTTCAACTGGTAATTCAGCACCTATAGAAGGTAGAAAATTTAATTTCTGATCGTTTCTTTTTGAAACAGTAATAATATCACCAAGTTCTTCAATAGCGAAGCCAAAAGTATCATACCCTGGACCAACATTAGCTACTGAAGCAGGTGCAAAAACTTTTATTTCACTCATTATAAATCAGATTGGGAAATTCGGAGGACATCAGCAAAAATTCCTGAAGCTGTTACATCTGCTCCTGCTCCTGCGCCCTTAATTACCATAGGTTGTTCTTTATATCTGTTAGTGTAAAATAAAACGATATTATCTTTACCGTCTAAATTATAAAAAGGATGACTGGTTTCAATAGCTTTTAATTTTACCGAACCCTTTCCATTTTTATATGTTGCAACAACCTTGAGGCGGGTATTATTTGATTGGGCATTTTTATACAGATTTAAGAAATGCTCTTCTTCTTTTTCAACCTGAGCGTAAAAATCATCGAGCGATGAAGTTTTGAGACAACTTTCAGGTAAAAATGATTCGAGGACAATGTCTTCATACTCAAATTGATGGCCACTTTCCCTGATCAAGATCAGAATTTTTCGTTTTACATCTGAACCAAACAGGTCGAGCCGGGGATCCGGTTCTGTGTAGCCCAATTTTTTTGCTTTTTTAATAACATCCACAAACTTTGTAGACCCGTCGTATTCATTGAACAGATAAACTAAAGTTCCGGAAAGCACAGCTTCAATTTGATTTATCTGATCACCACTCCGAACGAGGTCATTAAGTGTAGATAAGACAGGCAACCCTGCACAAACATTTGTTTCAAAATAGAATTTACTCCTAAATTTTTTACTGGATGCTTTTAAAGCAAGATAATCAGTATATGAGCCGGTAGCGGCAATCTTATTCGGAGTTACAACCGAAATACTTTTCTGCAGGATCTGCTGATATAATGAAGCTATATTTTCAGATGCTGTTATATCAATAAAAATGCTGTTTCGTAGGTTCATAGAATACATATTATCGAGAAATTCATTTTCCGAATATGTATCGCCTGTATTTAATACAGATTCCCATTTTGATAAGGGAATTCCATTTTTATTGAACTTCATTTTTCTTGAATTAGCAACACCAATAATTTTGATATTGAGTTGATGATTCACTTTTAAAAAAGAGAATTGCTGGGTCAGTTGATCAATAAAAGCTTTACCAACATTACCTGTGCCAATGATAAACAGGTTTATACGTCGCGTTACATATTGGAAAAAACTTTCATGAAGTACATTAAGAG
This sequence comes from Balneola sp. EhC07, assembly GCF_001650905.1. Lineage (GTDB taxonomy): Bacteria > Bacteroidota > Rhodothermia > Balneolales > Balneolaceae > Balneola. The sequence continues at coordinate 199,026 of NZ_LXYG01000001.1, forward strand.
CTTTATCTAGATCAGTTTGGTTAATTACAGCTGAGATATTTCGTTCAGAAGAACCCTGAGCAATTGCTTTAATGCTTACACCATTCTTGCCAAGTACATTAAACATTTGGCCACTTACCCCAACTTGATTTCTCATGTTCGAACCAACAAGGGCAAGAATAGACAAACCATTTTCAACTTCTATGGGATCGATCTTTTTAGATCTAATTGATTCACTGAATTCATCAGTAAGTACTAGTTCAGCTTTCTTAGCGTCTTTTACATCAATGGAAACGCTTATTGAATGTTCTGAACTGGATTGAGTTATAAGTATCACATTGATCTTTGCAAGAGAGAGCGCTTTAAATAGCCGTGAAGAAAACCGGGGAATACCCACCATACTACTACCACTTAGCGTAACCAGCGACACAGATTTTATACTAGAAATGCCTCGGATCAGTTCTTTGTTTTCATCCCATTCTTTAGTTATTAGAGTTCCATGATGATCAGGATTAAAAGTATTTTTTATCCTGATAGGAATGCCTTTACTAAGAGCAGGGTGGATGCTCGGTGGATATATAACTTTTGCTCCAAAATGAGAGAGCTCCATGGCTTCTTCATAAGAAACATGTTCGATGACTTTTGAATTCTTTACGATTCTTGGATCTGCAGTCATTAATCCATCTACATCAGTCCATATCTCAAACTCTTCAACATCTAATGCCGCGGCCAGTATTGCTGCAGTGTAATCTGATCCGCCTCTTCCCAAAGTTGTTGTTACTGAATCGTTATTGGAAGCTATAAAACCGGGAAAGAGGTTTATTCTTTTGAATGATTTCTTAGCTTCTTTGATTCGTTTGTTTGTTTCAGCGAATTCTACATTTGCATTTCCAAAGTTATCATCTGTTTTTATAATAAAACGGCTATCAAATAATTGAATGTCCAACCCCTCAACTATAAAAAAGTCGTTTAGAATCAGTGAGGAAAGGCGTTCCCCTATGCTTAAAATATAGTCAAAACTACGAGGGGTAAGTTCTTTAATAAGTTCAACACCTTTGCAAATTTCTTGTAATTCAAGAATAATTTGATGGAAATTTTCATCCGGTTTCTTGCCGGTCAGGCTTAGGTATAATTCTTTATGGAGTGTTACTAATTTCGATAACAAAACTTCATAACGTTCATCTGCCTTTGCGGCTAACTCGCCGATTTTTACTAGCTGATCCGTAACGCCTCCTACAGCAGAAGTTATAATAACAACTTGTTGTTTTTGCCTGCTGATAATTTCAGCAACTTTTCTGATTGCATTTTCGGAGCCAACAGATGTGCCGCCAAATTTTAATATTTTCATTGATTAAATTATTTAATGTAGCTATGATTTCAAGTCAGATCATATAGCTAAACAGATCCGGTTTTTTATTAAGATACTCACCAAAGAAATTTTTTAATTTCATTTTCTCTATCAAGGGTTCAAGATCTTCTTTTGATTGTAGTTCTATACCAACCAAAGCGGGACCTCTTTCTCTGGATGTTTTCTTTGTGTATTCGAAATGAACTATGTCATCGTTTTGTCCCAAAATTTCTTCCACAAATTCTTTTAGAGCACCTGCTCTTTGCGGAAAACGAACAATGAAATAGTGCATTAGGCCTTCATATAGTAGTGATCTCTCACGTATTTCTTCAGTTCTGGTAATATCGTTATTACCTCCCGAAAGTATACACACTACATTTTTATCCTTTATTTCATCTTTAAATTTATCCAGAACAGCAACAGAAAGTGCACCGGCAGGTTCAAGTACTATACCATTTTCGTTGTACATTTGAATAATTGTTGAGCACAATTTTCCTTCATCTACTAAGGAAATTTCATCCATATTATCTTTACAAATAGGAAAGTTCAGTTCGCCTACTTTTTTTACAGAAGCTCCATCAACAAATTTATCGATTTCCCTTAGTTCTTGTATTTGTCCATGTTTAAAAGCATTAAACATGGCAGGTGCTCCTGTTGGTTCAACACCGATAATTTTTGTCTCCGGACTCAGAGCTTTAAACACACTTGAAACTCCTGATGAAAGTCCGCCACCTCCAACAGGAATAAATAGATAATCAATTTTAAAGTCTGTTTGGTCGCAAATTTCTAAGCCAACGGTTGCTTGTCCTTCAATTACTAACTCATCATTAAAGGGATGTACGAAGACTCCATTATTTTTTTGGCAGAATGTTTTTGCTAACAATGAAGAATCATCAAAAGTATCTCCATCAATAATCACCTCAACCATTTCTTTTCCAAACATTTTCACTTGCCGAATCTTCTGTTTAGGAGTGGTTGCAGGCATAAATATTACGCCTTTAATTCCGAGTTTATAGCAAGAAAATGCTACACCCTGTGCATGATTACCCGCACTTGCACAAACTACACTTCTCTTAGTGTCTTTTATTGAGTTTATCTTATTGAATGCACCCCGAATTTTATAGGAGCGTACTATTTGGGCATCTTCCCGCTTTAAATAAATATTCGAGTTATATCTTTCTGAAAGAGAGAAGCTTTGTTGTACAGGAGTTTTATATACAACAGATTCTAATGTTTCAGCGGCTTTTTCGATATTTTTTAAAGCAGGGTAGTAGGTTGTTTTAACTTTCACAAGTACGAGATTTCGTTTATTCTACAGTGATCAATTATTCTCGGGACGTAGTTTTCGAACTGTTGCTCCTGCTTGCCACATTTCAGAATCTCTCAGTTCTTTGAGTTCCTCTTCGAGTTTTTCTCTGTAGTCGTCCTGACTATTGGAATCAATTGATCTTTGAGCTTCATTTCCGGCAGCGACTTCAGAATAAAGTTCCTCAAAAACAGGTTTTGATGCATCCCGGAATTTTTTCCACCAGTCCAGAGCTCCTCTTTGTGCTGTAGTTGAACAATTAGCGTACATCCAATCCATTCCATTTTCTGCAACCAAAGGCATTAATGATTGTGTTAATTCTTCAACGGTTTCGTTAAAAGCTTCAGAAGGGGAGTGTCCATTAGACCGGAGTACTTCATATTGAGCTGCAAAAATACCTTGAATAGCTCCCATCAAAGTACCACGCTCACCGGTCAGGTCACTAAAGACTTCTTTTCTGAAATCGGTTTGAAACAGGTATCCTGATCCAACACCAATTCCCAATGCAGATACTCTTTCCTTTGCTTTCCCGGTAGCATCCTGAAAGATGGCATAGCTGGAATTGAGGCCTCTGCCTTCAAGAAACATTCTTCTTAGCGAAGTGCCAGATCCTTTTGGAGCCACCAGAATTACATCTACGTCATCAGGAGGGATGATGCCTGTCCGTTCTTTGTAAGTAATTCCGAAACCATGTGAAAAGTATAACGCTTTCCCTTTGGTCAAATGCTTTTTAACTGTGGGCCAAAGAGAGATCTGTCCGGCATCGGATAATAAGTATTGTAGAATAGTACCTTTTTCACATGCTTCTTCTATCTCAAAAAGTGTTTCGCCCGGAACCCATCCATCGTTTTTTGCTTTATCCCATGTTTTAGAATTTTTTCTTTGCCCAACAATTACATTGAATCCATTATCACTGAGATTCAAAGCTTGTCCGGGTCCCTGAACTCCGTATCCGATTACAGCTATAGTTTCATTTTTTAAAACCTCTTGTGCTTTTTTCAGAGGAAATTCTTCTCTGGTTATAACGTGTTCTTCAACTCCACCAAAATTTAAAAGTGCCATTTATTTATTGTTTGATTTGTTATTTGATATAGATTTTTTTGGTTCAATTCTTTGATAAAATTTGTTGAACGTATTCTCCTATTCCATGCTCTTCTCTGGATACAGCAATACGTCCGGATCGCACAAACTCATTAATCCCAAATGGTATCAAATCGTCAAATAATGCTTTGGTTTCTCTACGGAACCCGGCCTTTTCAATAACCAGAAAGTCCTTTTCAATGGTTAAAAAGCGCGCATTATGTTGTCTTACAATCCGCTCTACTTCGATGCCATTAGTCAATGATTTACTTGGGATCTTATAAAGAGCTACTTCCTGCTGAACCACTTCTTTATTTTTGTAGTAATCTGCTTTTAATACTTCAATTTGTTTTTCTATCTGCTTAACTATTTTTTCAACAGCTTCTTCAGTTTCTGTTACTGCAATAGTAAATCTGTGAATCCCTTCTTTTTCGCTTTCGGAAGCAGTAATACTTTCAATATTCACTTTCCGCTTGGTAAAAATGATGGTAATACGATGGAGTAATCCAACATGATTTTCTGTATACGCTGTGATCGTAAATTCTTCTTTTTCCATTCTTGTCACTCCAATCTTATTTCAGAAACTCCAGCACCACTTGGTACCATAGGGAATACATTGTTTTCTTTGCCTACCATTACTTCCAGAAAATAGGCTCCGTCAAAATTCAAAAACTCTTCGATAGCTTTTTCCAGCTTATCCCTTTCCGTTACTTTTTTGGTTGGGATATAATAGCCCTTTACAATAGTTTGAAAATCAGGGTTTATCATTTCAGTAGAGGAATACCTTTTCTCAAAAAAGAGCTGTTGCCACTGCCTAACCATTCCCAGGAATTCATTATTAAGCAGCAGTACTTTTACTTTTGCCTTGGTTTGATAGATAGTAGCTAGTTCCTGAATGGTCATTTGAAAACCTCCATCACCAATTACTGCAATAACAGTTCTATCAGGGGCACCAAGTTTAGCTCCTAAAGCGGCCGGCAACCCAAAACCCATTGTTCCCAAACCTCCTGATGTAATATTGCTTTTAGATTTTGAGAATTTAGAATATCTGCAAGTCACCATTTGATGTTGACCTACATCGGATACAATAATTGCATCACCTTGTGTATGCTTATTAATAATATTGATGACTTCACCCATAGAAAGAGTTTCAGAATCAGGGTTTAGTTCTTTATCTATTACTTTCTCCTGCTCTATTTTTGCACAATCGATAAATCTCTGGAGCCAGCTTTCGTGGCTACTTGGCTTCACTAGTTTAAGTAAGTGTGTTATCGTTTCTTTGGCATCACCTAATACGGGTATATCTGCTTTAACATTTTTGTTTATTTCAGCAGGATCGATTTCCAGATGTATGACTTTAGCTTGTTTAGCATATTTACTCAGATTTCCGGTAACTCTGTCATCAAATCTCATTCCGATAGCAATAAGCACATCGCACTCGTTTGTAAGTAGATTAGGCCCGTAATTACCATGCATACCTAACATCCCGACATTTAGAGGATGGTCAGTTTCCAGTGCTGATAGCCCGAGAATAGTCCATGCAGCAGGAATTCCTGTTTTTTCTATAAGCTTTTTAAACTCTTTCTCAGCGTTTGCAAGAATAACACCCTGTCCAAATAAAATAAGTGGTCGTTTTGCATAATTGATCGCTGAAGCAGCTTTCTCAATACTGGAAGGATCTATTTCAGGTTTGGGTACATAACTTCGGATTTTCTTGAAACAAGTGTAGCTATAGTCAAATTTCTGAAATTGAGCGTCTTTGGTAATATCAATTAAAACAGGACCAGGTCTTCCGGAGCTGGCAATATAAAATGCCTTGGCAAGTACTTCCGGAATTTCATTTGCATCTGTTATTTGATAATTCCATTTAGTAACAGGCATTGAAATCCCAATTACATCCGTTTCTTGAAATGCATCACTACCTAAGAGTGAAGAAGGAACCTGACCTGTTATACAAACAAGGGGAGTGGAATCTATTTGGGCATCAGCCAAACCTGTAATCAAGTTTGTAGCACCGGGCCCTGATGTAGCTAAACAAACTCCAGGTTTTGTAGTTACTCTTGCAAAGCCCTGAGCTGCATGAATAGCTCCTTGTTCATGTCGTGCTAAAACGTGTTGTATACGATCCTGTTCATCATAAAGAGCATCGTATATAGGCATTATTGCACCACCCGGATAACCAAAAGCGACTTCTACCTGTTCTTCAATTAAAATTTTAACTACAGCTTCAGCACCTTTGATAAGCTCAGTATTAATTTTTTTGTTTTGTTTAGTAACTATTTGTGATTCCATAATTTTCATCAATGTTTGAGAAATTAAAATTCATCAGTAACACAACCTTGTGATGCAGAAGCAACAGTGCGAGCATATTTATAAAGCTGTCCGCTTTTTTCTTTTATTGGAGGTGCTGTCCACTTAGCTTTTCGGGCTTTCAGTTCTTCTTCAGTTAAATGAACATCAATGGTGTTTTTGACAGCGTCAATACTGATTATATCACCGTTTTTAACCAAGGCTATGATTCCCCCGGTTTGGGCTTCCGGAGTAATATGACCAACTACAAATCCATGAGAACCACCTGAGAATCTTCCATCTGTAATCAAGGCAACCTCTTTACCTAGTCCGGCTCCCATTATAGCTGAAGTTGGCTTTAGCATTTCGGGCATTCCAGGACCACCCTTAGGCCCTACATATCTTATTACAACAACGTCTCCCTTTTGAACTAGTCCATCCCGAATTCCTTCATTTGCTTCTTCTTCACTGTCAAAAACTCTTGCTGCCCCTTCAAATATTAGTCCTTCTTTTCCTGTGATCTTTGCAACAGAACCTTCACTGGCAAGGTTTCCGAATAAGATCTGAATGTGTCCATTTTTCTTTATCGGATCTTCAATTGGTTTGATGATTTTTTGATCATTTGATAGAGGAGCTACTTCAACAAGATTTTCGAATAAAGTTTTTCCGGTTACTGTCAAGCAATCACCATGAAGCATATTCTTATCCATCATATACTTCATTACCGCAGGAACGCCACCTATTTCGTGAAGATCTTCCATTACATAAGAACCGCTTGGCTTTAGATCTGCCAGAAAAGGAGTTTCATCACTGATTCTTTGAAAATCAGCAATCGTAAAATCTAATTGAGCAGCTTTAGCAATAGCCAGTAAGTGCAAAACGGCATTTGTAGATCCCCCTAATACGGTTACAACTCGAAACGCATTCTCTAACGACTTTTTTGAAAGTATATCCAGTGGTTTTATATCATTTTCAATGAGGTTTTTTAAATGATATCCTGCTTCTTCGCATTCAATAACTTTGCCACTATTTGTAGCAGGAATAGAAGAGTTGTAGGGAAGAGCCAAACCAAGTGCTTCAATTGCAGAAGACATGGTGTTGGCAGTATACATCCCACCACAAGCTCCGGCTCCGGGGCAAGCTTTTTTAATTATTTTTTTAAACTCATTGTCATCAATTTTGCCTGCTACTTTTTGTCCCCAGGATTCGAATGCAGATACAATATCAAATTTTTTCCCATTGTGATGTCCGGCCGCAATAGTACCTCCATACAACATTATTGAAGGTCTGTTAACTCTAAGCATTGCCATTACAGCACCCGGCATATTTTTATCACAACCTACAATTGCTATAAATCCATCGTAGCTCATGCCTTTAACTACAGATTCCATGGAGTCAGCAATCAGGTCACGAGAGGGTAAAGAATACCGCATTCCGGGAGTTCCCATAGAAATACCATCGCTGATACCAATAGTATTAAAGATCAAAGGCGTGAGATCAGCCTTTTGAGCTCCTCTTTTTACATGGACAGCCAGATCATTTAGGTGCATATTGCAGGGATTTCCCTCATAACCCGTACTGGCGATTCCGATCATTGGCTTATTCAGGTCTTCGTCATTTAAACCGATCGCATGTAACATTGCTTGAGCAGCAGGTTGTGAACCATCTTGAGTAATCAGTTTACTAAACTTATTTAATTCAGCCATTCTATAGATTAAGTGTAAAAAAAAAGCCTTCCGGATTAGGGAAGGCTTTTTTGTAGAGTATTAAGATCACACATTACTTCCCAGGTCGGTATTTGGTACCAATGACATTAATAATGACCGTGATAGTAGTGCGTGTAATCATTCTTGAATTAGTTTTGTTGGAGCAAAGAAATGTCTAATTCATTTAAATTTCAAACAACAGGCACTCAAATATTATGCTTAAGTGGGATATCCAAACTTTGTGGATGTAAGCTATCTGGATCTGAATTTACCTTTAATGATCTCCTGAACTGATTTTTCATAAATTTTAGATTCTAACCATGATACGATGTCCAAATATAAAAATGGTCTTTTTTGGTAAGGCATTTTATTGATTTCAAGAAGCCTGTTGCGCAGATTAAGAAAAGCTTCTTTAGTCTGATCTTGTTTAAGGTTTCCTAAATTCTGTATAAAGTTCAATATTTCTTGTTGAACAAGATTCAGATCATTCATTTTTCGTAGAAACCGGTATACAGAACGAATCTGATAATCTACCAAAGTTCGGTTCCCCATTTCAAAATGAGCAATCAGATTCAATATTCGGGCAAAGCAATGGATGTCTTCCCTTAATCTTGAATCCGGATAATTGATGATCTTATTGAGGAAGTGAATAGATTGTTTATTATTTCCGGCTCCAAAATAAAGGCAGGCAATCTTGTAGTAAAAGATTAAAATCCTGTGTGGGTCTACCTGGTCTGCGAACTTATCCAGTTTTTTAAGTAACTCCGGCACTAGCTGTACACCATCTGTAAAACTACCATCAATAAAGTGTACATTTATTTTGGATGTATAGGAATAAATAAAACCGACAGTTTCCAAATTCTCGTCTATACGGCTTGGTGGATTGGCGAGAAATTCGTCCAGTTTTTCAATTTCCCGAGAGTGCTTTTTTGCGTGTCCAAGTACAAAAAGTGCTTCCAACAAGACATGCATTCCTTTTAAATACCAGATAGGTTCTAATGCCAACATTTCAGGGTTATTCCTGAATAACTCAACCCACTTGGTAGCATGTCTGTATTGAAGAAGAAAATCTTGTACGATCAAACTATACCATGCATGAGATACATTTAAATAATGTTTTCCAAAGAAATCCAGCTTAGAAATATCGATACTATTAATTGATTCAGAGAAAAAAGAGGATATATTTTCAAAGTCTTCTTTATTACGAACATGTCCGGCTTTGATATAAATACCATATAATCTCAGCGCGAGATTGCTCAAAGCCGTGTATTCTGTCATTGAGTTCAGCGTTACTTGTGTTTCCACAATAAGTTCATCGGCTCTGTTTTTGAGACTCCTTGTTATATATTGTGATTCGATAATCTTTTCGAAGACCAAAACTTCGTAGCGTAAAGTAGCCCGATAATGTTGAGTTGCTACTTCTTTTGTTTTTTCAAGGATCTTTAAGCTCTGTTGATAAAGCCCTTTGTTATATAAAATTCGGGCATAATCAAGCTGCTCGCGAAGTTGAATATCAATATTATGATTTATGTTGATCAACCTTAAACTGGTAAGTATTTGCTTATAAAGATGTGCTTTTAGATTTGATAGTTGACGCTTATGTATTCCAGTTACCTTTTTAATAATGGCAGCTTCATCATAAGAAGAGGCTTTATCCAGAGCATCAAACAATTTGATAAATTTAGCGCTTTCATTCCCTGAGCGAGTAGCGTAAATCTTAAACCCTCTTTTCTCCGCTTTAGTAAGTGACTTTATTAGTTGATAAAGATGATCATTTGGTTGGTTAGCCATTGTAAAAAAGCAAATCTAAAATAACAATTAAGTAATTGTTAAAATTAATTTTAATTATATCAAATATTTTCTTGGGTGTCGTAATTAATCATAAATCTTGTTTTTTAAGATTACAAGGAGAAGGTAATTTCTGCGCATAAATGAACCATCAACGACAACGCGTTAGAATATTTAGTTAAGTTAGAAATCCCAAGTATAATGCCAAACAAGCGAATACAAATTTTTGATACCACACTAAGAGACGGTGAGCAAGTACCGGGATGTCAACTAAACACAAAGGAAAAAATTGAAATAGCTTTAGCTCTGGAAGCTCTTGGCGTTGATGTAATGGAAGTTGGGTTTCCTATATCCAGCCCCGGAGACTTTAAATCAGTTCAGGAAATATCCAAGGTTATTAAGAATACAAGGGTATGTGCATTATCAAGAGCTGTTAAAAACGATATAAAAGTCGCCGCTGAAGCAATTGAAGATGCAAAAAATAGCAGGATCCATACCGGTATCGGTACTTCAGACAGTCATGTGTTTGATAAACTAAGAACTACCAGAGAAAAGGTAGTAGAGCGGGGAGTGGCCGCAGTAAAATATGCCAAGACTTTTGTAGAAGATGTTGAATTCTATGCGGAAGATGCCGGTAGAACTGAAAACGAATTCCTTGCTATTATTTTGGAAGAAGTTATTAAAGCCGGAGCAACAGTTCTGAATATTCCTGATACAACCGGGTATTGTATGCCGTGGGTGTATGGTGAAAAAATCAAATATCTATATGAGAATGTAAAAGGCATTCAGAATGTGACTATTTCTACTCACTGTCACAATGATCTTGGTCTGGCAACAGCAAACTCTATATCGGGAGTAGTGAACGGTGCAACTCAGGTAGAATGTACAATGAATGGTATTGGAGAGAGAGCCGGTAATGCTTCATTAGAAGAAGTTGTAATGATACTAAGACAACAAAAAAGCTTAGAATATGACACAGGTATCAATACAAGATGTTTGAAATCTGTAAGCGAATTGGTTTCCGAAAAGATGAAAATGCCGGTTCAGGCTAATAAAGCAATTGTTGGGGCTAATGCGTTTGCGCACTCCTCAGGAATTCATCAGGATGGTGTAATAAAGAACAGAGAAACTTACGAAATTATTGATCCTCTGGAAGTGGGCGTAAGCGAATCTTCTATTGTTCTTACAGCCCGAAGTGGAAGAGCTGCTCTTAAATTCCGGGGAAAGAGACTGGGTTTTGAAGTAAGCAAAAATGAATTGGAAGAACATTACAAAAGATTTTTATCTATCGCAGACACTAAAAAAGTAGTAACTGATAAGGATCTGATACAGTTATTCTCTCAAACCTCTGATTCTCTAACAGGTTAAAATATATTATGGGAAAAACCCTTTTCGAGAAAGTTTGGGAGAGTCATATAGTTGATTCTATAGAAAATGAGCAGGAAATATTATACATAGATCGACATTTTATCCATGAAGTCACAAGCCCTCAGGCATTTGAAGGAATAAGACGAAGAGGCATCGGTCTATTCAGAAAAAATAAAATTGTAGCAACTGCAGACCACAACGTACCTACCAAAGATCAACATCTTCCTATCAAAGAAGTTCTTTCTAAACTTCAGGTTGATACACTTATCCAGAATTGCAAAGAATTTGGCATTGATCTTTATGGACTTGGACATCCTTATCAAGGAATAGTTCATGTAATTGGCCCAGAATTGGGAATTACAAAACCGGGAATGACGATAGTTTGTGGCGATAGCCATACATCCACTCATGGAGCTTTTGGGGCGATTGCTTTTGGAATTGGCACCTCTCAGGTTGAACAAGTGATGGCGACTCAATGTTTATTGTTAGAGCGACCCAAAACAATGCGAATCACTATTAATGGAGAGCTTCAAAGGGGCGTTTCTTCAAAAGATATCATTCTGTATATCATTTCAAAATTGAGCACAGCAGGTGGTACAGGCCATTTTGTGGAGTATGCGGGGTCTGCGATTTCTTCATTATCTATGGAAGCAAGGATGACCATTTGTAACATGAGTATTGAAATGGGGGCTCGGGGAGGAATGATTGCTCCCGATGAAACTACTTTTGAATATATCAGAGGGAGAGAGTTCGCTCCTGATGGGGCTGCATTAGAAGAAGCGATCAATTACTGGAAAACTTTGTATTCAGATGAAGACGCATATTTTGATAAAGAGTACACGTTTAAAGCTGAAAGAATTCCGACTATGATCACATATGGAACCAATCCCGGAATGGGGATCGGTATCGATGAGACAATTCCTGATAATGATTCGGACTCTTTTAAAAAGTCATTGAAATATATGAATCTGGAGGCCGGTTCTTCATTGTTAAACAAAAAGATTGACCATGTATTTATCGGTAGTTGCACCAATAGTAGAATTGAAGACCTGCGAGTTGTGGCAGAGTATGTAAAAGGAAAGCGAAAAGCGGATCATATGAAAGTTATGATCGTACCAGGATCCAAACAGGTTGAGAAACAAGCACGTGAAGAAGGAATTCATCAGGTGCTGGCAGATGCCGGTTTTGAACTTCGTGAGCCGGGGTGTTCAGCTTGTTTAGGTATGAATGAAGATAAAATACCTGATGGTGAATATTGCGTTTCCACATCAAACAGAAACTTTGAAGGCAGACAAGGTCCCGGAGCGAGAACAATGTTAGTAAGCCCTTTAACAGCTGCAATAATAGCTATTGAAGGTAAAATCGTAGACACCAGAAATTATGTAAATAAGGTCGCAACGGCATAATGGAAAAATTTAAAACTCTTAACAGTACAGTTATACCACTTGCAAACGAAGACATTGATACAGATCAGATCATACCGGCAAGATTCCTTAAATCTACAACACGAGAAGGGTTTGGGAAAAACTTATTCAGAGATTGGAGATATGATTCACAAGGTGATCTGAAAGAAGATTTTATACTAAACGATCCATCTTATTCCGGAAGCATTTTGGTGGCAGGCAAGAATTTTGGTTGTGGATCAAGTAGGGAACATGCAGCATGGGCTCTTTACGATTCTGGTTTCAGAGCTGTAGTATCTAGTTATTTCGCCGATATTTTTAAAGGGAACGCTCTTAACAATGGTCTTTTACCTGTACAGGTAAGCGATGCTTTTTTAGAAACTATTTTTGAATTGGTTAAACAAGACAAGAATATAACGCTAAAAATTGAATTGATAGATCAGCAGATTTCGATTCCAGGAACAAACCATAAAGAGAAATTCAAAATCAACGCTAATAAAAAATCCTGCTTGTTAAATGGATATGATGATATAGACTATTTGATAAGTAAGAAAAGTCAGATCGAACAATTTGAACAAACACACAAAGAATTTTGAGAATGAAGAAAAAGATAGCTGTTCTACCCGGTGACGGGATCGGCCCCGAAGTAATTAAACAAGCTAAAAAAGTGCTTGACGGAGTTGCTTTGAAATTTGATCACGAATTTGAATATGAGTATGCCCTTGTTGGTGCTGATGCGATTAACAAAACCGGTAGCCCTTTACCTGAAAACACGATCGAAATTTGCAGACAAGCAGATGCTGTCCTTTTTGGTGCAATAGGAGATCCTTCTTACGATAACGATCCAAAAGCAAAGGTGAGACCTGAACAGGGGCTATTACAACTAAGAAAGAGCTTAGGACTTTATGCAAATATTCGTCCCGTAAAATTATTTGATTCATTAGCCGATCGTTCTCCTTTAAAAGAAGAGCGCATAACAGGAACAGATCTGATTGTGTACCGTGAATTGACCGGCGGAATATATTTTGGAGAAAAGGGAAGAAGTAAAGAAGGAACATCTGCATATGATGTATGCGAATACAGTGTAAATGAAATTGTGAGAGTTGCAGTTATGGCTTTTGATGCTGCAATGAGACGACGCAAGAAATTAACATTGGTTGATAAAGCAAATGTATTGGAAACATCCAGGTTATGGAGAGAAACAGTTCAGGATTTATCAAAAAACTACCCTGAAGTAGAAGTTGAGTATTTATATGTAGATAATGCTGCTATGCAGATAATCCAAAGACCTAATCAATTCGATGTGATTTTAACGGAGAATATGTTCGGCGATATTATTTCCGATGAAGCAAGTGTGATAACAGGTTCAATAGGTTTGTTGTCTTCCGCTTCGGTAGGTGATCAAACTTCGTTATTTGAACCTATTCATGGTAGTTATCCTGAAGCTGCTGGCAAAGATATCGCAAACCCCATTGCAACCATTTTGTCGGTAGCACTGATGTTGGAAAGTTTTGAATTATACCGGGAGGCAAATGCAATCAGAAATGCTGTAAACAGATCTATTTCTCAAGGCCTTGTTACACCTGATTTGGATCCTATCAGCCATGTTACTTGTTCTAAAGCCGGGGATGTAATTAGTTTGCTGATTGAAGCAGACGAACCTAGAGAAGTAAATTTCGAAAATATGTTTGAAGGTAGTTTACCGGTAATTTAACTTCAAAAAGTTTAAACAAACTAATTTGATGCAAGGTTTTCGAAATACCAAAATCCATCAATAATATCTAAATAAACACCGTCAAAACCTGCATTTAAAATCATCTGGGTATAAGAGCTACTCTCGCCGTAGATGATTTTTTTCCAGTCTTGATTCCAGTATTTCACTTTAAAATTACCGGGCCAGTCTGGGTTTTCGGAATCGATCCAACTTAATTCTTTTTTATCCCAGCTTTCATCCCAGTAGAATCGGTAATCTTCAGCTTCTCCAATACTCATATAACTGATAAGGAGTCGCTTTCCGCCGTCGCTTTTCGTTCTTATCTGATCCAGATCTTCTTTGGTAAATATTTTACCCCAGAAAAAAGCATCCATAATAAATACATCAAAATTTGTATCAGAAAGGGAAGAAAGCAATTCTTCTTTTGAATCATAGTTTTCATAATTCAATAAGTAAAGAAAATTCCGGGCATCAGAAAGGGTTTTTATATCTCTGCTATTTTCATTTTTCAAAAACTCAGATGGTTCAGGTATATAAGTCAGTTCACGCTCAGGCGCAGAAAAAGAGATGAACCCATTCAAAGAATTTCGCTCATAAGAACGTTTAATTTTTTGATCCTCATCGGTATAGTCTGTAACAAGTACAGTTTTGCCTTCACCTTTACCTGTTCTCAGTAACTGAAGCAGATATTCTCTGCTGTCGGTTGGGGTGATCGTATTATCACCATAATAGCCAAAGATCAGGCTTTCCTGCCCTAATCCATCTACGGCAGAGAGGTAATCTTGAGCAATGCTACTGTCGTTCTTAAGAATTAATTCATGACCATTTTGAGGGATTACAATAAAATCGGAGTCCTGCTCTCTGGCAAACTCTGCTATTTCAATAACAAAGTTTCTCATCTCTTCGCGGTAGTCTATTTTCTCTTTAGGAGAAGATGATGCACAACTAAGGAATACAACTAAAAAAAATAGATAGAAAAATAGCTTCATGTTTTTATTTGATGAACAGAATGATATCAATACTTTTGGGAAAAGAAATTGAGGTTTAAAATTGCAGTACCAATTTAATCAGGCATTAGAACATTTAAAAGAGTTTTGGGGATATGAATCGTTCCGGGAAGGGCAGGACCTTGCAATAAATTCTGTTTTCTCCGGAAAGGATACTTTAGTGCTTTTCCCAACCGGCGGAGGTAAATCTCTTTGTTATCAGGTTCCTGCAACTGTATTTGAAGGAATGACCTTGGTTATTTCACCCCTTGTAGCTTTAATGCAGGATCAGGTTCAGCAATTAAATGATCAGGGTATTTCAGCAACATTCATAAATAATACAATTCCATTTTATGAAGTTGAACAACGATTGGTTAATGCCAGAAATGGAATGTATAAACTACTGTATTGTGCACCTGAGAGGCTTGGAACGGAACTCTTTCAAAACGAACTGCATAACCTTAATATTGATCTTGTTGCTGTAGATGAAGCACACTGTATATCTGAATGGGGACATGATTTTCGTCCCGCTTACAGAGATATAAAAACAAATCTGGAATCAATTTCGGATTCTGCTTCCTGGATCGCTTTAACCGCTACGGCTACTCCGGAAGTTCGGAAGGATATCCTTGAGAATCTGAGCTTCAATCAACCCGAAGTAGTATCGCTAGGTTTTAAACGTCCGAATTTAAAATGGTGGGTAGTTGAAACTGAAAAGAAGAGAGAGAAACTGATAGAAGGTGTTACCAGAGCTTCTAAAAAGGGAGATGGTTTGATCTATGGAGGAACAAGAAAGAACTGTGAATATTGGGCGGATTTTTTTACCAAAAAAGGGATAAATACAGAAGCCTATCATGCTGGCATAGAAAGTGAAACCCGAAAGAACATTCAAACTCGTTGGATAAAGGGAGAAACGCCACTGGTTGTTGCAACAAATGCTTTTGGGATGGGAATAGATAAACCTGATTGCCGTTATGTAATTCATGAGTCTATGCCGTATTCTATTGAGGCTTACTATCAGGAAGCAGGGAGGGCAGGAAGAGATGGAAAGGAGGCATATCCGATCTTGTATTATAAATCTTCTGATTATTCAGGAGCAAAAAACAGAATTGTTCAAAATTACCCAAAGAGAGAACAATTAGAAAAAGTGTATCAAACATTGTGTGACAGCTTTGAGCTTGCAGAAGGAGCAATTATGTTGGATGCTTCAGAACTGGAACTAAAGGCACTTCAAAAGAGGTCAAAAGAATCATTCAGTATTATAAGAACCTCTCTAAGACTTTTGGAACAATTCGGCATTATTTCCTGGATTCAGGATGTTAAACCTGCCTTTTCTATTCAATTTACTTTGAGCCAGGAAATGCTTCAAAAATTTAAAGAGCGATGTAATAATCCTGATAAAGCTGAATTCGTAGATAAGTTAGAAAGGACTTTAAATAGCCAGGCATTTTACGATATGATAGAGACAGATGAAGAAACTCTGTTATCAGCTTTAGATATCAACAGGAACGGTCTTATTAAGGCGCTGAATGTATTAATGCAGAACGATCATGTTTTGATCTTTACGCTGGTAGAGGAAAGAGATTTAGTAAAAATTCTGGAACCCCGATCATCAAGGCTACCCATAAGTAAACATGAAGTGGAGCAACATCGGGACGTATTACTGATGAAGTTAGACAAAATGAATAGCTTCATTAACTCAGATACATGTAGAGAAGTTTTTCTAAGAAATTACTTTGGAGATACTAAAAACGAACCATGCGGACATTGCGATAACTGTCTGAAAAGTAATTTAAATGTAGCTAAGAACACTTTCGATAAGCAATTGATCACGGATGTAATAGAATTGCTTAAAAACGAAGATGAATCATTGATCAGTATTGCTTCAAAACTTTCCATCAATCAAAATGCAGCAAAGCAAATCCTTTCTTATTTAGTAAAGGAGAATGTAATTGAAGTAAGTAGAGAAGACTTGAATCATTACTCTTTAACAGAGCCTTCCTGAGTTGTAAGCGAGTCTAATTTTTCAAGTGCTATTAGATTTCTCTCGATCTTTTTTATGACGGAATCAGCACGAACTTGCTGTTCTATAATTTGGCTTTGGTAGTATTTATGACTGCTCAAAAAAACATCTTTGTCTGAGTTATATTTTTTAAAGATCTCCTCATGCAGAGAATCAACAACTGAGCCTTTAGCGCCTCGATCCTGATACACGCTAAGTAATTCTAATTCGTAGAAAAGATCCAGATACAACTCTTCAGCCATTAAGTTATCCGGCTTCTGAATAGGACGATCATTATTGCAATTAAAAAGAATAAAGCTCCCTACGAAAAGAATTATCACATTTCTCAACATCTACCCGGGATTCTTTGGGTTGAGTGGACGCATTATAATTTCGTTTATTAAAAAATTATCCGGTGTTTCTAAAACATGGATCAATGTGTCAGAAACGTCAGACGCTTGCATCATATTCGGATGCTGATCAACTTCATCAATGGCATCAAAGAAGTTAGTGGCAATAGAGCCCGGAAAGAAGCAGGATACTTTGATCCCGTCATATCTGAGTTCTTTGAAGAGAGCGTCGCTGAATCCTCTTAATCCATATTTTGTGGCGTTATAAGCAGAAATTTGAGGGTTTCCCATCAATCCGGCTATGGAAGAAATATTCACAATATGGCAAATATTTTCATTTTGCTTCATTAAAGGAACGACCAATCGTGTTAGATAGAAAATTCCGGAAAGATTTACATTCAGCATCTTATCCCACTCAGAAATTTTTAAATCATCCACGTTTGCAAAATATCCAAGTCCGGCGTTGTTAATTAAAATGTCCGGAGAATGGTCATCAGAAAATGTTTCCTCTACCCAGGTTTCCAGGCTTTCACTATCGGTGATATCCTGCTGAACTGGGACAAAATTATTCCCTAGTTTTTCTCTGATACTGTTGAGCTTATCGATACTTCTGGCTAAGCCATAAACTTTAGCTCCTTTTTTAACAAGGTCTTTTGAAAATTCTGCACCAATTCCGCTACTTGCTCCGGTAACTATCGCAATCTTTGATTTTAAATTCATACTATCGTTTAGATTGATTATTCTCTTATGTCTTTAATGTAATACAAATTCATGAGCAAAAACGATTCAGAAAATTCAAAAAAAACGCTTTTTCTCGATATTGGTAATTCTTCCATAAAGGTGGCGTTCAGGAATAATAATGTTTGGGAAAAGTCTACTGATAATTTTAAATCAGTAACATATTTGATTTCATGGCTGAACCAACATAAAGACTCGATTCAGAATCTCGTAGTGGCAAGTGTTCGAAAAGATCACTTTGAATTACTGAGGAATCAGGTAACGGACTTCGAAATAAAAAGTATCGAAATCAGTGATATCCCTGAACATAATTTGAATTACCAAACCCCAAAATCGTTGGGAATAGATCGTTTTCTGGGGTGTTTAGGTGCACATAAACAAGAACAGGAATCTGTTGTGGTAGTAGATGCAGGTAGTGCATGTACAATAGATATTATGAGCGAAAAAGGAGTTTACCAGGGAGGCGTTATCATGCCGGGTTTACAAAGTATTCTGAATATTTTCAAAACTTCAGCTCCTGAACTTCCTACAGTTGAAACTGAGATCCCTTCAACGTTTCCGGGAAAAAGTACTGTAGAGTCATTGCAATGGGGGCAGGTTGCTTTTTTTGTGGATGGGATCAATGCTTCATTAAAACGATATCAGGAATCGTTTGGTCATTTTGATCTTTATTTAACCGGAGGAGATGCCAATACTATTTCAGGTTTGATCTCGATGAATTCTAAAAGAGACGAGTTTCTGATCTTTAAAGGAATGGAAGCTTTTATTCGCGGTTAGAAAGCTTTTCGTTGATCAACGCCAGTACCATATCCAGTGCGACTTTATTTTTGCCCCCTCTGGGGATGATCACATCAGCATATCGTTTGCTCGGCTGAACAAATTCCAAATGCATTGGACGTACAAATTTTTGGTATTGCTCCATTACATTTTCTACAGAGCGGCCGCGTTCGCTGATATCTCTTTTAAGTCTGCGAAGTAATCTAATATCATCATCTGTATCAACAAAGATCTTCACATCCATCAATTCCAGAAGCTCAGGTTCGCTGAAGATCAGGATTCCATCAACCAGAATAACTTCTTTAGGAGTAACAGCTGTGGTTTGTTCTTTTCGAATGTGGTTGGCAAAATCGTATTGAGGTACTTCAATCGGATAACCTTCAGAAAGAGCATTAATGTGACGAATCAGAAGCTCTGTTTCCAGCGAGGCCGGGTGATCAAAGTTATGTTTAATACGTTCCTCAAAAGGAAGGTGTTTAAGATCACGGTAATAGGAATCGTGCTGTAAAAGCAGGTGTTTGTTTGCACCAAGAGTTTTGGAGATGGTACTTACAACCGTAGTTTTTCCTGAGCCACTACCTCCGGCAACTCCGATGATCAAAGGTTTAGTCATTTGCTGAAGTCGCTTTTAAAGAATAACTTTCGTCTTGTTCTTGTTTGTATTGTTTAATAGCTCTGTATATAGCTGATGCAATTAAACTTTGCCCCCAATCGCTTGTTAGGTATCTTTTTTCAGCCGGGTTTGTCAGAAATCCTGTTTCGACCAAAATAGCCGGCATGGTTGATTGATAAAGTACAACTAGACCCTTCTGGCGAACACCGCGGGATTTTCTCTGTGCTCTGTTTTTAAGTTGATCTTCCACCATGTAAGCAATTCGTTCACTGTTTGCGATGTTTCCGCTATGTGCCAATTCATAAACAATCAGGTCTTCTTCAGATAAATCCTGAACTACTTCATGATCAGCATAGATCTGATTTTCTTCTTTCATTACTTCAAAAGAACGATCACTTCTATCAAGCCCTAAAAAGAAAACAGAAGCACCTCTTACAGAAGGTTGTGTCCATGCATCTGCATGAATAGAAACAAACAGATCCGCTTCAGCTCTGTTGGCAATACTTCCTCTTTCCCATAGATCAACAAATTCGTCTGCCTCTCTTGTATAAATTACTTCAACACCGGGGAGATTCTCTTCTATATAGCCACCCAATTTTTTTGCTATTGATAAAACAACATCTTTTTCTTTAGCACTTCTTTTGTAGCCTAAATTCCCGGGATCATGTCCACCATGTCCGGCATCGATCACAATCTTATCAAACTTTAATTTATCCCGAACGGGATTATAGCTATCTGTAACTGAACCGGTATCAATGATTGTTGTCGGAGTAGGGGCTTCAGTGAATTCAAAATTTTCGTACCAGGTTTTGGCCAGAAATTGCTGAGAATAGGCATCTAGTTCTTCATAATTGGTTTCGGTAAGGCCCACTAACAGATGTGTTCCATTCTGATCCGGATAAGCATCGGCCATATAAGCGTAACCTTGTCCTAAATAGATATCTACTCCAAATCCATAATCCTGTTTGTAGAGGATAACCTGATTTACTTTATCCCCATAACCCGGTAGTTGAATTCCAGTGGTATCAATATCACCGTATAAGACCATTTGGACAAGATCAGGAGCCGGTTGAATGACTTCGAAAGAGTCTACAGCTTCTGAAAAGTGATATCTGATTACAGCTCCTTTACCATCGCTTCGGTCAACTGTTGATATCCTCGAAAGACTGTTCTGAGCTGATATTGAGTCACTTAATGCTAAAAGAAAGCAAAGAAAAACAAAAAAGAAGGTACGCCTAGAATGAATTTTAAACATTCTTTTCAGGGTAATTTTGTTAAACATAATTTTGTAGATGATTTACTCAATTTAATACATTCTGGGATGCATAAAAAGCCTCATTTTTAATACCTAACGGTGAGCAGAAAAATAAATTTTTTGTATATCTATGGAAGGTTTTCCAAAAATGGTACATTATCGAATAATAATTTAATTCTACAGAGATCAATAAACGATCCAAACTATATATACTAAGGCTTAAACGTTGGGCAGGAAGGGTTAAGAATCTTTCAATTGCTTATTGGGCTAAGACAGTTGATGCTACAGCAATTTTTCTAAGATTTGCAAGTAGAAAACTACGCCAGATCATTATCCCAATCCAAAGAATTTTTGGATTTAAGATCATTGATGATAAGTCAGTTCAAAAGAGTGTTGGGTTAAGCACTTTTTTAACCGAAACAGATCAAAAGATCCAGGAACTTCCTAAGTCTTACAGAGAACTATTCGACCTGAGTAAACAAATAGATCTGGAACTTTATGTTAATGCATCAGACAATATAAGAGCGGTAGGAAAGGCTTTTGATGCATGGAAAGAAGGGTTTCCAAGCAGCGTAGCGTTAGTTGGTGAAAAGGGCAGTGGGAAGTCAACTCTTTCCAATTTGTTAACGAATGAGATCTTTAAAGAACAAAAGATCATCAATATCGAAATTAAGCAATCAACCTGGAAGATCGAACAGATATTAAGCTTATTCGGTAGTGCTTTTGATATTAAAGATGTAAACCGGCCGGAACATATAGTTAATGCTTTAAATGCACTCGAAGAAAGAATAGTCGTGAATTTGGAAGGTTTACAGAAACTATATCTTAGAAACATAAACGGTTTTGATGCACTTGATGCTTTATGGTTGATCATTTCTGAAACCAAGGGAAAAGTATTCTGGATAACTACGTGTTCCAGATATGCATGGGAATTTTTGAACAAAGTTGAAGGGGTAGAAACTCATTTCACGCATGTCTTTTTTACTGATGCGTTAAGTGATGGTCACATTCAATCGGTGATAATGAACCGACACCAAAAGAGTGTGTATAGATTGAATTTTGAGGCCGACGAATCAACCAGAAAATCTCGAAATTATAAAAAGAGGTTGAACGACCCTAAAGCTGTTCAGGAGTATTTAAAGGAAATTTATTTTGAGAGATTGGCAGACATAACGGAAGGAAATACCTCTGTTGCTACCATTCTTTGGCTTCGTTCTATCAAAAAAGTGGAACGAAGAACCATAACTATTTCTCCGTTTCAACCTGTTAATATTGAGACACTGGAGATTTTAAAGCCGGAAACATTATTTACCCTTGCAGCTATTGTATTGCATGATACTTTAAAAGTAGCTGAGCTTTGCAGAGTTCTGAATTTAACACTGGCTCAGAGCAGAGTACTGCTTACAAGATTAAAATCACGCGGAGTTTTGATCGAAGAGGAAAGTGGATACTATCTCAATCAATTGGTGTATCGTCAAGTATTACGATTACTGAAACGAAGAAATATTATTCACTGATATGAAAAGAATACTTACATATTTCATGTTTCTGGTTTTCAGCTTGAGTTCTTTTGCTCTGAGTGCTCAGGATTCGCTCAGTACCGCTCAGGCTGATTCAGCTGTAACTGACTCGTCTAATGTCATAAATCTTAAGCCAAAGATCGTTCCTTTTGAAGAGCTCTTTTCTACGGGAAAGATCATTTCTTCGTTCATTGTACTGATATTCGCTTTCTTGTTGAACAGATTTATCACTTTTCTGCTTGGTAAACTTGCAGAGAATCAGGCTTCATATCGATTACTTATAAAGAGATTGATCCCTTTTTTAAATGTGATCCTGTGGTCAGTGGCTTTGTTTATAGTTATTGGAGGAATTATAAACCCTCCTGTTGAAACCATTCTGACAGTTGGAGCTTCCATCGGTATAGCCGTAGGTTTTGCAGCACAGGATATTCTGAAGAATATTTTCGGTGGATTTATCATCATATTAGACAGTCCGTTTCAGGTTGGCGATAAGATCGAAATTGATGGATATTATGGGGAAGTAACCGGAATAGGTTTACGATCTACCAGAATTGTAACTCCTGATGATTCTCTGGTAACCATTCCAAATGCGGATATCGTTAATAACTCAGTTTCCAACTCGAATACAGGAGCGCTCGATTGTCAGGTTGTAGCTTCGATCTATTTACCGGCTGATACAAATATTGATACCGTAAAAGAGGTGGCCTATAAAGCAGCGATTACGTCCAGATATGTGTACTTGAATAAACCGGTGGTTGTGATCACAGAAAATCAGGTTATCGATAAAAATTACATCATTCATCTGAAAGTGAAAGCATACGTTTTAGATATCCGCTACGAATTCCTGTTGAAAGGAGAGATCACAGAACTGATTCTTACCGAACTAAACAGAAGACAGTTACTGCCGAGTAGTGTTCCTTTTAAGCCAATAGAAAGTTAATCTGTATCAGTTATAGGAAAACACGTTAGAAATATTTCCATAATCATCGTTTCTATATTTAGTGGAGTTGTTATTTCTTCACTAAGAATTCCAGATGGAAGCGGACTTGGAGGGCTAATGTATATTTACGTTCCGATATTTATTGGAATTATTACAATATGCATTTATGGTTTTTGGGTTTCATTCACAAAAAAGTATACTAAACAGCTGATAACAGGTTTATTTATAATAAATTTACTATCTGGATTCTTGTTTAATGAATGAATATGTCGTTTCTCTAGGAGCTAGACAATTCGTTGACATAATTGATTTAAGTCAAACTCTATGAATAAGTATAAAATTGCCGGAATAACTTTCGTTTCTTTGATTTTATCAATTATACCGGGAGCTATCATAGTTCATTCATTAATAATTTTAGGAATTAATTTCTTCCTTTTTTTAGCTTTTCGTGGTAATGAATTACCAGTACTAATTATAAATGCTATAATATTTCTAGTTGTTTCAAGCTTAGTTTTTATAAAAACTCGTTCTTTTTTGATGACAAAATTCGATTCTGAGCAATAATTCTATCTCTTTCCCAAGCTCCTGCTTGGGAAATTAGTATGGAGCTCTTGCTCCAAATACATTTATTTTTAAACTTTAATGCGTGGTTGCTCTCGTTCCGAACGTCTCGTTCGGAATGTGAATTTGAGGCTCTGCCTCAATGAAAGCAGAGCTTTCAAGCTTAGTTCCGCAGCGGAGCTACGAAACTAGTTGAATGAAATTCATCTTCGGGGTTCGTCTCCATAGGGAGCAGGAGCTCCCCGTCGTCATCCCAAGCAGGAGCTTGGGAGAAAGATAAATTCTCTGTGCCCTCTGAGGTTTCCCTAAATCACTTCGCGTAAATAGAAAAAATGGTAGGTCTTTTATGGAGATCAGGTTTTTTTGCTGATTTCCACTCTGAAACCGTTTTTGTATCAATTTCTTCAGTTTCCAGAGTAATATCAGTGGCAATACTTAACCAGGTTTGCGGAGTACAGGTTTCCAGAACTGCTTTGAACAATTCATTATTTCTATGCGGAGCTTCCATAAACAATTGAGTACGATCATGTCTGCGTGATTCCCCTTCCAACTGGATCAGCATCTGCTTTCGCTTGTTGGCATCGATAGGAAGATAACCATGAAAAGAAAAAGCTTGTCCGTTAAATCCGGTAGCCATCAATGCAAGTAAAATAGAAGAAGGTCCAACCAAAGGAACTACTTTAATTCCATTCTGATGTGCCATTTTCACCAGCTTTGAACCCGGATCAGCCACTGCAGGAGCTCCAGCTTCGGATAACAATCCAACATCCTTGCCGGCTTTCAGCGGCTTCATAAAAGAAAATATCTCCGTATCAGGAGTATTCTTATTCAGCTGATAGAAATCGATCTTGTATTCCGGAATGGTATCACCCACCCATTGCAGAAATTTTACAGAAGTCTGAATATTTTCTACCACTAAAGATTCCAATCCACGAAGAATTGAAAGTGTGTATTCAGGAATAGCGTTGTTTTCGGAAGTTTTGCCCAGTGTTGTGGGTATTAAAAATAGTGTTCCTTTCATGAATCAACTCGTTCTATGTTAAAATCATCGCCGGTTTCATCAGCGCTTTTTCTGTTGATATATTTTTGAACCCGAACACCTGCAATTAAAGTCACGATCAATCCCAGAAATGCTACGGCTCCATTGAATAGCGATGTTTTAACTTGAAGTTCATAGGTTGGAAGAAGCACGATTTCAGGGTAACCACCTTTTCGGTAACTCAATTCTACTTTAGAACTTTGAAGAAGCTGCTGAGCCATTTGAATGGAAAGCGTCATTTTACGCTCGATCTTTGTTCCTGAAGTTGTTTCAAAAGCGATCACGATGTAGCCATTACTTTGAGCAGCGATCTGCTTTACTTCCATATCCAGAACGTCAGCTTCGTAGTGAATTCCTTCTTCAACGGTGTCTTTAGCCCCAACATACACCATAGCTTGTTGAGACACCAGAAAGAACAGGTACATCGGAATCAGCCAATAAAAAGTGAGTAATCTGTATTTTGACATCAGTTATTTTTTTCGATTTCATTTACAGTTGTTTCATACAAAGCGGGATCCCAAATAAGACGTTGTTGATAGTCTTCCTGCATGTGGTTTGCCGATAAATGGATAAAGAATGCAACAGGCAATTGGTCAAAAAATACAGCCTGCGCTGAAGTATGTCCGTCATAGATAGAAGTACCGAAATCAATTCCGCTCAGCATTCCCATTCGGTTGTCGTAAATAGCTCCGTAATTACTGAAACTGCGTTGTATGGCTTCTCCGCCAAATACCCATTTCATTTTTTCTTTTACTGCTTGTGATACTTCAACAGAAATCAGATCATCTTTTTGAAGCTGAGCCATCAAACTGGCCATTTCCATTGCTGTGGTTTGAGGGAATTGTGCCAAAGCATCTTTTTCCTGAATGAAACTCAGGTTCAATCGCTCTTCTCTGAAAAGTTCTTTGGTTTCTGAATTAAAAGTATCATCAGAATTAAAACGTGATGCCAGTTCAATGATCTTGTCGTATGATTTTGTTGTATTGGTATCTGAGATGGTTGGCTGGATTGCCAGATATAGCCCGGAAAAGGGAAGTGGTGCTTCGGTGACTTCCAATTGTAGCTCATCAATCAGATTAAAGATATTCTCTCTTCCTAATTTAAACCAGACATAATCTGCAATGGCTAATCCATTTGATGCTATCATTGTTGCAACTGCTTCATCCAAAGTAAGAACACCATCTTCTGATTTGGCTTCAAGAAGCTCAACACTGGAATTATATGCGTTTTCACTGATCTGCGGAAGGAAGAAGCGTTCGATATCTGAAATCTGCACAGGCTCATCAGGATCAATTTTTCCTTCCAGAACTTGTCGTTCATATTCTATAAGAAGAAAAAGATTCGAAATAGCTCCCTGTGCACGTGGGATATCTGCACCATAATAAATGCCAGAATCAGGTTCGTCAACATTAAAACTTACTACCGACATATACTCGGGATGCTCGCCAATGAATTCGGTTAGTCCTCGGAGCGAGAATGTCTTTTCTACATATTCATAACCTTCTCTCATACCATCGGTATTGGAGAAAAGTGTTTTAAAAGCTGAGTAATTAGGAATTCCGGCAGCGAGTACAATTACAACGGTAGCTGCTATAAAAACGAGGAGGAACTTGAGGGCTCTCTTCACAACAAAAAAATGGTTAATTATTTAAATTCTGGTCTCTGTAAAGATACGAATTACCTGTAACCATATTTGAAAAAGGATCGTTGATTTTGGAGAAGAGTTTTTGCCACTAAATCACGGAAGCAGGAGAGTGAGAATATTTCATCATCCCTGTAGATGTTAGATAATTCGTTGACAGTTTAGTAGTGACAGTTCGAAGAAACATACTTCGGCTTGAACTTTTGTCCCGTTCGAACGGGATATCAAGACAAAAGTAGGTACACGTATTCTAAGCTAAGTTTGTGAACAGCATTCCGTTTCTTTGTTCTATGTACTTTTGTGCCGACAAAAGTACCAAAAACTCCCGACAAGAATTATTGGCGCGAACTCCATTACATCGACTAATCATTACAAAAGGTCTTCATACTAACTGAACACATTCTCAAATCAGCCAGAAGTGTAATGATTGCTCCTTCGGAGCCGTCGATTCCATTACGTTCTTTCTCGCCAATAATTCTAAAGGTCGGTGAAGTTGGAAGCTTTTTCTGAAATCTTCAGGATTATAATTTAAACAGTGCAGTTTGCTCTCATTCCGAACGTCTCGATTGGAATGCGGATTTTGAAGCTCTGCCTTAATGAAAGCAGAGCTTTCAAGCGTAGTTCCGCAGCTGAGCTACGGAACGAGTTATTATTTAGATCAAGAAATAAACTTCATCACTATCGCACACCAGTAAGCTACAAATGTACCGACTCCGTATCCAAGTACTGCGAGAAGAACACCAACCGGAGCAAGCGCAGGGGAGAAAGCCGACGCTACGATCGGAGCAGAAGCCGCACCTCCAACATTGGCCTGACTTCCAACTGCAGTAAAGAAGAAAGGAGCTTTAATCAGCTTTCCAACTCCAAGCAGAACGATCACATGAATAATGATCCAAACAAAACCGATGGCAAAGAATCCTGGAACTTCTGTAAAAGCGCCAAGGTCCATTTTCATACCGATCGTCATTACCAAAATGTATAGAAAAAGACTTCCGATCTTGGAAGCTCCGGCGCCTTCTAATTTTCTAGCTTTTGTAAATGACATTGCAAATCCACCTAAAGTGGCAACAACGATAATCCAGAAGAACTGAGAGTTTAAGCTGAGTTCTTTCAGTCCCGGATAATTATTTTCAACAAAAGGCTTCATAAAATCACCAACAATATGGCCAAATGCAGTAATTATAAATGCGATGGCTGCTATTTTAGTCAAGTCAACAAGTGTGGTTACTTTTGCGATACTAGCCTGGTAGTCAGCTACACTCTTTTTTAGTTGATCAATAGCAGAAGAATCCGCTTTAAACCATTTATCTACCCGGTCGCTTATACCTGCACCGTAAAGCAAAAATGCCATCCAGATATTTGCAACGATTATATCAACAGTAATCATTGCGCTGAATAGAGTGTCACTGGGTTGAAAAACTTCGTACATAGCCGTTTGGTTAGCTCCACCACCAATCCAACTTCCTGCTACTGTAGAAAGTCCGCGCCATACTTCTTCAGGACCGGCACCACCTACTATATCAGGATTGATTGCACCAACAATTAATAGCGCCAAGGGACCTCCAATAAAAATTCCGAACGTTCCTGCAAAGAACATCATCACAGCTTTCCATCCCAAATTGGCAATTGCTTTTAAATCGATACTCAGAGTTAGCAAGATCAAACTGGCAGGTAAAAGAAACCTGGAAGCAACGTAATAAAGGTTAGATCCATCCGGTGAAATTACTCCAAGTGTGGTAAAAACAGAAGGCACGAAATAGCAAAGCAGGAGTGATGGAACAAACTTATAGAATTTTTGCCAACCCGGTTTGTCGCTGTGCGAAGTAGTGAAAATTACAGCGAGTATTGCCATCAGCAATCCAAAAACTACAGCATCATTGGTAATCAGTGGTGTTTCCATAAATAGATTAGTTCTGTTTTATTATTTCTTATAAAATTGAATGAGAATATCGTCCATTTGAGCACTCCAGGCTCCCCAGGAGTGACCTTCGTTTACTTCCAAATAATTCATATCAAGATCAAGTCGCTCAAATTCTTGCTTCATCATTCTGGTATCAGGGATATTATCATTAATGGTGCCTACACTCATAAAAATATCAAAATCTGCTTTCTCAGTTCCTCTGACTAATCCGAAGATCTCTTTTTCTTTGTACCAATAAGCAGGTGCTTGTATCGCTAATTTCCCAAATTTATCAGGATTTAAAAATCCAAGGTAAGTAGTGTTTAATCCTCCCAAAGAAGTACCTAAAAGTGCAGTGTCGTTCTTCTTTGCAGAGATCTTATAATCAGATTCGATCTTTGGCATTAATTCTTTGGTGAAGAAATCGTTGTAATCTTCATTGGTGCCGAATTCCTCTCCTCTGCGATTGCTTTCCGGATCTGTCGGGTCTCTTGGATCAATGAATACAGCTATAACGGGTTTAATTTTTTTCAAGTGGATGAGGTTATCCAGCATAACTACTGTTCCACCAAGCTTGTCGTCAGAATATTCTTGTCCGTCCAGAATATAAATTACCGGTAGGTTTTCGAGACTCTCATAACCAACGGGTGTGTAGACCTGATACTGAACATCATAACCCAAATGAGTACTTTTGATCAAGATATTTTCGGTTACTGATCCTTTTGGAGCTTCTGGAATTCGTTCTAGTAAAGGTTCAGGTTTCCATTCCGGCATTCTGAGTTCGGAATTCGGTCCAAAACCACTCCACTGATAATGAGGATTTACCGGATCCAGTATCCAGCTTTCATCAATGGTAACTTTGTAGTCAATGCGGGCATCAGGAGGAAAGACAGCTTTCAACATCCAGATATTGGTTCCATCAATTCTGCTGCCTTCGTTTTCAAAACTCTTATCTCCACTCCAAGAGTTGAAATCACCATTCCAGCTTACTTGGTCTGCTTCACCTTTAAAAAGAAATATCGCAATAGAATCTTGTTTGAACGGAATCTGATCTTCAAGAGCAAGTTGTTTCCAAAGGGAATCTGCTTCCGCTTTTCGCTGAGAATCATCCTGTATAGCTGAAATATCTTCCAGACGTTCTTCTAATTCAGTAATGGTAATTCCGTCTTTAGTTGACTCAGAAGAACAGGAGATCCCAAAGATTAGTACTAATATTAAAAAGGTAATTCTGTTTTGTTGCACAAGATTTTTCTTAAATAGTTAACTCAGAGAATAACACATTTTAGGGACGATTTGAAAGAGAGATCACTAAAAAATCAAAGCTGGTAAAAAAAGACGATTTTTTGATTTACTAATCTCAGAGCTTCTTATTTTCAAGCTTAATCATTAAAAGGAATATGATCGTTTCAAAATTTGGTGGAACCAGTGTAGGCACTTTTCAGGCAATGAAAAACAGTGCTGAAATTGTTGGATCCGACACAAACAGAAAGTTAATTGTAATTAGTGCAACTTCGGGTACAACCAATGATCTGGTTGCTCTCGGGATTTCAGAATTGGATGCTACATCTCAGGAAGAGATCTTGATTCGCATCAAAGAAAGGCATCTTTCAATAACCAATCAGCTGGAAAACAAGGAAGAAGCTGAAAGGGACTTTAAAGAAGAGCTTACTCAGCTTCGACAACATTTGGAGCAGGTTGCGAGAGATAAGCGATGGAAAG
The DNA here is from genome assembly GCF_001650905.1 of Balneola sp. EhC07. GTDB lineage: Bacteria > Bacteroidota > Rhodothermia > Balneolales > Balneolaceae > Balneola. The sequence goes on from NZ_LXYG01000001.1 coordinate 229,049, forward strand.
ATCGTTTAGTTTCCTTTGGTGAATTGATGTCTACAAAGATCTTTATCCATGTTCTCAAAGAGAATGGAGTGGATGCAAAGTGGTTAGATGCCCGTGAATTTCTGAAAACAGATTCTAATTTCGGAAATGCTGTTGTTGATCTTCCAAAACTGAAGAAAAATATCAGTGAGAAGGTAAATTCAGATTCAGTGTATTTAACACAGGGATTTATCGGTTCGGATATATTTGGAAACACAACCACATTAGGCAGAGGAGGGAGCGATTTTTCAGCAGCATTGTTTGCAGAAGCTCTTGAAGCAGAGAAGTTGGAAATCTGGACAGATGTTGCCGGAATCTATTCTACGGATCCAAGAGTTGTAAAAGAAGCCAGACCTATCAAAGAGATCACTTTTGATGAAGCCGCTGAGCTTTCGGTATTTGGGGGAAAAGTACTTCATCCCGCCACTTTAAAACCCGCAATAAGAGGTAAAGTTGATGTAAGGGTGGCTTCGACCAGTGAGCCTGAAAAAGAGGGGACATTGATCGTTCATGAGTCATTGGAAAAACCGGTTATAAGGGCATTATCACTTAGAAAAAATCAGACCCTTTTGACAGTTAAAAGTTTGGCGATGCTTCACCAGTATGGATTTCTTGCAAAGTTATTTCAGGTATTAGCGAATTATAAAATTTCTGTGGATCTGGTAAGTACCAGTGAGGTAAGCGTATCTCTAACGCTTGATACAGCCGTTAATGCATCGAACAAAGTAGAGTTGACTTCGGATGTAATTAACGAATTGAAAAAGTTTTGCGAAGTTAAAATCGAAAAGGAATATTCTTTGGTAGCCCTGATCGGGAATAATCTGAATAAAACCGCAGGAATAAGCGGAGCTATATTTGATAAACTAAAGGATTTCAATATCAGAATGGTTTGTCATGGTGCCAGCGAAAACAATATCTGTTTTTTAGCTGATGAACCGGAAGGAGAAGCTATTGTGAAATTGTTGCATAAAGAGTTTATTGAAGTTCAAGAATAATGAATTTTGATTTTTGAATGTTGAATTAGTTTACTTCAAATCAACATTCAAAAATCGACAATCAAAAATCGTATGAAGATCTCAGTAATTGGAACCGGTAAAACAGGAAGCAAGGTAGTTGAAGTGCTGGGCGATAAACTCGCTTATGCTTTCGATGAATCCAACCCACCTACGATAGAAAAGCTAAAAGAAAGTGATGCTGTAATCATTTTTGTTCCCGGAGATGCAGTAGCAGAAATACTTCCTGTGGTCTTAGAATCCGGCATTCCTGCTGCCTGGGGAAGTACCGGATTTTCCTGGCCGGAAGATCTGGAAAATAAAGTCGAAAAAATGGAAACCAAATGGGTGTTGGCTACCAATTTCAGTTTAGGGATGAATATTATCCGAAATGCAATTGAAGCTATTTCAGCCGGATCAGAAATATTAAAAGAACCGGAGATCAAAATTCATGAAGTGCATCATATCCACAAAAAAGATGCTCCAAGCGGAACGGCTCTTTCCTGGAAGGAATGGTTAAATAAAGAAGTTGAAATCACTTCAGCAAGAGAAGGCGATGTGAACGGTATTCATGAGTTGACAGTATCGACGGCTAATGAGAAAATAACACTTAAACATGATGCTTTAGACAGAGCTCTGTTTGCAGAAGGCGCAATTTGGGCAGCGGAACAATTGATCAAAAATCAGAATTTAACAAACGGTATTTATACCTTTGGACAACTGTTTGATTTCATCACAAAAAATAATGAATAGATTAGAATTCCCCGTTTTTACAGCAATGATAACACCCTTCAATGAAGATGGAAGTGTGGATTTTGAAAGCTTTGAGTACCTATTGCTAAAACAGCAGGAAGCTAAGGTTGGTACGTTAGTTCTTGGAAGTACGGGTGAAGGTCTGAATCTAAATGCGCAGGAAAAGAGAGCGATCGTTAAGTTCGCTAAGGAAATGAATCTGGATGTTCCATTGATGGTTGGAATTGGTGGACATAGTATTCAAGCTCAAAAAGGATTTATTGCTTATTGTGATGAAGTTGGTGTTGATTCGCTGCTATTAGTGACTCCGCTATATTCAAAACCGGGGAAAGAAGGTCAGTTTGAATGGTTTTCGGAATTACTATCAACTACTGAAACTCCGTGTATTTTGTATAATGTGCCTTCCAGAACAGGAGTTAAGTTACATCCCGAAGTTCCCGCCAGACTTTCTGAAAGATTCTCGCATGTGGTTGGGGTAAAGGAAGCGAGTGGAAGTGTGGAAGAGTTCAAAGAATTCAGAAAGCAAAGCCCGAAACTTAATTTCTATTCCGGAGATGATGTTTTAACTGAGGCATTTGTGAAAGAAGGAGGAATTGGGCTTGTTTCGGTGGCTTCAAATGTCTGGCCAGCTCAAACCAGGAAAATGGTAGACTTAATGTTAGCCGGAAATTTTGATGAGCTTTTTAAAGACTGGGAAGAATCAGCTAATGCTTTATTCTCGGCTTCAAATCCGGTGCCAACTAAAGTATTATTGCAGCATAAAGGCTGGATCACACATACGAATGTACGATTACCACTTTCATTAAAAGATTTAACTCACGAAGGTGAAGAAGCGCTGCTTGAAGCAGATAGAAAAATAAATAATTGGTATAGAAAGAAGTGAAGAAGTGACATCAACGCTACGCGTTTAGTAACAGAGTAACAAAGTGGTTTCTCCTACTTTGTTACTCTGTTACTTTGCTACTTCTTTCACTCTGTAACTTTGATAAAAAAATGAACTACGAAGAAATTTTAGACAAATTAGAAGAAGGCGAACTTCGATCAGCTGATAAAACTGAAAACGGCTGGAAAGCCAATGTGGAAGTTAAAAAAGCGATCTTAGAATCCTTCAAGAATGGTGAAAACACTTCCTACGAAGGGATCTATGAAGGTTTTGTGGATAAGCATAATCTTCCTCCGAGATACTTTGAACCTGAAGATGGCGTGCGACTTGTTCCGGGCGGTTCCTCAGTTCGTCGTGGAGCTTACGTTGCTCCGGGAGTGATCATTATGCCACCGGCTTACGTGAATGTAGGTGCTTATGTAGATGAAGGCTCCATGGTAGACAGTCATGCGCTGGTGGGCTCTTGTGCTCAGATCGGGAAGAATGTGCACTTGTCGGCAGGAGTTCAAATCGGTGGAGTTTTAGAACCGGTTGGAATGAATCCTGTAATAATCGAAGATGATTGTTTTGTCGGAGCCGGAGTAGTGATTGTTGAAGGAATCCTAGTCCGTTCAAAAGCAGTAATTGCTCCCGGTGTTGTTCTGTCAAAATCTATTCCGGTTTACGATGCTGTAAAAGAAGAGATCAGAGAACGCGGTTCGGAAATCCCTGAAGGAGCTGTGGTAATTCCGGGTTCACGTCCGGTAAATTCAGACTGGGCCAAAAAACAAGGTCTCAGCATGGACTGCCCGATTATAGTGAAATACCGTGATGAAGGAAGCAATGCTTCGTTAGAGTTAGAGGAGGCGTTGAGGTAACGGTTCTGTATATGTGGAGTGTCGGGCTTTTGCCCGGCATGAATACATTAGCAGTTCGTTTATTTTTTTCATTTAATAATATGTTCAAAATCTTCTTTTCGGGTCAAATATTCCAATGACAGAACCCACGCTATCTTCATTACGAATATTATTTTCTGCATTACTGGCATGAATTCCAATTGAAATCTTGAAAAATACATGTAAGCTCCAAAATAGAAAGTCAACAGAAAAACTATTGACATAATTTTCATCATTGTTAATTTTGATTTAATCACTATTACCGTGATATAGAAAAATATCAGGAGAGTTAATATGCTTGACAAAGTCACCATGATGTCGTGCATTGACGGAATAACAGTAACAAAACCAAATGTTGTAGCTAAAAGACCTAAATATTTAATTACGAGTGAAGCACTTCTGATTTTAATTTTCCGTGCAAAATTCACGAAAAAGAACCCAAAACTGGCAGTAAGCAATAGAATTCCAAAAACAGCAATAGGTCTTGCTGTATTTTCTTCACCGTTAACTGCAAAGGGTCTGAGCAAATTGCTTATATAATTATTTACCCAATCATAACCCTCTGAATTAACATTTTCATAGTTTCCTCCTGGATAATAAATTGTTGATAATATCAGTAGGAGAGTTCCGACCATTACCCCGATAAGGATTGAGTATTTTTTTATCATTCAAGTCTATCTTTAAGCACCTAAATAGTTTTGATGTATTCATTTTTCTTAATGACCGCTAAAAACGGAGTAAAATGAATAAAAGCAGTTTGATATCAAAGTATGAATATCATTTTAATCAACCCCTTCCCACCACTTCTCAAAAACTCTGGTTGAATCATCTAAATTTACTTTCTCTCCAATAATAGGAGTGAATAATGGAATAGGGTTTTCACTTTCCTGATTTAATCGGCTTACTCTGTTCAAAGGCTCATCCCACGGATGCATTGCCAGTACATATTTTGAAGAGTGAACAGGGAAGAGGCGTTTTGCTTTCAGATCGTGAGCAGCTAGTAAAACCTGATCAGGGTGCATATGTATTTCTTTCCAGGCATCGTTGTATTGCCCGTTATCCAGAATAGCCAGGTCAATAGTTTCAAACTTAGCGCCTATTTCTGCAAAGAAATCTCCATAGCCACTATCACCGCCAATGTAGATGGTTTGGGATTCAGATTCTAACACATAAGAAGCCCATAATGTGTTTTTTCGTTTAAATCCACGTCCCGAAAAATGACGAGTAGGCATGGTATGAATAGAAAAACCGGAATCTACTTGTAGCTCACTAAACCAATCCTGCTCAGTGATCTGTTGATCAGAAAATCCCCATTTTTTAAAATGTGATCCAACTCCAAGTCCGCAAACTACATTCTTAATTTTATCTTTTAGACCCGTGATGGTTTTGTAATCCAAATGATCATAGTGGTCGTGGCTGATGAGTAAATAATCTATTTCAGGAATATCATCGATCGTATAGATATCTGTCCCCGGAAAAGATTTTACAGTTCCCGGAATGGGAGAGGCATTGCCGCTAAAAACCGGGTCAACCAGAATCTTTTTCCCATCAAGTTGAATGAAGTAAGAAGAGTGCCCAAACCAAACCAATACATTTTCATTTTCCGGTATAGAGAACAGATCAGTCTTTACAGATGTAATCACATCCTTTGGTTTGGTTCCGGGATGCTTAACAAAGAGCTGATCATATAAAATACTGAAATAAGAATGTCCCTCGGAAAGATCAGGAGTAAGTTGAAGATTCTGAAACATACCATCGCTGAAATTTTGTGATCTTGATATTTCTTCGAGATGTTGTCCGGCAGGAGCTTGTCCGAATTTGTCCTGACGCATATAGAAAAAAGTAGCAATTACCAGAACAACTGCTAAAACAAAAAATGTTGTCATTATATACTTTAAGATTTTTATCAATTGTATTGCTTAAGCGATATGAAGGAGTGAAAGTGCATGGAGTATATTTAAAAAAGGTGTTAAGGTGTGATAGTGTTAAGGTTGAAGCTTTACACTATCACACCTTAACACTTTAACACCAACATTTATACCGCCAACGCTTTATTTGCTATTGCCAATCCATTTACGAAAGCCTGAATAAGCGCTTCTATAGTATCGGGTGAAGCTCCTTTTGCTGTAAATTCATGTCCTTCTTTTTCTAGGGTTAACGTTACAATAACAAGCGAATCCGTATCAGGGCTTAAAATTTCTACTTCGTGATTAAGTATCTGCAGTGCCAGAAATGAATCTGTTTCAGCCTTCATCGCAGCAAGAACAGCGTCCATGGGGCCAACACCTTGTTCAAGAGATACAACCTCTTCACCGCCATCGATCTTCATTTTAACAGCAGCCGCAACTAATCCATGCTTTCGCATAGTGATCTTGTAATCAACAACCTCGACCGGGAATTCAAGGTCGGCATCTGTCGTAGAAACCATAGATTTAAGAGCGTTGATCTCAGCTTCTCTAAGGGTCTTTCCTTTTTTATTGATCCCGTTAACGTATTCTGTATAGAGCTTCTCATGATTTTCATCCAAAGTGACATTCCCTGAGAAAAGATCTCTGGATTGTCCCCAACTGTTCTTCTGCATATCCGGGAATCCGGATTCTATATACTGCTGAATACGTTCCAGTTTTGGAGAAAGGATAGGAGAAGAAAGGGAATACTTAGCAACAATATGAGCGGCTTTTAATCCTGTTCCTGTAAGAACAAACAGGCATTTCTTGCCTTTAAAGATATCCAGATTATTTTTGAAGCAAGCCAAAGGAATTGCACATGCCGGTTCTGTGAAAATTCCTTCCTCCACAGTCATTTCTTTCATGGAAGATAGTAATTCATTTTCGGTAGCCGTGAAAGCATGTCCGTTGGTTTCGTTGATACCTTCCAGAACTTTATAGAAATCGAATGGATCAGCAACAGCTACGGCATCAGCCATTGTATTTACTTGATCCTTAATAATTTTTTCTTTCTTGAAAATACCCTCAACTACAGGAGAACTTTGCTCAGGCTGAACGGCCACAAAACTTGGAATTTTATCTATTCTTCCGGCTGCTTTTAATTCCACCAATCCTTTATAAATAGCAGCAAAGTTAGTTCCTGCTCCAATCGGCACAAAGATATAATCATAATCCATTACACCTTGCTCGATCAGTTCATAGGAAAAGGATTTTTGCCCTTCCTGCCTGAACACATAATCGCCTGCTAAATAATAATTCCCTGATTTGGCAAATTCCCTGCAAAGCAGTTCACAAGTTCTGAAATCACCTTTTATTCTGATGATAGTGGCATCATAAATAGTGGATTGAGCCAGTTTAGCATCCGGTGTTTGTTCAGGTACAAAAACAAAGCAAGGAATTTTAAAATAACAGGCATACGCCGCTACAGATGCTGCCATATTTCCGGTAGACGCTAAACAAATGGCATCAGCACCTAATTCTAAAGCCTTAAGTACTTCAATGTAACTTCCGCGATCTTTAAAGCAGCCCGTTGGGTTTTCTAATTCAAGTTTAGCATAAAGATCAGCTTCGTATAATTCAGAAAGTCTTTCCAGCTTCTTTAAAGAAGTGAAATCTGTTTTTAACGGATCAGGAATAATATTCTTTAAAGGATATTGAATTTCTTCCCGGGCTTCTTTGTAGTCAACGGTTAGTACGCCGCCACAGTTAGTACAGTAGGTGCTGGTGATGCGCTCGTCATTTACTGTATCACAAATAATACATCGAACAGTATATCCGGAATTAGAACTCTTCATGAAAAATAATTTTGAAATTTATCCAAAATACAAAGCTTTTAAATAGGAATGAAGGATGGAAAACCGCTTTTTTGAGCTATCAGCTATCAGCTATCAGCTATCAGCTATCAGCTATCAGCT
>NZ_LXYG01000002.1 GCF_001650905.1 Balneola sp. EhC07
GGGCATAAATAATGGACATGGAATCTGGTAAAGCAAAACAATCCAGCGTTAGAGGATTGGTATGATACCTTAAGAGGATGGTAAACAAGAATAGACTAAAAGTCTTTACGTAAGATCCCGAAATAAATTCGGGATGACTGCTTGCAATATTGAGGTTGGTATAAAGAAATTTTGTCAGCGAATTATCTATCATCCTACAAGGATGACTGTAAAAAGATAACTAACCCATCAAACTACAAACACAAGCCGTATTAACAATATCATCCCATTCACAACCACGGGAAAGATCCATCATCGGTTTTGCGAGTCCTTGTATGATTGGCCCTGTAGCTGTTGCGCCCGCTAGACGTTCAGTGATCTTATAAGCAATATTTCCTGCATCCAGATTCGGAAAAATATAAACATTTGCATTACCGGCTACTTCTGAGTTTGGTGCTTTTCGTTTTCCTACGGATTCAACAAAAGCCGTATCGAATTGAAGCTCTCCATCAACTACAAAATCTATATTGTATTCTTTCAATTTCTCGAAAGCTTGTTGAACCAACTCCACCCTTTCATGTTGAGCACTTCCTTTAGTACTGAATGAAAGCATGGCAACTTTAGGTTCATCTCCAGTTATCAATTTGTGTGAGACAGCAGAATCAAAAGCTATGGTAGCTAATTGATCTGAGGTTGGATATGGAACTACCGCACAATCTCCATAAGAAAACACTTTACCATCCGGAAAGCTCATCAGGAAAATACTGGAAACTACATTAGAGCCTTTTTTGAGTCCGATGGTTTGAATGGCGGCTTTCAGAACATCACCAGTTGTTGAAACTGAACCGGCAACACAGCCGTCAGCATATCCCGCTGAAACCAAAGACGCTCCGAAAAACAAAGGATCTTTTATTATCTCTAAAGCTTGCTCTTCGGTGATTCCTTTGTGTTTTCTTTTCTGATAAAAAGCTTCTGCAAATTCTTTGAGTTTCTCATCAGTTTCAGGATCAAGAACTTCAATATTCAGAGTTTCAACCTTGGAATCTTTATTTCTGAGAAGAATTACATCAGCCAATCCTTCATCCTGCAGAAACTGAGCAGCTTTTATTACACGCTCATCGGATGATCTTGGGAGTACGATTCTTTTTTTATGTGATGCGGCTTTTTCTCTAATAGATTTAATGATACTCATATCAGGCAACCAGTAAAAAAATTGATATTGAAGCTAATGCCAAACCGACCCATTGTCTTTTATCAGGTCGATCTTTCCAGAAGATAACACCTATAAAAGTTCCTGCAAAAACAATGCTCAAGTTCACTAAAGGAAAAACAACTGACCCCGGAATCTCTTTAAGCGCCAACAATATAAAATATGAGGAATATAAATTCACGACCCCGAGTATTACTCCATATATCAACTCTTTCATTTTGAAATTAAATTGACCTCGAACTAAAAGAACTACAGATCCTGTTAAAAAAGCGAAAAAGAAGAGTGCTGATAAAAACTGAGATTCATCAAAAAACAATGAAAATTCTCGTTCGAAAACCTTTAGCCCGGAATCAGTGATTCCTGAAATAAAGAAAAGCAGAACCGGCAAAACAGCGAACTTTAGTTGTACTCTACGATCTTTTTTGAGTGAAGGAACTAACAATAATAAAGATACGAAAGAGAGTATTATCCCAAGGATCAGCCCAGTTGTTACATCTTCATTATAGACCATCAAGCTTAAAAGAATTGGAAACACTAATGACATTCTCATCGCGGCGATGCTGATTCCCATTCCATTTTTATCAATACTTTTGCTGTAGATCATAAAATTGGCAATGAACAAAAACCCAAGAATGGCAGAATGGATAAGAATTGGGATCAAGCCTGTCTGTTCTTCAAAACCATTCCAATCGGTCGAAAAAACACTAATTACAACAGCAACCAAATAATTGTTCACCAGCACATTTAATACCCGTAAGGAACGCACTTCAATAAATTTTAAAACCTGAGCAACAGAAAGAGAGAAAACGGCACTCAGTGTAAGAAACAAAAATCCCATCAGTCAATAAGGCTTAAGGAATCACTTCCAAAAAAGCGAATATCCTGAGCTGCATTGAAAATGCTTCGGGAAGTAAATGACACGTTTCTATCCAAATAACTTCTGATATCAGCCCAGTTTACATTTCCTTTTTTGAGGGCATCAGCAAGAAAATACGTGAATATAGTATGCCTTTTTTGCACTCCGTTAGGCTCAGCATAGATATATGATCTTTGATCAGTACTGGAAGCAAAAACTACCGTAGAATTTGGAATTTGATTTGTAATGGTAGCAGCAAGAAGGTCAAGAGAATTTTGTTTTGAAGATCCCCGAATAAAATCAATATCTGCTATTATTGTCAGGTTTTGCACCGGTAGATTGGCAAACCCATCAAGTAGGGAATTCAAATCTATTCTTGAAGCGGCACTATCTGATGTCGTTCCCAAAAAATATACTTTATCCGTTCTGGGATCGATTTCTGCATAACCATTTAAGTAAACCATCAGATCTACCTGACGATTATTGATTCTGGAAACCAATCGATTAAAACCATTTACGGCTGTTTGGTTACCTGATATATCCTGAAATTTGATCGTTTGAGTCGGAACAATTCCTAAAGCATCGTTCATGTATTTCTCTATCAATTGCCCGTCACGGTGTGCATAGGCCTTTTCAGGCAGATCACCTTCATAAGCCTGATTGGCTATAATAAAACCCCATCGACTTCTATCCTCTTCTGCCAAACTTGGTATATCTCTTTCAACGTCCACACTTCCAAAAGGCACATTAGGAATAGCGACTACGGATAATTCTCGCGAAAATTGAGAGGGACGCCAAATAATATCCACGTCGCTAGAAGAGACCCAGTTTTCAGAAATACCATATAAAACCTTGATCCAATCTCCTTGTGCTTCAACTAATTTTAGCTGACTTCCCTGAGCAAGATCCGTTAGAATATTATTTGAGCTTATTCTGGCTTGATTCCTTAATGCAGTTACAGTGGTTTTTACTACTACAAACGGGTCAAATATCGATTTAATAGGAACCTCATAGTTATATAAACTATCATTGAAAGTCACATCTAGTTCAATAAATATATCTTCCTGACCAGGGAAAATATCGGGATTTAGTTCTTCTAAAAAATTAACGGTTAAGCTATTCTGAGATAAGCTCACATTATTTTTCTCAACCAAAACCTGATCATTATAATGGATCAAGTACGATGCATTTTGTGGAGTATTTACAGCTGCATCTAATGTGTCTGTATCTACATAATCACCGGTTTTTCGTAATAACCTTGTTTCTCCCGTTGGCTGAGGATCTCCGATAGGCTTCATATTCAAAAAAGAGATTCCCAATAAAGCCGAACTGGCTCCCAGTAGTGCGATCTGTTGACCTTGTTTATTCGGATCTGAAAACTCTAACGCAGTATAACCTCCCAATGCAGCGGCACTAATACCTAGTGCCATGTATCCTAATCTTGGACGATACCGTTGTATGTATCGGTTGGTTTTTATTCTTAAAGCGTATTCAAATGTATTTGCTGATTTAAGCTTAAACTGAGCCACAGGCAACTCAGGAGTAACCGTTCCTGTTTTTTGCAAAAAAAGCTTTGATTCCAACAGCTTATAATCCCCACGATCAACTTCTTCCTGACTTTCTACGATCCATGTTGTTGTGGAACATGCCATCAAAAAAAACACCGGCAAAAGAATTAAAATTCTGATATTATTTTTCATCAGGCCCAAGGAGTTTGCTTTGATGTAATTGCAATCTTTGCAGCATCAATAGCGATTACAAGTTCTTCATTGGTTGGGATAACATACACTCCAACTTTAGAATCTTCAGAACTGATCAATGGTTTCTCTCCGGATAAATTATTTTTACTCTCATCTATTTCTATACCAAACGAACTCATATCCGAAAGTATTTTAGATCTTATTAAAGAAGAATTTTCACCTATTCCTCCGGTAAAGATAATTGCATCCACCCCATTCATACTTGCAATGTACGACCCTATGTATTTCTTAGCCCGATAACAAAAAACATCAATTGCCTCCTGAGATCGCTTGTCGCCATCTTCCGCTTCTTCAATCAAGTCTCTCATATCTGCGGCATAACCACTGAGTCCTAGCAAACCACTGTGTTTGTTTAAAAGTGCATGAACATTAGCCAAAGATAATTCCTCTTTCTCTATGAGGTAGAATAAGATAGAAGGATCGATGTCACCGGAACGTGTTCCCATTACCAAACCCTCTAATGGAGTAAAACCCATGCTTGTATCGATAGATTCACCATCTTTAATGGCAGTGATAGAAGCTCCATTTCCTAAATGACAGGTAATAATTTTGGAACCCTTCTTTTTTATATCAGCTAATTTGTAATACTTCCGGCTTACGTAGTAATGAGAGGTTCCGTGAAATCCGTATCTCCGAATTTTATATCTGCGATAAAGCCGGTTTGGAATACCATACAAATACGCTTTTGAAGGTAACGTTTGATGAAAAGCTGTATCAAAAACAGCAACATGCGGAACGTTTGGCAGATGCTCTTTAGCAGCTCTTATTCCCTGTAAATTAGGGGGATTATGCAACGGAGCGATATCAAAAGCTTCCTGTATAGCTTCTTCTACATCTTCATCAATAAGTACGGAATCTTTGAATGTCTCGCCACCGTGAACAACGCGATGCCCCACAGCCTCAATTTCATCCAGTGACGACAGATAATCATTATCAGCATCAACAAGTAACTCCATAACGGTTTTGAGAGCAATCGTATGATTATCTAAAGCAAGAGATTTCTTGACCGGCTTTTCTCCTTTCCATTCCTGCCTGATAATGGAAGTAACTGCACCGATCCTTTCCACTAAGCCTTTGCAAAGCGTTTCTTTGTCTTCAGTATGTATCAATTGATACTTAATAGAAGAACTACCACAATTTATAACCAGTACTTTCATATCAAAGTGAGATTACAGCTCCAAAACCGATCAAATTTCTAAACTCAAAGTTTGATTTTCCGGCATCAGGTTCCGATATCCAGAAAGGAACTTCATATCTGATGGCAAACCCCCGGGGCTTTCCCAGAAAATCAGGAATATTTATTGAAAACTGAAGTCCAACTCCTGCGTCAAGTAATACAGGATTATCTTCAAAAACAGTACCTGCATCAGCAAAAACATAGCTTTTTAAAAACACGAACTCACCTATCATCCCATTCTTCAGAGAACTATTGATCGGATTCGGAAATTCGAATTCGGTATTCAGGGCTACAATGGAATTAAAACCTGCAACACTCAGATCAGAATATTGAGTATCAGTATAACCTCTGAGGTTCCCACCACCTGAAACCTGAGCTAAACCATTATCAAGCCAGCTTGTTGGAATTGTTCCTTTGGCTCTGCTGATACCGTTTCCAAGCCAGTTGATCGGTTGAGCATAACTAGCCGTGTACAAAAATTCAGGAGCTGTATTTTCAGACGTAAATCCCCCAAATAATCGCAATGCTAAGCCAAATTGCTCATTTAAAGACAACACATTCCATATTTCAGCATTTAAAACCGAAAATGAAGGGCTTTCAGGATTGAGATTCTGTTGAAGATCCAGATTTAATTCAAAAATCTTCTCATCAGATTCGTTGTGCAACATAAACTCAATGCCTGCTAATGATTTCCAAGTTGAAGACCATTGTATTGGATATGGTCGGTACGCAACTTCATACATCTTTTGTTGAGAAAAAGAAGCGGAAAGTTCTTTGTATCTGAGTTCATTAAAACCGTCTTGCCAGCGTTTATTCAATGAAAGAGAATGGCTTGAAAATCCCGTTCTTATACTTGAAACTGCCTGAATGCTTCCCTCTTCACCAAAATCTGAAATTGACTTTACGGGCTCTGTAAAACTGAGATAGTAAGAAACCGGATTATCAGGGAAATTTGTCCCCAACCACAAACCGGCATCTAATCTATGAGGACCATCTTTAAAAGAACCTTCGAGTTCACCTAAAACCCTGATTCCCAATCGAACTCCGTCAACAGAGTTGTACCATACATCAGGAGCTGGTATAAATTTATATTTACCGTAATTATCCTGAGAAATCAGTGTACTGCAGGTTATCAACCAAACAAAAATGAAAGAAAATAATTTAGCTATTTCAGATCTATGATCCACTCTGGTAGGATTTGTTGGTTGATTAGGATATCGTTTATCAGTCGTATCAATCTTTTTTGTTCCGGCCAATGAATATACTCATTGATTTGGTCAGCTTTAACCCATAAATATCCGGAATGTTCGTCATCCAGTTTAATACGTTCATCAGTCCATTCTATTTTTGCTGCAAATGCCGGAATTTGGTGAATGGTATCAGTTTTGTGTTCATAAAAAGAGTTAACCGATGGAACTGTCCAGAAACCAGAAGGCTTTTCTGAAATCTCTTCCTTCAACTCTCTTAAAGCAGCTTGCCAAAAGGTTTCCCCTTCTTCAACTTTACCGCCTATCATTCGCCATTGATTGGCATATATTTTTTGGGATGAACGCTTTAATATCAAAAACTCAACGTTCTTGCCGTTTATTCTGTAAGGATATACGTCAATGAGCTTTTTTTCCAAAGCCTGGTCTATTTAGATTTCGATTTTCTTGATCTCTAATTCAAGCTCGCCTGCAGGTACTTTCACTGTTACAACATCACCAACTGCTTTCCCTACTAATGCCTGACCGATCGGAGATTCAATAGAAATTTTACCGGCTTTAAAATCAGCTTCATTTGGAGAAACCAAAGTATATTGCATCTCCTTGTTCATCTTTTTATTCAGAATAGTGACTTTGGTTAAAACTCGTACCTGTGACAGATCAAGTTCTGATGCATCTAAAACACGAGCGTTTGCAAGAATGTCCTCTAGTTTTGTAATACGATCTTCCATATGTCCCTGCGCCTCTTTAGCAGCATCGTATTCTGCATTCTCACTTAGATCACCTTTTGCACGTGCTTCAGCGATATCTTCAGCAACTTCTTTACGACCTCTTGTTTTAAGGTCTTTTAATTCTGCATCTAGTTTATCGTACCCTTCCTGCGATAAATATTGGATCTTACTCATGATCTTTCTTGTATTCGGTTTCTGAAATAAAAAGAAGAGCTCACCTTTCGGCTGCCCTTCAACTCTCTGAAAATAAGAGTTATTAGAGTGTTTTTCTAATAATTAATAGAATTTCTGTTTATGCGTCAACTACGCTTTTCCTACTGAGAATTCGAATGGCAAATACGAGGGCTCCTAAAACCAGAACTGCTCCCATAAAAAATGGTGCTCCTGAAAACTGAAAAGGTGCCGCATCTGAAGTAAAATATCCGAACAAACCGGTCATCATGGGCGGACCAAAGATAGAAGTAAAACTAACTAAACTAGTTAAAGCTCCCTGAAGCTCACCCTGCTGATTTTGTGGAACCTGATTTGACACAATTCCCTGTAACGATGGTCCTGCAAATCCTCCCAGGCAATATGGAACTATCATTGCCATCATGATGGCTCCCGTGGGCGAAAAAGCAAACCCTAAAAAGCCTAAACAATACATTATCAGTCCAAAATAAACTGATTTAACTTCCCCGATCTTTGGAATTACAATTCGTGTTAATCCTCCCTGGACGATGGCGACACAAAGTCCAACAACGCCCAGCGAAATACCTACCATCTTCTCATCCCATAAGAATTTCTCCATTGTGTAATAAGTCCATGTGCTTTGAGTGGCATGACTAGCGAGATATATCAGTCCAAAAACGATCACTAATCCTGAAATCCCAGGAAATGATTTCAATTGTTTTAGTGATCCCATCGGATTAGCTCTTTTAAGTTCAAACTTACGTCGGTTTTCTTTGGGAAGTGATTCAGGAAGAATAAAATATCCATATGCTACATTCAGTAATGTAAGTCCCGCAGCAGCAAAAAACGGGACTCTAGTTCCGTATTGCCCTAAAAGACCACCGATCACAGGACCAATTATAAACCCTAAACCGAATGCGGCTCCGATCAACCCAAAGTTTTGTGAACGTTTTTCCGGAGAACTGATATCAGCAATGTAGGCACTTGCCGTAGTTATGCTCGCTCCTGTTAATCCTGAAATAAAGCGGGCGATAAACAACCAGAAAATATTTGGGGCAAAACCGATCAATATGTAATCGATCCCAAATCCAAACAGCGATAACAACAGAACCGGTCGCCGACCAAAACGATCACTGAGAGCTCCTATCAAAGGAGCACATATAAATTGTGTGAATGCATACACAAACATCAGCCAACCGCCGTAAAGAGCTGCTTTTGATAGTCCTTCACCTGTAAGCTCTACAATAAGTGCGGGAATGATCGGGATTATAATTCCAAGTCCGATCACATCAATTAAAACGGTAATAAAAATAAAAGCCAGTGCGGCTTTGCGTGGTTCTTTGGACATGGTATAAATTTGTGTCCAATGATAGGCTTTTGACTTCCTAATTGGAAGCAGGAATCCGGATTACCATCACGGGTTTTCCCTTTAAATAAATTAGGATCTCGGACATACTCCGCTAGATGAAAAGTAAGGTCACCCTTGTTGATGTTAGATAATTCACTTACAAAAATTGATTTGTTTATAATCTTGATGATTTCAGAAAAAGCTTCCAACTACACCGACCTTTAGAATTATTGGCGAGGAAAGAACGTAATGAAATCGACGGCTCCGAAGGAGCAATCATTACACTCAGGATGATTCTTGAATGTGTTCAGTTAGAACGAAGACCTTTTGTAATGATTAGTCTATGCAATGGAGTTCGCACCAATAATTCTTGTCGGGAGCTTTTGGTACTGGAGCCTGTGCTGAGGAAGCTCAGTAGCGGCACAAAAGTACATATAACCAAAGAACCGAAACCTACAAAAAGGCTTAACTTAGCACAAGGGTACCTACTTTTGTCTTGATACAAAAGTAGCAAAAGATCAAGCCGAAGTATTTAAGACGGGTTCACTGATCCTGCGCTGAATAATCCTAAAGGTCTTCGTTCGATCTGATGCAGTTCTAGATTTCTCACCGGAAAGGATTATTCCTGCTTCGCAGACGCATCCGGATCATGTTCTCTTCTCCGTCTTAAATACTAAGGGCGAATTTTTTCTAGAGCTATCGCTACTAAAATGTCAGCGAATTACTTTAAATCCACAGGAATGACATATTAATTCAAAAAAAGATAATAATCAGTTTCTGTGACCAATCACCTAACATCTTCAACCATAACCCTAACTCACTCCCCCAAAACCACTCAAAGAATCCGTACAAAAGTATGTATTAGTTTCTATTTTAGGACAAATAAAAGCGAAGATGCCTAAAAAACTAACTACCAAAGAAATACTTGAAGAGAATCTGTCTCAAAAGCCGCCGGCTAAATTAGCTGAGGTAAAAGTCATCCTTCATAATATTAGAAGTCTGCATAATGTGGGCTCTGTTTTTCGTTCTTCGGATGCATTCGGAATTTCTGAATTGATTCTTACCGGATATACTCCCACTCCTCCCCGACCTGAGATCAACAAAACAGCTATTGGTGCCGAGAAATTTGTTGAATGGAGACATTTTGAAACGGCTACTGAGATCATTGAATCACTTAAAGAAGATGGATATTCCATTTTGGGGATGGAGCAGACAACAGGAAGTATTTCCCTCAACAAACTTGATGTTAATAGCCACGATAAGATCTGTTTGGTGATGGGAAATGAAGTCACCGGTATCGATTCCGAAATTCTCGAATTAATGGACGAATTTGTAGCCATCCCGCAGTTTGGTCAAAAGCACTCGCTTAACGTTTCGGTTGCCGCTGCGGTGATGCTTTATGCGTTACTAGAGAAACTGAGCTGATTGAATTTTAACCCTGACAGGGTTGTAACTAGACAAAGTCATCTCGCGGCGTATGCCCGAGATCTGGATCTAGTTGAAGCTTACCGTCTATTATTACAATTCAGATTCCTGCCTTCACAGTAATGAATTTAATTATAAGATGTTAAAGACCTCCTCTGTCTCCTCCTACAACAGGAGGAGAACTACTTACTGCCCAACAATTTGTTACATAACCGGGGAGGTCCGAATCTTACTCTTTCTCAGCAGTAATCAACCCTAAATGGGTTATAAACTCGAAAAACTTAAACTAGCTCTTTTTCACATTTTTAAATTTTTGAACCCCGGATTAATCAGATAGCCGAATTAAATCTGTAGTTCAAAATTGATAGTATGTGAACTACATATTTATTCAGCAAAAGCTATTCATCAACAAAAAAGTATTAAAATCCGAAACTGATTTCCCTATTTCCATGTTAGACAAGTAGAACTAAGAAAATTTAATCTAACTATAAAAAATGAGTTTGAAAGAAAAGACAATCAGCGAAGTGGAAAACAGAATCGAAAAAATTGAACGAGCGATTGCAAAGAACGGCGTTGGCTCAAGTTACCTGTCTAAAGCAGAACGTGTACAAAGAGATGTGAACATTGGGCTGGCTCTGGGTGGACTAGCTTTAATTGCCGGTGCAACAGCCTGGGCTTTACTTTCAAGCAAAGATGAGTGATTTCTTGAAAACACGACTGAAATATTTTTTCCTTTTACTTTTTGTTATTGGGATTTCGGGCAGTTTTGAATCATTAAATGCTCAACAAAAAGGTGACAATTTTGGGATAGGTGTCATGGTTGGAGAACCAAGCGGACTTACCGTCAAAAAGTGGTTATCTGATAATACCGCGTTTGATATTGGAGCGGCTTGGTCTTTATCTGACAAAACAGAAGCGCTTCATCTTCATTCGGATTTACTTTTTCACAGTTGGTTCGAGGATAATTCTAATTTAGCTTTTTACTATGGTATCGGAGCTAGAACTATTTTGGATAGCGACGCAAAATTAGGTGTCAGATTACCATTTGGGCTCAATTATGTATTTAAGAATATCCCCTTTGATATGTTCGTGGAGGCTGTTCCGATTGTGGATCTGGCTCCCGATACAAAATTTGCAGGAAACGGAGCTGTTGGACTTAGATATTATTTCTAATTTTAAAGTTTAAGAGGCAACAAAAACCATCGTTGCCTCTTTGTAATTAACAAATCATTGACTTTATATCCTTAACAAGCTTCTTTGCTTTGCTCTCCTCTTCTGTGTAAGCCAGATTCTTCTTCATTTTATAAATTATAAGATCTACCGGCTGAGTTTTAGCATCATTAAACTGAAGTCTCAAAAATCCAATTTTGTTTATGTCTGAATCTTTATCTGTCAATTCAGATTGATGCAATATGCAATTTGATATATGGGTCAGATCGTATACGCTCTCAACTGATTCATTGATCTCTTTACTTAAATAGATCAATGTTTTCTGTTTGGTATCTATTCCCAGCGCATATTCATGCTGAAATACAGCTGACTTTTCAACGGTTAATTTTAGTGTTTTTGCGTAACTAATCAACTGTTTAAGGATCTTAGAAGTCTTCCTTTTGTTTCTCTGGTCAATTGTTACGGGAATAATAAATGCTAACAGTGCAATTGCTGTTATAATTAATGAACTTAAATCGAATTTCATATTTGATATAATTATAGATAATAGTGACATACCGACACATTGATCCTTAGGATTCATCGATATTAATTAAAAAAAGTTTGATTGAACGGTGTGTTCAGTTTGTCACTCTTCTACAGAAAAGAATGGAAAGGATAAATCAGTTTTTTAACGGATAAACCGATATCAAGTTGATTGGAGGAAACTATGAATGATTCGGTGTTATTTGGATGGGAAGTACTGCTTTGGGCTTCTTTTGAAAATCGGTCCTGTAATTTCTCAGAAACTTCCGGCTTTGGAATTCTAACTGAAAAAGAAAAATTAGCCTCTGCACTAAAAAGCAAAAATGGATCGTAAATTCCATTCGCAGGCACTCCCGTATCGGAAGTGGCTGCCGCTGTTTGAACAAGCTTATATTCATCTGCATTAGAAACTGAATAGTCTGATTGTACCAAAGATGGTACCGCAACCAGAACGGTCAGAAAGAATATGTTTGCGAAATTTTTCACAATGGAAAGGTACAGCTTGAAAAGATGGGAATTAGTTTAAATCTGTTAAACCGGATGGGATTGTATTTAACCTGGAGTGGATTGAGTTTCGCAGTAGATATGTAATTCTCTCAATTCATTGAAGCAAAATTTTTGTGGGATTAATTGATCAGCAGGATTATTTCTCAGCTAATTTTCAATCCTGCTCATCTTGTAAATCCTTTAAAATCTTGGTCAAAAGCGAATTGAGATAGAATTATAACAGGATTTATTAGGAGCAGGAGATCCTGCAAGCTTTTAACTACAAAGCTAAGGTTTTTTTTAAAGCAAAATCCATCATAAAGCAGATAGTTTATACTGAACCACAGTCTTTTCTCCATTTTCATCGGTATGTATTGCCCACACGTTTTCGCCTTTAGCTTCCTTGAATTTCACATTAAAAGGTAACTTCACTGTTCCATAGAACTCTCCACTTTCAAGAAACACATCAAATGTGGGCTGCTCCCACCAGCTGTTTTCTAAACGTGGGTAAACATCACTCCTTTGCATGGCTTCAACATATCTCCAAACCCAAATTCTCCTGTCAGCATCTACCTTTATGCTTTTGAAATAAGGCTTTGTGTCAGGAATGTTAACTTGTGCCCCGAAATTTCGGTTAAATTTTTTCCATTGAGGTATTTCTTCTTCCTTAACCTTTTCTTTCTGAATCTCTCTTTTATAGAGTACTTCTGAAGAATCATTATTAAACCGCTTAATAGAATATTCTCCATTATAACCGGTTACTAAAAATCCGGATGGATGAACAGCTGTGACATTTGTTTCGGTAAATGGATATTGATTACCTGAGTTAGAAAACACTACATAAGTTCTTTTATCTGCCCATGCTTCTCTTGGAATAAATAATGTATCTAAAACTTCTCCCGTCTGTGAGTATTCAGCCCAAACTGTTTCTTTTACTTCTCTTTTTTCCGGATCAAATACTCCCTTTTTAAAGAAGAAGTTTTTATTGAAGCCTATTTCAAACACTTTTTCTGAATAATAACCAATAGCAAAAGCCTGGCTGGAGATATACTCTCCATCTTGGGAATAAAAATTTACGCGACCATTTCTTTGATCCCATAAAACTATTCTTCCATCCGGCAGAGTTTCTAAACCACCTACCGTTATATATTCTCCGGGACCTCGTCCTTCTTTACCTATTGTTTTAACGAATGAACCTTCTGCATCAAACATGCTGATAGTTGGTAATTGAGCATCTCCCATAAATATACTTCCGTCTATACCTATAGTAAGATTGCTTGGGGACACAAAATAGAACTGATCTGCTTCTAATGAACTTTCGATCCTGAATTCTTCAACAACTTCAAATTCTCTTGATGTGTTTGATTGTTCTTTGTTTTTATCGGAGGAGCAATGAACCAGAAATGGAATGAGGATCAGAAGTGAAAATATGCTTCTCATGTATTGTCAGTCAATTAAGTTTAATGTTAGATGAATAAGAATAAATTACTTATAAACTGCAAATGAGATTTATTTCAATCCTGCTCATCTTGTAAATCCTTTGCAATCTTGGTCAAAAGCGGATTGAGATAGAATTTTAACCTGACTATTAGGAGCAGGGTCCTTTCTACCGACAAGGCAGGATCCAATTGGGCATTCCACAGCTTGGCTAGGAATGAAATAAAACTAAGAGGATGTAATGGAAGTCAGGAGACTTCCTGAGCTGTTTCTTTTAAGTCACCGCTATCGCTAAAGCCTTAAAAGATCTTGGGATGCAGCTTGGGAAAGCTATTCATTCAAGGATAATACTGTATCATGTAAATTATTCAGCATCTCTAGCTTTTTTGTGATTTGTTCATTTTGTTCTACCAGTGATTCAAATTCATCCTCAGAACCCAGTTCATTTTTTAACTCCTTCATTTCGTAATCAGAAAACGATCGGCATTCTTTCCATTTAATAGTTTTTGTTGTTGATGAACTTGAATAACGAATAGATTTCAAGGGCTGATCTGTAATTGTTCCGCCAATATTTTTCTTTTCCTGATTTTCATCTTGATAAGAAATAGTACAATTATCATCTACATTTTGAGGTAATGATTTGAAATACTGACTCTTCACAATTGAAAAAAGGGAGTCAGTCATAAAAGAACTAATATGTTCAGATTTTACTTTCTTGGAACCAAACACATTTCGTTTTTCAGTAACTAAAGTTCTATCACTTAAAAGTATAGCCCGAGAAGGTGTTGAACTAAAAATTGAAGAACCAATATTTACTTCTATAAACTCAGTATGATTATCCCTGATCTGCTCATAGGAAAGTTTACTGACAGAACATCCCCAAAAAGCTAATATCGAAATTATTAAGACCGATCTGTAAGCCATTTCTACATATTGTTAGGTTAAGACTTGTACTGTTTTAAAAGTCAGAAAAAACATTCCGCACCGGAGGTACGGGATGTGATCATGTACTAGCTACCATTTTTATAATTTCTTGCATGTTTTCCTCCATAAAATTATCGGATAAAATGACTTGATTTTTCTTCCTGTTTATTATTTTTCTAGCTTTGAACCAATTATTATAGCTGCTTTTCCAGGCAATATTTTTTATATCATCTTCTAAGCTCCCAAGAATATCTTCTGCGATTTTACTTTTAAAGTATTGCTTTACATTTTGCCAAAATTTCAATTCTTCTTCAGATTCAAAATCAAAAGCTTGGTTAGCCTTCTCAAAGTATTGATCAGCAAAATTTAGAACCTTTTCTAAACCTCTATCTTTATTCATTTCGTAAGCTAAGATGGGATAACTAAAGCTAATTTCTTGAATAGCTTCATTGTATATTTTTTGCAAATCCTTTCCACTTAAATTTTTTCTTTGTTCTAAAAGATGATTTCTAAATTCCTTTAAAGCATAGTTAATAATAGAATTTTCTTCATCTGAATAAGAAACATCTACTCCCTTTTTTCTTAAAAATTTTTGATACTGGTCAAGTAAATCTTGTTCGTCAATCTTGGAAATCAGATATACAATTCCCCATATTTCAAGCATAGTAAAAAGTATTTTGTTTAATTTCTTTTTGTGCTCTTGCCTTCTTTTAAAATAGTAGCTAATTGAACTTATAAAAGCTCCAATAATAGCTCCAATTATTATGCTGAAAACTTCTGAATTCATAAATCTAATATTTTTATTTGCGGTGCCTCTAACATTGTATATATGAATATTTCACTATTCAAAAGATAGAATAAATGATCACTTTTATCTGAGTATTCCGCAGCAGAGCTTTGAAATCAAAAAAAACTTAGAGGTTATAACGTGGCTGAAATTTAAAATTAAGTTTTTAAAAAATGTCCTAATCTCTTTTAGATACTTGCTAAGGTCCAGTTTTTATATAATTTCTTGTAGCCTATCTTTTATTATCAATTTGAATTGAAAACCCTCATAAGAATCAAGCATCTTGGAAAATTTTTCAAATTCAATGTATATACCATCTACAACTATTCCACCAGAAGTTATTAGCCCAACTAATTCATCGTTTCTGGGATAATTTTTTCCAGCTATCTTTTCTAAAAATCTAACAGAAAGATGCTTTTTTATTTTTCTTCTTAAATCTCCTAAGGCCAAGCCAACATTAGATTCATGGTATGCTTCAAATTGATATCCACCATTATCATGTTCAATTTTATCCTCCTTTGCGATTAATAAGTGACCACCAATTGGCGATTCATATAGATTGATCGTAAAGTTTCTTTTCTGGTCTGAATAATCTATTACAATTTCTTTCAATGGAAACTTAAGTTTATTTGAGTTCATATCATCTGGATTAAGAGTTGAAAAAACAAAGTTGTTAGAAGAAGAATAGTACAATCCAATAAACATTTTATCTCCACTAAAATAAACAAAATCAGATAAGAAACACCTAATCCCTTAAACCAGTTTAAAGAGTTATCCATCTGTCGGGCTTTGCACGGCTGATGGAGTTTAGCTAAGAGGAAAGAAATTTAGCTTGGTAATGAAATCAGAACCATATTCAAGTCTCCATCACCCCGCTTTCAGCGAAATGATGGAATGAACAGGAGTTTAAAGAACTAAACCAACTCTCCGATCTGCCCATAGATCAAGAGTATTCGGAGCAGGAGCTCCAATCGAGCATTCCGCAGCAGAGCTACGGAACGAGGTTAAGCTTCAATTGGTCATTCCGCAGCAGAGCTACGGAACGAGGTTAAACGCGTTCGAGTCCGACTTAAAACGCTTGTTATGCAGTTAAAGATTTGAACCAGATGATAGATACTTTTCATAATTCATTCTTTGAGATAAATATTCTTTCAGAAAAGATTTAATCTCGGAATAGTTAGGTTCAAAGCTTGAAAAAACCAGCTTCTTTTTACCTTCAAAGTAGAGATTAATAAGGTCAACATAATCTTTCTTTGCTTCTTTTACTTCAATAGATCTCAACTCATTCAAAAGAAACACTTTGTTCTTTTTACCTCTTATTTCTTCAATAGATGAGTTTTTGAAAGTTATGCTAATGGTTTTTTCAGACCCTCGATATAAGTAAGAAAAGACGATACTTAAAAGAATTAGAATTGGTAGACCAACTAATAGTTCTTCTTTAAAAGCAATGTCACTCATTCTAATTCGGATCAGAACTACAATAATTAATGGAATAACTGTTGCTATGTATACTTTTAAAAAGTTAGAGTTGAACTCTTTACTTCCTGTGCTATAAGAAAAAGAAACCTCGTTATAGTTATCTATTTTCTTAGGAATCTGATCTTTATCAAGTAATCGATATCCCGAATTAACTTGTATCAATTCAATGTTTTCAGGTTTCTTTTTTTCTAGTTCAGATATGAGCTGAGATACATTCTCTGGATATAGTTTTTGATTGATGTTGCGAAAACTATCAACTAACTGATCATATGAATAGCTACTAAAATCTGGCATCATTTAGTTTTCTTAACTGCATAACGACCCTGCGTTTAAGCGGCGAGTCTGGTTTTAATTATTAAAGTTCCGAACCGCGTTCGAGTCCGACTTAAAACGCTTGTTATACTTAAAACCTGATGAATTCCTGATAAGCTATAGAGGCTCCTAAGTAGCTTAAAATTATTGATAAAGCATTACCAATTAGAAACAAGTTGTATGTTCCTCTTTGGTTTTCTTTTGTCCACCTGCCCCAATGTGTTGCCACTTTCAGGACTAGCCAAATACCAATAATTGTGGGCTCATAAACAAGAAAAGCTGTTGTATACAAAACACGTTCTACTACTCCCATTGGTAACGTTAAAATTCCAGGCTCTTTCTTTGGAATTTGAAGCTTTTTTGCCAAATAATTCCAGCCAAGCTTATCTATTAAAATCCAGAGAATAATTGTAGAAATAATTGTTGAAAATATATATCCAAGAACTATGCTTTGTATATCCATATTCTGCAATTTAAGTATAACATATTACTGATGAACATTTCACCCTGAGTAAAATAAACAAAATCAGCTAAGAAACACCTAATCCCTTAAACCAACTCCCCAATCTTCCCATAGATCATATCCAGCTCAGCTTCTGTCACACAGTACGGAGGCATCAGGTACAACACATTACCAAGCGGACGAAGTAACAATCCATGATCCACACATTCTTTTTTGATGCGTGCTGCTACCGAGTTCAGATATCCGCCCTCTTCTTCGTTGATGATATCCATCGCTGCTATGGTTCCTTTTACTCTGAATTTTTCGAGTCTTGGATGATCGGCAAGCTTTTCCAGATGTTTGGTATGAATGGCTTCCATTCCTTTGAATACCGGAGCATTTTCTCTCAACAATTTCCAGGATGCAATTCCTGCAGCACAGCCCAATGGATTTCCGGTATAACTGTGTCCATGCCAAAAAGTTTTGATCGGATCAGAAGAATTGAAGCTTTCGTAGATCTCGTCACTACTCACCGTAACCGAAAGCGGCATGAATCCGCCCGTAATTCCTTTACTCAGGCAAATGATGTCCGGCTGCACTTGCGCTCGTTTACACGCAAAATAGTCGCCCGTGCGACCAAATCCCGTCATTACTTCATCAAACAACAGCAAAGTATCAAACTGTCGGTTGCTCCAATGTACTTTTTGGAGAAACTCTTCGGAACACATGCGCATCCCTCCTGCGCCCTGAACCAGTGGTTCCATCAAAATACCGGCGTATTTCTCCGGATACTTGGTTAGCAAACTTTCCAATTCTTCAATAACGGCATCTTCTTTATTCGCCCGATTCTCATCTCCGATCCATGTTTCCGGATACGGGATCACTTCCATATCAAACATCCAGTCTTTGAATACATCGGTGAAAATAGAACGCTCCCCGGCCGACATCGCTCCCAACGTATCTCCGTGATAAGCTCCTTCAAAGCAGATAAAAGTTTTTCGCTCCTGACCAATATTCTTCCAGTACTGATAAGCGATCTTCATTCCAACTTCCACAGCGGTTGATCCATTATCAGAAAAGAATACTTTGTTCAGATTCTTAGGCAATTCCTGAGTGATCAACTCCGCCAACTGCTCTGCAGGGTCGTGCGTAAATCCGGCAAAGATAACATGTTCAAGCGTTTTTGCCTGCTCATAAATGGCTTTGGCAATATCAGGATGGGAATGTCCATGCATATTTACCCACCAGCTGGAAATACAATCCAGAACTTCCCTTCCGTCTTCTAATGTGAGATAAGCTCCCTTTCCGCTCTTTACCTTAAGAGGCTCAGGTGCATCTTTGATGATCGTAAATGGATGCCAAACGTTGTTCATAGAATTAAGAATTATTCAATTAAGAATTAAGAATTACTTTTCTGTCATTTCGAATGTACATGAGAAATCTAAACTTCTCTTTGATAGCAATTTTTAGATATCTCGCTCCGCTCGATATGACAAAAGCAAAATTCTTAATTCTTAATTCTTAATTGAAAGTTTTGATTAAAAGCTTTTTTCAATGATTCAGAGTCAACATTTTGAAGAGTTTCGATCTCGAATACATCAATGTCTCCAAAACGCTCAATCGTTTCTTTGTTGGATGGATGTTTTTCTCCGTTAAGGACTACTGCAAAGACTTCTATGTTTCGATCTTTGAGTGCTTTCAGTGATAATAATGTGTGATTCAATGTTCCAAGACTGCTTCTTGCCACCAGTAAAACGGGGATATTCAACTGCTCGATCATATCTAAAACGGTGTGTTCCCAGTTTATCGGCACGATCAATCCACCGGCTCCTTCTACGATCATATGCTTTGTTTCATATTCAGGCAATTCGAAATCGTTCAGTGAGATCTTAACTCCGTCGATATCAGCAGCGGCATGTGGACTCATCGGCGTTTCCAATCGGTATCTCTCCGGGAATATCCATGAGGGATCAGCTTTCGAAACTCTTTGTACAAATTCAGTATCGGTTTCTTCATCCAGTCCTGCCTGAATCGGTTTCCAGTAAGTTGCATCCAAAGCAGACATCAGCATGCCTGAAACTAATGTTTTACCAATTCCGGTGTCTGTTCCTGTTACAAAAAATTCTTTCGGAAATTCCATCACATATCTTTTTTGGCAGCCAAATAGACCACGTGCCATTTAACCTTGATTTCATTGGAAACTTTCTCATCCCAAAACTTAGTTAACAGCTTTAATTGCTTAGCAGTTAATTGCTTACCTGTTTTAGATTTACGAACTCCGATCTCTTTCAGGTGCTTGAAAAAAGCCATAGAGTTATCAAATTCCTGGAACAGATCGTTCTCGTAATAATCAACCTGAACAGGATTCATCGACAGCTTTATCACCACCTCTTCCACATCAGGAAATGCATTGGCTGTAAATGGCAAACCCAGTTCCAAACAGTTGGAATACCATTCTGAAAAAGTATGATTTCCGGGGAATGTGCAGAGCAGAAGTCCGCCCGGAACAAGCAATTCACTTAGTTTTTCTAAACCCATGGAAGTGTCTTTAAACCACTGAGCGGCAAAATTACTTACGATGAGACTGTATTTGGGTTCGGTTTCAGAGATTTCATCCACATTCAAAGTGTTGAAAGAGACCGAATCGTTTAGTAAACCTTTCTTCCCTAACTGATTCTTACAAAACGACACCATTCCCGCAGCCAAATCAGTAATGAGCTTATTCCGATCCGGAAATTCTTTGATGATCTGTTCCGATAAAAAGCCTGTACCACAACCAACTTCCAGAATATCTCCGGCAGGTAGTGTGTCTTTCCAGGGCAAGAGCGACGAAATGAGTCCATCAGCTACTTTTTGCTGGATCTCAGCTTTCTGATGATACTGTTCAGCAGCTTCAGAGAAGGTTTCGGCAATACTTTTTGATGAAATAGTTTGTTCAGCGGTTATTTTCATAGCGCTCAAAAATAGGAATGATTGAGCACAGATACGACCAACAATCTTTCGGATTTATGAATGGCAATGCGTGACCTTCATTCTCAAAGATCTTTACGGATTTCTTATTATAATGGCCGTCAAGCATGTTTTCTCCCCTAGGCTCTAAAAGGATCTTGTCTTCTGCACTGTCGATGGCAACCATGGTGGAACCAAAATCCAGATCGATGAGCGGAAATCGAGTGCCTCTGAGTGCCTTTAGATCTTCTAACAGCAGTTCTTTGTTAAGACCTGAAGGTATCTCCGATTTGAATTCAGAAGGGTGAAAACAGTTTCTATAAAAACTCTTCAGAACGTGTTCTGGATCTGCATCAAAGCCTTTGATCATGGCTTCCAACCCTTTTTCGGAGACAGATTTAAGCTTTTCATCACTTGGATGGAAATCACCAAAACCGTTAAATATCACCAGCAGATCTGCTTTACTAAGCACCGCTGAATTACTCCAATGCAGTCCGTATGAATGCGTAAAAACCACTCTGAATTTTGTATCTGCATCAAATCTTGGATAAAACGGCTTTCCGAAATAGCCCCGGTTGGCAGGTTTTAAAGGAATGTCATCCGGAATTACGGAAGCTAAGTTGTTCCAAAAATCAGCATTAATTCCCCACCCATGATAGGCCAATATTTCTACTTTCTTTTCCAATCAGCCAATTCCTTTAAGAGTTTACCCAGATGTTCTTTTGTGTGCTTTACTGAAAGTGTGATCCGAAGTCTTGAAGCATCTTTTTCCACCGTAGGTGGACGGATAGATGAAACCCATAATCCTTTTTCTTTCAATTGATTAGACAATTCAATTGTCTCCTGTTCATCCCCAATAATGACCGGAATAATTTGGCTGTCTGAAGCAGCAGTATCGAATCCAAGCTTTTGAATTTCAGCCCTAGCATACTCTACATTATTCATCAACTGAGTTCTTTCCTGATCCATTTCGGGAATCAGATCCAGAGCAGCATCAATAGCTCCAATTACATTTGGTGGTAGTGAAGTCGAATAAATAAATCCACCTGCAAAGTTGATCAGATAGTCTTTCATTTCTTTTGAGCAAAGAGCAAAAGCACCAAACGAACCAAAAGCTTTTCCAAAAGTACCCAGAGAAATATCTACTCCCTCCTTTCCATAATTCAAGCCCAGTCCTTTTTCTCCAAGCACTCCAACGGCATGAGCATCATCAGAATAAAGTAAAGCATTATACTTTTCAGAAATCTCAATCAACCGATCGATATCATTTCGATCTCCATCCATACTGAAAACCGTTTCTGAAACGATCCAAATTCGATTGTAACGAACTCTGTCTGTATTCTTGATTAGTTCCTCAAGACCATCATAGCTGTTGTGCTCAAAGCGTTTAAAAGTAGCCCTGCTGAGCAATGCGCCCTGAATCAAGCTGTTATGAATTTTCTTATCAGCAAGTATCAAAGAATTTCTGTCTGCTAATGCGGGAAGGATACTGGTATTAGCCTGAAATCCTGAATTGAAAAGAATTGCGGCTTCGCTTTGGAATATCCTTGCCAGTTTTTCTTCAAGTCCAGTGTGAATATTTAAATTACCTGTAACTAATCTTGAAGCACCCGATCCAACCCCGAACTTGACAGCAAACTCGTTAGACCTTTTAATTAATTCCGGATGAGAGCTTAGTCCTAAATAGTCATTAGACGAAAAATTGATGTATTCATCCCCTTCAAATCGAATGTTTACTGAAGACAAACCGGCATCAAGATCAGATAAGGATCTAAAGCGATGCTCTGATTTTCTTTTATTCAGAGCATCGGTAATGAAATCTGACTTGTTGTCTTTTTTTACCAATCAACTGTTCGTCTGATTCCAGGTTGAATCACTTTCAAACGTTCTTCCCATTGCTCTGAACTGACGAATAAAAGGAAGCTTCTTTCGTACCGAAGGAGCAAACTGAGAATATTCGATCATAAACAATCTGTTTGTAGCGGGATCGTAGTAGGTAAAATTCACAAACGGTCCGCCCATAGCGGCATTCTCCATTGTCCACCAGCCTTGTGTTTCATAAGCCAGATAACGGCCTTTCTGAAAACTGTTCATTCTCATCTGAATTCGGTCGTTGTATTCTGTGGTAACAAATTTATTCTCTGTACTTCCCTTAATGTATTGTTGATTCAATGAATCTCTGGTTGCATTGATCCAGTCCGAATCAAGGAAATTAATATCGGTTACATCGTCTTTCCACCAAACCCAGAACCAACGATCGTTGATCTCCAGATTTCTTCTGAAAGAAATAAAGTCTGTTGTGTCAATTCTCGCTACATAATCGTGCTGAACTCTCACTTTAAATCCGTGATTGATCCACATGGAATCCGAATATTGAGTTTGTTCTTTCTTCTCATACACGTCGTATGTCCATCTGCTTAACTCGCGTTCCAGAATATCAGCCATTAAAGATCGCTCTGAGTTTATGATCTTTTCAGCAAGTGCTGAATCAGAAGTCGAGCTTAGTATCAATGCGTACTGATCTTTATACCACTGATCTTTGATTGGAAATGCAAAGCTTTGACCGCTTCGCACCCTTTCTTCAACTCCGGCGTCTAAGAAACCACGGATTGCTCTGGAAACATCTGTAGTATCATCCAAAGCACCGGCAAAGATCACATTTTTCATTCCTTTTAATCGATCCAATTGCGAATTTGAGCGAATATCTGTGAACGAAAGATTATAATTAACCTCAGGATTCAGCATATGAAACTGATATTTCCCGTAAGTAGCACGGATAGCCTCTGCTGTTTTACTGTCGAAATGGGCTGAATCCATTACAACAATTACTTCATTAATGGATCCCTGTGCTCTGGATCTGAAATCACCGTCACAAGCAGACAGTATTGTTGCAGCTATACATGTAAATAGAAAAACTGTTTTTCTTAAAGACATAGTCAATTTTTTAGTTTCCGAATTTTAATGAGTAAACCAAAGAATAAAGATCTTGTTTCCATTCAGGTTTAGGATACGAATTTTTGATGGTATTAATTAATGCACTTCCAACTATGAATCCATCGGCATTTGATGCGATACGCTTGGCGTCTTCATGAGATTTTATCCCGAAGCCTACCATTACCGGATTACCGATAATATTTTCGCGTACACGTTCTATAAACTTATCCACTGAATCAGACACCTCCTTTCCGTCCCTGGCTCCTGTAACGCCCGTTACTGACACACAGTATACAAAGCCAGATGATTTGGAATCAGCGAGTTTCATGCGGATATCTGAGCTATTGGGAGCAACTAAATGGATCAGCGGCAAATTGTTTGCTTCTGCATGCTCACGAATTATCTCATCTTCATCAACGGGAATGTCCGGTAAGATCAATCCATCCACGCCTGATCTTGATGCTTTCTCACAGAATTCCTGAACTCCGTATCGCAGAACAGGATTCATATATCCCATCAGGATGATCGGAATCTCAGATTTCTCCCTGATCTCGACTACCATTTCAAAGATCTTGTCGATGGTAATCCCATTTTTAATGGCGATATCACTGGAATACTGAATGGTCGGACCATCAGCTAAGGGATCGCTGAAAGGCATTCCCAGCTCTATCATATCCGCTCCGTTCTCTTCCATTCCTAAAACGATCTCAACGGTAGATTCAAGATCAGGATATCCGGCTGTAATGAATAAGCTCATAAGCTTTTCATCAGCTGCTTTTTCGTTAAACTTTTGTGTAATTCTATTCATTTGCTGCTTTTGATGCCAGCGAAAACCTGAAGGATATCGCTTGTTTAAATTTTTACTCTTCCGTCATTCTGAGCGAAAGCGAAGAATCTGCAAGATTAATCACTGTGTAGATCCTTCTCCCGAAGTTTCGGGATCAGGATGACTTTTCTTAATTAATATTTTTAGTGCTTTTGTGTAATTATGTTCAGCTAAAGTTAAATTTTGTCATTTCGAACGGATGTGAGAAATCTGAATATCTTTATTAAAGGAAATCTTTAGATATCTCTCCCGAATTCTCGGGATCGATATGACAGCAAATTGTTATAAATTCTCTGATATTGTTCCCATATCCTTATCACCTCTGCCCGAACAGTTTACAATAACCACCTGATCTTCCGTTGTAGTTGAAATCAGGTTTTCTAACCAAGCAAAAGCATGGGCTGTTTCCAGTGCCGGAATAATTCCTTCTTTCTTGGACAGCAACTTCACTGCTTCCATAGCTTCATCATCAGTTACAGCATTATAACTTACTCTTCCGGTATCGAATAAGTGAGAATGCTCCGGTCCAATTCCCGGATAATCCAATCCTGCACTTATGGAATGAGCCAGTTCTATCTGACCGTTTTTATCGTGAAGCAAATAACTCATGGAACCGTGTAGAATTCCGGGAGTTCCTTTTGTTAGTGTTGCGGCTGTCTTACCGGAATCCACTCCAAATCCGGCAGCTTCTATCCCGATAATATTCACTGATTCATCTTCAATAAACGGATAAAAGAATCCCATAGCGTTTGATCCTCCGCCCACACAAGCAATCAAGTAATCCGGAAGCTTTCCTTCTGCTTCCATGATCTGTCGTTTCGTTTCATCGCCAATAACACGGTGAAAGTTTCTAACCATCATCGGGTAAGGATGAGGTCCAACCACAGATCCAATGATATAAAAAGTATCTTCTACATTGGTCACCCAATCCCGAATTGCTTCATTTGTTGCATCTTTAAGGGTTTTAGAACCACTTTCCACACTTCTGACCTCAGCTCCAAGTAAATGCATTCGGTCTACATTCAACTTTTGTCGAACCATGTCTTCAGCGCCCATATAAACCACACATTCAAGACCAAACTTAGCGCAGGCAGTCGCTGTTGCAACACCATGCTGTCCCGCTCCTGTTTCAGCTATAATGCGTTTCTTACCCATTCTCTGAGCTAAAAGCACTTGACCGATCGCATTGTTGATCTTATGCGCTCCGGTATGACAAAGATCTTCTCTTTTCATATAGATCCGGGCTTTTCCGTAGTGCTCCGTTAACCTGTTTGCGAAAGTTAGCTTCGTAGGTCTGCCCACATATTCATCAAGCAGTTCATTTAATTGTGAATTAAACGATGGGTCTTTACTAGCACGCTCATATTCTTCTTCTAAAGCTCTTACAGCTGGAATAAGTATTTCGGGTACAAACTTACCGCCGTATTGCCC
Organism: Balneola sp. EhC07; assembly: GCF_001650905.1. Taxonomy (GTDB): domain Bacteria; phylum Bacteroidota; class Rhodothermia; order Balneolales; family Balneolaceae; genus Balneola. The sequence continues at coordinate 25,565 of NZ_LXYG01000002.1, forward strand.
GAAATAGCCTCTTGTGTCAGGTTGTTGGTATTTAATTTTGGTTTGTTCAGTCATTGTTAAATTAATTTGTCATGTCGATTGATTCCGATGCAATCGGAAGATTGAGACATCTAAAATTTATTTTGCTTTTTCTAAGTCTGTAAGATTTCTCGGTCATACTGACTACGTCAGTTTCATCTCGAAATGACAAGAAAAGCTATTAATTCTTTGATCTATATTCATCCTAAATCAGCTCTACAGGTTTAACTGCATTCACAAAGATTTCCATTTTTTCGAGATCTTTTAAACCCGGTTCTTCTTCAATACTGCTTGAAATATCCACTGCATAAGGATCAAGTGTTTCAACAGCTGTTTTCACATTATCTGAATTTAAACCACCGGATAAGAAAAATGGTTTTGAAGTCAGGTCTTTAACGATATCCCAATCGAAAGTCTTGCCCGTTCCTCCCCATTGATCTCCAACTTTGGTATCAAACAAAAAGAAATCGACTACATCGTTATACTGATCGACCTTTTCCTGCAAAGATTTCTTTGTGGAATCCAGAGTAATATGAATGGCTTTAATGATCGGCTTTTCGATCAATTCACAATATTCGGGAGTTTCATTTCCATGAAGCTGAACCAGATCCAATCCTGTTTCTTTGGCTGTGGCATTTACTTCATCAAGCGGTTGGTTGACAAACACTCCCACTTTCTCAGGACCTTCCAGCCAATTGATAATAGCTCCAGCTTTAGCAGGTTCAATGTAACGTGGACTTTTATCGTAAAATATGAATCCCAAATAGTCCACAAACAACCCGGAAGCAAACCTACCGTCTTCGAGATTGGTGATTCCACATATTTTTATTTTTGTATCACTCATCAGTTTTTAAGTTTGATCCACACCATGGACAAAATTTTATCTTAACTACGGAGCCTCCTCCATCTTGAACAGGAATTCCATAAGTACCATCCTCCCACTTATGCATTATAACATCATGATTTCCATGATCGATCTCCCCATTATCATCATAACTTAGAAAAATGTGGTTTGCCATGGTTATACAGCAATAATTACTGTAATCAAATCCTGCAGCTTCCAAATTTGACTTAACGGCCCAATCATGAAATTCTTTATTTTCCTGCATTGCTTCAGTGTATTCACTGAAATCACTCATTTCCAAGTTATTCCAATCAGATGCTGAATATTTATCATGAAGTTTTTTGAATCTATCGAAATCCATCAAATGATTTCCTTTTCCATTTCTCTTTCTGCTGACTCAAGCAATTTCCGCACTGCATCTCCGGGATCATTCTGTCTCATAAAATATTCACCGATCAAAGCGGAGTTAATTCCTTCTTTTCTCAATAGAACCATATCCTCTCCGGAGGATAAACCGCTTTCTGATACCAAAATCGTTTCTTCCGGTGCTTGCTGAAGGATGCTGATCCCACGATGCACATCTACTTCAAAATTCTTTAAGTCTCTATTATTAACACCCAGAATCTCTACCTGGCTAAAGTCTAACCTGTCAAAGTCTGTCTGATCATAACATTCAACCAAAGCTGATAATTCGAATTCTTTTGCTGCTGCAAGTAACTCATTCAATTGACTTCCATCTGTAATCGCAACAATGATCAAAACGGCATCTGCGCCATAAGCTCTTGCTTCTTTGATCTGAAACGGATCAATAATGAAATCTTTTCTAAGTAATGGAAGTTGAACTCGTTTTGAAATCGCATTCAAATACTCCAGATCTCCCATAAAAAATGGTTTATCTGTTAATACAGAAATCGCTGAAGCTCCACCCTCTTCGTATCTGAGGGCAATATCGAGAGGGTCAAAATCTTTTCGGATCACTCCTTTTGATGGTGAGCCTTTCTTTACTTCTGCTATGATAGAAACTTCATCTTTTTTCTGTAATGCAGATTTAAAATCGATGCGTTTCTTTTCGAATCCTTCCAGAGAATGCAGATCATTAAAACTGATCTCTTTTTTCCTTTTGATAAGATCTTCAGAAGTTTGAGCTACTATTTTATCCAGAATAGTTGACATCAGTACTTAAATACTCCCATTGCATCGTTTGTTGCATCAATAAAGTTATTGAATAATTTTCGTGCATTTCCAGATTCCAGACTATCAACCGCTTTCTTTTTGGCTTCCTGAAGTGAATTCACCAATCCGGATGCTTTGATTGCAAAAGTAGCATTTATCAACACGATATCTTTCTGTGCATCTGTGCATTTGTTTGCCAGAATCTTTTTAAGAATAGATGAATTCTTTTCAGCATCACCGCCCATCAATTGTTCCATTTCATAGGTTTTAAAGCCCAATGATGTTGGATCAAATCTGTATGAATCCGATACCTTTTTATTCTCAAGTTCAAAAACGGTAGAATTACCTGTGATGCTAACTTCATCCAAGCCGTCATCTGCATTAAAGGTATAAGCGAATTCTGTATCAAGATTTGACAGTATTGAAGCCATTTTACCTGCAACCTCTGTATTGAAAGCACCGATCACATATTTTTGAACTCCGGCAGGATTAGCCATCGGTCCCAGAATATTGAAGAACGTACGAAATCCCAGTTGTCGTCGTGTGGGCATCACATATTTCATAGCGGGATGAAACATCGGAGCAAACATAAAAGCCATTCCAACTTCACTATAAACCTGTTCTACACCTTCTTTACCAAGTTCAATTGCAGCTCCCAGATGCTCCAGAACATCCGCACTACCGCATTTACTGGATGCACTTCGGTTTCCATGCTTGATAACGGGAACTCCTGCTCCGGCAACTACAAAACTGGCTGCTGTTGAAATATTGAATGTTCCTGATTTATCTCCACCTGTTCCAACAAGATCGATAGCATTTGTGACGTCCACATCTACTTTAACAGACTTGTCGCGCATCACTTTAACGAAAGCAGTTAGCTCGTCAACAGTTTCGCCTTTCATTCTCATTGCGGTTAGAAAAGAAGCTATTTGTTCTTCGGGAACTTCACCTTCCATGATCTGAGTCAGCGCCCAACCTGCTTCGATCAGCGTTAGGTCTTCTGAAAATGAAAGTTTGTTTAAAATACTTTTGAATGTCATGATTGTGTTAACCAGTTGGTTATCATTTTTGGTCCTTCAGTGGTTAGAATACTTTCGGGATGGAATTGAATGCCTTCGATCGGATATTCTTTGTGTCGAACTCCCATAATTACATCTTCAGATCTTGCAGTTATTTCCAATACTTCCGGTATAGAATCAGGTGCTAAAACCAAGGAATGATATCGTGTTGCTGTACAGTTCTGAGTGATATCTTTGAAGATATTTTTACCGTTATGTTCAACCTGTGAAACCTTGCCGTGCATTAGTTTAGGAGCGTAATCTACTTTTGCTCCGAATACCTCACCTATGGCTTGATGTCCTAAGCAAACTCCCAGGATCGGAGTGGTTTTACCAAGCTCCTGAATAATTTGTTTGCTTACTCCCGCATTATCAGGTCTTCCCGGTCCGGGAGAGATCAATATCTTAGAAGGATCCAGTCCTTTGATCTGATCAAGAGTAAGCTCGTCATTGCGAATTACTTTATAATCATTAGTTACCGCAGCAACTAAGTGAACCAGATTATAAGTGAATGAATCGTAGTTGTCTATAATTAAGATCACTGAATAGTCCCGTTAATTTTACCTTTACGACACACCCCTGAATCCCCTCTCAAGAGGGGACTTTTTAATAACCTATATGAATAATTGTTCGTCATCTTAAAAACTCCTGATAATTCCACATGCTTCACGAATTGGCTCCATTACGGATTCTGCTCTTTCTCTGGCCTTATTTCCACCTTCCCGAAGAACATCTTTCACATAATCCAGATCTTTTTCCAGTTCTTTACGTTTTTCGTGGGCATTACCAAAATAGCTTTCTATCATTTCAAGTAGTTCCAGTTTAGCATGACCATATCCGAAACCTCCTGCTCTGTACTTTTCAGCTATTTCATCTTGTTTCGCTTTGTCACCAAACAGCTTGATCAGTGCAAAAACGTTATCAGTATCCGGATCTTTCGGCTCTTCTAATCCTTTTGAGTCCGTTTCAATAGACATAACTACTTTTTTGAGCTGTTTACCTTCCGCAAATAACGGAATGGTGTTCTTATAGCTCTTGCTCATTTTTCGACCATCGGTTCCGGGAACTACGGCTACCGATTTTAGGATATGGTCTTCAGGTATTTTTAAAAGCTCGGAATCATATGCTCTGTTCAATTTTCCGGCAAGATCTCTGGCTATTTCGATATTCTGTTTTTGATCTTCTCCCACCGGCACTACATCAGAATGATAAATAAGTATATCCGCAGCTTGTAAGATCGGATAAGTAAACAAACCGATATTCGGATTTAATCCTGCAGCGATCTTATCCTTATATGAAACTCCCTTTTCCATCAAACTAACCGGACAAAGTGTTCCCAATATCCATGCAAGCTCAGTAACCTGAGGAACATCTGACTGAGCAAAGAACGTTGCTTTCTCCGGATCTAAACCCAAAGCCAGATAATCTAGAGTTACATCAATTGTATTTTGGTATAGTTGTTTGCCATCATTAAGCGATGTAAGGGAGTGAAAATTGGCAATAAAGTAAAAGGCATCACCTTTATCCTGCATTTCTATATGTTGCCTCATTGCTCCAAAGTAGTTTCCGATATGGAGTTTTCCCGAAGGCTGTATTCCTGATAAAATAGTTTTTTTGCTCATTCTATATCTAATGCTACGCTAAGAGCTTGAACTAATGCTCCTGCTTTGTTCTGTGTTTCTTCAAATTCTTTATCGGGATCACTGTCTGCCACTATCCCTGCTCCTGCCTGAATATAAACTTTGTTGCCGGTAACAACCATCGTTCTTATGGCAATACATGTATCCATATTTCCGGAGAAGTCAAAGTAGCCTACAGCTCCGGCATAAATACCTCTTTTGGTCGGTTCTAATTCATCAATGATCTGCATGGCTCTGATCTTTGGAGCTCCGCTTACCGTTCCTGCCGGAAAACATTGCATCAATGCTTCCACTGAAGATCGGTCCTCTGAGATCTCACCCACAACATCACTTACTATATGCATCACATGAGAATATCGCTCTACAACCTGATTACGTTCCATTTTAACCGTTCCCGGTTTTGACACTCTGGACAGATCATTTCTACCCAGATCTACCAGCATAATATGTTCAGCTACTTCTTTGGGATCGTTTTTCAGATCGATCTCCAGTTCCAGATCTTCTTCATGTGTTTTGCCTCGTGGACGTGTTCCTGCAATCGGTAGAAGTCTCACTTCCTTGTCCTGAACTCTCACCAATACTTCAGGAGACGACCCAACGATCTGGAATTCATCGAAATCTAAATAGAATAAATACGGTGACGGATTTACCATTCTCAACGCGCGATAAAGCATGAAAGAATCACCACTCATATTGGCTTCAAATCTTTGTGACAACACTACCTGAAAAATATCCCCTTCGTAGATGTGATCCTTAGCTTTGGACACCATCGCATTGAATTGCTCTCTTTCAATATTGCTTTCCAGTGAGCCCGGGTCAATTGTAAATTCTCTTCGTTGATATTTCGCTGACATTGCAGCTTTTTCCATCTCATCCAGAGAGACCTGAGCAGATTCATAAAGTGCTTCAGGATCAGAATTCTCATCTGTAAATACCGTTTTGATCAGGATCACCTGATGCTTTACATGATCAAAAGCATAAATTTCATCATAGAAACACCAAATGCCTTCCGGAAGATCCAGATCATCCTTTGGGACATTCGGCAGATCCTCCACCAGCCTAAAAGTATCATAAGCTGAAAAACCTACCGCTCCACCTGTTAATCGTGGCAGTTCAGGTATCTTTGGCTCTGTATATTTCGTTGTTTGATATTTAAGTTCTTCAAAATACGGGCGGTCTATTTCAACACTGCCATCTTTATTTTTTAACGAAGTGATCGATCCATCAAAATGAAGAGTCTGATAGGGATTTCTCCCAATAAATGAATAACGAGCAAGTTGCTCTCCCCCTTCAACCGATTCCAGCAAAAAAGGATTTCGTGCTCCTTCCCTGATATTCATAAACAAAGAAACCGGTGTAAGTACATCTGCCAGTAATCTCTTATAAACAGGTATCGCTGAGTAGTTTTTACTAAGTTCTAAAAATTGTTGTTTGTTCATGTATTTATTGAAGCCACGAAAACTCAAAAACACTAAAATTTATGCATTCGTGCTTCTGTGGCAAAACTTAAGGTCAAAAAAAAACCCACTCTTCCGTAGGAACAGTGGGTGTATGTAATTTCTTAGTTAAAAATCTTTATGCAACAATCCCACTGCTTATGTAAGCGTTGGGCCACCACCAAGTGTTATGTAGTTGCTTTTTTAACATGGCTGAAAATATAGCAGGGTAAGAATTTAATAGCAACGATTATTCAAAGAAATAAACTTTCAATATTTAAGTTGCTATCTAAACAATGAATTCCTAATATTTACGTGAACCAAAAAAACATCGCCTATTTAGTATCGTTACAATATTTCTTCACCTAAAATTTAAACGCGATCTTTTTGTCTTCTAAATTCTATTCTCTGGTTCTGCTTGCTTTGGTTTGGACTGTGTTTGCTTCTTGCGATGACGCCCTTACTCCCAAAGATTTCGATGAACAACAACCTTATGTTCAAAATCTGGTAGTTAATCCTTCCACTATTTCATTTGATCCTGAAACAGACGGACAGAAAGATACTACTCTTACTTTAGACGTTACCGTATATGGATTTAATTTTGAAGTAGATTCAGTTCCTTATTATTCTGTCTTTCTGGGTGATGATGAGAATCCGATTCTTCAGGATAAATTTCTAGTAAACTTCAGCCCTATAACTACGTTTCAAGCCAGTATTCCAATTGAAACTAATACAATAGATTTTGAAACATATACTCTGTTGATCACGCCCTCGCTTGACGGTAACAACAAAAACTTTGCGCAGTCAATTATTCAACAGATCGGGGTTCCTATTAATCCACCGGAGATCATTGAAGTTAATAATCCGGAGGAAGTAGAAATCCCCTCAGGATCTAATGTAACAAGAGTTTTGTTTACAGCTAAAGTTTTTGATCCTGATGGTCAGGAAAACTTAGACAGAGTATTTATTGATTTTATTAATGAAGATGGTTCAATACTGACACCTGATCCTAATATTCTTCTGGATGATGGGGATAATTCAAGCTCAACTTCAAGCGGAGATGCCACTGCATCAGATTCTGTTTATACAATTCAGTTCTTTATCGATTCAAGTAATACACCAAATAACAGAACCGCAAGATATTATGCTTTGGATAAATCCGGATTAAGTTCTGATACTCTTACAACCACTTTTAATATTGTAGATAATGAGTAAGACTTTAAGTTTTATCATAGCCTTTTTGTTTTTATCTGTAGAAGTCTTTTCTCAGAATGTCTATCAGGTTGACTCCCCTTTTAACAGTATAAGTCAGAATGGAGTATCCAATATTCTTGGAGCGGGAGATACTTTATGGATCAGTCCATCTTTAAATTACAACGTTTCTAACAATATTGACTGGTTACAACCTTCCGGAATAGACAGCATTACAGACGGAGACGGTAGAATTTTTTCTATGGATATTTCCGGAACCAATTTTGCAGTCGGTTTAGGTTTTAGTATCGATCTTAATGGAGATCCCATATCATCAGGCTTCGGATTTTATTTTTCCTCAGACAATGGTACAAACTGGCAATTTCAGGATTTCCCGCTCGACAGCAAACCATCAGACAGCTGTGATGATGATTCCATTCCTTATACAGGAGGTTGTGATATTGTATTTACTTATGGAGGTACTCAATATTTCAGGATCAGGAACACAGTTCGGCAACAATCTCCTCCTTTTGATATTCAAATAAAATCTGACACAGTCTTTGCAGCCGTTTGGGGTTCAGGTTTATTGAAAAGCACAAACAGAGGATCAACTTGGGATAAAGTCATCCTACCTCCTTCCGGTGTTCGTTCATTAACTCCCGAAAACTCTTATTCCTGGTCCTCAAATTATCAGAATACAACTATTAATCGATATGACGCTCGTTCAGATCTAAATTTGCTTGGCTTTGGTTTGCATTTAGATTCATCGAATAATGTCTGGTTTGGATCAGCCAATGGAATTAATTTTTCTTCTGATGCTTACACTACTTCAACAGACAGTATCTCTTGGAAACATGTAAATTTCGATAACAGCAATGACGGATTGCTCGGTAACTGGGTAATTGAGATTGAAGAAGATCCGGCAACCAATACTATTTGGATAACCAACTGGATCACAGATGCGTCCAATGGCGAACAATTCGGTATCGTTTCAACTTCAGATAATGCAGAGACTTTTCGTCAGCATCTGATCGGAGAAAAGATCAACAGTATTGGTTTCAAAGACGGTGCCGTGTTCGCTGCCGGTGACAACGGATTATTTATATCTACCAATAATGGAAACAGCTGGAGTAAATTCCCACAGATCCGAAGTGCCAATACTTTTCTTAAAGAAAACACGGAGTTTCTTTCTGTTGGTTCTACTACAGACAGAGTTTGGATCGGAACAACCGATGGACTTGCTTCGTCTGACGATCTTGGCCAAACTTGGGAAATCACACGCATTAATTTCCCGCTCAGCGGAGGCAATGCTTTTGATCCCGATGCTAAGACCGTTCAAACATATGCTTATCCGAATCCCTTCTCTCCTTCATTACATGATCTGGTGAGAATTAAATACGAGCTAAAAGAAAGCGGAACGGTAAATATCAGAGTATTTGATTTTGGAATGAATTTAGTTCGTGAAATCGAAAACGATACTTTTTCTGCAGGCACTTATGAAGCTGTTTGGGATGGCGTGGATAATTCAGGAAGGAAAGTTGCCAATGCTCCTTATATCTATATAATCGAAATGCCGGACCGAACCATTAACGGTAAAATTCTGGTGATCGAATAACATGAAATTAACTTCTTTAATATTATTCATTTTCATCACCACCGGAACTGTGTTTTCACAATCAGGTGGCTTTGCAGGAGCTTCACAACGGATCGGTTATGGTCCTGAAGCTTTAGCAATGAGCAATGCAATGACTGCTGTAACTACACAAGGTTCTAACGCTCACTATAATCCGGCTCATTCTGCCCTGTTCTTAACTCATATTCCTTTAAATTTATCGGTGTCTTCGATGAGTTATGACAGAATTCATCAAACTTTTGGAGCTGTATTTCAACTTCCACCTTCTGCCGGAGTTACTGTAGGCTTGCTACGTTCCGGGATAGATGAAATTGACGGTCGTACTGTAAGCGGTTATCCCAATGGAAGTTTTGATATATCAGAGTATCAATTATTTACCGCTTTTGGAATTCGTTTAAGCGAAAAGCTTAATGCCGGTTTTGGTTTTAAACTGAATTACGCCGATTACCATAAAGATCTGGATGCGGAAACTAGTGTTGGTATAGATCTTGGATTTCTTTACAAAATAAACAATCACGTCAATTTTGGATTTACTATTCAGGATATGTTTGCTGAATACAGATGGAATTCAGCTGATCTTTACAATCAAAATGAATCCCGAAATGTGATCAATAAATTCCCTACCCGCTTTAAATGGGGATTAGCTTATCAAAAAGAACAATACACTGTTTCAGCTGATTATGAAATTCAGGCTTTATCTTCCGAGGTGACGGAAGAAGAAATATTTATTTCCGGCGGACGTCCTGTTTTGATTTCTACCACTTCAGAACATAAAACAAATGTTCAGCAATTCAGATTTGGAGGTTCCTGGAATGTCCATGAGAGATTAACCCTTCGCGGAGGTTATAATTTACCTGACCTTTCTAACACTGACAGCTGGGGAGCAAGTAGTGGATTTTCGCTTTATCTTCCTTTTGATAAGTTTTCACCTTCAATAGGATATGCTTTTGTCCTTGAACCCAACAGAATTTCAAATATGCACGTTTTCTCTTTAAGCTTAAAATTATGAGAATTGGTTTAGTCCTTTTATTTCTTTTAGCTGCTATCAGCGTCAATGCTCAACAGACCAGTACGGGATTTCCTATGCTGGAAAATGCTCCCACCCCTTCAGGTTTAGCTATTGGTGAAGCCGGAGCTGCTGTCCCCATGGGATCTGCTTCTATTTATTTAAATCCGGCGTTATTGATATATAATTCTAACTCAACTATTGATCTTGGGTATTCCAGCTGGATCGATGAAAGTACTTATCTGTTTGGTGGTGCAAACTTTATTAATGGCAACAGAGCTTTTTCTGTTGGAATATACAGTTCTGGTGTGGGAGGTTTTGAGCAACGAGACAGACCGGGTGAACCAAACGGTGATTTTTCTTTGACTTATCTTTCATTAAGCGCTGCCTTAGCCTATGATTTCGATTTTATTTCTCTGGGATTAGGCGGACAATTTTTAAATGAGGAGAATGCTCAATATCAAGCCTCTGGATATGCATTTAACTTTGGAGCTGCCGGTAATTTCCTGGATTCTAAACTGAAAACAGGAATTTCTGTACTGAATATTGGTAAACTTGACGATCTGAATAATCAACCAACAGAGTTACCTGAATTACTACGTGCCGGTATTGCTTTGGATGTTTTCGAATATACTCACCCAAAGAATACTGATCTTCCTGTTTTAGTAAGTGTAGCTACTGACTTTGTAAAGCCTTTAAATAATCGCGAGAGCTTATCTTCCGGAGAACAAGAAAATGAACATTACTTCAACCTTGGATTGATCTTAAATGTTGCCGAAGTACTGGAAATTTCCGGTGGCTATAAAACCGGAGAAAGTACTGTTAAACCGATTTCTTTTGGAGTTGGTTTTATAACAGACCTTATTAAGATAAATTACGCTTTGGTTCCTTATGAAACAGGCTTCGGAACCTTACATTCAATTGGGTTACAATATAAATTTTAGACCATCTCTTTATGGAGAAGCAATCTCTCAGTGATATTTACTCGTCTATGGGAATGAAGGATTGCTCCGTTTACGTAGTGCCTAGAATCAGATCAGACTATCCGGAATCTGATTATCATTTTTTGCTTTATAAACCATTACTCAATGACAGTAATTATCGGATTCTAAGTTTATCTGTTTTTGATCACTACAAGTTTGTGATGAAATCGATTACTTCTAAAAAAGTACTTCTGCATTACCATTGGCTTGAGTTTCAGGACATGAAATCACTACTAGGCATGCCATGGAAATTAGTGTGTATTATGTTGTTTAAGCTATTTGGAGGAAAAATTGTATGGACTGTTCATAATCTTGAACCTCATGACAGAAAATTTTTAAACCTTCATTTGCGCATACATCGCTGGATGGCCGGAATCTCGGATAAGATCCATATCCATGCTGAAAGCACCGCTAACCTGATAAGAGATAAGTTCAATGCTGATGTTAATAAATTCTGTTTACTTCCCCATCCGAGTTTTCCTGCTCAACGTATAGACAGACAGGAATCAATAAATTACTTAAACAGCAATTTTGGATGGCAGCTTGCCTCTTCACGTCCGATAGCTTTGATCTGGGGAAATATTTCGCACTATAAAAATATTGAACATCTTCTGAATTTAATTACTGAGCAGAACCTTGATCTGCAAGTGATAATAGCCGGATCAATCAAAAAAGGTCAAGAGACACTCGCTGAAAGAATAACCCTGAAATGTGAAGAAGTGGCTGATTTTTATTGCAATTCAAGTTTTATTGAGGAAAAGGATATTCCATTTTTTTTTGGAGCAACTGACTTTTGTCTATTTAATTTTACTCAAATATTAACATCCGGGTCGGTTGAAATGGCACTTAGCTACGATAAAGATATTATTGCTCCCAGAACCGGATCTTTAACAGAACTCTCTAACTCTGCTAATGCATTTCTTTTTTCAAATGAAAAGGAATTAAGCACTCTTATCCGTTCATCAATCTTTACCTTCTATAATGAGTAAGTTCAAAGAAAAAGCTTTTTGGATTGCAGCTGGTGACTTTGGAGGTCGGGGGTTAGCATTTATCACTACAATTTATTTAGCCCGAACTTTAGGTGCAGAATTCTATGGTTTAATTACTGTAGCGGTGTCAATTCTGGGTTATGCAACCTGGGGAGCTGATATGGGATTAGTTAATATCGGAGTTCGGGAAATGGCCAAAGAACCGCAATTTCGGACTTTCAGAGCTAAAGAGATATTTACTACTAAAGTTCTATTAGGGGCTTTAGTACTCATTTCTTCGACAATTATTCTTTCATTCGTATCAATAGGTTCTTTACAAAAACAAGTTATCCTTGGGTACTTATACGCTTTGGTTCCTTATGCCCTTCTACTTGAATGGTATTATAGCGGCAGACAGGAATTTGGTAAAATAGCCTTATCCAAAATTATAAATGGTTTAGTTTATTTCGGACTGATCTTCTGGTTGATCAAAAGCTCCGATGATGTGGCTTTAGTCCCTATGCTTTATACCATTGGAATTACATCTGCTGTAGTAATACTAGGCACATTTTCGTTGACACATCATCCATTTACGTTACCATCCAGAGGATTTAAAACTTACATAGAGCTTCTTAAAAATGGATCATTAATCGGTTTAGGAGAGTTTTTTGTTAAGGTTGTTCAACTTTTACCTCCTATTTTAATCGGCATCTTTTTCAGCTTAAGAGAAGCCGGAATTTACGGAGCAGCATTCAAGATCATTCTGGTTGCAATGTTGCTTGACAGGATCTTTGTAAATCTGCTTTTGCCTAATCTCTCCTCTCTTTGGACTACAAACAAAGAAGCTGCTATTCAAAGAGTAAATATGGTATTGAGATTGGTTATCGTTGGTGGAGCCTTGGTTTCAGTTCTAACGGCTATCAATGCAAGTAAAATTGTTGCGTTGCTTTTTGGTTCTGAGTTTGTTGAAAGTGCTGAACTGTTACAAATTCTATCGATCTTTATATTTCTCACTTTTGTAAACAGTCTGTTCTCATTTGGGCTTATTGCCACAAACAATGACAAGAAATATTTTTTAGCCACAAGTATTGGTGGATCTCTATCGGCAATAATTATTGTTCTGTTTTCAAGCTATGGCTCTTCTCATCTGGTGGCAATTTCAGTTATAATCTCTGAATTTATATTAGCAACTTCCTCATTTATTTGGTTTAAAAAAGTTATTCCTACACAAATTCTCAGACCTTTATTAATAACAATCGTTCTTAGTGTGGGCTTATTCTGGATCTTTTATCACTTTGAAGTACATTATTTACTAGCCTCAGTCATCTCAATAATATCGATTCCAATTTTAGTCTGGAAAACCAAAGTGATTAGAATCGGCGAGCTAAACTGGTTAAAAGAAAAGTTATTGAAATGAAACAACGTCTTTGTACCGGCTTGATCTCTCCTTCTGATTATCTGATCTCTCTGTTAGACAGTATTGGAATCTGGTATGAAGAAATAGATTTCAAAAAAGATCTTACAAAAAATTATTCTGTAATTATACTTGAAAAAGTAAGCCTAAATTCCAATCAGCAAACAAAGATAAACGATTTCCTGAGGAACAATGGCTCTCTGTTGGAAATTAGTACAAAACCATACTTTTACTCTGATGAATTAACTACATCGTACTCAAAAACTATTTTTAATACCAATTCAGAATCGGGTTTCAACCGCGTCGGACCTATTGATATTTATTCTCATTGGACTTCTGCTAAAAACTCCACTTTATTCTCAGGGTTGGTAGATTTCCAAAAAACAGAGAACAGTAGTTATCAAAATGTATGTTTCCTTGGTTTAGATGTGCATTCACTCCCAAAAGCTACAAGTTATTCCAGAAAGCGGTTTTACAGTCCATCGGGTCTTTTCCCGGATGAAATAGTTAATAAAGTAAGTAGAGATTCTTTGAGTGACCTGATCGAGCTGTGTATAAAAAAACTGCTTTATGCCAGGAATCTTCCGTTCATCAAAAAATGGACTTCACCAAAACCCGAACCTGTATTCGGCTTTCGGGTTGACAGTGATTACGGAAGTAAAAAATCGCTAGATTCGATCTATAATTTGTTATCTGACTTTGGTATAAAAGCTACCTGGTTTTTACATGTTCAGGCTCATGAAAATTATTTAGAGCACCTGAAAACGTTTGGAGAACAGGAACTCGCCTTACATGGATATAATCATGGCTACAGTGGTTCCATTGCAAAAATACAAGAAAACATCAGGACCGGACTTTCTGTACTTGCATCATCAGGGATTCATCCATCAGGCTTTTGTGCACCCTATGGAATCTGGAACTTTGGACTACAAAAAGTTCTTTCTGAGTTTAACTTCAATTACACTTCAGAATTTACTTCCGGATATGACGGTGTTCCTTTCGTTGTTCCAAAATCAACCAATCTGCAAATACCCATTCATCCCATTTGTACAGGAAGTATGAATAGAAAAGGATACTCATCAGACCAGATGGAAGAGTATTTTTTGTCAGTTTATGAACAAAAAAAATCATCCCATAAACCTATTTTCTTTTACCATCATCCTATGCAAAAAGGATTAGATGTTTTTGGTGAAATTTTCAAGAAAGTTCTAGCTGATGGTTTGACCAATCTTACATTCAATGAATATGCTTCTTTCTGGAAAAAAAGACAGGATCAGCAAATTTCGATCTATTCAGAAGAACAAAAGATCTTCATTGAATCAAATGATCCTGAATTATATTTATACATTTCAAATACAATTGATGAATTTGATCTGGTTTCTACAAATACTCAAGTTTTGGAGAAAAGCGCTTATTCTACTTTTAAATACGACACTCCTTCTCTACCTTCAAATTCAGAAATCGAACAAATTCACCAAAATAGATTCCAACTCTACAAAACCAATATTTTAGACTGGAGAAATAGACAACGATTATGAAAGTTGGATTTATAGCACCACAAAGTATTTATGCAGTTAATGGAGGTGTCAGAACTCAAGCTCTAATGACTGCCCGGGCACTTACAGATCTGGGAGTAAAAGTTAAATTTATTTCTCCTTGGGATGATATTTCCGAAAATCAATTAGATCTGTTCCATATTTTTACTGCCGGATATGAAACCATCGGAATTATTTCCAGACTTCAAGAGCAAAAAAAGAAGATAGTTCTTTCGCCTGTTCTCTTTTCAAACAGAAGTTATAAAACTATTCGCAGAGCAATTAATGTTGAAGAAAAATTAACTTCTGTAAGTGCCGGTATAAGATCGGAATTTGGTATAAAAAAGGATGTTTGCAAAAAAGCAGACCTTATTCTTCCAAACACTTCATCCGAAGCTAAACTCATTACCAAAGCATTTGAACTGGAGCAAGCTAGAATCAAAGTTGTGCCTAATGGTGTGGAGCTCAGATTTAAAGATGCTGATCCCAAACTCTTTTTAACTGAAAAAAAGCTTCAGGATTTTGTTCTGTTTACCGGACAGGCATCTGCTCCCCGCAAAAATGTATTATCACTCATAAAAGCTATGCATAATATTGATGCTGATCTGGTGATCATAGGTAGTTTCAATGATTCTGAGTACAGTAAAGTATGTTTAAAGTTTGCTCATGAGAATCCAAGGATTCATTTACTGGAAACAATGGATCATAATTCAGATTTACTTCGCTCAGCTTATGCCGCTTCTAAAGTATTTGTATTGGCTTCTCAGTTTGAAACACCGGGAATTGCTGCAATGGAAGCCGCTTTAGCCGGAGCAAACATTGTGATCACTGAGGCCGGAGGAACTAAGGATTACTTTAAAGAATTTGCTCATTATGTTTCCCATAGTTCAATAGAATCAATTCAAAAAGGTATCAATGAAGCGCTTTCTAAGCCAAAATCATCAGAGCTCATGGCACATATTTCTGAAAATTACTCCTGGTCGAAAGTTGGTGAACTTACCCTGAAAAACTATCAGGAATTACTTGTATGAAAAAGATAGTTGTAGCATTCGGAACAAGACCCGAAATAATAAAACTGGCGCCACTGATAAATGAGCTGGAATTTGCCGGAAAATTCAATGTTATAAAAGTTCATACAGGTCAACATGATGAACTGGCTGTTGATATGCTGAATGTGTTTGGGATTTCTCCCGATCATAATTTAAAAAGTATGGCTTCTACTTCTGATCTTTTTGAACTGACAGAGTTTTTACTACCGAAATTAAAAGAACTATTTACATCAGAAAAACCGGATGCTGTTGTAGTTCAGGGTGATACTTCATCATCTTATTTAAGTGCACTGGCTGCTTTTTATTTACAGATCCCCGTTTATCATGTGGAAGCAGGTTTGAGATCTTTTGATAATTACAATCCATTTCCGGAAGAGATGAACAGAAAGCAAATTAGTTCAATCGCTTCTTTACATTTTGCACCTACAGATATAGCTGTTCAGAATTTGATTGATGAAGGAATCCAAGGATCTTCAGTTTATAATACCGGAAACACGGTTATTGATGCGCTTCATCAGATCAGGAAAACCGACCTATTTACTACCTCAAAGCCAGATATTCTGAGTGAATTTGATCATTCTCAGAAACTGATCCTTGTCACTACTCATCGACGTGAAAACCTTGGCGAACCGTTGTATTCAATAATGAAAGGTTTAGTTGAAATACTGGAAGCAGATCATTCTAGAATTATCCTTTTACCCGGTCATCCGAATCCAAAAGTTCAGGAAATTCTAAACTCAACTGAGTTCCAGCACGAGAGACTCAAAATTATTGATTCAATGGATTATTTAACTTTTCAGCACGTACTGGAAAGAGCTGATCTTGTACTCACAGATTCAGGTGGTATTCAGGAAGAAGCTGCAGCCTTGGGTAAAAAGCTTTTGGTTCTTCGCAAAACCACAGAGCGGCAGGAACTCATTGAAAGCGGATATACTAATTTGGTGGGTTCAGACAGTGCACTTATATCAAAAGAAGCCGATAAAAAACTAAAAGATTCGGATTCTGATATAGCATACAATCCGTATGGTACCGGAGATGCATCTAAAAAGATAGCTGAAATTATTCGTTCTAAGATCTAAGCAAATACTGATTCAGAAATAAACATCCTTCTGTTCTAGCTAAAATCCTGAAATACTTCTTCGCCTTCTTCTTCATAGTCCCAAAAGTAATGGATGGCTCCAATAATAAGCCCTTTGAAGATAAAAATGGTGAACACAGCCATAAGTCCATATTCTTTTAAGGTCACGATCAGGATCAGGTATAATAAAAGTAATCCCAGTTTACCCCTATTCTCACGTAGCGAACGACGATCAAACCGCGGGATCTTATCAAATTTGATAGTACTTACCATAAGGAATGAAATCACAATTACTACAGGGATCAGAACGGAATTTATTCCTTGTTCAAAAACTGTAAATAGATCCAATTCATTTCTGAAAGTGAGGAAAAATGAACCGATCATAATTGCCTGAGCCGGTATTGGGAGTCCAATAAAGTGCTCATTGGTTGGAGATAAACGAGCATTTACATTAAACCTGGCTAAACGAACTGCACCACATAATGGTGGAATAGCACTTATGATCATTCCTAAAACACCAAGCTCATTTAAGCTGAATGTATAGATCAAAAAACCGGGAGCGACTCCAAAAGAAACCATATCACTGAGCGAATCCAGCTCTATACCAAAATCGCTGGTAGCGTTTGCCAACCTTGCCATTAAACCGTCCATTACATCAAACATTCCGGCAATGGCAATTAACCAGGCGCCCCAGAACAGATTTCCGTCTGCGATGCTTATGATCGCCAGAAAACCGCTGAATAGATTCATAAGGGTAAAGAAGCTGGGCACTGCAATACGTCGGTTTACAGGCGGTTTTTCCTGCTTTATACGCTTTCTCTTTTCGCGAAACGAACCATATTTCTTCTGGATCGGATACTTCACTATTTGATCTCTCCGATTATGGATTCTCCGGCAACCGTACGGTCTCCTTCTTTCACTTTGATCTCAACATTAGAAGGTACGATAACATCCATTCTGGAGCCGAATTTCATCATGCCAAAGCGTTCGCCTGCTGTTAACTCATCACCTTCTTTAATATGATACACAATTCTTCTTGCCAGAAATCCGGTTATTTGTTTAAAAAAGAATTTAGTCCCGGAAGGATGAAGTACACCGAAGTCAGCTCGTTCATTTAGATCAGATGCGTGTTCATTCCAGGCCATCAAATATTTTCCCGGGTGGTATTTTAGATATTCCAGTTTTCCCGAAATGGGATTTCTGTTTACGTGAACATCCAATGGTGAAAGGAAAATACTGATCTGAGTAGTTTTATCTTTTATGTACACATCTTCCTGATACTCTTTTACAAGAACAACGACACCATCCGCTGGAGAAATAACTAAGTTTTCGTCAGACGGTGTTTCTCTTTCAGGATCACGGAAAAAATAGATAACGATTCCACAACATATACCTACTACAATGTAGATCGGATAAGCGATCCAGTGTGAAACATAAAGTGCTGTAAGTGTGAAAACAATTGCTGTAAATAAAACAGCAACTGTCATTGTGAAGTAGCCTTCGCGTGCAAACATAAATTAAAAGAGCTTTATAACATCATTAAATACTACGAAGATCATGAGTGTGACCAATACAAAGAAACCAATATTTTGTGCGATAATCCTGACTTTCTCTGTTGGTTCTTTTCGGGTAATGCCTTCGTAGATCAGAAAAACTAAATGCCCGCCATCTAAAGCAGGAATAGGTAAAATATTCATAATTGCCAGTGTAATACTCAGTAATGCAGTGATCGTCCAAAAACCGATCCAACCATTGGAATCTGTAGCTTGTTTGGTCATTTCGGCAATGGCAATCGGACCTCCTAAATTTTGACGTACGGAAATATCACCTTTGATCATTCTGGCAAATCCCTGTATGATTCCTGTCGTTTGGTCCGCTGTTTCTTCCCAACCTGCTGCAATCGATTCAAAGATTCCATACTCAATTCTTGTTCCAAATTGATAAGTCTGAGGTCCACCAACTCCAATCTTATTATCCTCATTTGGGGTTATACTGAATGATAACGTCTCTCCACCACGATCAATAGTAAGATCAATCGGAACTCCTTCTTCATTATTTCCAACTATATGAAAGAAAGCCAACCATGTTGTAACTTTCTCGCCGTTCATAGCAATAACCTTATCTCCAACCTCCAAGCCAGCTTCTGCTGCCGGAGAGCCTCTTTCTATTTGAGAGAAAATGCTTGGAGCAATACTTGTTCCGTCAATAAACCCTCGCGTTTGAATGCTGTCTAAAAATGAAGACGCAACAGGAATAGTGATTTCTTCACCGTTTCTGATTATCTGATAATTCAGATTCTCTGAAGTCAATGCCGATGCAGAAACCAGATCATTGAAATAAGGAACTTCTTCACCGTTTACTCCGATAATTTTATCGTTATTTCTGAATCCTATTTCGTGTAAAATAGATTCTTCGGGAACGTATAAACCGTCAATATTTTCTACCGGTACGACCAACTTTCCATTCGTCATGATCATCCCTGAGAAGATCACAAAAGCCAGGATCATATTGAAAATAACTCCCGCAGTAATAACAACCATTCTTTGCCAAACGGGTTTACTTCTGTATTCCCAAGGCTGGGGTTCCTGCTCAAGGAATTCGTTATCCATGCTTTCATCCACCATTCCGGCGATTTTCACATAACCGCCTAATGGAGTGGCTCCGATACAATAATCGGTATCTCCTTTTTTAAATCCCCAAACGCGAGGAGGAAAACCAACCGAAAAGCGTTCTACTCGCATTCCAAATAACTTGGCGGCCAAAAAATGTCCCAGTTCATGTATGAAAACCAGGATCATTAAAGCACCCATAAAGATGCCGATTGTCGATAAAATTTCTATAAACGTCATATTACTTAATCTGCGCAGCTAAGTCGCGCGTCTCTTTATTGATTTCAATTAACGAGTCAATGTTTACTTCATAACCCGACCCGATTTTTTCAAGACATTCCTCTACAATTTTCGGGATGTCAATATACTTAATTTCTTTATCCAAAAAGCGTTTAACTGCTACTTCGTTCGCTGCATTTAAAACCGTCGGAGCAACCCCTCCTTTTTCTATAGATTCGATTGCGAGTTTTAGACAAGGAAACTTCCCGTAATCAACGGGCGAAAAGGTGAGTTCTTGTGCCTGAGTCCAGTCCATTCTCGGCGTTTCTAACTTTAGCCTGTCAGGATAAGTCAATGCATAAATAATCGGAACTTTCATATCCGGTGGACCAAGCTGTGCTTTGCTGGAACCATCCGTAAAAGTAACAATGGAATGAATTATGCTTTGTGGATGGATGACCGGCTCGATCTTGGAAACGGGAATATCAAACAGCCATTTTGCCTCTATGATCTCGAGTCCTTTATTCATCATGGTCGCAGAATCTACAGTTATTTTAGCGCCCATATCCCAATTTGGATGATCTAAGGCTTGAACTAACGTTACATTTTGCATCTGCTCTTTGTTCAGATCTCTGAACGGACCACCACTTGCTGTGATAATTATTTTCTCGATGTTCTCGTGCTTCTCTCCTACTATAGATTGAAGCATGGCACTGTGTTCTGAATCTACAGGAACTAATGTTCCGGAATACTCATCCAGAATATTTCTGATGATCTGGCCGCCAACCACCAAAGACTCTTTATTTGCCAGTGCTACTTTCTTTCCTGCTTTTAAAGCTTCAATCGTTGGGACAAATCCCGCGAATCCCACCAAACTGTTTAATACGGTATCACAATTTTCATGAGTTGCGATCTCAACTAAATTATGAATTCCCGAAAGCAGATCAGTATTAGTTGATACGGCTTGTTTCAGATCTGAATAATGAGCCTCATTACATATCAAGCCAAGTTCAGGAGTAAACTCATTGATCTGATCAGCCAGCAACTTCCAGTTACCATTGGCTGTGAGCGCCACAATCTCGAACTTGTCCGGATGTTGTCGGACCACTTCCAACACTTGTGTCCCGATAGATCCCGTAGACCCTAAAATAGCCAGTTTTTGTTTATTCAATACTTGATGTGTCTTTGATTTTCAGAGCTGAAATATAGAGCACAATGAGCTTAATTAGAAACCTAATTCTTTAACCACTTCATACATCTGAGCATGAGCAATTACCTTTTATTCTAAAGTTCAAGTACAAACATATTCCAACCCCAGTGCTATTCTATTACTTTCATGTTAAAAGCTTCTTCCTTCAGCATTAATCGTAAATGAAATGAAAACGAAAGAAATAAAACAAAGTCTTTTTATAACCATAAATAATAAATTAGTTTATCTTTTTTTAGAAATTAAAGAGAAGGTTCTCTTGCTATTATCAAATTCCTCTTCCCAATAAACTATTCCTATACCACTTACTATATGAAAAAAAGTTTTTGATTCATTTAATAATGTTTCAACCTTATAAACACGATTGCTTGTTGAGTAATCTAAATTCATATCAATAGTAATATTTCTAAAGCCTAAAATAGAATCACCATCATACCAAATGAAACTAGTGGTATCTTCAACTGAAGCTGGAAAAATAAATTCCTCTCTTTCTATGCATTGATTAGCCCTATCGGTGGTACATGTAAAATAAACACCTAAAGAATCGATACTGATATGTTTATACCAATCAAATAGTGTTAACCCAAATGGGGACCAGTCATATGTGTGACCAAATTTCCAAGATTTTTTATCATTAAAAATGAATTCTTGAGCAAGTGATAATGTATCTAACCTGTTTTCAAAAACTACAGTATCATTTCGAGATAGATTAGTCTCATAAACCCAATAATTCCCTTCTGCAAGCGGAATGATCATATCGTTCTCAGGAGGGAGTTCTGTATTAGTGCTGCAGCCAATCAATAAAAATATAGGCATAGCAAAAAAAATACTTGGAAAGACAAAAGTATTTTTAAGTGAAAATTTACACATAACCTATTATTTACTTCTTACTAATTAACGAAAGTATAGTTATTTAATCAAAGTTATCTTTTGGGTGCTTATACTCTCTCCCAGTTTTCCCCGAATAAAATATGTGCCACTTGACAAGTTTGAAGCGTCAAAACGAATTTTATACTCTCCAGACAATTTATATTCATTTACTATCTCTTCAACAAATCTTCCTGTAATGTCATATAGCTCTAACACTACAGTTCCTGCCTCTTTCATGCTGTAGGAAACTGTTGTGGAAGGATTGAAAGGATTGGGATAGTTACTTAACTGAAAATCATTTAGGAAAGAATTTTCTTCTTCATTAGAAGTTATCAATGTAAGAGTTGTATCCCCAAAAATTTCATCACCAATTTTTCCTCCTTTAAGCAAATATCTTGGTCCAAATTCGTAGCTAAAAACATCTATAAATCCTAAACTATCCTTTACTGTCGCTCCAATAGTCTGAAATCCTGATGAGGAAGTGCTATCACCAGCTGTGAAATATTCTATATTTTTGTGTTCAGATTTTATTCCTAAATAATTTGAAGTGTCGGTACTTAATACTCTTCCAATTTCAAATTCTTCACTCGAATAGAACCAAGCGATCCAATTCTCTTCAGTAATAAGCTCATAATTTAAAATTTTCCACTTCTCCGTAGGTGTCCACCAATCATTTCCAAATACGTTTCCTGAGCTGTCAATTTTTAAATCCGAAAATATTGGATTTTCATAACCTTCATAGTTTAGGGTGAAAAAGGTATTTTTATTCGAATCCGTAGAAACATCTACAAAACTTACTTTATGATCATTCATCCGGTCATTACCTTGAAAAACGGCAAATACAATAATATCACCACTCTTATAAGGAAAAAAATCCTTGTTTTGCGCCTCTATTTCTAAAGTTGATACAACAAAGATAATGTAACATATCGCTATTATAAATCTCATTTTTATATCACCATTTTCTTTAAGTATAATTATTTAGCCATTTAATTTATTATGAGACTTTATACCCAATTTAAATATTTAAAAACCCAACTCTTTAGCCAGTTCAAACATCTGAGCATGAGCAATCACTGTTTCTTCAAGTGTGGGTGCAT
Source organism: Balneola sp. EhC07 (assembly GCF_001650905.1). Taxonomy (GTDB): domain Bacteria; phylum Bacteroidota; class Rhodothermia; order Balneolales; family Balneolaceae; genus Balneola. The sequence continues at coordinate 48,596 of NZ_LXYG01000002.1, forward strand.
AGCCACCGGAAAGTAACAAAACTAAAGGCAATTCCTTTTGAGTGATCATTTCTATTACAATACGATCACGTTCTCTGAGTCCTTTTAAAGTAAGTGACAATCTCCCGAAATGATCGGTTTCCAGCGGATCGATTCCTCCCAGATAAAAAACGATGTCCGGTTCAAATGAACTAAGTACCGAATCCAGTGACTCGATCAGATTTCTGTGATATTCTTTGTCTCCCGTTTTGTCAGGTAATCCAACATCTAAATTTGAAGGTGGTTTTTTGAACGGATAATTCTTTTCGCCATGAATGGAATAGGTAAAAACTGTCTCATCATCTTTGAATATTTCAGCCGTTCCATTACCCTGGTGGACATCACAATCGATCACCAAAGCTTTATTTATCCACATGGATTGTTGCAACACTTTTATGGCAACGGCCACATCGTTAAATACGCAAAATCCTTCTCCCCAATCAGCCATAGCGTGATGGGTTCCTCCTGCAAGATTCCCCGAAATCCCATCCTGCAGTGCCATTATTCCGGCATTCAAAGTTCCCTGAACAGCTAATCTGGATCGAATCGCCAGACTTTTTGTCCATGGCAGCCCCATTTTTCTCACTTCTTTTTTATCTAGTGTTCCGTTCCAGACACCGTAAGCATATCGTGATGTATGAGCCGTCATCAGATTTATGAAATCGATCATTTTGGGTTCAATGATCTCAAAATCAGAAAGAATTTCTTTTTCCAGCAAATAGCGATGCAATCCCTGAAATTTCCCCATCGGGAAAATATGCTCGTTAGGAATAGTAGCGTAATACCCGGGACTATAACTAACTCTCAAACCGTGTCATTCAGTTTTATGATACCCATCATTCGTCCCGATCTTTTTCCGTCTCTTCTGTAAGAATAATAATCTGAATCAGAAAAGGTACAACTTCCGTGAATTTCAATATTCTCATCAAGTATACCTGCATTCACAAGCTGAGATTCTATGAATTTTTTGATGTCGATATGTGGCTTTGAATAGCTTTTTCGATCAACAAAATCATCCGAGAATTTTTCAGCCACTTCGTCTCCGACTTCAAATTGCTTTTGAGAGATACACGGACTAATGAATACTTTTATGTCCTTTGGATCGGCATTCAAGCTCACCATTTTTTGTATAGCTTTGGGTACAATTTCAGCTTCGGCTCCTCTCCAGCCTGCGTGAACGGCACTTATAACTCCTGCTTTTGAATCGCCAAATAATACTGCAGCACAATCTGCAACCTGAATAGCCAAAGCCAACCCTTTTTCCCTAGTTATAAAACCATCAATATTTTTATAGATGCCGCCTTTTTGTACTTCAATGATCTCATTTCCATGTACCTGATCTGCAAAGGCGATATCAGAAATCGGAGTAGAAATAGAATTGGCTAAAAAATTTCTGTTTCCTTCTACTATTTCTTCATTTTCTTCTGTGTTAAATCCAAGATTCAAACCTCTGATCTTAAAATTATCCTGAACAGACTCTCCCCGCTTTGTAAACCAGGAAGAAATAGCTTCCGAATCAAATACCGATGGTTTTATAAAATCAGGTTGGTAAGACTTCATCTAACTTTGATTTAATTTTCTCAATTGGGAATTCAAATCCCGTCCACAAATTAAACGATTTAGCTCCCTGATATATCAGCATATCCAAACCACCAATGGGTGTTCCACCTGCTTGTATGGCCTGTTTCAGGAATTTCGTTTGTCTGGGATTATATACAATGTCATAACAGATCTTTTCATTCAGAATTTCAATATCCTGATCCGGTACGGGTGAACTTTCTGTGTTCGGTGTCATTCCCAGTGGAGTGGCATTCACGATCATGGCAGCATCGTCTGCATAAGCGATCCAGTTGTCATAGCTGCAACGGATAATATTTTCCGAGCCATTGCTTTCATACATTTCCGGTCTTCTGGACACCAATACGATCTGTTCAACTCCAAGATCCTGAAGAGCAAAAACAATCGCTTTTGTCGCACCACCTGATCCAAAAATGATCACTCTTTCTCCATGCAGAGTATCTATATAATTCTCTATTGGTTTTATGAAGCCGTATGCATCGGTATTATGTCCGATCAATTTCCCATCCTGCTTTACCAAAGTATTGATGGCTCCGATCTCTTTTGCTTCATCGGTTAATTCATCCACCATATCCAGAAATAATTCTTTATGCGGAATTGTGATATTTGCTCCCAGGAACGAATCGTTGGTGCAATGTGCCAGAACCATGTTCACATCTCTGGAAGAAACTGAAACCGAAATGTACTCCCCTCCTATTTTGTTATGCTTTAAAGCAAGGTTATGCATCGCGGGAGATAAACTGTGCATTACAGGATTTCCAATTAGCAAATAATGGGAAAGCTGACTTTTCTCGGATTCTATAAACTCTGAAAATTTCAAAAAATTATCGGGCTTGGATTATGGACAAAAAAAATGCGCACCTGATAGGGTGCGCATTAAAATACTAAATAATTTTAGAGTAACTATGCTGTTACTTCTTCAGTTTCTTCAGCTGGTTTTAATTCAGTCTCTTTGAATGTACCAGATTCAGCAAGTTTCTTAAACGTTTCTAAATCTTTTGCCAATTGAGCGGCTGATTCTTCAATAAATTTAGCAACTTCTTCGCTAGGCTCGCCAAAAAATGTACGATAGTCTAAAGAAAACTCAACACGTGTGCGCTCGCCATTATCTAATGGAGTAAAGCGGATTGTGCCTGTTTGGTTTAGGTTACCGTTGATGGTGATCCAAGCAAATCTTGTGTTGCGAAGATTGTCAATTAAGTTAGTTGTCCACTTAAATTCTTCGTTACCGATCTTAGTGTTATATTCGAATGTTTGTGAATTTATTCGATTAACTACATCGATACGCTCCAAAAACTTAGGAAATTCAACTGGATTACTTAATAACTCATACGCTTTGGCAAGAGGTAAATCAATTTCGATTCTTTCGTGCGCCATAATAGATTTCTTAGTATTGTGTTCGTTTTGAGATTAAAATCTTGATGATGAACCGACTTTCACGGATACAGATAGGATTTAACCATAATGAACTAAAAATACGGATAAATTGGTTAAGCCTCAATAACAATCACGATATAAATAAACTTTTAATTACTTCTTTTTATGACTATAAGTCAAATCGGGCGACCCCTATTTTTCTTGATTCTGATTTTCTCCATTAATTTCACCCCTAAGCTTATTTTTTCTCAAGATGTTACCGGATTTCTTAGAAACTATAATGCTGTATTAACAAGCCCTCCTAACGAATATCTGGTTGGAAGAAACAGACTTGGAGTCGACATTTCGTTCAATACTAATTACGGAACAGTGTTTATTTCTAACGAAATACTAAATACTTATTCAGAATCTGCGAATAATTATGCGTATGATTTTTCGGAAGGTTATATAGATCTGTTTTTCAGGAATAGTGATCTGCGGATCGGGAAGCAGGTCATAAGTCAGGGAAGAACAAACGGAACATTTATAACCGATATACTCTCCCCTGTAGATGTGAGTGAGTTTTTAACACTTTCAGTAGAAGATCTTAAAGGAGGAATTCCGGCCGTAAGATATACCAGATACTATGGGAATAACTTTTTAGAATTCATTGCCACTCCTGTTTTTCAATCCAATACACTGGCTAAACCCGGTTCCAGATGGTTTCCGTTTACAGAGCTGGAAAAAAGTACAAACGTCACCTATTCAGATTCATTAACTGAAAACTCATTCAGCTCTTTTCAGGGAATGATAAAGTGGGGAATCAGAAGCAGTTTAAAATGGGATTTAGATCTGACAGCAATGTGGTGGACGGAAGGAAATCCATCGTATAAAAAAGATCTTGTGTTTACCGGTCCTTTATTACCTGCTGAACCTGCAATCGAATTGACAAAGACCTATTTAAAATCACCAATAATAGGTTATTCAGGAAATTATATTGTAAATGATAATCTGATCTTTAAATCTGAATCAGCTTTCCATTTTAAGAAGTATTTCGATTATCTGCCTGAACTCGCCACTTCTGCAGACCTCAATAGCCTTACTCCTGCTCAGGCACAGCAGTTGATCTTAATTTTCAATCAAAATGAAGATGGCTTTTTATTCGAAAAGCCTTGGCTTATTAGTATGATCGGAGTTAAGACAAGTTTATCCAGTTTGGATATTGAGTCTCAGTTCTTTTATGAATGTATATTTAACTATGATGAGTTGATACTACAAGAAGAGAATTTCTTTTATTCCACTCTAAGCCTTCGGAGATCATTTCTAAGAAATAATCTTTTATTGTCAGGATTTGGGCGATACAACTATGTAGGAAGTGATTTTTGGATTAACCCCGAAGCTCAATACGATATTAAGGACGGCCTTAAAACAGCTCTTGGCTTTCATTTTTTTGGAGGTAAAAAAAGCGAAAACTTTTATGGGCATTTCAATTTTAAAAACTATGCAGCCAGCTCGTTTGGATATATCAAGCTGACGGCATATTTCTAAATCCGGACCTACTAAAGTTTAGAATCTATATCTTTGACTGTTACAGGTCCTAACTCAAAACTTGCTTCTTTTGCATAGTTGAGAAATTTGTTTGCTTTTTCTTCTTCACCGGCTTCTTTCAAAATAACTCCGGCATTTTGTTCTTTATAGAATTTATTTGGTTCTGTAAGAAGCTCCTCCGCTTTTACCAAATAGCTTACATCTTTTGTGATTCCAAACATTGACTGATACACTGAAGCTAGTTTAACTTTATAAACAGGAGTTTCATTTTCCTCCAGTTTCGAAACCCGAGAAGTAATATCCTCATTTACTTTTTCATTACCACTTTTTTGTAAATAATTATTTAACAAAAAAATAAACCCGGGTTTATTTTAAAACCCATGACTTATCAAATTGATAATATAGGATATACTCTATTAATAGAATCATAAACAGGGAGTAATCTTGTAGTAAAGTTAGCTGTGCATTCTGGGTTGTTTTCAATCTTAACAAACAAACCTAACTAATGAAGAAAAAAGCTAACTTTTCCCTGCTTTTAGCAGTGATGATTTTCACGTCTACGGTGGTTTTCGCACAAGAGGTCTCATTCGATTTTCTTGGAGATTACCATACCGGAGTTTTTGATGGAGGTGCAGCCGAAATCTCGGCTTACGATCCCGCATCTAAACATTTATTCTTTACCAATGCTGATGCAAACTCAGTAGTTGTTTTGGATATTTCAGACCCAAACAACCCAACCGAAGTTACTAACATCGACATGTCGGTTTATGGTGGTGGCGTTAACAGTGTGGCCATTTTTAACGGGTTGGTTGCCGTAGCTGTAGAAGCAGCTATTAAAACCGATGCCGGGAGTGTGGTATTTTTTGAAGCATCTACCGGTGCTTTCATCAACAGTATAACTGCAGGTGCTCTTCCTGATATGCTAATATTTACTCCTGATGGATCTAAAGTAATTGTAGCAAACGAAGGTGAACCAAATGATGATTATGATGTAGATCCTGAAGGTAGCATCACTATTATAGATGTTTCCGGCGGAGCTGCAAGCGCTACTACTTCAACTGCTGATTTTACAGCCTATAACTCTGAAAAAACTACTTTGTTGGAAGCAGGTGTTCGCATTTTCGGACCCGGAGCTACCGTTGCTCAGGATCTCGAACCTGAATACATAGCTATTGATTCTACCGGAACTACTGCATATGTATCGCTTCAGGAAGCAAATGCTCTGGCTGTTGTGGATATCACTTCCGCTACGGTTACAGAAATTAACGCATTGGGATATAAAAACCATGCAACAGCGGGCAATGAACTTGACGCCAGTAACGATGATGATGAAATCAATATCACAAACTGGCCTGTTTGGGGAATGTACCAACCCGATGCTATTTCTTCATTTACAATGAATGGAACTACTTATATCGTTTCCGCTAATGAAGGAGATTCCCGTGATTATGACGGTTTTAGTGAAGAAGCTCGTGTTAAAGATCTACGTTTAAACCCATCCATATTTACAGATCCTGATCTGCAGGAAGATGAAAACTTAGGTCGTATCAATATTACAACCACACTGGGCGTGAATACGGATTCTACATTTCTGTACACAGAACTTGATGGAGATCAGGAAGTTGCAGAAGTAGATTCGGATGCTGAGGGTGAAGGTGAGTTTTACTTAAGTGCCACTGAAGATACTCTACACTATCTTTTCTACATAGAAGGGTTAGATTTTGGCGAAATTGCAGGGGGAGATTCTGTTACTGTTAGCTCTCTGGATGATGTTACCGGAATGCACTTTCATTTTGAAGAAAGCGGAGCTAATGGAAACGTTGTATTTAATATTGGCACGGATGCAGATACTGAGTTCGAATTAGTAGATTCTACTGCAGCATGGATTTCAGGATTCTGGGTTCAGGGTGAAGGATTAAACGGTTCTGATCTGTCTGATTTCGTATCAGCTCTTAAATCGGCTGCGTTTGAAGAGGAAGTAAACTTATATGTAAATGTACACACTGCCGCAAATCCTGGTGGCGAGATCCGTGGTCAGCTTTATGGAGATCCTATGTATGATGCATTATATAGTTATGGTGCACGCTCTTTCAGTATCTGGAATCCATCTACCGGAGAATTAGTCTGGGACAGCGGCAGCGAGTTCGAACAAATTCTTTCCGTTCTTGACCCCGAAAACTTCAACTCTACCAATTCAGAAAACGATTCTTTCGACAATCGTTCTGATGATAAAGGTCCGGAACCGGAAGCCGTAACTGTGGTGAAATTAGCTGGAAAAGTATACGCTTTCATCGGTTTGGAAAGAATTGGAGGTGTAATGGTGTATGACATTACCAACCCTACAGCACCCGAATTTGTTACTTACGACAATGTTCGAAACTTTGATGAAGCCAACTTCAATGAAGATATGATTGAATCCTTGGACGACCTAGCTGATCATTCTGGAATTAAAACCATTCTTGAATCAACTATTGCTTCCGGTCCCGAAAGCATTTCTTTCTTAAAACAAGGCGCCAGTCCAATAGGTCTCCCTCTTGCTGTTTTAAGTAATGAGATTACCGGTTCTATTACCATTCATGAAATAAACTTCGAAACTCAGGCTGCTCCACTATTCTTCTCAGAATATGCTGAAGGAAGTGGAAACAACAAGTATATTGAAGTTTATAACCCTACAAATGAAGATGTAAGTCTTGCCAATTATGCTTTCCCAAACATGAATAACGGACTGACCGGTAGTAACCAAAATAACGTGGCAGGCGAATTTGATTTCTGGAATACCTTTCCTGAAGGCGCTGTTGTTCCTGCTAAAGGTACCTACGTAATTGCAAATTCTAGCGCTGATGCAGGAGTTCTCGATTTCGCTGATGGAACCGGCTCCGTTTTCCATAATGGTGATGATGCGTATGCATTGGTTTATGGTACCGAAAACAACTACGAGATTCTTGATATCATAGGTGATCTTTTTGCAGATCCGGGTTCAGGATGGGAAGTTGCGGGTGTTGCTAATGGAACTCAGGATCATACCTTAGTTCGTAAAGTTGAAATCTCGCATGGTAACCCAGCTCCACAAGGTTCATTCGGAACTAATACTGAAGATTCTGAATGGATTGTATTGGCTCAAAATGATTGGTCAAGTTTAGGTATCCGTGGCATACCCGAGCCTTTTACTCTTACAGTACTCCATAATAATGATGGTGAATCTCAGCTTCTTAATGCTGGTGCTGGATTTGAGAATTTTGGTGGTGTTGCACGTTTTAAAACACTTACCGATCAACAAAAGCAGGACGCTTGGGATGCTGGCAATGAAGTAATTATGGTTTCCTCGGGTGACAACTTCCTTGCAGGAACTGAGTTCAATGCTAGTCTCGATCTAGGAACCTTCTTCGATGCCCGTGCAATAGGGCTCATTGGGTACGACGCTCTTGCTATGGGTAATCACGATTTTGATGCAGGACCGGTTACATATTCTGGCTTCATCTCAGATACTCGTGGTAACATGCCTCCATTTCTAAGTGCCAACCTTGATTTCTCAAATCAACCAGAGCTACTCGAACTTCAAACTAAAGGGCGCATTGCTAAAAGTACTACTATTGAATTATCAAATGGTGCTTCAGTAGGAATTATTGGAGCTACTACCGAAAACCTTAATTTCATTTCAAGCCCAGGAACGGTGATTGTAAATGAGGTTTTACCTGCAGTTCAGGCAGAAGTAGCAGCATTACAAGCTCAAAATATCAGGAGCATTGTTCTTATCAGCCACTTACAAGGCATTGAAGAAGATTCGCTTCTTGCAGCACAGCTAACAGGAATTGATATCATGATTGCGGGTGGTGGAGACGAACTACTTGCAAATGATGATAATCTTCTCATTCCGGGAGACGAAGCACTTATCCGCTCTTCATATCCTATGATTGTAAAGGATGCAGAAAATAAAGAAGTGCCGGTAGTTACTACTAAGGGCAATTACACATATTTAGGCCGTTTAAATGTTGATTTCGACATTAACGGAGAAGTGACCTCATTTAATGGTGGCCCGATTCGTGTAGCTGATGCTTCACTTGAAGGAGGTGTTGAAGAAGACTCTCAGGTTCTTCAAGAAGTTGTTGAACCCGTTCGTGAGTATGTAGAACAACTTTCAAGAATTAAAGTAGCTACTACTGAAGTGCATTTGATAGGTGAAAGAAATCAAATTCGCTCCCGTGAAACCAATCTTGGTAATCTGATTACCGATGGATATCTGGCTGTTACATTAGCAACGGCAGAGAATTTTGGCTTAGATCTTGATCCTAGTCGTTTAGTTGCACTTGCAAATGGTGGTGGCATTAGGGATCAAATTCCTGCAGGTATAATTACTGCCAGCCAAACATTCGATGTACTTCCTTTTGGTAATATTCTTGCTGTTGTTGAAGATGTTTCACCAACACTCCTTCTTGAAATTATGGAAAATGCTGTCTCAAGTATTGACCCTGAAACAGGAATGGGTACGGGAGACGGAACAGGTCGTTTTGCACAAATTGCAGGATTCAGAATCGAGTTCGATCCTTCCGAGCAGGCAATCGTTTATAACAATGACCAAGGTCAGACTATAGCAACTCAGGGCAATCGTATTAAAACCATTACTCTTGCAGATGGAACTGCCATAGTAATTGATGGTGAGATTGCTGAAGGTGCACCAACTGTAGATTTGGTTACTGCCGATTTCACAGCCCGTGGTGGTGATCAATATCCATTCAGAGGTAAAGAATTCAAGACCATTGGTATCACTTACCAACAATCACTACAGATTTACCTTGAAGATTTTCTTGGTGAAATTGTATTTGCAAGCAGATACCCAATGGGGGGATCTGGTCGTATTATAGATTTGAAAAACTCCATTGAAAATGCTGCTCCGGATATAAATCTTCCGGTTGAAATGAGTTTTCTTGAAGATGAAGCTTTAACTTTCGAACTGGGTCAGGTTATTACTGACGCTAACGATGAACTGTCCAGCCTGACAGTTTTAATACAAGGCGGCCAGATTTCAGGTTCTGCAAATGGTAATGTTTTAAGCTTCTCGGCTCCAGAAAATCACTTCGGGCAGGAACGCGTTAAAGTTACGGTAATGGACTCTTTTGGTGCTACCGCTTCCGATTCAGTGTTGATAACGGTTGTACCTGTTAATGACGCACCTACAGCGGATTTCAAACTTGAAAAAAGCGGATTCGAAAACGGTGATAACGTAGTCACCTTTATCGATGAATCGAATGATGAGAAAGATCCGAACGGAGCTATAATTTCATATTCATGGAATTTCGGTGACGGAAGTACAAGTACCGATAAAAATCCGGTTCACACATATAATTCTGTTGATGAGTACGAAGTAGTATTAACTGTAACAGACAATGAAGGTGCGGTTTCTAAAAGCACCCAAACTGTAGAAGTATCAGTTGTAACTTCTATCGAAACTGAAAATTTACCTTCTGAATTTGCCCTGAAGCAGAACTATCCAAACCCATTCAACCCTTCTACCAACATAAGTTATGATGTGCCAAAAGCTTCTAAGGTGCACATTGATGTGTATAATATTATGGGCCAAAAAGTAGCTACTCTGGTAAATGAAACAAAAGCAGCAGGAACGTACTCTGTATCGTTCGATGCGGCACAACTTTCAAGCGGAATGTATATCTATCGATTACAGGCCGGTAACTTCTTAAGCACTAAAAAAATGATGCTTATTAAGTAAACAAGAAAATCTGCTGATTTAAGTAAGCAGAATTATCTCCTCATCATGTAATCCCTCACATAGGAATATGTGGGGGATTTTTTTGTCCCTGATTAGCTGCCTTTCTATACTCTGCCCCCCTTAAATTATGATCCGCTTTTAACAGTAGCACCTGCTATTGGTTTACCGGATTTTCGATCCAGTATTTGTCCGGATATTGTCACTTCATCTGAAATGCTCTGGGAAAAAATTGTCCCGGAAAATAATACAGTGAATGCCGCAAATGAGATAGTAAGAATATATTTTAAGCTCATTGTCATGGTCCTAATTTAAATTAGTATCTATATCTCTAACAGTGACAGGTCCTAACTCAAAACTTGCTTCTTTAGCATAGTTGAGAAGTTTGTTTGCTTTTTCTTCTTCACCGGCTTCTTTCAAAATGATTCCGGCATGATAAGCAGGTACAGGCTCGTAGGTTTTGCCAAGAACTTTATCTTCTAAGATAGATCTGGCTTCTTCAATCTCGCCTTTATGAAACTTTACCCAGGCTTGAAGATCATAGGTTATTGGACTGGGTCTGTTTTCTAATTCTTTTTGGATCAGAGCTTCAGCTACTTCAAAATCACCGAATTCCGTAGCAGCCAGTTGAATTAATTCTGCATCATACATTCCATAATATTTAGTATCGGATGCTTTGCTGTAAAACTCATTTAAATATTCTCTTTTTAGAGAATCATCGCCTTCATATTCTGCAATTTCAGCATACATCAGTAATGCGTCAGGTGATTCCTGGTTACTATGAACAAAATCCAGGATCTCTTTAGCAAACTCAGTATTTCCATCATGTGCATACGCGATATACGCTATTCCTTTTAAAGAATGCAGATATGAAGCACCTGATCTTTTCTTTTTCAATACTTTAAGAAACATTTCGTAAGACTTAGGAACGTTTCCTTCATGTCCCAGACGATCGCCTAAATTGCTATGAGCCCATGATGAAAGTGACTCGCTGTAATCGATACGTTCTGCACCCTTTTCAAGAGCACTTATAGATTCTGATGCGTTTCCTGAATAGTCTTCAAATTGTGATTTCCTAATCAGATAATTAAAGGAAGATTTATTAGTAATCTCATTTTCCAGAATATAGCTGGCATGTTCAAAATCTCCGGTTTCCATACTCGCATCATAAATGATCATATGACTGAGTAATTTATCTTCACCAATCAAAAGTGCTTTTTCAGCATAATCTATAGCACTTCTGAAATCATGTTTGGTAATAGATAATTGAGCTAATGCCTGAAGAACACCGGCATTTTGCTCTTTATAGAATTTATTTGATTCTGTAAGAAGCTCCTCCGCTTTTGCCAGATAGCTTACATCTTTTGTGATTCCAAATTTTGCTTGATACACAGAAGCAAGTTTAACTTTATAAACAGGTGTTTCATTTTCTTCCAGTTTAGAAGTCCAAAAAGTTATATCCTCATTTACTTTCTCAATGCCACTTTTTTGAACAAATTTTTTCTCATCTATAAATGGCTTTATCTCTTCTTTGTTTACAATGGGTTCCGTGTTCTGAGTACAACTGATTGTGGTACATACTAATAGAACCCCGAATAAAATTCGCTTTAACATAATCAACGCTTTTTAAGTTTTAGGTAAAAAAGAACCCCTGAATCGGGGCTCTTTATAAGATTTTGTTCTGTTTAGAACGGTGCAGCTAGGTACGGAAATGTACTTAAGAATGCTTTATCGTTAGAATCCACATTGTCATCAGATAGTCCCGGAAATTCAGTTCCATCTTCTCCACCGAAAATCAGTAGTAATTCAGTACTGATAACATCATCAGCAAGTGCTCTACCTGTAAGTACATTTGTTCCGTCGAAGAACGTAGTTTTACCGGTAAGACTAACATTAAGTACATCCGTTGCTAAAAGATCTATAAAAGCATCTCTGTTTTGACCTAATGCATTAGCATCAGACTCGTTAGCATATGCCGGACTTAAACCTGAAAGATTGGTTTCCATCTCTGTTCTGAAAGCAGCGCTTTGGTTTGATGGAAGTGTAGTATTAAAACTGTTCTTACTTGAAGCAGAAATAAATACTGTGTTCACTGCCGGACGTCCCATTTGATCTGCTGTCGTGAAACGAGCATCTTCAGCAATAGGAGTTGATGACCCGTCGTCATCGTCGTTGCTACAGCCTGTAAAAACTAAGCCTGCAACCAATAAAAGTGTAAATAATTTTGAAAGTTTCATTTTGATAATAATTTTAAAATTCTTGATATAATTAGTTCGTCTTAGTTAACGCGATTCTTGGCTTGAACCCATGTATTGATGGTTTCAGCACTTCCTAAAGTAGACTTAGGTACTTCCACTACAACACTCATTACATTAGTTCCTGCAAAAGTATCTGAACCGGGATCGTTAAAGCTGGAAGCATTTCCTGCTATAATTTCACCGTATTGAGCAAAGTCCATAAAGAAAGGATCGTCACGTGGTCCTGCAAATAATGAGATACCATTATTGATACCAATATTAGCTGAGCTTCCGTATTCCGTAATAGCCACTGAAGCATTATTAGTAGCGTTAAACTCAACACCACTTGTTAAACCTGTTTCAGATGGAGCTACCGGACCGTAAGCATATGCTACGCCGTCAGCGAAGATCACCTGAATTACCAGATCTTCTACATTATCGCCTGTGTTATCAATATTAAATTGAATCATGGTGTTTTCACTAAACTCTGCACCAGCGGTTGCCGAAGGAGATAATAGACCTTGAACATTTGCTACAAAAACTAAATTATTGCTTGAAGAACCTTCAAACGCATAATAATCAGTGATATCAGCTTTCGTTCCTTCTACTGCGGGAGCATCGATATGATCTGCTGCAAATACTATGATAGAGCCGATCAATACTAAGCTCAGAATGGAGTATGTTATTTTTTTGAAATTCATTGTGATTGGTTGTTATGATTTATGATTAATTTCAATTGATACTACGAACAGTATTTGCACATGGATTGCTTTGATTGGAATTTCTTTCAGATAATTTCAGTTTGTCTCATGAACTAACTTATCATCTTACTTCTGCACTGATTAAATGCATAAATTCGCTGACTTTGTGATCAATAACCCACGCTTGGTCACTTTCTTTATATTTCTACTGGTTATAGCTGCGATCTTCCCGGCTTCAAAGATCAGAACCGATTTCGACCTGGAAAACTTTTATCCCAAAACTGATCCCACTGTTCAATCTTATCGTTTGTTGGAAGATGAGTTTGGCAGAGATGACAATGTGATCATGGTGGGCTTTAAATCAGATTCTCTTTTTACTGTTTCGAGTCTACTGGATCTGAAAGCAATTGTAGATACTCTGGAAACAATTCCCAATGTAACAGAGGTTCAAAGCATTTGGTCGGCTGAAGAAATGGTTAATCTGAATGGCACACTTAAATTTGACCCTTTTCTCGATACTGATTCTTTACAATCCAACTTGAATACCATCAAAGAGAGAATCACTTCCGACTCTTTTACAGAAGGATTTCTAATTGACAAAGCCGGCACTACAACTGCTTTTTTTCTTGAGATAGATGAGGAAAATAATACCTATGAAACACGCAATGAAATTATTGACCGGTTACAGTCAACTTTAAGTAACTATCCTTCCAAAGATTTCAAGATCACAGGTATTCCTTTTTTCAGAAATCAGTATGTGAATATTCTCAACGAGGAAGTCATATTCTATATCTCCTTTTCTTCTGTTCTGATCATTTTACTATTGTGGTATTTATACCGAAGCATATCCGGAGTTTTGATTCCTATGTTTATAGTATGGTTTACTGTACTCTTTACGGTTGCAGTTATTACTTTAAGCGGTGGTTATCTGGAAATAATGAGTAGCACCATCGCCCCTATTCTGCTTTGTGTCGGTGTTGCCGACTCCATACATATGATCTCCAAATTTGATGATGCTGTCCAAAACGGACTCAAAAAAAGAAAAGCAATAATCGAAATGCTACTTACACTTGGCAGCGCTACTTTTCTTACCAGTATCACCACAGCAATTGGATTTGGTACTCTATTGACCAGTTCTGTAGTTCCGATGAAACGCTTCGGCATTTACACAGCCGTAGGTGTGCTGATTGCTTACACCATTACCATTCTGTTCCTTCCGGCGATTCTGAGGATCACAAATATTAAAAAAGTCTTTCGTGAAACAGGAGGAAAACTGTATCCATGGATTGGAGATAAATTGTTAAACGTTTCCGCATTTAATAGAAGGCATTATAAAGCAATTTCTTTGAGTGCATTGCTGATCTGTTTTGTTGTTGGAATCGGAATCTATCAACTTCAGGTAAACGGTCGTGTATTTGATGATGTGAGCAGAGATTCTGAACTAATTAAAGACAGTGACTTTTTCTCTGAAAATCTGGCTCCGGCATTCCCTTTAGAATTTGTTATTGACACAAAAGAGCCTGAAGGAATCACTGACCCGGAATTGATACAAAAAATAGATAATCTACAAACACACCTGCTGTCTTATCCAGAAATAAAACGTGCTACTTCTTTCAGTACTCTTTTAAAAGAATTACATCAGGTAATGTCTCCAGAAGATGCCTCTCAGTTTTCTCTCCCCGTTGATCAGAATCTTATCGCACAATACTTACTTCTCTTGGAGATAACTGATAATGACATCCTGCAAAACGTAACAGATTTTGATTATCAAAAACTGAGGATTGCTGCTCAAACAGAAGATGCAGGATCGAGGCGTATTAATGAGATCAGAGATTCCATTGATGTATACCTGTCTCAGAATTTTAACAATGAAGAAATTACCGTTACAGGGTCAACCGTTTTAAGTGCAAACCTGGTTGGGAAAATGGTTTATTCTCTTGCTTCCAGTATCGGCTTGGCTTTTATCTGTATTTCAATATTGATGGCTTTTCTGTTCAAAGATTTAAAGATGGTGATCATATCACTGATTCCGAATATCATGCCTCTGGTTTTAATTGCAGGAATAATGGGTTATTTGGGAGTGGATATAAAACCCTCTACTGCCGTGATCTTTACTATTGCTTTTGGGATAGCTGTTGATGACACCATTCATTATTTAGCACGATTCAGGATCGAATTAAAACGAGGCTTGAGCATCCAGGATGCCTTGGAAATAACTACTCAAAAAACTGGTCGGGCCATTATTATTACCAGCATGATTCTTTTACTGGGATTCGGAACACTCATAACCAGCGAGTTTACCTCTACAACCTTAATGGGCATCCTGATTTCTTCAACAATATTTTTTGCTGTGATAGCTGATCTGGTTGTGCTCCCTTCTCTGTTCTATTGGCTTAAACCAGATTTGAACAAGACTAAAATAACTCAAATCAAAGGTGATAGATAAATTTTAAAATCTACCCATCCATCTGTCGGTACTCCGGCTGATGGAATTTTGAATAAGACTTGTATTCATAACCCAAACAGGGTTTAAACTTCAGATCTTATAAATCCATCGTCATTAATTAACCCTGTCAGGGTTATAAACGCAAAATTGATTTGAGATAAGAGGAGCTTTGTTTGAACCTCCATCACCCCGCTTTCTAAATAACACCAACATTTAGGTTTCTATAATTACTTCAATTTGCTCCACAAGTTAAACCATCCAAGGCGAAATGATGGAATGAAGTAAATTGTAGAATCTACCTACCCATCTGTCGGTACTCCGGCTGATGGAGTTTAGTTGAAGGAACATTCACATGACTTGAGATAACTGGAGCTTTTTTTGAACCTCCATCATCCCGCTTTCAGCGAAATGATGGAATGATATAGATAAACAAATTTCGCGAGACTGATATATAAACCCTTCTTTAGAATAATTCACGCAATTAGTATCCTTTATCAGAACAGTCGCCCGGTAAAATATCACATGAAGTTGTTAGACTCGTGTAGTCTGGATTCCATGCTTTTGGAATTATTGATGCGTTCGTAAACATGTTTTTATTCGGTGCATCTTTGTATAAATCACTCGTTGCCATCCAACCCATCCATAGGTTTAGTGGAAATACAAATGCATTGTTGTTGGGGTGCCCTTGTTTAACAATGCTTTCATAATTCCCAAGATTTTGTGCTTGACTGCGACCCTGTTCAAACAACAGAGCACCAAACTCCTGATCTTGAGTTTTATTTTGAGATTCAGGACTAGCATCCTGACTTGAATTCGATCGCAAGGTTACACGACCGTGTTTTATTATACCTGTATCAACTCCTTTGGTTCCATAAAACTCAACCGTTCCTCTTGAGTCATTTGGCTTACTATAAGGGACAATATACATTGCATCTTCTTCTTGGTCTTCGTAGTCGTAATATAATGAATCTACTATGGTGAGCACGGGCAGATCCGGTAATGCTATTCGATATTCATTATCAAAGTTATCTATTATAATGTTTAAGGTTATGTCACTCATGCTGTCTTCCCGAACAATAAAGCTATGTTTGCCATCAATAAAAGCATACACCCGTTGAGTGATATGCTTTGCCACAACTATTTTGGTAGGGAGATAATTGTTTTCTGGTGCCCAGCCACATAATTCATCTTCTAAGTTATAATGTAAATCAGGGTTATTATTTAGGCCTGCTAAACCTCCATGACCACAAATAATTTCTGAGTCTGCCCATCGACGCATGAGTTCATCTTCTGTATGAGTCCCGTTTGAATTTTTGAATTTATCAAATGAATCTCTATTTCCTACAGGAATAGTAAGGTTTTCTCCTCCTTGCACAAATACTCGGTGTTCAAGTGCGTATGGCCTTTCGTTCCGTAATTCTCCAAATCTAAACGATTCTGCGTTTGAAGGTATTTCTATTGAACTAAATGCGCCTCCGTTCACTACAAGCGAATCAATTACACTTTTATCTTCTCGTTCAATGACTACGTACGCTTTTGACACTGCTTGTTCGTTTACGTGATCTACCACAGTCGCACTAAATTCAGGTAGTGCTTCTGAAGTGAGATGTACTTGTCTACTTTCAGACGTTCCATCTGCATTCTCGGCATCAACACTAAACGCATATGTTTTATCCGCAGAAATATTTTCTATTGGTGTGAGTGTATACACTAATCCATTATTACTTACGTCTAATCCGTTTGCTACATCGCTAATTGATGCTTGAGTTATTTCTGCTTCTGAACTCAACACTTCTGCTAAATCGATTTGTAGCGATTCTCGTTCTACTACGTTAAAGTTTGTTTGCAGATAATCTAAGGCTCTTCTATCAAATATTTCTTTTGTAACTGTTTGACTTTTATCACTATACAAAGCTTCTACTTCCAGAGTAAAATCTTCAGTTACTCCTGCTGGGTCTTGTGCAGAGGTGCTAAAGTCCCAGTTTGTTCCTGTTGCCTGATCTATATCGAAATTATTTCCGTTGTATACAAGATTAATTGTTACAGGTACACTTCCTTCTGTGTCTTGTACACTTACAAGTAAAGCTAAGTCTTGTGTATCTGTTGTTCGCGGGTATTGTCCTGGTAAGGTGTTGCTAATTGTGATGGGTACTGCCTCAATATTTTGTTGAATAGTTTGGTCGGCGGTACTGGTCAGTTCAAATTCTGATCCTGTAAGACCGAGTGCATCGGCTGTAATCGAATAGTTTACCAAACTATCTTTGGGAAGTTCTTCAGTAAATTCAAAAATACCCTCAGAATTTGTTGTACCGGAAGCAATGAGTTCGTTTCTGTGTACTTCCATACTTACATCGGGTTTCCCTATATCAATAGTAGTTTGGCGGGGTAATAGCTCGGCTAAAATTGTTATTTGCTGAGTTTGCTGAGTAACTTCATCGCGGGAATCCGTAACTCGAAGAAAGGCTTGTACGGTTCCTGATTTGGGAAAAGTTATTTCCTGCGTGGTTTCTGCTTCGGTATCACCTACTGTTAATTCTACGAATGCAGTATCTGTTTCCCCTTCATACACGTAACCGGCAATGGCGTCCAGGATTCCTTGCTTATCCGAAGCTTTCCATGTCCAGCTTAGCGGAGAGTTTACCCTGCCGGGCTCAAAATTACTACTAAACCTGGTTGTTTGATTCGGAGAAAGTTGAACCGCCACTGATTGATTTTTCTCTTCGATTTTGGGCTCTTCTGCACGGTCTTTTACCGATAATGTAAATTCTGCCGTAGCCGGTTGGTAGAATTCAACGGTAAGCGAAGTATCCCAGTTTATAGATTCACCGGGCAATTTTATGGCAAAGTTGCTGAATACTCTGGAATCTTCGGCTTGAGCATCCAGATCAAACCAAATGCTGTCAATCCCATCTTCATCTTCTATGCGTAAAGTGTACGTGTATAAGCTATCCGTGACGAAAGAATTCGGCACTTCAATGTTTAAGGTAGCCGGCATATTTGGAGTCGGTTCATCCGGTGAGGATGGCGTTCCCTTCTTGCACCCGCTTGCCAAGCAAAGTAATATCCCGATGGTTATCCATACATATTTCATACTAAGAACTTATTAAAGCTACGGGTTATTTGCTAAGAGAATTGTAATAATGATCGACTCGTCCGTGTGGTCGAATTTTGAATAAGACTTGTATTCATAACCCAAACAGGGTTTAAACTTCAGATCTTATAAATCCATCGTCATTAATTAACTCTGTCAGGGTTATAAACGCAAAATTGATTTGAGATAAGAGGAGCTTTGTTTGAACCTCCATCACCCCACTTTCAGCGAAATGATGGATTTAGCCAAATTTTGATATTTTTGAAACGGAATCGCTAAAAAGGAAGCTTAGACAGGATCAAATCATGAACCTCATCAACATTTTTTGATGCATCGATAGTCACGAATCTATCTTCAGATTTAGAGAGTTCGTCAAAACCCTTGATCACATTCTGAAAGAATTCAATACCGGATTGCTCCATCCTGTCTTTTTGCATATGAGCAGTTCTCTTCGCGGATTCTTCCAAACTGAGACGAAGGTAAAATGTTACATCAGGAGCTATTTCATGTGAAGCGATCTTATTGATCTGATGTACCTGATCAATAGGGATACTCTTTCTACCGTAACCCTGATACGCTGTTGTGGAATCATAAAACCGGTCAAGTATAACAACTACTCCTTCAGCCAAAAGTGGTTTTACTTTTTCCGCAATTAATTGAGATCTCGCCGAAGAAAACAGTAACAACTCCGTAACCGGATCGATCTCAATTTCAGGGTTCAACAACATCCCTCTGATTAGCTCAGAAATATCCGTTCCACCCGGTTCACGAAGTACTTGTACTTCTTTCCCGGATTTAGAGAGGTGATCTTTTAAAAGAGAAATCTGAGTCGATTTCCCGCTTCCGTCAATTCCTTCAAATGTAATTAGCATGTAGTGAATCTAAGAAGAATTTTAATCTCAAGATAATTTGAATTATTTTGGATCAATGTATAATTGAGTAGCTATTATGATCACAAGAGAAGATTTCTTTGGTGTTAATCTTAAAAGAGTTAAATGCCCAAATTGTAACACAAAACAACCCATAATAAGAAAACCGCAAACTGAACGTCAACTTTTATATGGAGGGTGGACATGCAAAAAATGCGGTTATGAAATGGATAAATATGGAAAAGAAATCAATGATTAGAAATCAAAGTCATCCATCATCTCGATAGGCTCTTTTGGCATCGCTAAGGCCAGACCGATGTAGATAAGTAAACTTGTTCCCCATCCCATGATAAAAACGGCGCCAAAAATGAAACGAACTACTGTAGAACTTAATCCGAAATATTTAGCTAAACCTCCGCATACTCCCGCAATCTTTTTGTTAGTTCTGGATTTCATCAATCTCTTAGCATGACGATAACCGAAATTGTCATAACTATAGTTGCTGGAACTTGAAGACTTCCCGGAAGAATCCAGATCATTATTCAGTGTACTTGTAAATTCTTCAGCACCATGAATATCGCTGGAGTATATATTCTTTTTACTTTGAGCCTTTCTTTTTCTGCGTGATTCTTTTTTAGCTTTTTTCTCTTTCTTTCTGTCGCCAACTAAAAAACCAAAACCAACTAACGTCACAAGAATTCCACCAATTATTGGTAAAGCACTAATTGCATCCTGAGCAAAAGCAGAGAGACCTTGTCCCATTGGGAAACCTATTAATTGAAGCAAAAAAGTGAATGCGATAAAAAGCATACCAAGACCGGCAAATGTTGAAAAATTCCAAACTCCTTTACCTTCTTCTTTAGGTTCTTCTTTTAAAAAGTCTTGCATTGCAGACTGTAATTCAAAGTCTTCAAACTCTAGTGTTGCTGAGCCTGTTTTAGATCCGGTTTTTTGTCGTGTTTTTTCTGCCATAATTTTTTCTCCTGTGCGCTACTACGAACCCAAATCGCTATTGTTACGTCTTAAAATCTTTTTTTCAGTAATTAAAATATCCAGCTTCTCATCAAAGTTCTCAACGGGAACTTGATCAATAAGAAAGTCATCAAATAGTAGCCCGACTTTAACTGCATTTTCTTTTTTTAAGAAACGATCGTAAAACCCTTTCCCGTAACCAAGCCTGTTGAATTCGTTATCAGCAGCCAGCAAAGGGACTAGGATCAGATCTGTTTCCTGTGTTTGAGGATGGATTTCATCCGGTTCCGGAACTCCCCATTTATTCTCCTTCAGATCTTTAAATGATCTCAACTCAGAATGCTTCAATTCTCCGGTTTCAAAATCTGTAACTGGAACAATTACTTTCTTTCCGGAAGAAATCAGATCATTCAATAAAGAGTGAGTGTTAACCTCTTTACGATCATTCATTGAAACAAAACAATGGATTACATTTGAATCAATAAACTCCGGGATTTTTTTTAGTTCATTAATTATAGTCTCGGACCAGGATTGCCAATCTTCTTTTTCAATAGACATTCTGAGCTTTAACAATCGAGCTCTTAGTTCTGATTTTTGATCAGAGACAGACATTATAATCTTATCAAATGATGAGAGTCTAATTGCAGTGGTTCTTTCTCAAGATCTGACAAAAGGTTATCCCAAACATCCACTCCATATTTGTTCATGAAATACATAAATGAAACCATCCGCTCCTGCAGTCCATTATCCGGATATAGCTGAGCTTTTATCTTTCTGATACGTTGAAGCTGAGTTTCTTCCTGCTGTTTAATAGATCTGTAAACCCTTCCTTTTATCTTATCCAGTTCTGTTTCAAAGCCTGAAACGGTCTTCCCTACCAAACCATCTAAAGAACCATCAATTTCTTTAATTATATCTTTTGGATCTGTTGAAGCAGACTGAATACTTTCTTTCCAGTTTTTGAATAAAGCTTCAACATCAGTGGATTCAGAGATTTTCACATATTCCTTTTCCAGATCTTCAATTCTTTCACCATATCTGTGAAACTCAAATGGGATTTTCTCTAAGATGCGATCTATTCCCGATTCTATTAAAGTAGCACTGAATCGTGGAAAAATTATGGGCATTTCAAGATCAAAATGAGGGTAAAGTTCTTTCATTTGACCGTAATAAGCTACTTCTCCGGGGCCTGCCACATACCCTAAAGTTGGTAAAAGCTGATCCTGAATCACAGGTCTCAGAAATACATTAGGAGAAAATTTCTCAGGCTTGATGTCAATCAGTTCAAGTAATTCCTTCTCCGACCAACTATTCTCTCCGGCACTCCATATACCTTCTTCATGATCCAGCTTTAATCTTTGCTCATCATCATCTATGTAGAAAAGGTTAGACTCTCCAAGTACTACCTGACGATGAAAGTTAGCTTCCAATTTACCTGATTGTTCTTCAAGAGATTTATTGATTGCCTTAGCCTGAGTAACAGACTTCTTAAAAGTATCAGCTACAATTTTCTTTATCGGTTCAAAATTGCTTCCCACTATTAATAAACCATGCTTTCCAAATAGCTCATCCATCATTAAAGCAAAAGCTTTTCTGAATGTCACTCCGCTTTTGAAACATCTGTCAAACAGGTCCCAAAGTTTCTCAGTAAAATCTGTATCAAACATTTCAGACTTGATAGAACTCTTTAATTCCTCAATACCGTCTTTAATATTAATATCTGATACAAGTTTTCCATTTGATTGGTCTGTATACTCAAGCTTTTTAAACTCATTATTACCGGGAATGCCAAACCATGCAATTTCCTCGAAGTCATGATCTTCATCTGCAAGCCAGAAAACCGGAACCACAGGTCTTGCTAATTTCTTTTCCCATTCTTTGGCGAGCAAAATGGCAGAAATAGTTTTATAAATGGTAAATACCGGTCCGCCATAAATTCCCAACTGTTGTCCTGTAACAATGGCTAAAGAATCCGGATCAGCAAGTTTCTCTACTTGTTCGTTTTGATCAATGTCCAATTCAGAATGTAAATCTTTGAGAGCCTTAATAAACTTTTTGTGAGATTCCTGCTTTTCAATCCTTTTGGCTTTTGATGCGATCTCAGAATCAGAGAAAGGGTTTACAGAATAAAAATCGTCGAGGTCTGCAAATTTCGATACGTAGGTTTTAAATAATTTCGAAAATGGAAGCTTCTCGAAAGAGTAAGTTTCTTTAGTCACTAATTGGCCTTAAGTTTTTGAATAGTATCTCTGATTTTTGCAGCTTTCTCGTAGTTTTCTGCTTCAATTGCTTCTTTCAGTGCCTGATTAAGTTCTTCAAGTCTGGATAAACCTTTCTTTACCGGCTCTTCGATCTCAACATTCAAAGCTTCTTCCAATGTAGTTGAATCAGGTTCTGTAGAAATTCCTGCTTCTCTTAAAACACTGTTCGAAACAAAAATATCTGAACCAAATCTCACAGCGAGTGCAATAGCGTCGCTCGGGCGAGCATCCAGTTCTACAATTTCACCGTCCCTATCCATTACAACCTGTGCATAAAATGTCCCTTCTGATAACTCATTTACAAAAATATATTGGATCTCTGCATTGAAACTGAGAATCATATTCTTTAAAAGATCATGAGTCATTGGTCGTGGTGGTTTTATATTCTCAAGCTCCAGAGCAATAGCTTGTGCTTCAAACGAACCAATAATGATAGGAAGTCGTCGATTACCTTTTACTTCGGATAGTATCAACGCATAAGCCCCTCCACTACTTGGGCTTGTTGATAATCCTAAAATTTCCATTCTTATTTTCTTCAAACGATAACCTTTATGTACTTTTCTATAAATGTACGGTTTTTTATGTAAGTGTTAAACCGAATTGAATAGCTTTCGCGTTCATTTTATTTAGAATTATTCTTAATAAAAATTCCTGCTCATAAAAAGTAAATTTAAGCCTATATTCACGCCCGATTTCATTGACATTGCCAAACATTGAGGCTAACTTTTAGCTCATTAATTGTGACTTAATAATTCTATGCTCGACAGTTATTTTCCTATTTTAATTCTTGCCGGTATCGCCATCGTTCTGGCTCTTCTACTAATGACTCTGTCAAGAATACTTGGCCCCTACCGTCCAAACAAGCACAAATTGAATCCATATGAAAGTGGAATGGATCCTGTTGGGGAAGCCCGTGAAAGATATTCGATCAGTTTTTATCTGGTCGCAATGGAATTTATCGTGTTCGATCTAGAGGTTGTATTTATCTATCCATGGGCAGTAAGATATTTAGATTTAGGACTTGGAACGTTCATTTCAATGATGGTATTTATAACTATACTTCTGATCGGTCTTTTATATACTTTGAAAAAAGGAACTTTAGACTGGGATCTTAAAACAAATAAAATTTAGAGTTTATAATGGGAATTGAATCCGCACTTGGTGAAGGTTATTTAACCACCCGCTTAGACAAATTAATAAATTGGGGACGCGCAAATGCTGCATGGCCAATGCCAATGGGTTTAGCTTGTTGCGCTATTGAGATGATGGCTTTTGCAGGTCCGAAGTATGATGTATCCCGATTTGGGTCAGAAGTGTTTCGCTTCTCCCCTCGTCAAAGTGATGTAATGATCGTTGCAGGTTGGACTACCTATAAAATGTCACATGCGATTCGCAGAATCTGGGATCAAATGCCTGATCCGAAATGGTGTATCGCAATGGGAGCCTGTGCTTCTACCGGTGGAATGCACAGATGCTACGGAGTAGTTCAGGGAGTAGATAATTTCCTTCCTGTTGATGCTTACGTTTCCGGCTGCCCACCAAGACCGGATGCTGTAATACACGCACTAATGAAAATTCAAGACAAAATTAAAACAGAACATTCTGTTCTTTTGGATACCTAGTCTATGAGCTTAGAATTAAATGACACTTTACAAACTCTGGTAGATGGACTTACAGAAAATTTTTCTGATAAGCTTATAGAAGTCTATCAAAGTAGCGGAGACACTTTTGTACGGGTTGAAGCTGATTCAATTCTGGAAATATCAAAATATCTTAAAAAGAAGCAGCATTTTGTTTTCCTTTGCGATGTTTTTGGTAACGATCGCTACACTTCTGACGAGCGCTTTGAAGTTGTTTATAACCTTATGAACCTTCGTACACAAACCAGAGTATTTATTAAAGTTCGTGTAGAAGAAGAAAACCCAACATTAGAATCAGTTTCTTCGGTTTGGAAGGCTGCAGGTTGGAACGAACGCGAAGTTTACGATATGTTCGGAGTTCGTTTTGAAAACCACCCTGATCTAAGAAGAATATTTATGCCTGAAGATTTTGAGTATTTCCCGATGAGAAAAGAATTTCCTCTTTTGGGAATTCCGGGATCGATAGAATTGCCGAACACAACACCAGATACGGAGTAAGGCATATGAAAGTAACAGATATTAACAGTAGAGTAAATCCGCAGTTTCAGGAGAAACATCAGCGTAGTATATATAAAAGTCTTGAAGACAAACATACTACTATTGAAGATGTGGATATCGATGATCCATTAAATGCCAAGATGATCCTGAATATGGGTCCTCAGCATCCTGCAACTCACGGAGTTCTTCGTTTAGTACTTCAATTGCGTGGAGAAACCATCGAGAAAACAAAACTTGATATTGGATATCTACACAGAGGCGTTGAAAAAATTGCTGAGAACAAAACGTATCAGGAGTTTATGCCATACACGGATCGTATGGATTACCTCTCTCCTTACAGCAATAATGTTGCGCTTTGTTTGGCTGTCGAAAAAATTGCAAGTGTTGAAGTACCCGACCGCGCTCAATATATAAGGATGATCGGTTGTGAATTGGCACGAATGTCCTCTCACCTTCTTTGGTTGGGAACAATGGTTATGGATGCCGGAGCAATTTCCTTCTTTATCTGGACGTTCCGTGAGCGTGAAAAGATCTATGATATTATGGATCAGATCGCAGGACACAGATTTACGGTTTCGCATTCCAGAATTGGTGGTGTTGCTAATGATTTGACCAGTGACGCTTCTGCAATCATCAAAGAGTTCATCACTAAGTTCCCGCAAGAGCTTAAAGACTGGCATGGACTTTTAGACCGAAACAGAATCTTCATCGACAGAAACGAGAATGTTGGTGTTCTGGAAACTGACAAAGCTCTGGATATTGGAGCAACGGGACCAGTTTTAAGAGCTTCGGGTTTTGCTGTTGATCAACGAATTATTACTCCATATTCGAAATATGACGAAGTAGAATTTGAAGTTCCTACTCGTTTAGAAGGCGATAATCTTGCCAGATACTTTGTGCGTATGGAAGAAATGAAAGAAAGTATCAGAATTATTCAGCAGTGTTTAGATAAAATGCCTAAAGGCCCGATCAGATCTAACAATGCTAAACATGCCTACCCTTCAAAAGATGAGGTTTATTACTCGATGGAAGGTATGATTCACGACTTTATGATGACCGATACAGGAATTTGTCCGCCTGCCGGAGCAGAATGCTACCATGCTGTAGAGTCTCCAAAAGGCGAGCTTGGATATTACATTCAAAGTGACGGAACCGGACATCCCTGGAGAATTAAAATTAATACTCCTTCATTCAGAAACCTGCAGGTACTCGAAAACATCCTCGATGGAGAGATGGTTGCTGATACTGTAGTTGTGATTGGTGGAGTTGACCCTGTAATGGGAGAAGCAGATAAATAATGGCGAATAACTACGAATTCACCCCGGAAGATTTAAAAGAGATTGAGACTATCAAAGCTAAGTTCCCGGAAGTAATGCCGGCTACTTTACCTACTCTTTGGGTTGCTCAACGAAGATTTGGACATGTGGAACCTGAAGTACAGCATTTGGTTGCTGAGACTTTAGACCTGCCCGTTTCCCACGTACACGGTGTTGCAACTTTCTATACTCAGTATTACAAAGAGAAAATGGGCAAGTATGTACTTGATGTATGTACTACAACAAGTTGCCAGCTTTGTGGCGGATATGATATGCTTCATTATCTTGAAAATAAACTTGGCATTAAAGCAGGTGAAACTACCAAAGACGGAATGTTTAGCATCCAATCTGTGGAATGTTTAGGAGCTTGTGGATATGCTCCAATGATGCAGATCACAAACGATGTGTATGTAAACAATCTTACAGAAGAAAAGCTTGATGAAGTTATTGAAAGCTTGAAAGCAGATAAAATGCCTGAATTTGAATCGGTTGGTATGCCACAACACACGGAAAGGAGTTAAGAAATGTCATTCGATTGGAAATCATATACTCCCGTAATTATCCCGGATACCCCAAATCTTCATGAGATCGACGTTTACACCAAAAATGGTGGTTATGACTCTCTAAAAAAGGTTTTGTCTAACGATTGGGATCCTGAAAAAGTAATTAATGAAGTTAAAGCTGCAAATATCCGTGGACGTGGTGGTGCAGGATTTAATGCAGGCTTAAAGTGGTCTTTTATGCCGAAACCTGACGGCGGACCAAGATATTTAGCTTGTAATGGTGATGAATCAGAGCCGGGTACTTTTAAAGACCGAAAGATATTCGAATACAATCCTCATCTTTTCATTGAAGGAGCTCTTATTGCAGCTTATGCAATGCAGTGTTCCGCCATTTATGTATACATCCGTGGAGAGTATTACTCCTGGATAAAGATGATGGAGAAAGCTCTTAAAGATGCTTACGACAAAGGCTTTATCGGAAAGAATATACTTGATTCCGGATTTGATGTGGAATTTCATGTTACTGGCGGAGCAGGAGCTTACATCTGTGGTGAAGAAACTTCCATGCTTGAATCTCTGGAAGGAAAACGTGGATATCCAAGAGTTAAACCTCCCTTCCCTGCTCAAAAAGGATTATGGGGACGTCCAACCACAATCAACAATATTGAAACACTTGCGTGTGTGCCATTGGTAATTAAAAATGGTGCTGATTGGTTTTCCGGAATCGGAGCAGAAACTCATCCCGGACCGGTTCTTTATGGAATTTCAGGACATGTTAACCGACCCGGAGTTTATGAATTACCAACAGGAATGCCTGTTCTCACTTTGATCGAAGAAGTTGCCGGTGGAATGAGAAACGGAAAGAAACTTAAAGGATTGATTCCCGGTGGTTCTTCCACTCCTATTCTTAGAGGTGATGCTCTTGATGGAGTTAATATGGATGCTGATTCATTGCGTGAAGCCGGTTCTATGATGGGAACTGCAGGAATGATCGTGATGGATGAAGATACTGACATGGTTGAAATGCTGTGGAGAATTTCTCATTTCTATCATCATGAGTCCTGTGGACAATGTACTCCATGTCGTGAAGGAACCGGTTGGTTAGAAAAGATCTTATTGAAGATCAGAAACGGTGACGGCGAGATCAGAGATCTTGAATTATTGATCGATCTTTGTTCACAGATGGAAGGACGGACTATTTGTGCGCTTGCTGATGCTGCTGCATGGCCGGTGCGTTATACTATTGACAGATTTAGAGACGAATTTGAAGCTCGGTGCAAAAAAAGTACATATGCACTTGCTTAATTATCAACCACAAAGAACACAGAGAAAAACAGCTTAGTGCCCTCTGTGGTTTAAATAAGAAATTATGCCAGAAATATTTATAGACGGTAAACGATACGAATTTGAGGGCAAACCTAAATTGCTCCAGTTCATTTTGGATAATGGTAAAGAAGTACCATTCTTCTGCTACCACCCTGAAATGAGCGCGCCTGCAAATTGTCGCCAGTGTTATGTAAAAGTTGGAACTCCTGTACAGAATCGGGAAACAGGCGAATACGAACTGGATGAAAATGGTGAACGAGTTATTCGTTGGTTCCCTAAAATGCAGACATCTTGTAGCATGGAAATGACCGATGGAATGGTTGTTCATACTCAGGAATCCAGCGAAGAAGTGGCACGTGCTCAAAAAGACACTATGGAGTTGATCCTGATCAACCACCCTCTTGATTGCCCGATTTGTGATCAAGCAGGAGAATGTCCTCTTCAAATTCAGACTTATAAATACGGACCTGAAGGCTCCCGTTTTGAAGTCAAGAAAGTTCATAAGCCTAAAAGAGTTGAACTTGGACCAAGAGTAACTTTAGATGCGGAACGTTGTATCAACTGTACACGCTGTGTTAGATTTACTGAGGAGATTTCCGGTACACATCAGCTTACAATTGCTTCAAGGGGCGATAAAAACTATCCGATTACTGCTCCGGGAATGGAATTTGATGATCCATATTCTTTGAATACTGTTGATATTTGTCCCGTTGGAGCACTTACTTCTACCGATTTCAGATTTAAGGCTCGCGTTTGGGAAATGAATCAGACTCCAAGCATCGATATTACCGGAGGTAAAGGAACTAATGTTGATCTTTGGACTCGTGATAATTTGGTATTACGTCTTACTCCTCGTTACAATGAGAACGTGAATACTCACTGGATGCCTGATGAATCACGAATGGCTTACACAAAATTCAATGAGAATCGTATTTCAAGACCTTCTATTAAAGCGGATGGTGATAATCAGATCAAAACTTCGTGGAACAATGCAATTGAGACATTTGCAGAAAAGCTTGAAGCTGTAAAACCTGCTGATGTTCTGGTATTAGGTTCAGCTCATGCATCTGTTGAGGAAAATTATGCTCTGATGAAAACATTCAGCACTTGGGGCGTAAATGATTTCCACTTCTCTCCTGATGTTAAAGAAGGTTTTGGTGATGATTTCTTATTAACGGACGATCAGGCTCCAAATACAAAAGGCGTTAAGGCTCTAGGTTTTTCTGAAACTTCAGCTGAAGATCTCAAAGCAGCAATTAAATCAGCAAAAGTTGTAGTACTGCTAAACGATGAATTAGTAGATCGTGGGGTACTTGGTTCTGAAGATCTCAAAAAGCCATATGTAATTTCACTTGCTACTAACGAGACAGAAACATCAAAGTCAACAGATCTTGTTATTCCAATTACTTGTATTGCTGAACACGCTGCAAGTTATGTAAACGTAGAAGGTAGAATTCAACGCTCCCTTCCTGCGAAAGAAACCAAATACACTCATCGTAAATTGGATCTTGAGATGTCGGAGGGTCGACTTGATCGCTATGGAACCAATTTTGACAACTGGGTTAACGAAGATAACAAAGTTGATTGTACTCCAACCTGGGAGCTCATGAATAATCTTGGAAAGAGATTAGGATTGTCTGTCCAATTTGGCACATCCAGAGAAATAATGGATGAGATCGCTTCTTCAAATTCTAGTTTTGAAGGTGTTAGTTATGAGAAAATGGACGATGAAAACGGAATCCAGTTAACCGGAATGAATAAAGAAGAGGTATCTGCATAATGAATCCAGCTATTCTTGAAATCGGACCTTTAGCAATACCTGTTTGGGCAATCGTTCTCGGAGTTGGAATGATAAGTTATTTGAACTCAGCTGCTATTCTTGTTTATGCTGAGCGTAGAATCGCTGCTTTTATACAAAATCGTGTTGGACCGAATCGTGTTGGACCTTTCGGTTTACTACAACCTTTGGCTGATGTACTTAAGCTACTTTTAAAAGAAGATGTAACCCCTACTCACGGATACAAAAAACTTCACGCAATTGCTCCGATGATTCCGGTGATCACGGCATTGCTTTCTGTTGCAGTTATTCCTTTTGGTGCAGGTTTGTATGTAACCGATATTAATGCAGCTGTTCTGTATTTACTTGCTGTTGCTTCTCTTGGTGTTTATGGAGTAACGCTAGCGGGTTGGGCATCAAATAGTAAATATTCTCTTCTTGGTGGATTGAGAGCAGCGGCTCAAATGATAAGCTATGAACTGCCAATGGGAATGGCTGTTGCTTCTGTAATTTTGATGACAGGATCTCTCAGCTTAGTTGATATAGCAGAATCACAATCTATGTGGTGGAATTTCTTTGTAAATCCACTTGGTGCTGTGATCTTCATTATTTGTGCATTTGCAGAATCAAATCGTACTCCTTTTGATCTTGTAGAAGCAGAGCAGGAACTAGTTGGTGGCTTTCACACAGAGTACAGCTCTATGAAATTCGGAATGTTCTTTCTGGCTGAATACATGCACGTATTCATTGGAAGTATCTTAATAACAACGTTCTTCTTTGGTAGTTACCACCTTCCATTTGCTGATCTTTATATACCTGCAGACATGAATATATGGTTAAAAGGTATTTTGGATGTATCTGTATTTACCTTGAAAGTTTGCTTCTGGTGCTTTGTATTTATTTGGGTTCGTTGGACGATTCCACGCTTCAAATACAATCAGGTAATGAAATTGGGTTGGGCAAGATTACTTCCTCTCAGTATCATTAACTTTATGGTGATAGCAACTATCATGTACTTCACCAACTGAAATTAGACATCAAATTTCGCTCTTCGTAACCCTGGTTCTTAATTGAGTCAGGGTTTTTTTGATCACTGATTTTTTCCCTTTTCTCACCTTTCACCTTTCACCTTTCACCTTTCACCTTTCACCTTTCACCTTTCACCTAAAATATCGCATCAATTGCCTAACCCAAACATGTGATAACAACCTTGTTTGCAGTTAGATAAATTCTTTCAGGCTTTAAAAAAGAAGTCTTAACATTAACGGAGTAAGTCATGAAACATTCAAAATCTTTATTACCACTACTTTCAATATTATTACTAACTCAAGCATGTACTATAACAAATGAAGGTCCACGTGGACCACAAGGAAATGACGGTGCAGACGGAGTTCAAATTTATTCTAGTACAAGTACAATTTTCGCTGATGACTTTGACATCGTTGATGAATTTGTTTCTATAAATGAATTCGAATGGGACTTGCTGGATGAATCTACTGTGGATGAAGGATTAGTTCTTGGCTATTTACAGTTTGAAGGAACTACTTCATGGCACGCATTGCCTTTCAGCACTCCTTTTGAGAATGATCTTGTAAACCTCAGATATGTGTTTGATATAAACAGTTTCGATCTTTTATTAGAAGGTGAGGTTGCTGATAATAATGAAGTAAATGAAGATCTCTTTGATGGAGATGTATTACGAGTAGTTGCCATCCCCCCTTCATTGTTATTCAAAAGCAAAGGTCTAGATTACAGAAACTACAATCAGGTTGCTGAATTTTATGGATTAGATGATGAATAATTCCTGATTCAAATAATTACATTTTTTTCTTAATTGGCTGTGCATTTGCATGGCCTTTTTATTTTCTTTCAGGATGAGTAATTCAATTAATCTGCTGAAGAAATTTAGCCAGTTCAACGACCAATGGTCTCCGAAAATCATCGCAGAGTGCAACGGGCAACTTATAAAACTCGCAAAGATCGAAGGTGAATTTGTTTGGCACAATCACCCGGACGAAGATGAAGTTTTCTTTATAGTAAAAGGTAAACTATTGCTTAAATTCAGAGACAAAGATGTACATCTTAAAGAAGGTGAATTATATGTAGTTCCAAAAGGTGTCGACCATTTCCCTGTCGCTGACAAAGAATGCTGGGTAATGTTGATAGAACCTAAAGGTACTAAACATACCGGTGAGACTGATTTTGAACTTTCTGTTGATGAAAAAGATCAGAAGTGGATCTAAATATATGAAAACAAAAAAAATTCGGGGCTTTAATCAGGTACTTCATCAAATCCAGGAATGGAGATCACAAATCATAGATTTAGATCTGGATGTTATTCGCTCAAATCAAAGAGATTATGCTAAAATTTGGGTTCCTCCATACAGCAATCTCTCACTAGGAAATTCTACCTACCCAGAGCCGAAAGGACAAGCACGAAAAGAAATTCTGAAAGTCTTGCTGGATACTTACGACAGCTGGAAAACAACTCTGGATACTTTGGATGAACCCTATTATCTCAAAATATGGCTTTATGATCAGCGCTTCTCACAATCACAGGTAGTATGTGGTATAAATAGTTTTTTGGACTTTTATGAAAGCACCTTTCATAAACCTGAGGATCAGAAAAAGATCGATCCTACGAATTATGGAAAACTAAGCAATAGGATTCAATCACTTGAATGGGAATATGCTTGGGATGAAGAACATTTCGATGACACTACTATTGGCGAGATTGATGAATATGCTACGGAAAAAGACTTTTATGAAACGAGAAGATGGTTTAAAGAGCGCTTAAAAAAACCACATCGTAAAATTAAAAATCCTGATCCGGATAGCGATATAAAAGAATACTATTCATTCCGACTTGGTACCGTGTGGATTGGTGGTTAATTAACATATGGTATCATAAAAACTCTAAACTATTTTAAATTTATTTCTTCAAACAATGACTTTCTACCAAAAACTACTTTCAAGCCTTTTATTAGTATTTCTTTTTTCACAACTATCTTTTTCCCAAGATAAAGAGCTCGATTTACTTGTGGATGCAATGTGTGTCTGTATTACCTCAGATGCTATAGAAAATGAAAATATGGAATCTGATGAAGTAGAAGAATGCTTTGAAGATGTGATGGGCCAAGAAATGGATCAAATGGAAACTATGTTTGAAGATTCATCAAAAACAGATGAAGAAAATGATGCTTATTTCCAATCAGAGATACTTCCAAAAATGATGACAAAATTAGCATCCACTTGTCCTCAGGTTATAACCTTTTTTATGCAAGCTGCACAAAAGGAAGCTGATGAACAAGCTGACTCTCTAATAAGCATATATGAATTAGGTATAGAATACACTGAATCAGGTAAACCTGACGCTGCTATTGAAGAATTTAATAAAGCCCTTCAGATTGAAGAGTCAAAGGAATTATATAACCTGAGAGGTGTTGCTAAAATTAATAAAGGAGATTTTTATGCAGCTTTAAGTGACTTCAGCAGGGCACTGGAATTAGATCCGGAATATAGCGTAGCGTTAGGTAATCAAGGTTTTGCCAAATTACAGATCGGTGACTTTAATAATGCGATTACTGATATCAAAAGATCTCTGGCAATGGATTCAGTAAATGCAAAAGCCTATAACAATCTTGGGCTGGCATATATATACACAGAACAGTTTGATCTTGCTGAACAAGTTCTCAATATAGCCATTGAACAAGATTCAGTGTATCTGGATGCCTGGAACAACCGCGGTTATAACTTTATGATCCAGGAACTTTATGAAAATTCGATTGCAGACTATAAAAAAGCTTTGTCCATTGATTCTACTTACACAAATGCTAGCTTTAATATCGCATTCTCTTATGAAAACTTAGGATACTTTGAAAAGGCTAAAAACTATTACAATCTCACGCTGAAATATCTCGCAGATAACCCAAATGTTTACAATCGAAGAGGATTAGTAAACCTCGAACTTGAACTGCATGAAGAAGCTATCGAAGACTTCCAAAAGGCTTTTGAAATTGATTCAACAGAGCTCACCTTTCTTGCAAATCAGGCTTTTGTCTTGAAGGATATGGAGGAATTTGAGAGGTCTCTTGAAGTCTATTCGCAACTGATTGAGAAATCCCCGGATAATCTTGATTACATTTATCAAAGAGGAATAGCAGAATATGAAGCAGGATTGTTTACAGATGCTTTGGTTGACTTTTCTGAAATTCTTAACGTTGAAAAAACGAATGCAGAAGTTTATGACTACAGAGCAAGAACCCATGTTAATCTGGAGAACTATCAAGAAGCCATAGATGATTATACGAAATCAATTGAAATCTATAACGCTGACCCTGTAGTATTTAAAGAGCGCGGCGAAAATTATCTTAAGCTGGATCAGACAGAAAAAGCTTGTTCTGATTTTAATAAAGCAAAAGCACTGGATTCGGAAGAAGTTGACGAATTGTTAGCCAAACATTGTAAGGAATAAGAATTTATAGACCTGTACTTATTCCAAAATGCACTTTTCCATTTCCGAATGTTTCGGTAGATGAAAGTGCATACGTAAATTTCAATCTTCCAATTGCAGTTCTGAAGCTTAATCCGAATCCGCCTGAGTAAAGAAAATCTTTTTGGATAAAGCTATTGTCTGTTTCGGAATATAATTGTGGTCTTTTATAAATACCGGCCGCAGTAAACAGGAATAGATAAGAATACTGATCCGTAAGGAAACGATATTCGATATCTCCCCAAAGCAATTCAGATGCTGTAAATTGTTCTTCTGAATAGCCTCTTAAAGAATTAGCTCCTGCGAACCTGACCAGATCGCTTTCTGTAAACTGATCTCCGATCACATAAAACCCATTGATGCTCGTCGCTAAAACAGATTTCTCGAACAGTGGTATATAGCTTCTTACTTTCGTCTCTAATCTCTGTTGACGAAAAGCCAGTGCTGAATCCTCCTCAATATCTTTATTCGCAACTCCGTAGATAACATCTAAAGAAAAGCCTGAAGTCGGAACCTCCCTCCTGTCCAGTTTTGAAAAGTTAAATCCAAGATCACCGCCTTGCTTCTTCCCGTCCGGTTCTTTTGAAAAGTTCGAGGTGGAACCTGAGATCGAACTTTGAGAATAAATCCTGCTTTTAATACTAAATTCAGAATTAAGGAAATAACTGCCCGACAACCCAATGTTCCTCGTTTGATAAGTTGTGTCATTCTGATAAAAAGAGAAATCCATTCCAATGCTTAACGGAATATTTGCTATCCAATCCTGAGATATTCCGAGGTTTAAGCGGCTTGTTTCCGGTTTTAAGCGCTGATATTGTAATTCGAAGGCATTGCCCTCTCTTAACACATTCCAAAGCGATATATCAAGATCTCCAACAATTTGACCCTTACCGGTTTCATCAGGCACAAAACCGATCAATCCATCCAGTTGATTCAGATTTTGCTCTTTAACTTCAAACAGAACTACATAATTGTCATTTTCTAAATATATAAATGGATCTGAGACTTGCTCAACTAACTCACTAGAACTAAGGTTTCTTCTGATACGGTCCAGGTTTTCCTTTGAAGCCACAAGGGAATCTTCCATTTGAGCCAATCTGGATAAATAGCTTTGAGAATTTATCGTGTTTCCTTTAAAAATGGTCTTGCTGACGCGGATCTGCTCGCTGCATATTTTTTTAGCTGTAATAGAAACGGCTTTCGACAGAGAATCTAAGTTTACTTCCTCTATACTGACCTTAGCATTTAAATAGCCTTCTTCTACTGTTTTAAGATATTCTTCGTTAATACGTTTTTCAATCAACTCTTTTGAGTAAAACTCTCCAGTAATCTCATAAGCAACAAATACGCTATCTACTTCAAGTTCAAAAGCTAAACTCCTTATTCGATATCTTTGTCCGGTTTTAACTTGGATTGGCTCTTCAGCTGTTGATGAAATCTGAACATCGAAATACCCGTTATCAGAATAGAAAGTCGTTAGTTGTTGAATTCTACTTTTCTGATTTTCTTCCGGCAAGACTATACTTCTGTAGATTTCACCGTTCTCTAATACCTGTATTGATCTTTCCTGAGCAAAACCTATCCCGGGTATACTGATCAATACTACTAAAGAGAAAAGGAATTTAGTCATATATGCTAAACGATGAGTCTAGCAAATAATTTCGGCTACAAAATTCGGTAATGCAAACGATCCCTGATGAACGTCCTTGTTATAGTATTTCAGATCACTACCAAACTCTGATAATCCCTTCTCTATTCTTTCAACAATTTCCGTTTCCTCAGGTTGGCTTCCTTTCGAAGCAAAAGCAAAACTCCACATTCCTGCGGGATATAATGGTATGAAGCCCAGATACATAGAGGATTTATCAAATACTAATTCTAATGCATCGAAAACTTGTTTAATGCTTGAATGATACTCTTCAACCCATGGCGATTCCGTCTGTCCGGTAAGCACACCGTCTTTCTTTAAAGCTGTAAAACATAATTCAAAGAATTCCTTTTCAAACAGACCTTCTGCCGGACCAACAGGATCAGAACCATCAATAATTATTACATCATATTCAGCAATCGAATTTTTTACAAAAGCGATACCATCTTCAAAAAGCACATTTAAGCGAGGATCTTCCCAGGCTCCAACATCCGGTAAAAATTCTTTCGAAGCCCTGACAACTGCTTCATCAATTTCCACCATATCAACTTGTTTGACTGAAAAATGTCTAAGTACTTCTCTTGCCGTTCCACCATCTCCACCTCCAACTATCAACACTTTTTCAGGATTCGGATGTGAAAACATACCTACATGCGCCAGCATTTCATGATAAACGAACTCATCCTTTTCGGAAAGCATCACCATTCCATCGATGGTCATCAGATTTCCCCATGTA
The DNA here is from genome assembly GCF_001650905.1 of Balneola sp. EhC07. Classification (GTDB taxonomy): domain Bacteria; phylum Bacteroidota; class Rhodothermia; order Balneolales; family Balneolaceae; genus Balneola. The sequence continues at coordinate 85,328 of NZ_LXYG01000002.1, forward strand.
TCCGTTTCAAAAACTTCAACCTTCTGATACGGAGTTTGCTCAGAAAACAGAACTTTGTTTACGCCAACGGTAAGTCCCGTTCTTTTGTGATAATACTCGTTATAGACGCTAGACATAAGACGTAAGATTTAAGATGGCTAATTGGCAAACTAAACTGCTAAACGTCATACTAATCACACTTGTTAAATTCTTGAATCATTTTTCTCATGTCTTTCATCTTAATTCTTTTGTCTTAAATCTTATGTCTATTTATACCAAAGAACAGCAGCCGCAAATGTAGCAGCACACTTAGTAACCTGATGTTCAACGCCAACGAACTTGATCTCTTTAAGAGCTCTCTTTCTATATTCGAAGGCGTCCACAACCATTTGCTTCACAATAGTTTCCACATATTCCAAACGAGTATGATCTTCGAATTCCATGATCACTCCGGGTTGCGTTTCATCTTCAGGAATACCAACTGCAATTGCAGAAGCGATCCACATTTGTGGAGTTTGCGAATCAATATGAGCATAAGCCAGAGGAATCAATCCACCGCCCGGTAATTCTATTTCATCTCTGGAAACTTCCTTTGCTCCCGGAGGACAAATACTACTCATTCTCATCAGGTTGGTATCTCCAACTCCTGCCTCAAGCAATGCATTATCAAAAGCGTTCAATCTTGTATTTCCTTCCGCTGCACCTGACACCAAACAATATACATTCGGGGTTTCTACCATTGTCATCTTAGACTTCATTCTATCTTAATTCTCTTTTACTGTTTCTGTTGAAGGTTTGAAAAGCAATCTTTGTCCTTGTGGCACTTTGAATAAACCCCTCTTCATTTCCATACTGGATATATTTTTCGAAGAAAATGCTTCCTTGAGAAATTCCTGAATTATCCAGGGATCGATCGTATCACCGCAGGTAAAAATATCTACTGCAGCGTAATTATATTCCGGCCAGGTGTGTATGGCTACATGCGATTCAGCAATTACAACTACTCCACTAACGCCATAAGGACTGAATTTGTGAAAATTATGCGAAATAATAGTCGCATTAGCTTCCTTTGTTGCATTAAGCATCGCTTCTTCAATGAATTCAACATCATTTATCGAGGAGCTGTCGCAATCATAAAATTCAACTAAGATCTGTCTTCCAAGTGCTTCCAATAATCAGGATAGTTAAAAAATTAATAGTATGGATTAACCGCTTTGGTTATTATTGATGAACAGTTATACTTAAAAAAAGTTCAAAAAATTCATCAATCTTTTTTCAAAGTCCCCAAGATACGGATATTTCTAAAAATTCAATGATTAAGACTTCTAAAAAAATTTCGAAAGCTAAAGCGATTGAAATTTACACTTCACTCCTTCTTCCTCGACAGATAGAGGAACGCATGCTGAACCTTCTCAGACAAAACAAAATCAGTAAATGGTTTTCAGGAATTGGTCAGGAAGCCGTTGCAGTTGGTGTCGCACTTTCTTCCAAAAAGGAAGATTTCATCCTGCCCATGCACCGAAATCTTGGTGTATTCACTACTCGCAAAGTTCCATTCTATCCATTGTTTTGTCAACTTTTTGGTAAAGCGGATGGATTCAGTGGTGGACGCGAACGCTCTTTCCATTTTGGAACCCTGGAGCACAACATCGTTGGAATGATCTCTCATTTAGCCGCAATGATGCCGGTGGCAGATGGGCTTGCATTAGCTTCAAAGATTCGTAATGAAGATTCTGTAGCTTTCTCTTTTTGCGGAGATGGAGCCACAAGCGAAGGTGATTTTCATGAAGCACTGAATTTAGCCGCCGTCTGGAAGCTCCCCGTTGTGTTCGTTATTGAGAATAATGGATATGGACTTTCAACACCGACAAATGAACAATTTGCTTGCGAAAAGCTTTCTGATCGTGCCAAAGGATATGGAATGAAAGGCTTTCATATCGATGGGAATAACATCCTTGAAGTAATGGAAACCATTGAAAAAGCCCGAAAACTAGCTTTAAAAGGTGAGCCCGTTTTGATAGAAGCTAAAACCTTTCGTATGCGTGGACACGAAGAAGCATCCGGAACTCATTACGTTCCTGATATTTTATTTAAAGATTGGGCTGAAAAAGATCCTATTCTAAGATTTGAGCAATTCTTAGAAAAAGAAGGATTTGCAGATCAAAAAGAGTTTGAGAAGATCAAAGAAGAAGTAAAAACTTCCTTCAAAAAAGATCTGGATAAAGCTTTAAAAGCTGATGAACCGGTTTGGAACAAAGAAAAGGAATTGGGAGCGGTTTATGCGGAAGCACCAACTTCAAAACCTGCTCCTAGCAATGGTAAAAAAGTAGAACGTAGATTTGTAGACGCCATTCAGGCCGGATTGAAGCAAGCCTTTGAAGAAGATGATTCTACTATTATTCTGGGACAAGATATTGCAGAGTATGGCGGAGTGTTTAAGATAACTGAAGGCTTCTTAGAACAGTTCGGGGCCGACAGAGTACGTAATACTCCAATTATTGAGTCGGGAGCCTTAGGGGCCGCGCTAGGACTTTCTTACGCGGGAATGAATCCTGTGGTGGAGATGCAGTTCTCGGATTTCATTTCCTGTGGATTTAATCAGATTGTGAATAATATTGCAAAATCTCATTACCGATGGAGTCCCGCCGTAAATATGACCATTCGCGCTCCTCATGGTGGTGGCGTTGGTGCAGGTCCATTTCATTCTCAATCTCCGGAAGGATGGTTTATGCAAATTCCCGGTTTAAAAGTTGTGGTTCCGGCTACCGTTGAAGATGCTCAGAATTTGCTGTACAGTTCTATGTTCGATCCGAACCCGGTGTTATTCTTTGAGCACAAAAAACTGTACCGAAGTATTCGGGAAGATGTTTCTGAGAAAGCAGTGTACGAACCACTCGGAAAAGCCAAAGTTCGCAGAGAAGGAACTGATGCAACAATAGTTACTTACGGTATTGGCGTTTGGTGGGCATTGGAAACAGCAGAAGAATTAGCCAAAGAAGGAATCTCACTGGAAGTGATCGATCTGCGAACCCTCCTTCCCCTCGATCTGGAAACGATCAAGACATCTGTTGCCAAAACTCACAAAGTGTTGCTCTTACAAGAACCTTCTCTAACGATGGGCCCAATGGCTGAAATCTCAGCGCTGATCTCCGAACATTGCTTTGAAGAACTGGATGGTCCTGTAATCAGATGCGGCTCTTTGGATATGCCTGTCCCCTTCAACAAAGCACTGGAAGATGAGTTTTTGAAAAGGAATGTTTTTGAGGAAAGCATAAAACAACTAATAAAATACTGATTGATATGAGTGATTCTTATCCAAAATCTAAAGTTATGAGGATAGTTTGGGGCTTTAATGGAATAGCACTTTCTATAGTTCTAATTATGATAATTCCTCAAGGTTTTTACGAGTTAAAAAGAACTTTTTTTAATGATTCATATAATGAAAATGACAGAGGTTTGATCGTTGGGAAAAAAGCAGAAAGAGCTGGTGAACTCAATATCGACCTGCAACATTTGATGTATGAACGTCCAACTAAGATAGATTCTACAGATTTTTATTATTCATCCGTAGTCGTTCAAGACAAGGAACTTCCTCAAGAAGTAATTGATGACATAAATAGTGCTGCAGATATCAGTATTTTTATTGTTGGAGCCAGAATTAACATCATTTTCTTTAATGAAGATCGTACGGAAGTAAGAAGGTTGCTTCCTGCTAATGGATATATTTCTGATGTAAGTATAGGTAGTGAAATTAGTTCATATTATGGCAGTAACAACACTTTCAATGACTTCAATCTATACAGTATTGCTTTATCTGATGACAATGGAGATGGAAGAATCAATGAGAATGATAATATGCCGTATTACATCTCGAACTTAGACGGCACTGACTTAAGACAAATTACACCGGATTCACTCAAGCTGGATTCTTACTGGATTTCAGACAATGAAAATGAGATCTATTTCGATAGATTGATCGAAGACACTTCTAAACCTCTAATTGGAAATGGCAGACGTAATTACTTCGAAAAAACAAGAATTGTTTACTACTACAATCTCAAAACCAACGAGTTTAAGCTTTTTGATGAACTTCAAAGTGAGTTTGATAGCATTCAGGAATCGTTTAAAAATTGACCGCCTCTTATTCAGAATAAAATAGTTATAAGAATTAATTAGAATTGTTATGGTCGACTTTGAAAGCCCTCTTTTTATTCGTTTGGCTGCAAAACAATCGATTGTTTTGGAAAGGATGCTTTCCAACCCCTCCCGGTTCAGACCTGAAGCCATAAAGCTTGCAGTGTACATTCTGGAAAAAAGAAAAGAAAGCCCTGACTATGATTCATATTCTTTATATGACTTAATAGATGCAAGAAACCATATAAACGAAGAGAAATTCCCGGTTAGAACCCACTATTTAGACTTACAAATTTCTGCCAGAAAGCGAAAAGACCATGAAACTTCAAAAGAAGACAAAAATAAAGCACAAAGAGATGCTATTAAGATCAATCCCAGACTAAGTGTAACTATTAAAAAGGGTGGTAATAAACCTGATGAAGAAACCGAGATTTCTTTAGAAGACTTTAAAGGTTTTCTATTAGAACCTTCATATAGCCAATATCTTAAAATCGAAGACTCTACAACAGAACTCTTCATTATGTATGATCCTGGTAAAACTCAGCATGGATACTATTTTGAATACTTTGATAAGTATACTGAGCTTGAATATCGATCACAGCTTCACGGTCTATCCATAGAATTTACAATCCGATTTTTAAAAGACTTCCTTGAAAAAGGAAAAAGCAGCTTCAAAGAAATTGATTGGGTTCAAATAAAATCTAAATCCATCTTCAGTTTAATTTTTTTGCTCACTCCAATAGCATTACTCTTCGTTTTGGGTATTAGTTATAAATTTAAAATAGACCCACTATATGAACTCATTATAGTATATAAGAGCGCTTTTATTCAACCACTGCTTTACTTTATATTGGCTTTATCCATCCTAAAAACTTTTAAAGATAGAAATCAACTTAAAAACCTACCTAAATTAACTGGACTTGAAAAATATGATACTATCACTAATCTATTTGTTCCTTTTATAATTGCAGCTTTGATTTATTTTGGGCTATTTGAAAGTTAATTATAATCTCCCTCCCAAGTTCCTGCTTGGGAGAACCAGAAGGAGCTCCTGCTCCATCTAAATCAAGCTTCAACTAGTAGATCACTTCGCTCCGCTCGTGAATGGCTCAATGATACAGAACCTATTGTTTCCCCTCACTAACGCTTGTGTCACGCTTGTGTCACGCTTGTGTGATATAAGCTTCTACATCTGATACAAACCCATTTGTTTCATTTTTAATGAAACAAATTGCATTGTTTCATTTTTTTTGATACAATACAGCATGCCTAAAAAACAACATAGCTATCCCATATTTATGGGAGACGTAGTTAACAGCTCCGATTATGACGGAGAGGTGCTCAGCAAAGGACTGAAAGAGCTTGTTGAAAGTACAAACAAGAAGTTCGGTAAAGCCATCCTCTCTCCTCTTACCATTACCTTGGGGGATGAATTTCAGGGAATACTGAGCTCGGTATCTTCCGGAATAGATCTGCTTTTTCATCTTGAAGAAGAATTACTCAAAACAGAACCTGATTTTAAACTTCATTACGTACTTCTACTGGGCGAGATCGAAACGGAAATAAACCCCGATATAGCCTATGAGATGATGGGTAAAGGTTTAACCGAAGCCCGAAAAATGCTTTCATCCAAAAAAAGAAATCGTAAACGTTTCCGGTTTAAACTTCAGAATAAAGAGCAAACGGAGCAGCTTTCAAGGATATTTGAAGTATTGGATACGATCATCCTGAACTGGAAAAAAGAAGATTATCCTTTGATACTGGATATGATCAACAACGACAACAATAGTGAAGTAGGCGAACTTCATGATAAAAACCGAGATCAAATCTGGAAAAGACGAAAAACTTTGATGATCAATGAGTATAATCTGCTAAAAGATTTCATCAACACATACATCAAATAACTATGATTGGAGATATGCTCGTTGGTTGGTTAGTGATGGAATTGTTCGCTAATATTTCGATCAACGTTATTCTGGGACATTCAAATACAAGCTGGAGCTCGTTTGGTAAAGGCGTGTTGGAAAGATTATTTTTGTCTGTAGGAATTTTAGCAGGCTACCCACACGTGATCATCGCCTTTGGAGCGTTGAAAATAGGTACACGTTTACACGAGGACAAAAACTCCAAAATCTCTAACGATTATTTTCTAGTTGGTAATTTTATATCACTGTTAGCAGTTGTAATATACGTGTATATCTGCTTCAATTTTTTTGGATGGGGATAAAGAAACAACATAAAATATATAACTCCTATTGATTAATGAGTAAAGCAGATACAGCAAAAGCTGAAGAATCGCTAACAGATTATCCCTTAGAACCTTTTTTTAATGACACTAATGACCTGTTTTGCATAGCAGGTTTTGATGGTTTTTTCAGAAAAGTCAATCCTGCAGTCACAAGAGTGTTGGGTTTCTCAGAAGAGGAACTTTATTCCCGATCTATAAAATCGTTTATACATCCACTGGATCAGGAACATACCTGGAAATACAGAAAGAGACTTATCAGTGGGTCAGGGTTTAAGAAATACGAGAACCGATATCTTACCAAAAGCGGGGAAACTGTTTGGCTTTCATGGACTTCAATTCCTGTAGATCAATATGGCGTGGTTTATGCCGTGGCAAAAGATATCACTCAAGCGAAACAAAGAGAAGAAGAGCGAAATGAGTTAATTACAAATCTGACTCAGATCAATAAAGAACTGAAAAATATCACCTATACTACTTCTCATGATCTTAGAACACCGGTAAGTAACCTTATGTCTGTGTTTAGTTTACTGGATTTAAGTAAGATACAGGATGAAGAAACTCTAGAGTTTATAAATATTCTGAAGTCCGCAACCGACCAACTTCAAAGCACTTTGAATGATTATGTGGATATCCTGAATAAAAAGAATTCAGCCTATTCTGCAATCTCAACTAATAAGCTAAATGAAACAGTTGAAGAAGTTATAAACTCAGTTGAAGCGTTGATCAGAGAAACAAAAACAATTATAAATATGGATATTTCTCCGGATATATCCATTCCTTTTAACCGGGGAAATTTAAAGAGTGTAATACTGAATCTGCTAACTAACTCAATTAAGTATGCACATCCTGAAAGAAGTGCAGTTATTGCAATAAAAGCTGTCGAAGAAAGTAATAAAATCACCTTCACATTTAGCGATAATGGTATCGGTTTCGACAGCGAGGCAAATGCTGACAGGATTTTTGAGCTGAACCAAAAGTTTCATGACCACGAAGACAGTAAAGGAGTCGGGCTTTACCTAGTTCATAATCATATATCAAACATGGGCGGCAAAATTTCTGTGAATAGTACCATCAATAAAGGCACTATTTTTACCATTTCATTCAAGAAATAGATGATTCTTATTTAAATTTTTGACCTCATTACTGATCTGTAAGACGTAATAGATTGACAATGTGTCATTTTCTGGTACCGGATATATTGCTTCATTAACTGTTCAGATATAGATTCAGTAAACTTAACATCCGAATAATGAAAAAAATCGTTCTACTACCCTTTCTGTTGCTGATCAGCTATTCCTCTGTAAATGCATATCAAGCAGAAGAACTAAAACTTTCACTTCAAGAGCTTATTGATAATGCAATTGAACAAGATTCTACCATCCCCGGAATTCTTTTGCATGTTGAAGCGCCTGATCTAAATCTTTCCTACTCAGTTTCTTCAGGGGTTTCAGATCTTTCAACAAGAGCTCCGTTACCCGAAAACGGTACAGCTCGAATTGCCAGCAATACCAAAACCTATGTAGCAGTTTCTGTGTTAAGACTATGGGAACAGGGAATGCTTGAGCTTGATGATCCTATCAGTAAACACATTTCAGGTAAACACGCTCAAATTCTCAAAAGTGATGGATATGATCTTAATAAAATTACTATACGACATCTTTTAACTCATACTGCCGGATTATTTGATCATGCCGGATCAAACACGTACATCGAAAAAGTATTTGCTGACCCTTCTCATGAGTGGACCAGAACTGAACAAGTTCAGGGTTGCGTTGATTGGGGTAATCCTCTTTTTGAACCCGGAGAACAATTCAGTTATTCTGATACCGGATATATTCTTCTTGGAGAGATCATTGAAAATGTCACTGAGAAATCTTTAGGAAAAGCTGTTCGCGAGCTCATTGGCTTCAAAAAGATTGGTTTAAATGCAACCTGGTGGGAGAAAATTGAACAAAAACTCACTGCTTCACCGGAGAGAATACATCAATATTTTCAAGGAATGGACACCTTTAATTTTGATCCATCCTTAGATCTTTATGGCGGTGGTGGATTGGTTGCAAACACCAAAGACATGGCCAGATTTTATCAAGAACTATTTGCCGGAAATGTTTTTGAGCAATCTTCCACTCTGGATACTATGATTACAAAAGTGAGTTTTCCTGAAGAGTATACCCCTTCCAGTGACTACAGAATGGGAATCTTTTACTTCAAGTTTAACGAAATGGATATGTATTCTCATTCAGGGTTTTGGAGCACTCAAGCAACCTACATTCCTGAATTAAATGCTTCGGTTTCTATTATCATTACTCAATTCGCAAAAGGGAGATTGATAAACAGACTTTTGAATGAAACTGCTGGTTTGCTAGAGGGTTATTAAGGGCGACCATCAAAAAGATAAACGATGACCCGCTCTATTTTTTTTTAGATGATTGTGATCCTATTTCGCCGGATGTGAACATTCTGCTAGCTTAAATTCTCCCACTTCAGAGTTTAAGCTAGTAGAGCCTTCAGGCTCGGCATTAAGCCCCAAAGTCATCTCGCGGTGTATACCCGAGATCTGGATTTTTTAAAAGGCTAAACCTCAATAAGTATTAGATTCTCTGCATTCGGTAGAAAACAATCTCGTTATCCTAATTCACCGGACGTAAACGTCCTGCTAGCTTAAATCCTCCCGCTTTAAAGTTTAAACTAGTAGAGCCTTCAGACTCGGCGATAAGCCCCAAAGTCTTTTATTAAGAGCAAATAATGATCTATCTACCCTGAAAAGTCTCTCCGCTTAAGATCCATTCCGGTTCCCCTATTCCTTTCAGATAATAATCAAAGTATTCCTTCATTCTGATAGCGTAATCAAGCTTATTTGGAAATTTCTGTAAATGATGCGGCTCATCATGATACTGCAGAAAGATCACATCTTTGTTATATCGCCTCATAGCCAGATACATCTCGATACTTTGATACCAAGGCACGGCACCATCTGCATCACCATGCTGGATCAACATTGGAGTCGTGATCTTATCCGCAAAGAAAACAGGAGAATTCTCAATATATTTTTCAGGAGCTTCTATCAAACTCTGTCCTATCCGACTTTGTGTTTTCTCGTACTGAAATTGACGAGCTAATCCGGATCCCCAACGAATTCCTGAATAAGCACTGGTCATGTTACTAACCGGAGCACCTGAAACTGCCGCATCAAAAATATCTGTTTGAGTGACAATAAAAGCTGTTTGATATCCACTCCAGGAATGACCGTGCAATCCTAACTTATCCTCATCAGCAATTCCCAATTCGATCAACTTTTGAATTCCGGGCACTAAACTTTTGGTGGCAGCGAATCCCGGTCTTCCAATTTCAAAGCGAATATCCGGTAGAAATACCACGTAATCGTCGCTGACATATTGAGCAAAAACAGGTCTGTGATTGGTCTTAGGCTCATTAAAATCATGTAAGCGATCTGTAAAAAAACGATAGTAGTAAGTCATGATGGGATATCTCTTATTCGGATCATAATTATCGGGCTTAATGACAATTCCCTGAATGTAAGTCCCGTCTAAACTCAGCCAGTCTACCAATTCAGCACTTCCCCAATTCCATTTCTTTTTCAGGTCCATATGAAGTTTAGAGATCTGCTTTGTCTTTTTAAACTTCCAATCATTAGAAACCCAAAGGTTTGGAAATTCATCGTAAGCTTCTCTTTTAAACAATATCTTTTCAGATTCATCTGCTTTAGATACAAATGTGAACTTCTTGTCTTCCTCCAGAAGCCTTTTAGCACCTTCCTGATTTATTTTGGCTGAATAGAAACCAAAATTCTTTTTCAGATCGTGATATGAAGTAAGCAGCAGATCATCATCATTTCGGAATATGTTATCATCGCCAAGAGATCGAACTCTGAAGATCCTTTTCTCCTCCCTGCCTTTGCCATCTGTGATCTTTCTATGATTTCCCCTGATTAATGGAATCTGCCAAACGTCGTATTTATCATAGATCAATGCAGCGTCACCGCCGTTAACCCAGCCTCCAATTCCATAGCCCGGAACTTGGGACGGGTAATCATGATCTTCATTATAAAAAGGGACGTTCAAGCTCTCAGTAACATTTCGAGTCTGTTTAGTATCCACATGATAAACATGCCAGTTCTTGTCGTTATAATACAACACCCTGTGACCTTTAGGAGTCAGCATCGCCCCACCATTTGAGATCCTTTCTGCTACTTTCGTTCTTTCTCCGGTTTCAAGGTCTACCAAGTACCAATCCTGAAAAAATCCTTCGTGAGTGATATCTCTTAAATATGGCTCATCAGAACTTCCCATTACATAATTATCACCGTCTGAAACCTGAATGTATGGCATTTCCTGATCAGCTAACTGAATCCATCTATCATCATTTAAGTGATACACAGCTGTATAAGTTCTGTTCTTATGACCATTGAATGTTGCTATTTCATGCGTTTTGATCCTCGGATCATCTCCATGCCAAAGATCCATTCCTCTATCTTCAATGATCTCATCCACTGCGTAGATATCAATTTCTTCATCATCTTTGTCTTCTTTTTTGGTGATGAGATCTACCATATCTCTAGGCATCAAACCAAAAAATAATCTTGGGCGACCGAACTCATAGCTTTGTTCAAATTGAAGATCGTTATTACTTCTTAAAGCCCATCCATCCTTCACATCTTCAGGAGTGACAAGTGTTTTAAGTTCTCTATCAGAAGCATTCCAAATATGCAGACTTGCATCGCTATCTGTATAACTGGAATCAAAACTCGCTTTAGTAAAAGCAATCTGAGGATTTTTATTATCCCAAGTCAAATTCGAATAGTATCCATCTTTTGATGAATGAACTGAGGCTTTATTATCAGTTTCAAGATCCTGTATGTAAAGTCCGTTCATTTGGCCCGATGTATCGATCACCGAATAAGCAAAGTAATTTGATAAGCTATCGAAGCTCATTTCTGAAACGAAATCCAACTCGGATTTTTCATTATTCTCCAGATTCCAAAGAGTTACTGAATTTCCAAGTTTCTTATTCTTGTGCTTCAAGTCCGCAATTTCTTTTGATTGATATCTATTGGTGGCCAGCCAGTTACCATCGTTAGATAATAAATAAGATGATATGCTGTCTAACTGTATAATTTCACCGGTATCAATATTAAGGATCGAAAGTCCGCGTTTAGGTTTATCCTTTTTAGCTTTCAATTCTTCGACTAATGGAACATTCCGGTAAGCAATTACCCAATTCTCATTATGAGTAATTTTCGGATTGGCTCCCATCTCAATTTCATATCTGTCTTTTTTGGAGGTATGCTGAACTACAACTTTTCCATCGCCCCTGTCAGGCCAAACACCATAAGCGATCCAATTGCCCTGGCTGGAAATAACAGGTGAATTGATGTCTTCGAACTTCATTACATCTTCGAAGGTCAACTTTCCCTGAGCGGATATTATATCAGTAAAAAAAAGGGTAAATAAAATACAGAGTGAGGCAGAAATGCGAAATTTCATCAGAGCTTAGTTAGTTAATTGATCTAAGCCTGAAAGAAATTGATTCTCAGTGTCTATTCAAAATTACGGACTGTAAATTTTAGCAATAAAAAAGACGAAGCTATATTACTTCGTCTTTAAGTGAATCAGTTTTCCGATTGAGCAATCCGATCATTCAATCGCTCTAAAAATCCTTCCTTAGCTTTTACTTCCTGAAGCATACTCAAAAGCTTTTTTCCTTCTTTCGCCGAGAATGCAAGTTCACGAAGATCATCATCGTGAACAAGCACCTCTTCGAAAGTGTCTCTCTCGACCAGCTCTAAATTATCTTCAGCGTAATCAGCTATATAGTTTTCAATGACCGGATGGTATTCTTTGTCTAAAAATTTCATAAAAGGTAATGCTAGTGTCTTGTTTCATTACCTTGTAGTCAGTTCTTAGAAAGAAGTTCCCAAATCCACATAACTTTCTATCATATGTTGAACCTGAGCTCTACCACGGTTAATTCTGGACTTCACAGTACCCATCGGGATACCGGTTGCATCTGAAATTTCTTCGTACGTCATATCCTGAAGATCTCTCAACATAACTACCTCTCTGAAATCTTCCGGTAACGACATTAATGCCTTTTCAAGTTGCTCAAGGCTTAATTTTTCGTGTAATTCCTGATCCGGAAGAATGTTTGGATCTTCTATGTGCATCTCAAAATCTTCAGAATCATTAGGATCTTTATGAATAGAAACCTTGTACATTCTCTGCTTTTTCTTGTACAAACTTTTAGCAAGATTTAAAGCGATGGTGTACATCCACGTAGAAAACTTCGCAATTCTCTCATAAGAAGCTTTGCTTTTATGTACCCTCAGAAAGGTTTCCTGAACTAAATCTTCGCAATCCTGATGGTCATGAGTATATCGGTATAGAAAATTATGAAGGCGGTCCTGATAACGTCTCACTAGTTCTGTAAATGCAGGTTCGTGATCGTTTTGGAAATATTCCATCAGATCTTCATCACTGTAATCTTTTACTGATACTGCTTTAAATGCGTCCATTTCTAATCCACTAAGTTTTAGTTCAAATTGTTATGAAACGCGAAGTCGGATTAACCGATGATTCGCTTAACAAGAAGAAATAAAATCGAAGTGGAGTCTAAAGTGGTAAACCCTTTAATGGAGCGATCTGCGTCCAAAAGGGCTTCAAAAACACGCGGCATATCGCTGTAGCGAAAATTCGAAGCATCATCCCAAAGCTTATTAAAGTACCAGGCACTAGCAATACCGAGTTCGCTTTGGATCTGATTCTTGGCTTTGCCTTTTTCAGCAAGCCTTTGAATTTGCCAGATGTTTGTAAACACACTGTTAAAGAACCCCACGAGTCGAATAATTTCTCCCGTGTCTGTCTTAGTGTGTTGCAACATCTGTTCCGATATGTATAAGGCCTGTTCCAAATTACGCTTCATGAGCGCTTCTTTGAGCTCAATCGCCGTATACTCGCGATATGAGCCGATTATTTTTTTTACAGCGGCTTCTGAGACGTTTTCAGAAGTGTCCAGAAAAGTGCACACTTTGTCTATTTCAGTAGACAAAAGCTGTAAATTATTCCCTACAAACTGGGCCAGTAATTGAGCTGCAGCCGGCTCAATTGTTTTTTTGTGATGAGATTTTGTCCAGCTGATCACCCAATCTGGGATCAAGTAGTCAGGCAGGGCTTCAAATTGATAATAGCCTACATTCTTATTCTTTGATAGTACCTTTCCAAGGTTAGTGTTCCCGGCCGGCTTTCCGGTATCAAACAGAACAAGTAAACACGTTGGGTTTGGGTTTTCTATATAAGAAATAAAATCCTGAATGGATCCTTCACTCCCTGCTCCCTTTCCGATCTGCAGGAAATTCTTAATGATAAGCACTCTTTTCTCAGCCATCATTGGAAAACTTCGAGCAGCACCTAACGCCTTTGCAGGACTAATATCTTGTCCATACAGCAGATCAAAGTTAAAATCCTTTTCATGAGGCTGGATGACATCAGAAAACTTATCCAGCAACTGATCTAAATAGAACTCTTCATCACCGAATAAATAATAGATCGGTTTCATATCAGGAGTATTGATCTCTTTGATCAAGGTCTGATAGATATCATTGCTATTTCGTTTTTTCGCTGCCATCGGGTGATGAAGATAAGGAATGTGAGTTCTAATGAAATGATGAATTCTTAAACTTTATTACAAAATTTGAAATACCATTTTCATTACTATGCCATCAGACAAAAAAACATTTATGAAATATATTTTCTGTTCACTTCTTACCGGGCTTTTTATTTTCCTGTCACAAATTGGACTTGCACAGCAGTCTCAATTTATTGAAGAAAACGGAGGTATAATACATTTCAGAGTGTTTGGAGATGGAGTACCTATTTTGATCATAAACGGTGGGCCGGGAATGAATAGTGATGGATTTTCAGGTTTGGCTGAGATTTTAGGGAAATCTTACAAAGCCATCATTTACGATCAGCGAGGTACCGGAAGATCTGAACTCCCTGAAATAAGCTCACGAAGTATTACTCTGGATTTGATGGTAAAAGACATTGAAGCCATCAGAAAAGAATTAAACTTTAAGGAATGGATTATTCTTGGGCATTCTTTTGGTGGAATACTAGCCTCTTATTACACATCAAAACATCCAAGTAGAGTCTCCGGTTTGATCTTATCATCTTCCGGCGGATTGGATATGAGTCTTTTTTCTAGTTTAAATATTACCGGTAGACTCACTTCATTACAAAGAGACTCCCTGAACTACTGGACCCGGAAAATTCAAAATGGAGATACCACTTATTTTGCAAGTTTACAAAGAGGTAAATATCTGGCACCGGCTTACTTAAATGATAAGTCGTTTGTGCCAAAAGTTGCAGAACGTCTAACTCAAGGAAATTCTGAAATAAACACTCTGGTATATCAGGATATGAGAAGAATCGGTTATGATGTAACTGAAGAATTAAAAGGATTTGAAACCCCTGTTCTGATCATGCAGGGAAAACATGACATCATTCCGGTCGCTATATCTGAAAAAGCTCATTCTGTTTTTAAACACTCAAAGCTTCTGATATTACCAAACAGTTCTCATTATGGCTGGTTAGAAGATTCACTATTATATTTTACCGAAATAGATTCTTTGATATCACTAACTCAAAGTTAGCTTGTGTATCAATTTATTATACTCCTCATTCAGAATTTTTAATCTTTGTTGTGAACAAAAAGAAGCGTTAATTCCTTCTGTAATAAACGAACTTGGTTTATAGATAATTCAAAAGAACTAACAAAGGAACACTATGGGAATATTCTTTGACCTGATGCAACAGGATGAACTTGAAAAGCAGCGAGCACAAGCTGATACATTGGAAGATCGGGTTGAGATCTTAGAACAGGAACTTCAGAAAACAAAAGCGCTTCTGATCAAGACACTTCAGGTTTTGGAAACTCATGTTGGCAAAGATATTGACGGTGATGGAAAGACAGGTTAGATGAAATGTATGTCAAAAATTGATTATACAATCACATAGATTATATTCAAATAATCATCAATAAATTATCTTTTCAGATTAAATCAAACACTTCTCCTTTGGTATGAAATTATTCTTTTTGACCTTTATGGTCTTTATTTCAGTAAATGCTTCTGCCCAATTCAGTGGCGAAATAACTTATGAGTATAAAATTATTCCTGATAATAACAGTGTCAATATCGACTCTTTATACAACAGCTTGACAGGTAGTTCATCAGTGTATGTGATTACCGATTCTTACTACAAGTCTACCTATTATAAAAATGGAGAAATGACTTATTCGTACACTTATCACGATGAAACTAAACGAATGTATGATGAACAAGCCAAGCTGGATTATATCACATATCGTGATTCTAGAGATTCTAGCCTTGGAGGTAATCAGTTTGAAATATTCAAAGACAGTACAATCAATATATTAGGATATGAGGCTGTACTTTTAAAAACTAACTACGATGGAAAAGCTACCAAATCTTATTATTCTACTACACAAAAGGTCAACTACGAAACATTTAAAGGTCATAAAGTAGCTAATTGGTATAACAGACTAAAAGCTTTAGATGGTGGAATTCTTCTAAAATCTATCACTCAATATGAGGAACATACCGAAATATTGACTGCAGTCAATGTTACGGAAAGACAAGTTAGCAGAGAAGAATTTAACTTACCAAATGATAAAGACGTTGTAGCTTCATTTTCTGCATTAGATGACCGGGTAGAGCTTGATTCACCATCAAGAGATCAAATCCGATGTTATCAACAAATGGTTCAGAAAGCTGTTTCCACCATAGAAAAAAAAGAAACTATCACTATCTACTTGCAATTTATACTTGATGAAAATGGTGAAATTTCTGAACTCGGAGTACTTGAAAGAGATAAATACGGACTTTATTTGGCAGCTATCGATATTCTCAAAAATTGTGGACTTAATTTCAAACCTGGAAAAATAAATGGTCAACCAGTAGCATCAGAAACATATTTTCCTGTTGAATTCTAGCCTCTTAATCAATTTTTATGCTAAACGAAGACTACATAATGAAGCAAATTCAACAGCTTACCCAAGTGTTGAATAGAATTTTAGTACAAGTATTAAAGCTTAAAAAATCTGACTCTGCAACTGAAATTGCAAGTTTTACCAGTCAGAAACTGAAGGAAAAGCTTGATGTCGACATTGAAGAAATATCCTCAATCATGGATTCCAAAGGATTAGCTTATCTTAAAACGCATAAAAACTTCGATAACGAAAACCTGAATATTCTTGCAGATATTTTCTACGAATTAGCTGAACCATGTTTTGAGGATTCAAACACTCATCAGCAAAGTTTGAAATTGTATTCCCAAAGTTTGCAGATATACGAGTTCATCGAAACCGACGAAAAAACCTACTCAATTGATCGAAATGTTAAGATTACTAAGATCAAAGATATACTAGAGTAGATTTTATTAAAAACTATTTCCCAGAAGAATGGAACACGCTGAAAGGAAATAACAGGCTTTGTTATTTTATTGATCTAGCATTTAGTAACTGTACTCCACAAAGATCCCGAAACAAGTTCGGGATGACCAAATTTGGAATTTGCTGTTTGAAATTTGAGATTTCTTAAAACCTACGGTTTTAAGCGTCCCATCATCCTTGGAAAAGGAATCGTCTCTCTAACGTGAGATAATCCGCAAAGCCATGCAACTGTTCGTTCCAGTCCCAAACCAAAGCCTGAATGCGGTACAGAACCGAATCTACGTAGATCTAAATACCATCCGAATACATCCATTGGTAAGTCGTGCTTTTCGATATGATTTTCTAAGAATTCCAGATCGTCTTCACGCTGACTCCCTCCTATGATCTCACCGTATCCTTCCGGTGCAAGAACATCCACACCAAGAACAAGTCTTTCATCTTCAGGGTCTCGCTTCATGTAAAAAGCTTTGATCTCTGCAGGCCATCTGTGAACCATCAACGGAACTTCCTGTTGAAGCATCAATACCGTTTCGTCACTTCCGCCAAAGTCATTCCCCCACTCAAAATTCTGAGCCGATTCTTTCCACTGTGGAATGTTTCTGTAATCTTCTTCGATCTGATCTAAACGCTGACCAATTTCAATCACACGTTGATCGATCTGCTTTTTTCTCCATTTCTTAGCAGAACCGTGCTCCTTTTTTATCTCTTCTCTTTCTTGCTTGATGTCCTTTTTTTCCTGCTTACGATCTTCGATCATTTGATCAAGCATATCAGCAGTCTCTTTACTCTTCAATTGCTCAACAGCTTCTGAATAGGTAATTCTCTGGAAAGGATTCTCAGCTACTTTCTCGAGTTTAGTAATATCTCTTTCAAGAATTTCTAACTCACTTTTTCTCTTTTCAACCACTTTAGCGGTGATGAATCGAATCATGTCTTCAGCAAGATCCATATTCATATCCAGATCATAGTACGCCATTTCGGGTTCTATCATCCAGAATTCAGTTAGATGGCGACGTGTTTTGGATTTCTCAGCCCGGAAAGTTGGTCCAAATGTATAGATCAATCCATGTGCCATTGCCATCGCTTCTCCGTAAAGCTGACCGGTTTGAGCTAGATATGCTTTCTCATCAAAATAGTCTGTTTCGAATAACGTAGTACTCCCTTCAGCCGCATTACTGGTAAAGATTGGCGAATCCATTTGCACGAAATTGCGCTCCTGGAAGAATGTATGAATCGCGAAAATGATCTCGTTCCGAACTCTCATAGCTGCCCACTGACGTTGGCTTCGCAACCACAAATGACGATTATTCATCAAAAACTCAACGCCGTGTTCTTTTGGTGTGATCGGATAATCTTCAGCGATCTGTACCACTTTTACTTCAGAAACATGAACTTCATGTCCACCGATACTTCTTTCATCAGCTTTAACTGTACCGGTAATTTCAAGCGAACTTTCCTGGCGAAGCGAAGTAGCTGCTTCCCAATCTGATTCTGAAACATCATCTTTTGCAACCACACATTGAGTGATTCCGGTTCCATCTCTCATTTCAATAAATACAAGGCTTCCACTGCTTCTGTAATTGTATACCCAGCCTTTTAAAGTTACTTGCTTATCAACGTGATCGCTTAATTTGTTGATGTAGATCATTTTCAATTATGAATTAAGAATTATTCAATTAAGAATTACAAAGCTTGTAATTCTTAATTGATCATTGAATCATTATTAATTGTTTACCCTTCCGGGGTTAAAACTGCTTCCATAAAGTATTTCTGATCGAAGAATTCTTTTGAAAATTCTAAGATCTGTTCTGAGGTAACTGTATCAATGTTTTCGACCAGCTCATCCAAAGTTACAAAACGGTCAAAATATAGTTCACTTTTTGCTAATCTCATCATTCGGTTACTAGTATTTTCCTGAGAAAGTAACAGTTTTCCTTTTAATTGAGATTTAGCTTCTTCCAGTTCTTTTTCAGGAACTAATTCTTCACTGATAGATTTCAGTTCTGCAACGACCAATTCGTGAACATGTTCAACGTAATCTTTATCCGTTCCTACGTACACACCCCACATTCCGGAATCAGTGTAGGATTGGTTAAAGGTCTGAATAGAATAGCAATAACCATATTTTTCACGCACATTCTGATGGAGTCTTGAACTCATTCCTCCACCAAGAATAGTATTAGCCAGCAAAAGCAGATACTTATCGTCATGATCAAAATTCAACCCTCTTCTTCCTAAAATATAATGCGTTTGTTCGATCGGTTTTGTGAGCTCAAGTTTACTTGTATCAAACTCATTCAACGGTTGTTCTTCGTTGTTTACATCAAGAGCAGGAAGATCACCCAAATATTCAGAAACCAATTTTACAACATCCTCATGTTCTACATTTCCGGCAACAGAGATCAGTAAATTTCCGGCACGGTATCTTTCTTCCATGTACTCATACAAATCTTCTCGGGTAAAGGAAGAAACAGTTTCCTCAAGTCCAAGTACCGGACGTCCTAATTCATGCCCCTGGAACATTCTGGTATTATATTCCTCAAAAAGATAATCGTCCGGAGAATCTCTGTACATTTTCATCTCCTCGATAACGACTTTCTTCTCTTTTTCGACTTCCTCTTCCGGGAAACTTGGATTCAAAACCATATCAGAAAGTACATCCAAAGCTCTTTCAATCTGAGTATTTACACAACGCGCAAAATAACAGGTGTATTCAGATGATGTGAAAGCGTTCAGGTATCCACCAACCGATTCCATACTAAGAGCTATGTCGTAAGCAGAACGTTTATCAGTTCCTTTGAACAACATATGCTCCAGAAAATGTGTGATCCCTGCTTGTTTAGGAGTTTCATTTCTGGATCCGGTTTTTACCCAGATTCCAACTGAAATGCTTTTAACACTTTCAATTTTTTCTGTTACAATTCTAAGACCATTAGGAAGTGTGGTCTTGGTTACAAAATCAATTTCTTTAAGGTTTTCCATTAAGTCGTCAATTCAAATTCTATGATGATAGGTCATCCCGAATTTATTTCGGGATCTTCGTGCGATCTCTTTTTATAAAACTAATTGTGTTATAAAAATAAGCTTTTCCTTAAGATCCTGAAACAAGTTCAGGATGACGTAAGTTCGTTTGCCACTTCCAATAAAAAAGGCACTATCCATTACTGAACAGTGCCTTTAATTCTTTCTTAAAAAGATAGCAGCACTTGTTCCAATGCTCTGCGTTGGAACAGTTTAGTTACGACGCAGAGCATCGTAACCAGCTGGTTTAATCTTCTTTTTCGATCAATGCTTTTCTGGACAGACGAAGTTTTCCGCCGTGCTCAACTTTCAGAAGCTTAACTTCGATCTCATCACCCAAAGAAAGATAGTCTGTAACTTTCTCTACACGTGTATGATCGATCTCTGAAATATGAAGTAGTCCGTCTTTGCCCGGAGCAACTTCAACAAAAGCACCAAAGTCTTTGATCGACTTAACCACGCCTTTGTAAGTAGCACCTTCTTCAAGATGACCAACGATCATTTTGATTCTTTTCTTAGCTTCTTCAGCTTTATCAAGATCGTTAGCTGAAATCGTGATCTGACCTTTACCTTTATCATCTTCTTCGATCATGATCTCAGTTCCGGTTTCTTTCTGAAGTGTTTGAATCACTTTTCCACCAGGTCCGATTACAGCACCAATATCACTACCATCGATTTCCATTCTCAGGAACTGAGGAGCATATTGTGAAATGCTTTCTTTTGGTGAAGAAATAGTTTTAGCCATTTCACCAAGAATATGCAATCTGCCTTTGTGAGCTTGTTCAAGAGCTTCTTCAATAGTTTCAAAGCTGATGCCCTGAACCTTCATATCCATTTGGCAAGCAGTAATACCGTCTGACGTTCCTGCAGTTTTGAAGTCCATGTCTCCCATGAAATCTTCTTCCCCACGGATATCAGATAGAATTGCAGTGTTGTCTTTTCCAACGATCATTCCCATTGCAATACCTGCAACCGGCTTTTTGATCGGTACACCAGCATCCATAAGTGCCATTGAACCACCACAAACAGAAGCCATTGAAGACGAACCGTTTGATTCAGTAATGTCAGAAATAATACGGATAACATATCCGAACTCTTCGAAAGTCGGCATCATCATTCTTAAAGAACGCTCAGCCAAATGACCGTGACCGATTTCTCTTCGTCCCGGTCCTCTTAAAAATCCTGCTTCTCCAACAGAGTATGGAGGAAAACTATAGTGCAGATAAAACTGCTTAGCTTCCTGATCAAATAGAGTGTCAACGCTTTGCTCATCGCGACGTGTTCCTAAAGTTGCAGAAACTAACGCCTGAGTTTCACCTCTTGTGAAAATTGCAGAACCATGAGTTCTCGGCATGTAACTAACCTGAGTCCAGATATCTCTGATCTCGTCAGTTGCACGACCATCAATTCTACGACCTTTTTCAAGGATCATATTGCGAAGTTCTTCTTTCTCGATGTTACCAAGAACTTTCTTAGCAACTGAAAGCTGATCATCGTCATATTCTTCTGACTCAAGAGCTTCCATTACTTCGTCTTTTACTTCACGAATCTTCGCGTTGTACTCTTCTTTACCAAGACCGATGTTTACTACTTCTTTGATCTTGTCAGAAGCTAATTCAGAAACTTTTGATTCCACATCTTCAGGAAGAGTTGGAGAAACAAATTCTCTCTTCTCTTTTCCTAATTCCTTACGAAGCTCATTTTGGAAGTCACAAAGCTTTTTGATTGCTCCATGAGCAGCTTTGATCGCATTCAGCATTTCTGCTTCTGAGATCTCTTCCATTTCACCTTCGATCATAAGGATACTGTCTTCAGTACCACCAACGATCATATCGATGTCGCTGTCTTTTAATTCAGTAACTGTTGGGTTTATGATGAATTCACCATCAACTCTACCCACTCTTACTTCTGCCATTGGTCCGTCAAACGGAATGTCTGATAAGTGAACAGCCAGTGAAGCACCAACTCCACCTAAAACATCTCCATCGTGCTCATCATCTGATGAGATCACACTTGAGATAACTTGAGTATCACAAACATATCCCTTTGGGAATAATGGTCTTAAAACTCTGTCAATTAATCTACTGGATAGGATCTCTTTTTCGTTAGAGCGTCCTTCTCTTTTCATAAATCCACCAGGAAAACGTCCTGCAGCAGAAAAACTTTCTTTATGGTCAACCGTTAGCGGGAAAAAATCCTGACCCGGCTTTGGTTCTTTTGCGCTAACTGCAGTACAAAGTACCATAGTATCGCCCATTTTAACTACAACAGAACCGTCTGCTTGTTTAGCTATTCGTCCTGTTTCTACAGATAGCACCTTTCCCGGTGCAAATTCTATACTTCTAAAATCTTCTTTCATTTATTTCTTTTTGTCTTTTGTTTATTGCTTTATCCCACACTAACCTTAAAGATTGGCTTTTACACAAATAGATAATTAAGTGGGAGAATTGAAAAAGGCTCCAGATAGGTGGAGCCTTTAAATTATTTTCTAATACCAAGCTCTTTGATAAGCTCTCTGTATTTTTGAATGTCGTTCTTCATCAGGTAGTTAAGCAAACGACGACGCTTACCTACTAACTTCAATAATCCGCGACGAGAAGCGTGATCTTTCTGATTCGTTTTTAAATGCTCAGTAAGATGATTGATACGGTGCGTAAAAAGGGCAATTTGTCCTTCAGTTGTACCGGTATTGGCTTCTTCTCCGCCATGTTTTTTGAAAATATCTTTTTTTTCTTCTGCAGTAATGCTCATTACAATTCAGTTATTCTTAAACTCGTTTTAATATAGGTACCAAAGATAAGCTTTTTAATAGTAACCAACAACGAGTATTCAAATAAAATATAGCTTTCTACTATTGTCAGAACATAGTTTCAGAATTAATCCACAAAGCTTAATTTGGTTATAAATTAATTCATATGAGATGGCCTTACTTAGCTGGAAGAAAGACGTTATTGCGATAGGATATGACCTTTTCATTGATGGCAATCTAGCTGGAGAAATAAGAAATGAACGGCTCTCAAATAATTCTTATGTAAAAATTAATGGGAAAAAGTACTTCTTTGAATCAGAAGGCTTAAGTCAGAAGAATATTAATGTTATTGATATGACTAGCAGGAAGCAAATTGGTAAAATCGTTTTTAACTTTTGGCGAACTAAAGCTTCTATTGCTCTTTTTGATAAAGAATTTATGTGGAAAAGCGATAATTTTTTTTACAGAAAATGGAGCATATACAGTACCGCGAATAATCCTTTAATTAGATCAAAGTTATATAAAGGAGATTCGTATGAAGTAAATAACGAAGTTGACGAGTTGCTTGTATTTTGTGGTATTGTAACTCTTGTAAGAAAAAGGAATAATGGTTGATTATGCCTACTCTTTTATAATTCCCTTAATGCAATTTCTTTATCTCTAACTAACTGAGCTACTAACTCATCAATACCAGCGAACTTAATTTCATCTCTTAGTCTTTTCAAAAAACGAACCTGAATGGTTTGACCATAAATATCTTCATCAAATTCAAAGATATTAACTTCCAATCTCAACTCAATTTTATCAAAAGTAGGTCTGTGTCCAATGTTCATCATCCCGCCATACCAATTCCCACCAACTCTTACCTTCACAGCGTAAACACCATTTTTAGGAATTACTTTATTTGGATGTTCAGCTTTCAAATTAGCGGTGGGAAACCCGATCTTTCTCCCTCTTTTGTCACCGTGAATTACAATTCCATTGAGTAAGTATTTACGTCCTAAAAGTTTTGCTGCTTGCTCTACATTTCCTTCTTCTGAAAGTTCTCTTCTAATGGTAGTACTACTTACCGTAACTGTACCCATTTCTCTTTTTGAAACCACAAATGCATCGAAACCCAATTCTTTACCCAGATTCTCTACAGTTTCAATAGTTCCGGTACGATCCTTACCAAAGTGATGATCATATCCAATTACAAATTCACTCACTCCCACCCTTTCAAAAACGATCTTTTTTACAAACTCTTCAGAACTCAATAAAGAAAAATCTCTTGTAAACGGAATGATCAATAGAACATCGATCCCGATTTCTTCCAGTATCTCTCTTCGTTCCTGAATCGTAGTGAGTTGTTTTATTCCGGCACTACCGGGATTGATGATATCCCGCGGATGAGGATCGAATGAAATTACTACACTCCGTGCATTTCGTTCTTTAGCTTTCCGAACTACCGTTTCTATAAGTGCTTTGTGTCCTAAATGAACACCATCAAACGTCCCAACTGTTACAACCGAATTTGAAACCCGGTCTATATCTTTTAGAAATATGAGCTCAGTCTTTGGCATTTAACAATTCATCAATTTTGTGAGGTGATAATGCTTTTTGTGAAGAATACTCTCCTATCGCAGTTCGTTCCAAACCCGATAAATGTCCCAATGAGTTTAACAACTTTCCAAGATCATGTGCGATAGATCGAATATAGGTTCCCTTACTGCAAGTAATGCTTATCAACAGTTTATTATTTTCGAAACTGATAATTTGATGGGAATGAATAGTAACCGGTCGAGCCGCTAATTCTACTGCTTTTCCTCTTCTGGCTAATTCATAAGATCTCTTCCCACCAACTTTTAAAGCTGAATACACTGGAGGAACCTGAGAAATTTCGCCGTTGAAATGTTCTTCAAGCACTTTCTCGATTTTGTCTGTAGTAATATGATCGGTTGGTGCAGTTTCATCGACTTCTGAATCAGCATCATAAGTAGGAGTTGATCCGCCAAAAGTAATCTCACCTATATAGGTTTTAGGCATTTCCTGAAGCTGAGAAATAGATTTAGTTGCTCTACCAGAACATAAAATCAATAACCCGGTCGCCATCGGATCAAGTGTACCTGCGTGTCCGACTTTTTTAGTCCGTAATCTTCCGCGAACATATCTTACTACATCAAAACTAGTCCACGTTTGCGGTTTGTTTACAAGGAGAATGGAAGCTGTCCCAAAATCAAAATCCGGGGAAGGTAAATTTTCAGTATCAAAAACCTGAATTTGTTCCAGAGGCAGGGCTTTCGCCATGTTTAATCCTCTTCGTCTTCGGTGGGAGCTTTGGGTTGCTGATCTACTTTATCGAAGAGTTTCTCGATCTTGTTTACGTATTCAGCAGTATCATCCACATAGAAATGAAGTTCAGGAATTTTACGAACCTGATGTCTGATCTTGCCGGCTAAAGTATGTCGGATCTCATCGATATGTTCATCGAGATGCGAATAAATTGCTTTTTCGTCTCTTCCTGGTGCAAAAACACTCAGATAGACTCTTGCAATGGAAAGGTCGTCAGTCATCAATACTTTTGTTACGGTGATAAACGTACCGACAGGTTGATATTCTCGTTGAAGAATTTCACCTAAATCACGTTTTAGAACACCGCCTAAGCGTTCTGTTCTAATACTCATTTAAACCTCTTCTTTACTTAATTTGCGTCTTCCAGCGTGCGTTTCTCTTCAGTGATCTTGTAGCTTTCAAAGTTGTCACCAACTTTAATATCATTGTAGTTTTGAATGCTGATACCACACTCATAACCGGCAGCTACTTCTTTCACATCATCTTTAAATCGTTTCAATGCTCCAACAGCGCCATCATAAATAACAACACCATCACGAATTATACGAACCGGGTTATTTCTATCGATCTTGCCATCAAGTACATAACAACCTGCAATTGTACCCACTTTAGATACTTTAAAGATCTCACGAACTTCAACGTTACCAAGAATTTGTTCTTTCAATTCAGGTGACAGAAGACCTTCAAGTGCATCTCTAACCTCATCCACAGCATCATAAATAACTGAGAATAATCGGATATCAATTTCTTCAGTTTCAGCAAGTTTACGAGCCTGTTGTGTAGGTCGAACCTGGAAACCGATAATAATCGCATCGGAAGCAGAAGCTAACAATACATCAGATTCAGAAATTGCACCTGCACCTGTATGGATGATATTTACAGCAACCTCGTCATTACTGATCTTCTGTAATGAACCGGAAAGTGCTTCAATAGAACCGTCCACATCTGCTTTTATAATGATATTCAATTCAGAAACTTCACCAAGAGCCAGTCTTCTTGAAAGATCATCAAGAGTCATGTGCTTGGTTTTTCTCATTGCCTGCTCACGACGTATTTGATTACGTTGACTTGCTACATCTTTAGCTGTTTTTTCATCTTCAGCTACTACTAGAGAGTCACCGGCCTGAGGCATTTCATCAAAACCCATTAGCTGAACCGGAGTTGCTGGTCCTGCTTCTTTAATTCTTTCACCACGGTCATTTTCCATTGCACGAACTCTACCAAAACAAGGTCCGGCTACAAATGGATCACCAACTTTAAGCGTACCACCTTGTACAAGAACATTCGCAATAATACCTTTTCCTTTATCAAGTCTGGATTCAAGTACAACACCGTTTGCTCTTCGTCCGGGATTTGCTTTCAATTCTCTTAGTTCGGCTTCGATAAGTACTTTTTCCAGTAACTCATCAATTCCTTCACCGGTTTTTGCAGAAACTAGTGCAAACTGAGTTTCTCCACCCCAATCTTCAACGATCACTCCATGATCAGAAAGCTGTTGCTTGATCTTATCTGGAGTTGAACCCGGCTTATCGATTTTGTTGATCGCTACTACCATTGGAACACCGGCAGCTTTTGCGTGATTAATTGCCTCAATAGTTTGGGGCATTACAGAATCATCAGCAGCAACAACAAGAATTACGATATCGGTTGCCTGAGCACCACGGGAACGCATTGCTGTAAAAGCTTCGTGACCCGGAGTATCTAGGAATGTAATTTGTTTCTCGTTATGCATAACAGAGTAAGCACCAACGTGCTGTGTGATACCACCGGCCTCGCCTTCTGCTACTCTTTCTTCACGAATGTAATCCAATAAAGAAGTTTTACCGTGATCAACGTGACCCATTACAGTAATTATCGGAGCACGATCTTCAAGATCTTCCGGATTGTCCTCTTCGATCTCAAGTTCTTCATCCATTTCTTCAGCATCAATGAACTTGACTTCTTTGCCAAATTCTTCTGACACTAATTCTATGGTTCCCGCATCTAGTCTTTGGTTGATGGTGATCATCAAACCAATACTCATGCATGCAGAAATAATATCGTTAACGCCTACTTCCAATTCTTCAGCGAGGTCATTGGCAGTAATGAATTCGGTGACTTCAATGACACCTGCTTCCATTTCTTCCATTTCCTGCATTTGTTGCAGTTCTTCCTCTCTTTCCTCTTTACGTTGACGTCTTCTTTTTCCACGCTTACTACCAACATTGGAATTACCCTGTATCTTCTGCATGGTCTCGCGCATCATGCGATCCACATCAATCTCATCTACCTCAGATTTACCGGTTGGCTTACCTTTTGGCTTCTTACGGGTTTTATTTTTTGCTGATTTCTTATCGTCGTCCTTCTTTGCTGTTGTAGCGGGTTTGGAATCATCACGATCCTTACGACGTTTTCTCTTCTTACGCTTCTTGGTAGCACCTGTTAAGTCATTGGTAAAGGAAGTTTTACCTAAAACTTTCGTCCCTTTTAACTTACCTGCTTTACCTTTTATAGTTTCTTTTTCTTCAGGCTCTTCTTCTTTCTGATCTTCTTCATCCTCGTCGTCATCGTCGTCATCAGAATCTTCTTCGCTTTCAACTTCGTCATCATCATCAGAGTCTTCATCTGCGTCAGAATCTTCATCTTCTGATTCTTCCTCTTCCTCAGATTCTTCCTGATCTTCTACTTCTTCTTCTTTCTCAGGAGCAGGCTCAGTTTTAGTTTCCTCTTCCTCCTCTTCTTCGGCAACTTCTTCTTCCTCTTCAGCTGTTTCTTCTTCAGCAACTACCTCTGGCTCTTCTTCCTCTTCAGCTTCTTCAACAGGCTCAAGTGGTAATTCTTCTTCCTTTTCGTCAGCCGCAGGTTCATCTTCAGGCTCTAAGCCAAGAGATTCATCAATTGGCTCAAGTGAATCAAGAGTTACGCTTTCATTTCGTTGGTCCATGATAGAACTACGGCGACTTTCATACTCTTCGCGGGATCTTTCATGATCCTGGCTTTTAGCTTTATCTTCGCCATAGATTCCTTCCAAAACCGAATACATTTCCGGTGTTATTTTGAAATTCGGTCTGTTAGCTACTTCAAAGTCTTCACTTAGTGCATCAACAATAGTTTGTGTTGTTACATTAAACTCTGAAGCAACTTTAAATAATGGTTTTGGTCTATTTATGGACATATATGATTTTTTGTGTCTATTGAAAGTTAAATTACAAGCCGGATGTTACATCCTGCAAATTAACCTTCTTCTTCGAACTCGTATCTGATCATATCCATGATCTTTTTAGCGAGTTCTGCGTCAATAACTTCTTTTGTTCTGTTTACCAACTCATCAGCATTTAATTCTAATACTGCACGTGCGGTATCACAGCCTATTTCGTGCAAAGCTTCAATCGCTTCTTTGCCAAAATCTTCCTCAAATTCTGCTAAGTCTATATCATCTTCTTCTTCAACTTCGCGGTATACATCAATTTCGCATTCAGCTAATTTTGACGCAAGACGGATATTAACTCCACCTTTACCAATCGCTTTTGATACTTCGTCAGCCGGAACCAATACACTTGCGTTCTTGCCTTCTTCATCTAGTTCTACTTTAAGAACTTCAGCAGGCTGTAGTGCTCTTTTGATAAACTCATGCTTATCAGCAGTGTAATTAATTACATCAATATTTTCGTTCTGAAGCTCACGTACGATGGCATGAATTCTTATTCCCTTCATACCAACACAAGCTCCAACAGGGTCAACTCTTTCATCGTGTGAAATAACCGCTACTTTAGAACGATCTCCCGGAGAA
Source organism: Balneola sp. EhC07 (assembly GCF_001650905.1). Taxonomy (GTDB): domain Bacteria; phylum Bacteroidota; class Rhodothermia; order Balneolales; family Balneolaceae; genus Balneola. The sequence goes on from NZ_LXYG01000002.1 coordinate 114,047, forward strand.
CGAGCTATTTTTACTAAATCGATGATTCCGTCAAATACTTCCGGAATTTCATTTTCAAATAGTCTTTCCAGGAATAACTCAGAAGTTCTGGAGATAATAACTGTAGGATTACCGTTACGCATGTGAACGCCGGTCACAACTGCACGGATGGTATCTCCTTTTCTGTAACGGTCTTTGTAGATCTGCTCGTTTTTTGGGAGCATTAATTCCACACCGTTATGATTTACTAAAATGTCTTTGTTTTGGCGAACCTGATAAACATCACCTAAAATAATTTCGCCAACACGATCTGTGTAGTCATCGTAAATATTGTCTTTCTCGATCTCACGAATTCGTTGAGCCAGTTGTTGGCGAGCCATCATTACTGCACGACGACCAAAGTCAACGATCTGAACTTCCTGTGCTAATTCATCATACAATTCAATATCAGGATCGATCTTTTTAGCATCTTCCAGAGAAATTTCTGCAACTTCATCGGTAAGTTCTTCTTTAGGAACTACTTCCTGAATGTGTAATATCTGAAGTTCACCTCTGTCGGCATTCAAAATCACTGAGAATGCATCATCGGTTTCGTAGGTTTTACGAATCATAGTGCGGAACACATCCTCTAATATTGATAGCAATAGATCGCGATCAATTCCTTTTTCTTTTGCGATTTCTGCAAATGAGGAGATAATTTGTTTTGATAAGTCGTTCTGCATCAGCGTTGCTTAAGTATGTATTAAATATTTGGGACGATCTTTGCTTCTTTTATATCGTCGAATAAAACCGTAACAGATTTCCCGTTTTGGTCTTCTAGCATAATTCCGTTTTCATCCACACCAACTATTATTCCTTCAGCCTTGTCGTATTCATCTTCTTTCTTGAATTTGACCTTAGCTTTTCGCCCTTCATTCTTTATGTACTGACGCACATCAGAAAGAGGCCTGCTAAGTCCCGGAGACGAAACATTTAGTCGATATTTATTTTCAAATAACTCGTGTGCTTCTATCAAAAAACCTAGTTCTCGGCTGATATCTGCACATTCATCCAGATTAACTCCACGATCTTGTGCGTCCAGATATAACCATACTTCATTCAAACCACTACCGGTTTTATGTTCTATATCAACGACAAAGAGATCCTTAGACTCTACTAAAGGAGTCGCTAAGTCTTTAATTTTTTGTATGGTATCAAGCTGCATGATCCGGGAAATAAGGACAAAAAAAAGCGAGTGCCTTCACGACGCTCACCTAGATTCTAAATATAGCCTTAATTATGGAATCTTTCAAAGATTGATATGGGGTTTGTTTTGAAGAAAAGAATATTCTTTAAAAATAAAATGTATTCCATAGTCTTATATAAAATTTCACGTCCATACCATCGAGCCTGAAGGCTCTGCTGGTTTAAGATGTAGTTCGGAGCGGAGCTCCTCCGATTGCATTCCGCAGCTGAGCTTTGGAACTAAATTAAACCATATAATTTAAAGCATTGCCTGTAATGCAAGTTACAAACTTGCTGAACTACGAGATCTTTGGGTGCGGTACGCCCGGGAATTAACATCTTTAAATCCTATTTTTTTATTTAACCACTTTCTGATAAAACTCGCCAATTTTTATCGTGGGATGTTCTGAAAGACTAGCCAACCCTTTTCTTGATAATTTAAATTTATGGTCTTCGAAGTATTCTTTATAGCCTTCATCTGTTGCAACAATAACTTTTATGTTATTGCTTAAAGAATCTTTTTTCTCAAAACGAAACTTAATATCATCATGATATAAAATTGTTACCAACTTAAAGGATTTTTGAGCGATTTTTGCCTTTCCTAGCGAGTCTAGTACTATTATTTCTTGGTTATTATCCAATATAACTCCAGCGAAAAATAAAGGGGCTCCATTTCCATCCACGACTTGAATTCTTCCAGTACCAGAAATTTTAGACTCTTCAACTTTAGAAATATATCCTGACTTATAATTTTCATAGCTATTAATAGTTATGATATCCCCATTCATCTGCCATGTCCCTTTGGATTCAGTATAGATCATATGTCCATTTGTGACAAATGTAAAAGTTTTGTCTTTATTTAACGTTAATATGGCTGGAACTTCCGTTTGGAATTTACTCTCAAAAACCCCTGTATTTAAGTTAACCATCCTACTACTTGAACATGAGGTAAATAGAAATAAGAGGATAAAGATTACATTTCGATTACATAATTGTTTTATTCTTCTCATTTATTCCACCCTTTTTCCTCGTTCCGTACCCCATCAGAAGCTCTCCTTCCATTAATTATAACTATTCTGTGCACACCGCCGAGCCTGTAGACTCTGCTGGTTTAAAATTTCTATTTCCTGCCTTTCACCTTACAGTAACCATGTCTTCTTGCAAATAATCTATAATCCTATCTATTGAACTAAACCTAATCCCAACTTTTGACCATGTTTTTCTATAATAGATTACAATACCCAGCGGTTTATTATGAACAGTATTTCCAATTGGATTTACAACAGCATTGCCAAGATGACCTACAATTATGTTCATTTTAAATCTATGGAATGTTACTTGATCTGCCTTGGACTTTTCGAAAGCTGATATTGAGTATAATCTATCAATATCTATTACACTTCCGATTGCATGAGAGTGAATAACAACTTCCACATCACTATCTTGCTTCTTATCAGGAAACGCAGGAATTGATACCTCTTGAATCATTACATTTTGACTGAATATGGGCTTTGGCCCTGTTTTACCTCTAGTAATTTTTCCATCTGTGAACAAAACAGAAACCTCTTCTCTCAAGCCTCCATTTGCCTTTGTTCTCTTCAACACGTCTAAGCACTCATATAATATTTTAATGCTTGGAATTTCATACGAAGAAGATTTTGCAATTAGAATATTCTCCCTTCCTCCTTCTTTAAGAGCATTTTTAACTATTAAGGATTTCCATTTTTCCGCAATATAGATTTTCCCATCACTTAAACTATCAGTTCCAATATGCTCTCCGAAACCATTAAAATAATCACCATAACTGATACTAATCTTTTTACTACTAAAACCACTATTAGCTGATACCAGAACACTGCCCGCAAATACAATTAAGAGAGTTATATGTACCTTTTTATACTTCATGACAGGTAAGTAACAATAAAAACATATTGAAAGCCAATTATTTTCAAATATCTGAAATCTTTTGAACGGCTTAATAACTTTTTTCTAAATCTTTACTCATCATTTTATATCATCCTGCACATTTCAAACTAACTATGATTATGAAAAAGAATCTTTCTTCCTTTCTTGTTTTACTTATTGCACTTTTTATCTCTGATAATTCCAGCGCTCAGCATGTTGAGTCTACAACAAAAGCTGAATTGGACACTTCTATTGAGCAGCGCGACAAACTCAGAGAATCATCAGCTTTTAAAAACTATCCGCTCCGTAACGTAGGACCGGTGGTTATGAGTGGTCGCGTATCTGATATTGCCGTACATCCGGAGAACAGTAGAATATTTTATGTGGGTTATGCTTCAGGTGGAGTTTATAAAACTGTGAATAGCGGTAATACAATGAAACCCGTCTTCGATCATGAAGATGCTTTAGGAATTGGAGATCTGGCTATTTCCAGAGCAAACCCAAATGTGATCTGGGTTGGAACCGGAGAAAATAACAGCAGTCGTTCCAGTTATGCCGGTGCAGGCGTTTTCAAAAGTATGGATGGCGGAGAAACCTGGAAATACACGGGGTTGAGAAACACTCAGCATATTGGAAGAATCGTAACCCACCCTACAAATGAAGATATTGCCTGGGTTGGATCATTGGGAGCCTTGTATTCATATAACAATGAACGAGGTGTGTATAAAACTACCGATGGTGGCGAAACATGGAGCAGAACTCTTTTTGTAAACGACAGCACCGGAGTGATTGATCTTGTAATCCACCCAACTGATCCTAATATTCTTTGGGCTTCTACATGGGAGAAAGATCGAAAAGCATGGAATTTTAAAGAAGGTGGAAACGGATCTTCTATTTATAAATCAACCGATGGAGGTGAATCCTGGAGCAAATCAGTAAAAGGATTTCCTCAGGGAGATTTTGTTGGGAGAATTGGTTTAGACGTGAGCCTAAGTAATCCGGACGTGATCTATGCTATTTTGGACAATCAATTTGAAGTCAAAGAAGAAAGAGATTCTGATAGCGATGCGCTCACTCAGACTTCATTTATCAAAATGTCTGATAAAGACTTTATGGAGCTGGATAATAAAAAACTGGAAACGTTCCTTCGCAGAAATGGCTTCCCTGAAAAGTACACTGCAAAAAGTGTTAAAGCGGATGTTGAGAATGGAAAATATAAGCCAAAAGCTTTAGGTGAATTTCTTGGAGATGCGAATGCTGCACTTTTCAACACCAGTATCAAGGGTTTGGAGGTTTATCGTTCTGATGATGGCGGAGGAAGCTGGAATATCACTCATGATTACGAAATTCCGGGTGTTTATAATACCTATGGATATTATTTCGGAGAGCTCAGAGTTGATCCTAATGATGAGAATATAATCTATGCATTAGGGGTTCCTTTCATTAAATCTACCGACGGTGGAAAAAGCTGGACACGAAAAGCAGCTAACGATCCCGTACACGCAGATCAACAAGCTCTATGGATAGACCCGAACGATTCTGAACACATACTTTTAGGTAATGATGGTGGGTTGTATGAAAGTCATGACGGAGGTGAAAATTTCATTCATCACAATTCTGAAGCTGTAGGCCAATTTTATACTGTAAGTGTAGATATGGAAAAACCTTATAATATCTATGGTGGTTTGCAAGATAATGGTACTTTTGTTGGTCCTTCTACCTCCACACCAAATAGAAACAGACCTTGGGAAAGATTGTTTGGTGGAGATGGTATGCATGTTTTTGCTAATCCGAATAATGCAGATCTCGTTTATGTAGGTTTCCAATACGGAAATTACTTTCGTTTAGACAGAGATAAAGGAACTTCTTCCCGAATTACTCCACGACATTCAGTCGGAGAGCCACGCTACCGTTATAATTGGAATACACCTGTAAACCTAAGTCATCATAATCCTGATGTGGTTTATTTCGGATCTCAAAAGCTTAGCAGATCTTTAGATCGGGGTGAAACATGGACGGCAATCAGTCCTGATCTTACTAATGATCATCCGAATGGAAATGTCCCCTACTCAACTATAACCACAATTGCAGAATCACCTTTAGACTTCAATCAAATTTGGGTTGGTACAGATGATGGTAATATTCAACTAACTCGAGATGGTGGTGCCAGCTGGACCAATGTTACCGGAAGCATTCCTAAAGATCTCTGGGTCAGTGAAGTTCACGCTTCTGTTCATGACAAAGGAACAGCATACGCTTCTCTTAATGGATATCGTTTCGATGATTTTGATACTTACCTATATAAAACAACTGATTTCGGCAAAACATGGAAATCTTTGAAAGGTAATCTCCCAAATGAAGTTGCAAACGTGATTGTTCAGGATCCTGTAGTTCCTTCCATTCTTTATGCAGGATTGGATCATGGTACTTACATCAGTTTCGATGATGGGAACGAATGGCATTATCTGAACCAACTTCCTAATGTAGCAAGCTACGATATGGTTGTTCATCCACGTGAGCATGAACTGGTTATTGGTACACACGGAAGAAGTATCTGGGTAATGGATGTTAAACCTCTTCATAAACTCTCTGAAAGAATAAATGAACAGGTAACCGGATTTTCACCGGAAGACATTCGACATTCAGACAGATGGGGTTCCCAGTTTGCTCCATACAGAGAACCTTTTAATCCGAGTGTGGATCTGATGTATTTCGTTTCAAACAAAAATGGAGATTCGGTTGAAATATCTGTTAAAAATAAAGAAGGCAATAAAGTATTCACCACTAAACAGAGTGCTGAATATGGTTTTAATGTATTTGAATGGGATTTGGTAATTGATACAGATAGAGACGGTAATAAATCTTACATTCAGAAAGGTGAATACACTATCGAATACAAAGTTGGAAGATCAACACATATTACAAGTTTCAATGTTAAATAGACTATGCCTGATTACCCTCTCCATCATGTTGTTGAATGCATGTGGAGAGCCTGAAAAAAAGAAGAACCCTACTGAAACCAAAGGACGTGTTCTTGAATACACAAATACACTTTCTTTTTTAAGTGCTGATGGAGAAGTCGTTTCGACGCTCAGATTTGTGAAAGCAGATGATGAAGCTGAAAGAAATCAAGGTTTAATGGACGTAAATTCCATGCCTTCTGACGCTGGAATGGTTTTTTACTTTGACAATGAAGAACCACTGAGCTTCTATATGATGAACACCCCTCTTTCGCTCGACATCATGTACGTAAATGCTGACAGTGTGATTGTGAATATATATAAGAGCACAACTCCGTTTTCTTCAAAAACATTACCATCGGGAGAGCCTGCTAAGTATGTTGTGGAGACAAATGCAGGATACAGCATTTCCAATGATATTAAAGAAGGGATGAAAGTCCGGTTTTGAACCGATGTTTTAAAATCCGGTTTAAGTTATGAACCGGATTCTTTCATCTAGACTTAGATTTCTACTTCTGCTTCTTCTTTTCCGGCAAACTCGTGTAAAAAATCCATTACGTGAGATACATTCTCTTTTGAGCCAATATAAATCGGAGTTTGCTGATGAATGGCTGTTGGTTCTATATCCATTATTCGTTGATGTCCGTCTGTTGCCATTCCTCCGGCCTGTTCAATTATAAAACTAAGTGGATTGCACTCATACATCAATCTTAGCTTACCATTCGGATATCGCTTGCTATGCGGATAGATGAAGATCCCGCCTTTGATCAATGTCCTGTGAAGATCAGCTACCATTGAACCAATATATCGTGCTGAATATGGTCTTCCCGATTCCTGATCATCTTCCTGGCAATACTTTATGTACTTTTTAAGGCCAAGCTCCCATGAATTATAACTTCCTTCATTGATGCTGTAGATCTTGCCATGATCCGGGATCTGAACTTTGCGGTCACTAAGAATAAACTCGCCCAAACTTGGATCAAGAGTAAATAAACTAACATTCAAACCTGTAGTATAAGCTAGTGTAGTAGATGATCCATATAAAACATATCCGGCAGCCACTTGCTTAGTTCCCGGTTGAAGCGCGTCTTCTTCTCTTAAGGTTTGATCGAAGCGCGGCTCTCTCATATAAATCGAAAAAATACTTCCTATCGATACATTTACATCAATATTTGAAGATCCATCCAAAGGATCCATATACACAATGTATTTTCCTCCGGAACTACTTAACTGAACAATACCATCATTCTCTTCAGAAATAACCATACAAGTTATGCCCGAACGTTCAAGAGCGGAAATAAGCTGAGAATCAGCAAAAAGATCCAGCTTCTTTACAGACTCACCATGGATATTCGTTGAACCATCATAACCTAAAATATTGGTAATACCTGCTTTATTAACCTCACGGGAAATAATTTTTGCAGCAAGGCTGATATCTCTTAACAATTGTGAAAGCTCCCCAGTAGCTCCCGGAAATCTGTTTTGTGCCTGAATTATAAATTCTTCAAGCGTTACAAGCCTATCTTCTTTTTGTGTAGTCATTATCCCTAATAAATTATTTGGAAGCGCTTTTCTGTAATATATGAATGTTTTTTAGTCAATTTCCTTTTAAAATTTCCTAATCTCTTTCAGAAGCAATCTTGCCTTTTCCTTTAATTCGGTAACGCCTTCATCGTTTGTGACTACAAAGTCTGCTAAATCTCTGAGAGTAGAAAAATCTTGTTGTGCTGAAATCCGTCCTTCTACTTTTTTTCTATCAGAATTATCTCTCTCTACAACACGCTCCGTTCTTTGTTGTTCATCCGCTTCAACAAGCACAACATAATCGAGATCTTCAGGTCTTCCATGCTGTAAAAGAATCGCCGCTTCTTTAACGAAAACATCCGCTCCTTCTCTCTCTTTTTGGGCTGATATTTCCTCAACCTTTTTCCAAAGTACCGGATGAACCAAACGATTCAGTTCTGCAACTCTACCTTTTTCAAATGCTTCTTCTGCCAGAAATTGTCGGTTTAGAATCCCATTGTCCAGATAGGCCTCATCACCAAAAACAGATCTTATATTCTTTACGAGTTCCTCATCTTCAACCATGAGTTTTTTTGCCAGATCATCTGCATAAACCACGAATGCACCTAATCTTTCCCATTCTTTGCACAGAGTAGTTTTACCTGAACCTATTCCTCCGGTTACTCCTACCCTGATCATGCTTACTGGGGCTGCGTTGAAATGGTTAGCAAATACGCTTTTATGAATTCATCCAGATCCCCATCCATAACTCCATTTACATTGGATGTTTCGTGATTGGTTCTGTGATCCTTTACGCGCTGATCATCAAATACATAACTTCTGATCTGAGATCCCCATTCGTTCTTTCCTTTGGAACCTTCGAGCTTAGCTTTTTCTTCTTCCTGAATTTCCTTTTCCAGTTCGTAGATTCTGGACTTCAATAAGACCATAGCTTTCTCTCTGTTCTGAAGCTGTGAACGCTCCTGCTGACATTCAGCAACTACTTTCTCTATCCTGCCATCAGAAAGCTCACCCTCCCAGATCAAACGTACTCCGGTTTCAACTTTGTTCACATTCTGTCCACCGGCACCACTGGAATGAAAACGCTGAAGTTCTACTTCACTTTCGTTGATGTTCACTTCAATAGAATCATCGATCAATGGCGAAACAAAAACAGAGCAAAAAGAAGTATGTCTTCTGGCATTACTATCGAATGGAGAAACTCGCACTAAACGATGAACACCGCTTTCTGCTTTCAAAAAACCGTATGCGTTGGTTCCCTGTACTTCGATAGTCGCTGATTTTAATCCAGCTACATCTCCATCCTGATAGTCGATATTGGAAACTTTGAAATCATTCTTTTCAGCCCAGCGGACATACATTCTGTATAACATCTGAGCCCAATCCTGGCTTTCTGTTCCTCCGGCTCCGGGATTGAAAGTTACCACCGCATCTCTCTGATCATCCGGACCATTAAGCATATTTCGCAACTCCAATGCTTCCAGTTTATTCTCGAGCTTGGCATATTCTGCTTCGATCTCGCTTTCAACATCTTCACCCATTTCTTCAAATTCAAGAAACACATTGATGCTGTCACGCAGATCATTAAGTTCATCCCAGGATTCTACCAGACCTTTTTCATTATCCATCTGCTTCATAACTGCCTGTGCAGAAGTTGGATCATTCCAAAATTCAGGATCCTGGGTTTTCTCGGTAAGTTCTATTATGCGGACTTTTCTTTTGTCGTAGTCAAAGATACCTCCTGAGCGAATCCACGCGCTCATAGAGTTCATTTAGGTGATCTTTATTAATTCCCATTCGTTCAGTTAATTAGTCTTTTCCGCCTCTGGTAAGCAACACACCCAGAAATAGTCCGGCTACAAATGCCACACCTAAACCCTGCTCTGGATTTGCTCTCACATACCGACGAGCATTTCTGTATTCATGTCGCAATTCTCTTTCCAGGCGGTCTTTTTCGTATTGAAGTTTGTCCAGAGCTTTATCGTAACTTTCTATAGCTTTTTGCTCCAGAATATCTCCGGCTTTTTCCAGCCCTTGTTCAATTTTTTTCTTTCTTTCTGTAGTATCCATGTGATTCCTTAATTGATTTTAAAAATACAAATTTGACGGCAAATTGTTAGGATGTTTCGGCTGAACCTTCCTGAAAAATATGCTAAGTTTATTTAATGAAAAATTCGCTTTCGAATCTTTGGTTTAAATACCTTACGTCTCATTTTCTTATATACAATACCAGCTGGGAAGATCCCGAAATTGACCGAAATCTAATTAATCTCCATCCCACCAGTGATCTGTTAATGATAACGAGCGCAGGAGATAATGCGTTCGACTATCTTCTGGATTATCCAAGTTCAATCGATTGCATCGACATCAATCCATACCAAAACGCACTTTTGGATCTGAAATATGCACTTTTTGAATTCGGGAGTTTTGAGAAACTGAATTCTATGTTTCTGACGGGCAAAACAAAGCACTACCAATCAATATTCAATGATATAAAGCACCTGCTGAACCCGCATTCCCTGAATTTTTGGAGTAGCAATATCCATTGGTTTTCCGCGGATAAAGGATTCTATAATTCCGGGCTAACAGGTTATTTTGCAGGAGTTTTAAATTTTTTGATCGATATAAAGGGTTTACGTTCTGCTGTAAATTCTATTATAACTGAAACTTCACCTGATAAAAGAGCCCGAATATTTGAAACAGAAATAGCTCCGGCTCTTTGGCAAGGATTCAGTCAGCATTTCTGGAAGTCTAAACTCATACTAAGTCTTGCCGGTGTGCCTGATACTCAGCGCGGTAGTATTACCGATCTCAACGAGTATATGAAGACCACACTTTGGAATTTGTTCGTTAAACAAGGCGTTAACAAAAATTACTTCTGGAAGCTGTATCTGGAAGGAAACTACACCGAAACTTGCCGGCCTAATTATCTAAAAAAAGAAAACTTTGAACTGATTCGATCACAACTCCATAGTCTATCCCACTCAACCGGAACTGTGACTGAATTTTTAAATACTTCCTCAAAAAAATATTCTCATTTTGTATTGTTAGATCATCAGGACTGGCTTGTTGGAAATGGTACCGATCAGCTGGAAAAAGAATGGATTTCTATTCTTAGATCAGCTAAGCCGAAAGCCAAGATTCTGATGCGATCTGTTCATAAAAACACGGAATTCTTACCACCGTTTGTTCAAAGCAAAGTTAAACCAGTACCGGTTTCTACGGATTATTTATTGCAGAACGACAGAGTCGGAACCTACCCTTCCACTTTTCTTCTTGAAGTAGATGTTTGATTCTGTAAACTCATATTACAAAGTACATTCCGGGATCTATGATCTTACACGTTGGGGAATTTTGTTTGGACGAAATCGTTTACTTGAATTAATTCCTGACGATTTCCGTCCCGAAAGGATTTTAGATCTGGGCTGTGGAACCGGAAAGCATATCATCAAACTGGCTGAACAGTTCCCTGATGCTAAAATCATTGGAGTTGATGCCTCTAAAGAAATGCTGAACAAAGCTTCAGCTAAAATAAAGACCTTTGATCGTATTGAATTAGCTCACACTCCTATCAATACTTATTTAAACAACTGCGAGCCTTTTGATCTTATCCTGTGCTCTTACTCTATTTCCATGTTCGGGGATGATCGCAATTATTTAGAATTGATACACGATTCATTAACACAAAATGGCTTGATTGCTATAGTGGATTTTGATCACACTCCTCTAAAATTTTTTGAACACTGGATGAACTTTAATCATGTTGAAATTTCAGGAAGTTTATTCACCGAGCTAAAAAACACTTTTCAAGTAAAGTGTTCAGAAACCAAAAGTGCTTATTCAGGGTTATGGAGGTACTCATTTTTTGTAGGCCGACCATAATGGATTCTATAAAATTTTCAGTATCATTGACTCGCCCAAAAAGCGCTTTCATTTTTTAATACATGCAAGAACTACTCACAAATACTAAAACTGCTTTCAAGTATAAGTCCACTAAGGATCTAAAACTTGCTAAATGGATCTATGGCATCATGCATCAATATCCTGATCTGGTTTTGAGTATGAGTCAACTTGGAATGTTTGCCGTGGAATGGAAAATTCCGTTTGCCGACCAAGTAGTTTATAACACATTCTATAAAGTTTTTTGTGGAGGAAAAGACCTTAAAGATTGTATTTCTGTTGTTGAGAATCTTGCAGAATTTGGCGTTGAAACCGTTCTGGATTACGGAGCTGAAGCCAAAGATTCCGAAGAAGAATATGAAGCTGTAACACAGGAATTTCTTAAAGCTATTCGCTTTGCAGGGAAACACGCTTCCATCCCTCTTATAAGTATGAAGATCACCGCAATTGCTGATTTTGAGTTGTTGGAAAAGTATAGCAACCCGTCTTCAACGAAATCTCCTCAGGAAGTCATTGACTGGGAACGGGCTATGGCCAGATTTGATCTGATCTGTAAAACAGCTTATGAAAACGGTACCAGTATTTTTGTGGATGCGGAAGAAAGCTGGATCCAACCTGCTCTGGATACCATGGTCATGGAAATGATGAAGTTGTACAATACAGAGGCTCCTGTTCTGTACAACACGTATCAGATGTACCTGAAGAGCTCAAGAGATCGATTGATTTCCCATCATTCTGAATTAAAGAAAGCCGGCTTGGTTTTGGGTGCAAAGATCGTTCGTGGTGCATATATGGATAAAGAGTCAAAGCGAGCAGAAGAACTTGGATTAGAAGATCCCATTTATCCCACAAAAGGTGATACGGACGACGCTTACAACGAAGCGATTCTCTACAGTTTTCAGGAGCGGGATAACATGGCTTTTTGCTGTGCTTCACACAACAGGGAAAGCTGTATCATTTTGCTGGAACTGATTAAAGAAAATAAAGTAGAGAATCATCCCAATATTTCCTTCTGCCAGCTTTACGGAATGAGTGACAATCTTACCTTCAATCTGGCTACTCAGGGCGTCAGAAGTATGAAATACTTACCTTATGGTTCTGTTGAAAACACCTTCCCTTATTTGGTTCGCAGAGCTCACGAAAACACTTCTATCACAAACGATGCTTCCCGTGAATATCTGATGTTAAGCGAAGAACTTGAACGACGTGAAAAAGCGAAAAGAAAGTGAGAAAAGAGAATATTGAACAAGGAATATTCAATGATGAGTTTCTAAATTGACTTGGGTTGTTCAATAATTGATAGTTCTAAGAAATATTCGGCCTTAGTATTTAAGACGGAGAAGAGAACATGATCCGGAAGCGTCTGTTAAGCAGGAATAATCCTTTTACGGTTGTTATCAGGACTAAAGTCCTTGCTTGTTTATGTACGAGTTTAAGACAAGAACATAAGCTAGAAGGGGATTTATCCCCGGGTTTCTAATGTCCATCGAATAATTTATACATGTTCATGTACTTTTGTACCGATACTGAGCTTCCTCTGCACAGGCTCCAGTACCAAAAGCTCCCGACAAGAATTATTGGCGCGAACTCCATTACATCGACTAATCATTACAAAAGGTCTTCGTTCGTTTGATACTTATTCAAGAATCATCCTGAATGTAATGATTGCTCCTTCGGAGCCGTCGATTTCATTGCGTTCTTGGTTCGCCAATAATTCTAAAGATCGGTGTAATTGGAAGCTTTTCTGAAATTCTCCGATTCATTTTCATGTATTTTCTCATACATGATTCTTAACTGATTTTATTTATCTTGGAAAATAAAATTTCGTCAATAAAATGGGTTTCTATAGGTGCCTAAAATAGTTTACTTAACAATTTTACTAGTCATACTTTTTGGAGGAGTTTCTTGTATTTCTAAGGATATTGCCTCGGAACAATCAAATTTAGAATCGGAATATCCAAATCCATTTTGTTCTTGCCCAAATCTAGATATTCTATTCAATGTAGATAAAGAGCAAGAAGTTTTGATTTTACTTTTAAACAACGAAAGTGAAAGAATGGATACACTATTTTCAGGAAAATTCACTACCGGTAAGAATATCATTACGCCTCAATTTAGCAATTTAAATTCGGGGGTTTACTTTTCAAATTCATAGGTATTGACACCACCTACATTAAAAGGTTTACTCTTGTTAAGTAAGAATCAATACTAAAAGCTCCCCAGCTTAGTACAAGCGTCTAGTTTGCCCTTTTTCTTATTTTTAAATGAGTCAAAAGAAAGAGTTATCTACAATTGTTCTGAACTAAACTGTGCAGATTCTTAACTCATTTTATTTATCTTGGAAAAACGATATAAACATAAAAAAACAAACCTTATGAGAGTATTCAGTTTAATTCTTCTTTTTGGATTCCTGATCAGTTGTTCTGACAATCAAACGTTCAGCCCGTCTGAAGATATTGAGTTTGGCGCTCCTTACAGGATTATCAAGACATCAGATATGCCGACGATCAACAATGGGGTTCTAAATAGCAGAGTTGGGTACAGCGGTTGTAATCCGGATCACTATTTTGAACTTAAAAGTAACAACGATAATTCTGTGTCTGAAATCTGGCTGTTTAAAAAAACCTCTCAACTCTGTGAGGCTTATTTTGAGGAAGAAAGAGAATTTACGCTATCCGAAAGCATCCTTAGATCCGATAAAATCATTCTGATCACTCCGAGCGAAGAAAGAATTTCTCTTAAGTAGAAAAATTAAACTGTGCAGATTCTTCGCAAGTAAGCTCAGAATGACAAAACAGGATCAAAAATCTCCACTTCAACATTGAATATTCCCTGTTCAATATTCAGTATTCAAACCCTTAGCCTTCTACAAGCTGATCTTTATATTGTAATTCATAGAGTTTTTTGTACAAGCCGTTTTCCTGAAGAATCAATTCCTGATGAGAACCGGATTCCCTGATAACACCTTTATGCATCACCAGAATTTTGTCTGCTCCCTGGATGGTTGACAGTCGGTGAGCGACTACAATGGATGTTCTCCCCTTCATCATTTTATCACTAGCTGCAGTCACCAAAGCTTCTGTTTCGGAATCCACACTGGAAGTGGCTTCATCCAAGATTAATATCTGAGGGTTGTAGACCAAAGCACGAACGAAACAGATCAGCTGTTTTTGTCCCATAGAAAGCGAAGCACCACGTTCACGAAGTTTGTAATCGTAGGTTCCTTTCAGTTTTTCTATGAAGCGATGAGCTTCCACTTTATGTGCAGCTTCGATCACTTCTTCCCTGCTGATATCAGGATTTTCCAAAGTGATGTTTTCTAAAATCGTCCCTGAGAACAATGCGTTATCTTGCAACACTAATCCAAAATTAGATCGAAGTTCATTCAAACTCAGATCACGGATATCAATCCCATCCAGTTTTATACTTCCTTTCTGAATATCGTAGAATCGCAGTAATAAATTAATGATGGTCGTCTTCCCTGCCCCGGTTGCTCCAACAATAGCGATGGTTTCTCCGGCTTTGGCAGTAAAAGAAACGTCTTTCAGAATTTGTTCGCCGTCTTCGTTGTATTTGAACCAAACATCTTCGAAAGTGATCTCCCCTTTCGGATCAGCAATGGTTTTGGGTTCATCAGGTTCCTGAACTTCAGTTTCAATATCCATCACATTGAAAATTCGTTCTGATGAAGCCAGTGCAGATTGGAGTGTATTGAATTTTTCTGAAAGTCCACGGATAGGCATAAAAAACTGTCGAGCGTACTGTATAAAAGCCAGAAGTACACCAAATGTCACTCCACCCATCAGTGCGCGACCACCTCCGTACCAAACGACCAACGCCATGGCGAAACTTGCCATAACTTCTACCAAAGGCCAGAAAATAGAGAAGTAGAAAATGGTTTCAATATGCGCTTTGCGATGAGCCGCATTTATGTTTTTGAATTTATCCTGCTGCTTTTTCTCTCTGTTGAAAAGCTGAACGATGTCCATTCCGTTGATATGCTCCTGCACAAAAGAATTAAGGCGAGCGATCTGATCTCTTACTTCAAGAAAAGATATACGCACTTTACCTTTGAACCAAAACGTAGCATAGAACAGAGCCGGAAGTATCGCTATGGTAACCAGAGTAAGTTCCCAGCTCATACTGAACATAAAGTAGAGAATGAATATGATCCGGAAACAATCCCCGATGATAGCTACTACGCCGTCTGAAAGAAGCTCACTAAGTGCTTCAATATCACTGGTAGTCCGCGTGATAAGCTTACCGATCGGATTCTTATCAAAGAATTGAATATTTAAATTCTGAATTTTCTTAAACACTGCATTTCGCAATGAGAAGAGTGATCCCTGACCAAACCAGCGTGTGATATAAGTGTTGATAACCTGAAGTACAAACTCACCTATCTGAGCAAGAAAAAGAAGTCCAATGATCTTGAGTAGTCCATCCAAGTCATTGAATGCAATGTAATCATCAACGGCGATCTGAGTAAGTTTTGGGCGTACAGTTCCCAGAAATGCCGCTGTCAGTGTTAAACCTATGGCAAGTACTACAAACCATCTGTATGGACGTATATAAAAATAAAGCCGCCGAATTAGTTTTCTATCGACGGCTTTTTTGGTTTCTTTCTTACCCAATGCTTTTCAGTTTAAAATCTGTCCTGATCTCTGTATGAAGATCTGGAGCGATTACTTGAATCTTTGTTCCAACGGTTTTCATCGTTGCTTTTGGGTCTGTCACTATCTGAAGACCTTCTGCTTTTATATCCACTGTTACGATCTCTACTATTGCTTCTGTAATTGCTTCCGCTACTTTTCCTTCTTGGACGGAAGTTCTTTCTGCCGCCTCCTCTTCGATCACTGCTTCCTTTGCTGTAACTGCTACTGCTTCCGGAATCCTTTGTCAGATCTTTTAACTCAACTTTTGCTTTAACAATTCCACGCTCATGGGTAGGATCTGTAAAAATTGGTCGTAACTCATTAGCTAGCCATGCTGGATAAAAACCTTCTCTGGCTTCTTTCAAAAGCAGATGTGCGTTTGTGTATCGTGCGGAAAAATGACCGATAACCAACAGTTTTGTTTGAGCTTCAGTAGCCACTCTTGCAGCATCTTTTGCTGAAGAATGTCCTGTTTCTGAGGCCTTATCAGATAGCGAATCACTAAATGTAGCTTCGTGATAAAGGATGTTGGTGTTCATCCCTAGTTTAACAGCATTCGGGCAGTATTCTGTGTCGGTCACATAAGCAAAACTGTCTCCGGGTCGCGGATGTCCTACGATATCAGAAGATTCTACGACTGTTCCGTCGCTTAAGGTAACATCTTGTCCGTCTTTCAGATCTTTGAACTGCTGATCTTCCGTGATTCCCATTTCAGTAGCTTTCTCAGCATTTACTTTACCAGGTTTATCTTTTTCCTGAAATCGGTAGCCAAGACAATATCTTCTGTGTTTGAGTGCTCTCGCTTCTACATAATAATCCTCTTCATCGATGACCCGAGCTTCATCCGTTCCTTCTTCTACTTCTATGAAGATGATCTCAAAGCCGAGTTCTACTCCCGAAAACTTAAGATTCCATTCCACATATTCCTGAATTCCTTCCGGAGCAACAATTCTCAATGGCTTATCGCGACGTTGAAGTTGTAATGTAGATAACAATCCAATTAGTCCGGAATAATGATCCACGTCAAAATGAGAAATAAAAATGCATTCTATTTTAGAGCGTTTTATTCCGGCCTGAAGCATTCTCATTTGTGCATTTTCGCCACAATCGAAAAGAAAAACGCTTCCTTCGCGCCAAAGGGCTACTGCAGGTAAATGTCGTACTGCTGTTGGGGTTGCTGAGGCTACGCCTAGTGGAACTACTATCATTGTGTGTCTCCCGTAAGTTATTTTAAATGAGGAATCGCGTTCAGGCTATCCTCATATGTCCAGTTTTATATTTCAGCCAGTTCTTGTTCTAGTATTTGCTTGTTATACATGTTAGTATAATGTCCTTCAAGTGCTAAAAGTTCTTGGTGATTCCCAGATTCTACAATTTCACCATCTTTTAAATAATAAATCACATCCGCATCTTTTATAGTTGAAATACGGTGACTTATCATTATTGTTGTCCTGCCACTTAATTCTTGTCTCAAATGTTTTAGTATGGCTTCTTCTGTTTTTGTGTCAACTGCGCTTAGTGAATCATCAAAAATCAGAATATTCGGGTCTTTAATTAATGCCCTTGCAATAGCCGTACGCTGTTTTTGCCCACCCGAAAGAGTTATTCCCCTTTCTCCTAACATAGTCTCAAATTTTTTCTCAAAATCCAAAATATTCTCTTTAACCTGAGCTTTTTCTGCAGCCTCTTCTATCATCTCAGTAGTAGCTCCCTCAATACCGAATGAAATATTATCACTGATGGTATCAGAAAAAAGAAAAGTATCCTGAGGTACAAAGCCAATAGCTGATCGAAGCTTTTCCAGATCCAGAGATTTGATATCCTGTCCGTCTATCAGCACTTCGCCTTCATTTGGATCGAATAAACGTGGGATAAGTTGTACAAGGCTTGTTTTCCCTGACCCGGTTCTACCTACAATGGCTATATTTTGTCCTTTCTCGATCTTGAAACTTACATTCTTGATCACATTTTCAGTGGTATCGGGATATTTGAAACTTACATTTTTAAACTCGATTGAACCAAAAGAAGGTTTTTTACTGTCCTGATCATCAACTTTTGTTAAGCTTTCAATTTCGATAGGCTGATCCAACACTTCTTCAATTCTGTTCCATGACGCAAGAGATTTTTGGAATCTGTTTGTGGTATATCCTAAAGCTGCAACCGGCCAGGTTAAGTACGCCACATAGATCAAGAATTCAGCAATATTACCAACCGTTAGCGAACCCTGAATGATCATCTCTCCACCTTTCCAGATCACAATTAAAAGAGAGATACCGATCAGAAAATTTAGTGCCGGATGAAACAGAGATTCGATCATATCTAAACGAAGCTTTTTCTTTCGATACTGTTCGCTCATCTTCTCGAACTTCTTTTGTTCGTTATCGAGTCTGTTGTATGCTTTTATTAACCGGATACTGGAAAAGGTTTCCTTTGCCTGTCCTGCCAGTTCAGAGTATTGCTCCTGAATTATAATTGAGTGCTTGTGTATGTAACCTGTTATCCAGTAAGCAAATACAGAAATGAACGGAAGTGGAATTAATGCCCAGATCATGAGGTCTTTACTCACTATATACATCATGGTTATCACAAAACCCGCTCTGGTAATCGTGTTAATGCTATACATGATAACCGGACCGTAGTATTCGCGGACTTTGTTTACATCTTCAGTTGCCCTAACATAAATTTCTCCGGAGGAATACTTTGCATAGAAACGTTGAGGCAGCTTCATGAGTTTTTCCAGAATCTCGTTTCTCATATCAAATTCAACTTTTCTGGAAGAAACGATCAAAGTCTGTCGTGTTGCAAACAGCAGAATTCCATATAAAGCTACTGCTCCGATCAGATAGCCTGCATTTTCAGCAAGTACTATTCCGGCTTCTGTTGAGAAAAGCGTCGAAAAAAGAGTGTCTGCACCATCGTAATCAGCATTTTTCAGCGCTTCTACTTCATCCATTGTTTTACGGATAAGACCGGGAATCCAAACCAGAAAGAAGTTAGCACCTGTAAGGAACAGGGTACCCAGCACCACTGCCCACTTATATTTACTGAGATAGCTATTTAATCGTTTTAAAGCACCCAAAAGGTCGGGTTTTAAAAGTTTATTTATTTAGTCTGAAAATTTATCTGACCAGAATTTACCAATCGCAAGGCCGGATAAATATGCAGATTCTACAGAATCACCATTCATATAACTACCTACCAAAGCTATGGGGGCATCGTTCCCAACTACTTCCATAAACGGAGATGGTAAAGGATTAACCGCTTTTGTGTATCTCCAGAAATGCAGTTGTTTCCACTCCGGAAGAGCACTCCACCCGCCTAAGATCTCCGCGAGTTCATCCAGAATAATTTCCTGCACTTCATCGCGATCAGAATCCTTGAATTTAGTTGCAAATTCTGAGGTAGTATGAACTACAAATGCACATTCTGAGTCTTCTGATCTTTTTGAAGTTTCATTTGTTATAGATTCGATAACGTCATTATCGCAAGTCATCATTGCCCAATCAGGGTTATCTGTTGAACCATATCCAACCATAAGTGAAAAAGAAGGAGCGTATTCCACATCATCCACTTCCCGAAGAAGCTTAAGCGTTTGAACTTCATCGATCGTTGTATTCAGAATTGCATATGCCTGTTTTGACGGTGTAGCAAGAATAACGGCATCAAAATTTTCTGTTAGACCGGTCGGGAAGTTTAGCATCCAGGAACGTTTCTTGGTTCGGTCCTCGCCAATATGTGTTACGCCACTGACTTTAGTTTCAGTTCTGACATCCACCATTCTGGCTAGTTTTTTCCCAACCTGATTCATTCCCTTTGGAGCAATGTATCTTTTTTTGGATGGTTTAACATCAGAGAGCTCACCTTTCTCATTCATATGCACGAACGGGCCTTGCCAAGGAGTTAATATTCCAGCTTCAACCAGCTCATCAATTAATGGTTCAATATCAGGAGAAGAAACTTCTATATATGGTAAACCATGATCAACTTTAGTGGAATTATCTGATCCTGCATAACGGGTAGCTAACCTGCCGCCGTAGCCTCGGCTCTTTTCAAAAACAACAACTTCATGTCCTGACCCGGCTAATACTTTTCCGGCTGTTAATCCTGCTACCCCTGCTCCAATTACTGCAATCTTCATTATCTGTTCTGATTGATTTAGTTAGTTAGTTAATTTCGTAAATAGTTACTCTTGGTTGAACTGCTTTCTTTGCCAACAACGCCGGCCAATAAGCCACCACGTCGCTTGCTTTAGGACGTCCTCCGGCAAAACCCGTAACACCGCTTGGTCCGGTCAATATCAATGGCGCTATTTCCATACCAAAGCGGTTCAAATCTTCCTTTTTTGGTCCTGTAACTGAAATTCGCATTTGAATTTCATCAATATCATCATTCTCGGGATCATCATTGGTAGGACGTTCATCCACACCATTGTATCCAATATATTCTTTTTTGAATTCTGTTAGATTCAAGCCAAGAGCCTTTGCTCTCTCTTCCAGTATTTCGGCTCCTTTTTGAGCTTTTTTAAGAGCGTCAGGCCATGAGTACACCAAGGTTGCTGATAATTTATATCCATCGTTGTAGCTAGCGGAAACTTTATAGGAATCCGTAAATGGCTCACCTTTAATTCCGTACACTTTAACTCTGTTCTTACCAACATCTTCAACATGAATGGAAGTAAAATCAGCTACTACATCCGGAGTTATATAATCTTTCGGATCACCGATTTCATATAACAATTGCTCTTTTACTGTTTGCGAACTAACCAATCCACCTGTCCCTTCATGTTTAGTAACAAAAAATTCACCGCTTGGATAAGCTTCTACTATAGGAAATCCTATATCTGTAAAATCTTCAACTTTTTCCCAGTCTGTGAAATTACCACCTGATGCCTGAGCACCACATTCTAAGATATGTCCGGCAATAGTACCAACCGACATTTTATCAAAATCATCGTATTCCCAGCCAAACTCATGGATCATTGGAGCTAAAGTAAGTCCGGTATCAGTTACACGTCCGGTAATGATAACATCAGCACCTAATTTCAAAGCTTCAACAATTGGCTGACAGCCAAAATAGATATTTGCACTTAACAACTGATCTTTAACCGTCGTGATCGGCTCACCGGTTTCCATATTTTTAAGGGCATGTCCATCTGCAATCAATTCGTCAATGTTCGGAAGAATATCATCACCGTCTACAACGGCAACTTTAAGGTTTTTATAACCTTTATCTTTAGCGATCTTCAGAATCTCATCCTTGCAAGCCTGAGGATTTACCCCCCCTGCATTGCTGATCACTTTAATTCCGTCTTTTTCAATCTCGGGCAGAACTTGTTCAACTACTCCAACAAAATCCCGTGCATAACCCCAATCCGGATTTCGCATTCTTTGTTTCTGCATAATGGACATGGTCACTTCTGCCAGATAATCCATTACTAAATAATCTATAGGCCCTTTTTTAGCCTGATTTACCGGAGCAATTGGGAGATCTCCCCAAAAACCTTGTCCTGATGCTATACGAATAAATTCTTTCACGAAAAGCTACGTCTTGATTAAGTCTTTTAATTGGACTGAATATCGTGAAAAATAGAGTGGTTGTGAAATAAAAAAACCCTGTCTTTCAAAACAAGGTTTCTCGATGAACATATGTTGTTCAGGTTAGTAAGGACAATCTAACCTAATACAAATCAGAAGGTATAAAAACGCATATTCAGGTGGTTTCGGGTATTATTTTATCAAAGTCATTCTTTTAATTTGCACAAAATCTCCTGCCTGAATTCTGTAAATGTACATTCCTGATGACAGATCAGACGCATTAAAAGTTACTGTATGATAACCTGCTGATTTTTGAGCGTTAACAAGTGATTTAACTCTTTGTCCCAACAAATTATAAACATCCAGTTTTACTACTGCGGCTTCAGGAATACCAAATTTAATGGTAGAGCTTGGATTAAATGGATTTGGATAGTTTTGTGAAAGTGAAAATTGAGCAGGTAACTGTCCATCATCCTCATTTGATGTTGACATAGTTACAACAAGAATAACATCTACAGAAACTGAATCACCGTCTGCATCTTTAGCAGTAAAGGTTAACAATCCTTCTCCGGTAAAAGTATCTGAAGAAAGTTCGATTAGCCCGTTTTCTGCATCCAGTGAAAAAGTTATTTGTTCCGGTACAACAACAGCGGAAAATATAAGCTCTTCAAAAGGAGTCTCAACGTCATTAACTTTTCCTGCGAAATTAAATTCTCCCGGAAGTTTAGTAGTAAATGAAACTGTATCAACCAGGTTCTCAACATAAGGAATGTCGTTTATTGAGAGCACTTCAACAGTAAGTGTGTCATGAACAAACAAACCACCTGTGTCAGTAGCTTTAATAACTAACTGATTAACACCATTAGAATCCTGTACTGATGAAATAAACAGTGAATCCTGATTTAAGCTCGCATTTATATTTTCTGAGGTAAAAACGATCTCATAGACAAGTTCCGGCGATTCATTATCCGTAAACACTGAATCAAGACTTTTCACAAAGTATGTTGCAAAATCCTCTTCCAGAGTGATCTCACCTAGTGCACTTTTAACTGTCGGAGCACTTTCAGGTGCTTCTTTAGTCGTAAAAGAATTAGCTGTTGAATAATCACTATCTCCTGCCGTATTACTTGCCTTAACCCTCCAGAAATAAGTGCTTTCGTATTCAAATTGATCTACAAGTATTGATGTGTCTGATAAAGTTGAATCATACAATACAGAACTGAATACATCACTTCCTGAAATTTGAATAGTATAATCCTCAGCAGACCCAATATTAGTCCATACAAATTCTGTCTGTATTTCCAGATTATTGGCGCCGTCAGCCGGACTGATAAGCGTCGGAACGTTCGGAATATCAGGTGTAGTGGTGAAAGTCATAACCGGTGACCAGTCAGAATAATCTGAAGCAGCGCCGATTCCACGAACTCTCCAGAAGTAAGTAGTCTCAAAATTTAAGTCACTACTGATTCCGGTTGTAGTGTCTGATTGTATATCTGACACCAAAGTTGTGTTGAATTGAACATCATCCGAAAGCTGAAATTCATATTGAACTGCACCTTGTGCATTAGTCCAGATAAATTCCGGAGACACACTCACATTTTCACTGTTGTTTTCAGGTGACAAAGGTGCCGGTACAGATGCATCTTCCGCTTTTACAGTAAATGAAAAGGTAGTTGAATAATCGCTGTCACCGGTAGAATTTGAAGCTTTTACTCTCCAGAAATAAACGGACTGATAATCAAACCCACCAGCTGTTTCCATGGTATCGGAAAGCGTTGATTCTAAAAACATAGTTGTAAAATCACTTACTTCTGATATTTGTAGTGTATAAGATTCAGCATTTACTACTGATGACCATTTGAATAAAGAAGTGATGTCTAAATCCACAGCCTCATCTTCAGGTGAAACCAAAACCGGAGCTTCAGGTTTATCAAATATTGTTTTAAAATTAAATACCGGCGACCAATCAGATGTATCACTCACTCCAATTCCACGAACTCTCCAGTAATACTGCGTTTCATAATCAAGATCGGAGCCAAGACTGTATGTAGTGTCGGTCAGAGTCTGATTATCTGTTAATGAAGAGAAATCCAATATGGACGAAAGCTGGAACTCATATTTAGTTGCACCTTGTGCTGCACTCCATACAAAGTCAGGAGAAAGCTCACTATTTTGAACATTATTTGCAGGACTTAACAATTCAGGAACGGAAGCATCTTCAGCTTTAACTGTAAAAGAGCTTACTGTTGAGTATTCACTTTCACCTGCAGAATTAGAAGATTTTACTCTCCAGAAATACTTTTGCTGAAATTCCATCCCTCCTACATTTTCTGAAGTATCTGATGTGATCACATCAAAGAATATACTCCCGAATAAGCTATCCGTAGATAATTGGAATGTATATGAATTTGCTCTGTCAGCGTTATTCCAGACAAATGTTGTTAAGGTATCAACATCAACATGATCATCTGCCGGGAAAAAAAGTTGCGGAATTTCCGGTTCCTGTTCTTTTACAGTGAAGGTTCTTGCCGAAGTCCAGACACTTTCTCCAACTGAATTTACAGCTCTGACTCTCCAATAGTACGTGCTTGCAAACTCGAATTTTATGTCCTCAACCATTGTAGCACTCAGGCTATCTTCAAAAAAGAGGATGTTGAATTCCGAATCTGTCGCAACCTGAATTTCATAAGCTTCTGCATCATTAGAAGCATTCCACTGGAAACTCACCAGCGTATCCAGATCTGTTGCATTGTTTAGCGGAGATGTTAGCTGTGGTACATCCGGTAATCCATCTTCGGTAGTAAAACTTCTGGTAGAACTAGCTGCACTCTCCCCTGTTGCGTTAGATGCATAAACTCGCCAGAAGTATTTGATATCGTAATCCAGATTCTGCAACGTCATGAATGTTTGGGAATTACTTAGGGTGCTATCTAACAACGTAGTTGAAAAAAGTGAATCATTTGATATTTCAACGCGATAATTAGTGGCATAAGTAACACTATTCCATTGCACAATTGTTGTCAGCGGTTGGTCTGTGGCATTATCAGATGGACTAGTCTGTACCGGTGATTCAGGAACCGGATCTTGTGTTCTGAATGACCATGCAGAAGTCCAGTTGCTGGTTCCGCTTGAATTTACAGACCGAACTCTCCAGTAATGCGTGGTACTTCCTGACAGACCCGTTACATTCAAATTATCAGACAGAACTCCGGTAGTATCTAAAACCGGTGAAGAGAAACTACCATTGTCAGAGATCTGAACATCGTAAGATTCTGCACCAACTGCATTCATCCAATCAAGATTCGGATCTAATGAAGTATTTTGTTCACCATTTGCAGGATATAAAAGCTCCGGAGTTAGTGGTTTGGTGGATATAAAAATTCTTCCGTTATCTTTTTTAAGATTCGGCGATCCTTCGTTCAGAAAAACTTCATTCAAGATTGGGTATGAATATAAGTCCGAATCAACAGTGGTATCTGCTTTAAACATCAGGTAGCCAATATCGCCGTTGGTTTCTATTGGATTAACTCCTCCTCCAACTAATTTAACCTGAGAAGATGTAAGCTGGTTTTCAGCAAAGCTCCATCCATCTATAAGTGAAGCATCCTGTGCAAAACCAAGGTAATTTAACTGTGTATTTGTATAACTAAAGGTTATATCGGTTGAAAGAATAGATGAACCCGATCTGTCGACATTAGAAATTCTCACCGGATAGTATAAAGTATCAGTAACAAGCATTGACGTATCCGGAAGTTCAACCAACACATCATAAAAAGTGAAGTTATTAGTACTTGCAGTAGCTCCAATGGAATCTTCAGCAGATATAAAAAAGGTACCTCCCTTTTTTGTGATCACTTTTCCACTACTGTCTATCTCTGCAAGACTATTATTCGAAACACTCCAGCTTACAGGACCTGTGTTGTTAGACACTGAAAACTGAAGAGTATCTCCGACTAAATCACCTTCTGACCCTGTATTTGTTATCGATAAGGAAGGTAACGCGTTTGATCGGATTGTAAATGGTTCCATTCCTCCTTTCAGGTCCTCGTTTATCAACACATCACTAAAATATGAGTAATTACTGAACGTCTTAGAGTCAGAATACTTCAAACGTATACTCAATAGTCTTCCGGAACCGATTATATCCGCTGTCTGAGCAAATGCTACAGATATTCCGTTTGATTCAACATTGTATGATACATTAGCTGATCCATCGAGTAATTCGCCTGCATCTATTCCCAGTACTTCGAAATTGTCGCTTACGTTCGTGTTCAGAAAAAATGAACCTGATTGAGCATTCAAAGTCGTCAGGTCAGAAGCGTTTATATGTACCGTGACTTCCTGTCCCTGAAAGTTTGTGGTGTCCTCACCTGTCAATCTGAAACCTAATATTTTAAGATCAGAGGTATCCCTTATTCCCCTGTTGTCTTCTGCAATTATACCGACTGTACCGAACGCTTTGGATTGAACGATGCCATTTGGTTTTACGAACGCTAAAGAAGTATCGGTTACAGACCAGACTGTGGGATCTTCTTGCCCCGAAACAAAAGCCTGTACGGAATCACCGAGTACAATCTCACCTGAACTTGCCAAACTTACATTTATTGTAGGTTTCGCAGCTATATAGGTCTGTCCATAATCATTATTATAAACGATCGGAATATCATCCACACTTTCATTGAAGAATGTATTCGGTTTATCAAAAAAGATATTGCCTGTTCCTCTACGGACAAGTTCAAAATCTATAGAAAATAAACGCCCCGAACCTGTTAGTTCACTTGTTCCTGCTGCAGCGATAGAAATTACATCAGAATCCGATAAATTTGGAGTGACTGACCAACCTGCATCCTTTAAAATGCTGCTGTCTGTTTTAACAGAAAGAGGCAACAAATAATAATCATCGTATGTCAACCTCATTGTAAGAGCCAGAGCTCCTTCACCTGTTAAGCTTGAATCTGCGAACACAGAAATATTTACGGTATCTCCTTCCACATATCCTGCATCGGAAGTTATTCTCTCGAATGTTAACCCAACCTGAGCATTTGCTGATATCGAAACTATTGCCGATATCGCAATGACTGTTAAGATCTTTAGTTTGCTTAGTCTCATAACTTATACCTCGATGATTTTAAGGGGAATTGCTCCCCCTTTATCATCAATTATTTTATGAAGGTTAGTTTTTTGGACTGTACTATATCGCCGGCTTGCATTCTGTAAATATAAACTCCGGTACTTACTCTGCCGCCTACATTATTGGTTCCGTCCCAGCTTACTTTGTATCGGCCTGCTGTATACACATCATTTACGAGTGTTTTAACTCTTTGGCCCAGAATATTATATATCTCCAACCTGACCAGTGTCTTACCGCTTGGAACATCAAAGCCAATGGTTGTAGATGGGTTAAAGGGATTGGGATAGTTCTGATAAAGCTGGAACTCATCAGGAATATTCAGTGACAGGTCTTCATTACTTACTGAAGTGGTCATCAGATCAACTTCGTTTGCCTGAAATCTGTCAATTGAAATAGATGGAGATGAGTTTCGGTCTTTAAGTCTGAATGTTAAATTAGCTATTTCTCCATTCTCAGAAACCGGCTCACCGGAAGCTATTGCAACTGAATACTTCCCTCTTGATCCTTTGTTCTCTGATACCATAGCCTCATCAAAGATTTGAGATACATTTGATTCAATTAATTCCAGGTTATTCTCATCAAACGCTATGGTAATTTCTGATGAATACAATTTGGATACATTATCGATATTAATTAAAACTGTGAATTCTGTTTCGCTTACTGAGACAGGATTTCCTAAAGTAAGAATCATATCCTCTGTTCCTTCGATAGAATTCATATCAAATCTTTCTTTGGAATTCAGTTCTGCAGGAAATGCTTCAATTAAACCAACTACGTATTGTAAAACATAGGATGCATCCATTGCACTTACAGTTCCATTCCCTGAAACATCTGCTACCTTCAATTGAGTCGCATTCAAAGTATCGATCAAAGCTGCTACTCTTAGTAATTTTGCGGCGTCAAATGATTGTACTTTACCATTCAGAGAAACGTCACCGAGAACAGGATTTGAAGCACCGCTTCCTGTAAAAGCCCCGAAATCAACACCGTCGCTTACCTCGTCGCCTGTTCCTGTTGGATTGGTAGTATGAGTTGGGCCCGAGTTATTGCCCCACCAGTTATTGGTAGCATCAATGGTAAAGGTTTTATCACGGTTAAATATTCCAAATTCTGTATTACCGGAAATGTCACTATTTGTGATAGAGGGGTTGCCAGATCCATACACCATAATTCCTCGGTCGTTTTCTGCAATTATGGAATTGGTAATAGTTGGACTTGAATTATCCGCTAAAACTCCGGCGTAACTACTTCCACCACGAGCGTGTTTAATAATAGTATGATCCAGACTTGATACATTCTGAAGTGAGGTTCCTTCGTATTTAATTCCAAGCCAGTTACCGGGCTCCGCCTTTGTTGCGTTACTGTCAGCATTGGTATCTCCCCCATAAAAATCATCGTATATAGATGTAAATACGATCATGCTGTCCGGTGTGTTTCCCCCTTCTGCAATCAAACCCTTTTGAACATTTAATTGTCGGCTATTATTGAATTTATTCACCACTCCCGGTGCAATTGTAAGTACCGCTCCGGTTCCGACTGTATAGGTTCCTGTAAAGAAGTATGGAATACCAACTTTACCTCCGAAATCTCTTTTCTCAAGAGTAATATCCTGTACTAATGTCTCAGTACGCACCCCAATAGCCTTGTAAGTACTTCCACTCATTTCATTTCCTGAAACAGTTTGTGGGTATGAAACCAAGGAAATTAATAAAGGTGTAAAATCAAGATTGTGGAAAGTGTTGTTTTCAACATATGGCTCTGAAACCCCCGTAAGTGAAATTCCATATCTATTTTGCTCAAACATTGAGTTTATTATTGTTGGGTTCGCACTATTTGCAACAATAGCCTCTGATCCAAATTTAAAAATAGCATTGTTAATAATGTTACTTGTATCATTGCTGGTAGCGTTATAAATAATCCAATGTCCTGATTTATAATCATCATCTTCATCAACAGATCCATTCCCATATATATCTGCTGGTTGTCCGTAGCTGTCATCCGTATCCGACGTAAAAATAACAGGATTTGAAGAAGTACCGGCTATTTCAAGAGCTCCATTTACAGTAAACATATTGAAATTTACTCTGGATGCACCAAACCGAGTATCTCTTTTAAGTACCATCCCATCCGGTATAGTAATTTTAGAACCCGAAGGAATTGTAATTCCCGATGTCATATGGTAGGTAATGCTATCAGTTCCTGCGAATGAACGAAAAGGAAGAGTAGCATCGCTACCCCAGGTTCCACCTTTTATCGCCAAGCCTTTCAAAGATACATTAGATTCAACGTTTCCAGAGAAAGTTGGATTTGAAAACATATCCATTAGGATGGAATGTCTTCTTGAAAAGCTACTTGGCGATCCAATGTTTTCAAATCTGTTATTGGTTATCACAGGATCAGCATTTCCGGAGATGTCTATTCCATTATCTGAGGTTAATTGAATTAAAGAACTATCTATTTTTCCTCCTGCATTAATAAACCTGATCGGGTTTCCCGGATATCTGAATTCAGTATTTTTAATTAAGTTTGCTGAATCTAAAGAAGATGCCCTGAATTGAATTTGAGCGGACTGCCCCGGGCTTGGTACAGTATTGTTCCCATCGTTGTTAGAATCTCCACCTGCGCTGTCATCATTGTAAGAAGTAAAGATAATCGGTTCTGTTTCAGTGCCAAGTACTCTTAGTGCACCATCTACATATAAAATATCATCTCCCTTAAACACTGATAAAGGATCAATAGTAACTGTCGCATTTGCTCCTACTACCCATCTTTGCCTGGTTATAAATGGAATATTCGTAAATCCGGCAACCGTATATGGAGATATGGTCACATCAGATGAAATTGTTTCTCGGGTATCAAAAAATTTATTCCCTTGATTTATCCCGCTCGATGTATGAAACGTGTTTGCTTCTAAAATACCCACCGCATTAGAGCCATTTCCATTAAAATTATTACCTGAAAACGTTGGAAGTGCATTTGAGCTGATTGCAATAGGTTCCCAACCACAATTTTGGATAGTAGAATTATTTATGGAAACCGTTGAACCACTTTCTATTCCAAAACCGTACAGACCACATGAAAGTATTGTTACATTATCAATAGTAGGAGCTGCATCTGTGAAGATCACCCCATGCCTGCCATATCTAAGTTCCGCATTAGAAATTTCTGAATTTACATCATCAGAAGTACCCATAAAACGTATAGCTCCCCAGTTATTTGCTCCGGGTGAAGATCCTCCACCATCGTTATTAGTATCTAAGGGATTCCCAACCTGATCATCAAAAATAGATGTAAAGTAGATCAAGCTATCCGGTGTTCCTGCCGCATCTAAAGCACCTTCTACTCGAAGAGTTAATCCACCATAAGGTCCTGTTTGTGATTTAATTACTGTACCGGGCTCGATTGTTAGTTTAGTACCGCTTGCGATTGTAATATCTGACAAAAGGACCGAAGTGATATTATCATAGCCTGCAAACGTTCTGGCTCTGATTATCCCGTCATTATTGAAAGTACCTCCATGATAACCTATAGCTACCAAACCGGCATTTGCTAACGTATTTCCGTTGAAAGTCGGATCTGAAGAAAGGTCGAGTGCTACCGGAACGGAACCGGTGTTCGTAAACGAATTATTTGAGACCGTTGGAGCAGACGTTCCTCTGGAATCAATTGCAAACTCATACGTGTTGCCAATATCAGAGTTAGTAATTGAAATATCTGCATCGTATAAATTTAAAGCACCTCTTGGAGAGATCGAAGAACCGGATGATCCATATTGAAAGCTAGTGTTATAATAAGCATATCTGATTTCGTTGTAATCGATTACAGAGGCATCTGAGTCCTCTCCCAAAGCAATTCCTCTCCAATCCGTATTTCCCGGTACCGTGTTATTTCCGTCTTTATTGGTGTCATTCGGGTTTCCAACATTATCATCTTTTACCGAGGTAAAAATAATGGGATCTGTAACTGTACCATCACTAGTCAGGGTTCCTTTTACTCTGATTCCTGATCCTGTTGATTTAATGACAACTCCAGGTTCAATTTCTAAAGTTGCACCGGTATCCACATATAGTTCTCTCAGAAGCAAATAGGTCACATTAGGAATAGATGTAAAATTCCTTTTTGGAAGATAATTACTTCCCGTAATGGTAGTTCCGATTAATCCAATAGCATCATATTCGTTGTTTGAAGATGAAAAAGCATTATTTGTAAATACGGGTTCACTGTCAAAAGTTAAAGCCACAGGTACCACTCCACTGCTTCCAATCGTATTATTGGTGATAGCCGCATCTGAACTATCTCTGAGTACAATTCCGTAATAGTTATTATTGAATGCGCTGCTGTCAACCTGAGAATTATTTTCTACCAATGTAATACCTCCTTGATAGGCTGAACTACTTGAATGAGGTACATATCCTGCAAAACTCACATTCACATGTTTAAAAGAACTGCTTGTTGATTTACCGTTTATTGTTATACCATACCAATCTCTGTTACCAGGAACAGAAGCAGTTCCATCATTATTAGTATCTCCTCCAATGTTATCATTTCGATTTGAGGTAAAGTAGATGGGTTCCGACTCAGTACCTTCAGCAATTATTACCCCGCCATTCTGAGTATATAGCTGATGATTTTGATTAAACTTTAAGATATTTCCTCTCTTTATCGTTAACGTATCTCCGGAACTAACATACTTTGAACCACTTGGTAAATATGGGATACCCGGATTTTCAAGTGTAAAGTTAACATCAATGTTAGACGCGTGACTCAGATATACTACATCATTGTCATTACCTGTAAAGTCGTTAGATCCTTCATAAGCGATGTATCCCTCAGATGCTATATTGATCGGATATTCATTATTGGTAATTGTAGCCCCATTTATGGTTGTATTTGTATTCTGAGTGATCGTGACTCCACGATTGGAATCACTGATCGTGACTGTATCAAGACGAACCTCACCTGCTCCTACATAAATAGCATCTGTTGCAAACTGAAGCGTTGAATTTCTTAAATGAATCCAGCTACTTTCAAAATTGGTGAATATTCGATTCCAGGCTCCTCTAGAAGTCCCTGTATTTCCTGTGAACGTAACTCCGTTTCCAACCAAAGCTCCTGAAACAGTAAGCTGAGTTCCATTATCGAATTTTACTTCCACACCATCATCAATAGTTAAGGTGTCTCCATTTGTAATAGTTGTGCTCCCTACTATTATATAAGGACTTCCTGCTGTGGTCCATGTTGTATTTGTAGTAATGTTTCCGGAAATACTGGTCTGAGCATTAAGATGCGCTCCGATAGTTCCCAGTAAAATGACAAGAATGGTAGCTTTTAAAGTTTTCATCACTTTTGAATTGAATTAACATTAAACCTTTTCAGGGTTTCAATTCACAATAATCATGACTTTAAAAAATTACACTACCTAAATATGTAGTATTCCGGAATCTAATATTATCCGATTGTTAGGCAAGGAATTCTAATCTGAAAAACATACTTATTTCAGCCTGAAATTAAATGAAAATCAAAGAATTCAACTACTATAAAATTTAAATAACTCTCTCTTAAGTAAAGCGATTGATCAGGGTTGTATTAGATTAAAGTTAATCCCTTTGGCTACAGCTTCGCTTCGATTTTTTGCTTCCAGTTTTTGGTAAATATTTCTGATGTGATACCGTACCCCATCAACAGAAAGATAGATTTTATTTGAAATAGCTTTATAAGACAGACCCGCTGCCAATTCACCTAATATTTGTTCTTCGGTATCGGTCAGTTCTACTTCTATTTCTTGTTTTTTTTGGAAAGAAGAGATCACTTTTCTTGCTATGTTAGGACTCATAGGAGATCCGCCATTTACTGCGTCGGTAATAGCTTCAATTAATTCGGAAGGAGATGTTTTTTTCAGCAAGTACCCTACTGCCCCATTTCTTAGTGCTGTAAATACTTTTTCGTTTTCGTCGTGCATGGTTACCATCAACACGATAAGATGCTCGTACTTTTCTTTGATAACCTTAACTCCTTCAGTCCCATGCATCCCCGGAAGTTCAATATCCAGCAGTAGAACATCACTTTTTCCAAGTTGATTTTCTTTCAGAGCATCTTCACAGCTGCTATAGGTCGCAATTACACATAGTTCTGGTTCGAAATCCAAAATGGTTTCCCAGCCCTCCCTCATATGTTTATTGTCTTCTATTATAGAAATCTTAATCATAAATAAATAAACAACATTATAAAGACTTATCAACTACCTGTTCAGGTAGTTATACCGATATTGAAAGTACCACCCTTGTTCCTGACGGTGAAATTGATTCTATTTTCAATATTGCCCCCATTCTATCTGATCTGTATCTAAGATTAGAGATTCCATTCCCTTTATCCAAATCTTTATCTTTGAGACCTATCCCATCATCTTCAATAAGCAGTTGAAGCACTGATTTTTTCTTTTTAAAAGACACCCTGACATTAGTTGCTTCAGAATGCCTCACAACATTAGTTACTAACTCTTTAAATACCAACCAAAGATCCTGCCTTAAGCTATAGTCTGTGATCTTGTAAACGGAACTTCCGAAACTGATCTGATATTCAATATCTTTGCTCTCAAACATTTCAGCAGCATAGCGTTTGCATTTAGTCAAAAATGCTTCCCAATCATCATTTTCAGGATCAATAGCCCAAATTATATCATTGATCTTTTCTTTGGCTTCAATAGCGCTTTCATCTATCCTTTGTAAAAATTTCCCTGAAGATTCCAGCTGATTTCGCTTTGCGGCTTCGCTGAAGAAACTAATACTACTCAGTGTAGCGCTCAAATCGTCATGCAGATCTCTTGCGATCTTGTTTCGGGTTCTTTCTTCTTTTAAAAGGAAATACATCCTGTACCTGAATAAAGAATACACTGCACCAAAAAGAATTATGAGTAAAGAAACCGAAAAGTACCATGTTTTCCAGAACGGGGTTTTAATGTAAAAAGGAATACTTTTTGATACCGTTTCTATCCCATTTAAATTATTTAACGCCCTGATACTAAACTCATATTCTCCGGGTTGAAGACCAGAAAAGTTGATACTTCTTCTGTTTTTTACAGGAATCCAATTCTCGCTTAACCCTGACAACTTAAATTCAAGTTTATATTTATCGGCATTAGCAAAATTCAGATATGAAAATTCGAATTGTATATAATCCTGATCATGCTGTATTTCTATATCTTCTGCTGTAATAGTGTTAATAATACTTCCGTCTACATTCATTGAATGAATTCTTATCTCTCCGGACAAACTGACATTTTCAATTTTTTCAGGATTGAACGCTGTATACCCTTTGATGCCACCAAAATAAAAGGTCCCTCTTGAGTCTTTAAAATAAGCTCCGCCATTGAATTCATTGCTTAATAAACCATCCTGTATGGAATAATTTATAAATGTCTTTTTCTCAGGGTCAAAGTTTGATACTCCGGCATTAGTGCTCAACCATAAAGTATTATTTGAGTCTTCCAGTATGCCATAAACCACATCATTAGGCAAGCCATTAGCAGTAGTATATGTATTGAATTGTTCATTCTTACGATCAAATTGAACGAGACCGGAATATGTTCCTAACCAGATTCTACCATTTGTATCGGTATAGATAGATTGGACTCTTTCAGGAGTTTCATTTTTGGAAGAGTTATTTTTTGAGTTTGAAGTTATTCGTCGAAATTCTTTAGAGATATTGTTGAAGTAAACTAATCCGTTACTGAATGTGCCGATCAAATATTCCTCTTCATTTAAACTTTCAATGGCAAGCACTCTGTCATCCTGAAGATAGTCCGGTATAAAATCACGGTTTTGTACAACACCATTTTTTATAATGTTAAGCCCTTTATAAGTACCAACTAAAATCAAGCCTGAACTTCCTTCATGCAGACTTAAAACACTTTCATTGGTTAAATTCTCAATAGTATCAATAGAGTTTAGCTCTTTTTGATCCTTAATAAGTTTTAGGCCCGAACCGTCCGTAGCTACCCATAGTTGTTTCTTAGAATCTTTCAGAACTGCGATAACATTTTCATCACTAAGCGAAGTTATACTATAATATGAATTCTTCTGAATGTTATGGACAACCAAACCATTTTGCTCAAGACCAATTAAAATATTTCCATTATCCAGTTCATTAAATGAAAGAACCACATCTCCCGAAAGCCTTCTGTTTGTATTCTCGGTAGAAAAGCTTTCAAACTGATATCTGTATTTATAGTAGTTACTGAATCCCGCATTATTAAGCCCAATCCAAATCAGACCGTTTTCATCTTTGTATATGGTTCTGATACTGTTATTTTTTAAGTCAGTATCATTAGAAGTTTTTGGGGCCTTTAACTTCGCGATAACTTTACCCAGATTATCAGTAATAAAAATTCCGTTATTGTCAGTACCGATCCATAACTGTTTACTTTCATCTATCTCTAAAGATGATATTTCCTTCTCACTCAATTCGTTACTAAAAACCTCTATTCTGTTGGATTGAAGCTCCATTATGAGAACTCCTTTATCTTTTGATCCAATTAACAACGAGCCGTTTTCCAATACTTTTATCGCCCTGATATTATCAGCCGGAAGAAAGTTCTGAGTCTGATCTTTTCCTACTTTCAACAGCCCTTCAGAGGTAGCCAACCACAAATTATCTTTGGTTGAAGCTATATCCCATATTGTGGAGCTTGTTTCAATTTTTTTTCTGAAAGTTTTATCAACCAAATGGAATGAAATCAAGCCTCTGCTTCGGGTTCCTATTAAAAGCTCGTTTCCTCTTATTTGGAGGCTGGTTACATTTAGTTCAGAGACACATTCCGAAAGAATTGACA
Organism: Balneola sp. EhC07; assembly: GCF_001650905.1. Classification (GTDB taxonomy): domain Bacteria; phylum Bacteroidota; class Rhodothermia; order Balneolales; family Balneolaceae; genus Balneola. The sequence goes on from NZ_LXYG01000002.1 coordinate 149,686, forward strand.
GATCACAGAGTTTAATAAATTGATTCGTTTTTGGATCTAATCTATCTACGCCGCCACCATCAGTGCCTACCCAAATATATCCATCAGAATCTTTGGCAAGTGCCCGAATTGAACGATTGCTAATGGAGTTTGAATCGGTGTTTGAAGGATAAAATTTTAAAAAAGAAACTGCATCAAACCTGTTTAAACCGTCTTTAGTACCAATCCAAATATATCCCAGATCATCTTTAATAAAGGAATATACAGTAGATTGAGAAAGACCTTCTTTTTGGGAAAAATTCTTAAACCGGTAAGAGGTATCCTGTGCAGCAACAGTAACGTTGTTAATAACAAGTAGAAAAATGCTCAATTTGACGAATCGCTTTATCAAGCTCATTTCTCAATTGTTTAATATTTTAGTTGGTACAATACACCGGGTAGAATCAGATTTATTCTCGCGAAAAGTTTAATTAAAAACTAATTCTAAAAAATAAATTTTAATTCCCATTTAGTACCTTTTCCGGGTTCGGAATCAATATCTAAAGTGTTCTTTGGACTAACGTTATCCATTCTTTTTTTGATATTGGGGATACCATGACCATTGCCATCACTATGTTCTCTAAAACCCACCCCATTATCTCGTACACTTAAATTAATTTTATTTTTTGAAGTGGTAAAACTAACCCATGCATTTGTCGCTTCAGAATGACGAACTAAATTGGTGATCAATTCTTTATATATGAGCCACAGATCTTGTCTGGCTTTGATTTTTTGGGGTACTTCGGTCGAAGTATCAATATCGATCTCATAATTTATATTTTTGCTCTCAAACATTTCAGCACCATAGCGTTTACATTTCGTAAGAAATGCTTCCCAATCATCATTTTCAGGATCAATAGCCCAAATTATATCATTGATCTTTTCTTTGGCTTCAATTGCACTTTCATCTATTCTCTGTAAAAATCTACTTGGCTCATTTGAATCCTCTCTTTTAGCCGCTTCACTAAAAAAACTGATACTACTAAGGGTTGCACTCAAATCATCATGCAAGTCTCTTGCAATTTTATTCCTTGTTCGCTCCTCTTTTAGTAAGAAATGTAGTCTGTAACGATATAATATATACGAAGACAACAACACTAACAGAATAATGATTATCGCATTTCTGGTCTTTACTGTACCCAGTTCGCTTGTTACTTCGGCTAATTCCTGATTTTTAGCCCTCATTTGAAAACGTACTTTAGAATTAGCTTCTTCTCTCGCATCCACTCTTTCTCTTAGTATATCACTAACTGTTTCGCTGGTTTTAGTGATATCATAAGCCTTTTTATAATCACCCAACTTGCTATATATTTCCGCCTGTAATGTATAAACGTCGATTTCGAGAGGTGTTTCAGGGAGCCGTTCTAGAATCTTCAGGGCTTGGTCTAATATTACAAGGGTTTCATTTAATTTATTGGCTTGGTGAAGCAATTTAGCTTTCAAAAAAAGAATATGGAATTGAGTAAAAGGCTGAACCCGTTTTAATTCTCTTTCGCCCACTTGTTGTAATACAGAGTCTGATTTGAAATATTCCTGTTTATCATAATAAGCTTCAGCTAGAAATAAATAAGCGGTTAGATCTCTATATGGGGTCTGCTCCTGTAGAGAAACTGCTTTTTTGATATAGAAAAGTCTTTCATCGTAATTGCCTAGATTTTTTTCCAGATCAGAGTAACTTTTTATAACAGCAATTTGAACAGGGAGGGTAATATTTGTTTCATCTAAACAGGGATCAAGGTATAATTTAGCATCTTCCAATTTATGACCTGCTTTAAATGCATTACTGACACTTATACGAACTCTACACTCTCTTTCTTTAGACGTCTCTATTTCCAACATCTGCTGATATCTTTGTATTGCAATTTCAGTAGCTCCAACCCGCATATACATGTCTGCCAACATGTTTAGAAGATTATTAATCTCTTCATTACTTGAATTAACCTCTTCGCTTTGTGCAATTTCGATAGCACGAAACAATGTTTCTTCAGCTTCTAGGTAATTATTTAATTGAGAGTGGATTCTCGACTCAATATTTAGGACACCAACAATCGATTTTAAATCGTCCAGCTTTTGAAACTTTTGAATAGATGAGTGTACATATTTCAATGCAGAATCAGGATATGGCCGTGATAGCAGGTTAGCTTTGATAAAATCTGAATAAGCACCTAATTTCAATTCAGGTAGCTCACTCATTTCATTCATTCTTTTTAAAGCAGCTTCTGTAGTATCCGGATTGCGTCTTAGATTCTGTAATGCATAAGTTGTATATAGTTCAATTATAGAATCAGGAGAATCCGTAGAATTTAAACTTTCCTGAAATTGTAAATATGATTCCTGAGGAGACGGAGGCATAGTCCTCACTCTTTGTTGTGCGTGCAGTCCAATAGTAATTGAACTAAGAATGATACCCACAATCAATCTTATCATACTAAATATCCTAAAAATTGTCCTAGATTTTTAACTGGAAATAGAATACTAAAAGGAAATGAAAAATCAGAATGAGAATAGAAATTATTAAGTAAAAATGTATGAGCGGCTATTTAGGACATCCTTGTAGATGTCATGTAATTCGTTGACAGTTTAGTAAAGATCGTTCTGGAAGAATTCGCTCTTAGTATTTAAGACGGAAAAGTGAGCATGATCAGGGAGCGTCTGCGAAGTAGGAATAATCCTTTCAGGTGAAAAGTGTCATAATCTTCTCAGAATGAATGAAGACCTTTAGGATTATTCAGCGCAGGATCAGTGAGCCCGTCTTAAATACTTCGGCTTGATCTTTTGCTACTTTTGTATCAAGACAAAAGTAGGTACCCTTGTGCTAAGTTAAGCGTTTTATCTGGTCTCGATGCTATGCGTTGGAAACGGACCTCCCCGGCTACGAAACAGATTCTTTGGTTCTGAGTAGTTCGCCCCTCCTTGGATAAGGAGGGGAATTCCCGAGTTGATTCTAATTCTTATCAACGAGTCCTCCTCCTGTTGTAGGAGGAGACAGAGGAGGTCTTTACTTAAGTATTGTGAGTAAATTTACTTGCTATGTGTACTTTTGTACCGCTACTGAGCTTCCTCAGCACAGGCGCCAGTACCAAAAACTCCCGACAAGAATTATTGGCGCGAACTCCATTGCATCGACTAATCATTACAAAAGGTCTTCGTTCTAATGATACATATTCACGAATCAGCCTGAGTGTAATGATTACTCCTTCGGAGCCGTCGATTCCATTACGTTCTTTGCTCGCCAATAATTCTAAAGGTCGGTGTAATTGGAAGCTTTTTTGGAAATCGTAAGGATCATAAACAAGTCAATTTTTGTAAGTGAATTATCTAATTTCTAAAATCATAAACTTATCAATTCTTTAAACGCCCGGGATTCCAAATATTCTTTTATATAGGAGTTTTTTGAACCAAACCCGGATTCTATCAAGTTTTTAAGAATTTGTTTACTCATTTCTACTTTAGCAAAACCTCTGAACACTCCATCTTTTTCGAAGTGTTCTGTATCCACAACTGATGCTTCCTCTTCTACTTTAAGATGAGCATTTCGAAGCATGAGTATAAAATTTGGCTCTTTAACTATACTTGATCCATCTCTTTCTAATTCAGATCTCACGTCTTCCAGTTCCTGTGCAATGTAGCTTTCAAGTAAAGCACGGGCTTCTTTCTCTGCTCTTAGTTTTGCCATGTCAGCATCAGATGCAACGGCTGTTGCTCTGGCATAAAAACCGGATGTATCCGAAGAAAACTCATAGGCTCCATACCAGGATGGATAAAGATCATTGGCCCCTGAGGTATTAGTGTTCTGTAGTTCGTTCGCACCTGAGCAGGCAACCATTAATAATACTATTGCTATGAAAACTAGTTTGGTCGTATTTTTCATTAATTATCTTTCAATTCAACGTAACCACGGGCATTATCTTCATCCAACACCTCTAAAGTTACAGACTTATTTTTATTTAAATTTTCGATGATAAGTTCTTTTAAACTTTCGAGATCTTCAACTTCAATTTCGTCTACCGAAATTACTTTTTGATTCTTTTTCAACCCTCGGTTCCAGGCTTCTGAATACTTATACACTTTTGAAATGATCAACTGATTTAGCTGTCCATTTTGAACAGGCACTTCAATAACTCTGAAGCCAAGATCAAATTCATGAAAATCCACATCCAACTCAAATACTTCGGGCTCATTTTCTTCTTCTTGTGGAGATTCCGGAATCCCAACCAGATCATTTATTTGTTGTTGTTCCAGCATTTTTAATTCTACAAATTGATTGAATTCTTCACCATCCCTCCAGATCGTAAGTTCAACTTTTTCACCGGGTCTTACGATGGCAATTTTTTCCTGAAGTTGGTTGGATTCATTTACTTCCACTCCATTTACTTCCAGAATAACATCTCCAAGTTCTAAACCTGCTTCAAAAGCAGCACCGTTTTCTGTAATAACTATGATCTCCACACCTTTTACTTCTTCCAACCCAATATCGACAGCTCTGTTGTAATCCACAGAAGCGATACTGACTCCCAGCAAAGCTCTTCGAACTTCACCAAATTCGATAAGATCTGTAGCCACTTTCATAGCTAAGTTTACAGGTACTGCGAACCCATAACCCTGGTAGCTTCCGCTTTGAGAAGCAATTGCGGTATTTATTCCTACTAATTGTCCACTGGTGTTAACTAAAGCTCCACCACTGTTCCCTTTGTTGATTGCGGCATCGGTCTGAATAAAACTCTCAATTCTGAAATTATCGTCAATGATCTGAACATCTCTGCTAAGCGCACTCACAATGCCTGCGGTTACAGTTGACCGAAGTCGGAAAGGATTCCCGATCGCCAAAACCCATTCTCCTACATCCACGGATTCTGAGTTACCGACGGTAATAGCTGAATGATTCCCTCCTTCTATTTTAATTACTGCCAGATCTGTACTGGGATCTAACCCAACAACTTTTGCGGGGTATTCTCTTTTATCGTTCAATACTACTTTAATGCCTTTATCTACCGCATCCTCAATTACATGATTATTGGTAAGAATATAACCGTCGCTTGTTATCAAAACTCCCGAACCCACTGTTCGTGCTCTGCGGGGAATTACACGATTCCAAAAACTATCGGAAGTGCTTTCTCCGTTTTCTGAGACAGGGATTATAGTTTCAATATACACAACAGAAGGAGTCACATTTGTTGCTATGGTTTTAAAAACAAACCGGGGATCAATGTCTGCTAATTCTTCATCTTCAAAAAAGGGTGATTCACTTTTCATTATTTCTGTATAACGTACTTCTGAAAGTGGAGCCAGATCATCATTAATGGTATATAAAGCAAATAATGTCCCTATCGCTACCCCGATGAGAATCAAAAGTATTCCGGTTAAAAATCTGTCCCTCTTTCTCATGATCAAGTCTCCTTTAGCATCTGTTCAAAAATTGTATCTGATCTACGATCTTTAAAGCCTTCAATATGGTATTTAAAGTAAACATCTAAATGATGAATAAGTTGCTTTAATTCCGCATTTGCAAAATCAATATTAAAAATTTCAGTATTCCTGGAATTAACTCCAACTTTTAAAAACAACGCCTGGTTTTTGGTTAGCTTGTATGATAATTCTGAATCAGGATTTTCCGTTAAAGTTCCACTACTAATATTCAGATAAACTGTTTCATTTTCATTGATCTTCTGAACCACTAAACCCACACCTGCTATCTGAGCAAGTCTTAATTGTACATAAGGAAAAACAGATGGTGTTACCGGTTCTGTGTCACCAAGCCATTGAATAAAAGTACTTGCAAATAAAAACAGCTCGTCGTTTTCTTCGTTTTCATGGATAAGTTGAGAAATAAGCTCTAAAGTTGAGTAAAGTATGGAGGCTTTTTCAAAATCTTTTCTGAAGTTCAAAGATTGGTATTCAATAGAGGCCTCGGCAAGTGTTTGAATATTTCTTGAGGCTTTATAGTAATAAGTAACTTCGAGTACATTCCCTACTTCAATAGCTCCGGCAAGCTTATTCTTAGGCTTTTTTGCTCCTTTTGCAATTAAAGCGATCTTTCCGTGCGTACGGCTAAGTACAGTAATTATCTTACTGGAACCCTGATAATCAATAGAGCGAAGTACAATAGCTTTTGAGGTTGTGATCATGCGTTGAATCTATCTCAACAAGCTATAAAATGAAACTTTTATTCAGGAATATTTATGCTGCGGCAAACTTATTTATAGCTCTTTTCAAGGTTCTGGAAAGTTCTTCGGGTTTAGCCGGTTTTTGTACCAGTTGCTCTATACTTAAAGAATTTGCTCTGTCAATCACACTTTTCTCCGTAGTGGAAGAAATGTATTGAAACGGAACCTTTATATTCGGATACAGATCTTCAATTTTCTCATGAAGCGTAAACCCGTCCATGCCGGGCATTTGTATATCTGACAGAATTATATTCGGAATTATAAACTCCAGCATTTCCAATGCTTTATATCCGTCAGAAAATAAAAGAACTAAAAATCCTCTCTGTTCCAACATTCTCCCTGTAAGTACTCGGTAAGCATCATTGTCTTCAACAATAAATACTATTGGTTTTGTTATTTCTCTACGCATTTTATTAGCCTCAATTATCAATTTTAACAGTAAATGTTACTACTCCGGTACCCCCGGGTTGCAGTGTTCCTGTAAATGTCCATTTTATACCACCTGCAGTACCTACAGATGGGGTTGTAATCGTACAATCGGTTAGATTGTTTGGCAAACTCCCACAAGCTGCCGTATTAAAAGTTGTGTAATTCGGAGTGTTATCAATGATCTCAAGAGAACTTATTGGTTCATCTCCATTATTTTGATAACTAACCGTATAAGTTAAAGTTGCTCCAGGTAATGCCTGATTTTGATCTACAGTTTTTATCAGAACCAAACCGGCTTCGTTGTTATTTACCGTAACAAGATCACTTCTTGATAAATTTTGTTCGATCACCGGTGAAGTATTTGAGTAACTCATCACTGCAGAAATTGTAGTATTACTTGTTGACCCGTTATTAAGCCCTTGTGGAACACTGACTTTCAGCAACAAACACAATGTTTGCTGAGCTGTAACAACTACAGGAGTACTCCCATCCAGAATTGTTTCACCACTTTCTACAGAACCATTACAATTCAAATCATTGTAAAGTATTACAGGCCATGTAACATTGTTCGGGTTATTCACTGAATTTGTTGTAAATACTATACTTCCGGCAGTTTTAGCTTCAAAAGTGTGCTGAAAGAATGCAATTGCTCCCGGAAGCACATTCTGACTACCATTTGTATTAAAAGTACTCACTTGTACATCCGCAAAGTCAACACCCGTATACGAAGACCCAACTGTATTCGTAAAAGTAGTTACGTCAGTATTTTTGTCATAGGAGCCGGAGGTTGTACCTGAAGAACCGTCTATAGTCAGATAAGAAGCTTTATTTACTTCTTGAATTTTAACAGTTCCACCACTTGGTATGGTCGATTTTGGAATAAACAGTTCATAAGTACCGTTGGCATTTGCTGATGTTTGCTCGATCAATACATCAGAACTGGTTAATGCTTTAACAATGGTTCCGTTGATACCAATTTCAGTTCCATTTTTAATTCCATCATTAGCTGTTCCTCCACCAATTCCGTTATCAGTAAAAACTGTACCTGTAACTTTTGAACCTTCATAATCACCAAAATTTTGCTGTGCCGGAAGGTTGTTTACAATTACTGTTCTTAAATTTGGCGTAGTTGAAATATGATCGGTCGGATCTGTTTCTGCAGGAGTACACACATCCGGGGTTGGAACACTTTGTCCAAAGGATTCAATTAAGTCATACTCGCCATTAAGAACATTACTGAATTGGTAGAATCCATTCGCATCAGTAAGAACACTCTTACAGTTATTCAGGTTTTTGTTAAAGAGAACAATAGTGACGTTTTCAATACCACTTTCTCCGCCTTCTCTCAGCGCGTTGTGATTATCATCTTTATATACATATCCGTTTACAGTAACTCCGGTAGCTACAACACGTTGATTGGTTGAAAATTCAGAAGTGTTATTTCCGGAATCAAAAGTAAGAGCAGTTATTCTGTCATTAATAACAATGCTTGTTGAAGAAACAGTAAAAGTTTCACTGAACGTACCGTTTGCATTTGTATTGATGGTACCGATAAGAGTTTGTCCCTCTCCGTGAGGACGAATTAACGAACCACCTTCTTCAATTAATCCCTGCTGATTACCGTCGTCTGCAGCTTTATAAATTTCAATGGTATATACACCTGTTAACCTCGTTGAGTTCTTACCAATATAACCTTCAACTGTAAGTTGATTTCCATCTACAGTTGCTAAAGTAAATACAGGATAATCAAGCCCTTTATTTGGTTCTGTAGTAGCATTTTCTATTACGCCATCGTTAGGGGATACACCGTCAGCTTGTCCGTTAACGGAAGTAACGATATCGATTGCAAGTCCTTTGTTATTGGAGAAGCTGTTTTTAGTTATAAATACACCTTGTTGAGACTGAGCGTCCGGGAAACTTAACCGAACCCCAGCTCCTTTATATGGACTTGAAGAGTAATCTGTTCCATTTCCTGTAATAATGTTTTTCTCAACAAGCGTATTTGATACTCTATTCAAAACATTAATACCAGTTGTTCTTTGATCTCGAATAGTGTTATTTCTGATTGTGTTTCCTGAAGTCAGTGTTCCTGCGATATTACCCAGTTCTATACCTGCTCCACCGTAAACATCACTTCCGCTTGTTTTTCCATTTTCGTGGAATAAGTTCTGAGTAATTGACCATGTACCAATTCCTTCTAATCCATCAGCATTATTTACAGAAGAACCAGCTCTGTACACCTCATTTTTAGTGAACTGAATAGTGGCATTTCCATTTTCTGATCTCACTCCGCTGTCTTTTGTATAAGCGATATAGTTTCTTTGGATCAACGGTGTTTGAGATCCTGAACCTGTGATAAGAATACCAAGATCAGATTGGTTAAGTCCTGTTGGATCAGTTCCGTCTGCTCTGGTACCAATCATATTATTTTCAATAGTTCCACCCACTATATTTACGAGTGAAACAGTTCTAGCATTATTGAAAAGAGCGAAATGTCTTAGTACAACAGCACCTGAACTGTTGACAGAAAGTGCGTTATTCCCTACGTCATTAAGATCTAATTCCAGTTCTTTTCTCTCAAAAGTGCTTAATGAAATTCCATCAATACCAACTGAACCACCAGTGCCAACCGTACCGGAGTTAGGATTCAGAATAGAAAGCGGAGAGTTCAAATTAAAAGAACGTCCGTCAAGTGTGGTAAGAGGATCTGTTATTGCAGGAAGTTCTGAGCTCAATGTGATTTTCCACCAGTTTCCACCACTTCCGGTTTCATTAGTAGCTACTGACGGAACGAATCTCATCGTGTTAGCGCCCGAGATCTCGTTCGCATTAGTAATGAACTGTCTCAACGAACCTTGAACACTACGATTTGAAGAAAGATCGTCATCACCATCTCTGATATCTGTAACCACATTAAAACTGAACCCAAAGTTAAGCCCGGAAACATTATTACTTGCCATCGTGAACTTTGCAACATGTTCAGCGTTTGCAAGATCAGCATTAGATGGAGCCGTTCCTACAGGCAGATTATCAGATTGATTTCCTCTTCTACCTCCAAAGCAATTCCCTGCTGACCCTTTTGTTCCAATTCCACCCGCTCCATCTGAACAAAGTGCTCCTGTCGGGGCATAAACTTGTTCGGCCCAGCTTGCACCGTTTGTCAGATTTCCTGTTTTAGAATTTACAACTACCCAATAGTCAGCATCTTCTCCGATCTGAAATGTAAATGCACCAGAAATAGTAGTTGTATCGGATCTTAAGAATACATCATCACTACCGTCAGCCAGGCCATCACCACCATCTTTAAATAAATGAACGATCACATCTTTTACTGCTTGTTGATCACCGGAAGCATCACCAAAGTTTGTGTCTCCGTCGGTTATACCGTTTCCGGTTTTGTCTTTGAAAACAATACCTTCAACTTTATTACTGATGTATATAGCTACTTTAGATGTATCGTTTGCCTGATTTGGGTCAAACTGATTCAGTCCCAACAGGTATGCTTTATTTACCAAAGAATCAGCTGTTACACCTGAGTTTACGCTTGCTTCCACAGTCATTGTTACTGAACTGCCGTTGTTAAGAGTACCGATAGACCAAATCTTATTAATCTGGTTGTAAGTTCCCTGACTTGGACTTGCTTGCACTAAAGCCAATCCGGAAGGTAATGTTTCATTAACATCTACTTCGGTAGCTCTTTCAGGTCCATTGTTTGTAACTGTAATAGTGAAATTTATGGATTCGTTTTCCAGCGGATTTGCATTATCCACTGTCTTAGTTACGGAAATATCAGCATCACGAGTAGTTACAACTTCAGGGTCAAAATCCTGATTTCTACACTGGACGAAATCAATATCCACTAAACGGTCAATAGTATAACCATTTGTTAAATTGGATCCGGTTCTGAATTCAAATACAGAAGTATAATTATACTTTATGTACGCCATATGATCGAAATCTAATGACCCGTTTCCATCTGTTGCAGGAGTAGAAGTAAAGAACTGGAAAGCACCTGAAGTAGTTTCAGTTAGATTATTCCCTCCCTGAACAGAATTAGACTGATTCTGAGTAAATCCTAAGAAATCACGAATAGTTTGAGTGTTATCATTCTGATTTACAAAACCATCAATGTCCAATGCAGTCATTGCAAAATTCTTTTTTACAGGATTCGTGGTTCCTGTAGCAACAAATTTAACTTCCCAGTCAATATAACCTCCACTTTGAGTAGCCTGGAATAGTGGACTGAAATTTGCTGCACTATTACCTGAAGTATTATTATCAATATTACTCAGAGTAGCATTACTGATTGCTTTTATTTTCACCAAGGCATCAAGTCCCGACGCGATATTATTAAATCTGTAAACCGCGTTTACCTGCCCGCCAATACCTTGCTCTAATGTATTATTACTGAAATTAAATAAAGGTGGCTCACTACAGCTTAAACCTGAGGACGGATCAAATACTATAATATCAACTTCTGCACTATTGTTACTTTGATTACCATCACCACCCGTAAAATTTGAGAAGCTGGCAGTATTTTTGATCGTATTTCCTTCCTGCCCTGTATTAACTGTGGCTTTTAAGGTAAGTGTTGCAGATTGTAATCCGGAAAGCGAGCCTATATCCCAAATTCCTGTTCCGTTTGTATAACTACCTAATGTTGTAGTACCCGAAACGAAGGTTAATCCTGCCGGAAGTTGGTCTGTAACCTCAACATTGCCTACTGCATTTCCTTTTTCATTTTTTGCAGTTATGGTATACGATACAGTATCACCAACTGAAGGAGAAACATTATCCACAGCTTTTGTAACAGAAACATCAATTATGTTTTCTGAAACCGGATCATTAAAATTGTTAATCTCACAAGGATCAAAACTTAATCTGTATAAACGATTTGAAGTTGATCCCCCACCCTGTATACCTGCTCTGAATCTGAATTTCGGTTCATTAGTGTACGCACTGTATACCGTATGGTCTGAAAAATCAGGGTCTGTGGAAGATACTCCATTGAAATTATCAGGCGTGTAGGTTGCGTAAATTCCTGCTGAACCAATAACAAGGTCAGTTGTACTTTCGATGGTGTAGGAACTCAGATTTTGAAAACCGACGTATTCTTTCAGACTTCCGCCTGTACCATCCACATCACTGGAGGTTGCCGCAAAAGACAAGTACTTCTCAACATTTGTAACTGAATCATAAAATGAAATCTCAAAATCCATGAAAGCATCATTGCCATCAGCACTTTGAATTCGCGGAGAAAATGCTTCGTTAAAAGCCGTTGTACCGCTAGTTTCATCAATATCAGTTATAGTCGCGTTATTATCAGTTATAATTTCGATACGTGCATATACTCCAGGAAGTACCGAATCAAACTTATAAACCGCTCCAAGTTGTAAAGCCGTACCACTTTCCAGAGTGTAATTTGTAAATCGAAGTAACGGACGATCATTACAAGATGTAGGAGCATTTGCTTCGTCTACTGTAATATTAACCGTGGATGAGTTATTTGAATTATTTGGGTCATTCTGATCAAGCGTCTGAACTGCAGCAGTGTTAGCAATAGTGTTTCCTTCTGTATTTTGATCTACTCTAACATTAATAACTAAAGACGCGCTGGCTCCATTTATAAAAGTACCTATATCCCAAATTCCTGTCGAATTATTATATGTTCCCACGCTCGGATTAGCACTTTGAAAAACTACTCCGGATGGAAGCTGATCAATGATCTTCAGATTTGAAGCATCTCTTGGCCCCTGATTGGTAACAGAAATTGTATAGTTAATAAAATCACCTTCAATAGGAACCGAATTATCTACAATTTTGAGTACCTGAATATCTGCAGCTTCAGCAACCACTGTAATTCCGGCTGAAGCAGAGTTATTATTTAACTCGGGATCGTTCTCATTTAACTGAGTAATTTCAGCATTATTAGTGATCGTATTTCCTTCTGTTCCGCTATTAACAGTAGCAACAATAGTTAATGTAACTGTAGTAGTATCACCTTCAGCTAAACTGCCAATGTTCCAAATATTTGTAGAAGTATTATACGTTCCCTGGCTTGTTGTATGCGACTGATATGTAATTCCATTTGGCAAATCATCTGTAACCTGAATATTTGTTGCTTCAAACTCTCCAGGGTTTGTAACGGATACAGTATAAGTGATTGTCTCTCCCTGAACCGGAGTGGAATTATCAACCACTTTATCAATTTCCAGATCTGGAGTAGCAGGTTCCTGAATACTAACTCCGTAATCTTCAACTTCTCCACCAATTGCAATTCCATATGGAGAAGCTACACTACTTGTTTGCGACGCAATTCTGAATCGTGCAAAAGTATCTCCGGTAATCAATCCTGAAAGACCACCCCAGCTTAGTGTTGCCACCCCGCTTAAACATTCTGCAAAAGCATATTCAGAATTATCAAAAGTACCATTTTGATTTATATCGAGCCAAGCACCCACTTTCGCTCCGGAAGTACAAACCAGATTCACATCATATTCTGTGTAATTAGTTCTAAGAACCGGAAGTATTGTAATTGCATCTTCATCGTCTCCCGAACCAATTCCTGAAGATTCAGAATCATCTCCGTTTGCTTGAGAACCTGCAGCTCCGTTTCCATCTGCATCAACTGTACCACCAAAGTAAACAGGGTTTGTTCCGGTATTGCTCAATACATGAAAAGCCGGATCGTTACCTCTTGAATTGTAAGAAGTTCTGTAGGAATTTGGTGCATCCCCGTAATCAGCAACCAAAGCTAATCCTACGTGAATATTATCGGTTTGAGCTACGATTTTTCTGATCTCAATTCTTTCCACACCGGGAGTATTTACTCTGAACCAAATTGCATTTGAAGAAGACGTACAGGAAGGATTACCAGAAACTACAGGTTGAAATTCAATCGTTGTGTTGGCATTGGTATAATTCAGATTAACGGAGTTTGTACAAACACCGCCATCCACACCCTGGCCGGTTACCCAACCATTAACAACGATTTTAGTATTGGTTCCATCAAAAGCTTCTAATGTATAAGAAGTATTTCCTGAGTTTGGTTTTAATTTATTTAAGCTCAGTATAAATGCGTCAGAAGGAATTCCATCAGCTATGTTTATATCAAAAGAGGTCGCATTACCGGTGTTACCACTTGCATTAACCTGAGGGCCATTGAATTGATCTCCTGAAAATGCACCAGTAGACCATTCCTGAAGTGCGTTTGGAGAAAATGTGGTTTGAGTACCACCTTGAGCATCAACTGTAGCAATTTCAACATTTCCTACTTTTGCTGAAATCGTAGTAGAATTATTAGTTCCGTCGAAACATGCCCAACTAGCATCATTTCCGTTAATGATCGGACATGGATCGGGTCCAAATGGAATATTGGTAGAAGTGTAATTAATAGCATTTGTGCCTGTAAACGCTGCCGCTTCATTAGTGGCTATATCTCGAATTCTATTTGTTCCGGGAGTGTAATCAAAGGTTACATTATCACCTTGTTGAATAGCATTGGTTAATTCAATACTAACTCTAACATTTGTTATAGAAATACTTGAGATGCTTACTTGTGAACCATTCACTCTAACTTCAAAATCAGTTGTTGCGGGTACTGAACTAGCATCCAGAATTTCATCGTAATCGAGTAAAAGAGAGCTTCCACCTACAAGACTTGTTTCATAAACAGGAGCAACATTGTCTGAAATAGCTGAAGCTTCAGCAGAGTTATTACTTTCATTTAAATTGCCATCCTCGGACGCTACTACATAATAGTATGTATTGCCGTTAAGAGAAGTGTTATCTGTGAAGGTGTAACCAGAACTTTCGTTATCCACAACAACTCCAACTTGTGAGTATGGACCGCCGGGAGAAGTGGACCTTCTGATCCAATATCTGGCAACTTCCCCTCCTGTTCCTACATCCAGGAAAGAAACTTCAATAGCCCCATTGGCAATAGCAGTAGCACTTACACCCAATGGTGGTGTTGGAGTATATCCAGTAGTTTGATTCGTAACTGACTGATCATTTAACGAGGATGCTAAATTCCCTACATTATCCCGAATTTTATTAATACCCGGAGTGTAATCCAGTTCAACATTGTCAGTAGGTTGAATCACATTGGTTAAAGTAAGTATTACCTGATTTCCTGAAATCGTTAAGCTGCTTACAGGATTATTATTTGTGACATTTACTGTAACCGAATAATCAGAATTAGCAGGTGCAGAAGAAATATCAATTGGTTCATCATAATAAAGAGTCAGTGTTTCTCCATTTACAATAACAGAATCCAGTTGAGGCGAAACACCATCAGCAGTTGCAAATACTTCGGCAGAATTTCCACTTTCATTAGAGGATCCGTCAATTGCACTAACTACGTAATAGTAGGTGGTTCCACTAACCGGAGTATTATCTGTAAATGCATAGCTTATGCTTTCATTATCATTTACAGTGCCAACCTGAGAATAAGGACCACCCGAACTTGTAGCTCTTTTTACGGAATATGTGGTCACGCCACTTCCGTTTGATTCATCTACATCATCAAAGTTAATTCTAATAGCACCACCTGATATCGCACTTGCAGATACATTCTGTGGAATTCCCGGTGGAGTATTATCCGGAGTATTATTTGTTACAGCTTCATTGGAAAGGTTTGCTGATTGTGTTCCCTGCTGATCTTGAATAGGATTTGTACCGGCTGTATAATCTATAGTTACATTATCACTCAAGTCTACACCCGGCGACACAGTTATAGTTACTATATCATTGTTAATAGATACATTTGTTACCGTGATAGATGAACCATTAACTCTTACATCAAAATCACCTGTTGCAGGAGTGGACGCTGCGTCCAGAGTTTCATTATAGTCCAGTGTTAAAGTAGTACCACTTATAGAACTAGATTCTAACCCAGGAGGATTGTTTGTATAATTAACAACAATAGATCCATTATTCTCATTTCCTGCACCATCACCTCCTGCTGTAAAATTGCTTGATGTAGCTGAAGCTGCTATGAATGAACCTCCACCACCTGCTCCACCATTAGCACCTGCACCACCACCACCGGAATAACCGGCTCCACCACCACTATAATTAGAGTCTGCGCCACCACCACCGGTAAATCCACGGCCACCTGCTGAACCTGTTCCATTGCCATTTCCGCCATTTGCAATATCCAGAAGCTGAGATGTATCTGTTGTAGTTGCATCTGCCCGAGCTCCACCTCCTGCATCAGACGAACCACCTGCAGAAAACACACCACCACCACCACCGGCAGCTGCTGTATTTGTAGTTGTGCCTCCTCCATTTCCATTGGTACCCGCTGCACCAGGTCCATCCCCTGTTCCTGAATCACCTGCAGTAATATTATTTCCACCCAAACCAAGAGCGCCATTAGAATTATCACCACCACCACCTGCACCGGCAACCATTACCAATACATCATTTATATAAACACCTGTACTACCACCACCACCTGCACTGGAACCTCCATGAGTAACTCCGGCTTCTCCAACTACATAACGAATTACATCTCCTGCATTTACTGCAAAAGTAGCAACGGCAGTGGCTCCTTCTCCACCAATAGTGTTGGAACCATTTCCTCCATCACCACCTTTTATAGTTATAGTAACTTCTCCACCAGAAGGCACTGTATAAGAACCCGATGTAAGCGTTGTCTCATTTACAACTACCTGAGCTGTTGCATCCTCAGTTGGAAGAAAAAATAAATACCCGAGCATCAAGAGTCCGGCTATTCTTAATTGATATTTAATTTTACTAATACTCAATTATTTACCTCCGCCTTTACCATCTTTGATAAGGTCTAATTCTAAAAGGTTGATTGAATCTGCATTCAGATATTCAATGTTCACTTGATTTTCTGATGCTCTTGATTCATTACTGATTTCAATTCTGTTTGCATCAATGCCCCATTCAACTAAGTAGTCCTTCATAGCTTTCAATCTTGAAGAAGAAGCTCTGCTACCATCTCCTGTTATTGCGATTCTAACTGATACTGAATTTTTCAGGTAAGAACCAATTCTGGACAGAATTGCCTGCACTTCATTACTCAATTGAGTACTACTTCCTGCAAATGTTACCATGTTTGGTACAGTATAGCTTTGAGAGAAGTCTCTTATTAATAACAAGTCTTCTCTTTGTCTTAAAATATTCATCAGATTATCCATCATTCTTAATGCAAGACTGTTATTTATAAGATCGATGTCATCTGTTTGGTCATAGATTCTTAAGAATGAATCATCAGAGTAATCAAATTCAACTTCAGATCCGGAAATTTGAGATACGATCATTCTATCCTGAGCAATGCCTTCTCCATACAGAATAGCTTTAACTCTGTTTCCAATTTCAAGTGACGGAGCATTTATCTGTACTGTTAAATTCTGGTATTCTTTCATCGGCAATGAAACACGTCGTACGAGGTACTCATGAATTCTGTTAAGAGATGAACCTGCACCCAGATTTAAACCACTCGGAACAGCATTGTGCTCTGCTATAAATACATAATCCCAACTTCTGATACCTCTGATTCTTGGGTTAACCTGAAGATCTTCAACCTGAGAAATAAATCTGATGTTTCTGTTTTCCACACTTAGGTCAAGTTCTACACGTCTGTTTCTAGCCATATCCACTCGATCTTTTTCAGGAGCTGCATTTTTGCTGAAGCTCAATCCTTCGAACTGTAATTTATCTGCATCCACACCAGCTGCAACCATATAAGCACGTACTGCTTTAGCTCTTCTTTCCGACAGTGCTAAGTTGTAAGATTGAGAACTCTTGCTATCCGTGTGACCGGTTACTCTGATGAAGTAATCCTCATCGCGTTCGATTAAGAATTTAGCAACCTTATCCAACATTTGAGCAGCAGGCTGATTAATGTAAGTGCTGTTGTTGTTAAAGTGGATATGCTTTGGAAGTACAGTTAGAGTTTCAAGTTCTCCGAAAGCGATGCTTCTTGCAGCAATTGGGTTTACAGTCAAATCATGTGGAATAGCTTCCGCAGTAAATGGCAAGATCTCAATTTCCGGAGCTTCACATATTTCCACACAAGTCAGGTAATTATTTGGGTCGATTATTGGAGTTTTCTTAACTCTGTCCGGGATCAGGTTATCGAATAGACGCTCATCAAATTTGTAGCTGAATCCTAAATAAGCACCTTTTTGCGTATAGTTGTTTGCAACGAGGTCCTGATCATCATATCCGAAGAAATTAAAACCTGCAGCTAAACGAAGGTTTGTAGCAACCAAGAAGCCGGCTTCAACACCCAGTCCATAATCTTTAGTTGTAAAATCACTGTTAGCCAGCAAACTTGCATTTATGCCGGCATCCCATTTTTCGTCTATATCATAAATAGCTCTACCTGAAATTAATTCAAGGAAGCTTGAAGTCCTTAATTGGCTGTCGGACTCTAAAGAATACTTCGCCGCTACTCTACCTGATAAAGTCAGGTCTGTAGTTGGATGATAGTTTCCATGAGAAGAAAGTACATGTGCAGTTCTGAAGAAATCCTCATCAACATTCTTGTCAATTTCATGTTTGAATTCATAACGGAAAAGAGCATCAAATTTATTTGTTGATGTACTTCGGTATGCTGCTCCAACTTGTAAACGTTCTTGCAATTTGCTTAAACCGGATACCCCATCTCTGGTATTCAATGAAATGATATTCTTAGTTAAAAGTGTCCAGTCAGTATTTAATTTCAATCCATAACCAAGACTATTCAGGTACAGGTTATCAGTAGATGTAAATCTCGCTTCAGCTCTTGCGGTAGCTTTCCAATTTGTGCTGCCGGTGTAATCTACTGCAGAAGTAATTGCTGTTCCGTCGTTCACAGCCTGACCTTCCAGAGTAAATACTCTTTCAAAACCAAAGTTCAATCCAAGACCTTTTGCTAACTGGAATTGATTTCTCAATCCAATGGCAGCCTGACCGCTTCTTCCGTTAAAAGAATCATTAACTCTGTATTCACTGTACACTTTACCGTTTTTCATGTAACTGGCATCAATACCAACTACCGTGTTATTTCTTTGCTGTGAACCGCTAAGTGTATTAATACCTGCCGCACTTGAAATGAACTCATGTCGGGCGTACAGCTTTGCAAGCTTTCTGAGTCTATAATCTGCTCCAATTGCAATTAATCGCTTGTCTGCTTCATTCAGATCTTGTTCAACTTCACCGAAAGCTGAGGCTCCTGAAAGGAATGGAAGATCAGCTTTAACTTTTCCTCTTATGTTCGTGTTATAAGATGTTGAATCGAGAGCTGATTTATAATTTTCAGAATATCTCAGCCCCATTTCAGCGTTGATATTGTTTCCAAAAGTTTTTTCAGCTGAGATCAATCCACCAAACGTTCGATCACTGGTTGTATCGTTTCTTGTAAATAGAAGCTCGTTCTTAAGTGAAGTTGAACTGTTTAGTTTATAACGCGTTCTTGCTCTCGCTTCTGTTCTACCCTGTCCTAAACCGGAACCTTCATTGCTGAAGTTCTCATTTGACTTACCTAACTGAGCAAATACATCCAGTTTGGAACCTTTGTGATTTACCTGAACTCGTGCTGCGCTACCACTGCCCTTATTATCAGTATTGGTGTTAGCAAATTCACCAACTACTTTTGTTGCTTTACCCATTTCCGCAGAGAAATTACCGGAAAGTAATCTGAAATTATTTTCAGGATTGTTATCCTGAACTGCATTTGCACCTATCTTGATTCCTTCTCTTAGTTCCGTTTCGGCTTTTACACCACCTATCAAGTATCTGTCCTGGTTGTTTGTAACTTCATAAGTAGCTCTTATAAATACCGGATTGAAATCAATATCCACACTTGAAACAGGATTTTTAAAAGTGATCACTCCTGAAAATGGGTCAATAACATAGTCACGGAAACGAGTAAGTCTCTCAACGCTTAAAACAACATCAGGCTGTTCTCTGTCATAAGTTACTATCTCTATGATCTCACTATTATCTACAATGTCTCTGTCAGGAAGATCATATCTTGAAATCCCTTGTCCCTGGAATTCTCTTACTTTTCTGCTTGAGAATGCATTTACACCAAATGCCTGTGCTTTGATCTTTCCTTGTTCGAAACTTGTTTTTAAACCGGTTTGAGCTCTGCTATATGTTCCCAGTTGTACATTCTGATCTCTATCCTGAGTAATAAAATCACCATACAGAGCATAGGTTTTACCACGATCAACACGCACATATAGTCTACTTGAAGACTGGGCATCGAACCCCTTAATAGAAGACTCTCCATATACCGGATAAAATTCGTCTGGTCTGATATCTCTAAATAATCTGTCTTCTTTTGACTTTTCAGAGTCAAAACCTGCCGTCAAAAGTGATCTTCCGCTTATTTTACCTTTAATAAAGAAAGCAAGTCTTGCATCTCCTGTAAAGTTTTGGAAATCATATGAAAGTTGCTTCAACTCTCTTTCAAAACCATCAGCTTCTTTTTCGGAGCTTATGTTTACCTGTTGGTTGAATCTAAGTGTACCCTCAATTATACCTGCAGCAATTAATGGTCTTAAGTCAGGTAAAAATTCAACTTTTAATTCACCTTTTATGATACCAAGATTAGCACGAACTATAGAAGTTTTTGGTTGAGAGGTTGAAGTAAGTTCAAATTCAGCAAAACCACCCTCAATAAATGTTTGAGTTCCGGGCTCATTAGTATTATTGTCTTTAACTTTCCAGTTTCCGAATTCCGTATCCAGTGTTACTAATACACGATCTCCTACGTTGATATCGTTTTCATCCAATATCTCTACTCTTATCAAGGCCGAAGATACTCCATCTGCAGAAACATAATTTCTTGGAGCGGTTACTTTAAGTCGGCTTGCTTTACCCGGTGCAAATACTTGTATTTCTTCTCTGCCTCTGATGTTACCAAACGGATCAACCTCTTCTAATACCAACACGTTCTTACCAGCTTCAAAATCGATACTCACATATTCCCAACCTTGTAAATTATTTGATGGTGAAATAGAAGATTGACCAACTTTCTCATCAGCAATTAAATTTCCATTTAATGTCAGTAAGAACTTGGCTCCTGATTTACCTTTAGCCCAAATCGTATAATTGTTAACTGTAAGCGTATCATTATTTGAAAGATTCAAAAATCCTAAACCATCTTCAGCTTTCATTAAGGCTTCTTCAAGTAATACACCTTGTGATGGAGCTATTTCTTCTTCTTTAGCTGCGTTTGTTATTTTTCCGTCAGGGCTAGTTGCAGCTTTTTTGGATACTGAAACCTTTCCGTCTACAGTACCACTTGCATTTTCAAACTGACCTCTGCCTGATTGAGCGTTACTTTCATTTAATGTGAAGCTTCTTTTTAAAGAACCGGTCAGTGCATCTTTAGATGTTTGAGAAAGCAACTCTCTTCTGGAATTAATTTCCTCATTTACCCCCGGAGTACATTCACAAATTGCAAAGTCAGCTCTATGAAGTTGACCTTTTTTAACATCCACAAATCTACTGGAAGGATCATTTGCATGACGGTTATCCAAAACAGAAAGCTTACTTCCTTCCGGCAATGAATAGTTATCAACTTTAAGAACATGCTTATTAGGGCTTACTGCATAGAATGTATATTTCCCTTCACTATCGGTAACAACATAAGTACCATTCTCCATATATAATCGCACACCAGGCACTCCAACTTCACCGGCGTCCTGCATATCATTTTCGTTACAGTCCTGGAAAACTTTACCTATTACATAAGCATTGTCATTAAACAGACCACCACGAACCTCAACTTTTACTTTAGCTTCATTACTGCTTTTAACTACTACTTCGTCACTCTTGGCTATTGCAACGTTAATTCCTTTCCCTTTTTCTGATCCAGGACCTACAAATACTCTGTATGTTAATTCTTTGGTTGTTCCTGATTCTATGTCTCCTACATCAAATTTTAAACTCGGGCCTTTACCACCTTCGGGATCCTGAAGTTTTACCCCATCCAGTTTTGTAGATCCCAATTGATATTCGAAACCGAATGGAAGCAGATCATCAATAAACAGGTTTCTAACTGTATTAATCGCTTCACTCTTTATAGTAATTGTGTAATTGATATAATCACCAATTTCTGCAGTTGGACGATCTACTGTTTTATTGGTGAACAGAACACCTCTAGCCTGTGGATCTAAAGGAATATCAAAATCTGTACCTTGAGGAACATTGCTGAAAACCCAATCCTTGCCATAAGATGCTAAGGTATCGACTTTACGACCTGCCGGCAGAAGTCCCAATGGTACTTCTGATGTAAAGGTATAACCCTCCGGAGTTTCTACTTCAACTTTATAAGTTCCGGTTTCAAGATATCGGAAAGCAAATCTACCGTCAGGACCGGTCACATATTCGCTTGGAGCAGGAGTTGTTCCGTCTGTTTCAAAAACCTTAGCTCTTCCACCGGCGTCACCGCCATTGTTAGCTCCTGTAACATCTATTACTGTTACTTTTGCATTTCTGATCGGCTGATTAGTTTCGCTGTCGAAAACAATACCATAAGGATCTACAATAACCGTAGTTTCAATTCTAGCTCCTTCACCACCACCTCCGGTGTTATTGATCCCGCTACAATTCAATCTTGCTTGGATTACATCATCTTCAACCGTTTCAAGAATATTGTTACCAATTATCACATCAAAATCAGCGGCATTTCGGGTTGGTACACCCCCTGCAATTCTGAATAAACTGGTATTGATCCCTGTTTCAATTCCAATGAATTTTTCAGAATCACTGGTTTCAAAAGATTGTAGCGTTATTTCTGTTGTATCAATCCTGGATCTGAACTCATTACATGCTGCAGCAGTTGCCTGGAGATTAAGTTTACGACCTATACTTGATGTACCTGTTTTCTTTCCAAAAGTATCATCAGTATAATAATCAATCGTAGCACCGTTTGAAGGAAGGAATGCAACTACATTATCCGAAGCCGCATCAACAACTATATTTTGTTCCGGATCACTATAGCTTATTTCTGCTCTGTTTTGTACGGTATCGCTCGCTCCCGGATTGATCTGTACCTGGAAAGTCGTACTAAATTCTTCTCCCGGACCTAGTTCATCAAAAGCAAGACCAATGAAAGAAACTAAAGCCGGATCTGAAGGTAATGAGCTGGTAAATTCATATTTACCATTCCCTTCATAACCATAAAGCTCTTGTCCGTTTGTTGTTTCTGTAAATTGAACAAAACTCACATTCGAAGGGATAGAGTCAAGCAGTATAATTTTATTCGACGCTATTCCATCAATCGTAATTCCGCTTCTAGGTAATGCTGAAACATCTCCCTTGTTTATTCCGGCAATTGTATATGTAAAGTTTTCATTCGGTAGTTTTTCCTCACTACCTGACTGAGTTTTATTTAACTCAATTCTAGCTCCTGATAAAACATATACGGAATCACGTTTTAACAACTTGACGTCAAACTCTCTTGAAATGGCCTCTACATTAATGATAGAAGTGATCGAATCATCTTCAGCTTCATTAATTGCACCTGAATATCTGAAGTCGAATCGCTCTCCCGGATTTAAAGTTATTGTCTGAAATAAAGTGTCGGTATTCTGAATTTTAGACTTAGTTCCATTCAACCATTCCAGATCTTCAAGGTCATAATCACCTTGATCCCAATTGTAGATCTTGATATCAAATGTAGAGGCTATATTTCCTCGGTTAATCAGAAAATGATCAAACTCTACCTTTTCCCCTCTGAACCTTTTATATGAATTATTGAGTTCCAGAGCAAAATCGACTGTTGCATCAACAACAACATTAACTTCATTTGAAAATATTTCAATTGGATTAGTTTCGCCAGTTTCGGAATAAGTTGTAGTTGCTTGATTCTTAATTGAAGTTCCGCTGGTTGGCGCGTTTTGTGCACGAACCTCTCCCATCGCTGCTAACAGAAGCAGTATCAGAAACGATATGAGAGAGTTAATTTTGTACACTTTTTATTTTTAAAACTTTTTAAAAGGAGAATGAGGGGTCAACCTCATTCTCATAATTCTGGGTTATGAATATTTAGTTACTTCAACTGTCTACTTTCACTGCGAAAGTTATTTCTATCTCTTCGGTAGAATCCAATTCATCGATATCTACTTGAATAGTACCTGTAGCACCGGCCACAGGCTCAGAAGTGATAGTTACTACCGGAGGAGTTGTTGCTCCTGCTCCTGAAGTAATAGTTGTAGATACTGCTACAAGCATCTTCGTAAATGATGGAGTATCATCAGTAACTGAAACAGTAGTTACAGGTTGAGAACCATCATTTCGGATAACAAGCTTGTAATAGACTGTATCTCCCGGAAGTACATTGAATGGGTTCTTTGTAAAAGTACCCGCTGTACCACTCGCATCCGGAGCTTGGAATTTATCTACTACAATTAAACCAGCTTGAACTTCTGTGATATCTGTATTGCTTTTGGAAGCAAGATTTGACTGAGTATCACTAATTGTAATTGTAGTTGTATTAGTTTCGCCATCATCGAGTCCGGCTAAACCTGTAACCTTTACTATGAATTTAACTTGATCGTTAAAACCAAGGTTTCCTACTTGCTCAGGTAAATTATAAGTTCCTGATGATGCTGCAGTTGTCAATAGTGAATCATTAGCATCAATAGTACCGTTATTATTTGTATCCCAATAAACGTTAGCAGTCCAACCAACTGGTTTCGAATTCGTTAACTCGATCTCCAAGTTAGAATTGGTAGTATCGTTTTCCGTTACGTTACTAAGAATAGTAAGCGTATGGAGATAGTTACGAGATCCACCCGGTGCAATTTGGCCTGATCCATTAGCTGTTAACTGCATATTTTGAAGAGTATTCACAGTTACCTGGTCATGGATAATATCAACAGCATTTGTAGTAGGTGAAAAAGCACGGAAGTAAACTGCTTGCACACCTGGTTGATAACCTGCCGGTACAAATACTTCTGCAACAATTAGCTTACTTGCTCCAGATGCCAGATTACCCGTTTGTGAAATTTCACTGTTTCCTGCGTTAGGATCTTTGAATGTAACCGTCCATCCTGTTGGCACTGATCCAACATTTTGAAGATCTCCTCCTGCAGTAGTATCAGCAGCAAAGTCTAGATCATAAGCATCTTGTCCCTGACTAGTGTTCTTAACATAAAGTGTAAAAGAAACCGTAGTACCAGGATTTGTTGTTTGGTTAACAACTGCATTAGTTTCCGGACCATCACCCTCACCTAAAGCGCCTGCATCTCCTGCCGCAGCATTGTTAGTAAGATCAACAGTAGGAGCTACAATTGTATTTAATCGGTCAGTATGCGTAGCGCTCTCGTTAGGATCTCCCAAAGAGGTAAGCGTCTTGTCTACAGAGTAAGGACCGGTTCCACTTGCACCTGAAGGTAATTGAACCTGTAAGATTACAACTATTGTATCTCCCGGTTGAATATTACCTGTATCTGGGATTCCGTCTACTCCGGTATCCTGATAAGTACTTGTAGGATTGTTGTTAGCATCCGCTTTGTAAAGAAAGAACTGTCTCCCACTTGGGTAGTTATCAGTACCTAGGGTAATATTATAAGTATCAGTAGTACTACCTGTGTTTACATAGCGGTTAATGAAATTGATAGTTGTTCCCTGCTGAGTAGAATCTATCTCAACAATTTGAGCATCTACCAATTCAATATCATAATTCTCATTAATGGTAACAGGCTGACCGGGAATGGTACTTTCATTTGGTATATCATCATGAGTTGTGACAACCGTGTTAGTGATAGTTTCACCTTCCTGACCTGTATTAACAGTAACCTTAAAAGAAAGAGTACCGGAAGAACCGTTAGCTACGTTAGCAACAACAGCAGAAAGTGTATCCTGTAAACCACCGGTTATTCTTTCAAAAGTAATACCTGAAGGGTCCCCACCGGATGCATCTGTAAGTGCACCACCTCCACTCCAAACTGCAGAGTTTGGTACGTAGGTTAATCCCGAAGGAATTGGATCTTTTAATACAAGATTAGTTGCCGCAGCATTACCATTTTCAGAATAGTTAATTGTGTAAGTAAGAGTGTCAGCTACATCTGCTGTAGTTTGGCTAACTCCTTTACTTACTGTAATTACAGCATCTTCATCAACCTGAGCTTTATCAGTAGCTGTTGCTGATTCGTTAGAATCAAAATCACTTGTTGCTGTAACCGTGATATCTTCGAACTGACCATCCTGAGCAGAAGCAGGTATATCAGCTACAATAACAATACCATAAGTATTATCGGCTAATCCTGATCTGTCAATATTGGGAGTTACTGATATCTCAGTAAAGTTATCGGCAATACCATCTTCATTCGCATCGGGATATATCCTGATATTCGTGAAGTTAAATGCTCCATTATTAGCATCAACAGCTGTAACGGCAAAAAAATCAGATCCATTACCCGTGTTGGTAATAATGTGGCTGAATGTTACCTGACCACCGACACTAACCTGTTTGGTTACTCCGGCAGTGATTGTAACACCTGCTACCTGTTGTACCGTAGTAACAACAGTGTTGGACGTAACGGACTGACTGTTATTCCCGTTATCGATGTACGTAGCAGTTGCCTGGTTACCAATGGAAGAAGACGCAGGTGGTATCTGAGCGAATACATCCGTAGATGTACCCAATACCACAGCGAAAACCATAAGCAACCCAACAAGAGCTTGTACCCTTTGTCGTAGTTTATGTGTTGTTTTCATTGTTTGAATCCTATTATTATGGTTCAATTGTTTGTTTTTTTGAACACTGTTTAGATTTGAATTTTGAAATCCCGTTTTAGTCCTGATCATGATCGGACCTCAACTCTTGCGGTAAGAGTTATGCTTTCTCCAGCCGCAAGAGCAGGAACTAGCCATTGTAAGCGTCGATATTCCTGAGCAGGAATGACGCGGTTTACCTGTGATCCATCCGGTTGTGTAACCTGACGAGTCAATGGTAGTTGTCTGAAGTCATTAGCAGTGGTGCTAACGCTTGCCCCACTCAGCTCCGGAGATGCAGAGCTTTCGAGATAGAACATCTCGGGTGGTATTGGCAAAACAGGCATAAGTTGAGTAATGTCTCCACCTGTTCCATTCTGGTAAGTTAGTCGATATTCAATAATATCTCCCGGCTTAACTTCGGTTACTTCAGTTGCAACCTCATTACTGTCTGCATCCAATGAGATCTTGTAGGCCTTCAGAACTGAAGACAACTCCCCATTTTGTGCATATGTATTTACAGATAAACCCAGAAATAAAACGAATAAAAATAGATACTTATATTTCATAAGTGTGTTTATTTTTAGTTATTTCGCGCTATTTGCGCTGGTAAAAAGATACCCATCCCATCATTTAAACCCCGTTAGATAGCTTTAATGAAAAGCATCTAATTATCTATTTTAGTATTAGAGTATTTTAATGTTTAAAGTTACGTTTGCATTACTTTAAGAAATGATTTTGGAAATTTGTCAGATATTTAAACATCCAACTATTAACTTTAATTAATTAATGCTTTATTATTCGTTAAAATATATCTTTTAATGTATTTAATATGCTTAGATTAGCTATTGAATTTTTAACTACGATCACTGTTTATGGTATCAAAAGAGGTTCTTAAAAAAATCAGGAAGCTGGAAGTACAGACAAAAGGCATTGTCAATACCTTGTTTGGAGGGGAATATCAGTCTGCTTTTAAGGGACGTGGAATGGAATTCTCAGAAGTGCGAGCTTATAATTATGGTGATGATATTCGCCAAATTGATTGGAATGTTACTGCCCGAACCGGCGATCCCTACATCAAAATTTTTGAAGAAGAACGTGAACAAACCTTAATGCTTTGTGTTGATATTTCACCAAGTGGAACCTTTGGTACCATCAACCAAACAAAAATGGACCTTGCTATCGAAATTTGTGCTGTGTTAGCTTTCAGTGCTATCAAAAACAGTGATAAAGTCGGTTTGGTTTTATTCAGCGATCACATCGAAAAGGTCGTTCCTCCTAAAAAAGGAAAAACCCATGTACTTAGATTAATCCGAGAACTTTATACTACTAAACCAACAGGGAAAGGAACGAGTATTGCTAATGCCCTGTCATACATCAACAGGTTGTTAGATAGAAAAGCAATAGTTGTCTTAGCTTCAGATTTTCAGGACAGTGACTTTGACAAACCGCTAAGAATCACAAATCAAAAACATGATCTTGTAAGCATTATTGTAAACGATGAACATGAAGAAACTTTACCAAATTTGGGTTTGATACCTTTCAGAGACTCCGAATCTGGACAGGAAATTTTGATCGATACTTCCAGCAAAAAGGTAAGAGAATCGTACCGTAAAAAGAGATCAATGAACAGGCAAGTTCTATCAGATAAACTCTTAAAAATGAAGATCGATTCTGTTGAAGTAAGTACAAATCAATCCTATGTACAACCTCTTATGAATTTCTTTTTAAGAAGAGTAAACAGATATTAATTAATAAGTTGCTTTAACTATTTTTTCTTCGTCAGTTAAGAACTGTAATTGATCTCTTAAAGAAGAGATCGCATCTTTATACACTTCCAATTCAGAATTAGAAATTCCTTTTGATGGTGGCAAAACCAATTTAACGGGATTAACAGGTCTTCCATTCTTCATCACATTATAGTGCAAATGCACCCCTGTTACTCTTCCTGTTTTTCCTACATACCCAATTACCTGTCCTTGCTTAACTTGCCTTCCCTTCTTAATTCCACTGGCAAAACCATTCAAATGTAAGTACGCAGTTGTATACGTGGCATTATGCCTGATCTTAACAATATTTCCACTTGGACCCCGGTATTGAGATTCTATTACTTCTCCATCACCTACAGAAATAACCGGTGTTCCCAGTGGTGCAGCATAATCTACTCCATAATGTGGCAATGGTCGCTTTAGAACCGGATGAAATCTGTTATAGGAAAAATTGGAACTGATTTGCTGAGAATATTTGAATGGAGCTTTCAGCAAAGCTTTTTGCACACTATTCCCTACTTCGTCATAATACCCGTAAGCATCATCACTTTCATAAAAATAAGCTTCATGCACCTCACCCCTGTGTTCGAATTCGGCGGCAATTATCTGACCAATTCCGTAGGGTTTGTCATCTACAAAACGTTTTTCATAAATAACTTTAAACTTGTCTCCTTTATAAAGTCTGAAAAAATCGACTTCCCAACCGAAAATCTCGCTCAATCCATTTGCTACCAGAATATTTACTCCCTGATCAACAAGGCTTTCATACAGAGAAGATTCTATAGTACCATATGCTGTTGCGATCTCCTTTCTGATCTCTTTAGAACCAAGAGCCACTTCAATTCCATTACTCCAATCAAAAACCACATAATCTGTAGCGGTTTGATGAAATACCATTCTCAATGGGATATCAGTATCAGGGTCATGATATGTATAGTACTTCTGATTTTGGTTTATTCTTCTTGTATTGAACTTCCCTTTTGATTTCTCCTGAATCGTATAAATATCTTCGGGAGTTACATCCAACGAACGAAGAATAACATACAAGCTTTCGTTTCTTTTAACTCTTGCTTCTTTAACCGTGGCTTCGTTTTTGATGAACCCATAAGAGTCATATCCCGGTAATTCCTCAATCTCTTCTAAATTCTGTAGCGTAATTGAATTCTCAGTTACTACCTCTTGATCCTGAAATAACGAACATGCCTGAAAAAGACATAGAAATGCTATTCCAAAAATAAAATTTTTAACCCAAATCATGTATAAGTTTTACTTTGCAGATGATTGTGAAAAACTAATACTATTTATGATTATTTCATAAAATCTTTGAGATGTAAATTTGATTAAACAATACTTGTAAAAGCCGTTATATTGCGATCATTATTTTATATTCATCAAAAAAATTTAAAAGCTAAAAAATCTTTGATGGTTGAGCTTAAACCACGACTGATTAATAAAAGTCTCGTTTTACTTACCGCTTGTTTTTGTTTGTTATCCGGAAAAATATCCGCACAAACTATTTCAGTAAGCGCTCCCTCTGACTCTTTGACGGTTGGGGAAGTTTTTAATTTCTCCATCACAATTAAGAACTCTACTGCTGCAGAGAAAGTTGTTTTCCCTGATTCTAATTCTTTTGGTGGTGATCTTGAATTTTTGTCCTCCCGACATTTCAAAGTCAGTTCATCTACTGATAGTACAGAATACGATCTTCAGTTTTTTGCGGTAGAGGATGTTACGATCCCTCCTCTTCCGGTTAAGATTGTGTCTAACGGTGATACTAATTTAGTTTTTACTGACCCACACATTCTTTTATATAAACAAACGATTTCTTCTGTAGACGATGAATTTAAACCGCTGAAACCCAACTTCACTTTCCCATATACTATATGGCCGTACATAGTTGGTCTGCTACTCTTACTTGCAGCCGGATTCTTTATTTGGCGGAAGTATTTCAGAAATAGAACCACTGAAGAAATTCAGACTAAGGCGGTTCCTGAATTTAAAAACCCGGTCAACGAATTAGAATCCAGATTGATCAGTATCAAGGATACTCATTCAGATCAGGTCGAAAAAGATTACAAATGGTTCTACAGTGAACTTGGAGATGCATTACGATGGTATGTTGAAGAGCTCTATAAAATTCCTGCTTTAGAATCTACTACAAGAGAAGTATTGCGGTATATGGATGCTTTCGGTGTGGATGTTCAAATAGTGAAACACTCCAGAATAGTGCTTAATGAAGCCGATATGACAAAATTCGCTAAGTTCAAACCAACACTCGATCAATCATGGAAAGCTTATAATGAAGGATTATTGTTTTTAGAAAGAGCTAAGATCGTAGATAGCGCCAGAATTCAGAGAATTAAAAATGAATTTGAAGCTCAATTTAAAAATGATCAGGAGGACGAATATGGAATGGGCTAATCCTGAATGGTTCTGGGCACTTTTATTACTCCCGGTAGTTATCGGGTTATATTTGTACAGGTTTTTTGGAAAGAAACGAGCAGCACTTTCTTTTTCTTCACTGGATGATGCAAAGAGATTACCCGGTAATTGGAAATCTCATCTTCATTGGCTTACGGCTTTGTTTTCCTGGGCAGGACTTAGCCTGTTGATAATAGCTTTAGCACGACCTCAGGAAAAACTAACTACCATTGAAAGAAATGCCGAAGGAATCGATATCGTAATGGTTATTGATATTTCTTCATCAATGAGAGCTGAAGATCTGCAACCCAACAGATTTGAAGCGGCACGAGAAGTTGCAAAACAATTCGTGGATAAACGGGTATCAGATCGTATCGGTCTTGTTACTTTTGCAATGAAAAGTTTCACCGTTGTCCCTCCCACTCTGGATTACAAATTACTTACTCAGCTTCTCGAAGATCTGGAAATGGGAATTATCGAAGATGGAACAGCTATTGGAATGGGAATTGCCACAGCGATCAATCGCCTAAAAGACGGCGAAACCAAAAGCAAAGTCATTATCCTTTTGACAGACGGACAAAATAACGCAGGGGAAATCGATCCTGTTACTGCAGCTGATCTTGCCGTTACTTATGGTATCAAAATTTATACGATAGGTGCAGGAACAAGAGGCACTGCACCTTACCCTATTCAAGACCCGATCTTTGGCAGACGTTACCAAAACATCGAAGTTAATATTGATGAGGAAATGCTTACGTCTGTTGCTCAGCTAACAGGTGGAAAATATTATCGCGCAACGGATACGGAAGAATTGATCAATGTTTATAATGAAATTGATGAACTTGAAAAGTCAGAAGTTGAAGAGCTGATCTACACTGATTATGAGGAGGAGTATCCTCTGTATTTAGGGCTTTCATTCTTGTTACTCGCATTGGCATTCACAACCGATCGTTTTGTGTTAAGAAGTGTTGTAGAAGCATAAGCGAAATGCAAAAATCAATTTCCATCACTCAAATTCCAAATTCTTTATTTGAAAGTTGAATGTTCCTCTGTTGGATTTTGGATATTCAACTGTTTATTAAAATCACGTCTATTTCAATGAAGTTCTTCAAGAGCAAACAATTCTGGATTTTAAACACCTTATTCTTTGTTTTTATATTTCTTCAAATTTTGGATTTTCCTCAGCCATTCGATTTCCCTTGGATCTTTGGAATAGGAAAGTTTTTAATATTCGTTTCAATTCCTATTTACATTTCTCGCTTTGATAAAAAACGAAAACATAAAATCGCAATTTCCCTCTTATATCTAATACTAATCATTTCAACTTACTCGATTCCTTTTTGGAAATTAAAAGCCAATATTTATTTATCCGGTATCCAAAATGATTATTCCCAAATCGTAGAAACTCTTGAGAAAAAAGAACATTTTACTATCATAACATATAAGAAACAGGGAGATTCACTACAAACAAACCCTGGAGATTTTAAATCGAATTTTACTACTAAAGAATTAAATTCGATTAAAAATTTTATGAAAGATAATTACTATATCGAAATCTTTGATGAAAGAAATGGAATAGCGTTAATCTATCGTCGGTTTCTTGATAATAGAAGCGGCTTTATCTTGTGTGATAACCAAGAATGTAGAGCAAGAATGGATTCTGTAAATTTAAATAATGAGGATTATTACCGGTTTAATAATAGTTGGTATCATTTTTCAGCTCGATGACTTTCTTTTAATAATATGAAAGTTGAATGTTCCTCTGTTGGATTTTGGATATTCATTATTCAACTGTTCTTACGTTCATTGTTCTGTCTTCTTTCGTACCTTTCCTGAAATTAGCGATCCGAACTTCCTAACCTATTCATGAAAAAAAGCCATTTACTAAAGAAGATCTCTGAAACTGATCTGTTTTCGGAATTCTCATCAACCTTAGAAAAAGAGAAAAAACTACATGTTAAAGAAAGTGTTGGATCACTAACCTCTTTCGCAATTAATGAATTAAGTAAGTCTTATCAGAACATAGTTTGTATTACTGATTCTGATGAAAATCTGCGTTTTTTAAAAGCTGATCTGGAAGTAATTTCAAAATCCAAGCTCATCAGCTTCCCTTCAACCAATCATAAACCTTATGATAATGATCAAATTGTTGATTCAAGTGCATTGGTTCTTCGTTCTGAAGCACTGGAAGGAATCAAAAGCAGAGCAAAAAAGATCGTTGTATCATCCGCTCAAGCTATATCAGAAAAGGTAGCACCTCCTCAGGTCCTTGAAAAAGTAAGCCTGACGATTGCAAAAGGCGACAGCATAGAAATCGACCGATTAAAAGAAAAGCTAGTGGATCAGGGATACAACCCAACGAGATTTGTAGATGAACCCGGCGATTTTGCAGTCCGGGGTGGAATCTTTGACGTTTATCCCTTTGCAGGAGAATACCCTGTCCGTCTGGAATTCTTCGGCGATGAGCTCGAATCAATAAGAGAGTTTGATGCAGACTCCCAACGATCTGTTTCTTTTCTCAACCAAGCCAGATTTATACCTGATCTGACAAACCTTCCCGATTCAGAGAAATCAGGTTTTCTCTCATACTTTGATGAAAGTACTGTACTGGTTCTTATAAATCCCGAATTAATTCGATCAAATATTGAAGAGTTTTATGAGCAAACAGAAAGTGCATTCAATGAACTGGATGATCAGGAAATATCAAAACCTGTAGATCTCTATTTATCTGGTGAAGAATACATTACAAGTATCACCGAATTTAATAATAATGTAATATTTGGTTCTTCAACACCTCCGAATAAAGCCTTTCGCTTCGGTTCAAAACCGCAACCTGATTTCCATGGAAACTTCGAGCTTCTGCGAAAGGAGATCACGCAACAAAGTGAATCCGGAAATCATGTTTTGATCTGTTGTGACAATGACGGTCAACAAAAAAGATTTGAAGAACTACTAGGAGAACCAAGTGATGAATTTAAGTATTCGTTAATCATTGAATCCCTTCACGAAGGTTTTGTTTATCCTCCCTCCAACATTTGTGTATATACTGATCATCAGATCTTTAACAGATACTATCGACCTAAAGTAAAACGAAGAAAGCATCAAGGCGGAATATCCTTTAAGGAACTGAAGGATCTGAACATCGGTGACTTTGTGGTTCATGTTGATTACGGAATCGGAAAATTTGCCGGCTTTAAACAGATCAGAGTAAAAGAGGCTGAGCAGGAAGTGGTTGTTCTTCGCTATAAAGATGATTCCGTTCTTTATGTGAATGTCAGCAGCCTCCATAAACTTCAAAAATATTCAGGGAAAGAAGGAACCGCACCAAGAATTACAAAGCTTGGTTCCGGGGAGTGGGCTCGTAAAAAGGCTCAGACGAAGAAGAAAGTTAAAGATATAGCCAGAGAGCTTATCTTGTTGTACGCCAAAAGGAAAGCGCAAAAAGCTTATTCCTTTAGCGAAGATACCAGCTGGCAAACCGAGATGGAAGCCAACTTCCAATTTGAAGAAACTCCTGATCAGGATATTGCAATTCAAGCCGTAAAGCAGGACATGGAAAGCGAACAACCCATGGATCGGTTGGTATGCGGAGATGTTGGCTTTGGCAAGACTGAAGTAGCGGTAAGAGCTGCATTCAAAGCAGTGATGGATCATAAACAAGTCGGAGTATTGGTTCCTACTACTATCCTGGCTGAGCAACATGCAAAGACCTTCAAAAAAAGAATGGGAAAGTTTCCGGTGAATATCGAAGCTCTTTCCAGGTTCAGATCTAAAGCAGAACAAACAAAAGTATTAAAGAAATTGGATGCCGGCGATGTAGATATACTGATCGGAACCCATCGAATTCTATCAAAAGACATAAAGTTCAAAGATCTGGGGCTCATCGTGGTTGATGAAGAGCAAAGATTTGGAGTCAGCGCGAAAGAAAAGCTTAAGGAATTCAGAGCCGCGGTTGATGTGCTCACTCTTACCGCTACACCAATACCAAGAACACTGCAATTTTCTCTTATGGGCGCGAGGGATCTGAGTGTCATAAACACTCCCCCACCTAACAGACAGCCAGTATACACCGAAATACACAGCTTTGATGAAGAATTAATACGAGATGCCATCCTGCAGGAAATGAGTCGGGGCGGACAAGTATTTTTTATCAATAACAGAGTAAAGAATATCGAAGAAGTAGCTGAAATGATCCGAAGATTGGTTCCGGACGTTCGGGTTCGTTTTGGTCATGGGCAAATGACAGCATCTCAGCTCGAAAAGATCATTGAGGACTTTTACGCACATAAATTTGATGTATTGGTATCAACTAATATCGTTGAAAATGGAATTGATATTGCCAATGCTAATACCATCATTATCAATCAGGCTGATAATTTTGGTCTGGCAGAACTGCATCAGCTCAGAGGTCGTGTTGGGCGTTCCAATCGCAAAGCTTTTTGTTATCTGATCACCCGTCCTATCCAAACACTTACTCCTGAAGCCAGAAAACGATTATTAGCACTTGAGGAATTTTCGGATCTAGGTTCCGGCTTCAACATCGCTATGAGAGATCTGGACATTCGGGGAGCAGGAAACATTCTGGGCGGTGAACAAAGTGGTTTCATCAATGATATTGGCTTTGAATTGTATTCCAAGATCCTGAATGATGCCGTGCGGGAGCTTAAAGAATCTGAGTTCAGCGATATGTTTGAAGGCATTGAAGCAGAAATAGAGCTTCCGGAAACAGTAGTTGAGTTTGATGAATCTGCACTGCTTCCTAATAATTATGTAAGTGATAATGTGGAACGATTAAACCTGTACAGAAAACTATCTCAGGCTAAAACCGAAAAAGAGATTGAAGATTGGAAAGAGGAGATCGAAGATCGCTTTGGTCCTGCTCCAAAACCAGCTTTGTATCTGATTGAGGCTAGCAAGATCAAACTGTTTGCTTCCAGGTGCTTATTCAAAAAAGTGACTATTCGGTCTCAACGCATGTGGGCGGTTTGTCCTAAAGCTGAGTCTAAGCTGGCTGAAGCATTTTATGAACAAGGCAAATTTCAAGTAATTCTGAAGCAATTAGAGACTTTACGCCCTAATAAATTCCAACTCATCCAAAAAAATGAAGCTGTTCGATTAGCTATACAGGATATCCCAGATATTTTTGGCGCTACTGAGTTTTTGAAAGAATTGAGTGAGAATGTCTAAATATTAATCCCGTAATAATTCAAGCGGACGTGAACGTCCTCCTAGTTTAAAATGCTGCTTAAGCCAGAAGAGCCTTCAGGCTCGACGAAGTGATGGATAGTCATCTCTGCAGATCTTAGGTATTTCTTTGACGATTTAATGTGACAGTTCTAAGAAAAATTCGCCCTTAGTATTTAAGACGGAAAAGTGAGCATGATCCGGATGCGTCTGCGAAGCAGGATTAATCCTTTCTGGTGCGAAGTTTAGTAATTTCCTCAGAATGAACGAAGACCTTTAGGATTATTCAGCGTATGCAGGATTGATCTTTTGTCCCAATTCTATGCGCTGGAAACGGACCTCCCCGGCTAAGAAATAGATTCTTTGATTCTGAGTAGCTCGCCCCTCCTTGGATAAGGAGGGGAATTCCAAAGTTAATTCTAATTTTTATCAACGAGTCCTCCTCCTGTTGCAGGATGAGACAGAGGAGGTCTTTCTTAAGGATCATGTGTACATTTACTTACAATGTACTTTTGTACCGCTACTGAGCTTCCTCAATACAGGCTCCAGTACCAAAAGCTCTCGCCAATAATTCTAAAGGTCGGTCGATGTGGAAGCTTTTACTGAAATCTTCAGGACTATAACTAGAATAATTTTTGAAGGAAATATCAAAAGACATCCAGCAAAGTCATCTCGCAGCGTATGCCCGAGATCTGGATCTATTGTAAGGGCGAGTTTATAATTAAGATTTAGATTCCTGCCTTCGCAGGAATAACTAGTTTTTTATACTGGTATGGATTTAGAAATTTAAATAGCTCCATTTCTAAGCATTCATTAACTTTAAAAATGCCAATTGACCAAAAATACATACAAGCCATAAAAAATGGCGATGTTGTAGCTTTCCCAACCGAAACGGTTTATGGGCTTGGTGCAGATGCATGGAACTCTGAAGCGATTGCTAAAGTATTTGAAACCAAAGGGCGACCTTCTGATAATCCGTTGATCGTTCATGTATCAGACTTTGACCAGATCAATGATTTTGCAGCGGAAATACCCGAAGCTGCTCAGTTACTAATTGAGGAATTCTGGCCGGGACCGTTAACGTTGGTTTTCAAAAAAAAGCCTGAAGTATTGGATGCTGTAACAGCAGGATTGGACACCATTGCTATCCGAATGCCTGCCAATGAAATAGCATTATCACTTATTTTAGAAACTAATCCTCTTGTTGCCCCAAGTGCTAACAGATCCGGAGCTCCCAGTCCTACAAAAGCGAGTCATATAAAGGCTGATTTTGGTTCTTCAGTTTTAGTTATTGATGGAGGTTCAACTCAGGTTGGCTTGGAATCCACTGTACTGGATATTTCTGGAGAACAACCAATGATCTTGCGGCCCGGTGTGATCGGAAAAGATCAAATAGAACAAGTCTTGAACCAAACAGTTCTTATTGATGATAAGAGTTCTGAAAAGCCTAAAAGTCCAGGGCAAAAATATTCACATTACAAGCCCAAAGCCGATGTAAAATGGCTGGATTCTGAAGATGAATTTGAGGATACCTCTTCCCTGTTTTTACTTTTGAATGCAGAAACCGAACAACAAAACATCATAAATTATACTCAGGACTTTGAAAAACTAGCTCGTGAATTATACGATAGATTTCGTCAGGCTGATTTAGATGGCTATAAGAAAGTGATTATAGAGCCCTTTGATGATCGATATGATTCTTCTGTTATCCCCGCATTACTGAACAGGATTGAAAAGGCAACTTCCCTTTAATGAATAGCATTTACCGATTTAATTAACCGTATATTGCTCGGACTTAAGTAGTGTATGGGAATAGGGTTGCTAAGGCACATGTATGCTATCTTCAAATTAAACTGAGAAACTTTTCTGAGCTCTATCTTCAACTTTCTCCCCTTCTTTCTTACATATACATATGAAATTCCGCGATCTTCAAATTATTGAACCTATCCAAAAGGCTCTTAAAGAACAGGGCTATGATAAGCCTACACCAATTCAGGAACAATCTATACCAATTTTACTGGCCGGAAAAGACCTTCTGGGTTGTGCGCAAACCGGTACCGGGAAAACTGCTGCTTTCGCAATTCCGATCCTTCAACATTTATCTGATTCTCATGAACCTGATAATCCCAGGCGCTCAATAAGATCTCTGGTGATCACTCCAACCAGAGAATTAGCGATTCAAATTGCTGACAGCTTTACTACATACGGACAATATACTGACATCAAAAATACCGTTATTTATGGAGGAGTTAAGCAGCAAAAGCAAGTTAAACGGCTTAAAGCAGGCGTTGATATACTTGTAGCCACCCCCGGAAGATTGTTGGATCTGATGAATCAGGGATTCGTGTCGCTAAAAGATGTAGAGTATTTTGTACTTGATGAAGCCGATCAAATGCTGGATATGGGATTTATTCACGATATCAAGAAAGTAATTGCCAGATTACCCAAAAAACGACAATCACTATTCTTTTCGGCAACCATGCCTGCTGCTATTGTGAATCTTTCTAAATCCATTCTGGGAAACCCCGAACGAGTGACTATAACTCCTGAAAAAGCAACAGCAGAAAAAGTAGAACAGCATCTTTTTTATGTCAGCAATGGAAATAAGATCAAATTGCTGATCAATCTTCTTCAAACAGATCTAATAACTTCTTCTATTGTCTTCTCCAGAACTAAGCATGGAGCGAATAAGATCGTGAAACAGCTATTAAATGCTGAAATTAGTGCAGAGGCTATTCATGGAAATAAGTCTCAACCCGCCCGTCAAAGGGCATTGGAAAATTTTAAAGATGGAACTACAAGAATCTTGGTAGCTACAGATATTGCTGCACGTGGAATTGATGTAGATGATGTCTCTCATGTTATAAATTATCATCTTCCAAATATTCCGGAAACCTATGTACATCGTATTGGAAGAACAGGCAGAGCCAATGCAAGTGGTATAGCTCTCTCCTTCTGTGCTGTTGATGAACGTCCGTTTTTACGGGATATTGAGAAATTAATTAATCAGAAAATTGAAGTAATTTCTGAACATCCTTATCCTGATGACTCAGAGGAACCGGCTAAACCTGCATCAAAAGGATCTAACAGAAGCAGATCTAAGAGCAATGGTAGTAGAAATTCCAGAAGGAAAAACACTAGTAGCCGAAATAACCGTAACTCGAGATCACGAAATAGAAACTGATAGCTGATAGCTGATAGCTGATAGCTGAATTAAAAAAATATGGACGGAACTCAAAGAAAAGACATTCAAGTAGGTAGTTCAGTCGAAGTAGTTCAGAAACACCACCAACGAAGTGGAGAACTAACTTCAGGGGTGGTAAAACGATTGCTTACCAAATCCCCAACCCATCCTCATGGTATTAAAGTGATGCTGGAATCCGGAATTGTTGGGAGAGTTAAGAAAGTAAATTAGAGTTCTGTACTATCTCTCAGTAACCAAAATAAAGCGAAACCTTTATGTTGATTTAGCCGTGTAGAACAGACACGAAAAAGGAGGAAAAATGGGTATTTGGGCTGAATCTGCAAAAACACTTAAGTTCAATAATTCAATGCTTAGAGGAAAAACCCTCTTCAAAACATTGAGTGAAAATTCCAGATATAACATCCTTCAATCCGAAATTGATCCTGAAAAAATGAACTTCGGATTAGATTTTGTTCAAAAAAGAAAGAACAGAAGAAATCTAATATTCTTTCTTCTTATTTATCCAATTGCTATTTCTGCATTTGTATTCTGGATACTTTCAATTATTTGATCAATCTTCAAAAACTCCAAACGTCTGATCCGGTCGCATAGCTAGTACAGCTTCAACCATTAAATTGATCAAGTCTTCTACATCATTCACATTGCAAGTTTCTACAGGTGAATGCATATACCTGAGTGGAAGTGAAATCAATGCGCTTGGTATTCCTGTCTGCTGATAAAAAATACTATCGGTATCGGTTCCTGTTCTTACACTGGTAGCTTCATGCTGAACTTCGATTTTAGCTTTCTTACAAACATCTTCTAAGAAATCGACGACCTTCGGGTGGTTAGCCCCTCCGTGTTGAATAGCAGGACCTTTACCCATTTCTACTGTTCCGTGCTGTTTCTGATCAATTCCGGGAGTATCAGTCGCATGCGTTACATCAGTTACCAATGCAACATCCGGCATAAACCGGTAACTCATCATTCGGGCACCAAATCCGCCCACTTCTTCCTGCACAGAATTCAATGCAATTACATTTACTTTAAGATCTTTCTTTCTCTCGCTGATCTTTCGAAGTGCTTCTGCAATAATATACCCACCTATTCTATTATCAAGTGCGCGTCCTGTTAAAATATCGTCGTTCAGATATTCCAGATCCGAAGAATACGTGATCGGATCACCCACTTGTATCAACTCAAGAGCTTCTTCTTTTGAACTAACGCCGATATCAACGTAGATGTCTTTCCAGGCAGGCTGTTTGCCACCACCGTTTTTAGTGTCTTGCAAATGAATAGCTGTATTTCCTGTCACCCCAACAACTCTGCCTCTTTTGTTGTGGATGAATACTTTCTTAGCACGAGCTATAGTAGAATCGCTGCCCCCAAGCTTGTTGATATATACAAATCCCTGATCAGAGATATGCTGAACCACCATTCCGATCTCATCACAATGAGCTTCCAATAAAACCGTAGCTACATCACCGCTTGTGTTAATTTTTCCTGCAGCAGATCCGTAGGCATCCGTTACCACTTCATCCGAAAACTGATCTACGTAATCTTTCCATACTTTAACTCCTGCTTTTTCAAATCCGGTTGGACTCGGAGTGATGAGTAGATCTTCTAAAAATTGTTTACTGGAACTGTTAGCCATGCCTGTATCGTTGTAATTATCTTAAATTATTTAGGCATCGAATATAACGAAAGAAGTATACAATATTGAATATGGATAATAGAATAAAAGACAGGAATTATATTCCTTTATTCCTAATTCCCTTATTCCTAATTTAAAAGTATGATCAAACCTGACTACGATTCCGATTTCTTTTACCATTGGCATGAACTAACTGTACGATTCAGCGATGTAGATTCACTTCAGCATGTCAATAATGCAACATTCAGTACTTATTACGAAGAGTCCCGATTACGTTTTCTGGGTGAATATTTCGAGATGAGTAAGGAATATTACGAAGGGCGTTCTTTTGTGATGGTTCGTTCTGAAATTGAATATCTCGGTCAGATCAAATTTCCGGATTCTATTTTGATCGGAACCGGCATTCTGAAAGTCGGTAATTCCAGCCTGGATACCTATCAAGCTATATACAACAAAGAATCTAAAAAGCTCTTGAGTGTTGCTCAAACTACAGGCGTTTGGTTCGATCTGAACAAACAAAGACCGGTAAAACTACCTGAAATTCAGAATCTCGAAGCCATGCTCATAAAAACTGATCAAGATGGATAAAAGCACCAGGTACAAAATTTTCAATGATCCTGTACACGGATTCATCACTGTACCAAAAGGGATCATTCTAAGACTGATCGATCATCCCTACATCCAGAGATTGCGCAGAGTTCGTCAGCTTGGACTTGGGTACCTGGTTTTTCCAGCAGCGGAACACTCCCGCTTTTCTCATGCACTGGGAGCACTTGAACTTGCCAAAAGAGTGTTGAATAATTTACTGGAAAAAGACACTACCATCACCAAAAAGGAATATGAAGGCACTTTAATTGCGATATTGCTTCATGATGTTGGTCACGGACCTTTATCCCACACTTTAGAACACACTTTGATCAAAGATTTCAATCATGAGCAAATGAGTTTGGCTATCATGAAAGAACTCAATAAAGAATTCGACGGAGAGCTCGATACCGCAATAGCCATATTCACGAATCAGTATAAAAAGAAGTTTCTACACCAGCTTATCTCT
The DNA here is from genome assembly GCF_001650905.1 of Balneola sp. EhC07. Lineage (GTDB taxonomy): Bacteria > Bacteroidota > Rhodothermia > Balneolales > Balneolaceae > Balneola. The sequence continues at coordinate 191,258 of NZ_LXYG01000002.1, forward strand.
TCCCAGCTTGATCTGGACAGGTTGGATTATCTGAGCAGAGACAGTTTCTTTACTGGTGTTTCGGAAGGACGTATTGGTATAAATAGAATTCTGAAAACGATGCGTGTCCATAAAGGAAACATTGTAATAGAGAAAAAGGGAATTTATGCGATTGAGAACTACATCATAGCCCGAAGATTGATGTACATGCAGGTCTATTTGCACAAAACAGTACTAAGTGCTGATGCCTTAATCAGAGCTGTATTTAAAAGGATCAGAGATTTGCTAGATTCTGGTTACGAACTGGATTTTGCCTCTGATAGTCTGCGATATTTTATGCAAGATCAGCCTTCTGCTAAAAAACAGATCACCGGAAAGATGATCAAAGCATATACTTCCCTTGATGACTACGATATCTACTTAAATATAAAGTTCTGGACTCAAAGCAATGATAAGATCCTTGCTGAACTCTGTAACCGCTTTTTGAATCGGAGTTTGTTCAGAACCACTTTCTTTGAAAATACCCCCTCTGAAAAAGATCATGAGGAAATAAAAAGACAGACTAAATTGAGTTTAAAAAAACTGGGTTTACCACATGATGATGTGTCCGCATCTTATTTTTACAGTTTTGATCAAAGCTATTCCGAAGCTTATAAATATCAGAATGAGAGCATCTGGATCTTGGAAAACGATAATGCAGTTGAATTTTCCAAAGCTGCGGACACTAAAAATATAATCGCTTTAACTGAACCTGTTGTCAAAAACTATTGTGTTCACTTAAAACAAGTTAAGATCTAGACCAATCTGTCTCCGTTGAATTCAGGATGTATGGAAATCAACCAATCTATCAAGGGGTTTGCGTACTACTATGGAAAGATCCATCCCCCGCTCTGATAGTACCTCTTCAAGTATTTCCTGATAAACCGAAGCTATTGAGCCAACAAAGCCTATCTCCTTTTCTTTTGATTCTTCGAAATAGCCAAGTTGTTTATCAGCAAAAGCTTCGAATCCTTTTCTTACCATATTCTTTATGAAAGGATGATCCCTGTAATCACCTAATATCTTTGAGAAGGATGCCACGAATCTGTTGGCCTGAGGCTCTTCATAGATCTTATGAAGAACACTTTCTAACGACATATCGCTTGTTTCTTCCAAAGCGTTTCTCAGATCTTCCGGCATAGTTTTATAGTAATATGCATTCAGAATTCGTTTTCCGAAATATCCACCGCTTCCTTCATCTCCAAAAACAAATCCAAGCGAAGGAATTGACTTCACGATCTTTTCGCCATCATATACACATGAGTTAGAACCCGTTCCCATTATGCATGCAACTCCCTCCTTTTTACCAAAACAAGCAATAGCTGCGCCTAACATATCGCTTTCAATATGAATTTCAGATTCAGGAAAATTCTCTCTTATTGCATTCTGAAGTATTGCCTTTCTGGATTCATTCCCACTTCCTGAGCCATAGAAGAAGATCTCATCAACCTGAGTGTTTTTTAAACTGTTTTTAACCCCGTTTTTAATAGCTTCAGAAAGCTGCCCGTGTGTCCTGAAATAAGGATTTAAGCCATCACTTTTAAAGAATTCTTTACTCTCTTTATTTACTAAAACCCATTCTGTTTTTGTGGAACCGCTGTCAGCTATTAAAATGCTCATTTATATTTTTTGTTAAATTTTATTGAAGATACTTAACACAATATTTCATTACCACATTAAGAATAATTTTTAAGTACATTCCGAAAATAATTTAATTTATATGACCTCAATCAGCGGTATTTCTTCGGGTAAACGATTAGTTTCTTTGGATTTTTTCAGAGGTGCTACGGTAGCTGCCATGATACTGGTAAACAATCCGGGATCATGGTCTCATATCTATGGACCTTTAAAGCATGCACCCTGGCATGGCTGGACTCCAACAGATCTGATCTTTCCTTTTTTCTTATTCATAGTAGGTGTTTCCATTGTGCTGGCATTTACCAAAGCCAAAAATAAAGGAGCTCAAGATTCTGACCTTTTAAAAAAGACTTTAATAAGAGCTGCCAAAATATTTGGATTAGGTCTGGCTTTAACGGCATTTCCTTATTTGACATTTTTACCTGATTTCGGACTTCATTCAAACCTGATCGATATAAGAGTTCCCGGTGTTTTGCAAAGAATTGCTATTTGTTATGCTATCGGAAGTGTTTTATTTCTTTATACCAAACCAAAAACCCAAATGTACACCCTAGCAGGGCTATTGATAGGCTATTGGATCTTAATGATCGGTATACCTGTTCCGGGATTCGGAGCCGGAGCCATTGACAGCCCCGAAGGAAATCTTGCAGCTTACATTGATCAACTTACTTTATCCGGACATACCTGGAAAGAAAACTGGGATCCTGAAGGATTACTAAGCACTCTTCCTGCAATTGGAACTACTCTGATAGGAATTTGGACAGGCAGAATATTGATGAACGATCACGAATCCGAAAGTTCAAGAACACTTCAGTTCTTTATTTGGGGATTTGTTCTAATCATAATTGGATACATCTGGAGTTGGGTCTTCCCTATCAATAAAAATATCTGGACCAGTTCTTATGCACTTTTCACCGGTGGACAGGCAATGTGTATTTTTGGATTATGCTACTGGTTTTTAGATGTGAAAGAAAATCAAAAATTCACTGACTGGGGAGTCGCTTTTGGTTTAAATGCGATTACCGTTTTCTTTCTGAGTGGTGTAATAGCTCGTGTTTTAAGCATGATCACTTTTACTTACAATGAGACCACTTATTCTGTAAAAGGATGGATCTATGAAGTTGTACTCAAGTCAATTGCTTCACCAATAAATGCTTCAATCTTATATGCCATCATGTGGATACTTCTTTTTTGGGGATTAGCTCACTGGATGAAGAAAAAGAATATTATTATTAAAGTATAGATATTGAAAACTTGGATTAAGCACTTTTCTATTTAACACTACTTGATCAAAGTCATTCTTCGTGTAATGGTAGTCCCTTTGGAACTCAGCCGGTAAATATAAATACCGGATGAAAGATTAGAGCCATCAAAAGAAATATCATGTGATCCTGAGCTCATATTTTCATTCAGAAGTGTTGCAACCTCTCGCCCCAGGATATCATATACTTTCAGTGTAGTAAACCCGCTTTTCGCAATACTGAAACTGATCACAGTAGTTGGATTGAATGGATTTGGATAATTTTGGTCTAATCTGCTTTCCGAAGGAATATCTGGTATTTCTTCTATCGACACGTTTAAATTTTTCGGATAGCTTAACCTCATATTGTCAAAATAGATCGAGCCTGAATAGGTTTCTCCTGTTTGCTGCTCAGACTTTAATTTGATTCCAATACCCGTAATTGTAATAGGATAGTAATAGCTGCTAAAAGGATCCGTAGCTTGAACACTTTCCATAGAAAGGTAATACTCTTCAAAATCTGTATTATCTGCATATCTTTTAAGCCTGATCGTAAACTCTTCACCATTATCATCAGTCAGGATAGCGTCGATCAAGTGCTGTTTTCCATCAGTAAGCCCATCAATTATAATCGTATCAGGAACTCCAAAAACAGGGATATTGGTTCTTACATACGCCCATGTGCTTGGCGTACCTGCGTATGTAAACTGATAATCGATTTTTAAAGCTTTCTCGCCTTCTGAAAATGTGTTTTCTGCGGTACTGACCGATGAATTAGAAAGGTCTATATTTTCGCCATCTAGTGAAATCCCTTCAATACTTTCAAAGTCTTCGATCTGTGTTATACCGCTCCCGATCTGTACCTCAACTTGAGATGTATCCGAGACACCATCAAAAGTGCCTATAACATTTGTTACTCCTTCTGCTAACCCTTTGAAAACGTCATTTTCTATGGTTCCTATGTTCTCATCCTCAACTTCCCAATTTACATTAGCATTAGAAACGGATTGGGATATCCCATCGCTGTCATATGATTTATTAAAAAATACAAGATCCTGATTATCATCAGTTACAGCTTTTTCCGGAAATAAATTAAAACTCATTATCCCTTTGATCTCAACCAACGATGAATCTTTATAGCCATTGTATTCCACAAACACATAACCTGTATCAGGATTGTTACCGGCTGTAAAGAGACCTGTATCAGAAATTTCAGCATCGAAACCTTCACTTAGAGAAAATGTGAGTTCCTCTGTATTTAAGTTCACCGGAAAGTAGTTTTCATCTGTACCTTCCACTTTATATGTGAAACTTTGATCTCTGTATATCTTTTTGATTGAAGGGTCAATATTTAACCGATGAAGGCTCCCAATTTTTTGTTTATTCGAAACTAACATCAAAGCATTAGCTACCGATCTTTCGCCGGCTCCATCTGAAGGTGAATTGGCGACCTCATTGTGAACTACCAAAGTGGTTGACCCCCCTCCGTCAAGATTCAGAGCGTTATGAGCTCCAATACCTAACATAAAATCACCTAGTTCTGTAAGTGTCATACCGGCACTGGTCGATTGCCTGCCATCAACAGTAACCAAATAGAACTTGGTTGTATCCGCATTAAACCCGAGTGCAGATCTGGGATGTCTTTCCGGCCAGTTTCCTTGATTTACTCCGTCGTTCAGGAACTTAGCACTTCCACCAACAGCTTCTGTTATAGCATCAGTAGCAGGAGAAACTTTGTGATTGATAGTTAATGTATCTCCGATAGAAACTCCATTTAAAGTAGTTGCACCGGCTCCATGTCCCGAAAGTACGAAAGTAGAATCCGTGAGACTAGAGTTTCCCTCATTTACAGACTTAGAAACTACAACTGTACGTACTTCTCCGTTAACGATCCAGGGATCAATAGCCTTTAAAGTTAATTCCGTTCCGAAATTATTAGTAGCAGTACTAGATCCAAAAAAATGATTGTAGAAAATTATTTGATTGCTATTTCTTACTCTGTTTACATTGCTGATAGAATTAGTGGCCTCACCAATTTTCAAAACACCATCATAACTAGTGGTATTTATAAACATTTCCGAATTGCCTGAATAACCGAATACTTCTCTATTGATAGGTCTTGTCAGGATTTCACCTTTCAGAACCTGTAAATTTGTAGGAGTTCCACCACTATAGAAATCTCCGTTAATAGCCGCAATTACTTCATGGCCTGAAACAGACTTTCGGGCAGACATAGAGCTTGTTTTCTCATATGCTGCCAACCTATCCTGGGCTTTTACAGTTTCCAAACTATAAATACCATTAGTCAGGTCGAACTCAATTACTTCCAGAGTCCATGGAACTGATGAAGCAATAATAGAGTAATGAAATGCTCCTTCCCCAATTTGCTTAACGTTTACAGTATCGAATTTAACCTGCGAAAAAACAGATGCAGGAATCAATAAGAAAATTAACAGGCATAGAAATTTATTCATATTTATGAAATAAGAATTTAAAGAGCTTCATTTAGAATAGAATTCGTCAGAGAAACTATTTGATCAAAGTCATTCTTCGGGTAATTGTATTCCCTTTGGAACTCAACTGATAAATATAGATACCGGAAGAGAGATTAGAACCATTAAAAGAAACATCATGTGTCCCTGAGGTCATATTCTCATTCAACAGAGTTGATACTTCCCGACCCAACATATCATATACTTTCAGTGTAGTAAATCCACTTTCCGCCAACCTGAAATTTATCACTGTGGTTGGGTTAAATGGGTTAGGATAGTTTTGAGATAACTGAAATTCTTTTACCATTTCAGATTCTTCCTCATTTGATACAACTATTCCGGCCTCTTCTGCAGGGGTAGGATCACTTTCTACATTATTTCTGCTCGCAGCGGTTACAAAATACCAGTACCCATTTTCCGATGGCGGAGTAATGTCTGTAAAAGTAGTATCCCCGGTAACTTCAATAAGGTTATAATACTTAGTCATTTCCTCTGTTTCATCTGGAGCCGTTCCTGAATCTACTCTGTAAACAGCATATTTAACCAATGTGTCTGTATGACTACTTGCGCTGGATTTAGCAATCTGATCTATAGACGAAGGACTCCAGGAAATATTAAAAATATACTCTGTCTCCGAATCTCTGTTCACTACGAGGTTTTCTGGAGTTTCCGGCTTAGCCATACTTTTCCAATCCATAATAGGCTGAAGGGCGTCATACTTATAAAAATTATTTCTTAATGAATCTGCAAATCCTTTAGATGAAAACCCTGTTAGATTTTTTTCTCTGAAGAATACACTTCCTTGAATTTTAGGATTACCCCGGTTAATTCGAACCTGTTTTGGAACTTCATTTGCTGCAAATAAACTGTTCGAGTAAGTGTTTGAATCTGAGCGATATAAACCGTGTCCCGGATACATATGTCTCTCATTAGCCGCTGCACTATCAGCCCACCAATTTGCAAGAGCTTTATAATCCTGACCGAATGGACCAAATCTGTTTATCTCCCAATAGAGTTGAGGGGTTATATAATCAACGGTTCGATCGTGTAGCCACGCAATTCCATCTCCGTAAATAACTTCATACGCATTCATTCCACTTATTCCGTCCGGGGTACCACTTTTCCAAATTCCAAACGGACTGATCCCAAACTTGACCCATGGTTTAACAACCTGCATGCTGTCATAAAGCCCTTCTACAAAAATATCGATATTATTTCGTCGCCAGTCATCTTTATCAGTAAAACCTCTGGGATATTTTATAAAAGTGCTATCATCTAAGGATTCATTATTATTGGATGCCATATGATTTGGCGGATAAGGATAGAAATAATCATCGAAATGAATCCCATCAACGTCATATCTGTTCACTACATCCATTACAACCTGAATATTGTAGTCAATTACTTCCGGTAAACCCGGGTTCATAATTGCAATATTATCGTTCATTACAAACAGCCATTCAGGATGTGTATTTGAAACATGTTTTTCATCTCTCTGGCTGGTATCAAACTGTTTTCTTTTACCCTTTTCATATTCTTTTTGAAGAAATGGCTTTAAACTTTCATCTACATCTTCTTCTGTCGCATTTCCGGGTAAAGACTTTTGTGTGAAGTCACTTGGTATAGTTCTCATTGCTCTGTATGGATTTAACCATGCATGTAATTCCATTCCTCTTTTGTGAGCTTCATCAATAGCAAATTCTAATGGATCCCAATATGGATCAGGGGCCTTCCCTTCTTCACCAGTAAGATATTTAGACCATGGTTCGATTGGAGAATCATAAAGTGCATCTCCTTCTGTCCTGATCTGGAAAAAAACTATATTAATTCCTATCTCGTCAAGTTTATTTAATTTGTTGATAAGATCTTCTTTTTGAAATCTAACCGGTACTCCACCTGCTTGGGGCCAATCCAGGTTAATAACAGTAGCCATCCATGTACCTCTGAACTCATATTTAGGTACATCTTCTTGGGAGAATGCGATAGCCGGAGCTAAAATAAATAACAGGATAAATAGCTTTTTCATAAAACGTGTTGTGCTCTCTAATATGGATAAAAAAAAGGCAGCACAAGGCTGCCTTTTGTGTTAAATAATTGCTTATTTGATTAAAGTCATACGATTAGTTAAACGTACGCCATTTGCTTGTAGTGTATAGATATACACACCGGAAGCAAGATTTGTAGCATCGAAAGTAACAGTATGATCACCTGCATTCTTTCTGTTGTTAACTAGAGTTGCAACTTCTCTACCTGTAATATCATAAACTCTCAATGTCACTAAACCAGCTTGATCAATTGTGTAGTTGATATTAGTAGTTGGGTTAAATGGATTAGGATAGTTCTGACCCAATTTAAATCCTTCAGGAATTTCATTTATGTCGCCTTCATTTGAAGTATAAACTTGTGTTGTAGTGAACTTCTGAAGATCATATGGAGTATCTCCACCACTAAAAACACCAACATAAGCAACTGTACCTTCTGCTTCGAAGTCCAGAGCTCTAGGACGACCAGCATCAAATTCACCTGTGAAATCAGGGTTCCATGCACCGGCAGACCAACGGATACTATCCAAAGGTTCTTCGCTAGCTGTTCCAAGAGCATCATAATCAAAAGCATACCATGTTTGTGGAGTATATGGTGCATCAGGAACATCATTTAATGAACCTGCTCCAACCCATAGGTGCTTAGTTTTAGGATGAAGATCAAAACTCTCTGCTCTGATTCCTCTTAACACAGTATCAGGTACACCGAATCCACTAAACTCGTCCGGCTTTTGGTATCTTAATACAAAACCATTTGTATAACCAGCCCACCAAATAGTTTGTCCATCAGCTGAAACTTGTACATCTCTTGAGAAACTAGCAGTTGTAGTTATAACCACTTCTTCGTTTTCAAGATTGCTGTCATATTTATAAATAGGAGCGTCGGTTCCCACCACACATCCTACATAAATATTTCCTTCAGCATCAGTAGTAGCTTCTCCTAATGAGCAACCTGATGTAGGATCTACCATTGCAAGTCCCTGACCGGTTTTATAATCGATCTTATAGAGTCTGTTGAACTGAGAAATAATAATATTTCCGTCTGCTACACTGGCTTCAATTCCTCTACCGGAATAACCTTCATAAGCATCACCTGTCCAAACTTGACCTAAAGTATCATTTGGAGTGGTTCCATCAGCGTATTCTATAACACTAAGTGGTGAAAAGCTGGCTGGAGTACCATCTGCGTTATATACATAGACTACTCTTGTAGTAAGAGTATCAGGGTCTCCGTTGTTTCCGTCTCTACTTGTAATTATAGTTTCAGTAGCTGAAAATGGTTGAACCCAAACCTTTCCATCAGGATCTACTGCTACACCGTGTACCTCAAAAAATAAGTCACTTGTATTAGCAGTATCCGGTAAAAATGTATTATCGAATGTCCATTGAGCATTTGCTAACATAGGTGCAAGCAAAAAACCCAAAAGAATTAATAGTTTGTTGTTTTTCATAGTTCTCCTTTTTGTATCCGTGTTTCTATAAGTATTATTTAATTGTTTAGTGTTGTTAAACAGTCTGCACTGTGTAAGTTTTCTTAAAACCCAAATATTCCAGCCCGCGTGCGATCATACATATCCATAAAATTCACACTGGCGTCATCTCCTTCAGTTACTACCACAGCAATTTCGTCATCTCTCCAAGTAATTCCAAAAGTTCCTTGTTTAATCATACCGGGATAAAACGGTTCGTGGCTCAATGATGGATAAACTCTGACAATACTAGTCTCACCGGAGTTGCCAACCAATAATTCACCATTTGAAGCTAAAATCAAGGAAGTAATAGCACCATCATAATTTGCTCCGTAATCAAAGTATAGTTCACCGGCATTTAAATTACCACCGCCATTAATACTAAACTTCCAAATTTGTTGGCTACCATTTATAAGCCCTCCTACAAACAATTCATTGTTGTTATCAAAATAGGCTACCGAATTGAATTGTCCGGTAAATGGAAACTTGGTTTCTGCTCTTGATGCAGCATCAAATCTGTGAATCTGATCACTATCAAGTCCCACTACCCAAAGAAAACCGTTATCATCAAAAACCATGTCATTGATTTTAAGATTTCCTGATGAAGATGCCGCCCATACTGAATCTCTTACATCTGATCCAAAAGTTTTAAAGAATATAGCTCTGATACTTTGCTGGGATGTAAACATTTTCCCTCCAGGACCTATTTCAAGGTCACTGAAAGATGTAAATCTCATAGTACTATCTCCCGGATAAGGTCTTGTGTCTTCAGGATCAGGTCTGGGTTCACCCGGATATTTAACCTGATCTCTGGTAATGGTTCCATCCGGAGCAATTCTGGTATATCTAATTACACCGTTGCGATTTATAATAGTGTATACATTGTTATTACCATCAACTGCAATTGGTGTTGTAGGAACAGAATTGTTATCAGTACCCGGATAAAATCCCTGAGGCTGTATTAAAGTATATGGAACACTCTCGCTTAAAAATTCAGCTCCTCTTCTTGAAACTATTACAGGAAGGTCCGTTCCGGAAATAACACCAGGTCTTACTATTAGCTGAGTTTCAGAAGCAGCTTTTACAACTCCCGGGGAACCCCCAAAATTGATTGTCATTTCATCAACTTCGGTTGAGAATCCTTCCCCTGTAACAATTACAGAATCTACTCCTGCTAAATATCCATTTACAGGAGAAATACCGGTAATAACAGGTCTAGCCTCCGGAGATTCATAGTCGGGATCAAAAATGCTATTATCATCCTTACAAGTGGTAAACACTAAAGCAAATAGCAGTAAAAAAACAGGTAAAAGTTTAATTTTGACTTTCATTACTCTTCTAAAATTTTAAAATCCTAATTGAACACTTATTCTATTTACTTCACCAAATACACCGAATTGTGTATAAGAATAATCTACACCCAGATCAAAACCTCCAAGTGGTTGTTTTATACCTATACCAAGTGCAATCTCTTCCTCATCTTTTGGAAATCCATATCCACCTCTCAATATAAAGCGATCTATGAATGTATATTCTAATCCAAACAGTAGTTGTTCATCATAATCTCTTGGACGATTGGCATCTATACTTACCAATAATGAATGATCCTCAAGATCAGTTAAGTCTAACACGTCCATGGAAATACCAATCTTGAACGTAAGAGGTAATTCTGAATTTTCAGTGTCATATGATACTTCCGGAGAAAAATTTCTGAGAGCCATTGCAAAGTTCAGACTTTCAAATCCCGTTTTATACAAAATCCCGAAATCCAGAACCGTGGTTGATGCCGAATATGATTGAGTGGTAAATCCACCTGCTCCGTCAGAACCTGTAGTTACTGAACCCAGATCCTGAGTAGCATATCTGAAATTCGCTCCAACAGAAAACTGATCCGTTATTGCGTTGGCGTAAGAAAGTCCAAATACCATTGCAGTTGGATTAATGAAGCCAATATCTCTATATCCTTTGTCTTCACTTTCATCTACTACTGTAGAAATGATATCTCCATAGTCTACTGAAATAGCATTTAATCCAAAAATACCATACTTACCATCAGAAGGCCTGTATATAAGTGAAGCTGAATTATGATTGATATCAGTGATCCATTGAACTGAACCAACGGAAGCAGAATATTTTGATTTAATATTGACCATTGTGGCCGGATTATAAAAAGCACTGTATGCACCCATCTCAACTGAAGTAACCGCATCTGATAATCCCGATGCCCTAGCTGATGGAGAAACACTTAAGAACTTCATACTTGTTTGTGCTCTCTTCTTTTGGCCATGTACCTGAGTACTTGTTAGAAGTAAAGCCAGACCAAATAAAATTAACTTACTTATTCTCACTGTTTCACCTATAAAATGATTACAATTTTTCTTATCGCTACTTTACCAAAATCGTCGTCGTTAGGATCTTCATTAATGATCCTTGCAATGTAAATTCCGCTAACTACTCGTTGTCTGAAATCTGTTCTAAGATCCCAGAATTCATCACCACTCCCATTATCATGTTCAATAGTTCGGACCAGTTCACCAATTTCAGTATATATTTCTATAGTACATATACCCGGAATCTCATAGAAAGCAATTCTGTCTCTTCCATCCTGATCCAGCAATAAAGATCTGTCAACATTTGGGTTGTAAGGATTAGGAACTACTCTGATATCTTCCATTACTTCTCCTGCAGCCCTCAATAGCCTGGCAGGATCATAAGACTGTGAGTAATAACGATTGCTTTTAAGGCTTGTGCCTGTTGGCGTTAATCCTGTTCCATCATTATTAGGCTCTCCTACACTCACTATATAATAGTAGTAATCTCTTCCTCGGATCGGAGTGTCTAACAGATATTGAGCTTCATTTCCGATTCGGGCGGCATCTCCATCACTAAATGTATAAAGTTGATCACCGGTTGCCGGAACCTCGGCTAATAATCTATATGTGCTGTCTACTCGACTTGAAGCTCTATAAATCTCAAAACCTTGTACTCCAGCCTCATCGCCGTATTCCCATTCTAATGTTATTCCATCTCCTGCTGATGTAACTACAAAAAAGCTTGGTGGTAGTGGTGCTTCAGGTATTAAATAACCAGAATTGAAATTAGCAATTGCTCTTTCAAATGTCTGAAAAAGAGAGTCTCGTCCTGTGAAAACCCATTCATTTTTTGTCATACTCAAAGTCTGACCATTTACCTCTGCATCAATATCCTCATAATCACCAGAACCGGGATCTAATACATCCTCTTTAAAACTTCTGCCTATTTGCTCTGCTAATTCTCTAGAAATACCTGCAGACGCCTCAGCTATTACTATTCGGACGCTTTCTCCCGGAGCCAAAGTATAAGGTCCGTATCCATAATTGTAAGCGAAACCTCCGTCATTGTTTCCTAGCTTAGGGTCATTAGTTGGTTGAATAAACCCATCATAACCTGAAGGCTCAACCTGATATGCATGCCGGGTAGAACCTCGCCCTTTAGTCATCATATTATATTCTCCGGCCATTTTGGTTGCATTAAATGCACTGTTATTGGCATACAAAGCATCATCATTATGCTCTTCGGCCATGGTAAATGGCTGTGCCGGATCATCGGAATCATCATTTGCTGAAGCATCCGCATGTAGGGTAACAGTTCCAACAAAATGATATGCTTCTAATCGGCCGGTAGTATCATCTGCTGTTAAGTAACCATCTGCAACTGTAGATGGACTAGGTTCATAAATCGGTGCCCCGATATTATCGTAATTAGCTGTGGCGAAGCCGGGAAAATAACCATGCCATGCAAACTGAGCTCTGAAATTTTCAGTCTCTTCGGGTCTTTGACCGTCTCCTCTTCTGTCATTCATTGTATTAACTCCCCAACCTGTACCATTACCAATGGTATGTCTGGAAGCCTTAACAGGAGCCATACGATTTAAGAAATAAGGCACAAACCCTTCTACTGTTCTATTTGGAAACTCTATTTCGGCATCGTCATCCACGTTTCCGGTATTGGTAAATATATATTCGATTACATGGTAGTTATCATGATATTCCTGACTGAACTGCATTGCAGTTCTTTGCACTGTAATTCCCAATAAAGTATTAGTTACTGCAACAATCTTTCGGTCAGCTTTCATACTTGGATCTACTTCATCATTAGTAACACTTTTGCTAAAGGAGACCAATCCATCCACACTAACTTCAGGAGGATCGAACTTACTAACTGTTTCCATCGATATCGGATAGAACTCTCCAAGACCGGTAACTCTAGGGCCAACGTGAACTACACGATAATTCCAGGTTTGTTGTTCGTCAGTAAAATTGGTTGCACCTAACCAAAGAGCTTTCATTGCCTGAGCATCCTGCCCTCTGTAAATAGCAGGCCATTGCCAACCACCTTGTTGCTCATTAATAAAACCCTCTTCTATCTCCGAGCCCAAACTGGAATAGAAATTATGAAATGAACCTGCTGACAGCCATCTATACTCGACTTGAGCGTTACTATCCTTAAAAGGATAAAAACACAATGCTATTAGCAGTAACCAACTAAATTTATAAAAATATTTTTTTGACATATTTAACGAACTACTCTTAAAATGAAAATCTGATTCCAAATCTTATTGTTCTTGGATCTAAGAAATTAAAAAATCTTTGATTTGGCATATTAATATATGCTTTCTCATCTAATACTTTATTTACATATTTGCTGTCTGCATCAACAAATGCACCCCCATCCCACTGATAATATTTACCTTCTGTAGTATTATAATAAAGAGCTCTTGTATTTCCACTCGCAGGTAACGTTGTTGCCACTTCAATAGGAACATATGTTACATCTGCCGGTCTGTAATCACCCGGCTTATCATCTCCCGGAACTCTTTGATTCAATAGTCCTATTTCGTCTAAAACATCTTTAGGGAGGTGAAGTGAACCCATGTAATCTAAAAAGTCAGTACCGTCAATAGATCCGGAATTATATGGATTAAAGTCTCTTCTGTTGATCACATTTGAGACATCTGCAAAGAACTTAACCGAACTTCCACTATTTAATCTAATATCCTTAGTGATTCTTAAGCTTGTGCCCCATGAATCTCTAAGCTGTAAATTATCTATAACTCCCGGTATGGAACCACCACCAGTATAGGTTATTTTAGCACCGGCTCTCCAGGAAACAAGAGGTACAATCTGCCAATTAGCTAATGGTTTTGTCCCTAATAGTTCCGGTCCAAAATCCCTCGGAGACTGTAAGTATAATTGCAATCTTGCAAATGGTTGTGGAACAGGTCGGAATATATCATTATCGCTGGTTGTTCTTTCGTAGTTACGTTGATCGAATGGGTTCTCATAGTTTTCCAGAGTACCAAACAGACCTCTTGAAGCAATACTATAGGTATAGTTTACTTCTCCCCAGAAATATTTTCCCCTTTGTTTTCGGAAAGTAAATTCAAACCCACGAATATCTTCATATTGAAAAGGTCTGCTTACCGTGTAACTGTTGTTATCTCTACTTGTGAATCCAACTTGAATTGGTTGATCACTTAAGTCTTTATAATAACCACTTATTCTAACTAAATAGTTTTCGAGAATATTATGCTCATAGCCCAACTCATAACTAACTGTTCTTGGAAGCTTATTACTAGGAGAAGCCACTCTTACTACTGTATTTGTAAAAGGCTCTACTCGAGTTAAATAGAGGTTTTCAGGATCAGGTAATTGAACTTGATGACCGTAGTTGAAGAAAAATTTACTCTGTTCAGTAATAGGGAATGATACACCTAATCTTGGCTGTAATATAATTTGTGGTTTTACATCTGATGTTGCTGCTGTATCTAATGCTGATGCATTTCCAGTATCGAACAGATCGGTAAATGGTTCGTAATCATACCAACTTATATTAGGATCAGAATAGGTTAATCGTAATCCAAGATTTGCGATCATACCATTAAACTCCAACTTATCCTGAACAAAAGCTGCCATTCTGATAGGGGTAGTATTCCAGACTGACCTTGTTCTACCGGAAGGTAACACTTTATCAAATGAGCCATAGTTCACCATACTGTTAGTTCGGATGAACTCAAATCCTGCTTTTACTTCATTTACTCTGTCTAACTGACTTGTAATTTTAAAGCTGGCACTTAATACAGAAACCTCACTACTATCCCTCGCTGTACTCATACCTACTCCCATCCTCATTCCTGAAGCCAAACCAAATGAAGTTTCATCAAAGAAGCCATATGGCCCTTCATCAAATCCAACTCCACCAAAGAACATTACATCTGATGTATCTCTTAAAGCACTTGGGTTGGTAGAATTTGTAGAAATGTAATTATTGACCTTTACTTCGTAGAAAGTAGTATTCGAAATGGAGTGCGTGAATTGAGCACCCAAGTTAAAAGTAGTTTGCTCCGTTGGCGCCCAATAATCTGTCGCAAAAATTCTTGATTCAATGAAACTTACATTATCCATATTTGACGCAATACCAGATGGAGAAACAAAGAATCCGGGGTTACCAGCTTGACTTGCTGATGTTCCTGTTTCCCTACTGTAAAGTCCGTCAATAGATAATTTCATCCCTGAAGCGACATTACTCGTTACTTTACTTTGAAAAGTTGTTTGCTTGTATCGATCGCGAGATAACGGAACCATATATATAGTTTGAGTTTCTCTAAAAGAAGTTGAAAACCTCAGATCCCCAAATCTTTTGCTAATGTATGGAACAGGGCCTCCAAAGGTAAAATCTATTTCATAATCAGGATCTGAAATTGCAAAATTCTTTCTATGCTGCCATAAGAAAGCCTGTTGTGCTGCTTCTGGGGAAAGATCATCATCATAGGTAGAAGGATCATTAGGATCATTATTAGCTAGTGTAGACTGTGAAAAAGCATTCCATCCTTGAAAGCTTGGATATTCCTCTTGGGTATAAGAATCCCAAGCTCCATTATCGGTTCCCGTCCAAGCCACTTCATCATCTAAATAAGGTCTTAACCAATAAGAATTTGGGTCGTTAACAGATTGACCTACATTTTTTTGCTGGGGAGGAGTAATTCTAACTAAACCATCAAGGGTGTAACGGTCTCTTTCTCCTTCTTTGCTAGTTACATTTATCAAACCGGATCTTAAGTTTCCATACTCTGCGCTAAAACCACCAGTTTGTACCTGAACATTTTCAATTGAAGTAATACTTATTCCTGTAAATGGAGAGTTACTTCTTTCTGAACGTAATGTAAATCCATTTAAATTAAAGGATACTTCATCACTTCCACTACCTCTAACGCTCAATCCTTCAACCCCGGCTTGTAAACCAACCGCAGCTGTTACACTTGTTATAGGTAGTGCATCCAGACTTTCCTTACTTATATTAGACTGACTTGAAGCAACGTCCTTTTGAACAACCGGGCGCTCTGCTATTACAACAATTTCCTCACCTTGAAAAGTCTCCTCCCTCATTGTAATATCGATATTGGTCGTAAGATCAATATTGATCTCAACGTTTTCGATCAGTACCGGAGCAAAACCAATGTAGGTAGCTTTTAATGTATACGTTCCCGGCTTAACGTTCAGAATTTGATAGAACCCATCTGCCTGAGCCGCTGATCCTTGTAAAGTACCTTCAATTACAACCGTTGCTCCCGGTAAAGGCTCACCGGATGAATCTTTAATGAATCCATTTATCTTACCTGATTGAGCAAAAAGGGTTGATGAAAGTAAAGTAAAGATTAAAAGAAGTAGTAGCTGTTTTAAACCCATATATTTTCAAATTGAATAAAAGAAAACTTTCCCTTGGAAGGGCTTTTTTCATTGAGTTAACATTTTAATAAAAAAAACTTATTGTTAAAAAAAATTAGTGATCGGATAACATTTTTTGATAGAAAACACTGAAACCTTCTTAGAACAAAATTGAGACCCTTTTTTTACTATAAAACCCGATAAATACGCTTTTCGAGTTATTCAAATACATATGTACATAATAAACACAATCTATTTTCTTTGAGAGTGTGACCAACAAATGTTCTAAGAAAATTATTCGATTACTTTTTTAGGAACCGATATTCATATCAAAAAAAAGCCCTTTAAAAAGGGCTTTAAATCTGAAACTTTTTATCGTCTGCTTCCAAAAATTCTCAACAGAAAAATAAACATATTTATAAAGTCCAGGTACAAAGCTAAAGCTCCCATCACCGCACCCTTTTTACCTTGCTCAGAATCTGCATCTAACTCCAGGCTCATATTCTTTATCTTTTGAGTATCGTAAGCTGTTAAACCAATAAAAATGGCTACACCTGCATAACTAATGATCCAATACAGGGTTGAACTGGCCAAGAAAATATTAACGATGGTTGCTATGATAACCCCAATCAATCCCATAAATAGAAATCCACCTATTGAAGTCAGGTCTTTCTTTGTGAAATATCCATAAGCACTACAAATACCAAAAGTACCGGCCGTAATAAAAAATGTGGAAGCAATGGACGCACTGGTGTACACATAAAATAGCACTGATAAAGTAACTCCATTTAACGCAGAGTATAGAATAAATAAAGCTGTGGCAAAACCCGAGCTCATTGAATCTATTCTGGACACCATCCACCAAACAAGCCCCAATTCAATAGCAATGAGTATATAAAACGGCATTGCACTAGAAGCGCCGGTAAACATCCCCATAAATGTACCCGAATCTGCAACTCTCATTGCTACAATTCCGGTGATGGTTAAAGCCAGTCCCATCCAGACATATACTTTGTTGACAAAACTTGTCTGTATACTTTTTACTTCTTCAGCGGTAAGATTTTGAACCTGATTTTGCATTTACGATAAAATTAATTTCATATTTAAACTACTTTACCAAAATACAAAATCCGATATCAATAAGTAAGTAGCTTACCCACCGAACCAATAACTAAATTTAACTAAAAATACATTGGTTGGCTCCGGATCTAGCAGGTTCCCAAAATCGTTTCCAAAATTAAATTCACCATTAGGTCTGAATCCACTTCTTTGTTGTTGCCACACTAAAAAGAAAGTCGACCCGGGACTGTACTCCCATCTGAATACGGCGTTACCTTGCAGAGATGACACGTTAAAATCTAACGGTCTTACCGTAAACTCATCTTCACCACCGGCTCCGTCGGGGTCAATGCTATAGCTTCCGTCAGCGTTTTGAGTAACCGAACCTTTATCCTCACCATATACATCAAAACCGAAACCGCCAGGGTTGTTAAACTCTTTAAGTTTTGAATATTTACCTGATGCAATGAATGGCCTTATATAAGTTTGCAAACTCATCTTAGTATTAAATGTCCAGTTCAATCTAAGTGAAGTAGAGAAATCAGTCTGTTTTATATCAGAAAATACATATCTGTTTCCAAACGTTTGATTCTCATCTAAAGCATTTTCAGATTGCTCCCTGATAAGAATAAATTGATCCACATCATTTTGATAACCAAACTCAGGTTCAACTGAAATCTGAATAAATGTTGTAGGTCTGTAAGACAAATACCCCCAGAAATAATGATCGTATTCTCCTACCCTGTCTTCTCTGTGAAATTGCCCTATTCCACCTGACAATCTCTTTGAACTGTTCGAATTAATATTGAAGTTAAAATTCCAGCTTCCGGGCATTAGAAAAGTTGGCCCACCTCTGGTTACTCTGTCTGAAATAGTATCAAAGTTTGCATTACCATTTATATTGAAAGACCACAGGTTTTTAAATTGGAAATACCCACCTGCATTATAACCACGAGAAATCAGATCGTTATCAAAGTTCCATGCGTGAGTTGTATAGCTCCATAAATTAATAAACTGTAAGAATTTGGGGTCGTTTTCCTGATACTGAATCCCCGTTGACACAGCCCTGTAATCCGCTCTGTTCTGAAAACCAATATCATTCGTTTCGTAACCCGGAGTAACCATAGATCCGGTTACAGACCATGTCCAGTGTTCCCCACTCGCTTTTTGTAAACTCAACTCTGAAGCTAATCCATTCAAACTCGTTTTATTGGTATCAACGGAAAGACCCTCGGAGTCTATTCTTTGATAGTATCTTTGAGGAGCATTCTGGGTTCTTGTGATCGCATCGGTTGTACCGAATACAGAACTAACTGATGCCGTACCACTCACGATCCATGAACGGTCATTCCAACCATGCTCAAAATCGGCTCCGGTAATAAACGCTGAATTATGAAGTCTGTTTTCAAAATAGGTTCCATCAATATCCCGATTCATTCCACTAAAGAACCCACCTACCACAGTATTCCCACTGTTAAAATCCTGCTTTAATCTGCTCACAAGGAAATTATTGGAAGGTTGAGCTATAAAATTACCTTTTGTGGTATTCCCATTATCCAGATTTGCCGTATAATTTGATCTTTCTTCCAATGTTCTTGCATAAAGAGTTCCAACTGATAAACCCGACTTTGTTTTACCACTTAATTTAGCAGCTCCTAGAATTTTCGTTTGATTAGGTGTGTTTGTAAAAATTGAATTCGTTTGAGAGGGATCATATAAATTATTTCCACTAAACCGATTAGCTTCTGATAAATTACCCTGAGGAGAACGGCCTATCCTTCTTGAGTAAAAAGTATTCGGATTACCGTAATTGTTAAATGACTTTGTGCCCCCAAATCTGAATATCTCATTTCCTTCTAAGAAAAATGGTCTTCTTTCTGAGAAGAACTGTTCGAATTGAGAAAGATTTATTGTAGCCGGATCTGCTTCAACCTGTCCAAAGTCGGGGTTTATGGTAGCTGTCAATGTCAGATCAGAAGTAACACCATATTTAATATCTCCACCAATATTGGCGTCCAATTCATTTTCATTATAGTATGGGTTGTTTGGATTACCGGGTGCTCTTTCTAAAACGGATGATACATAAGGTGTGATTTCCAATCTTCTGGGCTCTTCCAGATCTCTGATACCATTTAATCGTCCGAATAAAGAAACACTACCGGAAGCAGATTGTGAAGTTGGTGCCCAATAATTATACTCCTGATGTCTCGCTATTCTCCGTTGAAAGTTAACTCCCCATGATTTTATATCATCTTTGGAGCTAAAGCGTAATTGTGACATTGGGATTCTCATTTCTACAGACCAGCCACCTTCAACCATCTTTGCTTCAGCTTCCCAAACGGCATCCCATAACACATCCTCGCCTCTGTCATCAAAATACAGGATATCTTTTTGAACACCTCGTGGGTTTACTGCAAAAGTAAAAGCAGTTCGCTTATCATTATAACTGTCTAAACTCACATACACCCAGTCACTGGTTTCATTTCCATCTCTTCTGAATAATGAGGCAATCACGGAATCAGGAGATGTATCATAAGCCATTATACCTACATAAACTTCATTATCTGTATATAAGATCCTCGCTTCTGTTTTCTGGGATGGGTTTCCTCCGTCACGTGGAGATCTTTGCGTGAAACCCGTGGCTACCGGAGCCGTGGCCCAAATAGCTTCACTAAGTACCCCATCCAGTTGAATATTTTGTCCGGAAATTCTTACAGCTTCCATTGTAGGATTCTGTGCGTATCCGAAACGATAGTCTATATTATCTTTTTTAAGACTTATGCTTCTCAGTTCTTCTCTTTCTTCCGGCTCATTTTCTTGTGCTTGAACTCCAAAATTTAGACATAGCAATAGTAAGGTAATGGTAAATTTCCGCATGACAGTAGTGTTTTAAGGCTTTGGTAAGAAACTGCAAATCATTCTCTCCAAACGATTTGCAGTATTTTTATTAAACTCTGATAGTTAGACGAGCGTAATTTTAATTCGTTACTCTGATTTACTAGTTTTTACGAATTGAAATATCTCCATGGAGTGTTTTGAATAAATATTCAGGACCTCCTCCGTTAACTGTACCGTAAACCCATTTATTAATAGATACTTTGTACTGACCTTTTTTAGACGAGACTTGAGTATCCGTTGGGTTACGTTCGATATCCATATCAAAGTTGGTATACACATCTCCCCAGTCTGTTTTCATTTTCGCTGAGAACTTAGCGCTCTCAGGTAATGCGATCTCAATATCTCCATTTACACCTGTAAACGACATTGGTGCATTGGGATCGATCTTTACAAAACTGACTTCGATATCTCCGTTTACACTGTTTACTAATGCCGAGCCGGATATATCCATTACTTCTACGTCACCATTTACAGATTCGATCTCCACTTGCCCTTCCAGACCTCTTACTTCCACGTCACCATGAACAGCATTCAGTTTTAGAGAAAAGTTTTTGGGAACGTAGACGGTTAGTTCAAGGTCATTGTGTTGTGGCTGACTATTTATTTTAACCACGTTATTGTCTTCTGTGATCTCCAGGCTTAAACCTCCTGATGATATTCTCCTCAAACCATTTTTACGATTATTCCAGTTATCGTCGTCGTCATCACCGTTATATTTTACGATAACATCCTGACGATCATGCGTTTGTACTATTATATCGTCAGCATAAACCAGATCGATTCGCAACATGCCCTTTTGTCCGGGTTTGGATAAAGGAACAGTTATATCATCCTGAGCTGTTAAAGGATTTGATACAATCAACACAAGCAATGCACTAAATAGGGTAATTATTATTTTTTTCATGATTCTCTTATTTCTTGATTTTAGTTTCTTTTTCGGATGTAGGCACTTCCGTTAACCGTTTCGAATTCCATTTTTGCACCACCGTCTCCAATTTGGATTGGAGTGGATTTACCGATACGATATCTGTAACCTTTTCCGTCTTTTTCCTTGTTCAATTGGGCTTTAAGTCGAGTTACTTGTTCAAAATCTGTATAGAGATCACCGTGTAAACTTTCAAAAGTTACTACAGCTCCTAAATCATTTGGGGAATAAATTTCCATGCTTCCGTTTACAGTATTAAATCGTGAATCATCTGTCGGGCTTTCAGCAAAATATACTTCAATATCTCCATTTACAGTATGAGCATTAGTTTTACCCGCCACTTCTTTTAAAACTACATCTCCGTTTACATTTCCGGCGTCCACTCCATTCATCATATTCTCAACGATGAGCTTTCCTCCGTTTACAGTCGATGCTTTTACCATCATGCTTTCCGGCATCTTTACTTCGATATTGAATTCAAAGTGAATCTCGTCGTAATCATCCCATCTGTTTCGATTCCAGTTCATGGAATGTCTCATTTTCCCATCTCTGAATTTTACTTCAACTCCGGGAGCCTGAACATATACATAAATTTTTCCTTCATGCTCTTCCTGGCGAAGGTAGATCTCGTCTATGGTTTTTTGGTCCAGCTCTCCTCTTTTCTTTCGGATGGTTTTGGAGCCTGTAATAAGGATCTCATCTCCGTCATAACCTGATACTTTCAGATCACCATTTATGTTTTTTATGATAAACCCATCAATGGATGACAATGCGCTTTTTTTGATCTGAATGTCGATGCCTTCAGTTACTCTTTTATTTTGAGCCGTTACCTGAACTGTTAATAGTCCAACCAATAGTATTCCTATGATCTTTTTCATAATTCTTCCTTCCTTAAAGCGACGCAATGGTGCTTTCCAGTTTCTCTTTTACATTGATGTTTAAATTTCTTTCCTGTATCAGGTTTTCAAACTCAGACTTTGAGTTTTGTAATCCCATTTCAACCATGGCATCTGCCAAGGCAATGATCACCACATCAGAGTTTTGAGCTCCGATGGCGCTAACCAACCCTTCGCGAACAGTCTCATCTTCACCCCACTTCTTTAAGGTTTCGATGGTTTGAACTCTTACGTTCACGCTTTCATCATTATTGAGTGTGAATAACAAAGCTCTTACCGCTTTTTCATCAGCTATCGGTAATTCTGCACTTATATTCACCGCTCTTAACCGGTCTGTTGTGGATGCGCCTTCCAGCATACTAACGATCATCATTTCTCTCATATCCTGCATTTGGTCTGTTAATTCATTGATCTGAGAATCGTTGCTGCCTACTTGTGCACCGATAAATCCACCGACTATCAACAGCACAAAGGCATATGCCAATCTTGGCATTGTTAATGCTGCAAACAGTTCGTTCAACTTTTCTGAAATATTGAACGTTGGTTTGGCGGAAGCTTTTTCTTCTTCCAACATCGCATAAAACCTATCACTCATTTCCGAAGATGGCTCCGGAGTAGAAACTATTTCCAACTCATTGTGTAATTGTTCCATCGCCTTAAAATCGATCATATCAATCTCACCGCCGGCAATAAGAGCTTCAACTCTTGCTGTTTCTTGTTCATCTAATTCGCCGTTCAAATATTCGGCGATCAGTTCTTCATATTTTTTATTCATCACTGTATTCCTCACTTAATGTGTGTACAATGTTTTTTAAATCTTTCATTGCCCTAAAGAATCTTACTTTTACTGCGCTTTCGGTCACTCCCTGGATCTCGGCGATCTCTGCATATTTTAAACCTTCGTACCGGCTTAAGATCACCACTTCTTTTTTATCTTCATCAAGTTGATCGAGTGCTTGTTCAAGTATCTTCTTTCGTTTTGTTCGCTCGTCCATTTCACCAAATTCAGGAGAGGCACCACCCATTCGATCTTCATCAAGCTCTTCTTTTTCATTATGCTTTTTGTTTTGGCGATAATGATCAATATGCGCATTACGAGCTATGCTGAACATCCATGTTGTAAATGCCCCTGATCCTGAATAGGTGCTTCGATATTTGAGCATGCGCTCGAACACCGATTGAACAAGATCTTCACTCACATCGGTTTGAAACGTTTTCTTGTAAAAAAAACTGTAAAGCGGTCGATTGTAGCGTTCGAATAAAAGGCCCAGTTTATCCAGGTCTCCATCCTTCACTTTCATCATTAAAGCTTTATCTGTAGTTGAGTTCACTTATTTACCGTCTCAATGCCCGAAGTTTCGTGTTCTGTTAGTTACACTTGGTATTTGGGGAAAGGTTACATGTTTTTAGTATCGAACTTTTAGTACTTAGTATTTAGCAACTCGATACTAAATACTAAGTACTCAAAACAATCAAACAGGCAACCCCTCCTATATAATTATTTCAAACTCATCCGGACTTGTTATTAAAGTTTAGCTTCAAAAACCAGATCTATCATTGTAAGCAGATCATTTCCGGTAAAGGTGTATTCTTTTTCTGTATCTACTCTGTGAACAAGCACCATTTTTGAAGACGGGTACACTCCGAGCATATGAACTCCTGTTCCTGTATGATAAAAAGAACCGCCTGATCTGTTTTCTGTTGGCGCAAGAACATTCCAAAGCATTCCGTAAGCTAAACCAAATCGTTCATTATAAATGGAATGTGGTTTTGTGCTTTCTTCTATCCAGGATTCCGGAATGATCTGAGTACCGTTCCATTTTCCTTTGTTCAAATAAAGTTGTCCATACAACGCCATATCTTTTGCAGACATCCTAAAGTGGTACGCCGGATATTTTGATTTAGATCTTTCGTACTGATAGAATCCACCCGTTAAAGGTAGTTTAAAATCATATTCATTTTGAATGGTATCCGCATCAAAAGACTCATAACGCCCATCAAAATGATGCATACCCAATGGTTTTGCAATCTGTTCATTATATAATTCGAAAATACTTTCTCCGGTTTTCCCTTCCAGAATATATCCCAGCACATTAAAATCCCAGTTGTTGTAGTAATAATGAGATCCGGGTTCTTTAGAATTTCTTTCCGGTTTCCCTCTTAGCATGCCTTCAGAAACGGCAGCTGCAGAATGATAAACTCCTGATCTTGATTTCAACAGATCTGCGACCCGTGCACTTTTCTCTAGCTCAGTTAACCCTTGTATATCATCGATTCCAAGTTCAGAGAGTGTAGCATTGGTATCTATCAAACCATCATGTACAGCAATTCCAAAAATGGAATTCAGCATTGATTTCCTGATTGAGTGAATCGTATGAACTTGTTCGGTATCACCCCATTCAAAAACGATCTTTTCATCAATCATTAAGATCATGGATGATGAGCCTTTGTCTTCTAAAAAAGCAGATAAAGAATCCAATCCTGATTGTGAAAACCCAAGATCCTCCGACTCCGCATATTCAAAGGTATATTTTTCATGGTTTGTTGTACAAGCAAAGATCAGAAATACGAGAAATAGAATTGATGCGCGAAAAAATGTCATTACAAATAAAAGTTTAGGTTCAGCTTCTACCTACTTACAGTTTTGGGAAAGGTTACATGTTTTTTAGTATCGAGTTGTTAGTACTTAGTATTTAGTAACTCGATACTAAATACTAAGTACTAAAAGCTATCATACAGGCAACCCTTCTATTCTCATTATTTCCAGAGCATTTGTACTTGGACATGGACCTGATTTCAGCTTGTATTCAAAACTCATTTTTCCACCTTCTATAGATTCCACGAAATGCCAATTGCTCAATGCCTCGATTTCAGATTCCAGATCAGCAAGTTCCAGATCATGTGTGGAAACCATTCCAATTCCATTCTTCCCCGCTACTTCCCTTAGAAAAGCTGCACTACCGGCGTAACGCTCTTTGTTATTTGTGCCTTTATAGATTTCATCCACAAAAAAGAACAATGGCTGATCTTCATCTTTGTTTAGCTCGTCCAGTAATTCCCGAAGACGCTTTACTTCAGCGTAAAAATGAGACAAACCGTCACCCAGCGAATCATTCACATTGATGCTGGTAAAGATTCTGTATAAACCTGTGTTTAATGATCTAGCATTTGCAGGCGCTCCGGAATAAGCCAAAACTAAATTGATTCCCACCGTTCTGAGGAATGTACTTTTACCGGCCATATTCGAGCCTGTTATCAAAAACAGATCTTTTCCTGGATACACTTCGAAATCGTTAGCTACTTTTTGGTCTTCAGGAATCAACGGATGACCAAGTTCTTCTGCTTTAAACAAAGCCCCGGTATCTTTATCGAATGTTGGGAAAGAATAATCGCCATTAAGAAAAGCAAAATTAGCCATCGAATTTAAGGCTTCAAGTTCGTAAAATTTATCGAGCCATTTTGTGATTTTTGGCTCCAGTTCCACTTTAAGGTTTTCCAAACGCATCGAAAAATACAGATCCCAGGGAATAACTAAGTTCATAAGCGGACCTAATACCTGATTTTTTTGTACAGAGGCTGCGATAGCAAATCTCCTCACTTTTTTCAGGATCACAGACGGCTTTTCATCCTCTTTCTGATATACTTTTAAGAATTGTGATATTTCTTTGTCATCACTCGCTTTAAATCGTTCAACATGACTCAGAATATTACTAAAGCTTCCTAATAACTTTTCCATTTGGAACGCAGCGTCAAACAAT
Source organism: Balneola sp. EhC07 (assembly GCF_001650905.1). Classification (GTDB taxonomy): domain Bacteria; phylum Bacteroidota; class Rhodothermia; order Balneolales; family Balneolaceae; genus Balneola. The sequence continues at coordinate 217,396 of NZ_LXYG01000002.1, forward strand.
CCTTTTACCTTATCACTGGTAAACTTAAGAGCGGTAAGATAACTGACAAACGAGATCACAACATATACACTGCTGAGTTTACCGACCATTGCTAAAATTCCTAGTGTCACATTTGATACCGAAAGAATAACCATGATTACTAGGGGAAGAATAAAACCCGTTTTCTTTGGAAGTCGGAGCCAGTCCAACATTTGCTCCATACTCCATTCATATCTACCGGTTTTACTTTTAGTAAATAAAGCCTCTACTCTCAGTTTGTCTCTGAATAATTGCAGTGGAGCTAATTCCTGTATCAATTGCTGTCGTTTTTTTATTGATTCTACTTCTCTGGATTGATTCAACAGCAAACCGGAAAGCACATTTGAACTGCCTTCATAGATCGATGTATCCATCAACTGAAACAATGATCTTTTCCCGATTATATTTAAGTCCTGGGAGTAAGGATGGTTCAAATATTTATCTCTGTTTATATTTCTGAAGGGTATTCCATCCCAGTTCAGTTCCAGACGTGCAATTTGCTCTTTCTTGATTTGCTTCAGAAACCCAAGTTTCTCAATGAATTGCTCAACTTTTTTATGTCTGCCCATGAGATTCAGAAATGCAATTACTGCTCCGATCAAGATCACCGAATAAACTAAATCATGTAAACGACCACTTGCCAGAAAAGCGAAAAGCAAAGTCAACATAAAGATAGTTAACCGTGCTCCTGATATTCTACTGCTCAACTTAGTATACAACTCGATCTTTCTGTCAATACGAGCTATATGTTCTTCAAATAATTTCTTCAACTTTGGATAGATTTAGATAGTTATCACTTTTCAAATTTAAGGACCCTATTTTTTAAAGATTACAGGTTTAACCAAAGTTAATAGTTATTGGTTATTAGTTTTTTGCTCACCACTACTCCCAAATAACTATTAACTATTTTTAAGCTCCACCAATGTAGCTCCCCAACTACTTCTGTCATCCGCTAAACGATAGGAAACAACAAACTCATTTTTATCCAACAAACTATGAACCGTTCTGCGAAGCACCCCCTTCCCTTTTCCGTGAATGATCCGAATGGAATAGATCTCTTTCTCTAAACAAGCTTCAATGTAATCCGGAATCAAGTCTCCCAATTCTTTAGGACTGAAAAGATGCAGGTCTAAAATTCCGTCAATAGGCAATTCAACAGGTTCCATTCTAGTTATGAGTTATGAGTTATGAGTTATGAGTTATGAGTTTTTAGTGTTGAGTTCTCGCTTCACTTTTCACTTTTCACTTTTATACATAATCAACTACTCTTCGCTCATTCACCACCTTCTTAATAAACTGGACTACTTTTTGATGGTCAGGATGTTCTGCATACGCATTTAAAGCTTCCGCATCTTTACAAATCGTTGTCAGAACTACATCACAAATAGCTTCATCATCACCACTCAAAATATTGATCCCAACTTCTGCCGAATCCAATTCTTCGATTTTTGCAGGTAATCCTTCCAGTAATTCTTTCATGATCTCAGCGTTTTCCTGTTTGGTTTTCCCTTCAGCAACCGGTTTCAGTTTCCACATTACAATGTGTTTTATCATATTTTATAGTAGTTAGATTTTAGATATAAGATGTTAGACTTCAGAATATCCAACTTCCATCAGGGAATAGCCAATATCCATTTACACAAATTCCTAATTCCCATATTTACTTATTCCCAATTACTCAATTATTCCTAATTCAACTATTCGTAATTAACCACAGGAACCCTTAACTTTAAAATTCGGTTTTAAGCAACCTAAACGGCTTAATAATCAATAAAGAAAATCCCTTTACACTTGGATAACTTAGACTTAGACAAAATTACCGCTGAAGACCTTGGCGAAGCGCACATTGGTACTTCAGAACTTACTCCGCTCCGTGATGATGCTTTTGATCTTTCAGATTCAGAAAAAATCGACATCATTCAGGATCATTTCAAAGAGATCATGGAAACTCTTGGTTTAGATCTCAATGACGACAGCCTTAAAGGAACTCCATATCGGGTTGCTAAAATGTTTGTGAAAGAAATTTTTAACGGACTTGATCCGAAAAACAAACCTGAAGCCCGCACCTTTAGTAATAATTACGATTACAACGATATGGTGATGGAGAAGAACATTCAGGTGACTTCTTTCTGTGAGCACCATTTTCTTCCGTTTATCGGCAAGGCTCATGTAGCTTATATTGCATCAGGAAAAGTGATCGGGTTGTCCAAGATAAATCGTCTGGTAGATTACTTTTCACGCAGACCACAGGTTCAGGAACGCTTGACGCTACAAATTGCCGATGCTCTTTCTGAAGCAATGGAAACCGATGATGTAGCTGTTTTTATCGACAGTAAACATTTGTGTGTATCAACCCGTGGAATTCGTGATGTAAGCAGCAGCACCATTACTACCGAATTCAGAGGTGCTTTTAAAGAAGAAGCCACTCAAAGAAAATTCATTGATTTCATCAAAACTGAAACTGAACTCTGATTGTTTTGTCTGAACAAAAACTTCAAGTTTACAATACACTTACCAGAAAAAAAGAAGACTTTGAGCCACTAAACCCTCCGTTTGTGGGGATGTATGTGTGTGGTCCAACCGTTTATGGTGATGCCCATCTCGGTCATGCCAAGAGCTATGTTTCTTTTGATCTGGTTTTGCGTTACCTGCGTTATCTCGGTTATAAAGTTCGCTACGTTCAGAATATTACAGATGTAGGACATTTAGTTGGCGACGGTGAAGAAGGCGAAGACAAACTTGGTAAGCAAGCTCGTTTAGAGCAAGTCGATCCAATGGAAATCGCTGAAAAGTACACATACACTTATTTCCGTGATATGGATGCTTTGAATGTCCTCCGCCCTGATATTGCTCCACGTGCAACCGGACATATTCCTGAGCAAATTGCTATGGTTCAGAAACTCATTGAAAAAGGACACGCTTACAATGTAGATGGCAACGTCTATTTTGATGTGCATTCTGATGAAGATTATGGAAAACTCAGTGGCAGAAAAACTGACGAAGCTGAATCCGGTACTCGTGTAGAAACCGCTTCAGACAAAAAGAATCCAGCTGATTTCGCTCTTTGGAAAAAAGCTGAAGATGATCACTTAATGAAATGGGACTCTCCCTGGGGAGTTGGTTATCCCGGATGGCATATTGAGTGTTCTGCTATGAGTACCAAATATTTAGGTGAAAGCTTTGATATCCACGGTGGTGGATTAGAGAATCAATTTCCGCATCATGAATGTGAGATCGCACAATCAGAATGTGCACATGATTCTCAGTTTGTAAAGTACTGGATGCATAATAACATGGTTACCCTTGAAGGACAAAAAATGGGTAAGTCATTAGGGAATGCGATCAACCTCCATCAATTTTTTACTGGAGAACACAAGCTTTTAACCAGAGCATGGGATTCTCAGGTAATCCGATTCTTCTTGCTTCAAAGTCATTACAGAAGTACTACAGATTTTTCTGAAGATGCGTTGGAAGCTTCAGAAACAGGGCTGAAGAATCTTCATTCAATGATCTCAACTATTGAGAAAGTAGAAAATGCTTCCGGAGAATCGTTCGATATCGAAGGCTTTAAGTCCTCTTTTGAGAAAGTAATGAATGATGATTTCAATTCAGCAAAAGCAATTGCAGTTGTTTTTGAAAAACTGAAAGAACTCAGAAAATTGATCAACGACCAGAAGACTCCTTCAAATATAGAAGAAGTTAAGTCTGTGATCAAAACATTGGTTGATGATGTACTTGGTATCTGGCCGCAGGAAAACGCCGGTGGCAATGAGGAATTGACCAAAGGACTTGTGGAACTTCTTATCGAAATCAGAAAAGAAGCCAGAGAAAACAAGAATTTTGCACTCTCGGATAAAGTCCGGGATGACCTGAAAGAGCTTGGCGTACAGCTCATGGATGGAAAAGAAGGTACTTCCTTCGAAATTGACTGATGAACCTGCTGAAAACCATATTCAGCAAGTTACTCATCGGACTTGTACGTTTTTATCAGCTTGCTATTTCTCCATGGTTGGGAAGTAGCTGCCGATACTCCCCCACTTGTTCTCAGTATATGATTGATGCTGTGAAGGAATGGGGACCATTAAAAGGATTTTGGCTGGGAATTAAGAGAATTGGCCGGTGTCACCCCTGGGGCGGCGATGGACATGATCCGGTTCCGGAAAAGCCAGAGAAGAAAATAATTAACGATTCGTCATCCTGAGGATACTTCCGAAGGATCTGCACTTATATTTATTTGTGAAGATTCATCGCTATCGCTCTGAATGACCTAAAAGTAAATAAATGTCAGAAATCACATTCAAAGAAAGACTATCCGTAGAACAAGTAGAAGAAGCCAACGATCTGGCTCCAAAATTTCAGGAAGATGGATTAATTCCTGTAGTAACCACTGATTATACTTCCGGTGAATTGTTGATGCATGGTTATATGAATGAAGAAGCATTTAAGAAGACCATTGAACTAAGCGAAGCCGTGTATTACAGCCGAAGCAGAAAAACTTTATGGCATAAAGGCGCGACTTCCGGTTTGACACAGATCGTTAAAGAAATGAGAATCGACGACGATCAGGATTGTGTTTGGCTACGTGTTGAAGTTCAGGGAAATGGTGCCAGCTGTCATGTTGGATATCGTTCTTGTTTTTACAGAAGCGTACCAACCGGTGATGCATTCTTTGAAAAAAACGGCGAGTTAGCCTTTGAAGAATCAGAAAAAGTATTCGATCCTAAGGAAGTTTATGGTGATGCACCGAATCCAACGAAGCTTTAAGATCTCCCTTCGAAGGGAGACCGATCGAACACTTGTGTGATATCAGAGTGATGTTGTGAAGTTTATGAGTTTCTAAACTTCACAACATCCTCCGTCCGCCAGTCGGCGGACACCTCCTTCGAAGGAGGATTTTTATTCTTGCCTTATAATTTATGTTTCCGAAATTAGCCGTTGTTTGTTGATTGAGAATAACCAATAACTAAATCTCTAATCACTACTTAAGCATTAAAAACTCCTTTCAAACTCTCGTCTTTATTTCGAAGATCAATTCCTCCCTCCAGAATTGATTTCAAATTGGTCATATAGAACAACCATCCTTCTCCACAACCTACATACAAATTTTTCTTCGGGTCTTCTTCTATTGGAATATTATGCTGAGACAGCTCCACCATCACATGCTCATCATTGATCTGCGATAGTTTTACTTCCACATCACACTGATCCGTAAACATAAAACGGAAGTAATCTTTTCCATTTAATTCCAGCACTTCTCTTTCTTCATATACAGAATCAGGATAACCGTACCACATCCAGTAAAACATATCTCCGGGTTCGTAGTGTTCATCTGCAGGACGTTTACTTCCATCCTTTTTTGTTGCTCCGGCACTTCTCAGAAACCAACTTTCAAGTCCTTCCTGAGTAGTCCATGCATCATAAATTTTCTGCATTGGTGCTTTGATAGCTATTTTTTTAGTAAAGCTTTTCCATTGATCATTCATAGTGCTAATAAATTGGTGAACAAGTAATTAAGTTGAATCTGTAAATATGTGCAAGTTGTATTATTTTAAATCATGGATTCGAAAATCAAAGCATATCATGACAAGCAGACTGAATCAGATAAAAAGATCTGCGATCTACTTTACAAGGAGATCAATAAAACCCTTACTGAAGCAGAAAATAAGATGTGGCATGCCCATCCTGTTTGGTTTTTGGATGGAAACCCGATTGTGGGATATAGTAAACTGAAAGACTGCATTAGATTGATGTTCTGGAGCGGTATGGACTTTGAAGAAGATCAACTAAAGCCCGGAACCGGAAAGTTCAAAGATGCTTCAATCAGATATACAGATGTTAATCAGATCAATACTAAAGATCTGAAACGATGGCTTGAAAAATCACGAGAAATTCAATGGGATTACAAAAACATCGTTAAACGAAAAGGAAAGCTGGAACGACTAAAATAAGATCCGATAATGGCTACTAAAAAAGAATTGAGTTCTGCACTAAAGGAAGAATTGATCAATACATTGAGAACCCGTTTTGAGGGAAATATGCATCGCCATGAAGGTTATGAATGGGATAAAATTCAATCCAAACTGGAAGCTGATTCTGATAAGCTTTGGTCTCTGAATGAAATGGAAGTCACTGGCGGTGAACCGGACATTGTAAAACTTGGTGATAATGATTCAGAGTATCTTTTTGTGGATTGCTCCCCTGAAAGTCCGAAAGGCAGACGAAGTCTATGCTACGACCGAGAAGCACTGGAATCCCGTAAAAAATATCCTCCTAAAAGTTCTGTGATCGATGTCGCTAATGAAATGGGAATTGAGCTTTTGAATGAAGAACAATATTACAAATTACAGTCTTATGGTGAATTTGATACCAAAACTTCCAGCTGGATATCAACTCCTTCCGTGATAAGAGAACTAGGCGGTGCACTATTTTGTGATCGGCGTTATAATCAAGTCTTTACGTACCATAATGGTGCAGATTCATATTATGCAGCAAGAGGGTTTCGTGGATGTTTGAAAGTTTAAGAATTACATTTAACCATGAATCTTGAAAAGAATAAACAGAATGCCATTTCCTTCTACAGAACAGCTTATGAAGGGAACCCTACCAAAGCCATTAAAGACTATGCTGGTAAAGAATACATACAATGTAGCTGATGGTTTACAAGGCTTTATAGATTATTTCGAACGAATGCAGAAGGAATACCCTGATAAATCTATTGAGTTTGTACGATGCATTGCTGAAGGAAACTTAGTAGCACTTCATACACATCAAACTTGGCCGGGAAATGATCAATATGTGACGATGGATTTCTTTCGGTTTGATCAAAATGGAAAGATCTGTGAACATTGGGATGCCATTCAGCAAATTCCGAAAGAGTCGGCTAACCCAAATACAATGTATTAAAGCAACCCCGCTACGTACATTTCTGATAAAAACTATAAATATCCCTTTTCCAGCAGATATTTATAATTATCTGCTTTAGAACCGATATTATTGATTATCTGCTCTAGAACAGATATACTGCTTACTAAAAAGATATGATTGCTGTTCTTACAGGCGATATTGTAAATTCTCGCAAGGGTGAAACAAAGAATTGGTTAACCGCCCTCAAAAATGTTCTCAGTCACTACGGAGCAGAGCCAAAAGATTGGGAAATATACAGAGGCGATAGCTTTCAGTTAAGTGTAAAACCTGAAAATGCATTTATTGCTGCTATTCACATAAAAGCTGAAATCAAAACAACAACTTCTCTGGATGTAAGACTTGGGATTGGGCTGGGAGAGGAAACTCATAAAGCAGACAAAATCACAGAATCAAATGGATCTGCTTATCAATTATCGGGTGAAGGTTTTGATCTACTAAAAAAGCAAACTTTGGCTTTTAAGTTGCATAATAAAGAACTAACACAGGAATTAAATCTAATGCTGGCGCTTTTACTTTTAACTGCAGACAGATGGAGTAATACAGTTGCTGAAGTAATTAAAACAGTTATCGAGCATCCGGAAAAAAATCAGCAAGAGATTGCCCAGATTCTAAACAAATCTCAAAGCAACGTAAGCGAAGCACTTAAAAGAGGAGGCTTCGAAGAAATAATGAATATGAATAAATTCTATCAAGCCAAAATTTCAGTTTTATGAACATCCTTGCTCTAAAATTAATAATTGCTCATCTGATAGGTGATTTCACTTTTCAACCTGATAAATGGGTAAAGGATAAAAAGCAAAAAAAGCAGAAATCTAAATTTCTGTATCTGCATCTTGGAGTTCATGCATTAGCTCTGTTGGTATTATTGGAACTTGAATGGAATTATTGGTTCATTTTTGTAACGATTATTTTGAGCCATTTCTTGATCGATCTTATCAAATTAAAACTGGATGGAAAGATAAGTCCCCGATTGCTTTTTGTGACTGATCAATTAGCACATTTTTCGATTATTGCAGCGCTTGTCTATGGGTATGAACCTTTTCAGATCAATCTCTCAATTCTGTATTCATATGAATCTCTGATTCTGATTCTATCATTACTAAGCCTAACTTACGTCTCAGCTATAGTTATGAAAATGATAATGAGTACATGGGAAATTGAGGAAGATAATCTTAAAAACTCGTTGCAAAGTGCCGGAAAATATATAGGAATTTTAGAACGCCTTTTTGTCTTCGGATTTATTCTGTTAGATCAATGGCAGGCAATAGGTTTACTTATAGCAGCTAAATCCGTATTTCGGTTCGGAGATCTCTCAAGAGCAAAAGATAGAAAGCTTACCGAATATATCTTAATTGGCACTTTGCTAAGCTTTGGATTAGCAATAACAATTGGTATGGCTTTCAAATATTTTGTAAGCCTATAAAAATAATCTATTAAGTTGAAGAACATTAAAAAACTTTACTCACACTTCTTAATAAACTCTCTACAATTTCCCTCTCTAAATAATCTGCAGCTTCACGATATTCTCTAAACCATAATTAACTACTTTAGATATGGAATAAATTCCTTGCAGGAATACTTGACTAAAATCAGCCCTATTCAAGTTCTCGAGTCAAGGACTTCAGTCCGCTGGGCTTAACAAAGTACTAAATTCTCTTTAAAACCTCTTCCGCCAACACATCCGCAGCTTCCGGATATTCTCTGAACCATAATTCCGGCTCAACTAATTCAACTTCGGAAACAGCTAGTTGATTTTCATTATCCCACATCACATCTACACGAGCGTACGCAGGTAATGGATTACAAGCATGTACAACTTTTTCTGCGAAAGAAATTTCCTCTGATGAAGCTTCGTAATTCTGGACCGTTCCACCAAAATCATCCTGTACTCTGAAATCTCCTGATTTTGCTTTTTTGAGAATAGCATGAGTAAACTTCCCTCCCATCACCATAAACGAAACCTCGCCTTTTGTGGCAATATTATACTGGAATGGTTGAAGCATCATGTCTTCTTTTGCAATTAGTTCTGCAAAAACTGCTTCGTGATCAACGATATTACCTGAATTGAGCTTATAAGTATGGCGAGCGGCTCCGGCAACGGTTGGCTTTAAGATCACCTCTTTCCAACCTGCATCGTTATAAATATCTGAGAGAGATCTACTTTCCCCTCTTTTGATGTACAACGTCTCTACAATTCTGATACCCTTTTTCTCCAGATCCCGGAGGTAATGCTTATCCATATTCCAGCGGATGGTAGAAACCGGATTGATCAGTTTTGTTTTAGTTTCAACATGATCCAGCCATTGTTGAAATTCCTCAAATCGATCAAAGTAATCCCAGGTAGTTCTGAAAATGGCGCATTTGGTAGAAGCCCAATCGAAATCAGGATCTGCCCAATCTTTACGAATCACTTTTAGATCGTGTTTCTCTAAAGCTTTTTTGATCAGTTCCTCTTCCGTTAAAATGTTTTGAATGTAGTCATTCACTTTCTCCGGATTCAAATATCTGGATTCTGTTAAAATGACTACATCAAATTCACTCATTTTCTGCTTCTTTTTCGATTACCGCTTTTACGCTTTCCTTTTGGGAAACCGCCATCGTTACTTTTTCTTCTTCCGCCGCCGCTTCTTCCACCACCACCGGAATTGCTCTTTTTATCATCCTGAGCACGCTCAACAGCAACATCTCTGCCTTCAAATTTAGCACCGGTTACACCGTTTGTCAACGCACCTTCATATCCGGTTTCAACTTCAAAGAATGAGAAATTATTCTGAAGATCGATCTTACCAAAATCGGGCTTAGAACCATTTAGTTGCTCATTTACCAATCCCATCAAACGAACAGGATTAAGTCCGTCTCGTCGGCCAACATTGATAAAGAAACGCTCATAACCTGCTTCGGTAATTCCGCGATCTCTACCGCCACTTCTGCCGCCACGATCATTTCTTCCGCCGCGATCGTTATTTCTGCTTCCTTTTCGATCATTACCGCCTTGAGCATTCAGATCATTGGAATTAGAATAATAATCCAGAAATTGATTGAACTCTACAGACAGGAATTTCTTGATCAACGCTTCACGATCCATTTCAGCGAGCTTTTCCATCGCCTGTGGCAAAAACTTCTGTAATTGATCTTCATTAACTTTTGTGTCTTTGATGGTATCGATAAGATCCAGCATTCGAATTCCGCAGATCTCTTCACCACTTGGTACTTCTTTTTTGATAAAATCTTTACCGGACATCTTTTCCAGGTCGCGAATTCTGCGAGTTTCTCTGGTGTGGATAATAGAAATTGCAATACCTGAGTTACCGGCACGACCTGTTCTTCCACTTCTGTGGATATATACTTCCAGATCGTCAGGTAGATTGTAGTTAATTACGTGCGTTAATTCGTTAACATCCAGTCCACGAGCAGCTACATCAGTTGCCACTAATAATTCAAGTTCTTTTGTCCTGAAACGATTCATCACATCATCACGCTGAGCCTGTGAAAGATCACCGTTGAGCAGATCAACGTCATAACCGTCTTTGTTCAGTTTAGCAGCAATTTCAGAGGTCTCACGACGTGTTCTGCAGAAAATGATCCCATACACATCAGGGTTCATATCTACAATTCTCTTAAGAGCTTCGAATCTGTTCTTTGCGTGAACCATGTAGTAATGATGCTCAACATTCTTTGCACCCGCATTACGCTCACCAACCTCGATCTCTTCAGGATTGTTCATGTACTTCGCTGACATCTTAGCAATTGCTTTCGGCATCGTTGCTGAGAATAGAAGTGTTTGTTTCTCACGTGGAGTATCAGCAAGAATTGCATCCAGATCATCCTGGAAACCCATATTCAGCATTTCATCGGCTTCATCCAATACAAGTGTTCTTACATTGCGAACATCAAGTTTTTTTCTGTTGATGAGATCCAGCATACGTCCCGGAGTTCCGATCACTACCTGACAACCGTTATTAAGCGCTTTGATCTGAGTAGAGATATTAGCTCCACCGTAAACTGCTACTGTTTTAACTCCTTTCTGATACTTTGCGAAATCCTTAAGATCACGAGCGATCTGAATGGCTAGTTCACGAGTTGGTGAAAGCACCAAAACCTGAACATTATCAGAATTTGTATCAATTTGATTTAAAGCAGGAAGTCCGAATGCACCGGTTTTACCTGTTCCTGTTTGCGCTAGTGCAATAAGATCACGCTGAGAAGCGAGAATAGTAGGTATTGCTAATTCCTGTACTTTTGTGGGTTCTGTAAACCCTAATTTTTCAACTGCGTCGAGCAGTTCTTGTTTTAAACCTAGTTCTTTGAACGTTGGCATATATTTTTAACCGTTTTTATCCCGTCCAAAAACTGTGCTGTGAGTATTCCTGCCCGGGTCATTTTATTATTAGAGGTGAGCTAATGACAAGAGGCAAGCGGGACTGCTTGATTCATAAAAGCCAGCAATGATCTATAAACCTGAAGGTTGTTACATTTCCAGTCTTATCGCGAACTCACGATTCAGTAAGCTCTGAATATACGGATTAATTATACCAATAATGAGATTCCTACTATAATTCTTTTTAATGTAAGATTTACTGAATATATGCTCGAACATTCCTAAAGATTTTTTTTATTTTGGCTCAGGAAATTTAAACCGGATATCAAAAATTACATGTCTGTTAAAGCACACTATCCAAAAGCACTGCAAATAAGAGAACTGGAACAGAAGATCACAAGTGAGTTAAATCTTCAGGGGTTTATCTTATCCAGAACTATTTGGGGAACTTCGATCTGCTCTGATGAAGTAAATAACTCATTTAATATTTTCAGCAGATTGTTTGTTGGACCGGGTCCTTTCAGGTTTGGTGGAATTTCGGGACTACCTTTTACCGGGAAAACGGGTGTAATGGCTTTTGCCAGTCATATTCCGGATAAAGGAGGAGCTTTTATTTTATACGGTCCACATATTGGAGTATCCAAAGAAGGTACAGCCGGAGAAATCCTTCGCCAAAGACAAGATAGTAACTCCACTTGTTGCGGCTCTCTCATTGCCGGATTATCTGCAATTCAAAATCCTTCTACTATTGGTGAAGAAACCGCATCTGATTATCAACAAGCTCAGGTTGTTAAGATGCTGAATGCCGAAAGAGATCAAATTCTAAGCGCAGACGATCAGATCAAAGAAGTGACTGAAAAAGCTTATGAAAAAATTCATACCCAAGTGAAAGAGCTTATCCATGATTGCAAAGATGCACTTGTAGGCAAAAAATTATACCTGATGGGTGGAATTGTGATCAACACCAATTGGGACGAAGAAGATTTTTTCGATATCAGAAATTCAGAAGTGATCGAACTTACTTAAGAAATTTGTCCCAAGGCGATTTTTTTGTAAAAGCCCCAATGATCGCAAATATCCAAATTATCAAATGAAATACCAGAAAGTATACCCTATTTATACTATCCGGAAAAAATTGAAATACTTGAATTAAAAAAGATATAGTTAGAAAAAAAATAATATAGCCAACAACTAAATTACCAACGAAATTTAACACTAATAGCACAGCAGGGTGATATTCTTCATCGAGCTTTTTCTGTTTTTCTTTATCAAGCTCTTGGTTGCGGAGATCTAACTCTATCTCACTTTCAAATTCCTTCTGCCCTAATTCTCTTTCTATCTTGTTTTTCATAATCAGGGTTGCCACAAAATCACTGAAGCACAAAATTTTTATAGATTTTGTGTTTTAGTGGATGATCTATATTGTTTTTATTGCTCATATCCCAAAATAACAAAGTGGACTAATAATAAAAATTCAGTTCATACCCATGGTTTTTAAGTAATCTCTTTTAAAAAGCCAGGTCATCCCGAACTTGTTTCGGGATCTTACGAAAAGGCTTTAATATTTTTCTTAATTCCTGATCTTTTAATGTTTCATACCAATCCTTTAACACTGGATCATAATTCTTCGATTATTAGTATGAAAGTATATCTAGCCTTTGTTTAGGGTAATTCAGACAGCTTCAAGAACTATTCCTTACAAAGATCCCGAAACAAGTTCGGGATGACCCTGAGCGGCAACTATTCTGCTAGTTCCACAGCTGGGCTATGGAACTAGAGCAATCAGGATTGCCACAAAATCACTAATGCACAAAATTTTTAGTGATTTCTTGTTTTAGTGGCCTTTTTATTCTTCTTCAAACATAAACTCGATCATATTCCCATCAGGATCAGCTATAAATAAGAACCTTCCCTTTTTTCTGTTTGCCGGACCACTCATGATCGTTACTTCTTTTTCTCTGAAATATTTAGCCAGCTCATCTATTTTTTTAGCCGAATCAACATAAAAACCAAAATGGTCTACTCGAAAGTCTCTGGAAGTTGGGTCGTAACTGGTTTCCGCTTCAACGATCACCATGGTATCTCCTCCTCCGATGTCATACACAGCCATACTTTGTCCCATAGTTCTTATAACTTCAAAGCCAAGAATATCTCCGTAAAATTCTTTGGATGCATCAATTCTGTTTACCCGAATAGTAATGTGATTTAAACCTGAAGGCGTAAAATTCATTTTGTTCAATTAAAAATTAAGTATTGTTCAATAATCAATATCTTAAGTTAATTCTAAATTGTATAATTTCATTCCGAAATTCTTTCAAATCATTTTTATTCGTGTCAACATTTTACATTGTAGCTACTCCGATTGGTAATCTTGGTGATCTTTCGCCCCGGGCGGTAGAAGTTTTAAAATCTGTAGATCATATTGCTTGTGAAGACACCCGTACTTCCGGCAAATTATTAAGCGCCTTTGGGATAAACACTCCGAAATTTTCGTTTCATCTCCATAATGAGCATCATAAAGTAGAACACGTATTAAATATTTTGAGAGGTGGACAATCGGTTGCTTTAATCTCTGATGCAGGAATGCCGGGGATTTCTGATCCGGGCTTTTTAGCTGTTCGGGCTATTAAACAAGAAGGAATTACAGTTACCGTTATCCCCGGACCTGATGCCGTTACTACAGCTTTGGTGGCAAGCGGACTTCCCTGCGATAAATATTGTTTCGAAGGATTTCTTCCACCCAAAAAAGGACGACAAAAACGACTCAAAGAACTTTCTGAAGAAGAACGCACGATCGTGTTCTATGAAAGCCCGCATCGCATTGTGAAATTACTCAAAGAATTGGAAGAACATTTTGAACCGGAACGATTAGCAGCCGTTGCCCGTGAACTCACCAAGAAATTTGAAGAAGTGGTACGAGCTCCTATTTCAGAATTGAAAGAAGACTTTGAAAACAGAGCCTCCATCAAAGGTGAAATTGCCGTTGTTGTTGCAGGAAAAGGGTATTCGGAATGATAGGTGGATTTTTAAATTTGAATTTATCTAAAATTAAAGAGTCATTCAGAGCGATAGCGAAGAATCTTCAAGTATTTGTAGAAGCAAATTATAGTCGTGAATATCCCTCGCTATCGCTCTGGATGACTTATATTGTACTAATTTCCAAAATTCGATAAGAAATAATTGATGAACAAATTTCTCGAAAACAAATGGGCGTTATCTATCACAGCCGGAGTTCTGCTCGGATTAAGCTTCCCTCCTGTTGATCTGTCATTTCTGAGCTTCCCCGCTTTTATACTTTTATTTTTACTGGCTGATAAATGTGATTCTAACAAACAACTGGCTTATTACAGTTATGCAGGATTTGTAATCTGGAACTTGATCACAACGTACTGGTTGATGATGGCAAGTCTGGTCGCAGGAATTGCAGCCGTACTGGCAAACGCAGCTATAATGACCATTCCGCTTGTTCTATTTCGGATTTGTTCAAAGCGATTTGATAAAGCTTGGCTGATCGCTCTTTTGCATGCTTCCATTTGGGTGAGTTATGAATTCCTGCACCACAACTGGGATCTTTCCTGGCCCTGGTTAACACTTGGAAATGCATGGGCAAATCAGGTTTCTCTGATCCAGTACATCTCTGCTACGGGACATCTTGGGATTTCTTTTTGGGTGATCTTTACCAGCTCATTAGCTTTTCTGGCGTTCAAAAATAAAAAGCAATCTATTGCTCTGGCCGCTACTTTTGCCCTGTTGTTACCATCCGGAATTTCACTCATGATGTTTTTAGGCTCTACTGAAGAACCGGCAGCCAAAACAACCAGTGTAGCAGTCATTCAGCCCAATCATGATTCTTATGAAAGTCATGGTGGTTTAGGCAGTCATTCTGTGTTGATGGACAGTCTTTTCAGCATCACGAACAAAGTGATAACCGATGACACCGAACTTATTTTATGGCCTGAAAATGCGGTTGATGCAGGAATTTACATGAATTCCAGAACGGCTGTCAGTATCTCAGATTCAGCCCAAGCTTGGAATGCTTCGTTGATTACCGGAACCGGTTTATTTGAACTGTATGAAGAGCCTCCAACTTTGTACAGAGATATGGTTAATGGAAGGGCAAGAAATTACTTTAACGCTACTCTTTATGTAAATGCTGATGGTGAACGCACCCGTTACGACAAACATAACTTGGTGCCCATTGTAGAACGCTTCCCATTCGTGGAATTCTTTAATGCCATTGATATATTTGATTGGTTGGATTGGGGAAACATTGCAGGATTTGGTAAAGGGTTAGAAGCCACATCACTCAAGACAAACGGTTTTACCACTCAGGGATTAATCTGTTATGATTCTGTGTATCCATCGTGGATCAGAGAGTTTGTAAAGGACGAAGCTGACTTTATAACCATTATAACCAACGACGGATGGTGGGGAAATACCAGCGGGCATTATCAGCATTTTGCGTACGCCCGATTACGAGCCATTGAATTTGATCGCTGGATCGTGAGAAGTGCAAACAACGGATTTTCCGGCATCATAGATCCTGAGGGCAATGTACTCCAGAAAACAAACTACTGGGAACGAACCGGATTCACTTTTGACGTTCCATCAAAATCCACCAAAACTTTTTATACCAAATTCGGAGACTGGCTTGGATATTTGTGTTTGATTTTAAGTGTTGGTGGGTTGGGATTCATCTCGTTTACTAAGTTCCAAAACTCTCGCTTTAATCAGGATAATTAAGTATATACGTAATGTGTGTTTATATAAATTGTAAGGCATTTAAAAAATGAAACTGACGATTAAACTCATATTTGCATTGCTTATCATTAATTCTTGCTCGACAAAAAACAAGGAGAATGAAAAGGAGCTTCTTCTTCAAGCTGACAGAGAAGCACCAATAGGATGGATTTATTTGAGAATTTATCAAGACAGTACATTTGAATTCGAATCTCGTGGTTTAAGAACTTCCACAGTCTATAAAGGGAAAGCTAAAATTGACAAATACCAAATCTCGTTTAATTACAACGACTCAATTCCTAAGGCAGGAAGTCTAGCGATCTATAACAAAAACACGGTTTACTACACCAATGGAGATTACGCTGAAAGTGTTGGAATAACACTGACAAAACTCGACTCAAGTTTGTACGATCGATTTTCAATTACAGAAATCAGACAAGTTTTACAGCAAGCAATTGACTTAAAAGAACTTCAGAAATATTTTCATATCGACAGTGACTCTAGCAGAAAACCATTGAAAATCATAGAATCTGACATGATTAATAGAACAACTCTAATGGGAGTACAAAAATTTAACGAACCTGTTTCTGTTATTAGTAAAAATGAAGCTGACAAATCAGAAACAAGGGATTACTTGAGCATAGGTGATTGGAGTATTGTAAATCAAAAACTCAGCCTTCAACTACATTATCCTGTGGAAGGAATTACAATAAATTATATGTTTAAAAAGGACTCAAATAAATGGGTGCTGATTGACAGTAAATTAATGGAAAAATAAAAAGCCCCACATCAACGAATACAGCTTATGCCAGATAAACAGCTGTCAGCAAAGTTTTAGCTCCGAAACCGTCACAAGCTATATACAAACCGTTGGCAAAAGCTAAAAAATAACGTGAATGCCTAAAATAGAAATACGTCCATATCATGCTGTCCATCAAAACGAAATAGATGTCATGATAAATGAAATTTCAAACGAGTTTCTTGTTCCAATTTCTAGCGGGAGAAAATCCACAAGCGTCTTACTTGATAAATATTGGGTTGCGTTTAATGGAAGTGAAATAGTCGGAACAGTTGGCATTTTGAAAACAGATAGCAATTTTTCTGTCCTGAAAAACATGTTTGTAAAGAAAAAGTATAGAGGTAAAGATTTTGGAACAGCCCAACTGCTGTTAAATAGCGTTTTTGATTGGTCAATTGAAGAAGGTATTAGCCGTATTTATTTAGGAACAATGGATCAATTTAAAGCCGCTCATAAATTCTATGAAAAAAATGAATTTCAGAAAATAGGAAAAAGTAAACTGCCGCTAAATTTTATAAAGAACCCTATTGATGATGTGTTTTACAAAAAAGACCTCAATATGAGATAACCAGCTATTCACCACATATTTTATGATAACCTATCAAATAGAAAACAACCTATCGCCTCAAGAATTTATTGAAGTACTAAATAAATCAACTTTAGGAGAAAGAAGACCTGTAAAGGAACCCGAAAGAATTACCAAAATGTTAGAATATGGAAATTTGATTGTTACAGCCAGAGAAAACAATGCATTGATCGGGGTAGCAAGGTCTTTAACGGATTTTATGTATTGCACTTATTTATCTGACTTAGCAGTTGACCAATCTTATCAAAAAAAGGGAATCGGTAAACAACTAATAAGACGTACTAAATTGGAATCACCCAAAGCAAAATTAATCTTATTGGCTGCACCTAAAGCAGTAGACTATTATCCTAAAATAGGAATGAAGAAATGGGACCAATGTTATGTAATAGACGACGTAATTGAATTGAAATAAAAGCCAGTTACTAACACAAAGACCAATGACAGAATTTTGGGAATCAGCATTTAACGACAAACAAGAAATGTGGGGAATGAACTCTGCAAAATCTGCTGAATTGACAAAAATCTTCTTCGTAGAAAAATCATTAAAGAACATTCTAATTCCAGGAATTGGATATGGGAGAAATGCTCTACCATTTATTGAAAGTGGAATGAACGTAAGTGGAGTTGAGATTTCAAAAACAGCCATTGAACTTGCAAAAAAACATTACGGAAATAAAATAAACATTTTTCATGGTTCTGTAACCGAAATGCCTTTTGGAGATAAAAAATATGACGGGATTTTTTGTTATGCTCTTATCCATTTATTGGACGGCAAAGAAAGGAAAAAGCTAATACAAGACTGCTACAACCAACTGACCGAAAACGGATTTATGGTTTTTACTGCCATAACTAAAGAAGCACCGAATTTTAGAAAGGGAAAACTGGTTGGAAAAGACCGTTACGAATTTCACGAAGGTGCCAAAATATTTTACTACGACCAAGAATCCGTGAAAACAGAATTTAACGCCTTTGGGCTTTTTGAGATCAGCGAAGTAAATGAGAATCAGCCAATGTATTTGATAAAATGCAAAAATGAATAAAAAATACTGTACTCATCAAAACCTATATAAAATACCATCCATGGGGATGCTAGGATACATACAGCAACCTAAACTATAAAAGATCAGTCGGAATAGTTTTCAACCGCAAAATCTCCCCATTCCGCAATTGATTGAATTAAGGGAATTAAAGTTTTTCCAAAGTCTGTTAATGAATACTCTACTTTTAAGGGTGGCTTTGACGTATATACCTTGCGATCAATTAACCCATCTTCTTCCATCGCCTTTAATTGTAAGCTTAAAGTTCTTTCTGTAACAGTAGGCATCTCTTTTCTTAACTCATTATAGCGAAGCGTTTTATCAATTAAATGATATAAAATTACCGTTTTCCATTTTCCACCAATAATTCCCATAGTGAGACTTGTACAACAAGGGTACTCACTACCTTTAAATTTCAACTTTTTAGGCTCTTTCGTTTCCATAAATCTATACTATCCTTTTTGACCGTTATTGCAATGATAGATAACTATACATAGTTTTGCAACTATAATAATTATAGTATAAGAAAAAAAGAATATGAGCTTTATAGAATCAATGAAAAATCGTTATACAACCAAAAAGTATGACAGCACAAAAAAAATTGAAGAAGGAAAAATTCATGCGTTAAAAGAAATTCTGCAACTGAGCCCCTCTTCAATAAACAGCCAACCTTGGAAATTTATTTTTGTTTCTGACGAAAAGACAAAACAAGCACTTTCAAAAGTTTCTTGGTTGAATACCGATAAGGTTCTTGATAGTGATACCGTTGTCGTTTTTAGCCGAATTAGCAACCTTGACTTATTCGAGAAACAAATAGAACATGAACTTCCGGAAGGAGCAGTTAATTATTACAAAGAGTTTATTAAACCTAAACCTGAGGCAGAAATAAAAGCTTGGTTTGATAAACAAGTTTATTTGGCTTTAGGAGTTTTCTTGAGTGCATGTGCCGAAATGGGTATCGATGCCACACCAATGGAAGGTATTGAACCTGAAAATTACGACAACATCCTTAACCAAACTGATTACGCTACCCTAATGGCAGTAGCCATTGGCTATAGAGATACAGAAGATTTCAATCAACCAAGTAAAAATCCGAAATCAAGAAGAGCTTTTGATACAGTAATAGAAAATATTATAGGAACAGAAAAAGAATCTCTTGAAAAAATTAACCTGAACGAAACCACTCAAATTCAATAACATGTATAAATCGATAGCTTATTTACTAGTAATACTCGGAGTGTTCGTTTCTTGCACAAATAAAAAACAGGAACAACAAAAAACGGTTTCAGAGAACATCGAAAATCCAACAAATACCGTTTTGTTAAGTTCTGAAATTGAGTGGGAAAAGTTAAATCCTGCAAGAGGAGATCAAAGTCCACAAGCCGGAACTATTTGGGGAGATAGAAATGGTGAAGTTGCAACAGGATTCCTCGCAAAGTTTGCTAACGGCTTCTCTTCCCCTCCTCACATCCATAATGCAACGTATAGAGCAGTTGTTATCAAAGGCAGCATCCACAACGACGATCCTGCCGCAGAAAGCATGTGGATGAAATCTGGCAGTTTCTGGACACAACCCAAAGGAGAATCTCATATTACCGCTGCTCAAGGAGAGGAAAATATAGCTTTAGTAGAAATTTATAGAGGACCTTATTTGGTGCAACCCATCGAGGAAGCATACGACAACGGAGAACGCTCCATCAATATTGACGCTTCAAATGTAGTTTGGTTAGACAGTGAAAAGACTAATTGGATAGATGCCAATAGTCAAGCTGAAATGAGTTTTCTATGGAATGCCAATGGTTCAAAAGGACTTTTTGTAAAACTCCCAAAAGGATTTAAGGGTGACATACAATCAGATGGATCGGTTTTACATTCAGTTGTAATTCAAGGTGATCTGAATTATACGCTTCCCCAAGATCAAGAAACAAAACTGTTAGACGCCGGAAGTTCTTTTAGCTCAACAAGCAAAGCCATTCATACCCTTTCAGCTACTAATAACTATGTTCTTCTTTACATAAGAACCAACGGCAACATTAAAATCCAACAAAGATGAGAACAATACTAATCACAGGAAGCACAGATGGTATTGGTAAACTAGCTGCAACTAAACTAGCTAAAAATGGACATCAAATAATCTTGCACGGAAGAAATTCTGAGAAACTGGAAAACACGATTTCAGAAATCAAAGAAATAACAAATAATGATCGTGTCAGTGGTTTTGTATCTGACTTATCTGATTTCGATAGCATCAAGAAAATGATAGCCAACATATCCAATGAGTTTTCATCTATTGATGTATTGATCAATAATGCAGGAGTTCTCAAGAGTAGCATTGAACAAAACCAAGATGGATTAGACATGCGTTTTGCCGTCAATTATCTTGCCCCTTACCTCCTTACACATGGTTTGTTGACTATTCTTAAAAACAGCGACTCGCCAAGAATCATCAATTTAAGTTCGGCCGCACAAGCAACCGTTTCAATGGATGCATTAGTCGGAAAAGAACATATTTCGAGCAATGAAGCCTATGCTCAAAGTAAATTAGCATTGACGATGTGGAGTTTTTCTTTTGCACAAAATCACCCTGAAATAACTACTATTGCTGTAAATCCGGGTTCACTATTAAATACCAAAATGGTGAAAGAAGCTTATGGCAGACATTGGTCATCGGCAGATAAAGGAGCCGATATTTTAGTTGAATTAGTGGTTTCAGAAAAGCACGCAGCAAACAATGGGAAATACTTTGATAATGACCATGGAGATTTTTCTGATGCTCATACTGATGCGTACGATCAAGATAAAATCGATCAATTGATCTCTGTAACCAACAATATTTTGAAATAACAGATGAATGTTTATTCTAAAATAGCATCCAAAGATAAATTAACCTTAGGATTGGTATTCCCATTAGAAGCATATAGCGGCTCTATCCCAAAAATGGAAAATCAAGAATTACTCGCTAAAAGAGCAGAAGAGTTGGGCTTTAAAGCACTTTGGTTTAGGGATGTTCCTTTCAATGACCCAAATTTTGGTGATGTCGGGCAACTTTATGATCCTTGGATCTATATGACTCACATAATGAATCAGACCAAGGAAATTGCTTTAGGTTCTGCAAGCATCATTCTACCTTTGCGCCATCCTGTGCATACTGCTAAATCAATAAACAGTCTTCAAATACTATCAAACGAAAGACTAATTTTGGGTGTAGCCTCTGGAGATCGTCCTATTGAATATCCTGCATTTAATCAGCAATTAGAAAACAAATCAGAACTCTTTAGAGATAGTTTTCATTACATAAAAGCATTGCAAGGAGATTTTCCCAATTACAATTCAAAATTTTATGGCAACACAAATGGAGGAATTGATCTACTGCCAAAGTATTACAAGAAAACACCTATGCTTGTAACCGGTCATTCCGGTCAGTCATTAGACTGGATTGCTGAACATTCTGATGGTTGGCTCTATTATCCTAGAGATTTCAAAACCTTGGAATTGGTGATGCAACAATGGAGAAATTCACTTTCTAAAATACAAATAGACTGGAAACCCTTTATGCAGTCCCTATATGTAGACGTGACTATAGATCCAAAAAGTGCGCCGACCCCTATTCATCTTGGATTCAGATCAGGAACTGAATATTTAAATGCTCACTTGAAATCGTTAGAGTCGTATGGTGTCAATCATGTGATCTTAAATTTAAAGTATGGCTCAAGACCAGCAAATGAATTGATTGAAGAAATCGGAGAACATGTGATTCCAAATTTTTCTTAAACTCATGGAAGAAAGAAAATAAAGCTAGTAGCAAACAATGTGTATAAAACCTTATGACTGATTTACTGGAGAAAAGAAATCAAATCGTAAAGGAATTTGCTGAATCAGATAAATGGAAAGAGGTATTGGATTAACTCTACATTCATTATTAAATATTCAATATCCGTTATTCACAATCATTTATCTGGACTGAATAGCAATTCTAATATTGAATCTAATTTCCTGATTGGTTCTTGGCGGAATGGAAGAGCCTTTTGGTATCACTCTGTTGTAGGTGTACTCAAAGTTAGAATTAATAGTACTGGATATCCGGTAACCGATCACTAGCGAACCATTATACCGCTTCTGCCCTGTCTCGTTTTGAGGAGTAAAGTCGTAAGCATCTACATCTGTACCATTTTCATTAAAGCTTTGGAATGCTGTAATAAGATCATTTACCAGAATAAAATTTTGATCTGCATCTTCACTGAAGTTTCCGCTTACTGCCAGATCAATATTGTTTTTAATATTTGGAAAGATTGGAATGGATACTTTACGGAAGGTATAATTCAGATTTACTTTAAAGCCTTTTGATCGTCTTTCAGATACTGTTTTACTGGATAAAGCAAAGCTGGTTAGTTTACTTGTCTCATAGCCAAAATCAGTTTTTAAAGAATTTTTCCAGGTTACATTTAATTGGATCAGCGGACTGAATCTTTGATCTATAGTTATGGAAGCTGGTTCAAATTTATCTCTGTTATCGTTTATGGTAATTCCGCCAATGTTCTGAGAAGTCTCATCACCAAATTGATTTATAAACTGCCACCCAAGTCGGTAGGTGCCTTTGTAGCTATGGGTCAGGGATGCACGATTCATTTTATCGCCAAGAAACGGAATGATTTTCTCAAAACCCTGCCAGGTAACTCTCCAGTTTGGTTTTGGGATTGGTGTAAACTGCTTCTGCCCAACTCCGGCTGTGTTTCCTGATAAATAAGAACTCCTGAAGTCATCCTGAAGTGTAACCCTGTTCAATACCGTTCTGCCGTCATTGTTTCCATTTGAATCATCGATCACTCCCCCATCAAGATCCTGAAATGCTGTACTTAATTGTGATCGGAAAAAGTCTTCGTAACCAACTCCAAAAGCCCAAACCGAGGAGTTTATATCTCCCGAAGAAATATTCACTGAGTTTATATCACTTGCTCCGGAAAAGGTCAGTGTTTCTGTATTTCTTTCATCCCACCTGGTAGCCCAGTCCAGATCGATGGAAATATTGTTAAATAGTTTGAGCGAAGTACCCAGCGTCAAATTATCAGTGTACGTTTTATTTATCGCCAGAGGGTTATTCTCGTTTCGTATCAATTGATCTCTGGTAATATCCTCACTAAATCCTGTTCTGTATCCAAGTGGAGGGGAATAAGAACCGACTCCCTGGTCTCCAAAAGCATAAAAAATTTGAGATTGCCCTCCATAGCCTTGTTGACTCGAACTTTTCCCTTTTCTATAGCTCAAATCAACATTTTTCATACTAAAAAGTGCCAAAACTACCTTCCTACCTACAAACTGAGCATCTTTAAAGATATTTATATTTCCGGCAGATGTGGTATCATCGGCAGCAGGTTTACTGTTTTTTCTTCTGGTGGATTCTTCTTTATCAGTATCCCTCATAGAATTCACAAAACCTATTCCATCAATAATTTTTCCAACGTTAAATTTAACAGTGTTAGTAAGATCAAAAGTGTTGGATATTCTGGCACCTAAATTAGATCCGCGCGGACTGTTATTCCACTGAAATCCACCTGAGTAGGATGCATTATAAGAGATCCAGTTAAGAGCTTTTATATTATTGAGCTTAGGTCTCCAGCTTGCTGTATAAGATTCAGAATAGCTCGACCTTCTACCTGAAACAGAATCCTGAGTGATAATATCATTGAAAACACTAAAAGTAGGTTTTACATTAAACCTGAGACTATCAACTCCCGTTTGATTTGAGTTTTCAATACCAATATTTGAAAGGTCAAAGTTGGTATTAGATCTGAAGGAAGTATTTATAGATGGAGTTAAAGGATAGTTAAACCCAAAATTCGATTTTTGCGTGAAAGAATGCGTTTGCTGTATTGGCAGGATGGTTTCATCTCCTAAGATCTTTCTTCTCCTTTCGTCATAGCTGCGGGATACACTGGTGGAAGCGCTGATACTTGAAGGCATGTATCCTACTCTTAAGCCTGATAAAACATTTAAACCGGGTAACGATTCCGTAAATTTAAAAGGCCTGAACAGTTTAACTCTGGGGAATGTAAGATTATAGCTAAGCGATGAAGAATAATTCCAGTTATTCTGTTCATCCAACTGTGGATTTCTGGAGAATCCTTCGTTGTAAACATAACTTAGTTTAAGCTTGTCGATCGTATACTGGGCTAGTTTGCCTTCAGAATTCGACTTAGAAATATTTGATACATTTAAAGAGTACCCTTCTGATACTGTTTGGATCTCCCTGATCTTATCATCAATATTTTGTTCTATCTCCGATTGAGGAATATCAGTTTTAGCTCTTTCAGCGCTTATAAAATCATCAAGTCTGATATCTCCCCTGTCCGGTAAAAACTTTGGAGTAGATGAATTCCTTCTGGCAGAAACAGTAACCGGGAATGACCATCCATAACGGTCAGGAATAAGTTTATGCAAATTAACCGTCGAGCTGACTGAATATCCCAAGTTATCGGATACACTTCGCTGCCCCAATCTAGAATCTAATCCACCAAATCCTGTAGTTTGTTTAGTTACGTTTGCATTCATTGTTGCAAAATCAGCCAGTTTTAAACTTGCTTTACCATTCGCTGCCCAACCATTTTCGTTATCAAATCCTGAAATTCTTAGCTCATTCACCCAAAACTCTGCATCCAGAACCGGAGTGCCGGGCGAATCCATATCGTTCATGTCGTGCGGGTTTCTGATCCCGATCGCAAGTTCAGATACTCTGTCTAAAGACGGATTTCCTTTTATTGCTATTTTGGCGCCGGGAGTCATACCTGCAGGAAGAGCTGTCCTTCCTTCATAGATCTGAGTGGGATCTCCGTTATTATTAATTCTTTCCTGCTTTAGTACATTAAAAGCTGAGATAATGATATTCATGCTATTCTCATCATATTTCCATATCTCTTCAGCTTCAGCGTTTAATCTGCCACCTTCTGCAGGATCATAACTCCCAAAGTTAAAGTCCGGATCCGTAGGGGTAACGGGCTGGCGATACTCATAAAAATCGTTATCCAGATCTGTTCCCATTCTTATTACCAGCTCCGCATCTTCGGCATCCTCATAGCCTTCACCATGAACAAACATTCTGATGTTAGAATAATTAAGGAAATTCAATCCACCCGGATAAACCCTTTTAACAAAGTTGATCTCCTGAGAACCCAGTCCTTCTGTTTGTAATACAAGAGATTGCTCGTTAGCCAGAGTTTGTGACTGTGCTCCTCTGTTTACCGCTCTGATCGCACCTTCCGGTTGACGATAAGGAATTGGAGATCTGCTTGCGTTCTCTTCGATATTTACTGTAGCAACTTTAAAATCTGATGCTGATCCTCTTGACTCCGTAATATTCTCAGCTTCCCTCCACTGGCTACCAACAAATTCAAAAGTTGCAAAACGCAACGTAAATGGCTCTTTATATCCTGACATCCAAACACGCATATATGAAATGTTTTGAAAGCCATTGATATTTCCAACCTTTCTGGTAAACTCGCTTAGTGGAATTCGGATCAATCTCCAGGTTCTATCCTGTGAACCACCTCCTACTTTATCAACAATAAAAGTACTATCAGAACCTATCTGAAGATTATCAAAATCGGCCGGGTTGTAGTTTATCTCATATTGATAGTAGGTGTTTTGAATTTCAACATTTGAAGGTGTGATTAAACCTTCCTTATCAGGTTTGTTGGTTACGGCTCTCTTATCACCACCGGCTATTGGCGTGTTACCATCGTAATAACCCCGCACTCTATGGAAGCGCTCGTGCAGTTTTAGTCCATCAACTTTTGATTCTCCGTAGTACACATAATCATCATTGGATGGATCTGATTCAATTTCCTGATACTCAGGACTATTCAGCCCATATGCAGCTTCCATGTCAGCTAGAAAGCTTGCAAAAAGTACTTTTTCGGTAGTTTCCGGATTGAACCCATCTTCATTAGGAACACCATCCAGACCAACGTCTTCCAGATCTCTGTTTTCATTAGAAAATTGACCTTGCGGAGGTGTTGGAATGGTTGGAATGTATGATCTACCGGCAGCATCTTTTTCTAAACTTGCAATATTTTGAGCTAAACCATCCTCTGAGTTTGAAACTTCGTTTGGCACTATATCTTCAGAGATAATTCCGAGATCGATATATATCTTCCCTGCATAGTCTTCATTTATATCCTGTGCATCAGGATCTCTGCCTTCCGGTAAAATACTTTGAACCCAAAATTCTAAGAATTCAATATTGTTCTGAGTGAGATCTTCCTGTCCGGTAGGAAGAACCGCTGTCATACCACCCCACATATCTTCGGGTTCGTTCTCGAGTTTATTTTTAAGGTCCGGATTATAATTGTATGGACCTCGTTTTGTTGGGTTGTAATAAACATCTAGCGGAGTAATGATCTCTTCCTGCGGATTGGTTGTTTCCCTTCCTTTGAATACATCTCTCACAAATACAGGACGGGATTCAGGTGTATATTCCACATTTCCGACTATACTAGATACATTTCGGGGAATTTCGTACCACACAAATTGAGCTCTTAGATCTGACCTTGCTATTTTTGACATTGCATCAGATGCCGGATTAGTATCCGTTTCAAAATTTTCATCATGACCAGGAACTGCCGCCGGTGCACTAGGTAAATTCCATCGTGATGCGAATTTAAATGGGATACTAAATTCAGCTCCTTCAAAATCATCTATAAAAGATAGTCCGTTCTCTTCGTCTTCGAATAGTATTCCATTGTCAATGGCGTCTCTTACAGCGTTCGTATTTGCAACTCCGGGACGTAATTGAGCAAATTCTCCACTTACACTAAAATTTGATTCCGCTCTTGTTTGCAACAACGGGATCTTATCAATGAATCGGGTTATCCATGGAGTATCAAATTTAGCATTGGCATCCAAACCAATAACAGTGTTGTTAATCGGCTCGTTACCTATTCTTATCTTTTCAGAGAGAGTTTGTTCGTTTAATCTGAAAAATGTACTTCCAAAACTGATATTGTTGGAGAGCAAATATTCGGCTCTTATCCCCGTAAAGTTTTTCTGACCGATCGAAAAGAACTGATTATTTTCATACTCAACTCTCAGATTTTGACCGGAAGCTAAAAACCGATCATTTAATATACTCACACTTCCAAAAGAATAATCAACCTCGTAATCGACCCCTTCTATTAACTCAGCCCCGTTAGCAAAAATCTTTACTGATCCTTCAACCAAATCCCCAAGGAAAAAAGAACTGGAAACACCACCTTTAGAACTACCACTTATTTCATAAAATCTGTTTTGAGTACTTTCAAATGCGATATCTTTTTTAGCTGAATACAAAGAATCAAAAACCAATTCAGATTCATCAGTTGCAAGATCTGATATAAGAGTATCGATTCGGGCACCAAATGGCTCGAGATACGGAAACATAATACGCCCGGTAAAAGGATCGAATCTTAGTCCATCAAAATCTATAAGCCCATCTTTTCCTAATGCTTCTTGTGAATCCTGAAGATCTAAACCCAGATCTTCCAAAAGAGTTGGGGTTCGTCCAGGAATTCTGTTTATGGACTGATTGTCTTTGGTTATTTCAAAATCCAGAGTTAACCCTTCTCTTGTGATATTAGTAACACCCAAAGAATAAATGTTCCTCATGGTTAAGTCCCAGGCAAACTTATCAGGAGTTAAATTTCTTGGTCTTAGTAACTTCAGGTATGTAATACCACCATCTTTTGGCTCAAGATCCCCCACCTGAACAACTTCTCCGGAGCCATCTAATGAAGTATAAGAAAATGAAACAGCAAGGGTGGAATTACTACCCACTCTTCTTTTCAGGCTTATTATTCCCAGAGCCCTGTTAAATTCATAATCTTCTCCTTCGACTAACTTAACATAATAACTACCCGGCTGAACGCTTCCTTTTAAATTAAGATCATCGGTTTGAACAGAAGTATTGTTTCTTCTGTCCTCCAATTTCTGATCATCAATTCGGTCATTTTCAGGATTCGGCGGGTCAAAAGATCCGTCGGGGTTTTCAACAACTCCAAGATCAACAAAAGCATAGGCTCTGAACGATTCACTTGCCGCGGCTCCGGTTGCGTCTTCAATCCATACATTCATTTGTGGATACTGAAAATCCTGACCGGTTCTTGGAAGGTTGTCAAGCATATTGCTTTCGTACCGTTGCCGATTGTAGAAATCAATAAAGAAATGCTGGTCATCGTCATAATCTGTTGGCCTCAATTCAAATTGAACTTCCTGTGATCCTCCAGTAATGGATTGAGTTTTGCTTTCACCTTTTTGTTGAGAAACCACAGAAGTAACTCTCAAAGGGCCTAGCTCAGCTACAGATTTTATTCCGAAAAGAGAACCACCACCTTTTACTAAGGAGTTTCCCGTTTCCATAGAAACGTTTCCTAATTGAACACTTTTGATGATCTCATCTTCATAACCGGTATAAGCGATCTTAAGCCTGTTTTGAAAGTCAAAGGCACGTTCTGTATCCCAATCAGTAGCAATGGTAAGTTTATCACCAATGGTACCCTGAATATTTAATTGCAGATTCTGATTAAAAGTAGGATCTACTCTCTTTTGCTGATCCTCAGGAATGTTTGGATCTTCCACTTTTTGGATCGATGCTCCAACATTCATATTGGCTGAACCATTAACACGAAGATTTACTTCCGGTTTTCCAAATATCGTTGTAAAAGCAGAATTCTCACCTCCGGGTATTCTAAGACTGAAATCTAACAATCCTCTACCCTGTTGTTCTTCTTTTTTTCCCTCTTGTATTAGTAGTAAGGCGAGTTCTTTTTTCTGAATTTCCTTTTTCTGTTCTGCAAAACTATCAAAATTATAGTAACCGGGTATTAGTACTGAAGTACCGCTTATCTTTTGCTGAACTTTGTAAGTGGAAACAGAATCCCATGTGACTTCCTGATTAAAATCACCTTCTGATAATCTGTATATCTTAGGAACCTTTCTGGTAGTAAAATTACTAAAAGGTTGTCTTTTAAAAGGATAGTAGAATTTTATCCCGGTCAGAGAAGTATCAGCAACAACTTTCGAGGTGTCAATAACCGCTCTTTGCTGAGCATAGCCAGCGGGTATATTTAAAAGTACCCCGGCAAAAAGCAAGAACGTTGAAGTAAGTAAAAGCCTGGTAGATAGATTCAAAAGACAGCTAAAACTGTGGATTTAAAACTTAGTTTTGTAGCAATTTATTTATAGGCCGTTCAACTTCTTTTAGTATTCGAATTGGCAACGATAATAACATATATTCACTTATCTTAAAAGTATAAATCTACAAACCTTTATATATTTTCGTCCAATAATTTCCTTTTCTTTACGTGTAGGATTACAGAATAGTACTTCAAAAATTTTCAATGCTTAAAAAATTTGTCAACTCTCTACAAATAGACCTTCTTAAAAAGCATGTAGGGCCATTTTTATTTTGCTTTCTTACCTTGATGTTTTTGTTGTTGATGCAATTCCTGATCCTGCATATAGATCAGTTAATAGGAAAAGATATTCCACTACGGGTTATTTTTGAGCTTATCATAACAAACTTGGCATACATGGTTGTACTTGCCGCTCCCATGGCTGTACTGGTATCCACATTAATGGCGTTCGGTAAATTTTCAGAGCTGCAGGAACTCACAGCAATCAGGGCATCCGGTATACATCCAATGAAAGTTATACTTCCTGTTCTGATAACAAGTATTACACTTTGTATTGGGCTTGCCTGGTTTTCAAATGATCTGCTCCCGGAAGCAAATCATAAGTCAAGATCCCTGTTTATCGATATAAGGCTTAAAAAACCGGGCTTCGATCTAAAACCAAACGAGTTTTACGATGGTATAGAAGGATATATCTTCCTTGTCGATAACATTGATAGTGAAACAGATAGCCTGTACGGAATAACGTTATTTCAGGAACCTACAAGAAGCGCTGATGAAGCATTTATTAAAGCTGAGAAAGGTTTTTTACTTTCAGAAAACAGTGAGATGCTTTCATTATACCTGTTTGATGGAAATATGCAGAAGTTTCCGGCTACCCGCAGCCGAAGCAAAACCACCGTTGAAATATCTACATTCAAGGAGCACAGGATCACCTTTGATCTTGCTGATCTGGCATTTGAAAAATCGGATCCCAAAAGACGGAACAGAAGTGATCGTACAATGAACATACAGTCTATGAAGATCATAGTAGACTCATTGAGCAGAGACATAAACAATCACTTTAAAGATCTGCTGGAACTCAGAAATACTCTTCCCAGTTTAGATGTTTCGGAGTTGGGTTCTGAACGCAAAGCAGTTCAAAATGATGATGTACAGGATACAGTTCTTAACACAAATTCATTAGTAGCCAATAATCTGGAAAACATTGCTGAGCAAAAATCACTCTTTCAGGCTACTGTTACTGATCTAAATAACTACAAAGCATCGCTCCAAAATGTACAGGCCAGCATCAATTTCAGAAAAAAAGCCAGAAACCGTTACCTTGTAGAGATTCATAAAAAATTCTCAATTCCTTTTGCGTGTATTGTTTTTATCCTACTTGGAGCACCAATTGGTATCATGACAAAAAGAGGAAACTTTGGAGTAGCAGCAATTATCAGCACCGTTATTTTAACTTTCTATTGGATATCCCTAATTCAGGGAGAGAAACTAGCTGACCGACTTTTTGTAACTCCTTTCATAGGAATGTGGACCTTTAATGTAGTTTTCTCTTTCATTGGAATTCTGCTTTTGATTCGACTAACTACTGAGTTCCGATTAAAGGATTTATTCTCTAAAAATGATTAATAAGCTGGACAGATATATTATACTAAGATTGTTATCAATCACATTATTCGTGATAGTAATACTAGTATTCATTTTCATTATGATCCATTTCTCGGAGAATAGTGATGATTATTCGGATAAAGGCGCCACAATGGCTGAGATCTGGGGTGACTATTATTTGAATTACACTCCTGAAATGATCCGGCTTATACTACCCGTAGCGGTATTTACAGCTTGTCTTTTTATAACCGGTCAATTAACCGAGAGATTAGAGATAACCGCTTTGAAAGCAGCTGGTATTAGTCTTTACAGATTGATCGTGCCTTATTTGTTATTCGCTTTCTTGTGTGCGGCCGCCGTCAGTTATCTGGACTCAAATGTGATCCCAAACTCAAATAAGAAGAAAACTGCTTTTGAATCTAAATACCTCAGAAAAAGCAGTGACTCTATCGACAGCAATAATATTTTCAGGCAAGTTTCTAAGAATTCTATTTTGAGCGTAAATTATTACGATGACACGCAGAATATTGCTTATAGAATTACGCTTACAAATAGTGATAGTTCTGGCGTAAAAAAAACAATGACTGCTCAACAAATGGCATGGAATGATGAAGAGCAATTCTGGAAGTTGAAAGTTGTTCAAATTCGCGATTTCTCAAAGACCGGATATACCGAAACTTCAGTCACTGAAATAGATACCACTTTAAATATCTATCCACGAGACCTTTCCAGATCAACATCAGATATCTATCAACTCACTTACAAAGAAGCTGTAGAATATATTGACTCCATAGAACGGAGTGGTGCAGGTAACATCAACCTGCCTAAAGTACAATTTTACGGCAGATTGGTTTATCCCCTTTCAATTATCATTGTAATCATTGTGGGCTTTGCCGTTGCTTCCGTTAAACGACGTGGGGGAAAAGGGATCTATCTTGCATCAGGTCTCGCTATCAGCTTTCTTTATCTTGCATTCATGAAAATCGCAGAACCATTCGGATACTATGGAACCATCAGTCCTCTGTTAGCCGCTTCAATAGCTCACATATGCTTTTTTATAGTAGGAGTATTTCTGCTGATTTCAGCAAAGAAATGATCAAGCTTCCGGAACAGGTCCTCGGTACATTGGAATATCTACCTTCTCTTTGCTAGAGGAAATAGCGCCGTGTTCCTCTTCAAACTTCTTTACATTATCGTTTAAAGCACCGGCTAATCTCTTAGCGTGATCAGGAGTTAAGATCATTCTCTTCACTACTTTTGCTTTTGGAACACCCGGCATTACTGCGATAAAGTCTAAAATAAATTCTGATGGAGAATGAGTGATCATTACGAGATTTGAATACGTCCCGGTAGCCTCTTCTTCTTTGAGTTCTATCTCCATTTGTCCCGGGTTCATCGTTTGGTTTTGTTCAGCCATAATATTTTAATCTAAAAATCCTTGTTTTTTCATCCATTCATCGTTGTAGATCTTGCCAATGTAACGGGTTCCACTATCAGGAAGTATAATTACCATTACATCGTTCGATCCTAACGGATATTCTTTTGCATAATCCAGTGCTCCTTTTACAGCAGAACCACAAGACCAACCTACAAATAAACCCTCTTCTTTTGACAAGCGTCTGGTCATCAATGCAGAATCTTTGTCATTCACCTGAATTACTTCGTCCACATAATCAAAATTTATGGCTTCAGGGATAATATCTTCACCTATCCCTTCCGTCATGTAAGGTTTGATCTCATTTTCATCAAACTCCCCTGTTTCAAAATACTTTTTATACACAGATCCTACACTGTCAATACCAATGATCTTAATATCCGGATTCTTCTCTTTCAAAAATTTAGCAGTTCCTGAAATAGTTCCTCCTGTTCCCATCCCGGCCACAAAGTGAGTGATTTTTCCTTCAGTTTGCTCCCAAAGTTCCGGTCCCGTACTCTCGTAATGCGCTTGAGTGTTACTCAGATTATCATATTGATTAGGGTAATAAGAATTAGGAGTTTCTTCACTTAAACGCTTAGAAGTTGAGTAATAACTATCCGGATGATCTGCTTCCACATTGGTCGGACAAACGATCACTTCCGCACCCAACGCTTTTAAAATATCCACCTTCGACTGGCTTTGCTTATCTGTAGTAGTGAAAATACATTTATACCCTCTTTGAATGGCAACCAGAGCCAACCCCATTCCTGTATTTCCTGAAGTTCCTTCAATAATAGTTCCGCCGGGTTTTATCAATCCTTTTGCTTCGGCATCATCGATCATTTTTATTGCAATTCGATCTTTAATACTCTGTCCGGGATTGAAATACTCTACTTTAGCTAATACCGTTCCGGGAACATCTTTAGCTATTTTTTGAAGTTTCACCAGAGGAGTATTCCCTACCGCTTCAATTACTGAGTTATAATACATTCGTTTCTTCCAGATTATTTATTTCCTTAAAACTAAGGAATATTAGGGAGTGAAATGAACAGCTCATCAGATTTTATTACAATCCTTTTCCGAAAGACAAACCACCGGTAATGAAAAACTCATTATGTCTTATGGAATAACCCGGAGAAAAGAAAAATCTGACCATCCCATCTCCTCTTTGAATGTTTTGCTCCCGAAAACCAAAAGTTGGACCAACCCATACATCAAATTTCTGATCCATTGTGCTTAATGTCATAAAAGCACCAAGTTCTGCAAATGAATCTTTATCGATAGCAAGTAGATCTGTAACAGACATCGGAAAAGTAAAGCCCTTGATAGCCAAATGTCCATCGGTATTCAGGTATGAGATTCCCATTCTTAAAACAGCCGGCCTGTTAGTTATTCGTTCAAAATTCAATGAATAAATTCCGCCATGGCCTAAAATCTCAAACTGAAGTACATGCAGAGGCTTTCCGGAGTCGTCTGAATTATCCTGTGAATGGACCGGCTCCCAAATCAATACAGTCAACAATATAAATACCGAACAGAACTTCATTTGATATGGTAGCTTTAGATAATTCATAGTTAAAGTAGTTAAGTCCT
This sequence comes from Balneola sp. EhC07, assembly GCF_001650905.1. Lineage (GTDB taxonomy): Bacteria > Bacteroidota > Rhodothermia > Balneolales > Balneolaceae > Balneola. The sequence goes on from NZ_LXYG01000002.1 coordinate 251,592, forward strand.
ACTTAAGTTATCTGTATATAGAAACTCTTTCAGCTCTGTAAGAAATATCTACATTCCCAAAACCGGCTCCATTTCCTAGCTGGTTTTTAAAGATCATAGTAGATTCAAAAACTACATCTTTACTTGGATAGGTAACTTCAACAATTTTTGACTTCCCGTTACCTTCGGTAATATTTCCGGGTGCAAAAAGTATATTTCCTGTTTCTGACAAATAATCTACATCACTAATGATCAATGAATAAGTAGATTCTCCTCGTTCTTTACCGTAAGACCAGACTTCTTTAATAGTCTTGTTATCTTCATCTATTTCATACTCTGTAGCTGCAGAAAAAATTGAAGTATAATTCCCGAAATTTCTATTGAATCCACCATTATCAAACACCAAAACATTTCCATTCGGTAAAATTAATGGTGCATGCTGTCCCCACGTCCAATCAAAATCATTGCTTGCCAGTGTGCCGTCTTGTATATCTTGATTAAAGGGTGTTCCGTTATCATCCACAGCTGTCAAAAGAAATGGAGTAGTCTCAGGTCCTCCACCTTTTCTGCCTGCTTTTCCCCATCCTTTATGTGGAGCCAAAATCCATTCTAATTCATTATCCCAGCTCACTTTTACCACTCCCTGATTTCTACCCGAAATAATTAATGATGAATCCGCTTCATGATACCAAACTGCATTCATATGAAACCAATCTCCATTTCCCGGATCGTTAAAATCTCTTCGGTCAATATCGAGTAACTCTGCCATGTCCCATTCTCTTAATATTTCTCCGCTGTTTTTATCCACTTCTATGACAAAATCTTCAACACTTCGAAATTCCACACTGTCACTATCAGTTATATATTCGTCCTCTTTTGAAACTGCTGCCAGATAATTTCCATTAGGCAACTTTATGATTTCATGATGCATATTATTGAAGTCAACAATGATGTTATTGGTCGCTTCTCCGAACATATTGAATTCATGAATTGTAACTCCTGAGGCTGAATAAAAAGACATATCATCATTAAATTGAATAGGCCAAACAATTACATTTCTGTCACTGAGATCTACATACCATCTGATTTCTCCGTTATTATCAAATATCATCGGGTAAGAATTAAAAGTACCTTGATTACCAATATGTACTTCACTGAAATGCATTCCCGGTTCCATTCTGGATTCATCCAAAACATCTATTTCTATTTCAGGGAAAAAATCAGGAAGCGGATCTGTCTGAATTTCTAAAGTATCTGTAGCTGTCAGTCCGTTTCCATCATCGTAAATAATCTCAACTTCATTATTTGTATCAGCATATAAACCGTGTAAACCTATCAAATGTATTGAGAAACTACCCAGTTCTTTTTCGATCGGAATATCTCCTAATACTTTAAATCTTACAGAAGTTGGAACTCTTGTAACAACACCTAATGCTGCTGATAATGGTGCAAATCCTGATGGGTTATAGATAAGATCAAAATCATCTTCATGAAAGTATTTTGCCGGCAAGTCTTTGTCCAGATATATAAAATATTCTTTACTTGTTAGCTCGTCTTCTGATACTACTTTATAAAACAACCCACGTTCAAAAGAATTAGTATCATCTCCTGAAATTTGAACCTGATCTTCTACGAATAATTCCGCTCCACCAGAGACTGTAAAAACCGCGGTTAGTGAGGAGATATCGGAAGGAATTTGAACTGAATTCCTGTTTGATAGTTTTACGATTCCGGTTTCATTATCTATATCAAACATGCCATTCGGTATTTCTTTTATACTAAACTCGGTAAGTAAAGCATTTGTATTTTGATCGTTAACAACGTTGTTCTTACAACTGATAAAAAGTATGAGAGATAAACCTATTAAGAGTCTGCTAAAATTCATTTTTTGATATAGAATTGACTGTAAATGATTGTTTTAAATGTATAAAATTATATCTGAAGATGCTTAATGCTCATTAATATTATTGATTTACAGTATGATTATTTATCCATATCATTGGTACAACAAAATCCAATCTATTTTACTTTATGTTCATCGACCAGAAAAAACCAAAAGACTTTGACTGCGGCTACAACTTAGACCTGATGATTGCTGCACTTCCCCGTATCAAAGATGATCAGGAGCGAATTAAATATGCTAAAAGAGCAGTTGGATTAATTAAACAAAGCCACCCTACCTGGGTTGACGAAAACGGCAAAAGCGAAGCTGCCTGGGAATATTTCTTTGAGCTGGCTGAATATGATATGAACGAAATAGGTATTAAGAGTCCTTTCGCATCCGGCGAGGATGACGACGCGCAATAGCCTGCCTTAGTTAATTAGTTTTGTTCTAAATTCTATTGTTTGCTTTGTATTTCGTCTATCAATTCTTATTTTCAATTTAAATTGAAAGTTAATTGTTGATAAGGCTTTTATGCCTCAAAACCGACTCCAAAATCATTCTTTAGCATCTTTATTTGAATATCAAATAAGCAGGAAAGAACTTTCAATACAGTTAAGGAAAGCTATAGAGCTTCAGAAAAAAGGAATTAAAAAATATTTTTCTGTTTCCTTCCCTATTCAAAAAGTAGATGTATTAGCAGTTCTAGAACAAAACCCGGATAAATCGAACTTTGAATATTATTGGGAAAAACCTTCTGAGGATTTCTCCATCTCTGCTGCAGGTGAAGTTTCGCGTGTAAAAACTACCGGTAAATCCAGATTCAGAGAAGCATCTCAGAATGGAAAAAAATTAATTAATGAGATCTTCCACTACTCGAAGTTATCTCATTCTAAAACAGTTCCACATTTATTCGGAGGGTTTTCTTTCCACGACCATAACATTAGTAAGGACTGGGCAGAGTTTGGAGCATCTTCTTTTACACTTCCTGAATGGTCAATAATTGTAGAAGGATCTCTTTGCTTACTAACTACAACCTTTCATATTCACTTTTCGGATACCGAAAAAAGTTTAACCGACTCGATCTATCAAAGACTAGAATATCTGAATAAGCTATGTTCTTCTGAGGCGTATGAAGTCGGACCTGATTTCGACGGCAAACATTCTGTTATGCTTCCGAATACAGATTCAGCGGATTTTCAAAATTGGAAATACTCAATTACAAAAGCTACCGACCAGATCGATGAAAACCGTTACAGTAAAATTGTACTTGCCCGGAAATTAAAAATAGATACTCCTGATCAGGTTTGTGATACTCATATTCTAAATCGACTGAGACACCAATATCCGGACTGTTATTCCTTTTTGATCCGACAAAGTGAAGATTCAAGCTTTATTGGCTGTACTCCGGAAAGACTCGCTTCTTTCAACAAAGATTTTATTCTCACAGAAGGTTTGGCAGGTAGTACACCAAGAGGAAAAACAGCTTCGGAAGATGTTAAGCTTGAAAATGAGTTGCTTAAAAGCAGGAAGGATAGAAATGAGCATGAATTTGTGATCAATGCTATTTACCAGAGCTTGAAAACCTATTCTGACTCACTACATATCCCAGAGTTACCTTCCATAAAGAAGCTAACCAATGTTCAACATTTATATACCCCGATACGCGCCCATATTAAGGATGGGGTTTCCAAAACTGAGGTATTAAAGAATTTACATCCAACTCCCGCTGTAGGCGGATATCCAAGGGAGCAGGCTATTCCATATATATCTCAATTTGAAGATTTTGATCGTGGATGGTATGCTGCACCGATTGGCTGGATTAACGCTAACGGAGATGGTGAATTTGTGGTGGCAATAAGAAGTGGACTTATTAAAAAAGAAGAAGTGAATTTCTATGCAGGATGTGGTATTGTGAAGGATTCTGACCCATTAAAGGAATGGGAAGAAACGAATCTTAAATTTATCCCAATGCTTTCAGCACTTGAATATGCAAGAAAATGAGCCTCAAAATTTAGCTTTTTATTGGAGCACTCTTTTTGTCCGATCCCTGTTTTCGGAAGGTGTCAGAGATGTTGTTATTTCTCCCGGATCAAGATCTACTCCCCTTACTTTGGCGTTTTCTGCACATCCCGGAATTAACAAGACAATAGCAATTGATGAAAGATCAGCTTCATTTTTAGCATTAGGACAAGCTAAGGCTACCGGTATTCCCAGTGTTTTGGTTTGTACATCAGGAACAGCATTAGCCAATTATAGTCCCGCAGTTCATGAGGCTACCAACTCCGGTACACCAATGATCATAGCCAGCGCTGACCGACCTCCTCACTTAAGAGGCTTAGGTTCTTCACAAACAATTGATCAAGTTAAGATCTTTGGTACTCAACCGGTTTTCTTTCATGAGATCGGTGAACCAAGACCTGCGTCAGATAATCAAAAAAGAGTTGAAGTTGCAGCAAGACAAGCTGTTCAGTCTGCAATTGAATTTACCGGTGTCTCACATATCAATTTCTCTTTTGATAAGCCCTTTGAACCTGAAGATGATTTTTTAAAACTTATTGAAAAAGAGAATCTCAATCATTCCAAGCGAGCTCAAACAGATTACTCTCAAGATTTAGACGAAACAACTTTAGGAGAAAAGTTCTGGTCTCAATTAATTTCTGCTGAAAAACCTTTAATAATTGTCGGGCCCAAATCCTGCAGAACTGAGCTTGGATTTATCACCCCTCTTGCTCGTGCTTTATCCGCTCCTGTAATTGCAGAACCGGGTTCTAACATTACTAACTCAAAACATATTATTTCAGGATACTCCGGTTTTCTTAAAGATCCGGATTTCAGAGATCAACTCAAGCCTGATCTTATAATTCGGGCGGGTTCATTTCCAATTTCAAAAGGTGTGCAAGAATTACTTTCAGAATGTAATGATATTCATCAAATCAGCTTTGCAAGCATAAAAGTGCCAAATGATGGAGATACTCCACCTGACCGAACCATCCATTTAAAAAGTCCTCTTTCCATTCCTGATATTAATGGAAATGTGTCCCCTAAATGGCTTAAAGAATGGAAAAAAGTCTCAAAGAAATATTCTTCATTTTTGGTAGACAATATACTTCCTTCAACTCCACTTACAGATGGATTCATTTTTAAGGAAGCAGGTGATCTGATACCTAAAAAGAGTTTTGTTATGCTTTCGAACTCATTTCCTGTTCGGGATCTGGCTCTGTTTACTGACTTTTCAGGACAAGAGATTTATGTAAACCGTGGAGCTGCAGGAATTGACGGAATTATTTCTACAACGGCAGGATTAAGCAGCGTTTTGAAAAAAACGGGCGTTTTATTTATCGGCGACATCGCTTTTCTACACGATATTAACGCTCTGTTACTTGCAAAAAACATTAAGGATCCACTGATCATTGTTGTGCTGAATAACGGAGGAGGTACTATTTTTCGAATGTTGCCGGTGTATAAATTCAAAAAGAAACATAATCAGCTTTTTGAGACTCCTCAGGATGTTCGGATCGTTTCTTTATGCCGGGGATTTAATGTGGGGCATACTCTTGTATCAAAACCCGAACAGTTTGCCAACGCTTTTGAAAGCTATGTTGATAAACCGGGAGTTCATGTAATTGAATGTATAACTGATGCTGATGATTCCATGATCGAACGCCACAAGCTTTGGAATTTCTCTTTATCTTCTCAGAATGAAGATTAAGATCAGAGGAATTCAATATCACTACGAAATTCATCAAAACAAAGAACAGTTACCTTATTTAGTTCTTTTGCACGGTTTTATGGGTAGCCACATATCATTCCGGGAATTGATTCCTTCTCTTTCTGAATTTTGCAATCCAATTACTATTGATCTGTTAGGACATGGAGAAACAGAAGGCTCTGAAATGCACTATCGGTTTGCATCAAAAGAACAATCAGCTGATCTGATCAAACTAATTTCCGAACAATTTCAATATCCTCTCTTCCTTTACGGATACAGCATGGGCGGAAGACTGGCATTGCAAGTAGCTTTACAGCGCACCGATCTGATACAAGGTTTGATACTTGAAAGCACTACTTTTGGAATCGAGAATGAACAAGAGCGCCAGGCCAGACAAGCTTTAGATGGACAGCGTGCAGATTCAATAATTGGAAATTTCAATCAATTCCTGAAAGAATGGAAAAAGCTCCCGATTTTTGAATCGGAGTTTTTAACTGAGCAAATGAGAAACGATATAAATGAGATCCAAAAAAGGCAAGATCCTGTATCAATGAGCAATTCCTTGCTGGGTTTCGGTACAGGGATTATGCCTTGCGTTAAAGAGCATCTCAATATCTTATCAATGCCTGTGAAGCTGATTGCCGGAGCAAGGGATCAAAAATTCGTTAACGTTATGAGTACAATGCAAACTCGGATCAAACCGGCTTCTTTAAAGATTTTTGAAAAAGCGAATCATAGAGTACATTTAGAACAGCCGGAAGCTCTTGTTCAGACAATTAAGAAATTTATACAAACCAATACACTCAAATGAACTGGAACACAGTAAAAGAATACGAAGATATTACTTATAGAAAGCTTAATGGCGTTGCCAGAATTGCTTTCAACAGACCTGATGTTAGAAATGCTTTTCGTCCTAAAACTCTTTTTGAGATGTATGAAGCATTTTCTGATGCAAAAGAGGACAATGACATTGGCGTGGTTTTATTAAGTGCTGAAGGCCCCTCTTCTAAAGACGGTAAGTATTCATTTTGTTCCGGTGGAGATCAAAGAGTGCGTTCAAAAACCGGATATCAGGCCGGTGATGGAATAAATCGTTTAAACGTTCTGGAGCTACAAAGATTAATTCGGTTTATGCCAAAAGTTGTGATCGCTGTTGTTCCGGGTTGGGCAGTTGGTGGCGGACATAGTTTACACGTTACCTGCGATATGACCTTAGCAAGTAAGGAACACGCTATTTTCAAACAAACAGATGCAGATGTAGCCAGCTTTGATGGTGGATTCGGCTCTGCCCTTCTAGCCAGACAGGTTGGACAAAAACGAGGCCGTGAGATCTTCTTTCTGGGTAGAAATTACAATGCTCAGGAAGCTTTTGAAATGGGAATGGTAAACGCCGTAGTTCCCCATGATGAACTGGAAGCAACTGCTTATGAATGGGCACAGGAAATTTTAGGTAAAAGCCCTACTGCTATTAAAATGATCAAATACGCTTTCAATCTTATTGATGACGGCTTAGTTGGCCAGCAGATCTTTGCAGGAGAAGCTACCAGATTAGCTTATATGACCGACGAAGCTGAAGAAGGAAAGAATGCCTTCCTTGAAAAACGTAAGCCGAACTGGGATAAATTTGACAGGAATCCATCATGAACCAGACTAAGCAAGACACAACTATAGATGGTTATTTTAAAGCCGGAAAGATTCTGTTTGGAGCTTTTATCCTTGGTGTCGTCAATTTTGGCATTGTTATCACTGTACTCTTTTTTATGGATGTTCTTCCACTCGTTGAGTTCGCCCCGGAACTTATGATTTACTTTATTGCCGGGAGTATCATTTTCTTCCTTCTTATGACTTACCTTGGTTCATTGATTTTCAATAAGAAAATTTCCAAAGTTAAAAGCAGTCAGGACTTTGCTAAAAAACTTTCCGTCTACAGAGAAGGTAAATTAATACAGGCGGTCACTTTAGAAGCTGCCGCATTACTAGCTATGGTTTTCGTAATGCTAAATACTCATATTATTTTTGTGGTGATAGCAGCACTTAGTCTTTTACAAATGATCAGGGTTTTTCCTAAAAAAGCAGAAATGATCGAGGTTTTAGACCTCTCCTATTCTGAACAACAAAATTTAAACAATCCGGAATACGATCTGAGATAGTTTATAGCTTTAACCTGTAAATTTCTCCACTCTCTTCTACGATCATGACCGTTTCAGAATCTATAAAAGTAACACTCTCTACCTGATCAGCTTCAAATTCATAATGTGAAATTTCTCCATCAAACATATCCTCAGTTTCATCATCATTGAAGATCCATAAAGACTTATAAGTGAGTACTGCAAGCTTACCAAAAGCATACTCAGCCGCTGTAACCTCATCGTCAAAGTCTATTTTTTGTACCAATTGAAATTCATTATTAGCCTCAGAATCCAGCTTTGAAAGCTTAAATAAATTTGTCTCACGTCCTCTGAACCTTTTCGTAAGTGCAAATAATTCTCCTTCTTTCCAGAAAACGGCTTCCACATCCATAGAGTAGTTCATAAACTTATACAAGAATCCTTTCGGTTTTTGATAAGAAATTTCGAACACTTCGTAATCCTTGGTTGATTGATCGGTTGTTGATGGTGCTTTTACCTTGATAATGGATTGATCAGACCTGCAACTACAGTTGTTACCTACATCTGCAATTAAAACATCTCCATTTTCATCAATTGTGATATCTTCCCAATCTCTGTTCTTGATGCCTTTGATCTCCAGTCCTTTTGAATCCTTATCCGGAAGCACTTCCCCTTCATTGTTTATGGCATAAATACGGTTTTTGGTTCCCGAATCTCCATGAACCCAGTAAACATCCTTAAATCTTGAATCTTTTACTATTCCTGATACTTCATCTCGCGCCGGTTCATCAATACGTTTAAACTTTTCGAGATCTACTTTTTTCGTTGATTGGGAATAAGAATCTGAGTTAAAGCCAAAACTCAACGTTAAAAATAAAAATAAGACAGTTCTGAAATTCATTTAGTAGATTCGTTTACCCGTTAATATGATTTTTTTAGGATTGAAGATGAAAATACAACACGAAGAAACTGAAACAAAAGGCTCATTTTATATTTTAGCAGAGGATGAAAAAATTGCAGAACTAACCTATTCTAAAGCAGGTAACGATAAAATTATACTGGACCATACTGAAGTTTCTGATAAGCACCGTGGTGAAAGTCTGGGGAAAAAACTTGTCTATCATTCTGTAGATTTTGCACGAAAACATAATCTTAAAATTCTTCCTCTTTGTCCTTATGCAAGAGCTGTATTTTCAAAAAATAAAGACATTAGGGATGTAACATAAAAAAAGGAGCTGTTGTTTATAACAACTCCTTTCAAGCTACTTATCTACCTCTTCTGTTACGATTTCGATATTCCTTAAAAGAATAATTTATATCGTCTTTTAATATATCTGCGAAATCTTCCATTAGTTTTTGATGTCTTCTTGCTTGCGCGAAGAAGTTTCTTCCATCATTCAAATACATATTTTCCAGTTTCACAACAATTCTGCTTTGTTTATTCAATTGTCTTTGCAGAGCCGCTAGTGTTTTATAACTAACATGAACTGTATTCCCATTTCTCTTACTGTACTCATTACTACGAGTTCCTTTTTTTCTTAATCCTTGGTTGTTAGAATAGTCCAGTTCGTACTTTACATACCTTATTCTATTTTTGGTATCGTTAACTTCATTCCTCATTCTGCGAAGGATGTCTTTTTTAATTCTTTTCGATTTTCGAACTCTATCACGAAGAGCCGCTTCATAAAAATCATCAAGGTCCTTCTGAAATGCGTGAAATTCTCTGATATCCTTATTTGCATATCTTCCCGCGTTTGTATCAGAATAATAGGATACCTGGAAAGAAATACCTTTTTGTGCTGTTACGTTTTCTAATCCAAAAACAAATACTATAAGTGCGATGATTGATATTAACCGTTTCATGATTACTCCCTTTTTAGTGAAAGCTTTATTGCCTGAATCAATTAACGGTGAAATAACAACTTCAGTAACCACATATTCGTGTTAGCATACTTATGCTATGCCGGAGCTCTGAACTGAAAGCAAGCTTTCCCTGACAAATTCGTCTAACAGTTTGAAACCCAAAACAAATCGAATTTTAAATGACCATGAAAACTTTATCCATCACTCTTTTAATGGTACTTATATCAGGTACCGTTTTTTCCCAAAACAGACAAGGACAAAACAGAGCAACTCCACCACCAATTGAAGAACGTGTAGAAACTATTTTAGAAAAAGTAAATTCAGAGCTTTCTTTAACCAAGGAACAGTTGGAATCATCTAAAGAAATATTTACTGATTTCTATACATCCATGGACAAACTCAGAACATCAGGAAACAGACCTGACAGAAGTAAGATGGATTCAATCTCAAAACAAAGAGACGAAGCATTTTCAGAATTACTTACTGAAGATCAGAAAAAGAAATACGACAAATTAAAAGATGAACTCTTCTCCAGAAGAAGACCAAATCAATAAATTTTCAAAGGGGCAAGCGCCCCTTTTTTTATGGAATAACTTTATTTCAGTTTTTTGTAACATTTTAGAGTATCTCTGCATCTAAGCAAAAAACACTTGTATTGATCAATTCAGAAAACGAAACAAAACTTATTGAAAATGCCCTGATTGGAAAACAATCAGCATTTAAAGCTTTGTATGAACTACACGTGGACGAGCTGTACTGCTTTTTATCCCAATTTGCAGACAATACCTCCCAAAAAGAAGAATGGACACAACGAGCGTTTATCAAGGCCTTTAACAAACTTGATCAATTCAGTCAAAGATCCAGCTTTAAAACCTGGCTGTTTACAATTGGGTTAAATGAAATGAGGACAGATATGAGGAAGAAAATCCACTTTGAAAATATCGATGATAAACAGATTGATCTCGTAGACTCCGAACCTGTTGAAGAAACCAGCATTTGGTACAAAGCGAAAGCTGCAATCAGACAGCTGGCTCCTGATAAAAGAGTTATTTGCCTTCTTCATATCGCTGAGGATTACAGTCATGCTGAAATTGCAGAGATGATCGGCATTTCTGAAGGAACATCACGGGTTATTTTACACAGAGCTAAACAGGAACTCAGAACATTGGTTTCATCATGAAAAAAGAAAATTTCTACTCAGAAAACGACATGCCTTCCAGCAATCAAAAAGGATTGATCTGGAATAAAGTAAAAGCAAGTATTCCGATAAAAAATAAACCCAATATCCTGTTTCATTGGAAGAGTTTTGCATTAGGAAACGTAGCCGCTGTGCTTTTGATCTTTTCCTCAATCGGGATTATCTCTACCTACAATAATTTATTTGACCGGTCTTCTACTGAAGAACAGGTTTATGAGACTTTAAATACCGCTACCAAACAATTACAGGATCTTACTCCTTTACTGATTCAACAAGCCAGTGAACAGAATAAAAACTCCATCCAATCAACTGCTGAAGCTATTGATGAAATTGATAAACTCATCAACGAGATTAAATCAGATATGCTGATAAATGGATCATCTCCTGCAAAGGAAACCAGCTTGAAAAGGCTTTATGCCACAAAACTGGATTTCTACAAAGAAATTTTACTAAACCAAGAGGAACAATCATGAAATACCTGTCTCTACTACTATTCATTCTACTCCCTACATCACTTTTAGCCCAAAGTGGTGATAAAGATGGAACCTTTAATGCCCCAAATATTGATCAATTGACAATTCGGATCGATGCAGGAATGACCATAAATATAACCGGTTCAGATACTGAGCAAATCACATATACCTATGAATTTGATGGTAACGAACAAGCGTACAACCATCTGTTTGAAAACTTTGACCCGAAGTTCAGCAATAACGGGGGTAGTGGTCATTTGAATATTGAGTTTCCTGCTCATAAAAAGAAGAATGTCAATTACCGAATTAAAAAGAATATTCTAACGCTTAATATTCCTTCTCAAATCGAACTTGAACTGGTTAGCAGGTACTCTAAAATTGATGTATCAAATATTACACGAACCACTAGAATTGAAAACAGAAGTGGCTCTGTAAAACTAAATAATATAGGCCAATCAGTTACTGTATCTAATGAGTATGGAAATATTGATGTGAATTCGATCAATGGTGATGTGGATATCGCAAGCAGATCATCAAGAGTAGATGCTAAAAATATAACCGGAAACCTGAAAGTGAGAAGTAACTACTCAAAAATGAATCTTTCTAAGATCACAGGTATTCTGAATATTGAAAATAAAAGTGGGACTGTGAATGCATTTGACCTGGATTCAGATTTCAGGGCGAATGGTGATTATACAAATTATGAGCTCACTAATGTACGTGGTGATATTCAAATTAGTAATAAAAACGGAACCATTAGTATCGACAATGCAGAAAGCGTATTGATCTCGGGAGACTATTCCAATGTAAAAGCTTCGAATCTAAAAGGCGATAAAGTAATGATTGAAAGTAGATCTGCTAAACTGGAATTGAGTAATGTTCTTGGCAGCGTTATAGTTAATGGAGGGTATTTAAATATTGAACTTGAAAACATTTCGAATGATGTTTCTATCACAAATCGCTCAGGGAAAATTACAGCCAAGGATATTGATGGCTCTTTTATCATAAACGGAGATTACAATAAGATCAAGCTAGATGATTTCAAAGGCTCCGAAATACAAATGGAAAACCGTTCAGGAGATATCGAAATAAATGCTTTAAACGATTTGAACCTGATAAATATAGAATCGTCTTACACTCCTATTAAGCTAAATCTTTCTTCTCCCTTTTCCGGTAATGTAAGTTTTCATGTGACATACGGAAGACTATCACATCCTTACAAACTTAATGACGCTACTCTTGTTGACGAAAGAAATTCAACCAAAATAGAGGGAACTGTTGGAAATGGAAATGGCCGAATGTATATAGAATCCCGAAATGGAAATGTGACAATAAATCAATAAAAGATCTTATCTATTCATGGCGAATAGCATCAACAGGTGTTAGTTGAGCTGCTCGCCATGCAGGATAGGTTCCGAAAACAATTCCAACAAATAATGCTATTACTAAAATAGATAGCACTGTTCCAGTACCTATTGCTGCCCTGAACTCACCGATCTCTGTGAACGAATTGACTATAGGCACAAAAATAAATATCCCCACAATACCAACTATCCAACCCATAATACATCCTACAAACGAAATGGTAACTGATTCAGCCATAAACTGAAGTACGATGTCTTTCTTTTTAGCTCCTGTGGCTTTTCGAATTCCGATTTCTTTTGTTCTTTCCGTAACTGATATCAACAAAACGTTCATTACCCCTATTCCCCCTACTAATACAGATATACCGGTAATGGCTCCCATTATTAGTTTAAAAAGCAAAATCCCCTGACTAAACTGTTCAACTCTGGCTCTGTTTGTGGAAATTATAAAAGCATTACTGGTTTCTTTGAAATTTCCGTCTAACCATTCTGTTATTTCATTCTCAATTTCAGGAATCTGCTCAGCTTTTCTGGCTTTTAGTATAATGTTTGGGTATTGCTCAGATAACTTTGTGTAAACTGAAGTTGGGATAAAAACTTTCTGAGTACTTTGAGAACTCCCTTTCAAAATTCCGGCGATACGGAATTCAACACCTTCAATTTCAACCATTTTATCTACTAATTCCTGACTTGATGGTGATAGCTTTTCTGCTATTTCAGAAGATAGAACAACTACTTTTGCGGAATTGATCACATCTTCTTCTGAAATGTATCTTCCAAAAGCCAAACTATCTGACAAAAATAGTAGTCCTAGTTCCATTGTTCCTTGCAAGTATATTCCTGAAACAGAATCCTTATAAGTAATTTCAGTAGCTCGGGTTCCTGTATATTCTAACAGTGCTTTATCTTGAACCAAAGACCTTAGCTCTTTTACTTTTTCTATAGTGAATACCGGTCTGTCTTTTATTTGAATACGAATGTCATCCACCACTTTTACACGCTTAGAGTTTACCGTTATAAAATTAAGTGACGTTGTATTCGCTATTTGCTCTCTACCCGTTTGTTCCAACCCGTCTCCTAATGCAAGTATTCCAACCATTGCAGCTACCCCGATGATGATCCCTAAAGTGGATAAGAAAGTGTGAAGTGGGTTCGCTCTAATATTATGAAGGGCTATAGAAATTGATTTAAAAAACTGACTCATATCCTCTTTTATTTTTGAACCACAACTACGGATGAGCTTCAGGCAAGTTACAGATATAAAAAAAGCTCTGTTTCATCAAACAGAGCTTTCAATACTTAATGTTTAGAGTTAGCGCCTTATAACCCTTCATATCCTCCGGCAGCCATCATGGTACCGAAAATTAAACCAAATAGAATGAAGTAAAGCACAGTAGACACTGCTACCATTATTAATGCTGCTCTTGAAAAGTTCTTTTTATTTGGATTTGCACTGTCACTAAATCCCCATACAAACAGCATAACAAATCCTACCAAAGGGATAAAAGTAATTAGAAGAGTTATCACCCAGTCTTTCATTGACATCACGGGTGCAGTTTCGTGATTTTCCATATCATACCTCGAATTTTTTGATTAGCTAGTTAGAAGATTATCAATAATCTAAACCAAAAATCAAAATACTTTTTACGTCTATTTAATTTTTATGGAAGTGGAATAAAAATTGTCTTCAACTATGAATTTGGAATCTTGCCACGATGCCGGACCAAATCTCCCTCTTGCATTGTTAGAAAAGCCATAATCCTCTTTTGGGATACCCAGAAGATTTGTGTCTATTTTTCCGTTCTCATTTTTATCATGATATACAGCTATAGCATACTCACCGAATGGGAGCATTTCCTGAGTCCATATTATTGTGGTACTGTCAACGGGCAAAACAATAGCATGTATGGGATCTTTGGTATATTTTTCTTTAGAGTCGAACATTGCAATTCGAATTTCCCCTTTCAATTCATTTATCCCTTCAATATAGAGTCTGAACTCTGAAACATCTTTTTCAGGGTAGGAAATTTCCTGAGCATTCAAACTCGTTCCTGAAATTATAGCTGCTAAAAATAATGTCGCTACTATCTGTAATCGTCTCATGATGATTTATTTTTTTTGAAACTAAGCAGATTATTACTACCAAAAAAATGGATTATTGTTTCCTAATCCTCATTATTCAGGTGTCCATTCATAAAACTCTTCACATTTCACACAATCATTAATGATCCAGTTCTTCACTCCTTCATAACCCGAGTTTTCAAATAACAAATAGACAAGGGTTTCTAGATATCCCGCTTCTTTAACTTGAATCAAATACGGTGCATAGTGTTCACGAACAAAGCCTTTCTCCTCATAATCATCCTGAGATTCTTCGATAAGTCCTAACATATAATCATAACTACCTGCGATAAACTCAATTTCTGAAAGTTTTTTATTATCCTCACTATACTTTGATGCTACACTATGTATAGAAAGTACCATCTCAAGACCTTTCATTTGCTCTGAATCGCCGGAACCACCCAACAGTGAGTTTATAGTGATATTAATTTCATTAGATGCTGTATCTCTCTCAGCTGAATCAAAAAGTCCGTTTATCGCTTGAAAAACCTCGTCACTTCTGGCAGTATTTTGTTCATAAAAAAGGAAGTAGGTATATGCAAGTATTGCAGGAATTGAATTTCCTTGATTTCTGTACATATTTCCTAACAGAAGATGACTGCTTGAATGTTCAAAGTTAGATAAAATAGCATTTTGTAAACTGAGCATTCCTTGGTTTTCATCACCAACGTTTATGGATGTAATAGCTAAACTGTAATGCAATAAATGAAATTCAGGATTGACTTCTATCCCCTTCTTAAAAGCTTTAATAGCTTCATATGGTTTTCCCATTTGATCGAGTGTGATACCATGCATATGATAAAATAAATACAAACTCTCACTATCAATACGCTCACCTTGCTTAAGATACATGAGTGCTTCCTCTAAATTGTTTGATTCCATAGAAGAGTATGAAATCTCATATAGTGCAGAAGCTGAATAGGGTTTTTGCTTAAGAATCCGCTTATAATATTCTTTGGCTTGTTTGTAGTCTCCCTCATCATGACTAATGATCCCTAATTTTAACCAGCCTTCCTCCTGGGAGTTTAATGGCTGATCTTCAATTAACTCGCCGGGCTGTTCAATAGCGTATTTTGAACTTCCACAAGAGATCAAAATCGGAATAAGAATTAAATATAAGAGTTTCTTCATCATAGATATTTAGGATTAATATAACTTTGATCCGTTTTCAACAGCTTGATCAGGGCTGATCAGAATAACTTTTCCGTCGCTATCGGGTAAGCCAGTCACCAAACACTCCGACATAAAAGGTCCTATCTGTTTAGGAGGAAAATTGACTACGGCTATAATCTGCTTCCCCATTAAGTCTTCTTTTTGATAGTGATCAGTAATTTGAGCTGAAGATTCTTTGATCCCTATCTCCTTCCCAAAATCTACAGTCAGTTTATAAGCCGGTTTTCTGGCTTCTGGAAAATCTTTGATTTCTGTAATTGTACCAACTCTTAATTCGACTTTTTCAAAGTCAGACCATGATATTTCTTTCATATTTTTAGAAAGTTCCGGTTTTAAACAAAGACTAAATTATTATTTAATTAACGTCATAGATTTCACTTCTAAAAAATCTGAAGTTTGTAATCTGTAATAGTAGATACCACTAGATAATCCCGAGGCATCAAAAGTTACTGAGTGGGTTCCAGCTCTTTTCTGGCTATTTTCCAGGCTTGCAACCTCTTCTCCCAATAAATTATAAACCTTCAATTGTACATATGTTGAACGGGGTAACTTGTAAGAGATCTGTGTAGACGGATTAAACGGATTTGGATAATTTTGAGACAGTCCGGGTTCAGCAGGCAGTTCTGTGTTTTCATCATTTATGCTTGTTGATAATCCGGTATTAAATGTTCGGGTCTCTGACCAAGAACCTGTGCCGTGTTCATTCCTTGCTCTTACTTTCCAGAAGTAAACAGTATTCTCATCGAGGTTTTGAAAATCAAAGTCCCTGCTGTTCAACAAGGTTTCTTCAACAACAGGTTGGTTGAAGTTGTCTTCTTTCGAAATAACGATCTCATATTCATCAGCATCTGCTAAAGGCACCCATCGTAACAATTGTGAAGTTTCTAAAGCCTCAGCCCCATTTTGAGGGCTTTCAAGATACACTGAAATTGGCCTTGTATCCGGATCACTGACGGAAAAGTTGTGTCTGTATATTTCATTTTGGAAAACGGCTTCAAAAGTCCAGAGCCCGATCTCAGCCTGTGTGGGTAACGGGTAATTCCAATACCAATAAGAAGCTGAATAATGAGGAATTTCGCTTAATGAATGATTCCAATTCCTGAAAGTAGAACCGGACGGAGTTGTTATTTTGTAGGTTGTATTCTGGCCTTGAAGCTGATCTCTGTAATATGCTGCGGCCACCAGGTTATCCCCCATCAAAAAGCCATCTTTGTAATTCGGTGTTTCGGGACTTGGACATTGATTAAATACCGGTCCTGCGGATTGAGTATGCAATGCATTTAACTCTGAATCATAATAATCGCGCTGAGATTGCCATAAGCTACTTTCAATTTGATTACATGTGCCCTTAAATGGATCTACAACATTTCCACTTGCATCATGAACTTCGAAATGAAGGTGAGGTCCTGTAGAATTTCCGGAACTCCCAACTATACCCAGATACTCTCCCTCTTCAACTTCTTCACCAATTGATTTAGTAGTAGCAGAACCGTTTTTAAGATGACCATACCAAGCAACGCTTCCATCAGAATGCCTTACATAAACCGCGTTCCAACTATTATTATTGAAAGAACAGCTTCTATCAAAATTTCCATCAGCTACATCTAAGATAACACCCGGAGCTGCTGCAAGTACCGCCACTTCACTATTGTCCATCTTATTCCAACCAAACGGCCATGTAAAGAAATCAATTCCTGCATGATTATAACCCGAATTAGTATCATAGGTTCTTCTTCCACAATTATAATCTGTCAGTACACTTGGGAATTTAGAGTTATGATCCACAAAATTAGAAATTCCATGATATCCAAAATCGAACAAATGGCTTTCTGCCCTTAGCGGCCATGAAAATCTAACATCTATTGCTTTAGCTTTGGAAATAGCACCTATTCTCTCCAAGCTATCCAACTTGATCTCTAAGTTTTGCATTATTTTTGAACGCTGTTCTGTACTTAGGTGATCAGATGGTAAATCGATAGAGCCACCTCCGTCCGGTTTTACGAATTGAGCCGACGCTGAATGTAACGTCATCAGAAACAGGAAAAGCAAAGAGTATTTCATAGCTTAAATGCTAAAATTAAAAAGTAGTTAACAATAAAAAACTCTGCCAACTTTCGCTAACAGAGTTTTAAGGAAAACTTCAATAAGTGAGTGAATAACTTATGAAGCTGATTTAACAGTTTTTATAATCCTTGCTGCAGCAGTGTAAGGATCTGCATTTGAGGCCGGTCTGCGATCTTCTAACCATCCTTTCCACCCATTCTCAACTGTGGCAATAGGAATTCGTATAGAAGCACCTCTGTCAGATACACCATAACTAAATTCATCATGAGCAGCTGTTTCATGTTTCCCTGTAAGTCTCTCTTCATTATAAGCTCCATATACAGCCATATGCTCTTTAACCACGGGAGCAAAAGCGTCACAGATCTTATCGTAAATATCTTTTGATCCAGCTTCTCTCAGTACTGAGTTAGAAAAATTAGCATGCATTCCGGATCCGTTCCAATCCGTATTACCAAGTGGTTTTGGATGCCAGTTTATAGTTAAACCATATTGCTCGGCTGTTCTTTCCAACAAATAACGAGCAACCCAGATCTGATCCCCAGCTTCATCAGCACCTTTTGCAAAAATCTGAAACTCCCATTGTCCTGCGGCTACTTCTGCATTAATACCCTCTACATTCAAACCTGCTTCAAGACAAATATCCAAATGTTCTTCAACTAAATCTCTACCAAAAGCCTTGTCCGCTCCAACGCCACAATAGTATGGTCCTTGAGGAGCAGGATATCCACCTACAGGAAATCCATAAGGCATATTTGTTTCCGGGTCCCATAAAAAATATTCCTGCTCAAAACCGAACCAAAAATCATTGTCGTGATCATCAATGGTTGCTCTTCCGTTGGTTTCGTGCGGAGTTCCGTCTGCATTCAAAACTTCTGTCATAACCAGATAAGCATTTACACGAGCTGGGTCACTGTAAATTGCCACAGGTTTTAACAAACAATCAGAGGAATTACCAACCGCTTGTTGAGTTGAACTTCCATCGAAAGACCAAATTGGTGCGTCTTCAAGTTTGCCGGAAAAATCGTGAAGAACTTTTGTTTTGCTACGAAGTCCTTGTGTAGGAGCCGTTCCATCTAACCAAATATATTCGAGTTTTGATGCAGACATTTTGTAATGATTTTTTAAAATTTAAATTGACGGCTTAAGATAAGTTCTTTATCAAAAAAGACTCAATTATTTTGGTATCTTTTTATTAACAATTAATTAAAAAAGGTTTACGATTTCGTTAACCAAATTTAATTACGTTTATATAAAACAAAAGCGCTTCCAGACTTAAGAATTTAACAGCACAGGATTTTCACTTCACTTTTTTAGGCTTCAACTAAAGTGGTATCTTATATTCAAAATGTTTCCACATAAATTTTCATGTAATTTTTAATTTTTGAACACATCTAATTTAAAAATCTGGGTAGAAGCTGCGCGTCCGAAAACCCTTGCCGCTGCTTTTGTCCCCGTTCTTGTCGGTGCTACTATTGCTTATCAGCATGAACTTATTAACTGGATGGCAACTACTGTTGCTCTTATCTGTGCTTTTTTAATTCAGATCGGAACCAATTTTGCTAATGATTATTTCGACTTTGTAAAAGGAGCAGATACAGAAGAAAGAATAGGGTTTGAACGAGCTACTGCAAAAGGACTTATCTCTCCCAAAACCATGTTGAACGCTACTATCATTTGTATGACTTTGGCGTTTTTATTTGGTCTTTATTTGGTGTGGATTGGCGGGGCAGTTGTCTTGATCATTGGCCTGTCTTCATTGTTATTTGGTGTGCTTTATACCGGAGGCCCTTTCCCGCTGGGTTATAATGGGCTTGGTGATTTGTTTGTTTTTATCTTCTTCGGAATAGTTGCAGTAATGACAACCTATTATGTTAATGCTTTATCATGGTCTGTGGATACTTTTTGGGCTTCTTTGGCAGTGGGAGCTTTGTGCACTAATATTTTAGTGGTTAACAATCTGAGGGATGTTGAACAAGATAAAATTGCAGGCAAAAAAACATTGGGAGTACTTTTCGGTGAAACAATGCTTAAAGTAGAATACACTCTTATGCTTTTACTTGCATTTGCCATACCTCCCCACTTCTATTTTCAGCTTGATTACGAAGTCTGGATCTTTCTTCCATTTCTGATCCTACCTATTGCGTTGTTACATACCAAAACTATCTGGACGGAAACCGAAAAACGAAACCTGAATCAACAGCTTGAGAAGACTGCCAAATTTATGACCTTATTCGGATTACTTTTTTCTATCGGGATTATCTTATAATGCTCAAATACTATACTTATAAAATTCCTTTTCAAACTCCTTTTTCTATATCAGGGGCAGTTTATGAATTCAGAGAAGGTATAATTGTAGAGTTTGATCACGACGGAATTCAGGCATTTGGCGAATTAGCCCCCCTACCCGGCTTTTCTGACTTTAGCTTAGATCAGGTTATATCGGTACTTCAACTCAATAAAGAGGCCTTAGAAAATGCTCTAATTAAAGGTGAATTCCCTCAGTTCTTTTATGTACTATCTCAAATACACAATATCCCATCGCTAAAATTTGGATTGGATACTTTATATCATGATTATTTATCAAAACGAAAAGGTGTTTCACTAGCTGAATATTTATTTCCGGAATTGGCAACATCAAAAGTCACTTCAAATGGAGTATTGAGTATAAAAGATGTAAGATCATCACTGAACACTGCAACAAAGATGATCCAAAATGGTTTTAAAACTCTGAAGGTTAAAGTTGGCAGAGACTTCGAAAATGAATTCCAACTTCTGAAAGCCTTAAGATCTGAACACCCTTCAATTCAGATCAGAATAGATTGCAATCGAGCATGGAGTTTTGATGAAGCCGTTTCAAACCTATCACAACTTGAGCCTTTAAATATTGAATACTGCGAAGAGCCATTAATCACTAAAGAAATTGATAAACTGAGCCTTCTTAAAAAAGAAACATCAATTAAATTAGCTGCCGATGAATCTATTCGGAACAAAAAAGATGCCGGGGTACTATCAGTGCAAAATGGGTTTGATGTTTTCGTTTTAAAACCAATGATGATCGGTAGTTTTTCGGAAATTTACGTAACAAAGCAACAGGCAAACTCTCATTATATTGATATGGTGTTTACCACATCGTTAGAAAGTAAAATAGGAAGGATAATTACGGCAATTTTAGCACTGGGTTGGGGCGCAAAAAAATATGCGCATGGATTAGCAACGGGTTCTCTTTTATCACACGATCTGAATGACGAAACTGAGATAAATTCGGGTTCTTATGTTATTCCCCAAAAACCGGGCATTGGAATTGATTTGAATTATAAATACTTGAAAGAGATTATATAAATAGTGTTTAAATCTAGATTACATATGTTTGAATTCGGAAAATCAGAACCTCAAAAGGTTTTTCTTACTTCCGAACATGGAATGTATACATATAGCGATCTGGAAAGATTTACCGGGTTTTTCCTTGATATCATCAAACAAAAGTCCGATTCCATTAAATGGCCTATCGCTTTTTTATCTGAATCTTCTGACTTATTGATATTTTCTATTGCTGCAGCATGGAACCTGGGGATTCCTATCATTCCATTAAGTCCTAAGCTTTCTCAAAAAGAACTTGAGAATATAGTTCAGGAATTAAGTCCTTCTCTGATCTTTTGTGACACAGCAAACCGAAACAGACTTTCGGGCGAAGACGTTATTCATATGGATGAGAACTTCTTTCTGAATGCATTCACTTTCGATATCAGAGATCTGGATCTGCCTACGCCATCCAAGATCAAAGACAGTTCCATATTCGGATATTTCCTGACTTCAGGCACTACCGGCAAATCTAAGATCGTACCGTTGAAAAGACGTCAGATGATCTCAGCAGCAAAAGCATCTGCAAAAAACTTTCAGCCTGAACCTAATCATTTTTGGCTGTTATGCCTTCCATTGAATCACGTAGGTGGAATTTCCATAATATTCAGGTCGTTACTCTATGGCTCTGCCATTTACAGAATGGGGCGTTTCAATGAAGAGATGGTAACTGAATTTCTTTCGGAAAATCCCAGATTTCAGGCCGCATCACTTGTACCAACAATGCTGTCCAGACTTTTAAAGAATCCATTATTTAAAACCCACAGAGATTTCAAAGCTATTTTACTGGGAGGAGGACCAACTACTCATCAACTGCTGAAAAGATCTGTTGAAAGAGGTATCCCGATCGTGTCCAGTTATGGGATGACCGAAACATGTGCTCAAATTGTAGCTAATGCAATGACTACTCCTTCCGGGATGTATACTCCCCTAAAAAGTGTAGGCAAACCGTTTCCCCCAAATCAATTACAAGTCAGAGATATTAACGGAAAAGTATTGGGAAAAAATCAGTCGGGCATGATATGGTTGAAAGGGCCTCAAGTGTTTGACGGTTATTATAAAACAGACGAAAATGAAAATGTATTTGATAAAAATAATTGGTTTAAAACCGGAGATTACGGTCATCTAAATGGATTTGATCAGCTTTTTATAGAATCAAGAAGGGAAGATCTGATCATTACCGGCGGAGAAAATGTAAATCCTGTTGAGGTTGAAGAAGCAATTCAACGTTTGCCGCTGATAAAAGAAGCGGTTGTAATAGGAATTCCTGACGAAGAATGGGGACAAAAAGTCACCGCGGTAATTACTTTATTAAATGGTCAAACTCCGGATATTGATGAAATGAAGAAAATGCTTTCTTCAGAACTCACTGATTTCAAGATTCCTAAAGAATTAGTGGTGGTAGATAAATTACCAAAAACCGTGATGGGTAAAGTTAAAAGATGGGAACTTGCCCAACAGATCATAAAAAAGTGAACTTCAATTAAGGTTTAGGAAGCGATAACGTAAATGTTGTACCCTTCCCTTCCTCACTTTCAAAATTGATCTCACCTTTATGTAAATCAGTAAATACCTTTACGATCCAAAGCCCTAAACCGGAACCAATTTCATTTTTTGTTCCTTGTGATGAATCAGAAAATGCATTGAAAATAGTTTCCTTATGAGCTTCAGCTATCCCGACTCCATTATCTTTTACCGTAAATATATGTTTACCTTCGCTCTCCTTAATGTTTAGTTCGATCTTTCCATCCTGTTTAGTAAACTTTATGGAGTTTTGAATTAAGTTGTTTAAAACAGAGATCATTTTCTCTACATCAATATTGAGTTTTGATCCAACCGGAAGTTCAGAATTGGTAATGAATTCTATCCCCTTCATTTCAAAATAGATCTTATGATTTTTTTCCAGCTTATCAAAGATCATATCTGGAGCAATTTTTTTCTTATTCAGATGAATTTCACCGTCATCAAATCTGGCCAGAGTAAGCATATTATCCAAAAACCTTGCATGGCTATCGGTACTGATCTCAATCAATTCTATATACTTGAAAATATCTTTCAGGTCAGGATCATCTCCCTGCAGTTCATCCTTGATCAACTCATTTGCAATTTTTATGGATCCAATGGGTGTCTTAGAATCATGAGAAACCATTGCTATTAAACGGTTTTTCAACTTCAACAGATCATCAAGTTCCTCTATACACTTTTGAGTATTAGCCATCAAAACCCCAGCTTCATCTTCAAAATGCTTTGGTAAAGACGGGATCTTTTTATCAGAATTATATTTGATAACCGCTTTATTGGTCATTAAAATGGGCGCAAGTAAACGGAAAATAAAATACAGCGTTACCGAAGCTCCAACCACTGTAGCAACTAATACTACAAGTAAAATAGATACTCTTTCCTCAACCGGAAAATAAATAGTAAGGTAAATGAACAGACCTATTAACGGG
This sequence comes from Balneola sp. EhC07, assembly GCF_001650905.1. Classification (GTDB taxonomy): domain Bacteria; phylum Bacteroidota; class Rhodothermia; order Balneolales; family Balneolaceae; genus Balneola. The sequence goes on from NZ_LXYG01000002.1 coordinate 275,336, forward strand.
ATATGTGTACCGATGAAAGCTATCAGAAATATTTTCCCGGTATAACCTTTTGGCCATTTTAATTTACTTATTAGACTATAGAATGATAATTTACTATCCATGAAAACCTTACTTGATGAATTTACTAATCTTATCGACAGCTTTCCATGAATTTTAATCCTGTAATTTTTGCAATCCCTATCTTTTTCGGGCTTATGAGTATAGAGCTGATGTACGAAGCCATTACAAAGAAAAAAACCTATCGTTTAAATGACGCGGTCACGAACATCAATCTAGGTGTTTTGAATCAGGTGAGCAATATTTTTACCAAAATTGTTACAATCGGTATCTATTCCTTTACCTACCAATACTTTGCAGTATATAAAATTCCTGAACACTGGATCTCTTTCATTATTCTTTTCTTTCTTTATGACCTTTGCTTCTACTGGAGTCACCGAATGTCACATCAGATCAGCCTTTTCTGGGGTGGACATGTAGTACATCATCAAAGTGAAGATTTTAATTTATCGGTGGCTCTAAGGCAAAGTTCTACTGCTTTTATCTGGAGTACTCCTTTTTATTTACCATTGGCTGTTCTTGGTTTTGATCCTATTCAGTTTGTGCTTATCGGAGGATTTAATCTGCTTTATCAATTCTGGATTCATACCGAACATATAAACAGAATAGGATGGCTTGAAAAGATTATGAACACTCCTTCACATCACAGAGTACATCACGGTCGGGATCCGAAATACATCGACAAAAATTACGCCGGTGTTTTTATAATCTGGGATAAAATGTTCGGAACCTTCAAGGAAGAGGAAGAACGTCCAAATTATGGTATTACCAAACCCGTAGGGAGCTGGAATCCGGTATATGCTAATTTTGCTCATTATATAGATCTTTTTCGCTACACCAAGCAGTCCAGATCCTGGAGTGATACCAAAAACATGTTGTTCAAACAACCGGGGTGGTTACCTGATTATCTTAGAGGAGTACAAACACCGGAAGCTGTAACCGGTGACTTTAAGAAGTACAATGCTGATGTATCTTTTATATGGATGAAGACCTATATCTTTGCTCAGTTTGTAATAGCTATTTCTATTACCGCTTATTTTCTATTCAATTTTTCGGATTTTTCAATCCCGGGAAAAGCGCTTTATTCCTTCTGGATAATTTTCTCATCTGCTATGTTAGGAATACTGTTTGAATCCAAAAGTAAATGGGTTTTTTGGGTAGAAATCTTGAGACTCAGCTTGATCCCTGCCTTGGCTTATGTGCTGATTTCTTGATTACAATCCCACCCTTTCAAAAATAACATCTACATTTCTGGTGTGATGTTTCAGATCAAAAGCATCTTCGATCTCTTCTTTGCTGAGTTGTGATGAAATAAACTCGTCGTTATCGATCAATGGACGGAATAACTTTTGATTTTCCCACGATTCCATCGCCAGTGGTTGAACAGCGTCGTACGCTTCTTCTCTGTTGATGCCTTTGTCAATCAGTTTATTCAGAATACGCTGAGAAAATACCAATCCCTGTGTTTTCCAGATATTAGCTTCCATATTCTCCTCAAATACAACCAGATTTTCGATCACATTAGAAAAACGTGAAAGCATATAATCCAGTAATGTAGTCGCATCCGGAAGAATGATACGCTCCGCAGATGAATGTGAGATATCACGTTCGTGCCAAAGCGGAATATTTTCAAAAGCAGTTACCATATAACCACGAAGTACTCTTGCGCAGCCTGTTATATTCTCAGAACTGATCGGGTTTCTTTTATGCGGCATAGATGAAGATCCCTTCTGCCCTTTTCTGAAAGCTTCTTCAGCTTCACGAACTTCACTGCGTTGCAAATGACGAACTTCCACCGCCATTTTTTCCATCGTTGAACCGATCAAAGCCAAAGTTGATATGTAAAAAGCGTGTCTGTCTCGCTGTAAGGTCTGGGTTGAAATCGGAGCCGGAGTCAATCCTAATTTCTCGCAGGTGTACTGTTCTACTTCCGGAGGAATGTTAGCAAAAGTTCCTACCGAGCCGGACAGTTTTCCGAATTCAACATCAGCAGCTGCTTTTTCGAAGCGCTCTAAATTTCTTTTCATTTCCGCATACCAAAGGGCGCACTTCAACCCAAAAGTAGTTGGCTCCGCGTGAATTCCATGCGTTCTGCCCATCATCACAGTGTACTTATGAGCCTTCGCCTTTTCGCCCAGAACTGAAATAATTCGTTCCAGATCTTCTTTGATCAACTTATTCGCTTGCTTTAAACGAACTCCCCAGGCTGTGTCTACCACATCCGTGGAAGTCAATCCGTAATGGATCCATTTTTTTTCTTCGCCCAACGTTTCCGATACCGCTCGGGTAAAGGCCACCACATCGTGACGGGTTTTGGCTTCAATTTCTTTTATTCTATCTAACTTGAAAGATGCTTTTTCATACAATTTATCCACATCTTCCATAGGGATGGTTCCCAATTTTGCCCATGCCCAACACGCTGCAAGTTCAACCTCCAACCAGGCTTGAAATTGATTTTCTTCCGTCCAAATGTCTTCCATTTCTTTGCGGGAATATCGGGATATCATAAAAGTAGTTAGTTTAGTTTTTCAAATGATTGAGACATGAGTTCGATCTTAGTAATTGCTCAAAATGTCACTATTTCGTCATTCCTGCGCAGGCAGGAATCTGGATCGAATTTAAAAACAATTAGTGCCAAATATGAGATCTAGATTCCAGGCATTCGCCGTGGAATGACTTTGGAATTAATTTCAATCTAATGTTTAAGATCAAACTCTGTTTTAAGATAAGGTTTCTGAATACAGATTGCCTCGATTCGATTATTTTTTTTGAATCAGAAATTACTTGTTGGAATAAAATTTAATTAATCGTAATATTGCAATGAACAAATACAAAAGTAATGGGACTTACCAAAACCGAAATTTTTACAGAGCAACAAAACAAGATCGCAGTGTTTGCAAAAGCCTTTGCTCATCCTGCCCGCGTTGCCATACTACAACAATTATTTTCTACCAATTCCTGCATTTGCGGTGACTTGGTTGAAGAAATTGGTCTCGCCCAGCCTACGATCTCTCAGCATTTAAAAGAGCTGAAGAATCTCGGGCTTATCCAGGGAAATATTGAAGGAACCAGTGTGTGCTATTGCATAAATAAAGAAAACTGGTCAGAGATGAAATCGATCATCGCTCAATTTCTGGATCAGGATATAAACGGAACAAACTTAAACTGCTGCTAATTTAAAACTCATCAATACAGAATCATGAAATTATCTCAAATTAAACGCACCCTTGTCGACCTGGAATCTATCGCTTTTCAATTACCGAATGGTGAATTGGTGCCAAGACATTTTCACGTGACCGAAGTTGGAATGATCACCAAGAACTTCATCGATTGCGGCGGAACACTCAGAAATGAGGAAGTGATCAACTTTCAGCTGTGGAGTGCTAATGATTACGATCACCGCATCCATCCGGAAAAACTGTTGCACATCATTGAGCTATCTGAAAAGACCTTAGGACTTCCCGATCTGGATATCGAAGTAGAATACCAGGGCGAAACCATTGGCAAATACGGTCTCGATTTTGACGGAACTAATTTCCTACTGACTTCCAAGGCCACTGATTGTCTGGCTAAGGAAAATTGTGGCATTCCGGCTTCCAAACCAAAAGTTAAACTATCCGAGCTTCAAACAGCTGAGTGCTGCGCTCCCGGAAGTGGTTGCTGTTAATCTTTTAATGATCGAAAAATGACCACAACTACATCTCCCCTTTTTGATGAGCTATTGAGCTACACCAAAGAACTGGAACAAAACTTTGATTCCATTCCCAAAGAGCGAAAAGACAAATTACGTTCTTTAAGCGAATATCTTTCGGGAAAATGGAATTCGAATCAAACTCCGAAAGCCATTATCATTTGCACGCATAATTCCAGAAGAAGTCATTTGGGGCAGTTGTGGTTAGCGGTTGGAGCTGATCACTACGGATTTCCTGAGATCGAAACTTTTTCCGGTGGAACCGAAGCTACTGCTTTTCATCCCAATGCGGTAAATGCCGTCCGCAGAGCCGGATTTAATGTAGAAGCCGAAGATCCCGATGCCTCCAATCCTGAGTACCAAATTTCCTGGAAAGTTGAAATGGAAGCATATAAAGCTTTCTCAACCCGGTTTGATGAATCTCCGAATCCTACTAAAGAATTCGCTGCCATTATGGTGTGTTCAGAAGCTGATCAAGGATGCCCTTTTGTGCCCGGAACAGATTTCAGGCTGGCTCTTCCTTTTGAAGACCCCAAAGCTTTTGACGGAACCGATCTTCAGGATGCTAAATACGATGAACGCTGTAAACAGATCGGTACAGAAATGCTATTTGTAATGAGTAATGTAGAGTTGAAATGAGAAAATATTTTGCTGAATTCATAGGAACGTTCGCTTTAGTTTTTTGCGGAACCGGAGCTATTGTGATCAATGATGTAACCGGAGGAACGGTAACGCATGTTGGAGTAGCCATTACCTTTGGATTGATCGTTACGGCGATGATCTATGCATTTGGTAAAATTTCGGGAGCGCATATCAATCCGGCGGTTTCCATTGCTTTTGCAGTTACCGATCGGTTTAACGAAAAACAGGTTGCTCCATATATCATTGCTCAGGTTGGCGGAGCCATTTTTGCTTCCGTGATCTTAGCCTTTCTTTTTCAGGAGCACGAAGGATTGGGCGCTACCCTCCCGGCCGGAGAATGGCACCAAACCTTTATTCTGGAAATCATTCTTACCTACTTTTTGATGGTGGTGATCTTGTTTGTAAGTCAAAATAAAGCCGTCACTGAATTCACCGGATTGGCTGTGGGATTTGTAGTTTTACTGGAAGCCATGTTTGCCGGACCGATCACAGGCGCTTCTATGAATCCCGCCCGCTCCATCGCCCCTGCCCTCGTTTCCGGAAATCTTACTCATCTTTGGATGTATATCGTTGCACCTATCATTGGCGCACTTCTAGCTAGTGGAACTTGGTTTTTGTTGAGGGAGAAGGAGTAGGTTTTAGTTTTTGCTTATCGGTAGGGAATTCTAGACTTTAGGTTCATTTCTTAATAGAAAAGTGAATGAAACTTAATTATCAACCTTTATTACAAGAACCAAAATAATTGGAAATCTTTAGACAGATTACAGCAAACAATATTGAACTAAAGGATTATCCATTTCTAAAAGAATTAGCCATGGAGGCTTATTTGATAGAAAACGAAGATATTCTAAAACTAGACACTGAAAATTTCGCAGATGTAGAAGTTTTGGATGCAGAAATTGCACTAAAAAGCGGGAGGAAAACATCTAACAGAGACGGAAGAATTGACATACTTGTGAAATACGGGTTTGACTATCTAGCAATAGTTGAACTAAAAATACAGGAAATAAACGAACTTACATTAATTCAACTTGAGGATTATCTTAATGAAAAAGACCAATTATTAACTAATCATCCCGACTTTTGGAATGAAAATGAAAGTCCTCCAAATTGGGTAGGAGTTTTAGTAGGCACTTCAATTTCACCTGAACTACAAAGAAAGCTTCAAGATGGTTATGTGACTGCATCTGGAATTCCGATTGCAGGAATGATAATACGACGCTTTAGAAGCTTAGAGAATGAGATTTTTGTAACCACTGACACCTTTTTTAAATACAACTACACAAATAGAGATTTTTCCAAATTTGAGTTCAAAGGTAAGACTTACAATAAGTCAAGACTTGTTAATAAAATCATCAAGTATTATGTCGAGTTAAATCCAGATTTGACTTATGCAGAGCTTGAAAAAGATTTTCCACAAGTACTTCAGGGTAGTATGGGTGTTTTCGATACAAAGCAGAACGCTCAAGAAATTTATGATAGAACTGGACATAAAAGACATTACTTAAAACCAGAAGAATTAATTGAACTTTCCGATTCGATTATTGCTACAAGCAACCAATGGGGAATCAAAAATATTGTACCATTTGTTCAACATTCAAATTCAATAGATAGTAGGATCAATATTGAGCCAAGATAGCAATGTTTAATCACCAATCTAGCGCAAGCGTCACGCTTGTGCGGAAATATTTGGTCTAGTAAATAGAATCTAAACACCACAAAGATCCTGAAACAAGTTCAGGATGACCCTGATTTTTAAATCTCATCAAAAACCAGTTGTGTAGATTCTTCGCAGGTATGCTCAGAATGACCCTGGGCTTTAACTCATGTATGTCATCGTAACGATCCTTGTTGATTTCTTGTCAATGGGACTTGGTTTTTATTGAGGAAGCAGGAGTAGTATTAACCTTTTTCATAAAGATTATTCAGTCACTTTGTATTTCAAAGCACTTTTAACTATTATCTGAGAGTTTCAAATTTTTAGAGTGCGAGATAAGAAAGATCTTCAGTATTAATCCTTGGTGATTTTGTAATGCAAGCGATCTTTCTGATCAACATGTAGCAAGTTGGAATCAAACTACAGGATAAACTAATTATGAGCCTAGGATCAAAGCTTGATGAATTGCATTATCAAGTCAAGCAAAACAGATGGTATTGGTACTTCTCTATTTTTTGTCGAATAATTTTAGCCTATGCTTTTATTGCTGCCGGAATCGTGAAAATTATTGATGAAAGATTTGCCGGAGGTTTATCGGAAATCCATCCAATGGGAGCATATTTAACTGCTCTACATCATACAGGTTTTTATTATCCCTTTATCGGAATTGCCCAAATTCTTGCAGCAATATTACTTTTAATACCACGGACAGTAACTTTAGGTGCGCTACTCTATTTCCCGATCATTTTAAATATATGTATTCTTTCTATAGCCTTAAGATTTGAAGGTTCGTTTATCACTTCAACTTTAATGGTTCTAGCTAATTTATATATACTCGCTTGGAATTATGACAGATTAAAGTACATTTTTCCATTCAAGAAAGTATCTGATTTCGGTATTGTAAAAAGACCGGAGAAATACGAAAACAAATTTCCTTTCTTATTCTTTGGTGGAGTTGCAGCAACTTTCGCGCTAACAATTTTAACATTCCTGCATGGATTTGATATTATGCCAAGGAATTCATTATCTGATTGTAATAAACAATATGCCGGTACTGAATATGAGAACATTGGAAATGAATTTTGTGAATGTGTTCATTTAGACGGTGATATTTTGGATGATTGTTTAGATGAATTTGCTGAGAAAAAGAAACAAATGGACGAAAATAAATAATAAAATAAAGGGCTGTTATCCCCATCCTTCTTAGCGAAAGCGTCACACTTGTGCGGGAATATTTGGTCTGGTAAATCGAATCTAAACACCACAAAGATCCTGAAACAAGTTCAGGATTGTAGATGTTAGATAATTCGATGACAAAATTTCTTTATACCAACCTCAATATTCCAAGCTGGTCATCCCGAACTTGTTTCGGGATCTTACGTAAAGACTTTTAGTCTGTTCTTGTTTACCATCCTCTTAAGGTATCATACCAATCCTCTAACGTTGGATTGTTTTGCTTTACCAGATTCCATTTCCACTGTTTATGCCAATTCTTTAGTTGCTTTTCCCTTGCTATAGCATCACTTATAGTATCGTATTCTTCCGCATATATAAGAATGGTTAGTTTATACTTTGAAGTAAATAAAGAGCCTTCTCCCAGTTTATGTTTCCACACTCTTGAATGAATGTTATTGGTAACTCCGATGTAAATCGGAGTTCTTCGGTAGTTAGTAAGAAAGTACACATAGCCTTTGTTCATAGTAAGTAAGACCGTTTCAAGAGCAATTCCTTACAAAGATCCCGAAACAAGTTCGGGATGACCCTTATATATTTTACTGTTCATAAACTGTCAGTGAATTACCTAACATCTACAAGAATGACTAACCTCTGTGCTTTAAGCCGAGCCTGAAGGCTCTACTAGTGTAAATACACTTAACCAGAAGGACTTTAAAGACCGCCTACTTGAATCCGTATAATTTAAAAGATCTTTTAGAATTACTCTGAGATGCTAGAAAACCCTATAAAGCCAAGTTTCTATTATTCCTCTGCCGTCATCCAAAACAATTGATAATAACAGTTGCTTCTCTTTTACTTTAAAATTGAACGGGGACTCCAATATTCTTAAACCACTTTTCTTTTTCAGCCTGGTTCCCTGTCCTGAGATGATATCTGTGTTTGGATCAAAGTCTCCTTCAGGAATATGGTCTGTGAGAATCACGTATTTATAGTCATTCAATTTTTGAACTACATTCTTTACCTCGAAATTCGATAAGTGCTGAAGAACTTGTCTGAGTATCACACAATCAGCAGCAGGCAGGTTCTCATTGGCTATATTCAAACACCGGAATTCCAAATGATCAGCTTTGAACATCTGCTTATTTCTCTCGATCAATTCAGGGACAATATCTACAGCGATGTATTTCTTTGAATGTTGTACCAACTCTTTCCCAACATTGAAATCTCCACATCCCAAGTCACAAACTATTAGTGAATTATCAAAAGAAGACAAAAATGATCTTACAACATTGATATACGGATCTACTAACTCAGAAAGATGTGAGCCATCCCCTGAATAAAATTCGTCACTCTCTCCTCCCCAAAGATTCATTTCATAAACCTGAGCCATTGCTGCTTTGGTAGGCCATGGTTTTTTCGAATTTTTATTTCTGCAAGATTTTTGGCTCATGAATACTCGTTCACTTTCGTAAAGTAAAGTTATAAATTTATTTACAATACTCTATAAATCGTATCCATTGTGATGGACGTACGTCTTCTTTAAAACTTGAATGGCAATCTGCTTGTAAAATATAAGCTCTTTGCTTTCTAATCCTCTGCTAGCTATATACTAATCTTCAGAATAAGCTAAAATATCAATTCTTAAAATTGAACTATGAACTGGATTTACAATACTAATGACCCCTTGTTAGAAACTTTGTTCGGTAGTGTAATAGTATTCATTGCAATTATAATACTGACTCGAGTGATAGGATTGAGATCGTTTGCAAAATTTACCGCTTACGATTTTGCTTTTACTATCGCAGTTGGCAGTATTATTTCATCTACTCTCACATCAAGTACTTCAATAGTTCATGGAATAATTGCAATCGCCAGCTTGTTGGTTTTAACTTTTGTTTTCTCATTTCTACAAAGGCGAGTACCTACATTGAACAGTATAATATCCAATAAACCCCTCTTGCTTATGAATGGCGATAAGATATTAGATAAAAATCTAAAATATGCCAGAATTGAAAAATCCCAATTGGTTGCTAAGCTTAGGGAAGCTAATGTATTAAACTATAACCAAGTATTAGCAGTGGTACTTGAATCAACCGGAGACATTTCTGTACTCCATAAATCTTCAACTTCTGATTCAGAAGGTTTTAACGATGCTCTTCTTGAAGGAGTTAGAAAAGAACCTTAATAGAAAACAAACGTGCTGATCCATCACAAATAGCTTTGGATGGTGGTTAGCGTGCTAATTGAGTATGATCAGGCCCGCTCGAAAACCAGAAAAGTCAGGTCATCGGTTTCCCGGCGATCGGCTTCGATCCAGATTTTGCCTATATCATCGCGATATTCCGGAAAGTAAGTATCTCCATAGTATTCTTTGTTTACCTGTGTTACGATCATTTTATCGGCCATAGGTAGCGCATCTCTATACAAGACTCCACCACCTATGATGAATACTTCTTCTTCGTCCAATTCATCTAAAGCAATTTGCAAGGAAGTATACGTATCGACATTATCGTAGGTCTTGGTTCTGGTGAGAACGATATTTTTTCTGCCGGGAAGCGGGATCTCGTTCAGTTCTTCAAACACACCTCTTCCCATGATCATTGTTCCGCCCATGGTGGTTTGTTTGAAGTGCTTCAGATCTTCAGGATAGCGCCATGGTAGTCCACCTTCTTTCCCAATTACCAAATTCGGGTCATGGGCTACAACAATGGTCAAAATCATACTGCAACCTCAAATTTGATCACCGGATCCGGATCGTAATTATGAAGTTTAAAATCATCGAAAGTGAGTTCATCAACCGGTTTTTTGGCTATTTCCAAAGTTGGCAATTCACGAGGTTCTCTTTTAAGCTGTTCTTTAAGTCCGTCCACATGATTTACATAGATGTGAGCATCCACGATGGTGTGAGCAAATGTACCGGGCTCTAAACCAACTTCCTGTGCTATTGCCATCGTTAAAGCTGAGTAGCAAGCCAGATTAAATGGAATTCCCAGCGCAATATCACCTGAACGTTGAGTAAGGTGACAATTCAGTTTTCCGTTACTCACATTAAAAATATACATGATATGACAAGGTGGAAGAGCCATTTCTCCCAACAATCCCGGATGCCAGGTACTTACCACAATTCTTCGGCTGTTTGGATTAGTTTTGAGCATATCGATAGCACGTTGAACCTGATCGAATTCTTTACGAACCCAGGTTTCACTTTCAACAGCTCCTCCGATTCCTTCAAGATTTACATTCTCTTTTTCCAGATAAGGGAATCGTCTCCAAAGCACAGGATAGATCGGGCCAACATGTCCGTCTTCATCAGCCCAGGCATCCCAGATATGGCAATCGTTTTCATCGCGTAGCCAACGAATGTGATCTTCTCCGCGTAAATACCAAAGCAATTCCAGAATAACAGATCGGAAAAATACTTTTTTAGTAGTCAACAAAGGAAATCCTTCTGAGAGATCTACTTTATAGAATTCCGCGAAATTTGATATGGTATCGGTACCTGTTCTGTTTTCTTTTCGTACGCCGTTTTCAAGAACGTTTTTTACAAGATCCAGATATGCTTTCATTGATTGATATAACGATTAGAGTAAAATTCCACTGAGTAAAAATACAGCAATGCTAAAATAAATAATGATTCCGCTTACATCCACTATTGTTGCAACAAAAGGTGCTGATGAAACAGCCGGATCGAGTCCAACTTTAGATAATATAAAAGGAAGCATCGCTCCTATCACATTTCCGAATACAACGATGAGTAGTAAACTGGATGCAACCACACTGGCCTTAAGCACCAGTTCCATATTCATCGGATCGCCATCAATTAAACCCCAGACGATCAAAGTAGCAAATCCTAAAACTCCAAGTATGGAGCCTAACATCAGGCCTGAACTTCCTTCTTTTTTGAGAACCATTTTCCATCCATCTGATTTAATATCGTCGGTTGCCAGTGCACGAATGATCAGTGTTGCAGCCTGTGAGCCGGAATTCCCTCCACTTGCAATCAGCAATGGCACAAAGTAAGATAGCAAAACTATTTTCTGAAGTACTTCCTCATAACCACTCATAGTGAGTGCAGTCAAAATCTGTCCAACAAAAAGCACGATCAACCAGGTGATCCTTTTCTTCACAAGCTTGCCAACTGTTGTCTGAGAATAATAATCATCCAGCGCGTCCATACCCGCCATTTTCTGCATATCCTCGGTTGCTTCTTCCTCAGCAACGTCGATCACATCATCCACAGTAACAATACCAACCAAGATCCCATCTGTATCTACAACGGGCAAAGCTGCTCTGTCATATTTGGCAAACATTTTAACCGCTTCTTCCTGATCTTCATAAGCCATCAGGGTTTCGAATGATCTGTCCATCAATGTTTCGATGGTCTCTTCAGGATCGGCAAGTATCAATTCTGTTAACCGCAGATCATCGATCAGATATTCTTTGTCATCAACTACATAAATACGGTTTAAGGTCTCTGCTACTTCTGCATATTTGCGGATGTGTTTCATACTCCGCTCGATAGTCCAGTCTGTCTTTACACGAACGTATCTTGGTGTCATCAAACGTCCAACGCTCTCCTCCGGATAACCAAGCAACTTCTTGACTTGCTTCTGGTCTTCCAGATTCATCGAGTTCATCACACGTTGAGTAAGGTGACCCGGTAATTCTTCCATCAGAGACACTTGCTCATCAGGCTCCAGGTTTACCATTACATCGCTCAACTGTTGGCGATTAAAGAGTTCCAGAAGTTCTACTCCTTTACCAGATGGAAGAGCAGAAAACACGTCTGCTGCCAGGGGCTTTTTGAGTAACCTGAAAATAACTACCGCTACATCTCCTTCAAGTTCTACCAAAAGGTCGGCTATATCAGCAGCCGGAACATCAGCCAGAACATCCTTGAGAGCCACCCAGTCTTTTGCCTGGATAAGTTCTTCGAATTCCGGTTTTATAAGCTGCACAAGCATAGTCAGAGGACTTAAAAAATGATTCTTTCAGCAGGCTAAGAATCGTATTAAATCGACCAAAAAACAAGTTTAGATATTGATGATTTGTTTGTGGTTTTTATTCAACCTTGCTTTACACATACCACATTTAGTTTATAGGATTCAGTTCCTTGGCTATGTGTACTTTTGTACAGATACTGAGCTCCCTCAGGCGCCAGTACCAAAAAATCCCAACAAGAATTATTGGCGTGAACTCCAAGATCTCATTCCTATCTCAGCGACTAAAAGCCGTCAGCCGTGCAGTGCCCGACAGACGGAGAAGTAGCGATCCATCATTTCGCTGAAAGCGGGGTGATGGAATTGATTCTAAAGGTCAGTGTAATTGGAAGTTTTTTCTGAAATCGTCGGGATTATGTATTGGATAATTTTTGTATGTGAATTATCTAACTTCTAATAGGCTTATCAAGTAATTAACTTTGGATAAAAACCTACCGATCACCCAGAGTTTTAAGGGCTACTTTTGCGGCTTCCTGTTCCGCGCTTTTTTTACTCCTTCCCTGCCCTGTACCTAATTCTTTGCCGTCTACTACAACCATGATCTCAAAAACTTTATCATGACCGGGACCGGATTCTGACACAACCTTATAGCTAGGTAAACTCATTTTTTCAGCCTGAGTATATTCAAGAAGTGCACTTTTAAAATTATCTACTTGGTTTACCAGCTTCTTAAAATCTACTTGTTTTTCAAATACTTCGGATACAAACATAAATGCATTTGCATATCCTTTTGTAATATAAATTGCAGCTATTATAGATTCAAAAACATCAGCCAGAATACTTTTCGAAATGCTAACCTGATCTGATCTCTCTCCCAACTCAAGTAGATCTTCAATCCCCAATTTAATAGAGAATTTTGCCAGGGTTTCTCCTTTTACCAGTTTTGCTCTGCTTTTGGTTAAAAATCCCTCATTAGCGGTAGGAAATTTTTCAAAGAGGACTTCTGCAGCAATCAAGTCAAGTACTGCATCTCCAAGGAATTCGAGCCTTTCGTAGGAATCATGACTTGAATATTGATCGTTGGCAAGTGTGGATCTGTGCCTTAACGCTCGCAGAAATAAAGAAGGATCATCGATCTCAAAACCAATGATCCTTTCTAATTGTAATAATCGTTCGTTTTTAACCTGATCTATTGATTGATCTTTCTTCTTAAATAAAGACCTTAACCAGGTTGGCATAAACTATTATTCTTCAAATTTTTTGAATACAAGCGATGTATTGTGTCCACCAAATCCGAACGCATTGTTAACTGCATACTTAACTCTTCTTGCTACTGCTTCGTTTGCAGTGTAGTTAAGATCACACTCAGGATCCTGATCCATCAAATTGATAGTTGGAGGAACCAAATCGTGATAAGTAGCAAGTATTGCAGCTACTGATTCTATAGCTCCGGCAGCACCTAATGTATGGCCGGTCATAGATTTAGTAGAGTTCAGATTTATTTTCTTTGCATGATCACCAAAAACCTTCTTGATAGAATTGGTTTCAGCGATATCTCCAAGTGGAGTAGATGTTCCATGCATATTGATATGATCAACATCTTCAGGCTTGATACCGGCAGCTTCTAATGCATTATTCATAGCTAACTGAACACCACCACCATCAGGATCGGGAGCAGTAATATGATAGGCATCTGCAGAATAACCATAGCCAACGATCTCGCCATAAATTCTGGCACCACGTTTTTTAGCCATTTCATATTCTTCAAGAAAGAAGATTCCTGCACCTTCCCCTAAAACGAATCCATCACGGTTCGCATCAAAGGGTCTTGAAGCTGTCTCCGGATCATCATTTCTGGTCGACATTGCCTTCATAGAATTAAATCCGGAAATACCGATCTGTGTTACAGGAGCTTCAGAACCACCGGTAATGGCCATATCTGACTGTCCGTAACGGATTGCATCGTATGCTGCACCAATATTGTTGGAACCGGTTGCGCATGCTGAGACAACACAGTAGTTCGGACCTCTGAATCCATACTTGATAGAGATCTGTCCTGGAACTAAATCCGGAATTAGCATTGGTATAAAGAAGGGAGAAACGCCACGCGCACCTCTATTATAGAACTCAACGGATTGTTCGTAGAATGTTTTCATTCCACCAATTCCTGTTCCTACAATAACAGCTACACGATCTTTATCTATCGATTCAAGATCAATTTTACTGTCTTCAATTGCTTCTTCAGAAGCTATTAATGCATACTGAGCTACATTGTCCAATCTACGTGCTTCTTTTCTATCGAAATAGTTAGAAGAATCATAGTCCGGTATTGTAGCCGCAAATTTTGTGGGGAATCCTTCAGTATCAAAGTGCTCAATAGTTTTTGCACCACTTTTACCTGAGATCAACCCGTTCCAGAAATCAGGTGTACTCTTACCAATTGGGGTAAGAGTACCAATCCCTGTTACAACGACTCTACGTGTTGTCATAAATTAAATAAGGTTTTTAAGAGAGTTTACCTGATAGGTAGCTTGTTGCATCACCAACTGTAGCAATATTCTCTGCATCTTCGTCAGGAATGCTTAGATCGAATTCTTTTTCGAATTCCATGATCAACTCAACAGTGTCTAGTGAGTCAGCACCAAGATCGTTTGTGAAGTTTGCATCTGATACAACTTCTGATTCATCAACACCAAGCTTATCGATGATGATGTCTTTTACTTTTGATTCTACATCTTGTGACATATTGTGTCCTTTAAGGTTTTTAGTAGTTAGGTTTTACGATAATAAATTAAACATAAAAATTCATTCAAGCACTAATAAGAAATTACATAGCCATTCCGCCATCAACTCTGATGGTTTCGCCTGTAATATACGCACTCATATCTGATGCTAAAAATACAACTGCATCAGCAACTTCTGTGGCTTCACCCGCCCTTCCCAGTGGAGTTTCAGCCTTAATTCCGTCTAAAACTTTTTCATCCAATTGATCCGTCATGTCGGTAAGAATGTATCCCGGAGCAATTACGTTCGCTCTTATATTTCGGGAAGCGAGTTCTTTGGCATAAGATTTGGTGAAACCAATTATACCTGCTTTTGAGGCAGAATAGTTTGTTTGTCCACCATTTCCTGAGATCCCCACCACAGAACTAATGTTGATGATCGAACCTCCCCGGTTCTTCATCATTGGTCTGGCAACAGCTTTTGAGTAATTGAAAACACTCTTCAAATTTGTGGTGATCACATCATCCCATTGTTCTTCGCTCATTCGAAGGATCAAATTATCTTTAGTGATACCCGCATTGTTAACCAACACATCAATTTTACCGAATTCATCCGTTATCGTCTTAATAACATCTTCAGCTTGAGAATAATCGACGGCATCAGCCTGAAAAGCTTTTCCTTTTCTTCCCAACGCTTCAATTTCTTTAACAACCTCATTCGCTGCGTCAGCTGAGCGTGCATAAGTAATGGCAACATCCGCTCCGAATTCCGCCAGTCTGAGAGCAATAGATCTTCCTATTCCTCTACTTCCTCCGGTTACTAAACAGCTTTTTCCTTCTAAAGATAAACCCATGATTTTTTTCTTATTGATGTCCTGAAATTTCTGCTTTTCTGTCGGTTCTTTTTACCAAACCTTGTAAAACTTTACCCGGTCCCACTTCAACAAAAGCCGAAGCTCCGTTTGCAATCATGTTCTGCAATGTTTGTGTCCAGCGAACGGGATTCATTAATTGATCCAATAAATTTGATCTGATTTCATCAACGTCAGACGTTGGTTCTGCAGTAAAGTTGCTGTAAATAGGACAATTCGGTGTATTGATCTCCAGATTCTCTAAAGACTCTTTTAATCCTACAAAAGCCGGTTCCATTAAAGAAGAATGGAACGCACCGGAAACCGGTAATAGCATAGCCATTCTAGCTCCGTCTTCCTTAGCTATATCAACTGCTGCCTTTACAGCTTCTACATATCCTGAAATTACCAACTGTCCCGGACAATTGTAGTTTGCTGCTACAACTTCTTTACCCGTTTGTTCCGCAGCTTTTTTGCAAACCAGTTCTACTTTGTCATCATCCATACCAATGATAGCCGCCATTGTTCCCGGATTGGAAGCTCCGGCAGCCTGCATTAATTCACCACGACGTCGAACGATCTTCAAGGCATCTTCGAAGCTTACTGCCCCACAGGCAACCAAAGCTGAGAACTCCCCAAGGCTATGGCCTGCAACCATATCAGGTGTAGCATCTAATGTCTTGTATAAAGCAACTGAATGAAGAAATATTGCCGGTTGTGTAAATTCGGTTTGCTTTAATTTCTCTTCCGGACCATCAAACATTATTGATTTCAGATCTATGCCAAGCACTTCATTTGCTTGTTCAACCAATTTGGCAAACTCAGGGTTGGAATCGTAGTGATCCTTTCCCATTCCAACAAATTGAGATCCTTGTCCCGGAAACAGATAAGCTGTACTCATTATTTTAATCCCCATTTTAGATAAATAGCTCCCCAGGTGAAACCACCACCAAAAGCAGCAAGAATCAAATTATCACCGTGATTCAATTTATCTTTCCAATCGTATAAACAAAGCGGGATCGTACCTGCAGTTGTATTCCCGTATTTATCGATATTTATCATCACCTTTTCAGAAGATAATCCCATTCTGTTCGCAGTGGCATCAATAATTCTTAAGTTTGCCTGATGAGGAACTAACCATGCTATATCTTCGGGTTCCAGGTTATTTTTCTCCATGATCTCCAGAGAAACATCTGCCATACCCATAGTAGCCTTTTTAAATACAGCACGACCATCCTGAGTTACATGATGCTGTCTGTTTTTAACGGTTTCTATAGTCGCAGGATTTCTACTTCCTCCGGCATGCTGATATAAACTGCAATTAGTATCGCCTTCTGAATGGTGAATTTGATCAATAATACCTGTACCATCTGTAGATTCTTCAAGAATAACAGCTCCGGCACCATCACCAAATAAAATACTTGTAGTTCTGTCAGTATAATCTAAAATAGAGCTCATTTTATCGGCTCCGATCACTAATACTTTTTTTGCTCTTCCCGCTTCTATGTACATAGATCCTGTGCTCAACGCATATAAAAATCCTGAACAAGCAGCAGAAACGTCGAATGCGAAAGCGTTAGTAGCACCGATCATATTTTGAACTAAACATGCAGTAGCAGGGAATAAATAATCAGGAGTTACCGTAGCTAATACTATTAAATCAATTTCTTCAGCAGATGTCCCGGAACTTTCCAGCGCTTCTTTAGCTGCTTCAGCACCCATGAATGCAGTCGCTTTATCAGGATCTTTTAAAATTCTTCGTTCTGATATACCTGTTCTTGTTCTGATCCACTCATCATTGGTGTCCATCAGCTTTTCCAACTCAAAGTTGGTCATTCTGAATTCAGGCAAATAATGTCCAACTGCAGTGATCTTTGCTTGTTTTACTTCCATAAAAAGTTTAAATCAGTTTAGTGATGATACGATTTTGCCGTTAACATCATTTTCGATGCAAGACACTGCGCTTTTGATCATATTTTTAATTGCAAGAGGTGAGCTGCCCCCGTGACCTACGATACTTACACCATTAACACCCAGAAAAGGAACTCCACCTACTCTTTCATAATTAAATGGAGCTAATGCTGTTTTCAAAATCTTTTGGGCAGCAACTATCTCTTCAACTTCAAGATCCAGTTTTGAGACCGCTCTTTCCACTAATTTCATTATAGTAGCAGGAATAGATTCTCCGAATTTCAGTAGAATATTTCCAACTAAACCATCCGTTAAATATACGTCCGCTTTGCCGGAAAGAATATCTTTACCTTCCACATTACCAATAAATCCGGGTAAGTCTTTAATGTGCTTATGAATGGCTTTCAGCTCTTCCGTTCCTTTTTCATCTTCTTCACCGACATTAAGCAAACCAACAGTAGGAGATTCTACACCTATGATGTTACGGCAATAAACCTGCCCCATTTTTGCAAATTGAAGGGCTACTTCCGGTTTAACTTCTAAGTTTGCACCGGCATCTAATAAAAGACGGAATCCTTTAACCGTTGGGTAATACGCGCCGATTGTAGGACGCAAGATACCTTCCAGCTTACCTAGAATAAAAGTAGATGCTGCAAGAAGAGCTCCGGTATTTCCTGCGCTTACAAACGCATCGCATTTACCGGCTTTGTGTAATCCCATTCCGATTACAATAGATGATTGTTGCTTACCTTTTACTGCAGCAGCCGGAGACTCTTCCATTCCGATGATCTGAGGAGCATCCTGAATAAGAACACGTTTCTCATCGTACTCTTTTCCTTCCAGCTCTTTTTTAATCAGATCCTTTGGTCCCAAAAGAAGAACAGTTAAACTTTCGTCTTCCTGAACTGCTAATAAAGCTCCTTCAACAGGAGCTTTGGGATAATGATCTCCACCGGCTGCATCTACTGCAACAATCATAATATTTTATTTAGTTAGCGGCTGCTTTTGTAACCTGACGACCTCTGTAGTGCCCACACTCTGTACAAGCATGGTGATATCTGTGGAGTTCGCCGCAGTTTGAACATTTCGCTAAGGTAACATCTGAAATTGCATGATGTGCACGACGTTTGTTTTTTCGTGCATTCGAGGTTTTTCGTTTTGGATGTGCCATTATTTACTTAATTATTTCTTTAATTCTTTTAATGCTTCCCATCTTGGGTCGATGTTTTCTTCCTCTTCATCAGAGTCGTTACCAAATTGCTGGTGTACAAACTCTTTAGGATTTCCTTCATCATCCAAAAAACGGGGATGTAATTTTTTTACCGGGAGATTGAGCAATATGCTATCTAACACATCCTGCTCTAAGTCTATTTGTTTAGAATGAATATCAATATTCCTGATGGAGCCTTTTTCATCCGCCGATTCTTCCACTTCTTCAGCTTTAAATAAAACTTCGTAATTGGTTTCAATCTGATGATCAAATTCATCTAAAGACCGATCACAAATAAGTTTTATATCAGCTTTTAATCCAAATTTAACCTGGATAAACTGAAGTGTGCGATAGAAGTTGATATCGAGTACAGCTCGTTCAAACGGAACTTCCTCAATCTCAAGATCATCGCTTTCTAATTCGATGGTTCTTTGGCTTTGTCCTTCAGGTATTTCAAAGATCTTAAACTTCAACATAGAACGTCTCCTTTACAGCTTGTAAATATAAGGATTATCCTACACGCTTACAATCAATTAAAAAGACCAAATAGACGCTTATCAACTTGCTCAATTATAGAACCTAAATCTTCATTGTTATTCACAAAATCGAGGTCATCTGTTTCAATAATAAGCTTTTCGTGAGGATAACGATCAATCCAATCCTCATATAATCTGTTCAACCTTTCAAGATAATCGATTCTGATAGTGTTCTCATAATCTCTTCCCCGCTGCTGAATTTGATTTACCAGGGTAGGAACTTGAGCACGCAAATAAATGAGTAAGTCGGGCGGGCGCAAGTAATGGCTCATTTCATGAAACAATGCTTCATAATTCGTGAAATCGCGATCACTCATCAAACTCATTTCATGAAGGTTTTTTGCAAAGATCTCTACATCCTCATAAATGGTTCTGTCCTGTATCAAGCTTATATCATTTTCCAGCATCTCTTTCTGATGTCTAAATCTGCTGGACAGAAAATAGATCTGAAGATTAAAACTCCATCTGCGCATGTCTTCGTAGAAATCTGCCAGATAAGGATTGTCATCTACTGACTCATAAAAAGCCTCCCATCCAAAATGTTTTGACAACAAACTGGTTAGAGATGATTTCCCCGCACCAATATTTCCGGCTACTGCTATATATTTAGAGTTTTTATTTTTCGAATCGCTCATAAGTTCCTTTTAATCTTTTCCAAGCAAACGGTACATCGCTTTTTTGTAATCTTCAACCCCGGGTTGGTTAAATGGGTTAACTCCCAAACTATATACAAATATCCCCGTCAGCAATTCAAAAAAGTAAATTAGTTCCCCAATTACCTCTGCATTCAAAGAGCTCAATGATAAATTTATAATCGGAACCGCTCCATCTTTGTGCGCTTCAGTAGTACCGATCCTTGCCTTGGTATTAATTTCATGGAAAGAATTTCCTGCCAGATAATTTAATTTATCATGATCTCCTTCAAGAGAATTCACTTTTAAATCTGAAATGGGTTTTTCAACAGCAATAAAAGTTTCCATCAAACTTCTGGTACCTTGTTGAATAAATTGACCTAAACTATGCAGATCAGTAGAAAAAGCTGCTACGGTTGGGAAAATTCCTTTACCCTCTTTGCCTTCACTCTCTCCCATTAGTTGCTGAATCCATCCGCCAAAAGATTGTAACTCAGGCTCAAAACATGAAAATACATCAATAGTTATTCCTTTTTCATGAAGAGCTCTTCGGACAGCTGCGTATTTCACTATTTCAGTTGCGTCACCTTCATATTTATTAAAAGCAGATACAGCTCCGTAAAAAAGTGTCTTTATATCAATTCCCGCAACTGCAATCGGTATCAGTCCAACAGGCGTTAACACTGAAAATCTACCGCCTACATCTTCAGGTATTATAAATTTCCTGTACCCTTTTTCTTCGATCAGTCCATTCAGAACTCCGCCTTCACCACTGGTGGTGCAGATAATCCGATCAGCGGCTTTCTCTTTATACAATTCTTCCATGACTTCACGAATCATCCTGAATGAAAGTGCGGTTTCTAATGTAGAACCTGATTTTGAGATCACATTTATATACACACTTTTCGGGGTACCGTCCTGTTTCGGAGTTTTTATATACGATAAAAGTTCCTGGAGGTATTTTCCTCCCATATGATGGCCTGCAAAAAGTATTTCAGGTCCCTTTTTGTTAAAATGAGGAGAAAGGGCATCAATAACTGCTTTCGCTCCTAAATAGGAACCCCCGATACCGCAGACAATAAAAATATCTGCATTATTTCTGATGTCTCTCCCTAAGGAACTTATCTTTTCCAGTAAAGCATCGTTTGGAGATTTCAGCAGATCTCTCCAACCTAACCATTCAGATCCTTGCCCTGTTTTATCTTTAAGCTGAATAAATGCTTCTTCACACTTTTCAAGAGATTCAGTGTACGCTTCATCAGAAATAAATTCTTTAGCAATATCGGTATTAATTGAAATCATTATCTAAGTAGTTTGGCTAGTTCTATAAGTGAGTGATCAAGATCTTTTTTTCTATCTACAGCAACTTTAATTGGAGTAATTTTAATTTTACCGTTAACGATACCAACCATTACACCACTATGTCCTTCCATCAATGTTTTAATTGCAGCGGCCCCTAATCTGCTTGCCAAAACACGATCTCTGGCTGTCGGAGAACCACCTCTTTGAATATGCCCTAAAATACAGACTCGCATATCATATTTTTTAAAGTCGTCGCGAATCTGCTCGGCTAGTTTAATGGCCCCTCCTGATTCATCCCCTTCTGCTACTACAACCAAGCTACTTCTAACCTGATTCTTAAGCATATTTTTGAGCTGGGATTTTACATCATCGATATCCATCAACTCTTCAGGAAGTAGAGCCAGTTCAGCACCACCGGCTATACTGGTTTCGAGAGCAATGAAACCTGCATCCCTTCCCATAACCTCCACCAAGAACATTCGTTCATGAGCATCAGCGGTGTCGCGAATTTTATCTACTGCATCAAGTGCTGTATTTAATGCTGTATCATATCCGATTGTTTCATCCGTCCCGATTATATCATTGTCGATAGTTGCCGGAATACCAATTACTTTTATTCCGTGTTCCTTGCTAAGAATATTTGCTCCTGTAAAGGTTCCGTCTCCTCCGATAGCTACAAGTGCATCTATATTATATTTCTTAATAGTTTCAGCAGCCTTCATTCTTCCTTCGACCGTTCTGAATTCCTGAGAGCGCGCAGATTTAAGAATAGTACCTCCTCTCTGGATGATATTTGAAACAGAATTATTTTTCATGGGCTTCACTTCATTGTGAATTAATCCATGATATCCATGTCTTATTCCAAAAACTTTCAAGTCGTATTTTGCTGCAACCCTTACTACGGCACGTACAGCGGCATTCATTCCGGGTGAATCTCCTCCGCTTGTCAAAACCCCAATGGTTTCAAGCCCGGCTAACTTCGTAATCATAATTTTATTTTAAGTGAGTGAGTGTGATTAGTCCTAAATATTTGTCCTATATATTAACTAAATTTCGAGCTATTCAAGTTTAAGAAAATTTAAACATATTTGATGGACGATAACGTTTCCCTTGCCAGAATTGAAAAAGATTCTGTGGTTCGTAAATCTTTAAAAGAAATCACCGCCCCTGTTTCAGAGCATTTAACTGAATTCAGATCTTTTTTCAAAGATACCATCAAAACAGATGTGTTTCTACTCGATCAAATTCTGAGATATCTGCACAAACAAAAAGGGAAAGAACTTCGTCCTACTCTTGTTTTTATGACGGCTAACTTATTCGATGGTATTTCCAAGAGAAGTCATATTGCAGCTACAATGATCGAATTGTTGCACACTGCTACCCTTATTCATGATGATGTTGTTGATGAAGCTAATTCCAGACGCGGATTTGTGAGCATCAATAAGATCTGGAAAAATAAAGCAGGAGTGCTTCTTGGTGATTTTTTGCTTTCCCGGGGATTACTAGTTTCACTTGAGAATAAAGAGTACAAGTTACTGAAAGTACAATCCAAAGCAGTTCAAAAAATGAGCGAAGGAGAACTTCGTCAACTTAAAACTGCCGGGTTATTTAATATGACTGAAGAGCGATACTTCCAGATAATCTCCGAAAAAACGGCCAGCTTGATATCAACTTGTTGTGAGTGTGGAGCAGTTTCTGCTACCAATGATAAAGACCAGCATGAATTAATGGCAAACATCGGGATGAGTATCGGAATTGCTTTTCAGATCAGGGACGACCTTTTTGATTATGGCATGTATGATATAGGCAAGCCAAAGCGAAACGATATTCAAGAGCGTAAAGTAACATTGCCTCTAATAAAAGCATTGGAACACAGCTCTAAGAAAGAGGCTTCTCATATCCGGGCGTTAATGAAGAAAAGGAAAAAAACTTCGAAGAATATTGATGAGATCGTAGACTTTGTTCATGATAAAGGTGGTATGGATCATGCAAAAAAGAGTATGTATGAATATGCAAACAAAGCGATCGAAGGATTAGAAAAAATTCCTGAGTCACAAGCCAGACAAGATTTTGTTGATCTGATTCACTATGTAATTACCCGTAAGAAATAAAGTAAATGGCTGACCAAACCAGTTTGTTTATTTCTGATGTGCATCTCGGAGCTTTTGATGCAACTACCGAGAAAGAGATTGAGGATGAACTCATCGCGCTTATCGATCACTGTTGTGAACAAAAGATCAAGATCTATATACTTGGCGACCTCTTTGATTATTGGATGGAGTATCCGAAAAAAAAATTCATCCCAAATGTTGGTCAAAAGGTATTGCAAGCCTTCAAAAAGCATAACACACAATGTGAACCCACCACCTATATCACAGGAAATCATGATAACTGGACGTATGGTCATTTCGAAGACCTGGGTTTTGATGTGGAATGCAATTATCGCATTATCAAGCAAAATGGTTTTAATACCTTATTAATGCATGGCGATGGAAGGTTTGGAAAAAGCGATGACCTATTACGTCCTTTTTTCCACGGCGTATTAAGAAGTAAATATTTTGTGAAAATGTTTCAGGCATTTCTGCCTCCTGAATTGGGAATTCCGGTTATGAAAAAATTCTCAGGTTTTTCTAAAATGAAGGAAAACCGAACTCCCATCCCTTTGGATAAACATGCAAAACGCGTGCTAAAAGAAAAGGATATAGACTTTATAATAATGGGGCATGATCATATTCCAAGAATGGAAACATTTAAAGCCGGAACGTATATAAACCTTGGAACCTTTTTCTATCATAAGACGGTAGCTCTTTACAACAATGGAGCGTATCAACTCGTTAGATGGAGTGCTTCTGATAAAGAATTTGTACCTTTCACTGAATCAAGTGTTGTAGAATGAGCGATAAAAAAGAACCTATTGATCACCAACGGTATTTTAACGATCCGGAATACCGCAAAGAAGTGCTGGCTGAGCGAAAAGCCAGAGAAGAAAATTCAGAAGAGCCTTCTTCTAAATATGGTTTTAGTTCTGACAATCTCAGAAAAAAGATCATTACATGGACCGGTGCAGTAGCGGCTACGCTTTTAGTTGTAGTAATTGGATACGTTATTTTCCTTTTCCAGGGACTTCCCCCTCTCGAAAAACTGGAAAATCCGGACACTGCTATTGCTACTGAAGTTCGAAGCAGAGACGGTGTTGTTTTAGACAAATATTTTACAGAAAACAGAACCTGGGTTCCTTACGATCAAATTTCACCACACGTCATAAACGCACTAGTGGCTACAGAAGATCATCGCTTTTATAACCATTGGGGAATAGATATGGTGAGAACTCTTGCCATTCCATTCAATTTGATGCGTGGTCGTGTAGAAGGTGGCTCTACTCTCAGCCAACAGCTTGCTCGTAATCTCTATAAAGAAATTGGATTAAAATTTTCCATTTCCAGAAAATTCAGGGAAATGATCACCGCTGTTCAGATCGAACAAAATTATACCAAAAGAGAGATTATTGAGATGTATCTGAACACTGTGGAATATGCAAACAGTGCCTTTGGTATCGAAGCAGCCTCAAGAACTCATTACAATAAACCTGCAAAAGAATTAACCCTTTCTGAATCTGCTGTGTTGGTTGGTTCCGTAAATGCGGTTTATGCATATAATCCCCGGATTTATCCTGAAAGATCACAAAGAAGAAGAAATATTGTTCTTTACCTGATGAACAATCAAGGATTTATTGATTCTACCTCATACAATCAGCTTAAACAAGAGCCCATTACTCTTGACTACCAACCTCCATCAAAAGCCGGAAGAGTGAGTAGATATTTTGGTGAGTATGTACGACAAAGAGTATCCGGATGGGCTGAAGAAAACGGATATGATATTTACAAAGACGGGCTTGTGATCTACACAACGATTGACTCCCGCCTTCAAAAACATGCGGAACGAGCATTAAGCACTAAGTTAGATTCCCTTCAAAAGATATTCGAATACGAATGGACTTCTCGCGGCAGCAACGAATATATGGACAAGCTGTGGGATGAATTTCCGACTTTTAAAGACAGTTTTCTGGAAGAGACCGATCGATATAAAAATGGATATCAAACCTATAATACCAAGATCCGAAAAGTAGTTTTAGACAGTCTGAAAGCTGATACTGCCTTTGTGGATTCCGTACTTAAAGCCCGAACAAGATTAGAAGCCAGTTTTGTAGCTATTGAGCCTACCAACGGAAATATCCTTGCATGGGTGGGTGGTTCCAATTATGGAAGCGTACAATTTGATCATGTTTATCAATCAAGAAGACAGGTTGGTTCTACATTTAAACCTTTTGTGTATTCTGTTGCTATTGATAACGGCTTTAAGCCCTATCATAAATTTTCAAAATTTCCGATCTCATTCCGTGACAGAAACGGGAAAGTATGGAATCCTAAAGATGCTGAGGTAGCCAGTGGACCCAATGAAGTTCCTTTGAGGGAAGCTTTGGCAAGAAGTATGAATAATGTAACCGTTCGCTTACTTCCTGAACTTGCAGGTTATCCGGGAACCAATAAACTATGGGAATTGGATGCCGCCGCCAGAAAAATAAAAGATATGGCTTCTAATTTAGGGGTGGATATGAGCAGAACACCAGCCTATCCTTCCATTGCTTTAGGAACTGCAGAAGCTTCATTGCTAGAAATGACTTCTGCTTATACAACTTTTGCCAATAATGGTGTTCATATTGAGCCAATTGCAATCACAAGAATTGAAGATAAAGAGGGAAATGTACTTCAGGAATATTTCCCTGAATACCGCAAGGAAGTGATCAGTCCTGAAACAGCCTATATGATGGTTGATATGATGCGAGGAGTGATCAGAGGCGGCGATGGATACTTCGGAACCGGTGTACGATTAAGAAATGTGTACGGTATTCGACAGGATATAGCCGGAAAAACAGGAACTACCAATGATGCTTCTGATAACTGGTTTATCGGGATGACCCCACATATTGTAATGGGTGCCTGGGTTGGTGGTGAGGATCGTCGGATTCGTTTCCCTCAGGACGGAAGCTATAGTATTGGTCAGGGAGCAAGAACAGCTCTTCCTATTGTTGGCACTTTCATTAATTATGTAACTGATGATCCGGAAGCCTATTGGGGTTACGACGCCTTTTCTCCCCCTCCGGGTTTTGTAATGCCCGAAGATCCCAAAGAAGTACGTGATGAATTGGGGACTGATAAAAATCGTGGTAGGATTGGATGGTAGCCATTTAAAAACAGAACATGAAACACATATTAAACCTTTTAGTAATTGCACTTTTTTCTACCACAGTTCTTGGACAGGACTTTAAAACCGACTTCGACAAATACTACCAAGAAGGAGACATTGTTAAACAACTTGAAATCTTAACAAGTTGGGAGAACCAAGACCCGAAAAACCCTGAATTATTTACGAGTTATTTCAACTATTACTTTCTAAAATCCAAACAAGAAATCCTTTCCATATCAACTGAACAGCCTAAAGGAGAAAGTCTTTCGCTTCAAGATAGCACAGGAAAAACGGCAGGATTTATCGGAAGCTCTATATATTTTAACCCTGAGACATTTAATAAAGGGATTGCCAAAATTGACGAAGGAATTAAACTTTATCCAAATCGTTTAGATATGCGATTTGGAAAAATCTATGCTCTTGGACAAGCTAAAAATTGGCAAGGTTTTACTAATGAAATAGTAAAGACTATTCAATATTCGAGCGAAAATGATAATCAATGGACTTGGACAAATAACGAAAAGAAAGAAAACGGAAAGGACTTCTTTCTCACTTCTCTTCAAGACTATCAATTAAACCTATACAATACAGGTAATGACGACTTACTTGTAAATATGAGAACAATCGCACAAGAGATTTTAAAATACTATCCAAAACATGTTGAAAGCTTGTCAAATCTATCAATCACATATTTATTGACAGGAGAATATGACAAGGGAATTGAACCTTTACTGAAAGCTGAAAAAATAGATCCCGAAGATGTAATTGTACTTGGGAATATTGCGCAAGGCTATAAATTGAAAGGAGATAAAGAAACCGCGATTGAATATTACGAGAAAGTAATTAGATACGGAAATGAAAGGTCTATTGCGTATGCAAAACAACAGATTCAAGAATTGAAAAAATAAAAAACGGCTACAGCAAAACCTATAAGCAATAACGGCCTGCGGGACGCTACGCATACCCAAACCATTACTCCACCAAATACCTCATCAATCTTACAGCAAATTGCTGATTATTCGGAGCTAACCGGGAATTAAAACCTACTTTAAAAGTCCCGTTTTCGTTGGTTACATCCCTCGCAGTAAACATTGCTGCCTCACCAAACACAGCTAGTTTTCCCTTTCCATAATTCATCACAGCTCCCTGTGCGTAGTTTTCCAGATCTATGGTTTTTGTGGTATCAGCAAACTGCCACGCAATTTCGGGTTCAAGACTGATATCTCCTTTTTTAAAAGACAGAATAAGTTCAGCTTCCTCAGGATATATAAAAGCACTGCCGGTAAAAGTTGTAACGGATTGAATTTCTCCTGCCAGCATTGGATGCTCTTCTAGTCTTTCGTTTTGCAAAGAGAAATAATCTGGTTGATTTCCTTCTTTTTTCAACCGTGCAAAGCCATTACTGAAATTAAACCCAAACGATTTAGCTAATTCAAAAGCAGCACCGGCAAAAGGCATATGATCCGCCACCAGAAATAATCTACCTCCCTCATTTACCCATTGATCGATCTCTTTGATTTCCTGTGTGGTAAAAGCAGAAGGATTAGGCAATCTCCAGTTGCCGAGATTACTTTCGTGTAATGGATTTACTATTGCATAAATATCACAACCTAAAAGTACTTCTATATTTGAAACAGAAGAATTCATATCTCTCATCTGAAAACCGTTTGCTTTCATCAATCGCGCAAAAGGCGAGAAACCACCATCAAGAGTATGCAAATTATTGTGGGCAGAGTCGATACATATAACCGGTGCAAAAGACTCATCAAACAATGGCTCAACAATGTGAGGAGTAAACGTTGTATCAAATCGTTGCTGTGATTGTGCAGTTGCGCAATACAATCCAAGTAATAAAACCAGAAAACTAATTTTTTTCATAGAAACGTATTTAATACTAAATATATAGTATTAAATCTATACACACAAAAAAGCCGATTCTCTTTCGAAAACCGGCTTTATAAAATTATTTTCATTTGCGAACAATGTGAAGCGATTTATCTTGAAAACAAGACTGCTTCGTTCCTCGCAGATGGATTATTCTTCAATAACAGATTCAGCTAATAAAGTGAGTTTGTTTTCAGCTACTTCCACAAATCCACCGGAGATCTTATAATTAGTTTCTCCCTCAGATTTACGAACTAACACCTCTCCTTCTTCTAAAGTAGAAACAATAGGAGCGTGATTTGCTTTAACTTCAAAACTTCCCTGAGTTCCCGGCATTTTTACACCGGTAACATCGCCTTCAAATAAAGAACCTTCAGGAGTTAAGATCTGTGCTATAAAAGTACTCATGCTTTAGAATTAAGCTTCTTCAGATTCTGCGAGCATCTTCTCGCCTTTTTCAATTGCTTCGTTGATATCACCAACCATGTAGAAAGCACCTTCAGGAAGATGATCCAATTCACCGTCAATGATCATCTTAACACCTTTTACGGTATCGTCGATCTTCACATACTTACCAGGAGAACCAGTAAACTGCTCTGCTACGAAGAATGGTTGAGAGAAGAAACGTTGTACTCTTCGTGCTCTGTTTACTGTCAACTTATCTTCATCAGAAAGTTCATCCATCCCTAAAATAGCGATGATATCCTGAAGATCTTTATAGTTTTGAAGCAAAATAGTTGCTCTTCTCGCTGTGTTGTAATGATCTTCACCTACAACTTTTGGATCTACAATTCTTGAAGTAGAATCCAGAGGATCTACCGCAGGATAAATACCAATTTGTGTCAATGCACGGTTCAGGTTTGTAGTGGCATCTAAGTGAGTAAATGTTGTTGCCGGAGCCGGATCGGTCAAGTCATCCGCAGGTACATATACTGCCTGAATAGAAGTAATAGAACCTTTCTTAGTTGAAGTGATACGCTCCTGCATAGCACCCATCTCAGTTGCCAATGTTGGTTGATAACCTACCGCAGAAGGCATACGACCTAACAGTGCAGATACCTCAGAACCAGCCTGAGTAAATCGGAAAATATTATCGATGAATAACAGAATATCTCTGGAAACTTCATCACGGAAATACTCTGCAACAGTCAAACCTGAAAGAGCTACACGAGCACGTGCTCCCGGAGGCTCATTCATCTGACCAAACACTAGAGTTGCTTGTGATTCCTTTAATTTTGATTCGTCAACTTTAGAAAGATCCCACTCTCCTGCTTCCATTGACTCTTTGAATTCATCACCGTAGTTAATTACTCCGGATTCGATAAACTCACGAAGAAGGTCATTTCCTTCACGTGTTCTTTCACCAACACCTGCGAACACTGATAAACCACCATGCTGTTTTGCGATGTTGTTAATTAATTCCTGGATCAATACGGTTTTACCTACACCGGCACCACCAAAAAGACCAATTTTTCCACCTTTTGCATATGGGCAAAGAAGGTCAACTACTTTGATTCCTGTTTCCAACATCTCTGTAGATGTAGCAAGTTGATCAAAAGCAGGAGCTTCACGGTGAATTGGATAATTTCTTTTTCCTTCAGGTGCTTTAATACCATCAATCGCTTCGCCTACTACATTGAATAAACGTCCACGAATATCTTCGCCAACAGGCATAGAAATAGTTTTGCCTGTATCGATAACTTCCATTCCTCTTACTAAACCATCGGTAGAATCCATGGCGATAGTACGCACACGATCTTCACCTAAGTGTTGAGCTACCTCCAAATAAAGAGTTGAGCCGTCGGTTGGATTTTCAATAGTTAGGGCATTTAGGATGGCAGGGGTTTCGCCATCGGTAAAGTCAACGTCGACAACAGGTCCGATTACCTGTGCAATTGTTCCTTTATTCATGTGCTAAATCGCGATTTTATTAAAATTTTTTGGTAGTCTGAGTAGTTGAAATTTTGCACTCCTGCAAAGGCTGGTAAAGATAGGGAGATATGCTGTGAGAGGCAATCCTTTTTCATGTTAAATTAAAAAGAATAGCCGTACTAATAATATTATTAAAACAAAGAGTCATTCAGAGGCTACCGCCGATGGATCTGAACAGCATGAATTTTGCTTAGTTCTTTAGATGTGCAGACTCTCCGCTGCCGCTCTGAGTGACACATTACCCTAAAAATCAATTCATGTAAAATCTCAGAAATTACTTTAACATTTTCTGACTTTATCTCGTCCTATTTTCTATAAATTATCTAAGATCTTATTGTTACTTGGAACTTTTACCTGAATTCTACATAAAATTGAAAGATCTTACTTAATTTATGGAAAGACGCAGAACAGAATTACTTCAGTCTCCCCTCTTTTTAATTGGGCTATGCTTGTTGTTGCTTAATGATTTAGTTTTTAAGTATGAGTTTAGTAATCCAATCACAGGTAAGCTTTCAGATTTTGCAGGTCTCTTCATATTTCCATTCTTTTTCGCAGCACTATTTCCAAAATGGATTAAAAGTATTTATACACTAACCATAGCAATTTTTATCTATTGGAATTCTGAACTTTCATCTGGGTTAATTCATTTCTTTAAAGACAGCGGACTAATGTTACATCGAACAATAGATTCTACAGATTTTATAGCTTTCATTGTACTCCCTATATCTTACTACTATTTCATTAATCAATCATCAAAAAGAATTAGACATAGAAAAACTTCTTTAGCTTTTATTTCGTTTATATCTTTGTTTTCATTTGTAGCAACTACTGCCCCGAGAGCCATAGTATCTCTAAATATTGATTCAGATGAAAGTTATTCATTGAATATGAGCAAGTCAGATTTTTTTAAAATTGTGCACCCTAATCACGGATATAGTAATTCTCACAAAGAAAACATGAATGACTCTTTGTTCTATGTGTACTATTCCATTCCTGAAAAACTAACTGATATAACTGCTTTGGTAAAAATAAAAGAAGTGGATGAAGGTATTATCCAGATCGCAGTTCTGAATTATACGAATGGATACGTCGCGACAGGATTAGGTGTTAGAGAAGGTGATAAAAATATAGAGTATTTAGAAACTATGAATACTGAAAATCACAATAAATATTTTGAACTTAATTTTATTTCCCCACTTAAAAACTTTTCCAAATCAATAAACTTGTACTTTGATAATAAACGTATCCATGATAAATATTTGAAGCAGATCAACTCTAATCAAGAGTAAACTTATTAAGTTATAAAGGTTCAATGCTTTAAAAAATGTTCTAACGAAATTGAGAAAAGATTCAATCTCAGAAATTACTTTAACATTTTCTGATTTTATCTCGTCCTATATTCGAACTAATTATCAATCTCTTATCATCACAATGAAATTACAATTCAGATTCCTTTTTGCATTCCTGTTTACAGGTTTCCTTTTGAGCTCATGCTCCAACAACAAACAAGAATTCTCAGTTAACTATGAGAAATTTACTCTCGATAACGGATTGGAAGTCATATTCCATGAAGATAACTCCGATCCGGTTACCGCAGTTGCATTAACTTTTCACGTTGGGTCTGCACGTGAAATAGAAGGAAAAACCGGTTTTGCACATCTTTTCGAACACTTACTCTTTTTAGAATCTGAAAATCTGGGAAAAGGCGGATTGGATAAAATGAGTAGTCGTATTGGAGGTTCCGGTGCAAATGGTTCTACAAGCAGAGACCGAACCAATTATTTCCAGACCGTACCAAATGACGCTCTGGAAAAAATGATATGGGCAGAAGCTGATAAATTAGGTTTTTTCATAAATACGGTTACTGAAGCGGTTGTTGCAAAAGAGAAACAAGTTGTGAAAAATGAAAAACGTCAGGGTGTTGATAACGCCCCTTATGGTCACGCAAGCTACGTGATTGGTAAAAACCTGTATCCACAAGGACATCCATATAATCATCAAGTTATTGGTTCTTTGGAAGATCTTCAAAATGCTACTTTGGCTGATGTAAAGGAATTTTATCGTAAATGGTATGTCCCAAACAATGCTACATTAGTTATTGCCGGCGACTTCGATTCTGACCAAGCCAAAGAATGGGTTGAAAAATATTTTGCCGAAATTCCCCGTGGAGAAGAGATCACTCCACTACCCGATGCTCCTGTTGAAGTTGCTGAAACAAAAAAATTATTCTATGAAGATAACTTTGCTCGTCTTCCTGAACTACGAATGGTTTGGCCTACAGTAAAGCAATACCATCCTGATATGTACGCGCTTGACATTTTATCTCAGCTACTCACTGATGGTAAAAAAGCACCGTTCAATAAAGTATTGGTTGAGGAAGAGCAGGTTTCTTCAAATGTATTCATGTTCAGCCAAAATGCTGAAATAGCAGGCGAAACTACTTTATTAATTCGAGCCTATCCAGGAACTGATCTTGACAAAGTATCGGAATCAGTAAACAAAGCGTTTAAAAAATTCGAAACCGAAGGATTTACTGAAGCGGATCTGGATCGAATTAAAGCAGGGATTGAAACTCAGTTCTACAATGGGCTTTCCAGCGTATTAGGAAAAGCTTTCCAGCTGGCTCAGTACAATATTTTTGCAGAGGATCCGGGATATATCAACGAAGATATTCAGAGAACACTCGCTGTTACTAAAGATGATATTTTGAGAGTGTATGAAGAATATATCAAAGGCGAGAATTTCATCGCAACCAGTTTTATTCCTCAAGGACAAGCTGAACTTGCTCTTGAAAATTCAAAACCTGCGGAAGTGGTAGAAGAGCAAATCGTACAAGGAAAAGCAAACGAAGAATTTGAACTTCCTGAAGAAACCGACTTCGAAAGAACGGCTTCGAGTTTTGACAGAACGGTTGAGCCGCCATACGGTGAAAGCCCGGATGTGAAAGTACCTGATGTTTGGGAAGGTTCATTAGAAAACGGAATGCAGATATTTGGAATCGAGAACAATGAACTTCCACTCGTTCAATTTACAATAGAAATAGAAGGTGGACTACTGTTAGAAAACACTTCCAAAACCGGAGTTTCTAATTTAATGGCAGATCTTATGACTCGTGGAACTGCGAATAAAACCCCCGAGCAGTTAGAAGAAGCCATCAATGAACTAGGGGCTTCCATCAATGTAAATGCCGGCAGACAAACCATTACCATTACCGGAAATAGCTTGGCCAGGAATTATGACAAAACTCTGGATCTGGTTGAAGAAATTATATTAGAACCTCGTTGGGATGAAACCGAATTTGAATTAGCGAAGCAAAGTACATTAAGTCAGATTGCTCAGCAAAGTGCCAACCCAAATAGTATTGCTTCAAATGCCTATAACAAATTGCTGTTTGGTGAAGATCATATTCTTTCTTACAACTCGATCGGCACGACCTCGAGCGTGGAGTCCATCACCATTCAAGACCTGAAGGATTATTACAATGCAAACTTCTCTCCTTCTGTCGCTGATTTTATGATCGTTGGTTCCATATCGAAAACAGAAGTAATGAATTCATTGGTTGATCTTGAAAGTAAATGGGAAGCTAAGTCAGTAGATATTCCTGAGTTTGAGACTCCGGAAAGACCTGAAGAATCTATCGTGTATTTTTATGATGTTCCAAATGCTAAACAATCCGTGATAAGATTCGGATATCTGGCTATGCCTGAAACTCACGAAGATTATTATCCTGCTACCGTTATGAATTATATACTTGGCGGAGGCGGATTTGCCTCCCGCTTTACTCAGGAGCTTCGTGAAGGTAAAGGTTATACCTACGGAATTGGTTCAGGCTTCTCAGGTTCAAACATTGCCGGACCATTTACCATAAGCAGTGGTGTTCGAACTAACGTGACTTACGAATCTGCTGCTTTGGTTAAAGAAATTCTGGAAAAATACCCTTCTACTTTTACCGATACCGATCTTGAAACCACAAAAAGCTTTTTACTGAAAAGTAATGCCCGAAGCTTTGAAACTCTTGGTGCCAAACTAAATATGTTAGATAACATAAGCGATTATGGATGGAGTCCTGATTATGTAAAAGAGCGTGAACAGATCGTAAAAGACATGACCAAAGAAGAGATATCTGAATTAGCTCAAAAATACGCGAATCCTGATCAAATGATCTGGTTAGTAGTAGGTGATGCCAAAACACAAATGGATCGGTTAGAGCAATTAGGTTTCGGTGAACCGATTTTGATCAATAACAGGTTTAAGGAAGGAAATTAAAACAAGCTTATTTTCTTTTTCAATATACATTAGGGACGTATCGCGATACGTCCCTAATGTATATAGTTGATTCAATCTCATCCTTTCGTCTTTTCCGAATTTTTTCTAAAACAATAAACATCAATATTAACAGGGATTAAATTATGTTCTTAGCGAATTATTTTTATACTTTCGCTAGAATTCTAAAATCCACTTATGCTCAGATATTTATTTCTTTTAATCCCGGTATTTTTTGCTTGTGCTCCAAGCTATAACCTTAAGTTAGACGAAGTTCGCCCCCCTCTTCCCGAAGATGAGATTGTAATGATTTCTTTTGGAGGACAAAGCATAGTCGGAGATGTAGATACTCTTGGAACACTCTCTGTGGATACAAAAAATGCAACGAAATGTGAACCTGACGAATTATTCGGTAAAGCACTTTCTATTGCAAAAGAATCGGGAGGCAATGGATATCATATTACTTCTATAGATCTTGAAGTAAATCAAAGTTTTATGCCATGCGCTAGTTTTACCGGAAAAATCGTTCATAGTAAATATACTTACTATGATATTTTGCATACTGAAGATCAACTAAAAGAGAGCTGGGACGAAAGATTTTTTGAAATTGAAGGTATATACGAAGGAAAGGATCCGAACGGTTTCGATCTCAGATTAGCAATAAATAGAGAAAAAACGGGGGTCTATAATTTAATCTACTTATCAGGAGTTAGTGATGACTTCGAGCCTATCTGGGAAGAAGGTCAATTAAAAGCTATTTTTAAGAATTCTGCTTCTACTCAACTATACAAGATTGACTGGATAAGTAGTAACCGAACTTTGAACAAGGATTTTATAATCT
Source organism: Balneola sp. EhC07 (assembly GCF_001650905.1). Classification (GTDB taxonomy): domain Bacteria; phylum Bacteroidota; class Rhodothermia; order Balneolales; family Balneolaceae; genus Balneola. The sequence continues at coordinate 310,828 of NZ_LXYG01000002.1, forward strand.
CAATTGGACCGGGATTATTTACTTTAACGAATAGTACCGAACAATTTTCGGAGCCCTTTTTAAAAGTATACCCAACTAATAATGACTTAACTTTGGGTTCAGGAACGGGTTTTGCCATTTCTGAAAAAGGATTTATCGTTACTAATAATCATGTAATTGAAAATGCTGATCGTGTATTCGTAAGAGGAATAAACGGGGACTTTAGTAAAGAATTTGAAGCCAGTATAGTTGTTAAAGATGAAAATAATGATCTGGCTATCATCAAACTTAACGACCAGGACTCTCTGAATATCAGCACTCCCGGCTATGGTATCTCTTTACGATCTAATGCACTTGTAGGAGAAGATATATTTACTCTCGGCTTTCCACTACTTTCTACTATGGGAGATGAGCTTAAGCTTACAAATGGGGTAATAAGTTCCAGAACAGGCTATAATGGAGATATAACCAGTTATCAAATTTCTGCTCCAACACAACCCGGAAATAGTGGAGGTCCACTGTTTGATAGTAAAGGAAATGTGATCGGTATTGTTAACGCAAAACACGGAAATGCCGAAAACGTTACTTATGCTATAAAATCATCTTATCTGGGCAATCTTATTGATCTTTTACCTTCATCTGTAAATATTAAAACAGAACTGTCCACAAATGATGCAAGTACCTCAGAACAAGTAAATGCGGTTCGGGACTTTGTATATATAATTACTGTAAAATAACTTAAGGTGAAGAACCGAATTCAGGATTTGATCAACAATTTCAACCTTCAAAAACACCCGGAAGGTGGCTACTTCAAGGAAACTTACAGAAGTGAAGGAGTAATTCCTTCTGAGGTTTTGAGTAACGAAATCAATGGAGACCGAAACTATTGCACAGGAATTTATTTCTTACTCACCTCTGATAATTTTTCAGCCTTTCATCGGATCAAACAAGATGAGATGTGGCATTTTTATGAAGGTTCTCCTTTGACTGTTCACATGATTGATAATCAGGGAAACTACTCTTTTCAAAAGATTGGATTAGAGTTCAAAGACAGACAGGTTCCACAATTTGTAGTACCTAAGGGAGTTTGGTTTGCTTCGGAAGTCATGAAACCAAATTCTTACTCATTTGTAGGATGCACTGTGTCACCAGGTTTTGATTTTGCTGATTTTGAACTGGCAGACAGTAACATGTTGATTGCTCAATTTCCAAAAAATTCTAAAATCATAAATCGGTTATCACGCTAAATATTATTGATTTTACTGGATCGATTTCATCACTATAAAAAATAATCCTACCTAATTTTATGAAAGGAAATATTACTTTGTGTCTTCTTATTACTCTTGGGATTGTTTTTTTCAACTCAATAGAAACCAAATCTCAAACAATTGAACTCGGATTTTGGTCTGGTTTTGGCAGCTATAATCATAGTAGTCTGAGAAAAATATCAGCTCAAGATTATTCTCAAAATAATATACCAAACCTTAGTAATACGGATTATTTACCATTCGGCTATGCATATGGAATTCACTTAGATCGTGTTTATCAGGTATATAGTTTTGGGTTATTTTTTAGACATGAAAAGTCTAGAACCGAAAGATCTTATTATAATATTCTGGAGGATCTATATTACAATCAAAATGGCTCCAATTTAGTATTCGGATTGCAAGGAAAGCTTCATCTTAAAAACCAAATACATAATAATCTAAGTTATTTTCCCTATTTCAGTCTTAAATCAGGACTTAATATCTCATCTATTTCATACTCTGAAAAATTAGAACGCTTACCTTCAAATTCATTAGGTAGCTTTGAAATAACATCTCAGTCTTTTTTTATAGAACCGGGCTTTGGGGTGCGCGTGTATGATGATCTTTTTATAATAGAGCCTACACTTTCTTTTTTTGTCCCTGTATTACAATCCAGCTATAAAATAAATGATGAAATGACGCTGAAAAATCAAACAGAAGAAAACAGAGAGAACACCAACTTTCTTGGTGTAAGGTTAGGAATTACTTTTGGTCTAAAACTTAACTAAACATTAACACTTTCCACTAAACTTAAACGCTTTTCAATAAGTTTAAGAATATTATTATTCATATTTTTTACTAGTCAATACAAAACTCAAATTCGGGCAATGCAACAATTAGAAGCTTCAGTTCAACAAAAAATTGATCAATGGCTGGAAGGCAGCTATGACGAGAATTCAAAGCAAGAGATTCGTTCGTTAATAGAACAAGAAAAGTTCGAAGAGTTAACAGATGCTTTTTACAAAGACCTGGAATTTGGAACAGGTGGTTTGCGCGGAATTATGGGTATTGGCTCAAACCGTGTAAACAAATACACTTTTGGAGTAGCAACTCAGGGATTCAGTAACTTCCTGAAGAAAACCTACCCTGATCAACAGATAAAAGTAGCTATTGCACACGATTGCAGAAATAATTCAGACACGCTGGCTAAAGTAGTTGCCGATGTATTTTCAGCAAATGGAATTAAGGTATACTTCTTCGAAGGACTACGCCCGACTCCGGAATTATCGTATGCAGTAAGAGAGCTCAATTGTCAGGGAGGCGTGGTACTTACCGCTTCTCACAATCCCAAGGAATACAATGGCTTTAAAGCGTACGGAGCTGATGGTGGACAATTGGTATCGCCACACGACAAAGCCGTGATGGAAGAAGTACAAAAAGTCGCTTCGATCGATGACGTTAAATTTGAAGGGAATAATGAGCTAATCGAAATGATTGGAGAAGATGTCGATCAGAAATATTTAGCCGAACTAAAGAAACTCTCCGTTTCTGAAAAGGAAATACAGAATCAGAAGGATCTGAAGATCGTGTTCTCTCCTATTCATGGGACAGCCGGGGTACTGGTTCCTCCTGCACTCAAAATGTACGGTTTTGAAAATGTGACGTTGGTTGAGGAACAAATGGTTGTGGACGGCAACTTCCCAACTGTTGTATATCCAAATCCTGAGGAACAAGACGCGCTTGCAATGGCTCTGGATAAAGCCAAAGAAATTGATGCTGAACTCGTAATGGCAACCGATCCGGATGCGGACAGAATAGGAATTGCTGTAAAAGATACCTCGGGTGAATGGACGCTTTTAAATGGTAACCAGACTGCCTGCCTGATCATTAATTATATGCTAACTGCCTGGAAGAACGCCGGTAAACTGAATGGAAATCAGTATATCGTAAAAACGGTGGTTACTTCTTACCTGATTGATGAGATCGCTGAATCTTATTCTGTCGATTGTTTCAATACCCTTACCGGTTTCAAATATATTGGTGAACTCATGACCAATTTTGAAGGTGAAAAAGAGTTCATTGCCGGTGGTGAAGAAAGTTACGGTTACCTGATCGGTGAACACGTTCGTGATAAAGATGCTGTAGTTTCAGCCGTAATAATCGCAGAAATGGCTGCTTATTACAAAGATAATGGATCTAGTCTGTATGAAGCTCTTCTGGAAATGTATGTAGATTTTGGTATCTATCAGGAAAAATTGATCTCCATTACAAAGAAAGGGAAATCAGGTGCTGAAGAAATTCTTGAAATGATGAAGAACTTCAGAGAAAATCCACCTACTTCACTTGGTGGCTCTGATGTAATTACTATCAAAGATTATAAATCGGCAGAAGAAAAGAATGTGAAGACAGGTGAGGTTTCTGAGATCGACCTTCCTTCATCAAACGTGCTGCAATTTATAACTGAAGATGGTGCAATTATTTCTGCTCGTCCTTCCGGTACAGAGCCTAAGATCAAATTCTATTGCAGCGTTAACGATACTATCGCAACCGTACATGAATATCCGTTTGTTCAGAAAAAATTGATGAATAAGATCGATCAGATCATGGAAGAGCTCAGCTGACGCAAAATTACTATTTAGAATTAATCTTAATAGTGATATCTTTGGTGAAACTTAAATTCAATTTCATCAATGAGACTTTTCTTTTTATTTCTGATTACTTTTTTATCCACGAATTTACTTCCGGCTCAGGAACTGATCATCGGGAGTGAGCTTGTTAAACCTGGAATACGGGTAATTTTTGAAGGTGCTATTAAGGATAACGTCACTCCTTCTCATCTTCATCTGGAAGAATCAAAAACTGATGTTCATCTCGAAGCCAGAGTTAATTGGGCATCAGATAAAACTGTGACAGTTCCTGAAGGAGCGCCCAGAGGTGGCTTTGTGGCTTATCTCACTATTACTGCTGAAGTGATCAATGAGCGCACTGGAGAACGATTAGAGGATATTCAGGTCGTTCCACATATCAATTTGATCGATAATCTTCACTATGCTAGAAACATCAGCTTACCCGGAAAAAGAGATGATCTCTACACAGTAAAATTTACCGTTTATCCACCGGCAGGTGCTCAGTTAGCCCTTCACAAAGACTGGAGAGAAAATCACAGCGATCAGTTATTCGAACAAACTCAATTTGAGTACAAAAACGTTGATTTTGAAGAAATTGCGAATGCAAGCAGAAGGTAATTGAAAGCTACATTTTCATCGACCTTTAGAATTATTGGCAAGGAAAGAACGTAATGAAATCGACGGCTTAGTTGAGCACAATGCTACCTACTTTTGTCTTGATATCAAGTTCTTCAGCGGATCAAAATCAATCCTAAGTTAGTTGAAAAAGTGTGAGTAGCCTTTGTTCTAGATGATTAAAGCTATTCATAAACCTGCCCTTACAAAGATCCCGAAACAAGTTCGGAATGACCTATTTCTATGTATTTATGAGATAGTTCTCTTATAAAGTCGTGCATTATTTTTGTAGACAAAAAGCAGAAAATGCTATTGAAAATACTAAAGTGTATGCAGAGTTGATCACCTTAATTCAAAGATCTTACCGGCTTTTTGAGTGATAATATCCTGCATTTCCAGTTGTAGCAGCGCAACCAATAATTCGCTGGTATGGACACTCAATTCATCTGCCAGGTCGTCTATTTGAAAAGATTGTTGTTCCAGTTGCTCACAGATGGAAGTACTTAGTTTATCCAGCTTATATTCTTTCCAACTTGGTGCTTTTTTAGGGAGTTCTTTTGCACTATTTCCATCAGATTCAAAATCGATGGGTAACTCCACTAAAATATCATCAACTACCTGAACCAATTTAGCAGCTCCTTTTTTGATGAGATAATTACACCCCGTTCCTGAAGGGTTTTCTAAATGATGGGGAATTGCAAAAACTTCCCGATTTTGATCCAGAGCCAGTTCTGCAGTGATCATGCTCCCTCCTTTTATTCCGGATTCAATTACAACTACTCCAAGACTTAAACCACTTACAACCCTGTTTCGCAATGGAAAGTTATTTTTTTCGGGAATCATCCCCAAAGGGAATTCTGAAATAACAGCTCCACCGCTTTTCACAATTGAATTCGCGACTTCCGTATTACTCTTTGGATACAGATTATCAATTCCTGAACCCAAAACAGCCACCGTTGTAGCTCCCACATTCAAAGCTGATTGATGTCCGATAGTATCAATTCCATATGCTAAACCGCTAAAAATGCACAACCCCTTTTCTGCCAGCTTAGTGGAAAATTTCTGGGCTTGTTTCTTTCCGTAAGTAGACGCATTTCTGGTTCCTACTACTGCTACTCCGGGTTTTTTTAGAGCTTCGGGATCGCCTTTAAGCCAATACAGAATTGGTGGATCGTAAATTTCTTTCAATAAGTTCGGGTATTCCGAATCTCTCATTGTAATGATTTGAGCGCCGATCTTATCCGTATCTTCTATTTGTTGATCTACACTTTCCCAGTCATCGAATGATAAAATGGCCAAAGCTGTAGCTTCCCCAACTCCTTCGTAACTTCTGAGCTGAGTTTTACTGAGATTGAATAGGTTTTCGAGTTGGTCACATTCCTGAACTAAATGCCTGACTCTCTTGCTTCCCAGTCCGGGAATTAGAGTTAGTGCGATTAAGTTTCTAAGAATCTTCTTGTTTTGCATGTTGAAGTTTTTCCCAAAGTGCTTCTCTAAGTTCATCCACACCATGTCCGGTAGCAGATGAAATTGGAATTACGGGAATTTCATCATCAAAATGAAGTTTTTTATCTAACTTAAAACCTTGTTTTAAATCCATCTTAGTTATAGCTAGTACTCTGGGCTTGTCTAACAGATCTTTCCGATAGGCTTTTAACTCGTTCACCAAAGCATTGTACTCATACTCAATATCTGTTTGAGAACTCACCATGAACAACAAAATACTGTTTCGTTCAATATGGCGAAGAAACTGTATTCCCAATCCTTTTCCCTGATGTGCTTCTTCAATAATTCCGGGAATATCAGCCATTACAAAACTTCTGTAATCTGAAAACTTAACTACTCCTAAATTTGGCTCAAGTGTAGTAAACGGATAGTCAGCAATCTTCGGTTTTGCATGAGAAAGTGCTGAAAGTAAAGTGCTTTTTCCGGCGTTCGGGAATCCAACCAGACCCACATCTGCGATCAATTTAAGCTCAAGCTCTACTACTCTCTCCTCTCCTATTTCCCCTTCCTGAGCATATTGAGGAGTTTGATTTACAGAACTTTTGAAGTGCCAGTTTCCGAGTCCGCCTCTTCCGCCTTTGGCGATAACGATCTCTTCTTCATCTTCAGTGATCTCGCCCATTCTTTCCCGGGATTCTGCATCAAAAGCTACCGTTCCCAAAGGAACCTGAAGCATGATCGATTCTCCGTCTTTACCGCTAGAACGACTGCTACCACCATTTGCTCCGGGTTTAGCTTTGATGTATTTCTTGTAACGAAGATCCAGAATGGTATTTAGTTGTGCATTTCCTTTCAGAATGATACTTCCGCCTCTTCCACCATCTCCTCCATCCGGACCGCCTTTAGGGACATATTTTTCCCGTCTCATATGAGCAGAACCATCTCCACCCTTTCCGGCGGTAACATAAATTTTAGCGTAATCTGCGAATCTCATTCTTCGAGGTTAATGGTTATTAGTTATTGGTTTCATTTCTGCAAATAACCAATAACTAATAACTTTTTAAAAATTGACGGGACTTAAATCAGTTACTTCTTATGCAGAACTAATTTCAAAAGTTTTGTAAGCTTGGATTTCATCGTATTTCTTGGAACTATAAAATCCAGAAATCCATGCTCCAGTAAATATTCAGCGGTTTGGAATCCTTCCGGAAGATCACGACCAATTGTCTGACGAACCACTCTTGGTCCTGCAAAAGCAATAAGCGCACCCGGCTCTGCAACATTAAAATCACCAAGCATAGCATAACTTGCAGTAACTCCACCGGTTGTTGGATGCGTCATATAAGATATATACGGAACTCCATCTTCTTCCAGCTGAGCCAGTTTTGCTGATGTCTTAGCCATTTGCATCAAACTTAACACACTTTCCATCATTCTAGCGCCGCCTGTTTGGGAAATAATGATCAACGGAATTTTATTCTCTCTTGCATGATCAATTGCGATTCCAAGTCGTTCACCAACTACAGAACCCATACTTCCACCGATAAAACCGAAGTCCATACAACCAACTACAAGATCGATTCCATTCATTTTACCAACGCCAACCCGAGCTGCATCAGACAATCCTGATTTCTTTTGAGTAGCTTCGAGTCGGTCTTTATATTTCTTGGTATCAGAAAATTCCAGAGGATCGGTCGGCATAATATTCTGACCTAATTCCTCAAATTTATTGTCATCAAAAATGATCGAAAAGTACTGCTTGCTTCCAATTCTGAAGTGATGACCGCTTAATGGATCAACCCATAAATTGTCTTCCAATTCGCGCCGATGAATCGTTTCACCGGTAGTTGGAACCTTAACCCAAACGCCTTCCGGCATTTCTTTTTTAGTCTCGGTCTGAATATTTTCGTCTTTTCTTTTAAACCAACTCATAGTTTGTAATTGAATTTTTTTAGAGGCACAAAATAACCAATCTTAACCTTAAATAAGAATCTGATTATGCCTTCGTGTTATTAACCTGACTGCTGCTGATATAATTCGAATTCAGCTCTTCAGGATGTGTTCTAATACAGAAATCGGTGTGATTCTTCAGATGAAAAAGTCTGATCAAAGACTTCGCTGAAATAAAACTGTCGTTATAAATCTGTACGTTTTCCAAAGCTTTTTTACTGATACGATCAATTCCTGTTCCAATCAAAGTGTAACCGGATACAATTTGATCTTCCAGATCAGTAAGTTCGATCACTTTTGCTTCTGAAATAATTTCAAGCTCCTCATTAAGCTTAAATTCCTGATGATACACATGATTCCTTCTTGCATCGATGATCGAGTGAATAGCTTCTGAGTTATTTCCAGTAGCCATTGCAAAAGATGCCAATGTATTACAAGCAAACAGATCCACATCCTTACCAAACAATATCCCTTTTATCGCACTTGCCGCGATTCGCAATCCGGTGTAGGAACCCGGACCATTGCTTACTAATACAGCATTCAGATCTTCTATTTTGAAGTCATGCTCCTTCATTAATTCCTGAGTGAACAAGAATAGATTATCGGAATGCACACTTCTTCCCTGAATTCTTTTTTCAAAGATTTCTCCTTTCTGATTCTGAAAAGCTACCGAGCAAATGTTTGTTGAAGTTTCGTAAGCTAGGATTTTTTTAACCATTCCTCACCATCTTCTGTCATTTCGAGTTGAATCCGCTGCACAGCGGATGACCGAGAAATCTTCATAACTATAATTTATTTCGATAATCATTAGATGTCTCACATTCGTTCGACATGACAAATATTCGTTCTTATTTACCTCAACTCATTAATCACCAACTCACCACGGTTAAAGATCCCGACCGCTCTACCGGTCAGCTTCTTATTCAGGTACGGAGAGTTTTTAGATTTCGAACGTACGTTTTTTGGATCAAAGGTCCACTCTTCATCGGTATTGAAGAATGTCAGGTTTGCTTGTGCTCCTTCTTCGAGTGCAGGAACTTCAAGATTTAAGATCTTCCGTGGACTATAACACAGCTTTTCAACCAGTTGCTGAAGGTCAAGTTTCTTGGTTTTGAATAATCTCATGTTTGAGATACTCCAGGCTGTTTCGAGCCCAATTATTCCGTTCGGAGCATAAATGAATTCCACTTCCTTTTCTTCAATGGCGTGAGGAGCATGATCAGTACAGATCACATCAATAGTTCCGTCAACCAATCCTTCGATCATCGCGTCCACATCTTCTTGTGTTCGAAGCGGAGGATGCATTTTGAAGTTGGTATTGAACTTTTGCTTCTCAATTTCTTCGTCCGTCAGATCAAAATGATGAGCGCAAACTTCTGTGGTTACATTAATTCCTTTTTTCTTTCCTTCTCTAACAAGATCGACTGCTCCTTTTGTACTGATGTGAGCTACGTGAATGTGTCCACCGGTGTATTCAGCTAATAAAATATCTCTTGCGATCATGGTTTCTTCAGCAATTGAAGGAGTTCCATCCAAACCAAGTCTGGTAGAAACTCTTCCCTCGTTCATGTGTCCCGGTCTTGAAAGCGCAAGGTCTTCCTCATGATTGATGATCGGCATTCCAAGCATGGAAGAATATTCCAGAGCAACACGCATCACCTGAGAATCATAAACCGGATCTCCGTCGTCACTAAATGCAACTGCTCCTCCGTCTTTCATGTCTCCCATTTCAGCAATCGACTTTCCTGCTCTGTCTTTGGTTACACAACCGATCGGGTGTACATCAACCGGAGTTTCATTTCCTTTTTTGATGATGTATTCCACCACATCTCTGGTGTGCGTAGCCGGTTGAGTATTCGGCATACAAGCAACCGCTGTGAATCCACCAAAAGCCGCAGCTGCACAACCTGTTTTGATCGTTTCTTTGTGCTCATAACCGGGCTCACGTAAATGAATATGCATATCCATCCAACCCGGACTTACATAAGCTCCTTCAAAGTCATGAGCATCTTCTCCTTTCTCAGCTTTTAAAGATTTTCCTATTTCTGAGATCTTTCCATCTTGTATTCTGATGTCGATTGTGTCTTTTCCGTTGTGTTCTTTACTAACCGGACGAAGATTTTTCAGGAGCATTTTAAGCTATTTAAATTTTTGAATTGGTCAAATATAAGGCTTTATGATTTGAATATTGAAAGGCATTATTGGAATCTTAGTTAATATCTTTATGTCTTCAGTATAACGAATCCTGTTTGTTACTGTTTGCCAGCGAAGTCCTTCAGGTCTTCGCTAGGATGTCGTGTCTTATGTCAATGATCGTTACATTAAGATTTTATCCATATCAAACCGTCACAGATTTTTCAAGTTTGTAACTTGAAAATACAAGACAAGGAAGTCTGTGACTTCCATTTTAACTGGTCATATCAAAATTTCATCTATAACCAATAATTCTTTTTTCTCTTACACTACATTCATTGCTAAACTACTCGCGAATACCTGAAGGAATTCGCTGGCTAATGTTTCAATACTAATTATATGACCAATCTTTTCAATTCTTCTGAATAAGAAACAGATTTATGATATTCTTCTTGATTGTAAATATAGTTTCTGACTTTCGGTATATCCTTTTCGCTTACTGAGAAAACGCCATAACCATTCTGCCATTTGAAAGTTTCTTCCAGGTTCGCGTTCAGATTTACCCATCTTGATGAGGCTCCCTTCAATAAATTTATTATCTCTGAAATTTTCTGTGTGGTTTTTAAACGAATCAATAAATGAACATGGTCTTCGATTCCATTTATTACATCAACAAGGATATCATTTTTCTCCCCATATAATTTTAAGTAATTAAATAGATCATATCTGAAAGACCTGAACAAATTTGGTTTTCGAAGTTTCGTACTCCAAACAATATGAAGCCAAACTGATGAATACGTTTTCGGCATATTGAAATATGTTTGTTACTGTTTTCCAGCGAATTCCTTCAGGTCTTCGCTGGAAAACAGTAAGACAACCTCACATACCATTCCTTACAAAACCATGTCCCCCATTCGGATTCTCAGTTGTCATTCTATAAATTAATCGAATGGAAGAACAAAAAGCATTATTTGAGCAGATCCGAGCTAAGCTGATCGAAAAGGAAAAGCTGGTTACCACCGGAAAAATGATGAGTACCGAAGCCATCAAATATGATGGGAATGTATTCGCATTTATTTCTAAGAACGGAAATATGGTTTTCAAATTCGGGAAGAACTTTGATCCGGAAGCTCAGGATTTTGAATCTATTCCTTTCAATCCATTCAAAAATAAAGGTCCGTTGGCAGGCTGGTTTGAAGTTTCCTTTTCCCAACAGGAATTATGGGAATCGCTGACTCTGGAAGCATTAACTGTCATCAAAAAAAATAAATAATCATGGCTTTAAATCAGGAATATGTCGATTACATCGTCGATCAACTATCAGAATTTGAAGGTGCATCATCCAGAAAAATGTTTGGCGGTGTCGGGATCTTCAAAGACAAGATCATGTTTGCCATGGTGACCAGTGAAAATGCATTTTATTTCAGAGTGAATAATGAATTGATCCCAAAGTTTGAAGCCGAAGGAATGAAACCGTTTGATCATGCCAAAAAAGGGAAAGGAATGCCGTATTGGTCAGCGCCGGCTCATGTAATTGAAGACAAGCAACTAATGAAACAATGGGCTGAAGATTCCTATGAAGCTGCAATTTTAGCTAAAAAGAAATAATTATGATCGACCAAAACTACATCTCTTTTTTTGAAGAACTTGAAAAGAATAACCATAAAGAATGGTTTGATGGACATCGAAAAGATTATGAGACTCACGTTCGTAAACCTTTTATCGAATTGATTGAAGCCTTAATTCCTGCTCTCCTCGAAATTGAAGCTGATCTCCATACAGATGCCAAGAAAACATTGTTTAGGATCAACAGAGATATCCAATTTTCAAAAGACAAGACTCCTTACAACACACTAATGAAAGCAAGTTTATCTTCTGAAGGAAAGAAGTCTGAAGTTCCGGGATTTTATATCGGCATCGGAGCAGAAAATGTCCATGTTGGAGGCGGATTATATCAGCTTTCTAAAGACAGACTTACAAAAGTGAGAGATTTGATCGCAGCCAACAAAGAAGAGTTCATCAGCATAATTAATGATCCTGAATTCAAGAGTAGCTTCGGAGAACTACAAGGCGAACGTAATAAAAGGCTCGATAAAAAATATGCTGATCTGGAAAGCGAACTCCCATACATAGCAAATAAACAATTTTATGCTATGGCAAAATTCAAAACTTCAACGTTTGTTAAAGAGAACAATCAGGTAGAAGCCCTTATGAAATATTTTCGGGTTATTCAGCCTTTACACGCTTTTTTAAATAGAGCTTTTTAGTCACTCTTGTAGAAGTTAGATAATTCACTTACAACAATTGTCCCGTTTCTAATAAACCTCAGTATTTCAGTAAAGCTTCCAATTACACCGACCTTTAGAATTATTGGCGAGCCAAGAACGTAATGGAATCGACGGCTCCAAAGGAGCAATCATTACACTTAGGCTGATTTGTGAATAGGCATCATATGCAGGTAGACCTTTTGTAATGATTAGTCGATGCAATGGAGTTCGCGCCAATAATTCTTGTCGGGAGTTTTTGGTACTGGCGCCTGTGCTGAGGCAGCTCAGTAGCGGCACAAAAGTACTCATATCAAGTAAATGTACTCACAATACTTAAGTAAAGACCTCCTCTGTCTCCTCCTACAACAGGAGGAGGACTCGTTGATAAAAACTAGAATCAACTCGGGAATTCCCCTCCTTATCCAAGGAGGGGCGAACTACTCAGAACCAAAGAATTTGTTTCGTAACCGGGATCCTTCGTCCCGAAACTTCGGGATCAGGATTGTAGATGTCATGTAATTCGTTGAAAGTTTTTGAACAGTAAAATATATAGGGTCATCCCGTCCGCCAGCTGGCGGATCGGGATCTTTGTAAGGAATTGCTCTTGAAACGGTCTTACTTAC
>NZ_LXYG01000003.1 GCF_001650905.1 Balneola sp. EhC07
TTGGTGCGTTGAAAGGTCTCTTTTGCCATGTCTTTGTCTTGTTTTTATTAAATTTCTTTATGATTGACTTTCGATAATTTCCTGAGCAATCTTTTCAGGAACAGCAGTGTACTCTTCGAATTCCATTGAGTAAACCGCACGACCTTGAGTCAAAGATCTAACGTCAGTTGAGTATCCGAACATTTCTGAAAGAGGTACATTTGCTTTCACAACAGAACCGTCATTTCGGTTGTCCATACTCTGAATGATACCGCGACGACTGTTAAGGTCACCGATAACATCACCCATATATTCTTCCGGAGTAGTTACTTCTACTTTCATAACCGGCTCAAGTAGTTGAGGCTTTGCTTTTTTAGCTGAATTTCTAAATCCTAACTTAGCTGCAAGCTCAAAACTCAATTGATCAGAATCCACATCGTGATAAGAACCGTCAAAAAGTCTTACACCAATGTTTTGTACAGCGTAGTTAGCTTGAATACCATTTTCTAACGCTGCTTTGAATCCTTTTTGAACTGAAGGGATAAATTCTCTAGGAATATTACCACCTACAATCTCATTGATGAACATAAATCCATCTTCTTCTGAAATACGATCTTTTTTACCATCGTAATCAGCAAAATACTCAATTGGAGCAATTTCAAACTGAATATCAGCAAATTTACCACGTCCACCAGATTGCTTTTTGTAAAGCTCTCTGTGCTCAACTGCTTTAGAGATTGTTTCCCTGTAAGATACCTGAGGAGCACCAACGTTTGCCTCAACTTTGAATTCACGCTTAAGACGATCAACAATGATCTCTAAGTGTAACTCACCCATTCCGGCGATAGTAGTCTGACCAGTTTCATCGTCAGTTCTAACCTGAAATGTTGGATCTTCTTCTGCAAGTTTTTGAAGTCCTGCAGAAAGCTTTTCACTGTCAGCTTTAGTTTTTGGCTCAACAGCAAGCTTGATCACCGGCTCAGGGAATGTAATCTGCTCCAGGATAACCGGATCATCAAGATCACAAAGTGTATCACCGGTATAAACTTCTTTTACACCAACTACAGCAACAATATCACCAGCCTGAGCTACTTCAATATCTTTCTTAGAGTTTGCGTGCATTTCAAGCAGACGCCCAACTCTTTCTTTTTTACCTGTTGAAGAGTTCAATACATATGATCCTTTTTCCAACGTACCTGAGTACACTCTGGCAAAAGTTAACTTACCAACATAAGGATCGGTCATGATTTTGAATGCAAGTGCAGAAAAAGGAGCGTTTACATCTGCTTCTCTGATCACTTCATCTTCAGTATGAGGCTTAACACCTTTTACAGCCTGAACATCTAGCGGAGATGGCATGAATGAAATAACTCTATCCAACATTGCCTGCACACCTTTATTCTTCAGTGCAGTTCCACACATTACAGGAGTAATATCTTTTGCAATAGTTGCCTTTCTGATAGCTGCAAGAATTTCATCTTCTGAAATCTCTTCTTCCATCAAATACTTTTCCATCAACGACTCATCATGATCAGCAATAGCTTCGATCAACTGAACTCTGTAATCTGCAGCTTTTGTTGCAAGATCTTCAGGAATATCAACTTCGTCGTACTTAGCACCCAAAGAAGCATCATCCCAAACAATTCCTCTCATGTTGATCAAATCAACAACACCCTTGAAGTTCTCTTCAGAACCAATAGGAATTTGAATTGGAATCGGGTTAGCATTTAATTTCTCATCTAGTTGGCCAACTACATTATAGAAGTCAGCTCCGGTACGGTCCATTTTGTTAACAAATGCCATACAAGGAACTTTGTATTTGTTAGCCTGACGCCATACAGTCTCAGATTGAGGCTGAACAGCACCTACAGAACAAAGCACAAAAACCGCTCCATCAAGAACACGTAATGAACGCTCTACTTCTACAGTAAAGTCAACGTGACCAGGAGTGTCAATAATATTAATACGGTGATCTTTCCAGATACAGTGAGTTGCAGCAGAAGTAATGGTAATACCACGCTCTTGCTCTTGCTCCATCCAATCCATAGTTGCTGCACCATCGTGCACCTCACCAATACGGTGGCTACGGCCGGTATAAAAAAGAATACGCTCTGTAACAGTGGTCTTTCCGGCATCGATATGAGCCATAATACCAATGTTACGCGTTCTGCGCATCTTGTCGATAACTTTTGGGTCTTGTTGTTTTACTTCTGCCATGATAATCTTGAAATACTATTAAAATCTAAAGTGAGCGAATGCTTTGTTTGCTTCAGCCATACGGTGAACTTCGTCTTTCTTACGAACTGCTCCACCTTCATTGTTTGAAGCATCCATCAATTCACGAGATAACCTCAATGACATTGACTTATCGTTTCTGGAACGAGCAGATCTAATCAACCATCTCATTCCTAATGCAGTACCACGCTCCTGACGAACCTCCATAGGAACCTGATACGTCGCTCCACCAACTCTGCGAGATTTAACTTCCACAACCGGAGTTGCATTCTGCATTGCTGATTTAAAAATGTCTATACCGGTTTCGCCGGTTTTCTCTTCAATAATTTCAAATGCCTGATAAACAATTTTTCGAGCAACGTTCTTTTTACCGTCTCTCATCAAGTTGTTTACAAAACGTGTAATTAGCTTATCCTCAAAAATTGGATCCGGCTGTACATCTCGTTTTTCTGCTGTCTTTCTACGCATCGTCGGTCAATCTAAAATTCTGGTTTTACCCTCTTGGGCGTTTAGTTCCGTACAAACTACGGCTTTGAGTTCTTCCATCTACACCTGCAGTATCAAGTGTACCACGGATTATATGGTAACGTACACCAGGTAAATCCTTCACACGTCCACCACGGATAAGCACAATACTATGCTCCTGCAGATTGTGACCTTCACCCGGAATGTATGCTGAAACTTCAATTCCATTAGTTAAGCGAACACGAGCTACTTTACGAAGAGCTGAGTTCGGCTTTTTAGGGGTAGTTGTATAAACACGAGTACAAACGCCACGCTTTTGAGGGCATCCCTGCATTGCAGGAGCAGTTGTCTTACGAGTCTTGCTTTTTCTACCTTTTCGAATAAGTTGTTGTATAGTTGGCACGGTTCAAATTGTTTGGTTATTGCCATCAAATCTAGAGCTTGCAAATATATAGCTTTTTTCTGTACTTCTAAAAATAATTCTAAACATTATTTCTTAAATATTTCAGAACACCTCGTGAAACATCAAATTAAAGGATATTCTTTTCTATTTTGATTCAATAATTTATCAACTGATACATAGCATTATATCAATTTATTATTTACAGGTTTGAATTTTTTTGCTAGTTATCTGTATTCAAATACTCCTGAGGAGGGAGCCCATACATTTTTTTAAAGGCTCGGGAAAAGTATGAAAGGTTTGTGAACCCAACGGCATAAGATGCTTCTGAAATATTGAGGCCCTCATCCTTTATAAGTTTTAATGCCTCTTCAAATCTAAACCTATTAATAATTTGATTTATAGTTTCATCATTTTCGTTCTTCCACTTCCTATACAACGATGCGCTACTCATTGATAGAGCTTCAGCTATCAGGTCTATATTAAGATCCGGATTACCAAGATGTCTTTTAATAATATCAGTTGTTCTGGTAGTAAAAGTATTCTTAACAGTTTGTTCTAATTTTTCCCCGCTTGCTTTGAGCATTCTTTCTCTTCTCAACAAAACTTTGATCTGGGCTAACAAAAGCTTGTTTTGAACGGGTTTGGTTAGGTAAATGTCCGCCCCCATATTCAGTCCCTTTTGCACATCGTAATCACTATCTTTTGCTGAAAGAAAAATAAAAGGGATATGTTTATATGAATCTATCCCTCTTATTGCGTTCATCATTTCAAATCCATCCATCTCAGGCATCATAATATCAGACAGAATGATATCAGGATGAAAATCTTCTAAGGCTTCTAGTCCTAATTTACCATTTGAGGCAACCTTCACATTGTAATGTCTAGAAATCAGAGACTGGAGGTAAATTCTGAAGTCCTCATTATCTTCTACAAGCAGCACTTTCGGAGCAGTTTCAGAAATGCTTTTACTCTCTATTAATTCATCATTAATATTTACATCAATAAATGCAGGTTCCTTTTTGTCGATGTTTTTATATGACTCACTTACGATTTGGTGATTTTCTGAAATGTGCTCTTTGCCTTTCTTTACAATAACATCAAAAGTAGTACCCTCATTTTTTACTGAATGAACAAATATTTCACCTCCCATTTTTTCTATCATCCCTTTCACAATTGCCAAACCAATTCCTGTTCCTCCTGATTTTTCTATTGATGAATCCCCCTGATAATATGGATCAAAAATAAATGGTAAATCCGCTTTTGCGATTCCCGATCCGGAATCCTCAAATATAACTTTAACAAAGTCATCTTCATTATTTATACAAACAAATACATTTCCTCCATCAGGAGTGAATTTTAGTGCATTACCCAACAGGTTAGTACAAATATGCTCCCATGCGCTTACATCCAGAAACACAAAGTTTGATTGATTGGTAGATTCTATTGAAAACTTGATCCCCTGTTTCTCAAAAGCGTATTCAAACTGTGCGGAAATACGCTTTGTCATTTCTACAATATCTACTTCTTGAAAGGTTAAATTTATTTCTCCTGAACTAAGCTTTGATACATCTAGTAACTGGTTTACTAAACTTTTAAGACGATTTGCACTCCGCATCATTAAAGAAAGTGGAGCTTTATTTCCGTTAGTTTGAATTGAATTGTTCTCCAGCATTTCTTCTAAAGGACTTAGAATTAAAGAAAGTGGAGTTCTTAGTTCGTGAGTAAAATTTGTGAAAAATTGAGACTTTGATTCATCCAACTTCTTGATTATTTGAAGAGCCTCTACCGTTTTCTCTTTTTCTTCCAATAATTCTTTTGTTCTGTCATTTACAAGCTCTTCTAATTTCATTTCTCGAAATTTGGACTGCTTTAACAAAGCTTTATAACCGAGGTAAAACACTCCGCCCAAAAAACATAGTGAAAGAACCAAAAACCAACCTGTTTCATAAAAATAGGGGGCCACATTTATCAGCATTGAAGCTTCAGAGTACTCATCAGAGCTTTTCAATTTACCTCTAATCGACAGTTTATTCTCACCCGATGGGATATTCGTAAACACAGCTATCCTTTCATAGCTGGCATTTTCCCATACTTCATTGACACCCTCCATCTTATATTGAAGTTCCAGATTTTTAGTGCCGCTAAATGTGGGTAAAGTAAACTTCACCTGAATATTTCGAACATCTCTTGAGAAATTAATTTCCGATAAATTCCATAGGGTTTTAACAGAATCTGAAAAAGAAACAGTTTCAAACATAGGCATGGCCAGCTCTTTTTTATTTTTTTCAACATGCCATTCGGGTCGTGTATAGACCAATCCTGATTGATTCGAGAAGATCAGTTTATTGTCTTTGGTTAAAAGACCTGCATTTTGTACTCCACCATTTCCTTCAATATTATTTAAACCATCTTCCTCTGTAAAACTTTCTACAGTTAAATTATTTATTTCACCATCTAAATATTTATTTAAGTTTCTTTGGCTTATTCTCATTATTCCACTATTTGAGTTTATCCAGAAATAGCCGGACTTATCATCAATTAGTTTGTGCAAAGAGTTATCGATTAAGCCATCGCTTGCCAACACATATTCAATCTTTTTTATATCCCTGTATTGGTAGTGAACTATTCTGTTCAGGCCTCTGTCTTCGCTAACAACCCATGCTGTGTCATTGCTTGATTCATAAAAGTCACGGATAAGATTACTGCTCAACCCCTGTTCTTTGTTTATATATCTGAACAATGTATCCGTGCCTAAGATAACCAAGCCAAAGCCTGCTGTAGAAATTGCAAGTTCACCGGATTTAAGTTCTTTAATACTTCGAATCCCTTCTAAACGCTCTCCTGAATTGTCTTCAAATGGAACATAACTTGTACCATCAAATTTATATAAATATTTAGCAGTACCTACCCATTCTCTTTGTTTAGAATCTTTAGCTATTACATCAATTAAATTACGATCGTTTTCAAAAGCCGTGTTTTTTTTCCATTTCTGACCCTGATACTCCCAAAGATCAAAATTGCCTGCCATAACGGTTTCATTTTCATCCACAAATACTGATCTAAAAAAAGTATAAGCAAGTTCGCTATTTGATCGGTTCCAATTTGTAAACCCTTCATCGGAAATCTTAAATATGTTGTTTTCAAAACTTGTTGCCCAAATATTATTCCCATCCTCATGCAACCCATATGTATTGAATAATCCCGGTATTTCATCTTCTCCAATAGTGATGATCTTTTTTTGAGTGATGTGATAAATACCGTCGCCATTTGTAGCAGTCCAAATTCCACCTTCCTTATCGATTGTTAAATAGACTATTCCACGTTGAGTATTCAGTACTTTTTTCCCACTAACATAAATACTGTTCTGAAATCGTATAACTGATTCAGAACGCTCTACCTGTTTCCAATCAATATTTTCAACATGTTCACTTAATGTTGATTCACTATCAATTTCTTTGAAATAGCCGTTTTCTCTGTTAAAACTCAGATATTTTTCTTTTGTATCAACTAAAAGCTCCTTATCGCTTACTTCAATGAAATCCCAAAGTATAACTGAGTTTTCTTGTTCATATATATAGAGTTTCTGATTGTTATTACTATCTACTTTTAATAATTGATTGTGATATCCTAAAAGCCATCTAACTCCATCTTTTGTCATTTTCATTTTGAATACATCCTCAACCGGAATTAACAATGACTCAGCATCCATTACTTTTGTTACTTTCTTATCACGTACATAAAACCATCCATTCTCTGTAAGAAAGTCTAATCTGCCCCCATCAACTGAAAAGCTATTTTTTATTTCTGCTTGAGTATTTTCATCGTTGAACTGTACGAATTCAATTCCTTCTTTCTGCAGGTAGAGTCCTTTACTTGTTGTAATGATGACGCTTCCATCCGCTGTAACATCCAATTTCAAAACTTCTATATCTTTAAAAGCCTCTTTTTTTTGGAGCCATACAACCTCACCATATTTTAACATGTAGAGATTACCATTTACATCAGTAAACCATAACTCATCATTTCCCCCACTCTCTAGCCATAAAATTCGATTACTCTGCATTGTTGGATCGGAGTTCGTATCAAAAACTACAAAACGATCTCCATCAAATCGGACAAGCCCGTCATTCGTTGCTACATAAATAAACCCATCTGTCTGATGAGTAATCTGATTCGCGGAATTGATAGGTAGCCCATCCTTTATAGAATAATTCCGAATTTGATATTGGCTTGAAATATCATCCCAATTAAATGGAACAGGCGTTGGCTGAAAGGCAAGAACCTGCACTGAAGAAAACAGTAAAAAAAACAAACCAACGCCTTTTGACACTCGCATACAGCAATTTTGATAGAATAAGTAAAATAATTGAGAGGATAGTATAAGATAAATCCAGTTTCAATTTTCTATCATTTGGAAAAATTAATACTTCGGCTACATAATTAAAGGTTAGTATTTGTTGATGGTTTATTATTAAGGGGTACAGAACCTTTTTAAATAGATTAATTAAAGCTCCATCAGATTGCAGCTGTCCATATTTATTTAAGAAGTTCAATTCGATGCTATCCCTATTGATACAACTAATAACATTTCTTAGATAAAAATATGCCGGGGTTTACTGATAAAACTAAGACGGATATTGGTGATGAAAAACAATTCAAGAATTACCCGGCATACAAAACTTCTATTAACATTTTTACTGACTTTCTTAGTATCTAACTATGGATACTCTCAAACAGCAATTGCGCCATCAGGAAGCGGAACTTCAGGTTCTCCATACCAAATTTCTTCCTTAGAAAATCTCTATTGGATTTCCCAAAACACTTCTAGCTGGAATTCATACTTCGAGCAAACCGCAGATATTGACGCATCATCAACAGCCAACTGGGACGATGGCAATGGCGGGGATGCCGAAGGTTTCTCACCCATTGGTATAAGTTTTTCCGATGATTTTGGGGGAACTTACGATGGCGCCGGATACACTATTTCTGGCTTAACCATAAACCGAACTGTGGGCGATGCCATCGGTCTTTTTGGAATAGCTTACAGAGCCAATGTCTCAAATCTTACCTTACAAAATGTAGATATTTCCTGCACCGCAAGTACGTATTGCGGAGCGCTTGTGGGACTTACAGGTTCAAGTTCCGAATACTCGAACATTTCAGTATCGGGCTCAGTAACAGGAAACAGCAATTTGGGTGGTATTATTGGTTGGATTTCCCAATCCCAAATAAGTCATAGCCACTTTAATGGAAGTGTAACTGGTGTGCGCACCCTTGGTGGATTGGTGGGCAATGTGAGTTCGTCTACCGTAACCAATAGCTCGGCATTGGGATCGGTTACGGGCAACACCACAGGTTCATCAAGCAGTATTGGGGGTTTGGTTGGTATGAACGACCAAAGCGGAGTTATAAATCTTTCGTTTGCGGATGTTGATATTCCCGTTGCATATTCATCAGTAGGTGGGCTTGTGGGTACCAACAATCAATCGTCATCCATAAGCAACAGTTATGCTTTGGGTACGGTGAATGGCACGGTGAATATTGGTGGGCTAGTGGGTACCAACAATAGTTCTTCAAGTATAACCGATAGCTACTCTACCGGTGCTGCGAGCGGCTCTTTTAATTTTGCGGGATTGCTCGGTAGCAACAGCGGTGGAACCATTACAGGTAGTTTTTGGAATACCGAAACCAGTGGGCTCTCGACAGGAATTGCCAGCGACAACAACTCGCAAAGTGCCACGGGATTAACCAGTGATGAAATGCTGGATGAATCCTCGTTTACGGGGCTTGATTTCTCCTCCACTTGGAATATCTATGAAGAATTAAGTTATCCGTTTATACAATCGAATGTACCAGACACACTTCCCGGGGGAGCAGTTCGACCGCTCGGCTCTGGAACCGAAGCCGAACCGTTTCAAATAAGCAATCTAAGTCAACTTCGTTTAGTTAGTGCAGATACTTCCTATTGGAACGAGCATCTCATCCAAACTGCAGATATTGATGCTTCGGAAACATTAAACTGGAATTCTGGCAGTGGTTTTTCGCCCATCGGAAGTAGTTCACATCCATTTACAGGATCATATAATGGTCAAGAGCACAGTATTTCTAATCTTTACATTATTGCTCCCCGTTCAGGGCGAGGATTTATCGGCCATGCTGATGGGGCTTTGGTCAAAAACATATCCCTGTCGAATGTCAACATTACTTCAAGTTTTTGGTCGGGAGGTCTTATTGCTTTTGGGAATAACATTTCCGTTGATAACGTATTTGTATCAGGGCAATTAACTGGAAAATCATACGCGGGAGGTCTTGTGGGGTGGATTCAGGGGCTGGTTCATATTTCAAATAGCTCAACCAATGTAAGTGTATCATCTTCCTCTTCTAACGTAGGAGGTCTCATTGGCCAATCAGGAAGCATATCGGAAGGCTCTTATATCTCAAATAGTTATGCTAGTGGCAATGTAACTGGCATTGACTATGTAGGAGGGTTGATAGGAAGTTCGCGTATCGAAATAACAAAAAGCTATGCAACGGGCGATGTTTCCGGAACAAACTATATTGGAGGATTAGCTGGATTTTCAAGAGCTTTGGCATCTGAAAATTATGCTTTGGGAAATGTAAGTGGAACAGAGTATGTAGGGGGTCTTATTGGCCATGCTGATACATCTCCTATAAATAATAATTATGCTGCTGGCGAAGTTAGTGGTATAACAAAGGTTGGAGGGCTAATTGGCCGCGTTTGGGTCGGAGCTTCTGGCAACTATTCTACAGGACTTGTAACGGGCACTAATGAGGTTGGAGGGCTATTTGGGTATACTACTCGAGCAACTCAGGATAATTTTTGGGATGTAGAAAATAGTGGCCAGACCGATGCTGTCGGTGCAGTCAACGGAAACGTTCATGTAGCAACAGGATTAACTACCTCGCAAATGTATCAAAAAAGTAGTTTTTCGGGCTTTGATTTTGATTCTACGTGGGCGGCTCACTCAAACTTTACAAAACCTTACTTGCAATCTAATCATAAAGATACGGTGGATGGTTATTTTGTAGATGATCTTAAAATGGATGGCAATGGAACCGAAGCCGATCCCTTTCAAATAAAAAACCTCATTCAACTTCGCCTCATAAGTGCTGATACTTCATTTTGGAACGAACACCTAATACAAACAGCAAATATAAATGCATCAGAAACTTCTTCGTGGAATTCAGGCAGCGGCTTTGTTCCTTTAGGCACAGCGTTCAACGAATTTACAGGGGCTTATAATGGTCAAAACTATACCATAACCGGACTTTATATTTCTAGGGGCTCAGGGACTGGATTTTTTGGACGTACAAATGGCGCTAATATTTCAAATGTGATACTTGACCAGGTGGATATAACAGGTTCCAGTCAAGTTGGTGGATTGATCGGACAAGGTAAAAAAACAGTAATTTCGAATGCTCATGTTTCAGGAAGTATAACGGGTACGATATTAATTGGAGGACTAGTTGGCGATTTAGTGACCGAGGTTTCCGTTTCAAATAGTTCTTCAAGCGCTACAGTAACCAGTACTTCTTTATCGAATCAAAGTTCTCTAGCTGGCGGTCTAATCGGACGAGCGAGTGACTTGAGCGATTCTACGCTCTATTTTATTTCTACTAGCCATGCAACGGGTAATGTAACAGGCGAAAACTTTGTTGGTGGATTAGTGGGCGAACTAGAACTTCCAGTAAAAAACAGTTATGCAACAGGTAATGTTTCAGGAGGAGATTGGACTGGAGGGCTTGCAGGACGATCTTCACAAGACTCTATTCTGATAAGCTACGCTACTGGAGATGTTTCTGGTAATAACTATGTGGGCGGGCTTATTGGGCATGCGAATAGCACCGTTTTTGATGCTTATGCAACCGGCAATGTTGATGGAAATGAATATGTAGGTGGACTTATCGGAAGAAATGGATTGGGCTTCATCATCAATACTTACTCCGGTGGAGCAGTAACCGGCAACCTTAATGTGGGCGGAATTGCTGGTTACTCTACTCGCCCTATTACTAGCGCTTATTGGGATATTGAGAATAGCGGGCAAACTGTTGGGGTTGATAATTCTGGCAGTTCAAACGTAATAGGATTGACTTCCTCCAGCATGAAGCAGAAAAATAATTTTTCGAGCTTTGATTTTGATTCTACGTGGGCGATTCACAATAACTTCACCAAGCCGTATCTGCAATCAAATCATACAGATTCTGTGGACGGATATGATCTAGATTTTTTCACTTTGAACGGGGCTGGAACCGAAGCCGACCCATACCAAATTGCAACCTTGCCAAACCTTTCATGGCTTAGCGAAACCGATAGCGTTTGGGATAAGTACTTTGTGCAAACAGCAAATATTGATGCTTCCCCAACCATAACTTGGGATGATAGCGCTGGATTTTCGCCCATTGGTTCTTGGCCACATTTTAGGGGTTCTTACGATGGAGATAATCATACGATTTCAGGACTTTATATAAATCGTCCATCCAACGAAGTCGGTCTATTTGTAAATGCTGGAACAGGAAGTATCATTCAAAATTTGGGTGTAACAGACATTGATTTCACAGGAGAACATGTAGCAGGTATGGCAAGAAATAATAGAGGGACGATTTCCAACAGCTACTCTACGGGAAGTATTACTGCTTCCAGTACAGCAGGGGGGTTTGTGGGGCAAAACATAGTAGAGATTACAAATAGTTATTCAACCGTAACTGTAAACAGCAGTGGTAGCGCTGGCGGATTTGTTAGATATAATTTTCCAAGCGGTTCTATTTCAGGCAGCCACTACTCGGGAGAAGTAACCGGAGCTACTTATGCGGGTGGATTTGCGGCAGAAAATGCAGGCACCATAACAACAAGCTATGCCATGGGTACCGTACAAGCAGGAACATATGGGGGTGGCTTTGTTGGGTATAGCAGTGGTTCCATTGATGATAGTTACTCGACAGCGGATATTTCCGGAACAGAAAGGGTTGGGGGTTTTATTGGGCGAAATCATGATGGAACTATTTCTAGAGGGTATGCCACAGGAGTTGTATTTGGCACTACCACAGTTGGGGGGCTTATAGGGCTTAACGAAGGCGGAACCGTAGCGGAAGCGTATTGGGACTCAACCGCAAGTGGGCAATTACTCGCTTTTGGAAGTGACGACAATTCCCAAATGGCAACAGGTTTATCTACCTCTCAAAGTAAAACGAAAGTAAATTATTCAGGATTTGATTTTAGCTCTGTATGGACAATTCATAGCAATTTTACAAGACCATACTTGCAATCTAACCATAAAGATTCTGTGGACGGGTTTGACTTAGATTTCTTTACCGTGAATGGAATCGGAACCGAAGCAGATCCCTACCAAATCGCAAACTTAGCCAACCTTTCGTGGATAAGTGATAACGAAACCGAATGGAGTAAGCACTTTCAACTAACGGACAATATTGATGCAAGCCCAAGCCAAACTTGGAACGATAGCCTTGGCTTTTCACCCATTGGGAATTCATCCACAAAATTTACCGGAAGTCTTGATGGTCAGAATCACTACATAAACGGGCTTACCATTAACCAGCCAAGCTCTAATTTTTTGGGCTTGTTCGGCTATTTTTCGGATGCCACCATTGCTAACTTACATTTAGAGGATATCGACTATAAAGCCTCTAGTTATGTGGGCGGTTTGGTAGGTTTTAATGCGGGCTCAACCATCACCAATACTACCATAAGCGGTAGTTTAGTGGCAAAAGATCGAGTAGGTGGGCTTATAGGCTGGACCCAAACGGCGCATTCCGGGCCAGAACTTAGCGTGGTAAATAGTTCATCGTCCGTAGATGTAACGGGCGCACTTTATACGGGTGGTTTAATCGGATATAATGGCGGGCCAGCTACCATTTCCAATGCTTATGCAACAGGAACTATTGTTGGCACCCGCAATGTAGGTGGACTGATTGGGTATAATTCGGAAGCGACCATTAGCGGAAGTTATTCTACGGGAGATATCACGGCAGATGGACAAGTTGGGGGCTTGGTTAGCTTTAACCGAAGCAATAGTACCATCATTAATTCTTTTTCGACCAGTGATATTACGGCGGGCTATATTGTGGGAGGCTTGGTTGCGTACAATGTGCTTAGTTCCACCATCGAAAACAGCTACGCCTCTGGTGCAATTAATGCCACTTCTACCGTTGGGGGATTGGTAGCCAGTTTGGAATCGAATGCCTCCATCATAAACAGCTACTGGAATACCGAAACCACCAACCGAGCAAACGCCACAGGGAATAGCTTTAGCCCCGGCGTAGTTTCGGTAAAAGGATTTTCAACCGAGGAACTTAAAAACGATTCGAGCTACACAAATTGGGATTTTGCTGATACTTGGGTGCGTCCAAACGGTTCGGTATTACCAACTTTACAGTGGAGCGATTATAGATTAGGAGGTCCGGAAATTAAAGGTTCTCAAGGTTGGAGGATGTTTGGTGCTCCGTTTGCTAATTCTACTTTTGCAACTATTACAGATTCATTATGGACGCAAGGAATTGAAGGAGCGTCAACATCAAAAGGAAGGTCTAATATATACACATGGAATGAATCCAGTCAATCTTGGGGCATTCCGGACTCAATTAATGCTTCTGCTTCTTCAGGAAAAGGATTTATGATGTACGTTTTTGAAGATGACAGCTATGGCACGCCCGGTACTCAGGGAGGTTTTCCTAAGTCAATTATAAGCGAAGGAAATGGTGTTACATTGCCTCAAACTATTCCGTTAAGCTATACAGAAGGAGCCATTTCAAATCTAAACGGAATAAATCTTATATCTAATCCGAGCTTCTCTACCCTAAATTGGGAAGAAATAACCAAAACAAACACAACCGGTATCTATTACGTTTGGGATGGCGCCAACGGCCATTATGATGCATATCAGACAGGTGTAGGCGGTACAAATTCTGCAACCAAATATATTGCGCCTTTTCAGGGTTTCTATGTAAAAGCGACAGCAGTTTCAGCTGAGCTAAATATAGATTCTACGGCAATTGCTTCTACAGATACTGTCGCATATAAAGTTAACGCCAAGAATGAAATATTTTCTTTGTTATTACATCTCGAAAATAAAAATGGTTTATCTGATGAACTTCGTTTGGTTGTAAGAGAAGAGGCTCATATTGAATATGATGAATTTGATGCCCCTGAATTCGGTTCTTTTGCTGAAAGCTTTTTAAATATTTCAAGTCAATTAGATTCTATCAATCTTGTTATTGACTCAAGACCTTATGCTGAAATTCTTTCTTTTGATCTTGCTCTTGAAGCTCAAAATACTTCCGGACAAACATCACTTTCCATTGCTGAAAACAAGCTTCCGGAAAATTGGACCATTGAACTTGTAAATACAGTAACGGAAGAACGATTCGACCTAACACAAGAAGAAGTGTCACTTTCTATATCAGAAACAAATGCGAAGCCTTCTTCTGAACCAAAAAAATTGAGAACTAAATCTTCCACTGTTAAACCAATATGGAAAGTAGTTATAAATACTACCGGAATTGCCACAAATACAGAAGACGAAGTAGGGTTACCGGATAAATTTTCGTTAAGTCAAAATTATCCGAATCCATTCAACCCTTCTACAACAATTAATTATGATCTACCAAAAGCTAGTGTAGTAAAACTAACTGTTTTTGACATCCTGGGTAGAAAAGTAGCAACGCTGGCTAATGAAAGAAAGGAAGCCGGTTATCACCAAGTTGTTTTCGATGCTAGAGCATTAGCCTCTGGAGTGTACTTATATCGCTTAGAAGCAGGAAACAACATATTTATCAAAAAATTAACTCTCATTAAATAAAAAACATTAGACTCAAGACATAAGAAGTGAGACTTCCTTTAAATCTTATGTCTTTCATCTTAAATATATATCCACCATGAAAACTCTACTCTTTACCTTACTAACTCTAACAATCATCTTAATATTAACAACTGTTATCAATGCACAACTACCTGGACTTCCCGGTGATGATCCGGCACAAGCTCCAATTGATGGTGGGCTTGGTTTACTTGCTGCAGCTGGTGGAGCGTATGCATATAAAAAACTGCGTTTTGACAAAACACAGGAATAAAATTAGCTGACTCGTATTTACTAACCGAGGACTAGAGTGAAGGGTATTGGAGTAAAACCTCCATAACCATCATTTCTGTCCACTTATTAAATACCAGTCCCTGAATAGGGCTGGTATTTTTTTTGCATCAATGCTCACACTTAAATCTACTTGTAATCTGCTCGCTTATCAGATATTTTGACTAAAAATTCTGTCTGTCAATTGTCTATTTCTAAACTATCCGGATTAAGTACCAAAAGACTCGACGCTCTCGCCTCGGAAGGCGTGCGAACCGAACGTGATCTGCTTAATTTTTTTCCCCGACGTTATTTGGACAGAAGTAATGTCCAAAAGATAAATCACCTGATGGGCTCGGGTGAAGAAGTTACTGTAGTTGGTAAAGTAGTGAATCTTCAGGAAGTCGGTTTTAAGAGAAGTAAAAGATTGGAAGTCGCTATAAATGATGGAACCGGAATTGTGAAAGGTGTTTGGTTTCGAGGAGCTTCTTATTTCAAAAAGATATTTAAGGAAGGTGATCTGGTAGCTTTTTTCGGTCCGGCTAAACGATACGGTAAGTCCATTACAATCGCTCACCCTGAAGTTGACAAACTTTCTGAAGAGGGCGATGTCAGCAATTTCTCCAAGATCGTACCTATATATCCCAGCAATAAAGAGTTCAGTAAAACCCGTCTTACCAATAAAATTGTAGCAGGTTGGATTGAGACACTTCTTAATCAGATTACTATTAATGAATTTTTACCGCAGAATCTGGTAAAGGAAATGAAATTTCCCTCCAGAGCTGAAGCTTACAGAATGATCCACTTTCCGGAAGATCATTCCGAGCACAAAAGAGCTTTAAACCGATTTAAGTTTGAAGAACTCTTTCTTTTTGAAATGAGTATGGAAAAAATTCATCACACCGTAGAAGAACGAAAATCAGGTCATGTTTTCTCGGAAACCGGAAACTATACATCAAAGTACTTTAATGAACTTCTCCCCTTTCAGCTAACTGAAGGACAAATTTCTTCTCTTGCTGATATTAAGAAAGATGTCCGCTCCGGAAAGCAAATGAACAGACTTATTCAGGGCGATGTTGGAGCCGGAAAAACAATAGTAGCTATCGGAGCATTGCTTATGGCATTGGATAATGGATTTCAAGCCGCATTTCTGGCTCCCACTGAAATTCTTGCTGAACAGCATTACAGAACTTTAGCTGATCATTTGAAAGGACTGGATATTAATGTTCGGCTTTTAGTGGGGGGACAGAAATCAAAACTACGAATGGATGTACTCACTGATCTGGAGGGCGGAGGATGCCAGATTGTTGTTGGAACCCACGCTATCATTCAGGAAGATGTAAGATTTCATAAGCTCGGTCTTGCCGTTATTGACGAACAGCATCGTTTTGGAGTGAAGCAAAGGGCCGAACTTCTGAATAAAGGATCTCATCCTCATATATTGGTAATGAGTGCTACTCCTATCCCCCGCTCTTTGGCGATGACGGTTTATGCTGATCTGGATATTTCCATCATCAAAGGATTACCTGCCGGAAGAAAGCCAATCAAAACCGCTATCCGCGGTAACAAAAAAAGAGAAGGGGTCTGGGATTTTGTTCGAACCGAAGTTAATGATGGCGGTCAGGTTTATGTGATCTATCCATTGGTAGAAGAATCTGAAGCTTTAGATCTTAAAGATGCTACCGCGGGATATGAAAAACTCAAATCTCAATTTCCGGATTTTAAATTGGGACTTTTGCATGGCAGGATGAAAAGCGATGAAAAAGATGCAATCATGAAAGCGTTCATTGCTAATGAAATTCAAATTCTCGTTTCTACAACTGTAATTGAAGTGGGTGTAGATGTACCAAATGCTTCAGTGATGATCATCGAACATGCTGAACGGTTCGGATTATCACAACTTCAC
Organism: Balneola sp. EhC07; assembly: GCF_001650905.1. Classification (GTDB taxonomy): domain Bacteria; phylum Bacteroidota; class Rhodothermia; order Balneolales; family Balneolaceae; genus Balneola. The sequence continues at coordinate 17,090 of NZ_LXYG01000003.1, forward strand.
CAGCTTAGAGGGAGAATTGGTCGTGGCGAGCGACAAAGTTATTGCATTCTTATGCCTGACGTTAAAGTGAGCAAAGCCGGAGCATTTCGTCTTAAAACTATGGAAGAAACGAACGACGGATTTAAGATTGCCGAAGCTGATCTAAAGCTTCGTGGACCAGGAGACTTCCTCGGCACTAAACAAAGCGGACTTCCTGATTTCAAAGTAGCTGATATTGTGGAAGACCAATTCATTTTAGCTCAGGCTAAGGAGAAAGCTAAAGAATTGATCCAAAAAGATGCTGATCTGAAACTTCCGGAAAACCAATCTTTAAAAAAGATCTTCGAACCTTATCACAAAGAAAAAGCTGAGTTTTATGGGATGGGGTGAGGATATTCAACACCCAACAAAGATATAGTTAGTTTTCTTTTGGGTTGTTGCTCATTTATTCCTGAGAAGATAATCCGTAAAAATACCTCGATCCGTTTTCAACTTACTTTATCGAACAAATATCAGATCATATCTCTACAAATAATCTACATTCAGTAAATGTTTAATTCTTTTCTTGAGATTGTTCGTTCAATTAATAAATTTTAATGTTATAATTAACATCAATATTCTTTCACGCAAATAATCTAAAGAATGACGAAATAGTGGAATTCCGGGAAACTAAAGAGAAATCAGCTCAGCACTGTGGGATGTGTGGCACCAAGAATGGCCAAGAGCGTCCTGTTGGTAAAATTATTGTTCAACTAAAGCCTACTATTTATAAAGGTAAACAAGATCATTTATGTCAAACTTGTTTCGTGTTGAACAATAGTGAAATAAACCGCAAAGAAGGTCATTTAGCTGAAAAAAAGCAATTGAAATGGTATCAAAGGCTTTTGAAGATTGGATTTATAACCAAAAAATCTAATGAATGACAATTCATTAGATTTTTATTCATTAAGTTAAAGCCTTCTTAAACTCCCGCTTTCTTCTTCTCTTCTCTCTTACGCTCGTTGTGATCTAAATACTTTTTACGAATTCTTAAGCTTTCCGGTGTTACTTCAAGTAATTCATCGTTGGCAATAAATTCTATACACTCTTCCAAGCTCATCTTTTTAGCTTGTGATATTTTGACTGAGTCTGCTGTTTGTGTAGCACGGTGGTTCGTTAAATTCTTTTTCTTTACCACGTTTACCACCATATCATCGGTACGGTTATTCAAACCTATAACCATTCCCATATAAGCTTTATCTCCCGGCTCAACAAAAAAGTTACCTCTGTCCTGAATTCCTTCAAGAGCATATCCTGTCACATCACCTTTTTCAAGAGCAATCAAAGCTCCGCGATTTCTTCCCGGAATCTCACCAGCATATGGCTCATAAGCATCAAATTGCTGATGCATAATACCAGTACCTCGGGTTTCAGTTAACATCTCACCACGAAAACCAATTAAACCTCGGGATGGAACTCTGAATTCTATTCGGTTATTCTCACCCTCCTGGCTCATCCCCTGCATAATACCTTTACGTTGCTGGAGGTTATCAATTACTCTGTTGCTGTAATCAGTATGAACATCCACAACTACTTCTTCAACCGGTTCATGAGTAACTCCATCAATTTCCTGCATCAATACTTCCGGCCTTGAAACTGAGAATTCAAACCCTTCTCTTCTCATTGTCTCAATAAGAATTGCCATTTGTAGCTCTCCACGACCGGAAACTTTGAACACATCAGGACTATCAGTTGCTTCCACTCTCATTGCAACATTGGTACGCACTTCTCTTTCAAGGCGATCTTTAATTTGATTTGAAGTCACATATTTTCCTTCAAGCCCTGCAAAAGGAGAGTTGTTTACTCTGAAATACATTGCAATAGTTGGCTTATCTAAATCAACATACTCGAGTGGAGTAGGATCAGATGCCGCAGTTAATGTGTCACCGATATTAACTGAATCATAACCTGCTAAAGCAACAATATCTCCTGCATATGCTTCTTCAACCGGCTCTCTGTTCAGCCCATTAAAAGTAAATAATTTTGTAGCGCGACCTTTCATCTTTTGGTCACCTTTTCCACTTACAAGAGCAACTTCCTGATTAAGTTTTATAGTTCCTTGCTCTACTCTTCCTACCGCTATTCGGCCTACATAATCATTCCAATCAATACTACTTACCAGCATTTTGAACGTTTCATCAACAGGCTGCGCCGGAGAAGGAACATGCTCAACAATGGTATCCATTAACGGAGCCAAACTGTCGCTTTCTTCTTCCAATTCCAATTTAGCTATTCCATCTCTTGCTACTGCATAGAGAACCGGAAAGTCCAACTGTTCATTGTTGGCATCCAGCATCACAAAAAGATCAAAGATCTCATCTAAAACCGCATCAGGACGTGCATCTTTTCTATCGATCTTGTTGATCAATACGATTGGCTTGTAACCAAGGCTTAATGATTTTCTAAGTACAAACTTTGTTTGTGGAAGCGGGCCTTCAGCGGCATCTACTAAAAGAATAACTCCATTTACCATTTTCAGAATTCGTTCAACTTCTCCACCAAAATCTGCGTGACCCGGAGTGTCCACAATATTGATCTTAGTTCCTTTCCAATTAACCGCTGTATTTTTAGAGCTGATTGTAATCCCACGTTCTTTTTCAAGATCTCCTGAATCCATTACCCGATCTTCGACTTCCTGATTCTCTCTGAACGTTCCACTCTGTTTTAAAATTTGATCTACCAGTGTGGTCTTGCCATGATCTACGTGAGCGATGATGGCGATATTTCTTAAATCTTGTGACATTATTCTTATTGAAATGAAATTTGCACTACCCGATTCCTACATGCGAAGAATTCCTTAAAAGTAGCAAGCCTTAAATATACAGCTATTTTGAACAAATAATGATTATGAAATATTTATTTATTTTTGTTCACAAATAAATTGTTAGAAATACTATTTACCCCTTCCACCTAGCTCATTCAAAGAGTTTGAATTATTTAATTTTCGGAATTAGATGAATAATTCCATCACAATATACATACATAATGCTTAATGATGGTTAATTACAACATTAAATTTTATAAATTGCCTATCTACTATTCTCACTTATTTTGAGTTTTAAAAATATTTTCCTAAATAAAATGCAATTTTGATGGAAAAAACATACATTAATATCATATAATTATATTAATGATGGATATATACAACAAAGAATGGCAAATTTTAAGCGACGCTGCTATTATAGAGTCTCTTGGCTCGTTCATTAAACATCATCGTTTAGAACAAAATATTACTCAATCAGATCTGGCTCAAAAAGCGAATATCAATCGATCCACATTAAGTGAGTTTGAAAGAGGCACCCGGGTAAACATGATCACGTTCATCCAGTTGCTTAGAGCTTTGGATCTTCTTCATACTCTGGAAGCCTTTACGGTACAAAAACAGATAAGCCCTTTGGAGCTTGCAAAGAAAAGTGACGGCCGAAGGCAACGAGCATCAAGATCTTCAGATCAAGTTGAGGAACCCGGAGTAGATTGGTAATGATTACGACTGCTTATATAAATATTTGGGGCAAAAGAATCGGAGCTATTGCTTGGGATCAAAACACCAGACTTGGTTCTTTCGAATATGAGCCTTCTTTTCTTTCTGAAAATATAGACCTGTCTCCAATCAAATTGCCGATTAAGAATGCAAAGAAAAGAATTTTTAGTTTTCCGGAAGTAAGAGACAATGAAACCTTTAAAGGACTACCCGGTTTATTGGCTGACATCCTACCTGATCATTATGGAAATGCATTGATCAATACCTGGCTGACTACCCGAGGCAGACCAACTGATAGTCTAAATCCTGTTGAGACACTTTGCTTTATCGGCAAAAGAGGTATGGGCGCTCTGGAAATAGAACCTGCTCAGGGAGGATCCGGCAGTGTTTCTAAAAACCTTGAGATCAATTCTCTAATTGAAGTTGCTGAAAAGATTCTGAGCAAAAGAAAAAATTTCAATCTTTCTACTAATCGAGAAGAACAACGTGCGTTTTATGACATTCTTAAAATAGGAACATCTGCCGGTGGAGCAAGAGCTAAAGCGGTAATTGCTTTCAATGAGGATACGGAAGAGATTCGAAGCGGACAGTATTTTGCTCCTGAAGGCTTCGAACATTGGCTGATCAAGTTTGACGGAGTGATGGATAAACAGTTTGGAGCATCCAACGGATATGGTCGTGTTGAAATGGCTTATTATGAAATGGCTAAAGATGCCGGGATTGAAATGATGGAATCCCGTTTGCTTGAAGAAAATGACCGAGCTCACTTCATGACCAAGCGTTTTGACAGAACTACGAATGGAGACAAAGTTCATGTTCAAACATTCTGTGCACTTCGCCATTTCGATTTCAATAATGTACTTCAATACAGTTATGAGCAACTATTTGAGACAATGAGAATGCTTCGTCTGTCCTACTCTCAGGCAGAGCAAATGTACAGGCGCATGGCATTCAATGTAATGAGCAGAAATTGTGACGACCACACCAAGAACTTTGCTTTTATGATGGAGAAAGACAGAGAATGGAAGCTGGCACCGGCTTATGATATTTGTCATGCTTATCGTCCGGGAAGTCAGTGGGTAAGTCAGCATTCATTAAGTATAAATGGAAAACGTTCTGATATTACCAGACAAGACCTTCTGGATGTAGCCTATCAAATGAATGTGAAAAAAGCACCGAAAATTCTGGATGAGATCAACAATATTGTTTCTGAATGGAATAGTTATGCTGAAAAGTTCTCCGTTCATTCTGATTTAAAAAAAGCGATAAATAAAACTTTAGTCCTGATTTAGAAAACTATGACTCCAGACATCAAAATGTTACCTCCCAAAAAACTGATCGGCATGAGTATTGATACTTCAATAGCAGATTATGGAGCTCCGGGACTTTGGCAAAGATTTATGCCTCAGGTAAAGTCTATCGAAAACAAAGTTGGCAGAGAGAAATACTCAATTCAGATTTATGATAACCTGTTCAGCTATTCTGATTTTCATCCCAAACTGATTTTTAAATACTGGGCTGCAACTGAAGTAAAAAGCTTTGAATCTGTCCCGAAAGAAATGGAAACACTGGAATTGCCGGGTGGAAAATATGCTGTGTTTATTCACAAAGGTACTATGGCTGACTTTCAGAAGACTTTGAATTTTATTCATCTGAAATGGCTTCCTGATTCAGAATTTGAATTGGATCACCGGCCTCATTTTGAAGTACTTGATGACAGATATCTTGGCCCTCAAAACCCGGAATCGCTGGAAGAAGTTTGGGTGCCAATAAAATAATCAACTGTTTTCGCTTTCTAATTCTGCGTTTTCTGAGGTGTTAATTCCTCCTTCTATTTCTTCAGAGTATACAGCTGTAAACTGAGCTCCGAACAAAACGATCATAGAAGAATAAAATATCCAGGTAAGAAGGATCACTAAAGACCCTGCTGCGCCATATACGTTGCCGAATGAGCTGACTCCCAGATAGAAGCCTATCATATATTTCCCAATCCCAAACAGAACTGTAGTGATAAGTGCACCCATCCATACATTCTTCCATTTTACTTCAGCATCGGGAATAATTTTGAATAAACAGGCAAATACTGATGTTGTTACGATCACAGAAAAGCTAAAGCTAATTGTGTTAGCTATATAGAATTCTGATTCAGAGAAAATTTCTATCACTTTTGAGTCAAAGAAATTCAATGAAGCTTCTATCACCAATGAAACCAGAAGCAAAAATCCAACACTTACAGCCATTGCTAAAGAAAGTAATCTGTTCTTTAATACTCTGTAAAGGTTGCTATCCGGTTTAGCTACAATTCCCCACACTTTATTGATCCCATCCTGTAATGACACGAAAACCGTAGTAGCACTTACTATCAATGTTATAAAACCAATTATTCGATTTATCACTGAGTCGCTTGCTTCGTTCACATTTCTAAGGATCTTGTCGATCGCCTCTGCGCTCTGTTGACCAAAAAAATTATTAAACTGCTCAAGGAGGCTATCTCTCACAACTTGATCTTCATATACAGAACCCGCAATATATATAGTGATGATAAGAATTGCGGGCAATGAAAAGATAAGATAGAATGCTATTGAGGAGCTGTAATTCATAGCATCCTGAACACCATATTCCGATAACGTCTTCTTGAATATTTTCCAGTACTTCATCACTTAATATACAAATCAAGCACTTGAATCATTCAAAATTTACTATAATTAAATCTTATCTACAGCCAGTTTATACTTCGGGTCTTCCAGTACATTCACATCAATAATAGCTTCTGCATTTTCAAGTAGTGCAATGCAATCTTTGCTCAAATGCTGAAGGTGCACCTTCTTTCCGACTTTAGAGTAACGTTCTGTGATCTTGTTCAAAGCTTCTATCGCTGACATGTCCACAACCCTGCTTTCAGCAAAGTCTATGATAATTTCTTCCGGATCATTCAGCACATCAAATTTTTCATTAAATACTGATACAGAACCAAAGAATAGAGGTCCATATATCTCGTAATGTTTGATTCCGTCTTCGTCAACATGTTTTCTGGCACGAATCCTCTTTGCGTTATCCCAGGCAAATACTAGTGCCGCAATAATCACCCCAACAATTACAGCCAGAGCTAAATTATGAAGGAATACAGTAACTAATGTTACTAACACCATTACAAAAATATCAGAATTTGGCATTCTGTTTATCGTACTGAAACTAGCCCATTCAAAGGTTCCTATCGAAACCATGATCATTAAACCGGTTAGTGCTGCCATCGGTAACTTTTCGATCAAACCTGATCCAAACATAATGAATACCAAAAGCATCACCGCAGCTACAATTCCTGATAAACGAGCTCTTGCTCCTGCCGAAGTGTTTATCAAACTTTGACCGATCATTGCGCAACCACCCATCCCTGAAAAGAAGCCTGACAGAATATTTGCTGCGCCCTGAGCTACAGCTTCTTTGTTTCCATGCCCCCTGGTTTCTGTAATCTCATCTACAATATTCAGCGTTAACAAACTTTCGATCAATCCAACACCTGCCATAATTAACGCATAAGGAAAAATCAGTTTTAGAGTTTCCAGAGTAAAAGGGATTGCAGGAATATGAAATGGAGGAAAACCACCTTTAATGGAAGCGATATCGCCCACTGTTCTTGTATCGATATTAAAAGTTACTACTACCGCAAAAATTACCAAGATTGCAATTAAAGAAGCCGGTAGGGCTTTACTTAATTTGGGCAATCCCCAAATGATCAGCATAGTTAGAGCAACCAAGCCAAGTAGCATATATAACGAATCTCCGGTCATCCATTCACCGGTTGGAGTCTTAAACTGAGCTAATTGAGACATAAATATGATCACAGCTAATCCATTTACAAAACCAAAGATCACAGGATGTGGAACCAGCCTCATTAATTTACCGAGCTTTAACATTCCTGCAGTTACCTGAATTAACCCTGCCAGAACTACTGTTGCAAAAATATATTCTACTCCATGCGATTGAGCTAAAGTAACCAACACAACTGCAACAGCACCTGTTGCACCGGAGATCATTCCCGGACGTCCACCAAAGATCGATGTCACAAGCCCCATCACAAACGCAGCATACAAACCGGTAAGTGGAGACAGTCCTGCTATTAAAGCAAATGCCACGGCTTCCGGAACCAATGCCAGTGACACCGTTACACCTGATAGAATTTCTGTTTTATAATTTACCGGCTCCGAGAAATCGAACCGATAGAGGTTAAGTAGTCTTTTCATTCCTGATGTTAATAGGCGAGTAATTCCACAACTTTATTTTAGTATTCTGCCGGAATTCTCGTTGATGAATCGTTTCTTTTTGAGCTTTATAAGTTAAGGACTTTCCAAATCAGGTATGAGAAATAAGTAATAATTAATACTTAAATGATTTTTAGTATTGGAAGCGGTTTTGTGGAGAGATAGCCCAGAAATCAATTGTAAAAGCCGAAGCTGTTTAATGAATTTCAGTTGATAAAACCCTTAGTTTTATAAATTTTTGTGCGGGTTTCATTTTCTCTCTTTTTAAGAATATGCAGGGGCAAAATCTGATTGGTCCGGATTAAAGACAAGTGGCTCGATGTTTCATCACTTAGCAAAACCTTTCTACATCTGTTATCTTACCAACAAAAATGACTTTAGTTCAAAAAGAATTTTCTTTGAAGCCCAGAAGCCGTGGTTTTCATCTTGTTACCCGGGAGATTCTGCAACACGTACCGGAGATCACAAAGATAAACGCCGGCATTATGCAGGTTTTTATTCAGCATACAAGCGCCGGCTTAACCATTAATGAAAATGCCGACCCTACCGTCCGTACAGACTTTGAAACATTTTTCAACAGAACTGTTCCGGAAGATATAAGTCTTTACGAACATACTTTAGAAGGCACCGATGACATGACTTCTCACATCAAAAGTTCACTACTTGGTTCTTCTGTAAGTATTCCTATCACTAATGGTAAATTGAACCTTGGAACATGGCAAGGAATCTATCTTTGTGAGCATCGCAACAATGGAGGCTCACGCAAAATTGTAGTAACTCTGATTGGTACTTAGATATTCTGGTTTATAAAAATCAGATCAGGCATACCTGAAAATAGCTGCCATACCGGACGTTGCCGGCACTTCGGTCTCTTTAAGTGAATATACATTTCCTCCTTTTTTCAGCGTATATATTGCCGCTGCATTCAGCAGATCTCTTTTATATTCACCGTTCTCAGAATCCATCATGCTGAATTGATTTTCTTCTACTTTATAACTGCCCCATACAGCTTTACCTGTAGGAATAAAAAGTGTATCTACTTTTCCGAAGTAAGACGCTTCAATAATTTCATGTAAATCTCCGGAATATCTATCGGTTTCTGACGCGTTTCCTAACCTTTCCAAATCATCATACATGCCTTTCAAAAAGTACGATTGTATCAATTCCCAACCTTTATCTTTGAGTTCCTTATTGTTCAGGAGGTCAGGGTTTTCAATAATTGCTTCATCCATTAGCCTGTGATAATGATTTCCTTTTCGGTAATGAGCTACAGCCTTATCCACTCCTGCAAGAATCAGAGGGTCTTCTTTTTTACGCAGAATTGATGTGACTTCATTTTCGATGTTTCGTAAATATTCCTCAACCACTTTTGTATCATCATCTCCACCACCGTGGCCATGAAAAATTGCTCCTCCTCTGTTTTCTCCGGAATGTTGTTGAACACTTTTTTGATAAACATCGAATTTTCTGAACTCTTCCATGTTAGAAGGTGCTTCTTCTAATTCTATTTCTTCTACGGTTTCACTAGTGCATTTTAATAGACGAACATTTTTCTGACTTACTGATAAAATGCAAAAAGTACCTTCCAGAGTCATCATTCGAATCAATGGAGTAACCAGAAAGTGATTATCAATCAGTATTCTCTCATCGGTTTTGAAAGGCAATCGATAATATCTAAAAAAATCCTCTGTGATGAATAAAGCCAGACCTTCATCATTATACCGCCAGAATTCTGAATCGTTTAGTAATGCATCTGCTTCTGATAACAACTCATCAATGTTCTTATCCTCTATTCCTTTTTCGGATAGTTCATTTCTCAGATCTTTTAAAATGTTTTTAAATCGTAAAGAATCCTGCCCGGCTTCCGGCTCTGATCTATTGGTTGTCATGTATATTGAAATACTAATTTTTCCCGCAATCTCATTTAGTTCCAGTATGGTGTCTCTGTTAATCATTACTATCCCTTTTTTTCTTGAAATTTATATTACTAACACCAATTTATTTCGTTTAATTCAATGTTATCAAATACCTTTGATGGAGTTGTGATCACTTCCTCTATTTCTGATTTTTGAGTTCTAAAAAAATCCCGATCGGCATGAGTAAAATTAAAAATGAAGTACTCAATAAATCCTGCTACATTAGCAAGAAAATAAGTTAGAATATGGTGCACGGAACTCACAATGCAGTAAATGATGATAGAAACGAACATATAAAGATTTCTATAAACGGCGAACTATTTGACAGAAAAGACGCGAAGATATCCGTTTTTGATAGTGGATACCTTGTGGGAGATGGCATATGGGAAGCATTTCGATTGCATCAAGGTGTTCTGGTATTTCTGAATGAGCATTTGACCAGACTTTGGGAAGCTGCTGCTACAGTCGGAATGAAATTGCCTTTTACCAAAGCAGATCTAGTAGCAGATATACGAAAGGTTCTGGATGCTAATGAAATGAATGACCATGTTCATGTCCGGGTAATGGTTACAAGAGGTATCAAAAAAACACCTTCTCAAGACCCAAGACTTACTATATCAGGGCCTAATGTTGTAATTATTGCCGAACACAAACAAGCCTCTTCTGAAACTAAAGAGCAAGGTATCACTCTTTTTACAAGCACTATCCGCAGAGGATCTCCTGATTATTTAGATCCCAGATTAAACTGCCATAGTAAACTTCACGAAGTACAAGCCTTGGTACAAGCTATCGAAGCGGGCGCAGACGAAGCATTAATGCTCGACATCCATGGATTTGTCTCCACTTGTAATGCCACTAACTTTTTTATTGTTAAAGGTGATGAAGTCTGGACCTCAACAGGGCAGTATTGTATGAACGGTATAACAAGAGGAAAAGTAATAGAAGCCTGTGAAAGATTTGGTATAACGTGTCTCCAAAAAGATTTTTCTTTATATGATGTTTATGGAGCAGATGAAGCTTTCGTAACCGGCACTTTTGGTGGATTGACTCCTGTTACAAAAATAGATGGAAGAATTATCGGGGATGGTGAATATGGTGCTTCGACTAAAAAACTAAGCTCGTTATACAATCAGCTTATTGAAGAAGGAGTTAAAGGAAATAAAGCATGAAAAGTAAAGACGGTATTACAAGAATCTGTTTGTGGTCAGGACCAAGAAATATATCTACAGCTTTAATGTATTCATTTGCTCAACGATCGGATACAAGGGTTTTTGATGAACCTCTTTACGGATATTATCTGTCACAAACTAATGCCGACGAATACCATCCCGGTGCAAAGGAAATAATGACTGACATGCAAACAGACGGGAATAAAGTTATTGAAATGATGATGGGAAATCATGATAAACCTGTTGTCTTTTTTAAAAACATGACACATCATTTACTAGATCTAAATAAAGGTTTTATGCACGATGTTGTTAACGTGATCCTGACCAGAAACCCCAAAGAAATGCTCCCATCTTTTGATAAAGTCATTGAAAATCCTTCTATGAAAGATGTAGGTTATCAGGATCACACAGAACTTTTGAAGTATTTTGAAAAGGAAAACATTACTCCTGCAGTTATAGATGCTACGATTTTTCTTAAAAGCCCGGAGCGGATCCTGAAGAAACTTTGTGAAAAAATATCGATCCCCTATCAAGAAAATATGCTCAGTTGGGAAAAGGGCGCAAGGCCTGAAGATGGGGTTTGGGCTAAATATTGGTATGGTAATATTCATAAATCAACCGGCTTTATGAAATATCAACCAAAAACGGATCCATTCCCGGAAAATCTTAACGCTTTGCTAAGTGAATCCCTGACTCATTACGAACGCTTAGAAAAAATTGCTTTGAAATAAAAAAGCCCTTCCGAATCGGAAAGGCTTTCAGGGTATTTTATATTCTAACTATTCATTAATCTCTGTTGCTCATTTTTTCTATCATTTTTGCAGCCCATTCTTTTCCACCTAAACCGAAGGCTAAACCAAGAGCAAGACATACCGATCCAAATAGTAAAAGGAATGCATTTGAAACTAGTTCATCTCCAATGTTAAGCTGAGATAGAGAAAGAGACACTACAAAGAATATAATAGCATATTTAGCGACTGCGCCTACAACAGATGCATTCTCTACACCCACATTAGACAGATACGTGGTTACGATCTGAGCAATAAATCCGGCCAGGAATACTCCAAAAATAAGTGCCAAAACCGCTACAATAACATTAGGAATGTACAGTATTATCTGATTTACAAGCTCAGATGCTACTCCTAAGCCTAAAGTATTCAGCCCTGCTAATATCACGATCAGCATAATTAACCAGTAAATAATACCTCCTAAAATATCTATGGCTGATTTATCACTTCCACCATCTTTCAAAAATTTATCGATCTTGGCTTTTTCGGTCACAACATCCAAACGAATTAATTTTAATAATCTTACTGCAGCTGTTTTTACCAATTTTGCTATTATCCAACCGATTATCAGAATCAACAATGCCCCAATAATATTTGGAAGAAAGGAAGCTAATTCATTGAAAAAAGTCTCATAGGATTGCACCAAGACCTCTTTGATTTCATCAAACATGTTCTGTACCTCGTAAGTGTTAGTTTTTGGTTGCCTCCTTATTACTCAATAAGATTGTAAAAAACTAATTAGAAGAACTTCTGAGGTCTTCTACTCCTCAGGTATATGAGCTATTAGAGCTCAACCAAAATTCAAGGCAAAACCATGTTTAGATTCCTTTTCGCAAGCCCAGTAGTCTATTGGTAGCTCCACGATCAGAATCAAGCTTACTCAAGTCTAAGGATGAGTTTGCGTATGTAACATCTTCAGATGAATAAAAAGCGGCAGGGTCATTCTTTTCTATAATGGAAACAACTTCATTCCAACGTCTCCTTTTGAGCACAGTAAAAATAATATTCACCGGTCCAAACCCTCCTTCTCCAGCTATGCTCGTTATTGTAAAACCCGCCTCTTTCAAACTTTCTATCAATTCTTCTCTTTTATTCTGAGTAATAATGCGAACGATAATGGTCCCTACTTTCACTTTACTCTCAATGTACATACCAACAAAAGTTCCTACAGAAAATCCCCCGGCATAAGCTACATAATTAACCCAATTGTTAAGGTTCTTCAGCAATTCTGCAACAACAAAAGCCCAGATCAGCACTTCAAAGAACCCTAATAATGCGGCTTTGTATTTATACCCTCGTGAAACCATTACGATACGAAGAGTACCAAGACTCACATCCATAATGCGAGCAAAAAATATAATTACAGGAATAAAAATTGGAGAGATCAGGCTGAACATGATAGATAAATAAAAACCCCACACATAAATTATGTGTGGGGTTACTTTACATTGGCTTGCGGAGAGGGAGGGATTCGAACCCTCGTTACATGTTTCCATATAAACTCCCTTAGCAGGGGAGCGCTTTCAGCCACTCAGCCACCTCTCCTTTACAAGGGCAACAAATATACGTTAGTTAATACCTCTAATCAATCTAAGATTTAACTTTCCTGCTCAGAATCTAACACATAAATCTGAGCAAGATTTCTTCCTTCCTGTGCGAAGTCCAAACCATAGCCCAAAACAAATTTTGTTGGGATCTCAAATCCCACATAATCTATCTGTACTTCGTGTTTTGTAGCATCTTTCTTATGTAGTAAAGTTACTACCGAAACAGAAGCCGGATCGTAACTATTCATTCTTTCAACGATATATTTCATAGAAAGCCCCGTATCCACTATATCCTCAACCAAAACTACATGTCTTCCCTTCACCTTGGCGTCAATCTCTTTGAGCTCTGTTACCTGACCTGAAGAAACTTTTTCATCACCGTAACTGGAAAGCTTCATAAAATCGACCTCACAAGGGATGGAAACACTCCGCATGATATCCGCAAGAAAAATAAAAGCGCCATTCAAGATCCCAATAAAGATCGGTCGCTTGCCTTCAAAATCTTTGTCTAATTTTTTTCCTAACAGAGAGACTCTTGCTTCAATCTCCTCTTTGGTAATAAATACTTTAAATGTATCGCCGTTGCAATCAACGGTTTCCGGTAAGTAATAACTCATGCCTGCTTTTTTGATGTTATCGAAAGATAACGTTTTGTTGAATCGGTTGCTTTACAAAGCTCGGAAATTGTTCCCGGGCCCGGATCGTTTCCTTTAAAAATAATTGCGTAAATAGTACCATCTGAATCGCTCAATACCAAAGATTTTTCTCTGTTTGCTGTTGAAACTTTCCGATTTGTTAAGTGATCAGATATTTTTTGAGTCCCTGTCATACCAAGCGGCTGGATCTTATCACCGGCTTTCCATCTTCTGAGAGATAATGGAAATGATAGTTTAGCAGCATCTAAATATAACTCTGATTCAACCTGTTCAGATATTCGAAATTCTGTTCCCTGTACCGAAAACACATTCTCAATATCTTCCTCTTTGATTATGACCTCAGTAAACTCTGCTTTTTTTTGCAGAACAATATAATCTCTGTCTTTTACTAGAATAACTGAATCTGAAACTTTTAACTCTGATCCTGTCTGGGCTGAAAAAAGACTAAATGCTTCATTAATAATTCCCTTTGATACGACAGGAATAAATTGCTCTAAAAATCTTTTTATCAAAGACAGAGCTAAAACCTCGTCCATTTTTTTTAATGGCGCCAACTTTAGTCTTTCTTTTTCCAGATGCACTTCTGAGAGTTGATCCAGCATTTTTTCATTTAACATTCCAAAGTCTGAAAGTCCCAGTACATTTTGTTGCCAACCGGGAAACAGGTTATTCATTTTTTCGGAAAACTCACCCCGTAAAAAATTCCTTGAATATTTCGGATCAGTATTACTCTCATCATCTCTGTAAGGAATGGATTTTTCATCGCAATAAGCCAGAATCTCTTCTTTGCTGAATTCCAACATCGGACGAAATAACGGAGCATCCCATTCCTTCATTCCTGTCCAGGATTCCGGACTACTCCCTCTGAATAACTTCTGAACGATGGTCTCTATTTGATCATCCTGATGATGAGCAATGGCAATGGCATCTGCTTTTACTTCTTCGGCTAAATCTTCAAATATCTTATAACGCTCGTTCCTCGCCCAATTTTGAAAATTTCCAGACTGCATCTCTTCTTTATTTAACCTCACTGAACAGCATTCAAATCCCCATTGAAAAGACATTTGCTCAACTAATTCCTGATCTTGATCAGACTCAACTCCCCTTAATCTATAGTTGATATGTACTACAAAACAGGAAATCTTTAATTGCTTGAGCGCATACAACAGCGCCATCGAATCCGCACCACCGCTTACTCCAATAACGAATTTTGGTGTTCCGGAAAAATATCTGCTTACTTTATTTGAAATTCCTTGTTCAATCAACAAGTACTCTGATTTGCTCATAGGAGAAGGTATCTACTCCAAGTTCTTTATTCAACACCTGAAGAGAACCAAGTTCGTTCATCCCTAGAAATTTATTTTTATCTGATAATGATTTTCCGTCGACCTCTAAAGTGATCCAATCGCCATAACCCTGCAGTTTTGGATTGATCTCTTTTATAAGCTCTATACTGTTATTTACCCACCTTTGATAATTATACTCTATGCGTACCAACAGATCACATAGCAATTGTTCTCTGGATTCTTCCTTTCCTGAAATTGCTTTCATAGCAGTAGCAATGTCGTTCAACTCTCCTTCAAACTTTTCCTGATTAACATTCAGGCCGATTCCTACAATAACTCTGTCTACCTTATTTCCGTTATGAATCACTTCTGTAAGTAATCCGGATATTTTTTTTCCATTGCAAATTACATCATTGGGCCACTTCAGATCTATTGAACAATTATCAAAGTACTTACATACTACATCTTCAATTGCTGAAGCACATGCCAATGTCAAAAGCGATATTCTGTCAGCTTGTGTTGGTGTAAAGACTATACTAAAAGTAAGATTTTTTCCGGGTTCTGAAGTCCAGGCCTTTTTGTGCTGCCCTTTACCT
The DNA here is from genome assembly GCF_001650905.1 of Balneola sp. EhC07. GTDB lineage: Bacteria > Bacteroidota > Rhodothermia > Balneolales > Balneolaceae > Balneola. The sequence goes on from NZ_LXYG01000003.1 coordinate 32,806, forward strand.
GCTGTTTGATCCTCAGCTAAGACAACTGTGCCGGGAATGGCTTTTTCTATTTGCTTTGCATAGTTATTGGTTGAATCAATTTCTTTGAGAAGTATTAATTCGTGACCAACCCAACTAGTGGTAAGCTGCTGTTGAAATAATTTGTTGTCAAACAAAGCTGAGATTTTAAATATTACTAAACTTCTGCAAGTTTACTTTTCAGGATGTCTATTTTTGCAATTGGAGTTGGATCTATTTCATTTAATAATGCTAAATACATACTTACCCAATCTGCCAGTTGTACTAAAGAAAACATTCTTTCCAATCTACTGTTTCCTATGGTTGAGATCTCAATAACAGATAAAGCCTGATCCATAACTAATTCTTTTACTATTTCCATCCTTTTAGTAACCCTCGGATTATCATCCCGATCCTTCAGCATTACTACTGTAAGTCTACCTGCCAGATGAGCAATATGTTCCCAACCCACAATTTCATTATGGTTCATTTCCGGGATAAGGTTTCCAAACGCTATCATTTTGGAATTCTCTTCAATCTGTCCTCTCCAACGCAAATTAACCGGTTCCATTAATAGTGCATCGCTATAAATAATTGGAAGAGATTCATTCAGCTCACGAGCTAAAGCCAAAGCGTCATTATCATCTATATCAATAAATTTTGATACCCCGTCACTCAATAAATTATAAGTATCATCCAAAACACTATCTGACTCATCCAGATATTCCAATGTTTGAAATATTCTGAAAAGAGGTACAAAACTATATGCTAAAGCTGCTCTTGGAGGCATACCTCCCGGAATTTGTATATAATCAAACTCATGCTCTATGGCTTGCTTCTTTAATTCTCCGCCGGAAGTAACTCCAATGATCTGTGCTCCTTTTGCCATCGCAGAGTTCAGAGCACTTAAGGTTTCTTCTGTATTTCCTGAAAAACTGCAGGCTATAAAAAGGGTACTTTCGTCTATGTAATTTGGAATTTCATAATGCCTGTTTACCTGAACCGGATAAGGACAAGACTTTAAGGAATATGCCCGAATGAGATCCGCTCCAATTGCAGAACCGCCCATACCTGCAAAACAAATATTTTTGATTCTCGATCTATCAATATTTAGCTCAACGTCTTCTGTGAGTTTCATCACCTCTTTCCAGTGCTTTGGAAAGTTTGATATCAAATCCCACATGTTTTCGGAATCTACTTTGTTTATTAGTTCTTTACTGATCTTCATTTAATGAACTCTCCAGTCTTCGAATATTTCTTTTATTTGCGTTGTATTTGATGCCGCCAAAAAGGATTCTGCAAGTTCGTCAAACTCAGAATCATTATGACTTATAAGTTCTTCTTTAATTCTTGGTATCGCATTTGAGATCATACTTAAATTTCTGATACCTAAGCCAACCAGACCGCATGCGCCAAGTACATTACCGGCCAGTTCTCCGCAAACTGCAATTTCAGTATTGGTTTTTGCTGCTGCTTCAACTGTTATCTTAATAAGTTCCCAAATTGCCGGGTGTTGCTGTTGATACAATGAACATATCTTTTCATTTCCCCTATCCACAGCCATGGTATATTGAGTTAGGTCGTTAGTACCAATACTCATAAAATCTAAATGTTTTGCAAGATTTTTGGCATTTAGTGCCGCGCTTGGAACTTCGATCATTGCTCCAAGAGCTACTTTTTCATCAATCTTAATCCCTTCATTTCTCAATTTACTTTGAAGTTCTTCAATTATGGCTTTCAATGCTATAATTTCTTCCTCAACAGAAATCATGGGAACCAAAATTTTAACTCGACCTTTATACTTTCCTGCACAAATCAATAATGCTTTCAGTTGGGTTTCCAACAGTTCTTTTTCATCCAAAAGCATTCTGATTCCTCTCCACCCTAAAAAGGGATTGGCTTCTTCCGGAATTTTAGCATTTAATTTATCACCACCTACATCAAAAAGCCTAAATGTAACACTACCCTCAGTTGCTAATATCACGGAATCATAAAACCTGAGTTGTTCATCGAATTCAGTCTTATTGCTGAATAGCAACCCTTCTGTTCTTAGCAGACCAATATTTGTAGCATTATATTTCTTCAATTGGTTCAGTTCTGACTCAAATTCTATATTTGCAGAAAGAAAAAATTCAGTTCCTGATTTAGTTCGAGATGGCTCATTAATATTTTTGAGTAATCTTCTCTGTGTTTTCTTAAGCTTTTTAAGTTTGATTTTATATTTATCCAGAATCTCTTTTTCCGGATCAAGAATCAGAACTCCTTCCCGGCCATCCAGTACTCCTTTAGTGTTAAATGCTTTAGATGTTGCACTCTTAGCGCTGACAATACACGGGATCTCCAGAGATTGAGCTATTAATGCTGCATGCGATGTGATTCCACCTTTTTCCATCACCAACCCGGAAAGGCCTTCAGCATGGAGGGACACTAGTTCTGTAGGACTTAGCTCTTTGGTTACAAGAATAGTCCCTTTTTTAATAGAAAAGCTTTTATCGTCATCACATATTACATCGATGAACCGATCTCTTAAATTTTCAAGATCCACTATTCGTTGCCGAAATAACTCTGATCCACTTTCTTTTAAACGCTCTATGAAATCACAAAATGTTTTATAAACAGCAAAATCACTGGAGAGCAATTCCTCTTTTATCAAAGACTCTACCCTTTTTTCAACTTCAGAATCTAAAACAATTTGTTTTTGGGTATCAATAATTGATCCTGATTGTTCATCAAGATAATCCAACATACCTGACAATTCATCTAGTAGAGCTGTTCTTCCATCTTTAAATATTTTCAGATGATTATCTACTTCCGTTTCAGATATTGATTTGGGAAGCACTTTCCTTCTGTTACTGTTGATACAAACAATATTTCCTATAGCAATACCGGAGTTTGCTGAAATCCCACTTATAACTTTATGATCAACACTCTCAACTTTACTCATCCTTAAGGCCAAATTTATTATCAATCAACTCAGTAATTGTTTTCATAGCCTCTTTCTCATCACTCCCTTCAAATTCAAGTTCAAGTTCTGCACCATGTTCAGCGGCTAAGGTCATCACTCCCAGAATGCTTTTCCCGTTAACTTTATAACCATAAAAATGAATAAAAAAATCCGATGAAAATTTACTCGCAGTTTTCACCAATGCTGCCGATGGTCTGGCATGTAAACCTGATGAATTCTTAATCGTTATTTTCTTCTTTATCATACTTAATGAATTAGCTGTGCGAAAATGAGTATAATTTCAATGATTTCCCAAGCATTAAGTCTTTTTTTGAATATAGAATTAACCTTTCACATAATCTTTCTTAAATTCACCCTCATTTAAATTAATAATAAATACTATATGTCTGTATCAGAAAAAGATGTCCATTATATAGCTAACCTTGCAAGGCTTCAGGTAACTGATGAAGAAGCGAAGTCCTATGCTAAGGATATGAGCAGTATTTTAGATTATATGGAGCTTTTAAATGAAGTAGATACTTCAAATGTAGAGCCTTTAGAACACGTAATTGATTTGGACAGCAGATTCAGAAAAGACGAAGCCAAGGAGCCTGTATCTCACGAAGACGCTCTCAAAAATGCACCGGATGCCGACTCTGATTATTTCCGCGTACCTAAAGTAATTGAGTAATTTATGACCGAACAAAACAAGAATACTTCTGAAGACGGTTTCTTTTATAATCTTTCAGAAGTTAAACAACACCTTATTGCACTGGCTGTACTTTTTTTGGTGCCTTTTATTTTATTCACGGCTACTACAATCGGAGGTAAAGAATTTCAACGACACGATATTACTCAGTGGAGAGCCGGAGCTGAATCAATTATTGAATACAGAGAGCAATATGGCAAAGAGCCGCTTTGGGCTGAAAACATGTATATGGGGATGCCCGCCTATGTGGTATCCGTAAAGAATGAGATCCCTAATATTGACCGTTTGTCCGGATTTTTTAACAGTATTTATCCAGCTTTTCCATATTGGGTAATGTTATCTGGAATGTATTTTTTACTGATCTTGATGGGATTCAAGCCATTAACAGCTGTATTCGGAAGTTTGCTTTATTCGTTAACTACTTATTTCCCAATAATCATTGGAGCAGGTCATACTTCGAAATTTGTAGCGCTTGCATACGCGCCTTGGGTCCTCGCCGGATATTGGAAGCTTACACACTCAAAAAATAAGCTGGCAGGATTACTGCTCTTCTCTGTTGCGATGGCCTTAGAAGTGCGCTCCGGACATCCGCAGATCACATATTATTTCATTTACTTATTGGGATTTTTATGGATTGCAAATTCATGGAAGCTGATCCAGGAAAAGAACTTAAAGCAATTTGGTATTGTAACCGGATTGCTTGTCCTTGGCGGAGTTATTGGGATTCTTGGTCATGCACAAAACTTCCTTACTCTACAGGAATATTCCCAATACAGCATTAGAGGTGGTTCAGCTTTAGATGGAACAACGGGACTTTCTACAGGCTATGCTTTCGCTTGGTCTCAAGGAATTAAAGAATCATTAACTTTATTAGTCCCTGAAATATTTGGAGGGGCGTCTCCAACTTATTTTGGCCCTAAATCTGTGACATCAGGTCCGCACTACTTAGGTGCTCTGCTTTTACCCTTTTTATTAATTGCTCTGTTTCGCCAAAAAAGCAGAACTATGTTTGTATTCTTTGGAACCGGTACATTGGCGTTATTGTTTGCATGGGGAGAAAATTTTGCTTTCTTCAATGAGTTAGCTTTTGATTACATCCCTTTCTTTAACAAATTCCGAGCACCCGAAACCTGGTTAGTCCTTACATCTTTTTGTTATACCGTAGTCGCAGTTTATGGATTAGATTGGTTTTTTGATTTTGTAAAGCAGAAAACTCCTCAACTAAAAGAGTTATATGCTCCACTTGGCACGGCTGTATTAATATTTGTATTTGTACTTGTTCAGGTTAAAACCATGGATTATACAAAGTCAGGTGAAGTTGCAAATATTGCTAATCAGATTGCTCAACAAAATAATGTTAGTCCTGATAATCCACAGGTTCAGCAAAGAGCGAGTACTTATGTACAGCAAAACTTTGTGCCTGACAGACAAGAAAGTGCAAATAAAGATGTATTCCGATTGGGTCTGTTTCTGATTTTTGCAGGAGCACTGATCTGGTTTGCGCTTAAAAAGAAACTATCTGTCACATTAGCCTCGCTCGGGCTTATAGTTATTACAGGGTTCGATATGATAAGTGTTGGCAAGCGCTACGTTCCCGAACGAGTAATTGTAAACGCTAACGTAAACCCCGGAAAATACCTGGAGTCTCAGAAAAGAGACATTGACCAATATATTATCGATAATATATATTCTGAAAATGGTGAATACCGATACAGAGTATTTCCGCTTTTGGTAAGCCCGTTTCAAGAAGCGACTCCCTCTTATTTCTACCCAACGGTAGGGGGATATACTGGTGCTAAACTTAGCATTGTATCCGATATCACTTCTCCGGGTGGACCGCTTTACACTCAGAGTGGAGGCTTGAATTTAAATCTACTGGGAGCACTAAATGTTAAGTACGTAAACTTCCGCCCGGGACTGCCTTTTCAGGGATTAACACCTGTTTTCGATGGAAATTCAGGGACGGTTTACGAAAATCAGAAAATACTACCCAAAGCTTTCTTTGTAGACTCTCTTGTTTATGCAGATACTCCAAACGAAGCTTTTGACTTCGTCAGCAATCCGGAAGTCGATTATTCCAAAGTAGCCGTAGTCGAAAATTCTGATCAAATTCCGATTTCAACAGATTCTACTTCCGAGGTTTCCATAACTAATTATACCGGTTCTGAAATAACTCTTAATGTATCAAGATCAACACCCGGTTTTCTGGTGCTCAGTGAGATATACTACCCTGCGGGTTGGGTTGCTACGTTAAATGGAGAAGAAATTGAAATCTTAAAAACAAATTATGTGCTTCGAGGTATGAAGATCCCAGCCGGAGACCATGAGCTTGTTATGGAATTTAAGCCTTCTTCTTATTCTTTAGGAGTTACTTTAGGGTGGATTTCTTTGGTTGCTCAAGTACTGATCGCTTTAGCATTTGGAGTAACCTACTTCAGAAATAATACTTCAAATAGTGAATGAAAAAACAAAAGTTCTGATCATCACTTATTACTGGCCTCCAAGTGGAGGTTCCGGTGTTCAAAGGTGGGTTAAATTTGCCAAGTATTTACCAAAGTTTAATATAGAACCTTTTGTATTAACTGTCGAAAATGGAACATATCCACTAGTTGATGATTCTTTAAAAGACGAAGTTTCATCAACTTTAAAAGTCTTCAGATCAAAAAGCATTGAACCATATTCTCTGTTTGGCGGATTGACTGGAAAAACGGATAAAGAGGTTTCCACTCCATCAACTGCTTTTTCAAATGATGGTTCTTTATTAAAAAAAATTGGAATCTGGATAAGGGCTAATTTCTTTATTCCTGATGCAAGAATAGGTTGGGTTCCTTTTGCTTTTAAGAAGGCTGAAACAATTATCTCTGAATATGGAATAGAACAAGTCATTACAACAGGTCCGCCGAATTCAACTCATCTAATTGGTTTAAAACTAAAAACAAAATATCCTGACCTGAATTGGATCATGGATATGAGAGATCCCTGGAGTCAAATTTTCTATAACCAGCATCTGCCCAGAACAGATAGAGCTTCAAAGAAAGATATTTCGTTAGAAAAAAAGTGTTTAACAAAAGCCGATGAAGTGATTGTTGTTTCAGATAGTATGAATAAAGTACAGCAAAGTGTTTTTGACCGTCACTATCACACAATTACAAATGGGTTTGATCATGAAGATTTTGAGTTAACTAATGATAAGCGTAATCCTGATGCACTATCCATTAAGTATGTTGGGAGTATGACTGAAGCAGCAATTCCTCACTCATTTTTTAAAGCTCTGAGTTCACTCGATGATGATCTGAGAAAAAAGATCAAAGTATCATTTTTTGGCTCATTTAATGAAAAAGTAAAGGAGATCATAAATAGATATGAATTGCAAGATCTGATCAGTTACCATGGATATATTCCTCATAAAGCTGCTAAAAAAGAAATGCAGACCGCTGATCTTTTATTGTTGGTAATTCCTGATACAGAAGACAACGAGCTTATAATAACCGGAAAGATATTTGATTACATTGGCGCACAAAAACCCATTTTATTTATTGGTCCCCAAAAAGGGGACGCAGCTAAACTTATAACTGAGTTTAATCTTGGTTTAACCTTTGGTTATGATGATACTGATAAGCTTGCTGAAAAATTAATTGGTCTCATTAAGTCAGGCACAGAACCATACAACAGCTGGAGTAATGATTTAATAAAGCACCCTTTCTCCAGATTTGAATTAACTAAAAAGGTTAGTGGCATATTGAGAAACAAAAAATAAATTTTAGGCTTTCAGGGAATCATAAATAGAGATTAATTTGTCTTCCTCTATTTTCCAATTAAATTTATTTTCCACTGCATTAATTCCGTTCACCGAATATTTCTTTATTCTTTCGGGATCTTTAAAAAGTTCGGTTACATGTTTAGAAAATCCTATGCTATCACCATCTTCGTAAACAACACCACAGTTATTCTCCTCAACCATTTTCTTTACAGAAGTGCAATTGGTAGCTAAAATGGGTAATCCGTAATACATATATTGATATAGTTTATTCGAACTTGAATTATCAGTCTGTGGAGTTCTTTTAAAAGGTACTAAACCAATATCACTGGATAATAAATATGATTTTATCTTTTCCTGAGACTGAAATCCTTCAAACATAACTACATCTTCTACTTCATATTCTTTGCTCAGTGCTTCCAAGGTTTCTCTCATTTCACCATCTCCCACCAAAACAAGCCTGATCTTCTTACTTAAATTTTTAAGTTCGACCATACCTTTTATAACGTGCTCCAACCCTCTGTTGCTTATGAAGCCCCCAATATATATTAAAGTGAAAAAGGGTTTAAATTTTTCAATAATTGATTGATCGATACCATATTCATCAAACTGTTTTGTATCTATACTATTGGCAACTACGGTGATGTCTTTTTCATTTACCCCTTTTAAAATATTTTTTTGCCTCATTCCCTCATTTACCGCTATTAAATGATCAAATAATTGTAACCACTCCTTCTCTTTTTTTTCCCATTTCTTAAATGAAATAAATAACTTATTCGGGTAAGTAGTGCTCCATTTGTAGTCTCTTAGAGCATCAATATAATTCTCATGAAGATCCCCTATAAAAATCGCTTTTAACTTCTTCCTGAGAATTTTTATAGCACCAAACAGATATAAATCATGCATATGAATTACATCATATTTATTAGTTCTAAATATCTTTAATACTTGATTCGCAACATAAATATCTAACCACGGAATCATTGCTGCCAGACCGTGCATCTTGTTGCCAATGAATTTAGAAAGAGCTACCCTATAAACCTTGACACCTCTGATGGTTACGGTTTCACTTTTATCATAGTCTCCCATGGAAAGAATGCTAACTTCGTAACCGGCTTTTAACAAAGATGAAGCTTCTTTTTCTACTCTTAGATCTGGTGGAAACTTCTGATCAAGTACCATTAACACTTTCATAAAACCGATATTTTTTTGATGATTAAATTAGCAATCATTGAAGTCATAAAAGAATGAAATTGAGTGATTTTAAATAATTAGTATTATGCTATTTTGTTATCAATTGATTGATTCAGAAATTCTAAAGTTGAAATGAAAAAAATACTCACAGTCACTCATTCTTTTCCTGATGATTTTCATCCTGCTCGAGGAATCTTTATCCTCGATGAGATAAAGCTTCTAGAGCACTCCGCTTCTTTTACAATTGCCGTAGTAAATACTTTTTTTAACAGAATAAAATTAAATCACAAGGTTTTTACACCAAATATTGATATAAAAAAATTATCCTATTTTTCTCTTCCTTTTAAATACTTTAAAATTAAAAAGGGATATTATATTTCTAAGAAATTAAAAAATTTATCACGCTATAAAGACTTTGATATTATACATTCTCACTTTTTAATTCCTGCGGGGCTTTCTGTTTCATATTTGGATAAGCCAACAGTAATAACTATTCATGGCAGTGATTGGAACATTCATAAAGATGACTATATCTGGTTTCCAGTTTTGAAAGATTCTCTTAAGAAAGCTTCTGCTATTATAACAGTCAGTAATTCATTAAAAAAAGATATTTTAGGCTATATTCCTGAATTAGAGAAAAAGATTTATTCTATACCTCACTCTATTAATCCTTTCTGGCTAGAATCATCGCTCAAAAAAAACTCCCCATCCGAACCGATCAATATTGTTACAGTAGCAAGTCTTACTCCTATAAAAGGAGTCCTTTTTTTGGTAATGGCTTTAAATGAAATCCGTACAGAAAAAAAAATAGTGTTAAAAATTTTTTCTATTCAAAAAAATCAGGAATACTTCTCTAAAGTAAATAAAATAGTAGAAAATTTACCTGAAAATATTTCTGTGAAAATACAAAATGAATCTTCACGAAATGAACTCAGAGATGCTTATGAAAATGCCGACTTCTCTGTTTTACCAAGTTTGAAAGAGGGTTTTGGTTTGTCTATTATTGAAGCTAATGCATGTGGCGTTCCTGTAATTTCAACTAGGTCTGGAGGTCCTGAAACCATAATTGAAGAGGTGAATGGCATGTTAACTGAGCCTGGTGACAGCGCTTCTTTGGCTCTTACCATCGATAAAATGATACATTCGCTGGATCAATTTGACAGGAAAAAAATCAGACAGCACGTAATTAAAAAGTTCTCTCCTGAAATAAAAAAGAATAAGATACTTGAAGTGTATAATGATATTACTGATTAAATGCCTTCTATCCTTAAAAAATGATCTTTAAAAAAACGATAGAACGATTTTTAGGTACTTCTTCAAAGAACGTACTTATTTTGATGAGTGGGACAATCTTCTCTCAGTTTATAAGTGTACTATTTTCTCCAATTCTGACACGTATTTATACGCCCGAAGAATATGGGATACTGGGAGTATTTGGATCTTTTGTATCAATATTTGCAGCAATAGCTTCACTTAAATTTGATGCGGCTGTATTACTTCCAAAAAAAGATTCAGTGGCTTTAAAGCTCTTAAAACTAAGTTCTTTAATCATTATGATTATAGGCTTTGTAATTTTCATTGTTCTCCTTTTTTTTGAAGACTTGATCCTCAACCTTATCAATACTCCTAATCTGAAAGGCTTTATTTATCTTTCTGTAATATCTATATGGACCATTGGATTTTTCAACCTATTCAAAAATATTTTAAATCGCTTTGAAAGCTATAAAAGCATTGCATTTTCAACTGTTGCTAAAAGTGTAAGCACAACATCAAGTCAATTAGGGCTTGGGTTTTTAAGCTTTGGGTTTAAAGGTCTCATTTTTGGAAGGGTATTTGGAGATGTCTTTAGCTTTTTCACCAGCTATTTTTTCCTTAAAAAGGAATCACGATTTACATCAAATTTAGAAGAGCCCAAGACTTTAAAAATGATTGCTCTTGAATATCAGGAGTTTCCAAAGGTTACTGCCCTGCACACCTTCTTTAATACAGTATCTGCAAGTTTTCCAATTTTAATTTTAGCTTCCTTTTTTACTGCTGATGTTGTCGGAAACTTCAATCAAAGCCTGAAGATCGCCTTTCTACCCATCACGTTAATAAGCGCTTCTACCTATCAGGTTTTTAGCAGGAAGGTCACCGAAAGCTTGAATAAAGGTAAAGATATTTATGGTGTTACTATCGAAACTATTAAGAAACTTTCCTTAATTGGACTTATTCCTTTTCTGATTTTAATGATTTTTGCACCTTGGTTATTTGATTTTGTTTTTGGAAATGAATGGAGAGTTGCTGGTGAATACACTCAATTAATGATCCCTTATATATATTTGGTTTTTGTAGTATCACCATTAGCTTATCTGCCAATCTTGAGAAACAGGCAACGTAAAGCTTTTGTTATAGAGATTGTATATTTAGTGTTAAGAATATTAGGTTTATTAACTGGTGTATATTTCAATAATGTGTATCTGGCAATCGGCCTTTATAGCTTAACAGGATTATTAATTCAGTGTTATAATCTTAATTGGTTCTTAAAACTAGCAAAAAAATAGTATGGCAGGATTGTATTCCATTTTCAGTTCTATAAAAGAAATTCCTGAAAATAATTTTAATAGATTTTTTAGCTCAAAGTTTGAGCATACAATCAATGAAGAATTCCGGGGTGAGGACATTATTTATGGGCGATCAACGATCAATAAGTTTACTAACGACCGGTTTCTATATGAAGATGATGAAGTAGTTTTAGGAATAGAAGGTGTTATATACAATTCAAGTGATCCAAAAAAATTCATATTATCTAAGTACAAAAATTCGGGACTTAGTTTTATTAGTGAACTAAAAGGCCAATTTTGTGGCTTTATTTATGATAAAAAGAATAGAGTATTTTATGCATTTACTGATCCTGTATCGTCTAAACCACTTTATTATCACATAAATAAATCTAATAAGCTATTCACTCTTTCTTCTGAAGGGAAGTTTATTTCTTCTTTACTTAAAGATCTCAATCTTTCTGTCAATCTTGATATTGATGCCATTAAGTCTCTTTTGATAATGGGTTTTCTACTTGATGATTCAATGCCCATAACAGAGATAAAAAAAATACCTTACGGCTCTATCTTAAAAATTGACCTGAACACCTTTGAATTAGGCATCAAACCCTTTTTCCGGTTACAAAAACAGTCAACTAATAAATCTAAGAAAGAGGTGATTGAAGAGCTGGACTTTTTATTAAAATCTTCCGTTCAAAATGAATGGGGTAAAGACAATGAATATAATTACAAGCACTTTTCTTTTTTGAGTGGTGGTTTAGATTCCAGAGTAAATCTTCTGCTTGCTCTAGAACTGGGGTTTAATGAAATAACTACATTGAATTTTGCCGAAATCGGTACCAGTGATCATAAAATTGCTTCAAAAATTTCTAAACGGTATCACACCAATCATAATTTTAATCCTCTTGATGGTTCCTATCTTTTAAATGACATTACAGAGTATATTAAAGCAAACGATGGTCTGGCAGCATTTCTAGGAGCAGCACATTTATACAGCTCTGTTAAGAATATAGATTTTAGCGAATACGGGAGTGTTCATTCTGGGCAAATTGGGGACGTTCTTTTCGGATCATTTTCAAGTAAAGGAAAAATTTCGATTGAGAATGCAAGTAAGTTTGGAATGGTAAGAGATCCATTGCTTACTCAAAGAATAGATCGCTTGCCAAAAGTTTTGGATAGATATGATTTTGAAGGTTCAGATGAAATTTTCGCTTTTGAGCAAAGACAATTTAATCTCACTTTTAATGGAGACAGAACTTCTTCTCATTTCTTTGATATGACATCCCCATTCTATGATAAAGAGTTAATACAATACTGTTTGAATATCCCTCCTGAGTTAAAAAAAGGCGAAGCTATTTATCTGGATTGGTTTAATAAAAAACTCCCTCAAGTCTCAGATTTTAAGTGGGAAAAAGCAGGTGTAAAACCAACTTCACTTTTTAAAGTTGAAATGGGGTATCAAAGAAAAAAAATCTTGAATAAAGTTTATTCTTTTTTCGATAAACAATATGATAATATGAATCCATTTACTGAATGGTTTTCAAAGAGTCCTGCACTAGAACAAAATTTCACAAAGCTTTTTTACGAAAACATTTCGGTTCTTCCTGATAAAGAATTAAAAGAGATCGCAATTCTTATTTTTGAAAAAGACAACCCTATTAGTAAAATGGTTGCTGTATCAACACTATTTACTGTGAAATTATATCTCAATCAGCTTGATTGAAAATCTATTGACTTTAATATTCTCTCAGTAAGAAATTCATCTATATGAACCTTATCTTTGACCCGAATTAGATTTCTTACAAAAACACAAATGGCCAAAGCAAAATATACAACACACCTCGGAATGGTAGATATACTTCCGGATGAATCTCCGAAATGGAGAGCGCTGGAAAATATCATTCACGAAGAAGCAGCAAAGTTTAATTTTGAAGAGATCAGAACTCCAATTATGGAGCAAACTGAATTAATTAAACGAGGCATTGGCCAACTTACCGATATTGTAACTAAAGAGATCTTTGCATTTACCAAAGGGGAAAGTAATTATGTGCTTCGTCCTGAGTTAACAGCTCCTGTCGTAAGAGCATTTGTTCAACATCACCTGGACCAAAGAGGTGGTTCTCAAAAACTGTATTACATTGGGCCGATGTTCCGAGCTGAGCGACCTCAAAAAGGAAGACAGCGACAATTCCATCAATTTGGAGTTGAGGTAATAGGTACTGATAATCCGGTTGCAGATGTAGAATGTATTGCTTTTATGATTCGCATTTATCAAAGAATTGGAATCAAAAATTTCGAATTGAAATTAAACTCAGTTGGTGATCCTGAAAGCAGAGAAAACTATAAATCTGTTTTAAAAGAATACCTCAAACCACATTTTGACAAACTGAGTGAGCTCTCCCAAAAGAGATTCGAAAAAAATCCTATGAGAATTCTGGATTCCAAAGAACCCGAAGATCAGGAATTCATCAAGAACGCCCCTGTAATAAGTGATCATTTAAATGAAGAATCGAAAGCCCACTTTGAACAGGTTTGTGAAATGCTCTCTTCATTAAATATCGAATACACACTTGATCCTCTTTTAGTTCGAGGTATGGACTATTACACAAGAACAGCTTTTGAATTGACAAGCTCTGACCTTGGCTCTCAGGATGCTCTGGCAGGCGGTGGTCGATATGATCTACTTGTTGAAGAAATTGGAGGCAAACCTACTCCTGCCGTTGGATTTGCAGCCGGAATGGAAAGGCTGTTTATTGCTTGTGAAGAACTCGAAATCTCACTGGCAGAAGAGAAAAAAGTTGATGTGTTTATTGTTAGCCTTGGTGAAGATGCTCGAAAATGGGCATTAAAAACTTTGCCTTTATTCAGGGAAAATGGGGTTTCAGCTACAATGGATTATCTTGACCGCTCGATGAGGGCTCAAATGAAAGATGCGAATAGAGAAAATGCTTCATTTACATTGATAGTTGGAGACAATGAGCTGAAGGAACAGAAATTCACTCTCAGAAACATGAAAGAAAGTGAAGAAGCTCAATTATCTATCGATGAAATTATCTCCAAACTTTCTCAATAAAAAACAAACGCCATACTGGTAAAAAGAGTTATTCCGACTTATACTCCAAATGGATAATTAAACTAACTTTAATTTATGTCTGAATATATAGCTGTTGGTCTTGCAAGTGTATTGGCATTGGGGATATCTGCTCAATGGCTTGCTTGGAGAACAAAACTTCCTGCAATTTTACTTTTATTAGGTTTCGGAATTATTGCCGGACCCGTCACCGGTTTACTTGATCCCGATAAACTTATGGGCGATTTATTAAGCCCTTTTGTTTCTATCTCCGTAGCTATTATTCTTTTTGAAGGTGGACTCAGCTTAAAAATGTCTGAGTTCCGAAAAATTGGCGGTACGGTAATCAAGCTCATTACTATTGGAGTTGTTGTTACCTGGACATTAGCTTCACTGGCAGCACTCTACATTTTAGATTTAGGATTAGAGTTATCCGTTCTGTTTGGAGCGATACTCATCGTAACAGGACCGACCGTTATTGTGCCTTTACTCAGGCAAGTGCGACCCACAGAAACTGCCGGCTCTGTAGTAAAGTGGGAGGGAATTGTAAACGACCCGATCGGAGCTATGATGGCTGTTCTTGTTTTTGAAGTCATCATTTCAGGTGGTTTTTCAAATATGGATGGTCACGCCGGTTTAGTAATTATACAAACACTCGCTTACGGTACATTCTTTGGGGCCATCGGTGCCGGAATTATGTACTTCACTCTCAAAAAGCACTGGATTCCGGATTATCTGCAAAATCCGGTAACTCTGATGGTTGTTGTTGGAGTGTTTGTGATTTCAAATCATTTACAGCATGAGTCCGGTCTTTTAACCGTAACTGTGATGGGGATCATTCTTGCCAATCAGAAGTCTGCTCGCATTAAACACATCATAGAATTTAAAGAGAACCTTCAGGTACTCTTGATCTCTGCTCTGTTTATTCTTCTGGCATCAAGATTAGAAGTATCAGCTCTTGAATTCTTTAATCTAAAAGCCGCATTATTTTTAGTAGCACTTATTTTAGTAATACGCCCTGCTGCGATTTTTCTTTCAACACTTGGCTCTAATCTTAATTGGAGAGAAAAGACTTTTGTTGCCTGGATGGCTCCGAGAGGAATCGTTGCCGCTGCAATATCTGCAGTATTTGCTCTCCGATTAGAACAGGAAGGTTATGCCGATGCTGAACAATTAGTTCCGTATACTTTTATTGTAATTATTGCTACCGTAACTATTTATGGATTATCAGCGAGCCCGGTTGCAAAGCTCTTAGGTGTTGCCAAAGCTGCTCCAAAAGGCGTGGTTATTGTTGGTGCCCACAACTGGGCCAGGATGATTGCTCATGCGATCAAAGAGTTTGGATTTAAAGTATTGGTTGCCGATTCTAACTGGGAAAATATAACCAAAGCCAGAAAGTCCGGACTGGATACGTATTATGGAAATATACTTTCAGAGTATGCCATGGATGAAATTGATCTGGATGGAATTGGAAAAACTCTAGCCTTGACTCCTAACGACGAAGTGAATTCATTAACAGCTATTCAGTTTGCAGAGATCTTCGGTAATTCTTCGGTATTCCAGTTACCACCGCTTTCAACAGCAAGCAAAAAGGAATTAGAATCAAATGATTCCCTTGGTGGGCGTACACTGTTCTCAAAAGAGATGAACTTTGATAAGATCTCAGAATTTTTGAGATCGGGAGCTGGTATCCGAAAGACCCCAATTACGCCTGAGTTTTCTTTTGAAAATTATGAGAAAAAATATGGCGATAAAGCATTACCTTTATTTGTGGTTTCAAGTTCAAATACAATAGAGCCTTTTTCGCTGGATAATCCTCCCTCACCTCAGGCGGGAGATACAATCATAGGTCTTGTCTCAGAAGATGCTGATTCGAAGAATCCATCAGATAATGAAACGGATCAAAAACCAGATCCTAATTTGCCGCACTGATGTTTTCTAACTACCAACTCGACTCTTTCAAAGACCGAACTACTCCATTTTATTTTTATGATCTGAACCTTTTCAGAAAAACTCTGGATCAGATAAACGAACATGGAGTTTCTAAAGGCTATCATGTTCACTATGCTTTGAAAGCAAATTCTCACCCTCGGATTTTGAATGAAGTCATTAAAGCCGGCTTATCTGCAGATTGTGTAAGCGGAGGCGAGGTAGAAAGAGCCATCGAATGTGGTTTTTCTCCAAGTAAAATTGCTTTTGCAGGTGTAGGAAAACGAGATATTGAGATCGAGATCGGTCTGGAAAATAATATTCTATGCTTTAATGTAGAATCGGTTCAGGAACTGGAAGTAATCAACGAATTAGCTTCGAAGAACAACCAAATTGCAAAGGTTGCATTAAGGATCAATCCTAATGTTGATGCTAATACTCATAAGTATATTACTACCGGTTTAAAAGAAAATAAATTCGGTATTAACGAAAAAGATCTTCCGGACATTTTCGAATTATTTCCATCTTTAAAGCATATAGAACTGATTGGAATACATTTTCATATTGGTTCACAGATCGAGGAGCTTGAGCCTTTTAAAAAACTTTGCCTGAGAGCTAATGAGTTGAATGAAGTTTTTGAAAATAAAGGATATAAGCTTACGATCATTAATGTTGGAGGTGGATTCGGGATAAATTATTCGAGCCCCGACAGTAGTGGAATTCCGGATTTCAAAAAATTCTTCGAAACGTTTGAAAAACATCTGACGCTTAAATCTCATCAGCAATTACACTTTGAATTGGGTCGTTCTGTTGTTGGTCAATCAGGAAGTCTTATTACCCGTGTACTTTATACCAAAACAGGGATCGAGAAAAACTTTGCCATAATTGATGCAGGCATGACCGAGCTTATCCGCCCTGCTTTATATCAGGCAAAACATGAAATTCAGATCATTTCAGATCAATCCGGAAGAACCAACAAGCAATACGATATCGTTGGTCCGATTTGTGAGAGTTCAGACGTTTTCAGAACGGATTATGAGATTCCTGAATTGAAACGAGGTGATATTCTTGCCATCAGAAGTTGTGGTGCTTATGGTGAAGTTATGAAGAGCAGGTATAACTTACGTCACGAGATCGGAACTGCTTTCTCGGATGAGATTGGGTGATTTTAAACAACTCATAGGTATTTTTATCTCAGCTTCCCTGCTATAAACCCCGTTGTCCATGCAGCCTGAAAGTTAAACCCTCCGGTTACACCATCTATATCTAAAACTTCACCGGCGAAATAGAGATTTGGCACCTTCTTACTATGCATGGTCTTTATATCAATATCCTGTAGGCTTATCCCTCCACAAGTAACAAATTCCTCTTTAAAAGTAGTTTTTCCGCTTACGGAATATTCATCATTCATCAGAATATGTACCATTCTGTTAATGTTCTTTTTTCCCATATTTTGCCAGATCATGTTCTCTCCCACTTCTACTTTTTCAATCAAAAATTCCCAAAGTCGACCCGGCAATTCAAATGGATTCACATTATGGATCCTTTTTTTGCCATATTCTTCTACTACTCCTTTCAAAGTCTCCCTGATCTCTTGCTCTGACAATTCTCCAGTCCAGTTTATAAGGGTCTTAAATTCATAATTCATTTCGTTAAGTTCTCTGGCTCCAAAAGAAGAAAGCTTTAAGATCGCCGGACCACTCATTCCCCAGTGTGTGATCAACAATGGTCCTTCACTTTTAAGTTTTGAACCCATGATCTTTACAGACACAGGGTCAGCAACTACGCCCATCAATTTTGTAATAGATTCATCAGGCATATTAAAGGTAAACAAAGAAGGAACGGGCTCTTCGGTATTATGCCCCAGTTCACGAAGCCAGTTAAAACCCTCCGTTCGGGGACTTCCTCCGGTTGCTACGACAACTCTTTCTACTTCTTTGGTTTCTCCATTTTTAAAACCAAGAATCAAACCGTTTTTGCTTTCTTTCAAAGTCTTGATTGCAGACTTCGTTTTAATTCCAATTCCCAAATTATGCACTTCCTTCATTAAGCAATCAATGATCGTTTGAGAAGAATCGCTTACCGGAAACATGCGTCCATCTGATTCTGTTTTTAGCTCAACCCCCCGATCATTAAACCAGGAAATAGTATCTGTTGGGGAAAATATCCCGAATGCTTTTTTAAGCGGCTTCTCTCCTCTTGGATAAAATTTTACTAATTCATGGATCTTAAAACAATGATGTGTGACATTGCATCTGCCCCCGCCCGAAATACGAACTTTTGAAAGCAACTTGTCAGATCTTTCATAGATCGTTACCTGTGCATCAGGATTATGCGTTTTAGCAGAAATAGCACTAAAAAATCCGGCAGCTCCACCGCCAATAACAGCAACTTTCATGTTTTTAAGTACAAGATAACAGTTCTTTAAGTCATCATTTAATTTTATGGAACTTAATCCTGTTTTAAGAATGCAATCCGATTCAATAACCCTTATTTTCATCGCTTAATAAATATCGGAATGGATCTACACGTACTAAAATTTGGCGGCACCTCAATGAATGATCACAAAACCTGGAAGCAGGTTTTAGAGATCATCAAGAATTATGAATATCCAATTGTTGTGGTTTCAGCAACTGCGAAAACTACACGTCAGCTTATAGAAGCAGGCAAACTAGCTGCTGATAATAAGTTAGACGAAGCTTTAGAATTGGGCGACGCTATCAAACTTCGTCATCTGGAAATTATCCAGAATTTTCTTGAGGAAAACCCACATCCCAAAAAAACACTCATCAAAGAAAGTTGCGAGAAAAAGCTGGATGAAAAAATCGGGTTACTCCACAAATTCTTAACCTATACTCACAAGGTAGGAGAACTTACTCCTGCCATGAAAGATGCCATTGCATCCATAGGTGAGCAGATCTCTTCTTACTTGCTCGCTCAATGTGGTTTGGCAACCGACCAGCTTACTCAGTTTGTTGACGCTAAAAAGATCATCAAAACAGATAACAACTATGGAAATGCTTTTCCTAATTTTGGATTGATCAATCAAAGGATCGGCTCACTTGAGACTCTTCTTGATGGTGGATTTACACCTGTTATAGGTGGTTTTTATGGTGAAGCTCCCGACGGAACTACAACAACTCTGGGTTTTGAAGGTTCTGATTATTCAGCCAGCCTGATCGGCGGAGCGCTCCACTCTAAAAGCATAGAGATCTGGACAGATGTAAGTGGCGTTTTCACAAGCGATCCAAGATTCATAAAAGACGCAAAGCCGATTCCTGAGCTCAGTTATTTTGATGCCACAGAAATGGCTTATTTTGGTTCTAAAGTATTACACCCATCCACACTGAAACCTGCCCAAGAACGTAATATTCCTGTTCTTGTTAAAAACATGTTTGCTCCTGAGGAAAGCGGAACAAGAATCATCAGAGAAAGCGCACAGACTCAAAAAGCTTTGGCTGTTTCTTTCAAAGAAGATATGGCGCTTTTAACTGTGAGCGCCTACGAAACGGTTATGGGATACAATTTTCTTACCCGGGTTTTTAAAGCGCTCGAAGATCACCGTTTAGCTGTTGATGCAGTCAACACAACGGAAGCTTCGGTTACCATTGCTCTTTCTGATTCGGAAAAGCTGGATGAAATCGCCAAAAGCCTGATCGAGATCGGCAACGTTGACCTTGAAAGAGAAAAAGGATTGATCAGTATTATTGGCTATCGATCTTCTGATGCAACAGAACTTAGCAACGATATTTTTGATGCAATACAACCTGTCTCTTTAGGCATGATATCTTACACAAAGCAAAAAAGAATTCTGAATTTAGCGGTTGATCAAACAATCATGGTTGAAACAGCACAAAAGATTCACTCTTCTCTTTTTTAAGTATTTTCTTTATCTGATTTATCAGGCTGAATTTTTGTAGCTGCTTTGGGCATTACAATACCAAGTGATTTAGCACGGGTTCTCCATTTTTCACGAGCGAGTTTTTGCATGTCTTCGATGGCATCGATCTCGTCTACAATTTCCATTCCAAGCAGAGTTTCGACTACATCTTCCATAGTAACTACTCCGACCAGCCCTCCATATTCATCTACCACTACTGCAATATGTTCTTGGTTTTCCAATAGTTTTTCGAGCACATTTTTCAATGAAATTACTTCTGGAATGATCAAGACTTCTCTTCGAATATCTTTTAATTTTTTATCTCCCTTTCCTTCCGATTGGTTCAGAAATAAATCATTCTTCAAAACATAACCGGTAATATCTTCCTCATTTTCTCCAAAAACCGGCATTCTGGAAACTCTGAGTTCCTCTTTGTTTTCAAGAACTTCATTGATGGTCATGTCTTCCTGGAATTTAACCACCACAATTCTGGGAGTCATGATATCAAGAACCTTAAGAGAGCTAAATCGAATCAGGTTTTTAAAAATATTGGATTCCCCTTCCTCAAATACTCCTTCTTCAAAACCAATTTCTGCCATTGCTCCGATCTCTTCCCGACTTATAGACGGTTGATTTTCTTCTTTGGATAACCATTTTGTGATCCATCTTGACAATACTACAAGCGGGTAAGTAATAACAATTAGAACACCGGTTACTCTTGCTGATGGAACGGCTAAAGTTTTCCAATAAGTGGCTCCTAAAGTCTTTGGGATAATTTCAGAAAGCACCAAAATCAATAAGGTGAGCACGGCTGATGTGATGCTAACGTATGCATTCCCAAATACAACCTGAGCCTGAGCACCAACTCCGGCAGCACCAACTGTATGAGCAACTGTATTCAAACTCAAAATTGCTGATAAAGGCTGATCTATATCTTGTTTGAGTTTGCGAAGCATTTTACCTGAACTCGCATTTTTATTCTCTAATACAGCAACATAAGACGGAGTAATTGACAATAAAACTGCCTCCAGAATCGAACACATAAAAGAAACACCTATTGCCAGTATCAAATAAAATATCAGTAAAGTCATTGATTGGTTTTTAATTCAATTTTAAGCTGAGTTGAGAAAATACAACTCTCATTACACAATGGTCATTCCACAGCGTATGCCTGAAATCTTGATCTATGTTAGTCAAAGAAATTCAGTTTCAATGTACAATTCAGATTCCTACCCTGCCTATGCCGCAGGCAGGCTTCACAGGAATGACTATCAGCCCTTTTTCTTCATCTCAAGAATACCATAGTTAAACACTCATCCTAAAAGAATGTATAAAAAATTATCAAGCTTTAGTGTTAAAGGCTTCATTTTATGGCTATTTTAGAAGTCTTTGAATAAAATGACTAAATGCTCCAATTAGAAAAAATATCTCTTGCCCTTGGCGACAGGGATTTACTTGACGAAATTTCAACCTTGATAAATCCGGGTGAACGAATTGGTTTGGTTGGCCCTAATGGTGCCGGGAAATCAACTTTACTCAAAATTATCATGGGTATTCAGGAAAAGGATGCGGGCTCCATTGTTCTTTCCAATGAAGAAACCCTTGGCTATCTCCCTCAGGATGGTGTTGATCCTGATTTTGAGCTCACCGTGATCGAAGAGGTTGAAACTGCTTTTTCTGAGATCTTTGATCTCGAAGAAGAAGTAAATCAACTTCAACAAAAACTGGCAGAAACAGATCCTGAATCTGACGAACATGAAAAGTTACTCGAAAGATACGGTCTCCTGCAAACCAAACTGGAAGCTTCCGGTCTCTATACTTTGCGTTCTGACGTTGAAAAGATTCTGATGGGTCTTGGATTTAAAGAATCAGATTTTTCCAGAAATACCACCGAATTCAGTGGTGGTTGGTTGATGAGAATTGCTTTGGCTAAGCTTCTCCTTAAAAAACCTACTTACCTTCTTTTGGATGAGCCTACAAACCACTTGGATATTGAATCTTTGCAATGGATGGAAAATTTTCTGAATTCCTATGAAGGTGCTGTAATTGTAGTTTCACATGACAGGGCGTTTTTGGATACCATCACCAATAGAACACTTGCTCTTCGGAAAGGGAAAATGAGTGACTATTCCGGAAATTACTCCTTTTACGAAAGAAAATGGGAAGAAGAGCGTGAGCTTTTGATCAATGCACAGAAAAATCAGGCTAAAGAACTCAAAGAAACGGAAGAATTTATTGAGCGTTTCCGGTATAAAGCATCTAAAGCTCGGCAGGTTCAAAGTCGAGTTAAACAACTTGAGAAAATAGATCGCATTGAAGTTGAAGATGAGCTGGCTAATGTTTCATTCAGCTTCCCCGAACCTGAAAGAAGCGGACAGGTTGTGATGAGATTGGAAAGCATCAAGAAAAGCTACGGTGATAATGTAGTTTTTGATGGACTGGATTATGAAATCGAACGCGGTGATAAAATTGCCGTGGTTGGACCAAATGGCGCAGGAAAGTCGACTATGATCCGAATTCTTGCCGGGATAGAATCTATTCAGGGTGGGGAACGAAACGAAGGACATAAAGTAACTACGAACTACTTTGCTCAGCATCAGGCAGAAGATCTGGATCTTAAAAAAGATGCACTTGAAGTAATGATGAGTGCGGGTTCTAACGAAAAAGAAAGCCGATTGCGTTCTATTTTGGGGAGTTTCCTTTTCCGTGGTGATGATGTCTTCAAAAAAGTTAAAGTTCTTTCCGGTGGAGAAAAAAGCCGGTTGGCACTGGCAAAGATGTTACTCTCCCCTGCCAACTTTCTCATATTTGATGAGCCTACAAACCACTTGGATATGAGTAGTAAAAACATCCTGCAACAAGCTCTTCAACAATATGAAGGAACTTGTGTAATTGTATCTCATGATCGTGCTTTTTTAGATCCTATTGTAGATAAGGTTTTGGAAGTTCAAAAAAACAGAGTTCGTACTTACCTTGGTAATGTCTCTTATTTCCTTGATAAGAAAAAGGAAGAAGCTGAAGCTCAAAAAAACTCGGGAGCATCAGAGCAATCTAAATCAGCATCTTCAGATGACAGCTCTCTTTCAAGAAAAGAACAACGACGGATAGAAGCTGAACGCAGAAATAAGATCAGTAAAGAAGTAAATCCCATTAAAAAGAAGTTAGAAAAAGTTGAAAAGGAGATCGAGCAATCTGAAAGCAGAAAAAATGAAATTGAAGCTTTAATGGCAGAAGTTGATTTCTACGATGATGCGGACAGGGTTAAGAAAACCTCATTAGAATATGAGAATATAAAAATGGATCTTACAGACAAATATTCAAAATGGGAAGAATATGCCAATAGAATTGAAGCCATAGAACAAGAAATAGCATGAAATTAAATACTAAGCATCTATTATTATCTCTTTGCATTGCAATCATAAGTATTAGCTGTGGGACATCAGAACCTGCATTACTAAAACCTGAGCTTTCTTCAGAGATGAATAACACTCAACAATCCGCTGCTAAACCAGATACTTCCCGTTCTATTGCCGTAACCATCAATGAACGTGTTAAATATGAACTCACTAAAATTGATACTTCCTGGACAGGAGTTGTTCTGCAATACGACACAAACGACCCGCTAACAAGAAAGATAGTCCGCGAAATCCCTTTGGTTCCTGCTTATGGTTGGTCTGATTTCGAAAACGTGGTCCAATTTCTTATGATCTATACTATACCTGATCAAAAGGAAATCGAAAATCATACGCCGGCTCCGATTTCAAATCAATCCCGATCATATAAAATTGCCGTTTTTGATGGTGAAAATTCCAGAACCTATCACTATTTCAATCCTGAAGGTGAACTTAATGAATATTGGGAATCACGAAATGTAGTTACTTTTGGAACCTATTTGACTTCTGAGATGAAGGTTATTGAAGAGAAAAATTAGACTCTAAACTCTTCTTTTAAAATTTTTATTGCTTCATCAAATCTATTTGGATGATACTTATATCTAAGCTCAGCACCAGGGCCTAACAACTTTTTATATTTAACATCTACTTCTTTTCCTTCTGGTTTAGGATCAAACACCCAGAGCCTTTGAAAAAGATCTATACCGGCCGTTCCAAGAGCGTACAAATATTTAAAAAAAAGATCTGTCTCTGGCAATGAAAACCCAATTATGAATAAGTTTTCTGCTTCACTTAAAGCTTTAGAAGCTTTTCTCCATACTTCTCTTATTTCTTTATTGTTGAAAGTTTTATTAAATGTTGGTGGCACTAAAAAAACTTCTTTCCCAATTTTTTCGTTTTCTTTTTTGAATTCCCCATCTAAAATATGAGATCCTAATGTCAAATAACCACCATCTGTGTGATAACCATATGAACGATTCGAAAAATAAGAAGCAAAATCCCATGGTATAATCTGATTTGATTCCTCTTCAACTCCCCAGTTCAATGATCCATGGAGTTTATAAATAGGTATCGGATTCCTAGAACTTGAATAAGCTTTTAAACCATAATCAACACCTATACCTGCTTTTTCAAAACTTAAATCCAACATAAGGTCATAGTTAAAACTTATTATTTTAACATCATGGTTAGGCTGTCCTTTTCTTCTTAACCTATTTACTAATTTTACAAAATCAACATAACTACCCATAGGCGTTATGTTTCCATTAGCAATCGGTAATTTAATCGACCTTTCTAGCGTGACAATAATCAATTCTTTAAGTGCTTTTACGAATTCAGATGCATGTGTAGTTCTATTCCCTTCATCCGGCTCGTTAAAATAATGACCTAAATAAGAGGACATTTCAAAAATTGAAAATACTGATTCTAAATTATTAAGATTTAATTTTGACTTTGAATGTACCCTTTGTAATTCTCCTAATGCTGAAAAAACTCTTTTAAATGATTTTTCTTGGTCAGGTTGAATGTTGCCAGTTTTCCAAAGCTTCCAAGCTTCATCTAGAAAATTATTTACAAGAGGAGCCCCGACATCATGTGACGCGCCTGCACCTAATACAAACACCGTTTTTGTTTGCTCACTCATTTAGCAAAGATCTGGCTCTTATCTCCGAATGCCTTGAACTCTAGCGCATTTCCGCTGGGATCCAGAAAGAACATGGTTGCCTGTTCGCCGGGTTCACCTTTAAAACGGATATAAGGTTCTATGATGAACTCTATTCCGGCTTCTTCCACTCTTTTTGAAAGTGCCTGCCATTCATCCATTTCCAGAATTACACCAAAATGTCGAACCGGAACTCCTTTTCCATCTACTGCTCCTTTAGCTGATTCTTTGGCTTCGTCAGGACTGAGATGTGCTACTACCTGATGTCCCCACATATTAAAATCGATCCAATGATCGGAGGATCGGCCTGTTGAACAACCTAAAATTTCAGTATAAAAGGTGTGTGTTTCTTCCAGATCTTTAACCGGAAATGCCAGATGAAATGGTGGAATGTTTTTACTCATATCTTGTGTTTTATGAAGCCAAGGAATCACAAAAACACTAACTAGTTACTTTTAAGATCGTTGGCTTAGCGAAGTTAACTTGATTGATCTAACTTAAAAAAAATAGAGTAATTATTTTTTGTGATTCTGTGTTTTAGTGGCATTTTTAATATTCATAATCCTTAATAGAAAAGAATGGAATCCAAGAAAATAGAGTTTACAGGATCAACGGGTGAAAGTTTATCTGCAAAAATTGACCTGCCTGATGGAGATACTAAAGCCTGCGCCTTATTTGCTCATTGTTTTACCTGTTCAAAAGACCTGAAAGCAGTGGGTAATATCACAAAAGCATTGGCGGGAATTGGAATTGCTACTTTTCGCTTCGACTTTACAGGGCTTGGACAAAGTGAAGGGGATTTTGCTGATACTAACTTCTCAAGCAATGTTGATGATCTGGTTAAGGCTTATGAATACATGGATAAAGAATTTTCAGCCCCTTCCATATTGATCGGACATTCCTTAGGCGGAGCTGCTGTACTTCAAGCTTCTCATAAAATGGAAGCAATAAAAGCAGTTGCAACCATTGCTGCCCCTGCGGAACCTGCACATGTTAAAGAGAACTTTGAAATGAGCCTTGATGAGATCAACGAAAAAGGAGAAGCAAAAGTAAGCTTAGCCGGACGTCCGTTCACCATCAAGAAACAATTCATCGATGACCTTGAAGAAACCCGCATGAAAAAATTTATTCATAATCTTGGTAAAGCTTTGATCGTATTTCATTCTCCTATCGACAATACAGTAGGAATTGATAACGCCTCAAAAATTTTTATTGCAGCCAAACACCCGAAGAGTTTTATATCCCTCGATAAAGCAGATCACCTGTTATCTGAAAAAGAAGACAGCCTGTATATAGGAAAAGTTTTAGGCACCTGGGCTGAGAAATATATTTGAAAAAAATCTCCCTTCGAAGGGAGATGTTCACTCATCCAACTCTTTCAATTTCATTTCTGAAAGCTCGAGATTTACTTTGGAAGAAATATTAGCAGCGATATCTCTGTTCTTCTTTTTCACTTTCATTGTTCTTGATGTAAGCTCGTCTCCCGGAAGTTCAGAAAGCGCTCTTGCATTTTTTCCATGAATGATCAATTTAGTAGAAAAGAGCCCTTTCTTGTATTCCATCATATCAATTTCTGAAAATGGAATTTCTACGGTAGCTAAGTCTGATTTATAAGCTCCCATTATCGCATCTTTTTTCTGAAATTCGATGAACAATTTTTGGCCTTTCACGCTCAGGATTCCTTCCACTAACATAAATCCGCCGTTCAATTGATCGATCTCAAATGGTAAGCTTCGCATATTTTTAACTGTTTTTTATTGACTTAACTGTCGAAATAATTATTTCTAAAAAGGTACAAAAAATCTGTAAGGACTTCCTCATGAAACTGTCTAACTATACGGTTGAGGGAAACATTACTAATCATACATTTGAGGGCTCAACCCTCAATGTCCTTCCAGGGGTGAAAGATGGAATATTCTTTTACCCTCTTTTTTTTGAACCCTCATTAAGGCATTTTTTTAGCTTTTGTTGATTAAGTGCTTTCACTCTGCTATTCTCTGTGCATGAGAGGTCTCATCACTGTAATTCTTATATTTATCCCGTCCCTGATTATTGCTCAATCGGCAAATTTTCAGGATGACTTTTCCGATCAGGATATTTCTGACTGGACCGGAGATAATGCGGACTTTACTTTTGTAACTGAAATCGGCAATGTATTACTTCAGCAAGATGCTGCTTCCGCCGGCTCTTCTCAGTTGAGCATTCCATCAACAAACGTAATTGGGTTCTGGGAATTCTTTATTCGTTTAGACGGATTCAATCCTTCTGATGGAAACAAATCTGAGATCTACTTAATGAGTGACTCCGCTAACTTCGATCAGGCTATAGATGGATATATGCTACAGGCCGGAGAAGATGGTTCGGGAGATGTTTTCAGATTATTCCGAATCACTGACGGAACCAAAGACGGAGAAGTACTAACCGGAACAACCGATATTTCAGATGGTGGCGACTTCAGAGTTCGTGTGAACAGAGATGCTTCCGGAAACTGGGCGCTTTCAGTGGCAAATTCATATTCCAGTGTAACTGTAGAAGAAGCAACGGGCACGGATAACACCTACAGCTCCACTTCATTTTTGGGGTTCAAAAATACATACACAGCAACCAGAGCTGATAAATTCTTCTTCGATTTTAAAATTGATATTCCCCCTATACAAATTGCTGATGCTACAGTACTGAACGCTACCACGATCAATGTAAATTTCAGCAAAAATTACAATCCTGCAACCATACAAAACTCCGATTTTACAATTTCGCCCGGCAACTTAAATCCGACAACTATTGATCAGCCTTCTGGTTCCTCTGTTGAATTGGTATTTGGCAGCAACTTACCAAGCGGTTCTTTTGATCTTGATATTACTTCCATAGAAGATTCCAACAACCAAACCACCCTGACTGACACCACCATTACTTTATTCAGGTTTGAAGAATATCAATCAGGTGATATCATCATAAATGAATTTTTAAAAGATCCACCCGGAGCACTTGAAGAATATGTGGAATTGAAAAACACATCATCTCGTTTGCTCAATTTGAAAGATTGGGAATTAGGTGATAACGGTTCTCTCAGTGTAATCTCCGATCAGGATCTTGCCATTTTTCCTGATAGTTTTGTAGTTATCACTTCTGATACTGCCGCTCTGAAAAGTGTTTTCGGAAATGTGTATGCTATACAAATTTCACTTCCGGCGTTCAATAACACAACTGATCAGGTTCGTCTTTACGATGAGAATGGTACTACCATTGATTCTTTAGAATACACACCCGATTGGGGCGGCGATAATGTGGCGTTGGAACGCAGAAGCCCAACGGCTCCATCTGTTTTTATGGAAAACTGGGACGATTCACCCAATCCAAATTCTGGAACAGCAGGAATGGAAAATGAAGTTGATCAGGATAATACATCTCCAAATCTGGAAACTTTGAGCATCGTTAATGATTCTACATTCATCCTCACATTCACAGAACGTATCAATCCTGATTCGGCCGGCAATCCGGATAACTACGAAATCGCTCTGAACACCAAAGCCGTTCAAGGGCAAAACGCTTTTTTTGTCGCAACTTTTCTGGAGCCTGACTCTGTAAAGCTCGTTGTTAAAGGAGGAATCCCAAATACACCCAGTGGTGGAGAAATTATCATTTACAATCAGGCAGATATATTTGGTAACATAAATCCATCCATAAGCAGAAGTTTTCAATACATACAAACAGAAACAGCCGAACCGGGTGACGTATTCATCAATGAGTTTGTATATGATCCTCCGGGGTCGCTTACCGAGTTTGTGGAGATTTATAATCCAACAGATAAAGCATTTAACCTGAAAGGGTGGACTTTAAGTGACAACTCCGGCAACGAAGTGGTTTTAACAAACGAAGATTTCTTTTTCAGAAAAACAGAACCCACTTCAGGCTTTCCGGATAATCCATATATAATTTTAACTCCGGACAGTTCCATTGGCGTAGGTCAACCAAATCGAAGAGTAGTAATGGGAAGCCGTTTTCCAACCTTGAATAATACTACTGATGCTATCGTCTTAAAAAATGCGGACGGAGTTGCTATCGACTCACTTACTTATACTCAAGACTGGGGAGGCGATGAAGTTTCTTTGGAGCGACGATCTGTTTCTGTAACCGGTCAGTATCAGGAAAACTGGGGTGATAGTCCTTCTCCTCAATTTGCCACGCCATCTGAGCCCAACCTTGTGAGCCGGGATAACGAAGCGCCCGCATTAGAAAATGCTTTTGCTCTAAATAACACTTCTGTTACTCTTGTATATGATGAGCGGCTGGAACAAAGTGCTGCACAAAATGTCTCCAACTACACATTTTCACCATCTCTGTCTGTCTCTTCGATTTCTCAGAATAGAAATCAAGTAACCCTGATCTTTAATGAGACTTTGCAAAATGAAACTACTTATTCCATAACGATAAACGATCAGCAGGATATTTTCGGGAACACGAATACTCAAATTTCCACAACGGTACGATATCTGGAATTTTCTCCTCCCCAACCTTCTGATATTGTCATAAATGAGATCCTCTATCAAAAAGAGAATGAAAACTCTCCGGAATTCATCGAGCTGTTTAACAATTCTGACAACAATTTTGATCTGAGCAATTGGACCATTTCTGATGCTGCTGATAATTCCGCCACGCTGCCTGAGGGAACTTCTCTTGAAGCCGGAAATTATGTGGTGTTAACGGATCGTCAGAATTTTGCCAGCTCACTGTCAAACGGGATTTTCCTTTCAGGATTTCCTTCACTCAACGACTCCGGCGATGGAATTATCCTTAAAAATGAATCCGGAGTTACCATAGATAGTTTGTTTTACACCGAACGTTTTGGTGGAAATCAGGATGGAATTTCTGCTGAAAAAAAAGATCCTAACGGTGCTTCCAACGATCCCAACAATTGGAACAGCAACACTTCCGAATCCGGAAACAGTGCCGGTGTTGAAAATTCAGTTTTTCAGTTAGATACTATTTCTCCTGAGATCATTTTTGCTAAGCTTCAGGAAAACGGTAATGTGGTTATCGCTTTTTCGGAGTTTGTGGATATTTCAGGAAGTACGATAAGTGCAGGCGGACAACAACGTTCTGTATTAAATTTCTCTCCAACGGAAGCAAATATAGTAACCGTGGATGGCTCGGGTTTGTCGACGAATGAGCACATTGAAGTTTCAATTACGGATCTTGCAGATGTAGTCGGAAACGTAAATTCATCTGCATCCGGACAGATCTCTCAAAAAATCACTCCCGGCTCTGTGGTCATCAATGAGATCTTGTATGATCCGCTTTCTGACGACGAAGACAATCTACCGGATCAAACCGAATACATCGAACTGTACAACACTCAGGATTACGCCATTTCGTTGGAAGAGATCTTTCTGAATGACGCTCCCGATGAGGATAATGAAGTCAATCGGCTTGATCCCGTTTCATCTGAATTCAAGTGGATTCAGCCTAACGGATATTTTCTGATCTATGCTGAAGATCAAACCTTTGATTTTTCTGAAAGTCAACTAGCCGAATATTTTGGCATGGAATCTCAATCGGATCAGTTTACCATGCAGATCGATCGTTCTAGTTTAAGCTTGTCTGCTTCGGGAGATGCGATCTTCATTTCTGACAGTTCAGGAACTACTATTGATTCTGTTTTTTATGATGAGAGTTGGCAAAATCCGAATCGTGTAAGCGTTGATGGTGTGGCTCTGGAAAAGATCAATCCAACCGGACCAAGTAACGATGAAAGCAACTGGAGTTCCAGTACAGAAGTAATCGGAGGAACTCCCGCTCAGCAAAATTCTATTTATCAGGAATTCGGTTCTGCTCCGGATAACTCAGGAATTACGTTTACTCCAAATCCTTTCTCACCCGATGATGATGGGTTTGAGGATTTCTTAACTATCAATTATACACTGGATGAAGCTGATTATTTGCTACGAGTCAGAATCTATGACCGGTATGGCCGAGAAGTCCGTGAATTAGCAGACGGCAAGCCTGCAGGATTTTCAGGTAGTTTAATTTGGGATGGGCTAACAGATTCCGGAAACAAAAACAGAGTGGGAATCCACATCGTGCTTTTTGAAGCCTATAACAGCGCCGCCGGAAGAGATCGAACGTTTAAAGAAACCGTGGTTATTGCGAGAAAGTTTTGAATGTAACAAGTAAAACATCTATAATTTGATATGAAATTCTCGTACTTAATAGGACTTATATTATTTATTACTTGTTCAGAAGGTCCAACATTTGAAAGAAATAATTCTAATGATCCAAAGTCAGATAGTTTTGAACCTGACTTTACAGAGAGTTTTTCAGAAAATCTGAGAACAGTTGAATTCAATGTTATACGTAGTGATATCAGTTCTGAAAAATTTGAGAAAACTATTTCAATTAAATGGCCTGAAGTTGAAAAAAGCTATAGCTACAGTTACAAAGTTTCCAAAATAGATATGTATGGGCTAGAAGAATTTGTAGGAGAGTTTGATAAAGAAACTACTTCTATTCAAGACACAATATTAAAACCTGGGTTTTATACTTACAAAATAAAGATACTGCTACATGATTTTGGAATTGAATCTGCCCATTCTTTTGGTGAATTAAACTTTTCTCATATAATTGAGGGACCAAAGATGCACAGTGACGTGCATTGGTGGGGTGTTGATGTTGTTCAATTGGATGAAAATAGAATAATGGTTACCAATCCAACTATCTACTCTAGATTTAAATCCGGTGTTTATGATTCTGAAACTAAAGCATGGCAAAATATACCCAATCCACCTAACGGGGATAATCCAAGAACCCATATAATTTCGGACGATAGAGCCGTTCGGCTGGATAAAAACGGCTATTCTTTTCTAGACTTAGAAACTCTAACTTGGTTTGGTTACTCAAACTGGTCTTTAGATCATTATTTCTATTCAGCTTTTTTTAATACAAAGAGTATTCTTATAACTGAATATTTGGGATCTAAAGTTTATTTATTTGATACTGAGACGAAAGCTTTACGCCAGACTTCTTCCACCTCAAAAATAAAAAAAATAGAAACGTTGATTAAAGTTCGCAATGATATCGCTCTTGCAATTGGAAGTGACTCCGAAACTGAAAAATCATACACAATTGAACTGTACGATTTAAATACAAAGAACTGGAAAAAGCTTAACGATCTTTCAGTTGGATTTTACAATCCGAGAGCTCATCGTTTAAATCAAAATGAAGTCTTAATTTTTGAAAGAAGAGGTCCTAATGAAAACCCAACCAAAGTATTAAAGTACAATTTTTTAAATGAAAAACAGGAAGTCGTTGGTTCTTTAGAAGAAAGGCAGCCAATACTTACAAGACTACCTAACTTACCGGTTTATTCATTTTCTCAAAATGGTAATGAAGTCATTATTTTTATTAGTCCAACTAAACCGGATGCAATGATTGCATATCAAATATATAATCAAGAACTAAATACTTTATCTAAACCTGTTCATCATTTCCGTTATGACCCAACAACAACATTAGAATTTAAAGCTACTTTAACTTCGCAAATTGGTTGGGGGAAGCTTCCAAATGGGGATATCCTTCTAGTTTCTGACAATGAACAAACAGCAATATTTAAACTTAGTTATCAATAATTTATCAAAGCATTTGTAAAGTATTGTATTGAACGATTTTATCTTTTTTCTTAAGAGATGTGAATGTTACTCCAACAAAGGAAACCATATAGATTTGCTGAAGCAATTAAAATCATGGTATAAGAGTGCTGAACATTAACCATTATCTCATCAACCTTTTATTCATTGATAATATCTCACTTCATGAACACTACCTGAATCAATAACTTCCCATGGAGCATTTTTATTTCTTCTTATATAAAACCTAATGGTGATGCCTAATCCTTTTTCACCATAGCTGTCTATAAAAATAATTCCCCTGTTTTCAGAAATAATTGGAGTGGATAAAAAATAGACATTATTAAAACCTGAATAATTAAATGGCGGAGGAATTGATGAATCTTTTAAAAAATCTGGGATTTCTTTCTGTTCTACAACTTTGTGGCCGTCTGTCAACTCTTCGGTAACAATTATTTTTTTGTAGTTCTTAATACTTTCCGAAAATCCAGATATAACCTCTTTGGAAAAATAAATCTCCAAGCTATCGGAGGGCTCGGATAGAAAAAATACATTATCTAAAGAGAAGCCCTCATCCAAATAGTCTACGATCTTTTCTTTTGGTAAAGTTTCATAGTAGATCGGATTATCATTCTCATTTAGATTGGATAAGAAGTATTCAAGTAACTCCTCTTTTTCTTCAATCTCAGACATTTGATTATTGCAACCAAAAAAGCCAACTATGATTATTAATAAGCTAATCAAAGAATAGAATATAATTTTGGAGCTATTCATTTTATCTA
>NZ_LXYG01000004.1 GCF_001650905.1 Balneola sp. EhC07
TTCACGGCGGTAGCACGGGTTCAAATCCCGTACGCGGTACACAAAGCACTAATTCGAAAGAGTTAGTGCTTTTTTTATGCTAAATAGTGTTCAAAAAACTATTCAGATCTGCATCCGAGCTCAGATTCAATTTCTTCCTTAACCGGGATCTGCTTATGTATATACTGGATGGCATTATATTTAACATATTTGCAATTTCTTTAGAATTGAATCCAAGCTTTATATATGCGCACAAACGAAGATCGTAATTTGTTAATTCAGGATAACCATTTCTCAAATTCTCAAAAAATTGTTGATGAAGTTCGTCCATTTGAATTTCAAAGGTATTGTCCTCAATGCTAAGATGAGACTCAATTATATTTTGGATCTCTTTCATCCTGCTTTTCAAAGAATTGGGATTTTGCTCTAACTTTTCGAACTTTACTTTCAACTCTTGCAAAACCTTGTTTATTTCTTCGTTTTCTTTGGCTTTTGTAGCAAGCTCAATGGTTTTATTTTTTAGCTGTGCTTTAACCTGATCAAACTCTAGTCTCAGGTTTTCATCTTCAACGCGCTTAAGCCTTCTGTTATAACGTTCTGCTTGCTCACGCAAGTTTGCTTGCTGCTTTATCAGGAGGTCCTTTTTAAGTTTTTTTAAGGATGATTGACGCCACTTGTAAAACGCATAAATAAGGAAAAACAGTGCTACCAGATACAATAACAAAGCGTATATAGTAAGGTACCAGGGCGTAGCAACACTGAATATGAATTTTTTTGATGAGATAATTACGCCATTCAACTTAGCTCTGACATTTAGTTCATGACTTCCATGACTAAGATCTACTAACTCAAATTCATTGTCAGGAGTCCATTCACTCCAAATATCTGAACCATCCAATTTAAACTGATAAAGTACCAACTCCTGATTTGGCACAATACTCTCAATTATCAGGTTATTATGTGTGTATGGAATTTCTGATCCGTTGTGAACCGAAATATGATCTTCATTATTAAACGCCTTTATACTCCTGAATACCAGCTTATAAGATGATTTACTTTTCTTGCTCCCAATTCGTAAATCTTTCAGTGCAAACCCATTGTAAACGGGATAGAATTCAAAGTTATCATTTAATTGTACAGACTGTGCATTTCTGAGTAATATACTTTCACTTTCCGGCTTAAACTCTGTGCTTGAGTCTTCTATAAATTTGTCTTCATCAGAATCGTAAGAGTAGCTTTGTGTACCTGTTTGAACTTGGATTCCATTTTCATTTTGAACCAAAAAATAATCCTCTCCCTTAAACTCTTCAGAAAAAAATGTTTTTCTTTCTTCAGGATATAAATCTTCATTTAAAACAGCTTTTATTATTCCGTAATTTGGAATATTCACCCATAAAGTATTCTCACCCTCAATTATTACTTGATTACAGGACCCGATAAAAAGATCCATTTGTTTCATAAACTGCCAATCACCATCGCTTTTATTAAATATTGAAATTCCGTTATAAGTACCTGCCAGTAAGAATTCCTTATAAGGTTGAACATCCCAATAACCAGTCTTATTACTGATACTTTTTATGCCATCGTCACTTATAACAAATAAGCCTCTATCGTGTCCCATCCAGGTTTGGTCAAAGAGAGTTTTTAATGTCCATACCTGCCCTTCAGTTCCGGGAACTAATCCAAATTCGTTAAAATCTGATCTGTTATTTAAGTCTTCCCATTTTATTTTATAAAGTCCTTGATTGCTCCCTAAATAAAATGTGTTTTTCTTAATTACTGCAGTATACCCCGTTCCAAACTCCCCACTAAAATCATAAAAAAAAGTGAAAGCACTATTTAGGTCCAGAAAAGAAACTCCATAATCCATACCCAGCCATAATCTACCTGATTCACTATAATTCAGACTTAATATAGTATTGTTCTGTATTCCTTTGTTCTTATTGATATGATGTACAATATTCCCACTCATATCAGCGATAAATAATCCATCCAGAATAGTCCCAAATGCTATATATGAGCTGTCTATTTGTTCCAGACTAAATACATTAGCAACTTTTAAATTCTCAGATAATGGTGATTGGACCTGGGTAAGTGTGTTTGAAGCAAATCTATATAATCCATTTTGATTTGTTACAATTACCAGTCCTTTTTCATCATTATAGAGTCCCGCTATTTCAAGATTTATTTTTTCATTTAAATGGAAAAGGTGTTCAGGAGAAAGATTATTTAGTTTATATAAGCCTTCTTTTTCATCTATAAAGTAAATTTCATTATCAACTTTAAAGCTATTAACTATCTGGTTTGGAGCCGGTATCTTTGTAAGATTATTATCTTTATAGACATAAATATTATCTGATGAAATAAACAATATGCTTTCATTTACAGAATGAATGTCCCAAAACTCTTCATTGAGTGTATTTAAATCTTCTTTAAATGGATAAAGAGATCTGTATTCCAAACTTTGGTATTTATCTTTGGTCCAAATTCCAAAATCAAGATCTGAACCGGTGTAAATAACCGAATCACTTGCTACATAAACAGATCTCGTAATCCCATCACTTCCTGAAAAGCTTTTCCAAGTTCTACCATCATACTCCAGTAATCCCTTGTCAGAAGCGAAGTAGACAATTCCATTTGGAGCTGTATCAATAGACCAAACTTTTCCTTTATTTTTGTATTCCGAGGGTGTAAAATTTCTGAGTGCCGGAACTCCTTTTGTTGGGATATCCTGAGCATTAGTTATTGAAATGCTTACAAAAAGAAGCGAAATATATGTAAGAGCTCTTTTCAAATAGAAATAAGTTTTATAAGTCCTGATATTCATATGTTAATTCAGATACTAATATTAAATGTTTTTATCCACATATACATTCCTCATAGAGACACTTCAAAGAAATAAATATTGAACTACTTT
This sequence comes from Balneola sp. EhC07, assembly GCF_001650905.1. Taxonomy (GTDB): domain Bacteria; phylum Bacteroidota; class Rhodothermia; order Balneolales; family Balneolaceae; genus Balneola. The sequence goes on from NZ_LXYG01000004.1 coordinate 2,897, forward strand.
ATACATTATCTGAACAAAAAAAAGCCGATCCCAAAAATGAGATCGGCCTTATTAATACCATCAGATGTTTTTATTTAATTAGTAACATCTTTCTTACCTGTACAGAATTTTTAGATACCAACCTGTACATATATACCCCTGAAGCTAGATTTGAAGCGTCAAAAGTAACAGTGTATGATCCTGCACTTTTCTGCTCATTTACAAGAGTAGTCACTTTCTGTCCCTGAATATTATACACTTCAAGTGAAACCTTTCCATTTTCAGGAATACTATATGAAATATTCGTTGAAGGGTTAAATGGATTAGGGTAGTTTTGATCCAAAGCAAATGTTGCAGGCACTTCATTCGGGTCTTCAATGCTTACAGTCATACCTTTATATAAATACACATTGTCAACATAAACCACATCCAGATTAGATGTAATCAAGAATTGTGCAATATCATCTCTGGTTTGAGGTGCATTTGTCCAATCCGAAATTGGCACGTCTACAGAGATCCACTTTCCGGATTCAACTGCCGGCGAAGTACCTGTGTTTAGAGGTAATTCAAATGCTGATACTTCTCCGTCAGTCCCTCCCCATTGAGAGAACTTCAGGTTAAATACTTTACCAATCAGGTCTTCTTCCGCTGTCCAGAAATCCAAATGGAAATGGGTCATTTCAGAAGCATCCTGCTTGTTACCTGAAAAATCAACTCCTACAAAATTTGTGAAATCAATTTTCAGTGTATTGTCGCCTTCTATCATAATCTGCTCAACGAAAGAGTCATCAAAAGTAGCAGACAAGGTATCTAACTCAATATCAGTATAAGCATCACTATATAAAGAGATAACGTCTTCTGCGTTTCTTTGAGGTGGCGCCGGAGCAGCGACCATTGGTGCAGGGTCTGCTGTACTTCCATCATCAACAATAAGAGAAACATTGTCGATTACAACAATACCTGTTTCCGCTCCCATGTCAAACAACACACGACTATTTGCAGAACCAAACCCGGTAGCTGTAAGTTCAAGAACAAATGTTTGAGTTGTTTCTGTAAGGTTCACCGTCTCTATTGCGGCAGTAAAATCTCCTTCATTTAATCCAATACCGGCAATTATTGAACGAGTATTTCCAGGCGAGGTTGATGCATCGAAGGTAAGAATGTAAGATTCACCTTGGGTGATCGCTACTCCGTTGCTGAGGTTTACATCAAATGCATTTCCGGCTGTGGCTACATCAGCAAAGTTGAAGCTGTTTCCACCTTCCGTTTGGATGTTGAATGCATTCCCGAACCAAGAACCATCGTCTCCCAATTCAAAATCACCATTGGTGAGAAGCTCGCCGCCTGTATCCACTTTCACATCAAGTGTTACATTATCGATTACTACTATACCCGTTTCAGCTCCCATGTCAAATAACACACGGCTATTTGCAGAACCAAACCCTGTAGCTGTAAGCTCAAGAACGAACGTTTGAATTGTTTCTGTAAGATTCACTGTCTCAGTAGCTGAAGTAAAGTCTCCCTCGTTCAGTCCAATACCTGCAAGTATAGAACGTGTATTTCCTGTGGACGTGGATGCTTCGAAAGTTAAGACGTATGTTTGTCCCTGAATGATTGGTACACCTTGACTTAGGTTTACGTCGAACGCATTTCCTGCTGTGGCTACATCAGCAAAGTTGAAGCTGTTTCCGCCTTCCGTTTGAATATTAAGAGCATTTCCAAACCATGATCCATCATCTCCCAATTCGAAATCACCATTGGTTAAGAGCCCTTCGGTAGGATTTTCATCTTTCTTTACTGTTAGAGAAACATTGTCAATTACAACAATACCCGTCTCAGCTCCCATATCAAATAACACACGGCTATTAGCAGAGCCAAATCCGGTAGCAGTTAACTCGAACATAAAAGTTTGGGTTGTTTCTGTAAGATTCACTGTTTCTGTAGCTGAAGTAAAGTCTCCTTCGTTCAGTCCAATGCCTGCAAGTATAGAGCGTGTATTTCCTGTGGAAGTAGATGCATCAAAAGTTAAGATGTACGTTTCACCTTGAGTAACTTCTACTCCCTGGCTAAGATTTACATCAAAGGTATTTCCTGCAGTAGCAACATCTGCAAAGTTAAAACTGTTGTCGCCTTCCGTTTGAATGTTAAATGCATTTCCAAACCATGAACCGTCATCTCCTGATTCAAAATCACCGTTGGTTAACAGTTCACCACCAGGCTCAACTACAGCTTCTTCTTTATACAGATAAACGTTATCAACATATACTGTATCTAAATTTGATGTAATCAAAAACTGAGCAATATCATCTCTTGTTTGAGGTGCATTTGTCCAATCCGAAATCGGAACATCTATAGAAATCCATTTACCTGATTCTATTGCCGGTGATGTTCCGGTATTGATTGGTAGTTCAAAAGCAGAAACTTCTCCGGATGTTCCACCCCATTGCGAGAATTTGGAGTTGAATACTTTTCCTGTCAAATCAGAACTGGAGCTCCAGAAATCCATATGGAAATGTGTCATAGCAGATGCATCTTGCTTATTACTTGAAAAATCAATTCCAACAAAATTTGTGAAGTCTATCTCAAGTGTTGAGTTTCCTTCAATCATAACTTCAGCAACATCTGAGTCGTCAAAACCCGCAGATAAAGCATCCAGAGCAATGTTTGAGTATACATCACTATAAATGGAAATTACATCTTCTGAATCTCTATCCGGAGGTACCGGAGCAGCTACCATCGGCTGGTTTCCAACAGAACTTCCACCCTCTTTGTATAAATAGATATTGTCTACATAAACTACATCCAAATTTGAAGTAATCAAGAACTGAGCAATGTCATCTCTGGTTTGAGGCGCGTTGGTCCAATCTGAAATAGGAACATCAATAGATACCCAGGAACCGGAAACAATAGCCGGTGAAGTTCCGGTGTTGATTGGTAACTCAAAAGCAGAAACTTCTCCTCCTGTTCCTCCCCATTGCGAGAATTTAGAATTAAATACTTTTCCAGTTAAATCATCACTTGATGTCCAGAAATCCATATGGAAGTGAGTCATTGTTGATGCATCTTGTTTGTTACTTGAAAAGTCAATTCCAATGAAGTTTGTGAAGTCTATCTCGAGCGTAGCATTTCCATCAATCATTACTTCTGACACGTCAGAATCATCGAATCCGGCTGACAAAGCATCTAATGCAATATTCGAATAAACATCACTATAAATAGATATTACATCTGCAGCATCTCTAGCAGTTGGCGCCGGGGCGGCTGAACCAGGAGAAGTGATAGCATAAGAAACAATATAAGTAGTTGAATCAGTTTCATCTTCGGAAACTACTTTTACTGTAGCATCACCGGGAATACCTGAAGCTTGTGTAATTGTGACTATGGCGTTAGCGTTTGTTGAAGTCGCTGTAGTGATCTGTGGAACTGTAGTTGTACCTGCTACTAAACCATATCTATAACTTTCTACACCAGCACTAAAGTTTTCAATAGTTTCCCCATCAACTTTCAGATCGCTTAATGTAGCGTCACTTTGAGGATTTGTTGCATTTTTCCAGAAGTAAATATTATCAACATAAATAGAATCAGTACTTCCATTTCCGCCGTCAAATTTCAATTCTTTAACCTGAGTTGGGTCACCTGTAATTCCTGAAACGGGAATATCTACACTTATCCAAGTGCGTGCCCCCGTATTTGTAATGCTATGAGCTATTTCAGCGCCAGAGCTGATTGCAAATACATTTGGATCAAAAGTGCTGTTTACCCAAATATCAACATGCATAAACTCCATTGATGAGATATCCTGAACGCTTCCTAGCACGTTTCCTTGATAATTAAAGTTTGGGTAAGCCAATACAATATTTCCGGTTCCCGGGTCAAAACTGGTATTTGCCGTAGAAAAGCCGGATTGCCCCCAGTTAGGATTATAGTTGCTTCCCGATACATCAGTATATGCACCACTGAATATTGAGATCACATTCTCTGAATCTCGAGCCGGTGGGTCTGTTGCATTATCTGTTGGTGCTTGTCCGAAACTGCTTACAGCAGCAAACAGGAAAGCGATTAAAAATGTTAGATGTTTCATAATTTTATAATTGTTGTTGAGGATTGTATCGTTTTTATATTTCTATACTTATCGTTTGTTGTTTTTTGTTTTTGTAACCATATCTGATTGTAGGTTCTTGTTTTGCAAAGCGAGCTTAGAAGTTCTGTCTATTTTAAAAAGCCCCCAGTGTTTTTCAGGTTCCAGCGGATCAGGCGAACCCTTCCAAGACTCGTCGAAAGCCTCGAAATAAAACGTCAAAATATTTTCCTGAGTCGTCCATTCATTTAGCTTTTCGAAATACATTTTTTGGAACATCTCATTTACGTTCGAAGGATCTATCCCATTTCCATTCGACTGAGTTGTCCATCCTGCTTCGGTAATTACAACAGGTTTATTCGGATATTTTTTGGCTACGGAATAGTAGTTCTCTTTAGTAAATTCGAGCGCTTCATAAATATTCTTGTATTCCCAAACCGGATAGGTATGAATCGAAATGAAATCGACCGAATTACCCAACTCTTCTAGATTTGATAACCAGGGAGCATAGTTTTCACAAAAAGTTACTGGTTGAGATGTGCGTTCCTGAACTTGTTTTACATAGTTAAGAACTTTGTCTTCAGGGACGTAGTGATCGGTCCAATCTACACACGCTTCATTTCCTACTGATAGAGCACAAATTATTTCCGGGAATTGATTTCCTAATTCTATCAGCTTTTCAATTTTCTTTTGATTACTGATCTTATTTTTTTCTAACTGTGGCTTTGGATAAACACCGCCATCCCAAGGGCAGTTAAAATTGTTTTTCTCAGCCACTATATAAGCACCCAGCATTACCTGAAAATCAAAGCCTTCGTTTTTAATTACTTCTAAAACTGTTTTTGCATGTTGATCACAATCATACAATCGAAGGTATTTCCAGTGACCCTCTAGTAGAGTTAAGTCTTCTTTAATCTCTTCATAACTTGGGAATGCCTTTCCAGGTTGTTGTCCATCTCTGAATCCGGAATAACAAATAGCTTGTCCCGGCTTAATACCTATTCTATGAAATGTGTTCATATTCAAAATTTCAGCTCTCCGTTTTTATCCCAAACACCCCAATAAGCTCCAACTTCACCTTCGTCACTCACTTTCCATGATTCATCGAATGATGAGAAGTAAAAAATTTCGATATCTTCATCATGACACCATAGATTGGCATTAATGAAATACTTCATAGCATGTTCTTTTCCGGGTAACGCCCCACCTAAACCTTCACCTTGACTTGGCCAACCGGTTTCAGTGATAATGATTCTCTTATCATCTCCGGCTGCTTCTTTAGCCTGATAGTACATTTGCCTCATATGCTGGAAAGAGTCTTGAAAACTGGTTCCTTCCCAGTATGGATAGCAGTTGCATAATATCACATCGCACAGATCGGTAATAGCCGGCCTTTCCACGAACTCGTAATATGCGTCTACATAACCAACGGGTATGTCTTTCAGCTCACTTTTGACATATTGAATATATTCTATAAGCTCTTCTTCACTCAGATCGTCTCTGTAAAGCACTTCATTTCCTACTGCTGCTATATCTACATAGCCCTCTTTCGCAAGCTTGATCAGACCATCGATCTCTTCTTTATTCTTCTCCTTATCACTGCCCAGCCAAGCACCAACTAAAGTAGTCATCCCTAATTCTTTAGCCACAACAGGAACAAGCTCATTTCCTTCGGTACATGAAAAAGACCGAACTCCTTGTGTATGCGGTTCCAGCTTAAGCATTCTTCTGTGGATCTGATCTTTTGATATGATATCTCCCGGCTTTTGCCCCTCTTCATACATACTGAAGCAAAATCCATTTATTCCATCATTTAAAACTTCATGGAATAGGTGTACAGTCTCGTCACCGGTAAGCTCATCGATATAAGCCAGTTTAGCTACACTATCTGATTCTTTATATTTGAGATATTTTTCTTTTCTGAATGACATGTTTCTATTACTCTAAATTAATTTTTACAGCTCGCCGCGTCTTTCTACTAACCTGTTCTGAATTTCCCTTGCTCGTTCTTCTGTCAGGTCATAAGTATGCATAACCCAAATTGCTAAACCAGCAGTTATTGCAGGGATGGCTATATCAGCGATTCTTAAATTTGTTAATGTTGCAACTGTTTGAGTTGCAGAATTCTGATCGAAACCAACCAGTTCTAATACCAGACCGCCCAGAACCAATGCCAATGCCTGACCTAGCTTTACCATCCACCAATAAATGGCACCAAAAGTGCCTTCTTTTCTCGGCATTCCATTTTCAAGTTCATCTAAGTCACATACATCTGCAGTCATACTCATCATGAGTGTGAAAAGCCCACCAAGACCAAAAGCCATAAATGGAATAGGCATAAAAATTAACCATGGATTTTCGGGGCTGAATCCCCACCATTTCAAAATGTAACCTACAATAGATAATGCTGTAGAGATCGTGAAGGCTTTACGTTTTCCAATTTTATTTGAAATCCAGGAAACTATAGGAATAACCAGGAAGGCTGTAGTAACTGCGGTTATAGTAGAGAACCAAGCCGGCCAGTTCCCTGCCAACCCATAATCCCCATTAAACATGTAAAACACGATTATGAAATAACTGAATGAAGCTACTAGCTGAAACCCATTAAATACCAGAAATGTTGCTGCACAAAGCTTTACAAAAGGTTTGTTCTTCGATACTTCTACAATACTTACAAAAAGATCTTTAAGATTAGAAAGCGCCGACTTAAAGTTGATGTCCTTTCGATTCTCCATATTCGAGGCATCAATTCCCTTACAAAAAATTGCAGGTAATAACCCCATAAGAAGACAGATGACTCCTACAACTACCGATAATTGTCTGACTCCTACTGCCTGACTTTCAAATAAATCTGGATCAGCAATTAATACCCAAAACCATGGGACGATCATCCATGCTATTTGTCCAACCGTTTGAGAAAAAGCCATTAGTCGAGTTCGCTCGTTATAGTCAGATGTCATTTCATAACCTAGTCCAATCAATGGTGTTGCGAACATGGTATTCCCGACTAAAAATACCATCGACATGATGAGGAAGTACCAAAAATTGTAGGTTTGAGAATTGGTTTCATCCAACTGCCAGAGCAAGATGAAAAACAGACCACTAAGTATTGCACCAACAAAAATGTAGGGTCTTCTACGTCCCCAATTAGATTTAGTGTTATCAGAAATAAACCCCATTATCGGGTCTGTAAGAGCATCAAAAATTCTAGGAAGCCCACCTAACAAACCAGCCAAGAAAGGATTCATTCCAAATGCTGTCAGCAAGAAAAACATAAATACTCCCAATGCTCCGGGAAGTAAATTGAGAACCAAATGACCTGCACCAAATGCAGATTTTTGTAAAAGAGGTACTTTTCCTCTTGCTGATGCTTGTTGATTAGCCATTAACTTTTGCTCATTTTTTAATTGATCACTACCGTTTGTACAGCATTAGCACTTATTGCGAATTCTGCTTTCTTTCCTTTCAACTCTAATTGGAGGCTCTTTGCTTCATTGCTCTGGTTTAGAATTACTACTACAATTGATTTGTCCGGGTTTTGAACTGCTGTCAATAAAATCTCTTCATCGTCGTGAGAATGACCTATTCTCATCGCGCCGGGTCTTATGTATCTGCTGAAGTGAGACATGGTGTAATACAAAGGCGTGAAGTAAACCTCATCCTGTTCCGGATCGACAATAACCGGAGCTAAACACCAGTTCTTTGCCCAGTTTGGTCCACCTTGTCTGTCCAGAACCATATTCCAGTCAACCCAACCATCTACCCAATTATTCAAAGTGCCGATCATATCTCTTGCGTATCGGTAAACAGGCACATATTTCGGGTGTAAATATTTCTTGTCTTCAGGAGCCCAGTCCCAACCCCAATCTGTTGCTTCTTTGCTCCAGTACCATTTATCATCTTTCCATACCGGAACTTCAGCGTCAGCAGTTGCTTCGGTTTGGATCAGGTATTTATCCGGTGCGGCATTGTGTGCATATTGAAGAGCTTCCGGGAATACCTCATAAGTACTTCCATACCAATGCACGGCTGCTCCATCATAATATTTCTTCGCTTCTTCATCTCCGTACATAGCATCGATCCACTCGATCATTTCGGAATCACGGTTTTGATCGTATCCCAACAGAACAACGTCTTGCGCATCTTTTTCTAACTGTGGCCCCAAATGGTTGATAACAAACTCATTCATTTCCTCTGGAGAAAAATGCATGCTTTCCCAGTTGCTGTCGTTGCCAAGCGGTTCATTTTCCACGGTAATTCCCCAGATGTCAATACCTTCTTGTTTGTAAGCATCTAAGTATTTTGAGAAGAATAGCGCCCATGTATCATAATATTCAGGAAGAAGTTTCCCGCCTTTCCAGTCGTTGTTGTCTTTCATCCATGGTGGAGCAGTCCATGGCGATGAAATGATCTTAAATCCATCTTTTGAAACTTCCATTGCATCTTTGATCATCGGGATAATATCATCCCGGTCTTCTTCAATAGAGAAATTCTCAAGCTTCAAATCATTCTTTACAGGCGCATAAGAATAATTACCCAAAGAGAAATCACTTGAGTTCATATGAGTTCGGGTAAGCGAATATTTTGCACCCGATTCTCCGAAATAAGCTTCAATGATCTTATCTCGATTTTCCTGACTTAATTCATTCAATAAGTAAGCAGAAGCTTCTGTGAAAGAACCTCCGAAGCCGGTGATCTTCTGAAATGTTTCTTCAGGATTGATCGAAATGTTCACAACTTTATCTGCTTCAGGAAAACTATCCAGTTTGGTTAAGCTGTTCCCTTCTTTCGATGTTTCATATACTTCAATATCCATAGTTTCAGTATTTGAGCAACTTAAAGTGAGCATTAAAAAAAGCAGGAATATGTAATGTGTTATTTCTTTCATATTTCAGTTCTACTGATTTTTCTTAGCTTGAATTTCTGCATTTGTCGGTGGCACTTTTACTGTTTTCATCAACTCTTCGACATCCCCACCGAATGTTTTTGTGATCGGCTTTCCGTCTCTGGTTAAACCTTGAAATACTCCTGCATCCACCATTTCCCAAAGTGGATATTTTGCTTCCGATTGGAGGTTTATTAATCCAAAATGATTTTCTGATCCTAATTGATTCTGAGCGTCTTTCCATTTCTCATCAAAAGCCTCGAAATAGAACACAGAAACTTTATTCTCATCTGACCATGCTCGAATCAGGTCGTGATAGCGACCCATTTTAAATTCGTCTGTAGCTTTTGATCCGTTATCTCCATAAAAACCATTCGATATGGTAGCCCATCCTGTTTCTCCAATATGTACCGGTTTGTTGACTCCGATACTTTTCATGTAATCGACTACGCTTTGATACTGAGATGTGGCATAGTTCAATGATCGTTGCATTGCGGCTTCGATCTTTTCTTCGTCAGAAAGATCAATCTGATTTTTTCTCACTCCCCAAAAATCCGGATTGTAATGAGTGTCGTGCATCGGGTACGTGTGCATAGAAATGTAATCTACCGATCTGATCAGCTCATTCAGGTCTTCTTTATGGTATTCTTCACCGCCACCGCCCCATGAAGCGAAATTATCTGAACTTGTGATCCACAGATCTTTCGGAAGTTTTCCTTCTTTCTTTAAATTTTGAAGGTGATTTACCCAATGCAAAATAATTCCCGGTTCAACCCAGTACTCTTCCTGCCAATGAACCATTGCTTCATTTCCAACTGCTATGATCTTTACGATGTCAGGATATTTAACAGCTAAATTAACGGCTCTTTCAATTTCTTTGGTGTTTCTCGGGCTATCTTCATCACGAATTCTATCAGGCTTTTCAGTCCATGCATTTTTTGCATCGATCCAGGCTCCCATCATCACATACATCTCAAATTCGGGATCTTCTTTTTTCAGCTCAGAAATTGCCTCCAACAATCTTGGAACAGCTTCGAGATATACGTTATAAGTTCTAACTATCTTGATGCCCATTGCTTCCAGCAAAAGCATGTCTTCTTTTAGTTCCTCTATGGTTGGAACTACATCTCTGGAAAGTTCTCGGTAGCCACTGTATGAAATTGCCTGGTATTCCGGATTTCCCAGAATCTCTTTTGCTGAAATATCTTTTGAACTCATTTTTTTATCCGTTCTATTACCGCAAGCCATCAAAAGCGTAGAAGCCAGAAGTGTAATTACAGTTAATAGTTTTGTCATTTGTTTACGGTTATTATTTCTGAGTGTGGTTTATCGAAGATCTTTTTCTTGTATTGAAACAGTGATCTGTTTTACTCTTCCTGATCTTTCAAATACTTCGCCCGACAAATTTTCATCTAATTCCGATGTTTTAAAGCTTTTCGAAGATCCATCGCTTAGCTCTACATCTAATCCACTTTTGTCTGAAATCCGGTAGATCACTGGAACCTGGCAGCAAGTAAATCCTAGGGCGTTTTCAGGTAATTCGATCTTATATTCGTTCTGATCTACTGATACCAGATCGAATGATTTCTTTTCTGTTGAGAACTCTTCTTTTTTCAGAAATGAAGGATCAAAACTTAGTTTTCCATCTTTGATCTGAATTCCCAGTTCTCCGATTCTTACCAGAATATCTTCCTTAACCTGACCCGTCATTCCCGGTTGCTGAGCTCCACGATGTGCAGGTGTATGCGAGTATGGATCAGTAGGAAAAGCTCCGTATAATTCCGGAGATTTGTGAACACCAATGCCCTCTCCTATTTCATCGAAGTGTTTCGCAAGTTTCTTTGCAACATCTTTATCAACATTGGCTTCATCAGCTCTCTCACATACTTCATAGACTGCGAGGTGTAGTTTAGAAACCATGTGCCAATAAATAGACCCAAGTCCTTCATATCCGAAGAAAGTACCTGATCTGCCGGTAAATGATTTGTGATCAAATACGTTCTCAAAAACCTGAAGGATCAGCTTTTCTTCTTTTTCTACTAGTGATTTGTATTTATCTGATAAGTCAGATAATCCCTTTTTGAGATCACGGGCATTCCTGAAATTTCCATTAAAATGGTACTCACCATTAACATCTTTTGTTATGATTCGATGATTACCATCCGCTTCAAGCTTTTTAAGAAGCTCTGACTTACTTATTTCTTCTTTGGGAATAGTATTTTTATCGAGAAAACCAGGTAATTCTTTATTTGGATATAGTATGTAACTCTGTTGATCATCACGATACAACGCACTAGCACGGAGTGCATCCAGAACTTTAAGCTCGTCTTCTGAGCTTAGATAACCTGAACTAAGCACTGCAACCTGACCTTCCAGCATTTCATCCAAATGAGAAATAGAAATTCCATCATCATCTATGCTCATCAGGTTATAGGCATGATACAGATCGTCTTCTCTTTGGTTAGCTTCTATAGAATGCTCCAAAAATTCCAGCGCTGTACTTACAAAACCCTTGATCTGATCTAATTCGATTTTAACCGACTCACCACCAAAACCGTGATCATAAATTTGATTTCTGAATTCGCTACCGACAAGTCCAAGTTTGTCAGTAATCTTTTTTCGTTCTGAATCACTGATAGAGCTGTTTAATAATGTCTGATTGTTCACCAGTACATCATTAATGGAGTTAAATAATTTTGCTAACTCTTCAGAAACTGAATATGAATTGGATTCCACATCATCCAGAACAGGTTCTAAGAACTTCAAAAATCTTCTCAGGTAATAAAGCGTAACCATTGATACGCCATTACCCACTAAGGCGTTGTTTGCATCATTCCACTCAGGACGCTGAGTGTTCATCCAGATGCCTGCTTCGGGAATAAAGTTGGAAACTTTCGCCAATACAGTAACAAGGATCTTCTCTATAAAATTAACGTGGTGAATTTCCTCTTTTTCGCTGCTAAGTACAGCTCCGTCCGCTCCTCTTTCTGCTACTTTTTGACGAATTGATTTGTCTGACTCTTCATCGAACTCAATTGTGTCTTTTGGATCACTTACAATATCCTGATAAGACTTAATTCGATAAGGAACATTTGCATATACAAAGCTTTCTTCTCCGAATAATGTCCTTAAAGCTTTGGGATCATATTTCTCGTAGAACTCAAGGAACTTCAACAAGTAGATGATCTGATGATCACCCCAATAACCAATGTAAGACCAAGGATCATCCGGTTCTATGGTTTCCCAATCAAAACCATCTTTAGTAACCCGATAAGGATTGTAGCCGTCAAAAGTGGTCGCGTTTAAAAACTTGAAGATCATCCCTTCTAAAAAATCCGGGTATGAATAAACCAGTGCTTCCCAATTTTGGAAAATGTCTCTCCAGTTTCCTTCGTAGTCTAAGATCTTTGATCCATCAATTTCACTATGCGTATTGATAGAAAACTGATTCCACGGTCTGCTCGGATCACCATGTCGTCTACTGAACTTTAGTGGCAAATATTCTTTGGAAAGCCTTATCAGATCTACATCTGAAATATTTTCCAACCATTGATTTAACTCATTTTTATCAAAAGAATCTTTTAATTCATTTATAAAGTCGGAATTCCTTTCAACTACTTGCTTACTGGCTTTTCTTAAATACGCAACAAAGTCATTTTTTTCGATCTTATAATTCTCATCAAAAGTTCCGCCTCGCATTATATTGAACAATACATTCGAATAATGACGTGTATCGTTTAGGACATCACTGGTAAGTTGAAGCCCGTCAGCACCGGCTACTAGTTGCTTTAATTTTTGAGTACCTCGTTCTATATCCTCATCTATCACTTTGGTTAAACCTGAATCATTTGTGATTTCGTGATTCAACCTTACCACATGAGCTTGATCCAGATTTACATTTGCAACAAAAGACCATTTCTTCTCAGAATTTCCGGACAGATCGATCTCAGATTCAATAAAATAAGCGCCTTTCTCGCCTTTTATATCTGTTTCTTGCTGAATTCTTTTGCCGGTTCTGAATTCATCTAATTGCTTTGAAGAAAGCAGGTATTTGGCGTTTTCTAATCCATATGACCAAACCGCATTTGCTTTCAGAGCTTCACTTGGCTCTGCTTTATCAACTATAATTGCACTCAAGGCAAAAATCCCCAAACCCGAGCCTTGTACCAGTTCACTTCTTTTGTAAGCATTTACCAAATTACTGGCCCTTGTTTGCAGATCGGCGCTAACGCCATATGGCATTATATTTTGCAAGCCATCTAAAACAGTAACTTTTCTGTTTTTTGAACCGGAATTGATCAAAGTAGATTTTTTCACAAAACCGTACAGGTTACTGGTATTCCATTGATATCTGAAAGTTAAATCCAGGTCATGGTTGATCTCCTCAAACATGATCTTATTGCCAAATCGATTCTTATATAAATTTCTGGTCGTTTTAAACTTGCTCTCATTTCTAACTGAAAAAGGCTCCCAGATCTTAACATCATCTTCAATAGCAACCTGAAAAATAGTTTTGTTCCCTGTAATGTCTTCTAGGTCAGTGATCTTATCATCGGTATAGTATGGAAACAATGCGTATTCGGAGTTCTTTCGTCCTGCTGTAAGTCCTCCATTACTTGAAATAAACATCCAATGGTTAGAATCACTCACTATGCTCATAAAAAATGGACGCATCGAATCATAGTCTGTTATTTTAAACCAGGATTCATTGCTAAGATTTTCAAGGGAAATGGACACGGGAAATATTTAAATTTATTTAACTTATAATGTTTACTTAATTGACTCCGATCACTCTGAGTATATTCTTACATAATCGATAGTCATACTTTGAGGAAATCTGGTTGACTGATTTGGCGAACCTACATAATTGCCCCCAACAGCTACATTCAGTATCACAAAGAAGGGATCATTGTAGACCCATTCATTTCCTGCGTTTTCAATCTGTTCTTTTGTAACTGTATGATGAAGAAAGCCATCTACATAAAAGTCGATTTTATCTGTAAACCACTCGGCTGCAAAAACATGAAACTCAGTATCAAAACGACTATTTGTTAGATTATAATCGCCGGAGATACCGTTTCCTGCTGAATATCCCGGACCATGAACCGTACTGGCAATTTTGGTTGGCTGTTGTCCGCGGAGTTCCATAACATCGATCTCACCTATTTGTGGCCATATCTCTCCACTATTAGATGTTCCCAGTAACCAAAAAGCAGGCCACAAACCTTGTCCAAAAGGTGTTTTAATACGCGCTTCAATACGCCCGTATGTTATCTCCAGTTTATCCTGAGTAGTTATTCTTGATGATGTATAATTTGCTCCCTCAAAACTTTCTTCCCGAGCCGTAATCACAAGATTACCTTCACCATCTAAAGCGGCATTCTCTGTTCGGTCAGTATAGTATTGAAGCTCATTGTTTCCCCAGCCATTCTGCCCTCTGCCAATTTCAAAATTCCATTTTGATTGATCCAGAGAAGCGCCTGTAGCACCATCAAATTCATCACTCCAAATCAACTGCCAGTCAGTTCCTTCATTCGAAGAGGAACAGTTCAAAATAAAGGTCAAAGGTAATACTACCGCTATTAACGCTTTAAATTTTATTTGTGATCGCATTGATTTCATAATTATCTGATTACCCAATCTTAATTTTTGAAGAAGTAAATGTTGTCTACAAAAATGTTTGAAACTGTATTGTCGGAAACGAAGAAAATCAATCCGATCTCAGAACGGTCACTGAGTCCGGTAAAGCTGCTAAGCGGTATGTCTAATCCTAACCATGAATCTTGTAGCAATATGCTTGAGCTTATTGTAAATGAACCTGAGGTCTCACCATCTCCAACTGAATTAAGTAAGAGCAGTCTGATAAAATCACCTGATTGCACAGCTTCATTAACCTTTATGTCTACATGAAAATGAGTCATTTCGGTTGCGTCAATGCTTGGGACGCTATCGAACATTCCGATGCCTACAAAATTTAGTTGTGTATAGTTTATTACACCATTTCCGTCTACGATAAGATCTGCACCGCCTGTCCCTGTACCACCTTGAGTAGTTTGTCCATCGCCATTAAAGAACCCATTGTAATAATCTACATCTACATTATCGTATGCATCACTAAAAACAGAAATTACATTTGCGGCATCTCTTGTTGGAGTGGGGGCTGAAATAAAAGTCCCACGAGATTCTACAGTCAATGATCCATCTGCATCTATCCCTCCAACAGAAGCCGTAATTACAGCTGATCCCTGAGCTCCTACTAATATATTTCCCAACGCATCAACTTCAGCGGTTGAAGTATTACTAGATGTAAACTCAAAGTAAGCTGCTGCTGAACTAACAGATTGATCTGTACCATCAGCCAGATTATAGATCGAGTTTAACCCCGATAACGAAGTTGTAACACCTGTAAAAGTATTTGTAGTTTGATCTTCCCCATTTAGCATTTCAAAGCGTGGTTGACCAATTGTACCAAGAAATTCAAATTTTACTTCGTCAATCCAAACTGTATATCCTTTACCATCTATAGGACCAAAAGAGTAGAAAAACATTCCTTTTTCTGATGTTAGTTTAGAAGCATCAGGAATTGGGATAATGTATTTCTTCCAGTTTGTGTTAGCTCTGAAATCAGTAACCTCAGCAGTAAATTTATTCTGATCCAGATCATTCCCAAAGCCAATAACCCCTAGAGGTACTGATTCGGTTGCTTTTGCATAGAAGGTTAATGCATTATACTCTGATAGATCTCTTGGTGTCGTAGTAAAAAATGTACCGCCGGCATAAGAGCCTGTTGGATCGTTTACATCGGGAACTGCAAATCTCATAGAAGAACCTGTTCCATCAGATGTAACTTCGGTATCTACTTGAAAAGCATTAAGAACAGCTCCTTGAAAAACTGCGTATTCTAATCCTCCACTAAATCCGTCAACAAAAACATTAGGATTGTTTGACAGGTCTGCTTCTTCTAGACCATCCACTGATCGTTCGCAACCTGTTGTAATTAAAATTAGCAATAAGCCTGAAAAAATAACCTTTGTCATAATTTTTGTAGTAATTGTATTCATCTTTTTGCCTCTCATTAATTTCTTATGTCGATTTGGATATAAGTACTGATTTGCCACTCAGTTCCATTATCAAAGCCTGGTGCAGTTGGCTCCGGAACACGTTCCCCAGCATCATTTCTAGTGTAGGTTGGAGCATAGCGAGGTGAAAAATCATTAAGCGTTCTGAAAGTCCCTCTTACACCTAATCGAGTTTGCGGAACATTGAACCAATCCGGTTTACCTAAACTCATTGACAGATCTGCCATCAGCTGAAGTGGATATGTTAGGTTGAAATCTCTATGATAATCGTATGGACCCCAATCATTAACTTTTACCGAACTATTCAGCATCAGCTTTTTTCTTATCATTCGCACATCAGCGCCAAATCTTTCCAACATTCTTGGATCACTTCCATTTGCTTGTGCATTCCCACCATATAAAAGAGCAATTATTCCCGTTTCTCTGTTAAGTTTTGATACGATTCGGGCATTCACTTCAATAAGGTCTCTTGCAGGCGGAGCTCCATCAAACGGGAACAATGTCCTTCCATCAGGCAGAATACCTATTGCAGCATCCTGTGTAGTTGGCAGGTGACGATATACAAAACCAAGACTTGCAGAAAACTTTGATTCTTCCATCATATCGTTATTCCATTCATAGAAGAATGAGCCCGGAGTTTGATCATAGGTAAACAGGATCTCTCCGCCTATTTGCTCTCGGTTTGACCTTACAATAAAAGGATCTGCCAAAATATTTCGTGGACGCCCGGGAGCACCAACATCACTAGGAATTGGTCCTTCGATAGGTTTTTGCCACAAAAAATTAGGAGCTATCTGAAGGTTTCCAATTGAATAAGTAAAACCTGTCAGGAAATTATATTGGTTACCACTTCCACTGTCTTTCAACCTCCAGCCTGTGTATGTAATTGTTGGATCTGTACCACCGTTAGCAACTAAACCCATGATTGCTGATTGAGCATACCAATTAAAAGTACCTCCGGTATAAGTAAATTTTAACTTTCCACCGAAATTATCCATTGGCTTGATCTCATCCTGATACACACGAGTGGTATCGCCTTCTTCTCTTATGAGTTGAAATTCACGTCCGTTTAGCGGTTGACCTGCCCATAAACCTCCAACTTCCACGCCCACTTTTCCAAATTCTCTATCCGCATATAATGAAAGTCTACGAGTTTTAGGCTGAGGAATAGCAAAAGAACTATTCACATCCGTTCCCTGCTGCTCAAGATCTTCATGGAAAATTCCTGTAAAATCTGTCTTTCCTAATGTTTTTGAATACTTCAGTAAGAAAGCAGGATTGGCTCCCCACCAAAGTTCCGGTCCAAATGCTAACTTCAATCCATCAAACTGTTTCTTTCCTTCTACTTCTACTCCGGCCGGAGCTGCCCCGTTATATATATCTATATTAGGTCCGTAATTAGCTTCAGGATACAAACCAAAGAAATCACCTTCGTAAGCCCAGTGATAATGACCTGTTCTGTAAAACCCGGTAAGATTGAAATACTCCTGATCCCAGTTAAAACTTGAGCTGTAGATAGCAAGCCTATTCATGGACTCATCTGTAATTAGCCCGTCTCTGCCTTCAAGTTGAACCGGCCGACCTCTGTTTTCATAAAAAATCTCGTCAATCGGATTCAGAGGAACATTTCCTAATACATTGAAGTCTACATTAGCTCTAACGTTAGGCGCAGGATTGGCTTCTATTCCGAAGTAAATAGACTGCATATGGTCAAAACCCTGCTCGTTTGGATACACTTGTTCTGTGGCATCTGGATCTTTCGGAGTGGTGATCAAAGTTCCACCTGTATTGTATGTTTCGAAATCAGCTGTAAATCTACTTAGCTTTATAGCACCGCCTGACTTTCCCTCCAAAGCTGCTTTATCTGCTCTGGCTTTCAGTTGTGCATCTCCCAGTGAAATATCACCGAAATATTGATTTAACCTGTTTTGGGTTACTCCTTCTTGAAAAGGATCGAACTGATGAACCTCTTTTAAAACGTAATAAGCTGCTCTTGGAAACAGTTCGTAAAACCCTTGTGAGTTGGTAGGACCTTTTGCTGTAATTCCAAACCATTCCTCATTCATATTGTTTTCACCTTCCTGGAAATCAAACTGATATCCGCCATTTGCCCAGGAAGCATTTACATCATGAATGCTCAAATTTACTGTTTGTCCGTATTTCCACCATCCATCACTGAACTGAAAGGTATATCCACCTAGCGAGTTGTCTGCGCCACCAAGTCCCGCAACATTTTCGTAAATAGCTTTCCAGTTATTAAGCTGATATCGAGCCTGAGCCGCTTGATCTTCCTGTACCGTTCTTGCATTAAAGGCATCAGATCCAAACTCAGTAAGTAAAACGGGTTTTCCATATTCATCAGCTACTCTGTCAAACAGATCGGTAAAAGTTAACCCTCTGTAAACGTTCGTACCAAAGATATCAGCATCAGGTACTTCTTCGGCAATAATATCCATGAATAATAAATCACCGTTACAAATTGCTATCGGGTGACCTGTATCAATCTTCTTCATCTCTACAATTGCATCGTTGAACAATTTGTACATTGCTCGTGCTCTTACTGTAGATCTGCGATCTTCTATCGGAATATCTTCTGTTTCAGCTCCATCCCAGAAAAGTCCGTAGTTATTTTCATTTCCTAAAAGAAATAACAGTAAGCCCGGTGTATCTTTATATTCCTGAACTAATTCTGTAACCTCATCAATTAAAAGCGCTTTCACACGTGGATCAGAATAATCTGTATTGGGTTGCCAAACTCCATCAATGGTTAATCCATATCTACCAAAAGAATGGTTAAGCATGGTATAGATACCATAAGTTTCATAGATGTAAGTGATCCATTCTTTAGGAATGCCCGTGTATACACGAATAGAATTTACACCCATATTTTGAAGCAAAGCCATCTCATCATCAAGTGCTTGCTTGATAAACTCAGGAGTTTGATTCCATAAACTATAGTTAAAGTTTGTGCCTATTGGAAAATAATCCCAATTCATTCCATTTATTACCTTCGGTTCGCCATTTACGTGTAGCTCCCAACCCTCATTTGTATTTTGGACAACCACCTGTTCAGCTTGACCAATTACCGAAGTAGCAACACCTAGCAAAATTGTTAAAATCAAGATGGGTTTTTTCATATTCATAACTGTTTGGATTTAGCGCTTACGTTTTAGCAGTTCCTGATTTTTTACGACAACTATTTCATTTATTTATTGGAGTGTAAAATCAGCAGAACAGATTTCCAATATTTACAATGTATATACAGCTATTAGAAAAGCGCTTTTCTGATGTTTAAAATGGGTTTTATTCTTAATAGGAGTGGATTTATTAAATCAAGTTTATTTTAAAGCTCTCTCCATTTTAAACTGCTTGTATATACTTTATAAAGGTAAGTGCACAAATATTTAGCTTATTTATTAGAGACCTTAACAATCAAAGACAGAATTTTATCTCTTTAGTATTACCACAGAAGTCATGAAGTTTTAAGAGGTAGAAAGTCACTTAATTATTGGATAAAAATTTATGAAGTCTTCTTTCTATTCACATCCCACTTCCCGGTTTAAGCTTTTTAAAAACTCACGATTTGCTACTGTAATTTTCCTACTCTCCTTTTCCATTATAAACTCAATGGTAAATGCTCAATCAGTAAACATCGGCGAAGGAAGTTACAGCACTGCGTTACCTGCCGCAGCAGTGGGACCACAAAATGTCCATGGACAAAATCTTTCGCCAAAAGTAAGCTCTGATTTTACTAAACCTATTCAGACAAACGATTTTTGGAGCAGCCTGATATTTCCATTTTTTGATGACGCCCACTCCGGCGTTCTGTATGCACATCCTTTAAATGCAAAGGCTATCAGCTCGGGACTTCAGATTGGATATACAACAAACTCTTTCTTAGCCGGTGGGGATTACATTTACCCATTTTCACCTCAGCTCAGAGTTGGCGTTGACGGACTAGCCGTTTCCGAAACAAAAACATCTGACTATGACGACTGGACCGTTACAGCTCGCTGGGAAAATGACTCGAAATCCATGGAAGCGACTCTGGGGCATGGTTTACCTTTTGTGTTTTTTAAAATAACCGGCGGGGATGCGGTCGTTGCTTCTCAACAAACTCCTTTCATATGGTACAGACAAAATGAAGTTTTAGGTTTGACTATAGATGGCAAACACTATGGAATTTTTGCTCCATCGGGCTCTACTTGGTCAGGCTCATCAACTTTTCAGTCTTCTCTGAATGGCAAAGATTATCTAACTGTCGCTCTACTACCCGATTCCCAAACGGCAACAATAGAATTTTTCCAAAAACATGCATACGCTCATGTCACTAATAGTGTGATAGAATGGAATTATGATGAAATTTCTTCCGAATTAACCAGCACATATACTTATGAGTCAGAACTTGTGGACAGCGCTGATGGTAACGTTAACGAAACTCTTACCGCCCTATACCGCCACCAATGGAAGCATTCTAACGATGAACTAACCAGCTATTCTTACACTTCTCCAAGAGGTGAAATGAAGCTTAAGCAAGGAAATGTATTTTCGACCGAACTTAAGTTTTCCGGGATTTTACCCGCACTTCCTGATCAGGGAGATTATGACCGATCTCAATTACTTACTTATGTAAAACAAGTGGCCAATGAATCTTTGCCGGTAGGCCCAACTTATGAAAATGGAAAAGCTATGGGACGTTTTTCTCACCTTGTTCATATAGCTGATCAACTGGGAGCAACAATCGAAAGAGATCATTTTATAGACCAATTGAAATTCAGATTAGAAGATTGGTTTACATCCGGGGGATCTCAGGAATATTCTTACAACGCCGAATGGGATGTGCTAACTGGATATCCATCCGGTTTTGGAGCAGACAATCAAATTAATGATCATCATTTTCATGCAAGTTATGCAGTTATGAGCGCTGCAACTATTGCTCAATATGACAGCAGCTGGGCAGCTCAGGAAAATTGGGGAGGCATGGTAAATCTTCTTATCAAGGATGCCAACAACTGGGACAGAACTGATACGCAATTCCCTTTTTTAAGATCTCATGATATTTATGCAGGTCATTCCTGGGCTTCAGGCCATGGAGCCTTTGGAGATGGCAACAATCAGGAATCCAGTTCTGAATCTATGAATTTTGCTGCTGCAGCTTTCCTTTGGGGACAAGCTACCGGTCAGCCAGAGATTCGCGATCTAGGAATTTTTCTTTATTCTACCGAGGCAACTGCCATCGATCAATACTGGTTTGATGTTGAAGATGAAGTGTTTCCTCAGAATTATCCCCACAAAGCATTAGGAATTGTTTGGGGAAGCAAAGGAGTTCACGGAACATGGTTTGGCGGTGAACCTGAATTTATTCACGGAATAAATATCCTTCCAATAACCAGCGCTTCCATGTATTTGGGAAGAAACTCTGACTATGTAGTAGAAAACTATAATGAGGTTGTAGCTGAACGAGGTGGCCAACCTACCATCTGGAAAGATGTGTTCTGGGAATATCTGGCACTTGCTGATCCCGATCTTGCATTGAGCTATTATTTAGCTGATCCTAATTATCAACCCTTTGATGGAGAATCCAGAGCGCACACTTTGCATTGGCTTTACAATTTGAAAAAGATGGGAACTCCGGTAATGAATGTATTTGCTGACACACCATCTTACTCTGTCTTTAAGGATGAAAAAGGGTTCCTCACCTATGTTGCTTACAATCCATCTACATCAGAACAACTGGTTACTTTTTCTGACGGCTTTTCAATGAGAGTCCAGCCAAAATCGATGAACACTGCAACCGGTGATACTCCTGTTTCAATAGATGATTTTGATGAAAAACCACAGGATTTTAGTTTATCTCAGAATTATCCAAATCCATTCAATCCTGAAACAACCATTTCTTATTCACTTCCAAAAGCCGGAAATGTGACCCTTGAGGTTTATTCTTTATTGGGACAAAAATTAAGCTCTTTAGTCAGTAAGAGACAATCAGCAGGAACACATTCAATTCAGTTTAATGCTTCTTCCCTATCAAGTGGAATATATTTTTACAGATTGAAATTTGATGGTCGGGTTATGATCAAAAAGATGACTTTGTTGAAATAACTTTAGTGAGTACTTTCTGGAACTTGAAAATCCTGAAATAAGAACTTATTCCCTGATGAGTACAACCAACAATACCAATCGCTCCGCATTTATCATTGTTACTACCCTCTTTTTTATGTGGGGATTTATCACTGTTTTAGTTGATGCTCTTATTCCCAGATTAAAAGAAGTTTTTGAGCTTAGCTATTTTGAAGCAGGGCTGGTTCAGTTCGCTTTCTTTACGGCCTACGCTGTTTTTTCGATTCCGGGAGGGAAGATCATTTCCAAAATTGGATACAAAAAAGGAGTAGTGATCGGACTACTTACAATGGGATTGGGTTGTTTTTTGTTTTACCCCGCTGCTGATTTCAGAATTTTCGGCATTTTTCTTTTAGCAATGTTTGTACTGGCGGGTGGCATTACCATTTTACAGGTTGCGGCTAATCCTTACGTAGCAGCTCTGGGGCCCGAAAGTTCTGCTTCCAGCCGATTAAATTTATCGCAAGCTTTTAATTCTCTCGGAACATTTATAGCACCGTTGGTTAGTGCCGCTTTTATATTGAGCAGCAGTGTTTTGAGTTCCAAGGAAGTTTCAAATCTATCTTCATCAGAACAGGAAGCTTATTATGTAGCAGAAGCTGCCGCTGTACAAAGCCCATTTCTGATTCTTGCCGGAGTGATCATATTGTTAGCCATAATTTTCGCAATTATAAAACTCCCGAAAATCCTTGAAGGTGATGAAGACAAAAACGGCAGTTACAAGATTGCTTTAAAAACCCGCCATTTGATGCTCGGCGCTGTTGGTATATTTGTTTATGTAGGCGCTGAAGTAACTATTGGTAGCTATATGGTGAACTATTTCCTGACGCTCGATATAGTTGAATTAATTCGGAACAGCGGATTTATGCCCGGACTTGCAGAGCTGCTTTCCGGAACAGGAATCGATCAGGCAACACCGGCTCAACTTGCAGGTTCTTTTGTTGCACTTTACTGGGGTGGAGCTATGGTTGGTCGATTTATAGGCTCGGGTTTACAACTGATTATCAAACCATCAAAACTTCTAGCATTGTATGGCTTAATTAATGTTGGATTATTGATAGTTACAATGAACTCATCAGGATTATTTGCTGTCTGGACTGTTCTTTGTATCGGGCTTTTTAACTCCATCATGTTTCCAACCATCTTCACTCTTGCAATTAGAAAACTTGGAAAACATACCGCTCAGGGATCCGGTATTCTTTGTACAGCAATAGTCGGTGGAGCTTTTATTCCACCTTTATTTGGCTTTTTTGCTGATACTTGGACGTTACAAGCCGCATTTATCGTTCCGATCCTTTGCTATCTGTACATTAGCTGGTATGCGAAATTTGGTTCTGAAGCGCCTGTTATACCATCTCCCGAATCTTAGGCTTCTGCTTTTTCACATGATTGATGTTGATTAATTCTCCGATCAATCCGGTGGATAGTAATTGAATACCAAGTACCATCAACAGAATACCCAAGAATAGTAATGGTCGGTCGCCGATTCCTTTGTTAAGAAATAACCTAAGTACTGCCAAGTATGCATTGATTCCGGTTCCTACGAGCAAGAGTACTATTCCGAATGTACCGAAGAAGTGCATCGGCTTTTGGAAATAGCGTTGTACAAAAAGAATAGTTATAAGGTCTAAAAAGCCATTTATAAAACGAGACAATCCGAATTTAGTAGTACCATACTTTCTTGGATGATGCTTTACGATCTTTTCACCGATTCGTGCAAACCCCTCCTTCTTTGCCAACATGGGAATATATCGATGAAGCTCTCCGTACAAGTAAATATTGTCGATAACCTCACGCTTGTAAGCTTTTAATCCACAATTAAAATCATGCAGATGTATACCTGCAGCTTTCCGTGTCACATAATTGAAAAACTTTGAGGGAACTGTTTTTGAAATTGGATCAAAGCGTTCTTTTTTCCACCCACTCACCATATCCAAACCGCCCTTTAGCATCTGGATCATATCAGGGACTTCATTGGGGTCATCCTGAAGATCTGCATCCATGGTAACAACATACTTCCCTCTCACTTCCTCGAAACCGGCCTGTAGCGCTACACTTTTCCCATAATTATGACCAAAACTTATACCTCTTACTTCCTCGTGTTTTGCACCAAGATCTTTGATCACTTGAAACGAACTATCGGTTGAGCCGTCATCCACAAAAATGACTTCGTAAGAATATGTTTCTGAAATGGATTCCTCAATGGCCTGAATTAATTCGGCTAAAGATTCCTCCTCATTAAACAATGGAACTACTATGCTGATATCAACTTCAGGGCTTTCTTTTGATTTTTCCAAAATGCTTTCTTTTAAAATAGTTCAGAAATGATTTTCTTTGGTGAATTAAAGATGACAAAATACACTTTATACCCACTATGAAAAAATTGTATTACTCGATGGGCGAAGTTAGTAAGCTTACCGGACTTGCTCCACATGTTTTAAGAAGTTGGGAAAAAAATTACAACGAACTTAATCCCAAGAAAAACAGCGCCGGAAACAGAGCTTATAAAGAAGAAGAAGTAGAACTCATATTCAAGATCAAGGAGTTGCTTGAGGAGAAAAAATATACTTCTGCCGGTGTAAAGAAAGTTCTTAAAAAAGAAAAAGAACCGGAATCTGTTTCTTCAACGGAGATACCATCCGACGTAAGAAAAGATCTGAATGAAGTAAAAGTATTCCTAAACGATCTGTTAGAGAAGCTTTAGTCTTCTTTGGTATTACTTTTACGAGTCATCAGGATCATCAAAAACTGACAACAGATCATTAATGCAATTCCCACAAGATGAAGAACCTGCAGAACTTTAGGTACATCCAGATAGGCTAACCCAATCCCGATCAAAATCTGTGCAAAGATCAAAGCCACATTAGTAATTCCCACTTTTTTAAGTTGACCGGTCATCTCTTCTTTCCACAAAACAAATCCCAGATAACCACCCGAAATTGCAAGCAACCATGAAAAGGTTCGGTGTATTTCAAAGATCTGACCAAGTGAATTGATCCAAATTGAACGAGGCGGCACTGTATCTGTCAGGCTGTTTTTTATGACATCAATTTCTTCCCTTACCTGAGTTCCGAGTATCATTTGTAACACTGAAAGCACCAAAATGATCAACGTAGTAACGTAGAGCTTTTTTCGTAGCGAATTATCTATACTAATTTTGACAAGATCTTCGCTTGTTTTATAAGCACAGTACAGCAGTAGAGTTACTATCACCATGGCTAGCACCATATGCAGAGAGATCATACCCGGCAATAAGTTTGTACTTACAACAATAGATCCTAACCATCCCTGAAATCCTGTTAATAAAACTGCGGAAGCAGATAAAAAAGTTATGGATCTCTTCGTGCGCCAATAACTAAGAGAGCGTAAAAATGTTAGGAAGACCAGAATTCCGATTACCGCACCTACTAGTCTATTTAAATATTCGATCCAGGTTTTGGTAGCATTGAATGCTTCTTCTTTTTTAATGTTAGGATCATTTTCGATCTGATGAGCGATTTCATTAAATCCTAAAGCTTCAAGATAGCTTACAATTTTTTCGTTCTTTTCTACTCGTTGCTCTACGAATACTTCTCTGTAGTTGCTTGGAAGTTCATCCACTGAAGTGGGTGGAATCCAGCTTCCAAAACATTTTGGCCAATCCGGACATCCCATTCCTGAACCGGTGCTTCTTACTATTCCTCCGACAAGTATCAGAAACAGTGTTGCAAATACGGTAGTTATGGCTGTTTTTTGATAGGAATTTAATTTCATACTTAAAGGTAACAATACTCCTTGAAAATGATTAACTTTGCGTGCTAAAAATTTCAAGATTTTCTGTTTTTCTATGAGTTCTATTGAAGAAAAAATTCAGATCGAACGTTCGTTCACAGATGTAATTTCTGATTATCACCAACTTACCAAACCCGGTATTACACTGGCGGTTTTGGCTAGTATGTTGGTAGGCTTTGTGTTAGGCAGTGGCAGTTCGTTCAATTTCATATTGATGATCCACGCGATCATCGGTACATATATGATCGCTGCCGGAACCGGAGCGTACAACCAATTTATGGAGCGCCGACTGGATGGTTTGATGAAACGAACGGCAAAACGACCACTTCCCGACCATAGAATAGCTGCTTCTTCCGGAATGTTTTTCTCTTTGATCTTAATTTTTTCGGGGCTCGTTTACCTGTTCATATTGGTTAATCCATTAGCCGGAGCCATTTCTTTTGCAACCACTTTTATTTATTTGATCGCCTATACACCTATGAAGCAGGTTTCTGCTTTCAATATTGTGATCGGTGCAGTTCCCGGTGCATTACCTCCGGTTGGCGGTTGGGCTGCAGCATCCGGAACTATCGAAAGCCCCGGAATGTGGCTTTTATTTGGAATCGTTTTTCTATGGCAGGTACCGCACGTTATGGCAATCGCCTGGAGTTTAAAAGACGATTACTTTGGCGCCGGATTTAAAATGCTTCCAAAAAATGATGAGACCGGGCGTAAAACTTCTCTTTGGTCTTTGATTTGTACCATTCTTCTTTATCCCGTTTCAATTGCTATGTTTGTGATGGGAATTTCGGGAATGATCTTTCTGGTTCTAAGTTTAATTCTTGCGACCGGATTTCTTTACTACAGCATTAAATTCCTGAATGAAAGAACAAAAGAAAATTCCCGTAAACTGATGTTTGCCTCCATCGCTTACCTACCTCTTGTTTGGGTAGCGGTATTTATAGATAGATTGGTTTAAGTACAATATCGAATATCCAATAGTGAATGTTCAATGCTGAAGTGCAGTATTATGAATTATTCCTACCACGTCATTTAAACATTGACCTGAAGCAACATTTATTTAACGAATTCCTTTGAAATTTCTCTTTTGAAGTATTCAATACTTTCTTCTACTAGTTTTAAAGGCAGGGCTTCCTCAAAAAGAGTGATAGTAAAGTCTGCATTTTCATCATCTCTGAATATCTCAATCAATATTTTTTCCTTTGACCATACTTCAATTCCCATTCCATCTCTTTCAGAGATATCACTTACGACTGTAACTTGTAACTCTTTCAGAAGGTTGGTTTCCATAACTGATACTATTAAACGGGGTCTTTAACCCTAAACCTTATCATCATAAAGCCGGTTATAATCTTCGATAATGGCTGATAAATATTCGTGAGATTTCATTTCCGGTTTAACAACTCCGGTCTTTTCTTCAATGGCTTTTCTGGTTTTGGTGACCATTACAAACCAAGTATTGTAATCGTAGGTTTTGCGAGCGTTCAGAACTTCTTTAATGATGCCTACATCTTTGTCAGACAGATCAATTTCTGAACTGAAATTAGCTTCTGTGTCGTCTTCAATTTCTGCAAAAATAGTGTCGGACAGTTTTGTTTTTGATTTGTCTTTAACTACTGCTGTTTTAGCAACAATGTCTCCAAGCCTTTGTCCTTTACCGTTCAAAAGAATAGTTATAATGGCAACACTTCCTGCCATTAAAGTCACTTCAAATAATCTGAAAAACCATCGAACCAGATAATCTCCTAATCCCGGCCTGCTGCCATCAACTTTAACTACACGGATTCCTACTAGTTTTTTTCCCACGGTGTAGCCTTTCCAAAGTGTTTCGATAACCAAATAGTATAAGAACACAGGAATTGTAACCAATAAGAACATCACCCAGCCATATTCACTTTTCCATGCAAAATCCTGAGGAGTAACTCCGTCCCAAATAAAATTCACCACAAAGGTGTAGGCAAGCAGAATAATACCATCAACCAAAAAAGCCAGTAACCGTTGAAAGATATCGGCCGGCTCATAGTTAATGAGTACATGCTGGGATGTTTCTAAACTAATTTTGTCCATGGGTTTTAATTTATACTTAAATCAACTACTATTCCTTTTTAAAATAAGCGTTTAAAATAGCGCCTAAAGCAGTAATTCCAAAAGCAAAATATAGCATTGCGAGAAGTAGTTTTTTTAAGAAAAAATGCCGGGAAATGGAAACACTATGAAGAAATTCTGAAAAAGAACTCTTCTTTTGATCCTGATAAACTTGCTGAATTATATATAGAGCTTACCAACGATCTGGCATATGCTCAAAGCCAATATCCCGGCACAAAAACAGAGTTATATCTCAACGAACTTTCAGTTAAGATCCATGATTCCATTCATAAAACTAAGAAAGAGAATTACAGCCGGATCATAACTTTCTGGTCCCGGGAATTACCTGCTCTCTATGCTTCTAAACAGAAAGAACTTCTCTATGCGTTTGCACTATTTGTTGTTGCCGTTACAATAGGTTGGTTGTCTCAGAGCTTTGATCCTGATTTTGCCAGAGTTATTGTCGGGGATGAATATGTAAATATGACCATGACCAACATTGAGAAAGGCGATCCACTAGCAGTGTATAAAGATGCCAAGCAAATGAATATGTTTTTTGGCATTACTTATAACAATGTCCGGGTTTCTTTTAACGCTTTTCTGTTCGGCTTACTCACTGTTTTCGGCACCGGTTATTTTATGCTTGCAAACGGAGTGATGTTTGGCTGTTTTATGAATCTCTTCAGCAATGAAGGATTATTATATGAGGCCATCAGAGTTGTCATGATCCATGGAACTATAGAACTTTCGGCAATTGTAATAGCCGGAGCTGCTGGTTTCGTACTGGGGAATAGTTTTATATTTCCAGGCACTTTATCCAGAACTAAAAGTTTTGTTAAAGCAGCTAAAGAAGGGCTAAAAATGATCATTGGACTAGTTCCTTTATTCATTGCCGCAGGTTTTTTAGAATCATTTGTTACTCGCTTAACAGAAATGCCGCACTGGCTAAGTTGGACTATTATACTTTTATCGGCCGGTTATATACTTTTTTACTTTGTGCTGTTCCCGCAATATCTAAACAAAACTAACAAAACAAAGCTTTATGCAAACTCTTAAACTAGACAAGCCAAGAGATATTGGCCAAATTATTAGTGATACTTTTGCCTACATAAGGGTGCATCATAAGACATTGCTTAAACCATTTGCAGTATATGTATTGCCGGCACTGCTTCTTTCCGTTGCACTTCTGGGTGGTGGTTTTGGAAGCATGTTTGCAGATATCACTCAAAATTCCACTCTTGTTGAAAGTGATCCCTCCATGTTAATTGGCTCAGGAGCGGCTCTTTTCTTAGGCTTTCTTTTTGTGATCTTAACAAGCTGGCTTTTTCTTTCTGTTGTGCATCAACACTTAAAGTTTGCTGCTGAAGGAGAAATCCCAACACATCTGGGAGAGTTCAGCAAAGGTATGTTTGTAAAAGGCTTGGTTTTAGTTGCCACTTATATTGGCCTGATGGTACCTATTTACATTGCTATTTTTATTCTGGCAATGATCCTACAAGACCTGTTCTTTATTGCTATGTTGGTATTAATACCTCTGTTCTTTTATGTGATGGTTAAGTTGATGTTATTTCCTGCTGCATACTTTATTGAAGGAGGTTCTCCAACTGATGCAATTAAAAGATCCTGGAGTTTAACAGACGATAATTTTTGGGTTACCTTTGGTGTTTACTTTGTGGTAGCCCTGATTTTTGGAATGCTATCATATCTGATAATAATTCCCGTCATGATCATACTTGTAATAGTCATAAATGTGGGTGATGCAGCCTTTGAGCAAAATATTGGCATATTGATGGGAGTATTTTACGGAGTAATGTATTTCTTTCAACTGATTTTCTCATCAGCTCAGTTTATTTCTCTGGGACTTCATTTCTTCAACTTAAAAGAAAGAAAAGACGGAACTGCGTTAAGAGATCAAATCGATCAGCTTGGATAATGTCATTAGCTAAGAAATCTTTCTTTTTTTTATTTCTGCTGTCACTTTATGGCTCGCAAACTACTTTAGGTTTTCAGATTTCTGCAGATACTTCTTCGGTAGTTGAGGTCAGAGTTCCTGGCGAAGACTCGATTGAAGCTTACCAAAATGATGAGGATTTCAATTATGAAGTCGATCCTGAGGAGTCTCAATCCTGGATGTTGCTTTTTCTGGTTTGGATACTTGATCTCTTTGGAAAGGTATTTGGCAATACATACGGCGATATCTCATTAAAATTTATTCTCATTCTCTTTTTCGTGATTGCATTGGCACTACTGATCAATGCTCTGTTTAAAGGAAATATGGGAAGTGCATTTACCGGACAATCAGCCTCCAAGAAACTTAAAGTTGATCTTCATAATGAGCATATCGACTCTGTTGATCTGGACGCTTTGATGAAAGATGCGATCCAAAACAAAGATTTCAGACTAGCTGCCCGCTACCTTTATTTGAAGGCTCTTCAGAATTTAAATGAAGCTAACCTGATCGTTTGGGCGGTAGATAAAACTAACTCCGAGTATCTGAACGAAATACAAAACCATCCCGGTAGAGAAGCTTTCAGCAAACTTACGTTAATTCATGATTATACCGAATATGGAGATTTTGAGATAGATGATTCCGGATTCAGTAACATGAAAAGACATTATGAAAATTTGTTAGCAAAACTTGGAAGTCGCTCATGAATAGAAAAGAGATTATATATCTTTCTGTTATGGGAGTGGCAATTGTGCTCTATTTGGGATTACAAATATTCGGCCCAAAGCCAATTGATTGGTCAGAAAGTTATTCTTCCTTAGATAAGATCCCTTATGGCGGATATATATTAAAACAGGAACTACCTGTTCTATCCCCTTCGGATCAGGTTGAGATCAACCATAAACCTCTTTTCCAATCTTTGAATGATGAATTCAGCGGTTTAGAAGCTGAGCTGAATTGGATCTTTATAAATTCCCGGATCGGCTTTGACCCTTTTGAAACTGATCTGCTTTTACAAAGAGTGAATGAAGGAGATCAGGTTTTTATAGCAGCTTCAGAATTTTCTTCAAAGTTCGCGGACACTCTGAATCTGGAAACAGATTATGAATATTCTCCCTGGGATTCGAGCATTACTAATTTTAATGTACAATCACCGGAAGATTTTTCCCTTAGCTTTTCAAATCCCGCATTGGATTCTACCAAAAAATGGACATACCCTAAGCTATTAAGAAGGTATTTCAGTTCTTTCGATTCTACATCCACAACTATACTCGGAACAGATAATGCCTCTGCCGTTAACTTTATTAAAGTCAGCTTTGGTGATGGAGCCTTTTTTCTGCATTCGAACCCTGCCGTATTCACTAATTACTTTCTGAGGGATGTGGAATACGCCGACTATGCTTTTAAGGCTTTGTCGTACCTGCCACCTGAAAACCGAATTGTTTGGGATGAGCACTACAAGGTTGGAAGAAGATATGAGACTTCACCGATCAAATATGTGCTGGCAAATGCCGATCTTAAAATGGGATGGTATCTTGCAATCGTGGGAATTATACTATTTATGATCTTCCGCGGAAAAAGAAAACAAAGGATCATTCCAATTATAAAACCTCCGGTTAATTCCAGTATTGAATTCGCAAAAACTATCGGAGATCTGTATTTAGAAAAAGGAAATCACCATACAATTGCCATAAAAAGAATAGATTTTTTCCTGGAGTATATTCGGTCAAACCTAGGACTGGAAACCTATAAAGTTGACGATCAATTTATTTCGGATGTTTCTCGGCGATCAGGAATTAAAGAGTCAGAAATAGATAAACTCTTTTCGTTAATTGCTGATATTCGACAAAATGACAAAATAGACACGTCCAGCCTAAAACTTTTAACAAACAGAATCGACTGGTTCTATAATCAAAGTAAAAGATGAGTTCACAAGATAACACACAAGATCAAAACCCTACTGATGCTAACAATGAAGATCAAAAGATTCCGGAATTTACTTCCAGAATAGATCTTTCGGGAGTAAAAAAATTAGCTGATTCTATTCGTAAAGAGATCGGCAAAGTGATCATTGGACAGCATGAAATGATCGATCAGCTCATCACAGCATTACTAGCTGATGGACATGTATTGATCGAGGGTGTGCCCGGAGTTGCCAAAACGTTGACTACCAAATTGCTTGCACGAACCATCCATTCTGATTTTTCAAGAATTCAGTTTACCCCGGATCTTATGCCCGCTGATGTTATCGGAACCTCCATCTTTAATACAAAAGTAAGTGACTTCGAATTTAAAAAAGGTCCTGTTTTCTCAAACATTGTTTTAATTGATGAGATCAACCGTTCCCCGGCTAAAACGCAGGCTGCTTTATTTGAAGTAATGGAAGAGCGACAAATAACCGTAGATGGAAAAACCTATCTTATGGATAAACCATTTATGGTAATTGCTACACAAAACCCTATCGAGCATGAAGGAACATACAGATTACCAGAAGCTCAGCTGGATCGATTCATCTTTAAAATTGAAGTTCCATATCCAAGTCTTGAAGAAGAAATAAGTATTCTAAATGGTAGTTTTGATCGAGGAAATGTGTTGGACATTTCAACCCTCGAGCAAGTAGTTTCAGCGGAGGACATTGCAAAACAAAGAGCTGTGATCAATAAAGTTCATGTTGAGCCTGAATTGATGAAATATATTGCTCAGATCATTCAGAATACGAGAAACAGCAGTTCCATTTCTATCGGGGCTTCTCCAAGAGCAGCTGTTTTCGTAATGAGAGCTTCACAAGCTTCTGCTGCAATGAAAGGAAGAGATTTTATAACTCCGGAAGACGTAAAAACCGTTATCAAGCCAATTCTAAGACATAGGATCACTCTAACTCCTGAAAAAGAGATGGAAGGAATAAATCCGGATCAAGTGATAACTATGCTGTTGGAAAAAGTAGAGGTGCCACGATAGTACGTTTGTTCAAATCATTGCATTTAAGCACCCGTTTCTTTCAGGTGCTTTTTTCAGTTGCGATCTTATTCGTAATAGGATTTTTAGTGCCTGTTATCTCCGCTTTAGCTCAGATAGCGTTGGCGGCTTTTGTAGCGCTTACTATTTTCGAGTTTATAATGCTGTTTCGAATTCGGGATGGAATTACCGTTGACCGTTTGGTCCCGAACAGGCTTTCGAATGGTGATGAAAATGTAATTACTCTTTCCATCTTTAATAACTACGCATTCAACTGCAGGCTGGAGATCATAGATGAGTTACCTCCTCAATTTCAGATCCGCGATTTTAGCATTCGGCTTGGAATCGTCTCCGGGAAAGCCATAAAAAAGAATTATACACTCCGACCTACTGAGCGGGGCGTGTACAATTTCGGATTCACCATCTGCTATGCATCAACAACAATTGGCTTAGTATTAAAAAAGTATGAGCTGAATGAAGAAACTGAAGTCAAAGTGTATCCTTCTTTTATTCAGATGAGAAAATTTGAGCTGTATGCGATTTCAAACCGTCTTACTGATATTGGTATCAAAAAGATCAGAAGGATCGGACATACCATGGAGTTC
This sequence comes from Balneola sp. EhC07, assembly GCF_001650905.1. Classification (GTDB taxonomy): domain Bacteria; phylum Bacteroidota; class Rhodothermia; order Balneolales; family Balneolaceae; genus Balneola. The sequence continues at coordinate 36,402 of NZ_LXYG01000004.1, forward strand.
GATCAGATCCGGGATTATGTTCGGGGTGATGATGTTCGCTCTATTAATTGGAAAGCCACTGCCCGTGCTAACTCACTGATGATCAATCAGTATCAGGACGAAAAATCTCAACAAGTCGTGAATGTCATCGATATGGGTCGGGTCATGAAAATGCCTTTTGATGGTTTACACTTGCTGGACTATGCTATCAATACCAGTCTGGTCATTTCAAATATCGCTCTTCTAAAGGAAGACAAAGCCGGATTAGTTACTTTTTCTAATAATAAATCAGTAGTCGTTAAACCGGAGAAGAAGAGAACTCACATTCAGCGAATCCAGGAAACATTGTATAATCTTGAAACAGATTTTCTGGAGTCGGATTATGAAAAACTGCTGATCTCACTCAGAGCTCATGTCAGACAAAGAAGCTTGGTTTTGTTATACACCAATTTCGAGAACTACTCGTCTATGGAAAGGCAACTTCCTTTTTTACAACGTATCGCAAAAGACCATCTCTTGGTAACCGTATTTTTTGAGAATACAGAGTTGAGCACTTTACTGGAAATGTCGCCTTCCAAAGTTGGAGATATATATACCAAAACTATTGCTGAACAATTCAACTATGAAAAAAAGCAGATCGTAAAAGCTCTCAATCAAAGAGGCATTCATACTATCCTCACTCCTCCCAAGGAGTTATCCGTGAACGCGATCAATAAGTACTTAGAGTTGAAAGCCAGAGGCTTGATTTAGTTAAACATATAATAATTTTTATCTGTAGATTTTCACAATGATACGACTACTTTTACCTGTTTTATTTTTATTGATATCCGCCACAACCCTGATTGCGCAGTCCGACTCTGCCTTTGTGAAGATTGAACTGCAAGGTGAGGACAATTTTTTAGTTATCAATAACGACTTTAATAATTGCATCCCGTTTAACAGCTCAGATTCAATAGCAGTTAGTAAGGGAATTCATTCATTGAAAATTATTTCCAAATTTTATCAGGATATAAATACCAGTGTTCAGATCGAAGAAAATGAGACCAAAGAACTCAAACTGTACCCCATCTTTCTAGAAACGGATTCTGAACGGGAAACAAGGAGTTCTTATGCTCGGTGTTTTTGGGGTTCTAATGTTTTTATCATCTCGGATCATGATTCCGATCTATACTTTCAAGATCAAAAAATTGGTATCGAGAACAGCAGACTTATGCTTCCTGATGGTTCATATAAGATGACTGCTGCTTTAGGGGATATATCTTCGTCAAAAAAAATTACAGTCTCTGATAATTTTCAAGTAGTTGAAAATTATATCCGACCTAAAAAATCTACTATCTACCTTCGCAGTTTGCTTCCCGGTTATGCCCAATTTTCTAAAAGAGAACAATTAAAAGGCGGCTTGTTTGCTACCTTAAGTTCCGGTCTGGTTTTCAGTGCTATATTTAATGAGCATAGAGTAAAGCAGAAAAGTTCTGACTATGAGCAACTCAGACTTCAATATATTACAACACATGACCCTGACAGAATTCTGGAGATCATTGAAGAATCTGAGCAAACCCTGGATGACATTGACCGGTATAAAAAAATTAGAAACTATTCTATAATTGGGCTGGGAGTTACCTACGTATTAAATTTGATTGATGGAACAAGAGCTCCCGAATTCGGTTTCCGGCCAAATACCAGAATAAAAATAAATCCCTATATAGATTTTGATAAAACCCTGTTACCGAACGCAAATGTGAAAATTGACTTTTAAAGATGCAAAGATCACTTCTTTATATTTTTTGCGGATTGTTAATGATCCCGGCTTGTTCAGATGCTCCAACTAAAATTGAAAGAGATAATCCGGGTGATCCTGAGGTATTTGGTTTTGTATTGAATCCCGTTCAAGATATTTCCACGAGTATCTTAGAGGATAAAGTGATCGAAGTAGAATGGACAGATTCCTCACTAGTTCCAACTAGCTATGTTTTAAAGAAAAAAATTCGTGCTTCTGATAATTACATAGCTCTAGATACTTTAGATAAAGATACCAGAGAATTTATTGATGAGAGCGGTGAAATCACTAAAGACACCAAGTATGAAATTATTAGTCTCCGAAAACAACAAAGTGGTGAAGAAGTATTTTCAGAAGGAATTAATTCCGGAATAGACTTTGGCGATTTAATCTCTTCATCTCACACCTACAATGCTGATACAACAGCTATTCAGATTAACTGGGAACTTGAAACTAAGTGGTCTTTTATTGCCGTCTTAAGCACAATCGATGTCGATGTTAGAGAAGATATTGATACAGTTATTAATTCAAATACTATTACTACTCCTGCTTTTGAAAAAGATTTTTCTGAACGTATATATCAAGTTAGACTTTTTATTTCTGAAGTAGACTTAGAAAACAACAATACTTTTAAAATCGTTGACGGCGGTTATTACCTAGGAATGAAATTCGCACCTGAAATAACAAATGTTGAGGTTATTAACGAAGGTAAAGTAATAATAAATTGGGAAGACAACTCAAGCTTTGAGGATGGGTTTAGAGTTCTCCGAAGCAAAGGGTTTAACAGAAATAGTGCAAGCGAAAGTGAAGTGATTGCTGAATTGGGTCCAAATGTTACTTCTTATACGGATACACTGAATCCTATAACTGGGTATACGAGAAATGAATTTGGTGGTGAGACCAACATCAAAACGTACTATGGAATACTAGCTTATAAAAACGATACACAAACAGGTACATTTGGAGCAGAAGTACAATTCACTCCACCGGAGGTTTCTTTTGAAATCGAAAGTCTTTCGGAAAATTCTTTATCTCTTTCTTGGTCTACTTCAAATAGAGATAAAACCGACACATTCATACTTCAGAAAAGTACCAATGGTACAACTTTCAGTGATTATAAATACTTTCCAAAAAATTCTACGGGGTATGTCGAGAATGATCTTGATAAATCATTGACTCATTACTTCAGAATCAAGACTCACACTTCTAAAGTTTCAAGCGAAAAAATTGTAAAACATTCAAATTATTTGATTGAAAAACATCGATTTGATTTTTTGGATGGCCGGAATTTAAGATTTAGTGATTCAGGTGATTTAATAATTACTTCGAAAGGTTTTTTCGGTAATGATACTAACGCAGAAGAAATAGGAATTTTTAACCTCAGAACAAATAATACAATATATAACAAAGCGCCAACCGGAAATGCTATTGTTGGAATAGATATAGACGAGCAAAACAATTTAATGGTACTCGCATCTCATGCAAATCAATCATTTACCCTATACGATTATAATGCCGATACTGTAGTTTATCAAAAAAATTCTGTAAATGTATTTGATGTTGAGTTCGGGTCAGAAAACAAATTTGCTTATACAAATTCTTCACGAGATGAGCTCTATAAATTTGATCTTGTAAATGAATCAATACTGTTTAACAAATCACCGTTTAGTGTTACAAGTACTCTTAGAAGTATCTCAATTAGCCCAACCGGTGATTCAATTGCTTATAATACCGACGGTTTATTTGAGCTTTATTCTTCGTCCGGAAACCAAATCAATTTTTCACATGTACTAGACTACGGAAGTACTGCTCAAAAAGTAGATTTCTCAAAAAGTGGCAAATACATCTCAAATATAAGTGATTTTAATAAAGCAGAAATTCACTTTACGAATCCTGCGAGTAGACATCTTCTTACAGGCGCAGAACATATTTCCATTAGTTTTGACGATAAACTCTATATGACAGCTAAAGGTTCACTATTAAGGTTATTTGAACTAAGTTCAAAAAAACAATTATTGAGCCACTCTTTTTCGGGTAAAATTTTTGATCTAAGATTTTCACCATCAGAAGAATTAGTTGCTATTGGATCTGCAAATGGAATATTTTTGTATAGTATTTCGGAAGACAAAAAATGGAGTTTATTTGAAAACTAGTACAGTATTTTCTTCAGATAAAATTGTTTTCTTTGACTTTGAAAATTGACTTTTAACGATGCTTAGACCTCTTCTTTATATTTTTTGTGGATTGTTAATGATCCCGGCTTGTTCAGATGCTCCAACTAAAATTGAGAGAGATAATCCGGATGATCCTGAAGCACCCACTTTTTCTTTAGAATCTTCTGATAATATTTCTACTGAAATCCTTGATAATAAAGTCATCAGAATTAGCTGGGAAGATTCTGTTAAATTTGCTGACTATTATATCCTGAGCAAATCCCTTAATAATTCTGGAAATTATACAATATTAGATACTATTGATATTCAGACAAAAGAGTATGAAGATGCGAGCGGTGAAATAAATCTACGAACACAGTATTTAGTTTATAATGAACGTGTTCAGGAAAACGGAGCAATAATTTCATCCGATAGTATATATACTGGAATAAATTTTGGTAACATTTCTTACCCGGATACATCTTCCTATTCATCGCTAAATTCAGATACAACTGCTATAAATTTCACTTGGGATTTCGAAACGAATTGGCCTTTTATTTCACTCGTATATTATTCGGATTTGATAAATAATGAACCCATCATAATTGATACTCTTTATAATGGTACTACTAGTTATCTCACACCGTTATTTGAAAAAGACTTCAATGACAGAAACTACTTCATACGTACATATGTTAGTGAAAATGATATTTCTAATGACATCTTCATTGATGAAATGGCAGCTGGTTACTTTCCATCACAGTTATATAATATTTCTGTAGACCCGATTGAAACCATTAATGAAAATAAAACTATTATTCGCTGGAATGATAATATAGATATTGAAACAGGGTTTGAAATCTATAGAAGTTATAATAGTGCGAATAATATGACTCTCATTGCAACACTAGATTCAAACTCTAAAAACTATACAGATACTAATACACCTTACCAACCTGAGTCTAACTCTTATACTGCAAGTAATGTCAATTATGAATCTTACTACTTAGTTAAAGCAATAAAAAGAGAAACCTCATTAAGTTCTGAATATAAAAAATCACAAGTTACGATATCAGCGCCTACTCTAAACTATTCTAGTTCGAATGAAACTGAAATTCAACTTTCTTGGGAGCACCCAAAACCCTATACAGTTTCTAGTTTCATTCTTCAAAGGAGCATAAATAATGACGAGTCGTTTGAAGATTATAAAACATTCCCAAATACTATTTTTGAGTTTACTGATGATAGTTTAAATGTTAATGAAAACTATTATTACAAATTAAGAACCCTGGTTAAAAAACCAGTCCAATCTCCGCTATTTTTTTCTTATGGATTTGACTCAAATGTTATTGACTCTTTTAGTTATCAAAATGCTACTTCACTAGCTGTTAGTAAAAATGACAAGTATTTAGTTGCTGCTTCTGGAAAAAATAGCCCCCTTTCGTCAAATAGAAATGAAGTAGTTATTTATGATCTGGATTCAAGAACTGAGCTATATAGGAAAAATATATTCAATACACCGATAGATGGAATTGATATCAATGAGGATAACAATCTGCTAGCCGTAGCTTCTGCCTCTTCAAAATCAATTCGAATCATAGACTTTCTTTCCGATACGTTAGTATTTGAAATGAACAACCTAGAAGTTCACGATATAAAGATGAGCCCAGATCTATCTTTTTTATATTCAGTTGATGAAAAAAGTAATTTGAGCAAATTCGATATAAATAGTAATGAAATCTTGTTTTCTAAAGAAAGCACCGGTGCATTTACAAATTTTACTGCTCCAAGAAGAATTAGTATAAGTCCATCTGGTGACTCTGTTGCTATAAATTATAATAACACTATTCGTTTATTTGATAGTTCTGGCAATGTTATTCCATTCGATTATAAAACAGTAGGTGGAAATACATCTGAGTGGGTTAAAATCTCAAATAATGGAAAATATATATCCTCAACTATTGATTACGCAAATATTACTAGAACTTATGTTCAAAGTTTATCAGATGGGGATGTTAAATTTTATGTCCAAGGTAACGAGTCTTCAGTCGACTTTGATAGCAGAAATCAATATGCAATTATCATAAGTAGAGACTCTTATTATCTAATTGATATCGAAAATAGCATTACAAGAACAAGCGGACTAATTTCCGAAGCTTCAGACATGGATAAATGGTTGCTCTCAGCTGCGTCTTCAAATATTGGCCAAACATTTTTTGTATCTAACTCGGAATTTATAAAAATGATTGAATTTCTAGATAACAAAAAATGGGTCAAATCGCCTCGTCAATTTACATTAAATCCCCGTTTTTGATTTTTTATCAATAAGTGTTTCTCATATTTCAGTAATCTAAATTTTTCCATTTTCTTCAGGAAACTTTACCAAATGTATAGTATCTTTTGATGCTTTGATAAAGCTACGGTTTGAATCGGCGCTCTTTTTATTTAGAACAGTTTTAAATAGAAGGTTCTATCCATTCCTGACTTCATATAGATGGAAAATATCGGTAGATTTGCGGCGCTTCAATTAAAGGTAATTAAGCAATGTTCCGCTAACTAAATTAAGCAATCTTTATGGCGCAGATTTTCCCCAAGTGGACAAATCAAGTTCCTCGAAAAATTTTGATCGGTCTTATCGTTGTTGCAAACGCTCTGATCTTTTCAGTATGGTACTTTTTCTCTCCAAGCTACACCGATGTAGGATACGCTCCTGAACAGCCGGTTCCTTATAGTCACAAATTACACGTTGATAAACTCGGCCTGGATTGCCAATACTGCCACACCAATGTGTTTGACTCTAAGCAGGCAAATATTCCCGCAACTCAAACTTGTATGAATTGCCACAATCAGGTTAAAACCGACAGCGAAAAACTCGCTCCCATCAGAGAAAGCTGGGAAAGCGGACAACCTGTTGAATGGGTTCGTGTTCATAACTTAGCGGATTACGCGTATTTCAATCACGCCGCACACGTAAACGTTGGCGTTGGCTGTGAAAGTTGCCACGGACGAGTTGATAAAATGGAAGTTGTATATCAGGCAGAGCCTTTAAGTATGGGATGGTGTTTAGATTGCCACCGTGAACCTGAAAAAGTATTAAGACCTGTAGAAGAAGTTACGACTATGGGATACAAAGCTGAGAACCAAGCTGAACTAGGCGCAGAGTTGGTGAAGAAAAATAACGTAAGTCCTCCTCAATATTGTCAGGGCTGCCACTACTAATTACGGATTTTAGAACTTTATACATCATCTAATGAGCGAAGTTAAACAAAACACTTACTGGAAAAGCTTAAACGAACTAGCTAAGAACCAGGAATATCAAAAATTTGTTGAACGTGAGTTCCCTGAAAATGCTTCAGAGTTGTCAGATGGATTTTCACGTCGTGGATTTCTTGCAATTATGGGTTCTGCTGTATTACTGGCAAGCTGTGATTTTGCTCGCCGTCCTGTTCAAAAAATATTACCGTATTCTAAACAACCGGAAGACATCGTACCCGGCGTACCATTGTTTTATGCTTCCGCAATGCCGTTTCAGGGAAGTTTAACCGGACTTGTAGTTGAGAACCATGAAGGTCGCCCTACAAAAGTTGAAGGAAATGACATGCATCCCGGTAGCCACGGAGGAACAAGTATCTTCCATCAGGCTTCTGTTTTAGGAATGTATGATCCGGACAGATCAAAGAAAGTTTTAAGAAAAGGCACTGATTCTACTGTAAACGATTTTGTTGATTTTGCTAAGAAGCATTTCGCTGATACAAGTAAGAATATCGCCTTTATTTCAGAAGCCAGCTCCTCTCCTACTTTATCAGGACTAAAAGCTCAGGCTTTAAATAAATTCAGTAATGCTGATTGGGTCACTTATGAACCATTCGGCGAATCAAATGCTCTGGAAGGAACTCAAAAGGCATTTGGCAGAAGACTTCGTGCTCATTTCGATTTCTCTAAAGCAAACGTTTTTGTTTCTCTTGATGATGATGTACTAAATGGTACACATCCAAACAGTGTGGAATACGGAAAGCAGATCAGTGCTGCTCGTAAAGTTACCAGCACTAATGATTCCATGAGTAGAATCTACGCTGTTGAGAACGGATATTCTTTAACCGGTTCTTATGCAGATCACCGCCTGAGATTAAAAGCCAGTGAAATTGATGCTTTTGCTCATGCACTTGCAGCAGCGCTTTCAGGCAGAGTATCAGGATTGAATGCTTTTAGTGGTTATTCGAATCAATTCAGCGATCATGAGTGGATCTCTGCTCTTGCTGATGAATTGATTGCTAACCGTGGCGAATCTGTTGTTTCTGTTGGAAACAATCACTCTGCTAACGCACACGCTGTTGTAGCAGCGATCAATAAAGCATTAGGTAACGACGGAAATACTGTAAACTACCTTGAAGTTCCTCATCTGGATGAAGAGTCCACTTCAGCTTTCAACGCTACTGTTGAAAAAATGAAAAATGGTGGTTACGATACGGTAGTAATGCTAGGAACGAATCCGGTATTCTCTGCGCAAAACAAAGATTTTGAAAATGCACTAAGCAACGTTGAGGAAGTGATTCATCTTTCTGATTATGTAGATGAAACTTCGAAAAAGGCTTCATGGCATATTAATAAGGCTTTTTATCTGGAATCATGGAGCGACGGTCATTCTTATGGTGGTGTTCGCTCAGTAATTCAGCCTCAGATCCAGCCTTTATATAACGGTCTTAGTGACATCGAGACTTTGAACATTATTGTGAACGGAGAAATGACATCCGGATACGATCTTGTTCAAAATACTTGGAAAAATATTTACAGCTCAGGTTTTAAATCTAAGTGGGCTCAACTCCTGCATGATGGCGTTGACACTAATTCAGGATTTAACAAAGCTAACGTTCGCATTTCAAACAGTTTCAGACCTGATACAGGCAAAGACAATGCGATCTCAGGAATTGAAATTACAGTAAGAGCTGATTCTACTTTATATGATGGTCGTTTTGCAAACATCGCATGGTTGCAGGAACTTCCTGACCCAATGACTAAGATCACTTGGGATAACGTAGCGGCGATGAGTCCTGCTACAGCTAAGCAATTAGATGTGGAAAATGAAGATGTGGTAGAGATCACATCAAACGGACAGACTATTAAGATCGCAGCCTGGATCCAACCCGGTCATGCTGATAACAGTATTTCACTAACCGTTGGTTATGGACGTGACGGAATTGGACGTGTTGCCAATCGTTACATCGACTACACAACCGGTGGAGTTGATACTTATCCTTTAATTGGAAATCATTTTGTATCTGAAGGTTCTGTTAGTAAAACAAGCGACACTTATGAAATCGCTTGTGTTCAGGATCACCACAGCCTTGAAGGTCGTGATCTTTACAGAATGGCTACTTTAGAAGAATATAAATCGAACCCAGACTACGCTTCTTTCAAAAGCTACCATACTTATGAAGTACCTGGTATGAAAGAAGCTGCTGAAAAAGGCGAAGATGTGCCGATTTCACTGTTTGATGAGCAAACATATCCGGATTCTGAACCACAATGGGGAATGGCTATTGACCTTAACTCCTGTTTTGGTTGTGGTGTTTGTGTGATTGCTTGCCAATCCGAAAACAATATCCCGGTAATCGGGAAAAAAGAAGTGAATCGCGGTCGCGAGATGCACTGGATTCGTACCGACAGATATTATGTAGGCGAAGATGCTGATGCTCCAATGACAGCTCATCAGCCTGTTCCGTGTATGCATTGCGAAATGGCTCCTTGTGAGCAAGTTTGTCCTGTTGCGGCAACTACGCACAGTGAAGACGGAATGAACCAGATGACCTACAACCGTTGTATTGGTACTCGTTATTGTGCAAATAACTGTCCTTACAAAGTTCGTAGATTCAACTTCTTCAACTTCCCTAAAGAGTTTTTAACAACCGGAGCAGAACCAGATATTATCCAAATGGCGATGAATCCGGAAGTAACTGTACGTTTCCGTGGAGTTATGGAGAAATGTACATACTGTGTTCAAAGAGTTAACAGAGCTAAAATAGACGCTAAGATCGAAACAGGTTCTCCAAAACCTGCTGAAGGTGCTGTTAAAACGGCTTGTCAGCAAGCTTGTCCTGCAGATGCGATCTACTTTGGTGATTTGACCAACGAAAATAGTGAAGTCGCTAAAATGAAGAGAAATGAGCGTAATTATCAGATGCTTGAAGAACTGAATACACGCCCAAGAACTTCATATATAGCTAAATTAAGAAACCCAAACCCAGTTTTGGCATAAGAATTTAATCAGGAATAATTCCAAACATGAGTAAATACGATTACGTACCGGAACCCGCTCTTGTGAAAGGCGATCATGATTTTGCCAGCCTCACACGATTGGTTACTGATATAAACTTAAGACCAACTCCAAAAGGTTGGTATCTGGCAATGATTGGAGCAAATGCTTTGCTCGCCGTACTTGGAATTGCAGTAGGATACCTAATCTGGGAAGGAACCGGAGTCTGGGGACTAAACAATCCTGTAGGTTGGGGTTGGGCAATCATCAACTTTGTTTGGTGGGTTGGTATCGGTCACGCAGGAACCTTGATTTCTGCTGTATTATTCCTTTTCAGACAGGATTGGCGTACTGCCATTAACCGTTTCTCTGAAGCAATGACTATTTTCGCCGTAATGTGTGCCGGGGTTTTTCCTGCCATTCACGTTGGGCGTATTTGGGTTATTTACTGGGTATTCCCGGTTCCTAACCAAATGGCAATGTGGCCAAACTTTAACTCTCCCCTTCTTTGGGATGTGTTTGCTGTTTCTACCTACTTCACAGTTTCCTTCTTATTCTGGTATGTTGGTTTAGTACCTGATCTGGCTACGATCAGAGATAGAGCTACTGATAAAATCAGAAAATACGCTTACGGAATCTTTTCTTTAGGCTGGACAGGAAGTAACCGTCACTGGTGGAATTATGAAAAAGCGTATATGATCCTGGCCGGATTAGCAACGCCTCTTGTACTTTCTGTACACACAATTGTATCCTTTGACTTCGCCGTTTCACTTATTCCGGGATGGCACACCACTATTTTCCCTCCTTACTTCGTTGCCGGTGCAATTTTCTCCGGTTTCGCAATGGTATTAACCCTGATGATCGTTGCCAGAAAGATCTACGGCATGAAAGACATCATGACAGACGACCACATGGAGAAAATGAACATTGTAATTATGGTTACGGGTTCAATGGTTGGTTTTGCATACATGATGGAGTTCTTTATTGCATGGTATAGTGGCGTTGAGTACGAAAAAGCAATTTTCTTATTGAGAGCAACCGGACCTTATGCATGGGCATACTGGGCAATGATGACTTGTAACGTGTTATCTCCTCAATTCTTCTGGTTCAAGAAGCTAAGAAGAAGCGTTGGGTTTACTTTCTTCATCTCGATTGTAGTAAACATCGGTATGTGGTTCGAGCGATTTGTAATTACGGTTACTTCACTCGCAAATGATTATCTACCTTCTTCTTGGGATTATTACTCCCCGACAATTTGGGATATTCTCACTTATGTAGGAACCTTTGGATTATTCTTTACGATGTTCCTGTTATTCTTAAGATTTTTACCGATGATCGCTCTTGCAGAAGTTAAGATGGTAATTCCGCAGGCCGATCCGCACAATTATGATGAGAATCATGACTATCAAGCTCCTAAAGTTGAAATTCCAACTCCTAAAGCTGTGGAGGCATAAATAATGAGTGCACCAGCTAAAAAGAAAATCGAAGAGCAACCAAAGTTGCATGGCATTCTGGGCGAGTTCCGGAATCCGAAAGCTCTATATGATGTAGCTGCTTTAACAGTGAAATCAGGTTACAATAAATTTGATACTTACAGCCCTTTTCCTATTCACGGAATTGATAAGGCAATGAACCTGAAGAAATCTAAACTGGGCTGGATCGTAATTGGTCATGGTCTTGTAGGATTTTGTGGAGCGCTGACCATGATGTATTTCATGGCTGTAATGGATTATCCGATGAATATCAGTGGTAAACCTTTTTTCAATGCGCCTGCATGGGTTCCGATCACGTTCGAATTAACAGTATTACTTTCAGCATTTGGTGCTGTATTTGGAATGTTCTTCCTAAATGGACTTCCGAAATTGAATAACCCTCTTTTTAACGTTGACCGATTTAAAAAAGCTACTGACGACGGCTTCTTCATTTGTATTGAAGCTGAAGACTCTCTTTTCGAAACAGAAAAAGTGAAAGAATTGCTTAAAGAAGCCGGAGCAACACATATAGAGGAAGTATATGACTAACAAGAATGAAATAACTTCTTTAATGACCGCTAAGAATATCCTTAAAATGGCTTGTTTAAGTGGAGCTGCTTTGGTTTTCGCTTCATGCCGTGGGCAGATTTCTGAAAAACCTCCTGTTCATCCTAACATGAACATGGATCAGCAACCCAGAATGGAAGCTCAGGAAGTAAACAAGTTTTTTGAAGACAAGCGCTCTATGCGTCAACCTGTGGAAGGAACCATAGCTCGGGGATTATTGAAATCTGATGTTGCTTACTACGAAGGTACTGACGCAAACGGAGAATGGATCGCCGACATCCCTGTAGAAGTTACTAAAGAATTGCTTTACAGAGGACAAGAGCGTTACGATGTATATTGTTCAGTATGTCACGGCGGAACCGGTGCAGGTGATGGAATTATCATGACCGGAAATTACGGTTATGTTCCGGCTCCTACTTACCATCAGGACCGTTTAAGAGAAGCTCCGGATGGAGAAATTTATTCTGCTATCTATAATGGTGTTAGAACGATGCCTTCTTACGCAACTCAAATTAAAGTTGAAGATCGATGGGCAATTGTAGCCTACATCAGAGCGCTTCAGGCTAGTCAAAATGTTAGTGAAGATGAGATCAACGACTATGATGTTGATGTAAATGAGCTACAAAATGAATATAAAGCTGAACAAGAGCGTTTAGCAGCTCTTGCTGAAGCTCGCAAACCTGAAAAGGAAACTGAAGCTTCTGTACAAATGGGTGAACAATTGGTTGGACAGTATGCATGTGGAACTTGCCACAATGAAGATGGTGCTGAAGGCGGAATTGGACCAACTTGGAAAGGATTATTTGGAAGTACAGCTCAGGGTATTGATGCAGAAGGAAATACGATCTCTATCACAAAAGATGAGACATACATTCGTGAATCCATTGTAGCTCCCGGAGCAAAAAAGACACAAGGTTATGAACAAGGAGTTATGGCCCCTTACGATTACTTGTCTGACACAGAAATTGAATCACTAGTTCTATACATAAAATCACTGAGTGATAACTAAGAAAATAGCTTAATACATTACAATGAGTCATAAGCCAACTATTACAGATTCTCTCGAATTCCCGCAAAACAGCATGATACCACGTGCTGCTTTTGGACTTGGATTTGCAGGATTGATCGCCAGTTTTATCGGTTATTTCTTACAACCTGATCAGTTTTTCTTTTCTTATATCGTAAGTTTTACCTTTTTTGCAGGCATTTCCCTTTCAGCATTGATCACAGTAATGTTGCACCATATTACTAAAGCCAGTTGGGGAACCGTTTTTAAACGCTTTTTTGAAGTATTTTCTTCCAACATCTGGGTTTGGGCTATTTTCTTTATTCCGGTTCTTTTAGGAATGCACAATCTTTACCACTGGACTCATCCTGAACTTTTTGACAAAGCAAGTGCTGAGTTTGATAAGATTCTTTACGGTAAATCAGCTTATTTAAACCAAACTTTCTTCATTGTTCGTCAGGTTATTTACTTTGCGATCTGGGGATGGTTAGGTCACAAACTGTACAAAGCTTCTGTTGAAATGGACAAAACCAGCGATTGGGGCATGACTACGCTAATGAGAAAGATCAGTGCTCCCGGTATTCCGTTGTTCGCGCTTTCTGTTGCATTTGCGGGTTTTGATTGGTTGATGTCCCTTGATCCACACTGGTTCTCAACAATGTTTGGTGTGTATTTCTTTGCGATCAACTTCCAGGCTTTCTGGCCGGTAATGATCTTGTTGGTATTCTTCCTTCAGAGACAAGGAATTTTGAAAGACACCATCAAGCAAGTACATATTTATGATCTTGGCGCATGGTTCTTTGCATTCACTGTATTTTACGCATACATCGCTTTTAGTCAGTTCTTACTGATCTATTACGCTAACCTTCCGGAAGAAACTCTTTGGTTCTATAACAGATTGGAAGGCGGATTTGAATACATCGCTTACGGATTATTGATCTTCCGTTTTGCTCTACCATTTTTACTTCTCATCAACAGAGAAGCTAAGCGCAGCCGTTTCATGTTAGGGTTAGTATCCGTAATTGTTCTGGTTATGCACTTTTTAGAAATTTACTGGATCTCAATGCCGGCTAACCATGCAGGAGATGCTCATGGTCTTCATTTCAGCTGGATTGATATCGCTACCTTTTTAGGATTAGGTGGAATGTTCTTTGGTTTGTTCTTTAACAAGTTCAAAAAAGAAAGCATGATCCCGCAAAACGATCCTAAAATGGACGAATGTTTATCAAAATCTTATCATCATTAATTGTTGATCTATGTCGACTAAGCACAACGCAAAATTTAAAGCACAAGTAGCTATTGAAGCCTTAAATCTCTCTGCAGGGGATCTTGAAGAATTTGCTAAAGTAAAAGGGGTATCAACAGACCAAGTTTTAGATTGGGTATCTCAGCTAAAAGAAAATTCAGCAACAATTTTTGAAGAAGGTCAAGACGCTCATAGTGGTCACCATCACGCATCCGGAGAAAATGTAAATCTTGAAACAGAAGATGAGCTCCTTATAGCTGCGGTTTCTCACGGAGTTAACGATGATAACCTGAATTATAATAAGCTTTTCTTCTGGACCACTTTTGGAACAGGTCTGGTAGTTGTAATTATTTATGGATTGATACAGTTTGCTCAGGCCAGCTGGTTTGATGCACAAAACGAAGCTGCTGTAAATAGTCAGTTTTCCGAAATAAAAGAATTGAAAGCTAAGGATGCGGAAACGCTGAATAGCTATGGTGTTGTTGATCTGGAAAACGGAACATACAGAATACCAATTGATCAGGCTATTAATAAGATAGCTGAAAATTAATTTTATGAGACGCTTTGCACTGTTAGCATTTATTTTGTTTGCAGTGCTTCAACTTCCATTTCGAAGTTTTGCCCAGAGTAGTAATACGGGTACTTCGCAAGCGCTGCAAGACGTAGGCATCGAGGAGAAACTCGGAGATATTATTCCTCTTGATGCAAAATTTTCCACCGTTGAAGGTGATAGCATCCGTTTAGGCGATTTACTCGAAGAAGGAAAGCCTGTAATTCTGAATCCTCTCTATTATGAATGCCCGATGCTTTGTGGTTTAGTTGTTGATGGTGTAATTGATGTTGTTGATGAACTGGCATGGAAGCCCGGAAAAGATTATCTGGTTATATCGTTCAGCATTGACCCACTGGAAGACCACAACATGGCAAAAGAATATCGTAGTAAGTACATCAACAAACTTACTAATACAAATGCTGAAGAAGGCTGGTACTTTTTAACCGGTAAACAACCTCAGATTGACAAAGTAATTGATGCTGTGGGCTTCAAATACAACGAAGTTCAGGGAACCGGAGAATATGCGCACAGTGCAGCTATTATTATGCTGAGCCCTGAAGGAAAGATCACTCGCTATCTTTACGGCATTAAATACAACGAATTTGATACAAGAAATGCTTTGTTCGAATCCGCCGATGGTAAAATTGGCAGTACTGTTGATAAAATTCTAATGTACTGCTATCAATACGATCCTGATTCTAACAGCTATGTGCCGGTTGCCATGAATATTATGAAGATTGGGGGCTTGGCTACTCTAATAATTCTCGGTATATTTCTCACCCTTTTTTGGGTACGGGAAAGACGTAAAAAACAATCACAAAACTTCGACTATAACTAATGGACAGACTGTTCGAATTCATGCTTCCTGAGGCGAAATCGCCTACAGCCGACAGCACCGATGCCTTGTTTCATTTTATCAATGAAGTGAGTCTCGTTCTTTTGATCGGGATCACTATCGCTCTCATTTATTTTGCGATCAAATATCGCAGAAGATCTGAAGATGATGAAACTCCGGTAATTACTCATAACAATACTCTGGAAATTACATGGTCAGTGGTTCCACTCCTGATTTGTTTTGTGATTTTTGGATGGGGATACACCGGTTGGTTAAACCTTAAATCTGTTCCTGATAATGCGTATGAAATTCAGGTTAACGGTTTTAAATGGGGCTGGAATGTAAAATATGACAATGGTGCTCAAACCCTTAATGAAATTCATGTACCTGAAGGCAGACCGGTAAAGATCGTTCTTCAATCTTCAGATGTACTTCACTCTTTCTTTGTACCTGATTATCGTGTAAAGCATGATGTTGTTCCCGGGCGCTACACTTACGTTTGGTTTGAAGCTGAAGAAGCCGGAGAATCCATTGTATTCTGTACGGAATATTGCGGAACCGGGCACTCTGATATGCTTGCAAAAGTAATCGTACATACTGAAGAAGACTTCCAAACCTGGCTTGAAAAGAATGGCGGCGGAGTTTCAGGAACACCTGTTGAACAAGGAGAGCAATTGGTTCAGCTTCAGGGTTGTACTACATGCCACTCTGACGACGGTTCAAGACTGATCGGACCTTCTTTCAAAGGACTTTGGGAAAGCGAAGAAACTCTTTCAGATGGTTCTACCGTAACCGTAGATGAAAACTATCTGCGCGAATCAATTTTAAATCCCGGTGCTAAGATCGTAGAAAGCTACGATAACGTGATGACTCCTTATGAAGGAAGAATCTCTGACGAAGAAATCACCAATATCATCGAATATCTAAAAACGCTTAAGTGATATGGCAACTGCTGAAGTATCAAATAAAAAAACTCTAAAAGTTCAGCGCTTTAAACCATCTGATAATCCTTCCAATACCTATCTCACAGATGAAAAAGGTGTTTGGGCATGGATGACTACTGTAGATCATAAGAAGATCGGGATCATGTATTTGGTTGCCGTTGCTATCTTTTTTGCAGTTGGTGGAGCATTAGCGCTTCTACTTAGAACTGAATTGATGACCCCTGCTAAAACTTTTATTGAGGCAGATACATACAATCAGTTATTTACCCTGCACGGAGCCATTATGGTATTTTTCGTGCTGGTTCCTTCAATTCCTGCAGCATTAGGTAACTTCATTATGCCGATGCAACTCGGGGCAAAGGACGTAGCCTTCCCAAAACTGAACCTTGCCAGTTTTTACATCTATGTAGCCGGTGCAATTTTTACTTTTATTGCGTTAGCTCAACATGGTTTAGACACGGGTTGGACCTTTTACACTCCGTATAGTACAGAATCTTCCAGTAGTGTGATTTGGGTAACCATGGGGGTATTTATACTTGGATTCTCCTCTATCCTGACGGGAACTAACTTTATTACTACCATCCATAAAATGAGAGCTCCGGGAATTACCTGGGGAAAACTTCCTTTGAATGTATGGGCACTGTATGCTACTTCCATTATTCAGGTATTGGCAACTCCGGTACTTGCAATCACCGTTCTTCTGTTAACAATGGAAAGATGGTTAGGTTTTGGAATCTTTGATCCTGCTCTTGGTGGTGATCCGGTTCTGTTCCAGCATTTCTTCTGGTTCTACTCCCACCCTGCTGTATATATCATGATCGTACCGGGATTCGGAATTATTTCAGAAGTGATCTCAACATTCTCTAAGAAAACAGTATTCGGTTACTGGGCGATTGCACTTTCTTCTTTAGCGATTGCATTCATCGGTTTCCTTGTGTGGGGACACCACATGTTTACTTCAGGACAATCTGCAGTAGCAACTACCGTATTCTCATTCCTGACTTTCTTGGTAGGTATCCCGACAGGTATTAAGATCTTTAACTGGATCGCGACCTTATATAAAGGCTCCATTAAAATGGATACGCCTATGATCTATGTATTTATATTCCTGTTCTTATTCTCCATTGGTGGATTTACAGGAATTATGCTTGGTGCGCTTTCAGTAGATATTCACTTGCATGATACATACTACGTAGTTGCTCACTTCCACTATGTTATGATGGGTGGAACACTGATCGCACTGCTTGCAGGATTACATTTCTGGTGGCCAAAAATGACCGGAAAATTGTACAATGAAAAGCTTGCTAAAATAGCTTCTGTATTCATTTTTGTTGGATTCAACGTGACCTTCCTACCGCAGTTTGTGATGGGAGCACAAGGAATGCCGAGAAGATATTACAACTATGTAGATCAGTTCACAGCTTTCCACCAAACTTCAACAATTGGTTCTTACTTGTTGGGCGTTGGATTCCTAATCATCCTCTACTACCTGATGCACTCTCTGTTCAAAGGAGCAAAATCTCCGGCAAACCCTTGGGGAAGTCGCGGATTGGAATGGCAGGCAACATCACCACCTGACTTCCACAACTTTGATCACACTCCAGTAGTAATTCATGGTCCTTACGACTACCACCAGCCGATGGAAGAATTCCAGTTAGGGTTAGCGGTAGACACCAACGGTCATGATTCCGAAACAGCCAAAGAAGTTGTTGATAAGGAACGTGAGCAGTGGAAAAACTACAGTTTAGGCTAAAAAGAAATTAATTAATAAAACACACACGGAAATCTAAATGTCAAATCATTCACAGGCACATCCTGCTCATCTTCAGCACCACTTCGTGGACTCTGATCAGCAGTTTGATGCAGCAAAAATGGGGATGTGGGTATTTATCGTTAATGAGATCTTATTCTTTGGCGGTTTATTTTGTGCTTACATCGTATTCAGAGCATGGCACCCGGATCTATTTACACAAGCAGCAACAGAGTTAAACACTGTTTGGGGAGCAGTTAACACACTGGTTCTTATCGGTAGTAGTTTAACGGTTGCGATGGCTATTCGGTCTGCTCAAAAAAATCAAATCAAAGGATTGCAAATCAATCTTTTGATCACTATTGCATTAGCTTGTGTTTTCTTGCTGATTAAGTATTTCGAGTATTCTCATAAATTACATATTGGGATCTGGCCGGGTGCAGAATTGTATACTTACGAAGGAATCGATCACCCGTTAGCTCACGTATTCTTTAGCATTTACTATGTAATGACAGGAATTCACGCCATTCACATTATTGTTGGTATTGGCTTGATGATCTGGATATACATCCGCGCTAAGAAAAATGAATTTGGCAGCGAGTATTACACTCCGGTTGAAATGGTTGGTCTGTATTGGCACTTGGTTGATGTGATCTGGATCTTCCTATTCCCGCTACTTTACTTAATTGAATGATATTATCTGAGGACAAAACAATGAGCGAACACAATCATCACGAACATCACGTTTCATCTGCCGGCCAACTTTGGGCGATCGGTATAGCATTAACACTCCTCACCATCTTAACAGTTGGACTTTCTTATGTAGAAATTCCGGCTCCTTTTGATGTTGTTGTAGCACTTACAGTTGCATTCGGAAAAGCATTCTTAGTTTGCGCTTTCTTCATGAACCTGTACTGGGATACTAAATTTAATACCATGCTTCTTATTGGAGCATTTGCATTCTTTATTCTGATGGTAGCCGTAACACTACTTGATACACTGTATCGAAATGATGTAGTGCCATCTTTTTAAAGAATAATTATTCTTTTTCTCAAAGCCCGATTTATTAAGTTGAGTCGGGCTTTTTTATTGTTAATAGATTTTATTGTAATCTCAGAAAAAGCTTCCAACTACACCGACCTTTAGAATTATTGGCGGAGCAAGAACGTAATAAAATCGACGGCTCCGTAGGAGCAATCATTACACTTATGGCTGATTTTATGATTTGATTGATTTACCCTGAATAGATCTCCATCAGCGTAAATCAACAAACTGACATCGTCAGTTACTAAAATCAGCGCAATCAGTGATTCCTATTTCACCTAAACTTCCTTAGCTTCTACACAACAAATCATCTTAGCTTTGAAACGACGACCATTAATTACCATTCTTCTCGCACTATCCTGTATAGTAAGCTCAGTGATGTTAGTGGCTACTCCTTCACATAAAGCTATAGATTACAGTGCATCTGAAAACTTAGATTCATTGATCGCTTCGGCACTGAGCCAGGAACCATCCATTGGCGCAAACTTCAGAAGATACGATATTGAAGTCGACTCCAATTTTACCCGAACGGTATACAGAGTTCCTGTTCATCCTGCTTTTTCAAAAACGATGTTTCATTATTCTTTGCATCAAACGCTTTCAAAGCTTAAGATCGAATCACCGGCTAAAGTCCTTTTTCCTGAAAGGGATATGAATATCTATATTTATGATAACGGGACGATAAGAAGCACGATCAGATTGATCACCACCGAACCTAAACAAGAAAGTGAGTAATGGGAAAGAGTAATCCTCCGGCATTGATAAAAAGGCTACAGCTAAAGGAATTTACGCAACCTGATATCATTCAGACAAAGTATCCTATGTTTTTGTGTCATGGTTTCGGAGCTTTGGGTTCGTTGATGAAACCCTCTCCCCTTCACGATCCTGCTATGTTGATGAGAGAGCACGGAGTAATTGCCTTTGCACCAAATGTAGTTCCGTATGCTTCTATTGAAACCAGAGCCAAGAATTGGGTTCGATTGATCAACAAAGTGTGCGACGATCATGGATTTGAAAAAGTAAACGTATTGGCACACAGCATGGGTGGACTTGATATGCGTTATGCTTTAACTCACCTCGGAATTGCTGATAAAGTTGCTTCGTTAACAACCTTAGCAACCCCTCATCGTGGTACTTTTCTTGCAGATCTGATTCTGAAGACACCCGAAATCATCACAGAAAAACTAAGCGGTTTAGTAGATTGGTTTGGTGATAATGTGTATCCGAGCGAAAAAAGTCAGGTACTTAGTTCTGTTGAACAATTGTGTCGATCATACATTCAGGAAAAATTCAATCCCAAAACTCCTGATGTGGAAGGATTTCCGTATTTCTCGTACAGCGCAGCCGTCGGTAAAGGAACTGATTTTTCCCTCAACCCGGTATTCATGTTTCAGAACAATCAGATCTTTGCAAAAGAAGAAGCAAATGATTCCTTTGTATCTGTAAAAAGTGCCCAATGGGGAGAACACCTTGGAACGGTTCCGTTATCGCACATGCACCAGATCAATGTCCAGGTAAGCAAAGAATTCAAACCCATTTATAATGACTTCTGGGTGGAAGTGCTGAAAATGTTGAAAGAGAAAGGATTTTAGTGAATATTGAATAATGAATATTCAATGATGAATTAATTCTAAACCTCGTTCCGAACGTCTCGTTCGGAATGCAATTCGGAAGCTCCTGCTTCCTCTTTTAAATCTTCCCTCTTGAGATTTTTTTAAAAGGAGATAGATTCAAAATCATGTCCTAAAACAAGCCGAAAACCGTCGACTTGATCATCTCCCTTCAAAGGGAGATTTTTAGATACTATCATTTTGAACGGTTGTGAGAAATCTAAAAATTTGTTTTAAAAAACGACCTTTAGATTTCTCAGTCGGCAGGCTCCTTCGAAATGACAACACAATCAATGATTACAGATCCTCTTCCCCAAACTCCTTCAACAAATTGTAATCAGTAAGATCATATTGAATTGGAGTAACGGTTGCATTTCCTTCGTTCAAAATATGGATATCAGAATCATTGCCTTCATCCAGCAACTCAAACTGCCCGGTTAGCCAGTAGTATGCACGATTAAAAGGATCTACACGATCTTCGTATTCTTCCACATAACGACTGTCCGCCATTCTGCTCCATTGAATTCCTTTGAATTCACCTTCAGGAGCATTTACGTTCAAAGTCACTCCTTTTGGAAGTCCTTTATCGAGCACAAATTTTACTACTCTGCGCGCTGCTTCCTGAGCGCCTTTCAGATCAGCCTGTTCCGGATAAGCTGTACAACTTACGGCAATAGACGGATATCCAAGAATAGTTCCCTCAGTAGCTGCACTCACGGTTCCTGAGTATAAAATATTGATACCCGCATTACTACCATGATTGATTCCGCTCAAAACAAGATCAGGTTTTCTATCCAATAGATTACCGTGAGCGAGTTTTACACAATCTGCAGGCGTTCCGTTAACAGCAAAGCCTTTGTATTTCTTCGCTACGGTCATCTCATTAGCCCGTAAGGGCACCGACATGGTAATTGCATGTCCTACAGCACTTTGTTGTCGATCAGGCGCTACAACCACAACTTCACCAAACTCTGAAGCTACTTCTGCAAGTGCTTTTATTCCCGGGGAGAAAATTCCGTCATCATTACAAACTAAGATCAATGGTTTGGAATTACTCATGAGCCTCCGTATTGCTCTTCATCGTTTGGAAAGTCTTTAGATTTTACATCAGAAATGTATTGTTGAACAGCGTCTGTCATGTTTGAATGCAGATCGGCATAGCGTCGCAAGAACCGTGGATTGAATCCTTTATTCAATCCCAGCATATCATGAAGAACAAGAACCTGTCCGTCACATCCGGCTCCGGCTCCAATACCTATCGTTGGAATATCCAACTCTTTGGAAACTCGTTCCGCTAACTTTGCAGGTATCTTTTCAAGCACTATCGAAAAACATCCCGCTTGTTGCAATAGTTTAGCATCGTTGATCAGATCCTGAGCTTCTTCTTCATCCGTTGCTCGCACTTTATAAGTTCCGAACTTGTAAATACTCTGTGGCGTTAATCCCAAATGGCCCATTACCGGTATTCCGGCGTCCACGATCTTTTTTACTGTATCAATGATGGGCTTTCCTCCTTCCATTTTCACAGCATGGGCGCCCGCTTCCTTCATCATACGTCCTGCATTGATCAGTGCTTCTTTTGCAGTAACCTGATAACTCATAAAAGGCATATCCGCGATCACCAGCGCTCTGTCAACACCACGTACTACACAAGATGTGTGATAGATCATATGATCTAAGGTCATAGGCACGGTAGTTTCAAAACCAGCCATTACATTACTTGCTGAATCGCCCACTAAAATGATCTCAATTCCTGCCTGATCAATGATTTGAGCCATTGTAAAATCATAGGCAGTCAACATAGAGATCTTCTCTCCTTGTTGTTTCATCTCCACAACAGTTTGTGTGGTTATTTTTGCAGGACGATCAGAAGTATTAGTACTCATAATTATTGGTTTTTTGGAACTACTGCTGCTGATGCTTCTATTTCACAAGCTACTTCGCCATCAACGGTAGCAACTCCGGTCATCACAACAAAATTTCTTCTCATTTGTCCCAAAGTAACTTCCAGTTTTAATTGGTCGCCCGGAACTACTTGTTTTCTGAATTTTGCATTCTTGATTCCGGTAAATACCATGATCGAATTTTCAGGATCTTCAACTTTTTGGGTCATCAGCAAAATTGCTCCGGCTTGTGCAAGTGCTTCTACCTGAAGAACGCCCGGCATGATTGGCTGTCCCGGAAAATGTCCGTTAAAAAACTCTTCGTTTGCCGTCACATTTTTAAGAGCCGTAATTTTTTCATCAGTGGTTTCTAACACACGATCTACCAATAAGAAAGGGTAGCGATGTGGGAGAATTTTCTTAATGTCTTCTATATGCATGTGTTTTCTTTAATTTTTAAGTGCGTGAATATACAATTATTGTACAACTCCTACATAAACGTAGGCAATTCCACCTGTTAATTTAACTGCTTTCGTTTCAGAAAATGACTTTGAGTTCTTCATCAGTTTCAAAAACTTTTTCCCGGCAGGAAAGGTAGCGCTTGTTCGGGGTAAGTAGGTATAAGCTTCTCTGTTTCCACTTAACCAACCTCCCACAGCAGGCATAATATGTTGGCTGTACAAATTATATGGGAACTTTAAAATTCCTTTTGGTTGTCCGAATTCCAGTACAACAACTCTGCCTCCCGGCTTAACTACCCGGGCAAGTTCTGTTAATGCAACCACTGGGTCATCCACATTTCTGATACCGAAAGCAATGCTTGAAATATCAAATCTACTGTCTTCATAAGGCAGATCCATAGCATCAGCTACTTCAAAATCTATCTTGAGACCTTTCTCTTCTGCTTTTGCAGGAGCCGGATCGATCATAGGTGCACAAAAATCTGTTCCCATCACGTATCCTGAATCACCAACGGCTTTTTTAAATTCGATTGCAAGATCACCTGTTCCTGTAGCACAATCCAGTACATGATCACCTTCTTTTGCTTCGCTTTCCAGTATCG
The DNA here is from genome assembly GCF_001650905.1 of Balneola sp. EhC07. GTDB lineage: Bacteria > Bacteroidota > Rhodothermia > Balneolales > Balneolaceae > Balneola. The sequence goes on from NZ_LXYG01000004.1 coordinate 60,534, forward strand.
CTTTTTTTCTCCAGGCATGATGCACTCCAAATGATAAGACGGTATTAACCCGATCGTAATCACTGGCTATATCCGCGAACATGGATCTTACTTTTTCACTCATAATTTCTATTGATCGTATTTATTCTGTTCCTATAAAACCAACCTTTTCATACAATGGTTTCAAGCATACAAAGATAAGGAAGATTGACCATAGAAATGAGTATAGTTTAAATGTGGTTTACCGGAAATTGCTTGAAATCAAAGCAGCAAATGACTCGTAACATTCAAATCCACAGCTTCAAAACCACTTTCTGTCCATGTAAGTGTATTTATTGCTCCATTTTGATGTTCGATCTGATGCATATTCTTCAAACCCAAGCCCAACCATTCTGAAAGAAGAATCCTGATCAACCTTCCGTGAAGCATAAATACTATACACTCATCATCAGACAACTTCAGGATCTCTTCGACTTTTAAATTGGCTCGTTTGTAAACCTGGATCGGTGTCTCTCCATTTTTAGGGCCGATCTCAAGTTTTCCGGAACTCCAACTTTCGTGCAAATGAACCAAGTCTGATTTAACTTCATCAAATGATTTACCTTCTAGATCCCCGAAATCCATCTCATCGAGTTCTGTATATGCTTCCGGTTTCAAGTTGAATAACCTGCACAGAGGTTCAGCGGATTCCTTAGCTCTTTTTAAACTACTGGTTACAATTTTGGAAACCGGTTTATCCTTCAAATAAATACTGATTGCATCGGCCTGTTTGCGCCCCGTATCATTTAAAGATGCATTGATACCTCTCCCCTGCATCAAATGAGATCTATTGAATCTGGTTTCTCCGTGACGAATTATATACAGTTGTTTCATAAACTGAGTGAGATATCGAACGCATCGAAATAAAGACTTTGATACATTTTTCTAAGCCCTGTCCTGAAAGTTTCTACCTGATATTCCGTAATTCTTTTTTCACTTGGCTTCATAAACTTGATCGGATCTTCAGGAAAAATGACTGAGGCCATATTAACTACAGTTTTTTTAGTTTCAGACGATACTATTTCACCATTAATTATAACATCGGCTTTCATTTTCATTACATAAACAGGTCCGGGTTTTAAAAAATTAAAAGTAAACCGTCCTCTTCTTACTCTGATCTCTTTTATATCAAAAATAATATCTGAAGATTCTGTACTCTCAGCCGATTCTAAATCCCCTGTTTGGTTTTTATATCCGGTTATGACTTGACTTAAAATTCGTTTTCCAATCTCATCAGGTAAATTGAGTTCAAGAATATTTTCTTGCGCATCCTCAGAAAACCACTTCGATGTATTTCCAAGCTCAACTTCAGATGCAGTCAAAGATACCGTTCGTACACTCGCATCCTTAGAAACTACAGAAACAGTTGATGAGCAACCGACGAGAACAAGTAAACAAAAACTTACACAAAATAAATTTCTCACTTGTTCTTCTTTCTTGTCTTGTGATAATTTACCGTCTTGAAAAGTGAATCCTGCATACTTTGAATGTTTCCGGAGTAAAGTCCTTCTTTGATTCCGTACCTCAACAATAGCATATTCAGAATTCTGTCCTGATGAGTAGCTTTTTGTGCACTTCTTTTTGATGATATCCAGGTGAGCAACATTTTTAGCAATCCTACTTTAAAAAGAAAGAAAAGCCCCAATCCAACCCAAGTAGCCGTTAGAACGCCCTGCATAGATAAGTAGATCAATGAAGCGGCTGTAGCAACATATAAGAAACCATCAAAATGAAATAACCTCGCCACTGCATTCAAAACAGGAGTTACAAATGCGCTTGTGTTATAATACCAAAAAAGGAAAAAAAGCAAAGCGATTCCCGCAGATAAAAAAGCATCAACACCAAGTAAAACGAGAACCAAATAAAGAATGAGAGAGATTCCATTACAACTACCAACCCAGTGATCTGCGTTCTTTATAATTTTTCCGATTTCATGTTTTTTCAACAAACCGGGAATATATTGCTGAATTGCTTCACTGGTTGTATGATACCAGTTCCCGTTTGATGTGGTGATCCCGTCAGGCAGTTCCACCATATTCCATTCAAATTTAGATGCCGTTCTACTCATTTTTCAAATATAGCCTAAACAATAACCGAATTCATGCCTGAGCTACAGTTACTATAAAAATTTTACCAGCTTTAGCTCTTTCTAACTCAGTTACCAATTCAAATGCAGTTGCTCCGGTTGTAAATACATCATCAATAATTATTATGTTTTTCCCGGAAATCTCTTCTTTTTGTACAACTTTGAAAGCCCCGGCTATATTTTCTCTTCTTTTATTAAGTGTAAATCCGGTTTGTGTTTTTGTGTTCTTAACACGCTCTACCACTCCTTTCTTCAGAATATCATACTTCATCTTTCCTGAAAAACCTTTGGCAATAAAAAAAGCCTGATTAAAGCCTCTGAGTTTTCTTTTTTTGAGATGAAGCGGCACCGGTAAAATGCTTGTGTTCTCAGCGTTGAAAGATTTCAGTATTTGTTCTTTTTTTATGGTGTTTCCTAAAATTGCGCCGAGATCTACTCCCACTCCCGTTAACCGATGATATTTCAACTTATGCAGGAGATCTTGTAGGTATCCACCTTTATCAAATTGCCATAAAGCAAATCGTCCGGCTACAGATTCAGGTAAATTTATTCTTTCTGCTCTGCCGCTAACTGCGCGCTCAAATCTATTTTGAGAACAATCATTACATATAAAATTCTGTCTTTTAGAAAGCGAAAAGCCACAAATAGCACATACTTTCGGAAACATTAATTCTGAAATCGAACTTCTGATATAGTTAATTACCTGTTCCAATAAATTTCATTTTAATTAACAAATATTGCTTTTGCTGTCTACTTTAATTACTTAGTTTGCTTCAACAATTACAAAAGGAAATAATTAAGCCGTTTTACTATGTCTTTGGGCAGCGATCTTGAAACCATACGGAAAGAAAAAAATCTTACTCTCGAAGATATTTTTGAGATAACTAAGATTCCTGTACATACCTTAAATTCTATCGAAAAAGACACTCTGTTTAAGAGTTCAAGCGAAAGTAAAACCTATTTACGCAGCTTTGTACGGTCTTATGCCAAAGCCCTGAAGATTTCTGATGCTCATATTTTAACTGCATTGGAATCTACTGAGAAGGACACCTATGACCATGACTTGATCAAGCTTATAAATCCCGAAACTTTATCAGAAGCATACAGCCTCAAGAAGGATAAAGTGAAAGTAGACAATGACAAAAGCATTGATTCAGAGGAACTTAAAACTGATACTTATCAGGAAGAAATTGATTCCAGCAATGAAAAAATAATTAAAGAAGAACCAAAAACTACCCGACCAACGGTTGATACCATCAATTGGGCGGATATGAGCAAGAAAGTCTATGCTTCTCCTGCAAATTCTAAAATTGGTTTATTATTAATTATAATTCTGATAATTGGTACCCTTGGTACTCTTGGATATTTCTATGGTGGAAACCTCATTGATATGTTTTCCTCAGAAGAAGCGTCGGAACCGCCAACTTCTATACAAGATCCGGTGCCATCAAATCAGGATGTACTTGCAATTCCCGGAGACTCCACAACTGTAGATGATAATTCTCAAGACAACAACTCGCTGAATACTTCCGAAAATTTCGTGCTTCCTGAAACCTTGACAGTGGTTCTTTATGCTGCATATGATAAACTGGAACCTGTTCGTGTAACCAGTGACTTTAATAATCGAACTAATCCTTTTTGGATGGACCAGGGTGAAGCGTATTATTTTGATTTTACAGACAGCCTTAGGGTCAGAGGTCAATACTCCCGTTTTTTACTGATGTATAATGGAAATGTGATCAATAATCCTCGCCAAAATCACTTTGATCCGGATTTTGATTCTATTGTTCTGACGAGAGAAATTTTAAGTGCACCTGAGTACCAACAAAACTCAACAGACAACTTCCCTCCAAACCTTGGGGTAGCCGCTCCGGACAGCATCATCTACAGAATTCAATTTTAGTTTTTCATGAATAAAGATCAGGCTCAGAAACGTGTTAAGGAGCTAAAAGATCTGCTCCGGGAAGCTAATAAAGCTTACTACAACGACGCTCAGCCTTTTATGAGCGATAAAGAATTTGATGAAAAGCTAAAGGAATTAGAAGCTCTGGAGAATGAGTTTGATATTCATGATCCCAATTCCCCGACAAAAAGAGTAGGTGGAGAAACCTCCTCAACTTTCGAGGCGGTTCAACATCCGGTTCCTTTACTGAGCCTGGATAACACTTATAATGAAGAAGAGCTGAATGATTTTGACAAAAGAGTTCAGAAAATTCTGGAGCATTCGGATTATGAATATCTTGTTGAACTAAAATTTGACGGAGCTTCTCTCAGACTTCGATATGAAAACGGCGAACTCGTTTTAGGAGCGACACGGGGTGATGGCCAAAAAGGCGATGATATCACCAAAAATGTACGCACCATTCGAAATATTCCCCTTCAACTAAAAGGAAATTTCCCGGATGTTGTTGAAGTACGAGGCGAAGCTTTTATGGAACGTGAAGCTTTTGCACGCTTAAATCAGAAAAGAGAAGAAGAAGGGTTAAGCACTTTTGCCAATCCTCGTAATTCTACTGCCGGTTCTCTGAAAATGCAGGATCCCAAAGCTGTTTCCCAGCGCCCAATTCGTTTTTTCGCATTTGACCTGTTGTTCGATGAAGAAGAAGCTTCACTCACTCAAGACAAAATAAATGAACTCATAAAAGAATTTGGGTTGCCTGCTAACGAGTACCCAAAAGTGTGTAAGTCCATCTCTGAGGTTCATGAAGTAATTAAAGAATGGGATGAACTCCGTCACACACTTCCGTATGAAACTGACGGCGTGGTTATTAAAATCAATCAAACTCATTTAAGAGATCAACTTGGAAGTACTTCTAAATTTCCCAGATGGGCTATAGCTTATAAATTTGAAGCTGAACAAGCGACTACCGTCATTAATGATATCACCCTTCAGATTGGCCGATTGGGAACCATCACTCCCGTTGCGGAACTGGAACCTGTTTTGTTGGCCGGAACTACAGTAAAGCGTGCTTCTCTTCACAATGAAGACGAAATTCATCGTAAAGATATCCGAATTGGCGATACTGTTGTTGTGGAAAAAGCCGGAGAGATCATTCCACAGGTAATAAGCGTAGTAAATCCGGATAGAAAAGATCGGTCGAAGGAATTTGAGTTTCCTAAAACTTGTCCCGCCTGTGATGCACAACTCATTAAATACGAAGGAGAAGTAGCCTGGAGATGCATTAATCCTGAATGTCCTCCACAAGTGCGCATAAAAATTGAACACTTTGCCGCTCGTGACGCCCTTGACATAGAAGGTTTAGGAGAATCTGTAGTTGATCAACTGGTGTCAGAGAAATTGATCTCTAATTACGGCGACCTTTATGATCTTACTATCGACCACATCATTCCCTTGGAAAGGATGGCTGAAAAAAGTGCACAGAATTTGATTAACGGAATTGCATCCAGCAAAAATCAACCTTTCGAAAAAGTACTTTACGCACTTGGAATTCGATTTGTAGGCAAAACAGTAGCAAAAGATCTTGCTGAGGCATTCAAAACATTAGAAAATTTACAATCTGCTACTGAAGATGAACTACTTGGTGTCGACTCCATCGGACCGCGCATAGCAGAATCTGTGATTGAATTTTTCAGCAATGAGATAAACCAAAAGATCCTTGCAAAGCTTCAGTCTGCCGGACTACAGTTTGAAATCGAAGAAAAAGAACTGGCATCAAATATCCTCGAAGGGAAAAAAATTGTGTTAACGGGTACATTACCCACACTCTCCCGAAATGAAGCTAAAGAGCTCATCGAAAAAAATGGAGGAAAAACCGCTTCATCTGTAAGTAAAAACACAGACTACGTTTTAGCAGGTGAATCTGCCGGGAGCAAGCTTACTAAAGCACAGGATCTAGGTGTAGAGATATTGGATGAAGAACTATTTTTGTCAATGATCAATAGAGGCTGATAACTTTGTCATTTCTAAGGAGCTTGCTGACAGAGAAATCTGCAAATCCATTTAAAATAAATATGGATTTCTCACATTCGTTCGAAATGACAGCCCCGTTTTAGTATATTTCATGTAAAATAAACTCTGCTGCTAATGGAACTCAACCCTCTGGATACTGAACAGATTGGTTTAAAAACGCTCGAAAAACATCTCATTCGCTCCAAAAGTGAGGTCTCGCTTAGAATCGGGCTTCCTAAAGAAATGTCTAATGATGAACACAGAGTTTCTCTTACACCGGGTGGAGTTTCCATACTCAGGGGAAATGGCCATGAAGTTTTTATAGAAAAAGGAGCCGGAGAAGAAGCTAATTTTTCTGATCGCGATTATGCTGATGCCGGAGCCGAGATCGCTTATACTGCTGAGGATGTCTTTAAGAAATCTGAATTGATACTTAAAGTCGCACCTCTTTCCGATGAAGAACTGGAATATCTGGATCAGGATCAGTCTATTATCTCTGCTTTACATATTGGTACTCAAAGAGAAAATTACTTTGATGAATTGCTCAAAAAATCTGTGATCGGGATAGCCTATGAATTTATATGTGACAGCGACAAAGAATTTCCGATTGTCAGAATGATGCACGAGATCACAGGGTCTCTCGCTGTCCAAAAAGCTGCGCATTATCTGGAAAATCAGAGCCTGGGGCAGGGCATTATGCTTGGAGGTATTTCAGGAGTTCCTCCGGCCACAGTTGTAATTCTTGGTGCAGGAATAACAGGAGAATATGCTGCTCGTACCGCTTTAGGATATGGTGCTCAGGTTTTTGTTATGGATACCAACCTGAATGCATTACGTCGACTCGAAAATGCTCTGGACAGAAGGATAATCACTGCTGTAGCAAATGAACAGTATTTAAGTTCTGCACTAAAATTCGCTGATGTAATTATTGGCGCAGCAATGGCAGAAGGAGATCGCTCTCCGTGTTGGGTAACCGAAGACATGGTGATGGGAATGAAACCCGGAAGTGTGATCGTGGATACCGTTATTGATCAGGGCGGATGTATCGCCACGAGTAGGGCAACTACGCATTCAAACCCAATTTATAAAGCTTTTGATGTAACTCATTATTGCGTTCCCAATATGCCTTCTGATGTTGCCCGAACAGCCACTTATGCACTTAATAATGTGTTAGTGCCTTATATTTTGGCTATCGGCGATGCCGGCGGCGTGAAAGAATGTCTTTGGGATAATACTGCTTTAAGAAGCGGAACGTACTCATACAAAAAGCATCTTACCAAAAAATCTTTAGCTAAAATGTTTGACATGGATTATCGAGAAATTGAAATGCTGATTGCTTCTAAAATATAATTCTAAATGATGGATTATGAATTTTGAGTCTAAGTCTTAACTCAAAATTCATAACTCAACATTCATAATTCCAAATGTCCGAACTTTCCGAATCCAATTATAGACGTATCGTCATCATCAACTGGTTGCTGAGTGTGCCTATGATGGTTCTTTTTGCCTGGCCGTATTATTATGCTGCTATGCTGGTTGGCATGGATGAAAGCTTTAGATACATCGGAGCGTTTATGTTCGCTCTGCCTTTTATGATCACTATTCTGCACGGACACGTAACTATGGCTCTGGGATCAGCTCACCGCCAACATTATTACGACTGGCTCCACAAACATTCCTTCACGTACGGACTATTCTTCTTTCCCGTTCTGGTTTCCACCCGCTTCAGAATGATCTTGTTGGTAATCAGTCTGGCTTTCTTACCTGTTGGGTATTTGTTGGGACTTTAAAATTATTAACATGAAAAATATTACATATTTATTTGGGGCAGGGGCAAGTGCAGAAAAACTACCATTGGTTAAAGATCTACCGAATAAGCTAGCAGATTTTAAATCATTCTTAGAAAATAGCTTTTTAGAAAATGATGATGAACCTGTAAAAGTAGATGACCACTACGACCTAAATCTAACTTATAGCATAGTTAGAAAAAGACTTATAAATGACATTGAATGGTTGGCAACTGCAAGTGAGAAACATTCAAGCATTGATACGTTTGCAAAAAAACTATTCATCCGTGGAGAGAAGGATTTACTAAGAAACCTAAAGACGTTACTTACAATTTACTTTTCATTTGAGCAGCTTCGTGTTTCACCTGACCCTAGATATGATGCTTTTTTCGCTTCCATTATTAGTTCATCAATAACCAATCTACCTAGTAACATAAATATTCTAAGCTGGAACTATGACAGTCAATTCGAATTATCATTTTCTGAATATTTAAAAAATGATAATGTATTCAAAAATGAACAATGGCTACGAACAAGAAATAAATATAAAAATTCAAAGCATGATGATGGCTTTGGACTATACAAACTCAATGGAACAGCACGGTTTTTTAAAAACCTCATAAATAACGATGATTACTCAATTTTGCGAAGTGTCTCAGATGAAATTAATTATGACTATTTAAAAAGAGCTATATTTGCTTATCAGTCTTCCGTAGAAAATAAATTTTTTCCTTCACTATCATTTTCATGGGAAAGAGATATAGCAGAAAAATCAATAATTGATAAAGCAGCAAGAGCAGTACAAAATAGTAATGTTTTAGTAGTTATTGGATATTCCTTCCCTTTTTTCAATAGAGACATAGACAAGACGATAATTCAGTGTATGGGGTCTTTAGAAAAAGTTTACATACAAGATCCATACGCTACCAAATTGGAAGAAAGATTCAATTCTTTCAAGGCCGGTTATCAAGAAAAAATAGATATAATTCCTATCGAAAAAGATCTCGACCAATTTTTTCTTCCACCTGAACTTTAAATCGCCTTCCCTTCTTTGATTTCCTCCACCACACTTGGATCCAGTAAAGTTGAAGTGTCTCCCAAATTGTCCATATCCTTGGAAGCAATTTTTCGGAGAATACGTCGCATGATCTTTCCGGAACGTGTTTTCGGTAATCCTGAAACGATCTGAATTTGATCAGGTTTTGCAATTGGTCCAATGATCTTAACAACCAGATCCAATAACTCTTTCTTGAATGCATCGGTATCTTTTATTTCTTCATCACAGATCATGAATGCATATACGCCCTGACCTTTTATATCATGCGGATATCCAACGACAGCTGTTTCTACCACTTTATCATGTTCGTCAAGTGCATTTTCAATTTCAGCAGTTCCTAAGCGGTGACCTGAAACATTCAACACATCATCCACACGCCCTGTAATTCGGTAATAACCGTCTTCATCTCTACGGCAACCATCGCCGGTAAAATAATAACCTTTGTAGGTGCTCAGATAAGTTTGCTTATACCGCTCATGATCTCCATAAACCGTTCTCGCAATAGAAGGCCACGGATGTTTGATACAAAGGTTTCCTTGCACATCATTTCCTTCAATTTCATTACCATCTTCATCCATTAACACCGGAAAAACTCCCGGTAGAGGAAGCGTTGCAAAACCCGGCTTAGTAGGAGTAATTCCGCCCAGCGGTGATATCATGATTCCACCCGTTTCCGTTTGCCACCAAGTATCCACAATCGAGCAATTCCCATTTCCAATATGCTCGTCATACCAATGCCATGCTTCTTCGTTGATCGGTTCACCAACAGAACCGAGGATCTTGAGCGAACTCAGATCATATTTCTTCACGAAATCCAGATCGTAACTCATGAGTGCACGAATTGCTGTTGGAGCAGTATAAAAATGAGTCACTTTATACTTTTCAACTACTTCCCAAAATCTTCCCGCATCAGGATAAGTTGGTGTTCCTTCAAAGATAATTCCTGTTGTTCCGGTAAACAGCGGACCGTAAATAATATAACTGTGCCCTGTGATCCAGCCTGCATCCGCAGTACACCAATACACGTCATCGGCTCCAACTTGAAATACATTTCGGAATGAATAACTGGTGTACACCATATATCCACCACAAGTATGAACAACTCCTTTTGGCTTTCCTGTTGAACCTGATGTATATAAAATGAATAATGGATCTTCAGCATCCATTTCTACCGCTTCATGCTTTTTGGATGCGTTTCGAATCAAATTATGCCACCATTCGTCACGTCCTTCCACCCAGTCAATATCACGGTTAGTACGCTGACATACGATCACGCTTTCTATTGAAGGGCTGGTTTTCAGCGCTTCATCAGAAATATCTTTAAGAGGAACGTGCTTATCTCCTCTTCTCAATCCATCATTTGTGATCAGCATTTTTGCATCACAATCATTAATGCGATCACTCAAGGACTGAGCTGAAAATCCTGCAAATACAATAGAATGAACTGCTCCGATTCGGGCACAAGCCAATGCAGCGATCACAAGCTCAGGTGTCATCGCCATATAAATACAAACTCTGTCTCCCTTTTTAATTCCTTTGCTTTCCAACACATTACTAAATCTACAAACATCTTCGTGCAGCTGTCTAAATGTGATAGTTCTGCGAAAAGAATCCGGGTGATTTGGCTCAAATATAAAAGCCGTTTTGTTCCCAATCGTATTCAAATGACGATCTAGAGCATTTTCTGTAATATTAAGCTTACCGCCCTCAAACCATTTTATGTCTGCTGTTTCAAATCCACCACTTTGAACTTTATCCCATCTTTTCCGCCAGTAAAAAGTTCCAGCTTCATGTTCCCAAAAAGCTAAACGGTCTTTTTCGCTTTCCTGAAAGGTTTCTTTATAATCATCGAACGATTTAATATTCAGCCACATTCTATACGTGATTTAGTTTTATTATTTAGGCTTTGATGTTGACGTTTTTTCAGCGGATAATCAAGTCAAAAGATTGTAAAATTGAGCCCAGGTTTTTACAGCTGTTTTCAAATTACCTTACGATTCATCTCCTTTTTTAATTATTTCTTCAATAAAAAGAAAGAAAACTAATCCGATTTTACCTTAAATATGATAGCATCTAAAATTTGTTACAAAAAAAATTACTTCGTGTCGATTTTTTTCGTGATCACTTTTCTATGCTCAGGTCAGAGTATGTTACACTCTCAAAATCAGAAATTTCACACTAAATTTGTTCTCAAAAATTCTATTTCCACTCAAAAAACCGGAATGATTGTGCTAGGAAGTTGGGCAACTTCAAATATTATTTCGGGTACAATAGGGTATTACAGATCCGATAACAGTTCCAGATATTTTCACCAAATGAATACCGCATGGAACCTCGTGAATCTTGGGATTGCCGGATTTGGCTACAAAGGTGCTTCTGAGATAGACCTAGATCTTGGGTACGAGGCTGCTCTGGATAAAATGCAAAGTTTTGATAAGCTGTTACTCATAAATTCCGGATTAGATCTGCTTTATATCGGAAGTGGCGCCTGGCTTTGGGATCAGGGAATTGATACAAGCTCTGAACGTTTAACCGGCTATGGGAAGTCCATTGTACTTCAAGGAAGCTTTCTTTTACTTTTTGATATTAGTCTGTATTTGATTCATCGTAGGCATGCCAAAAATCTAGGTGAAAGGTCAATCCAATTAACTTTTACAGGCAATGGTTTCCTGCTTAGTTTCTGATTATTCGTTAGATTTTCTTTTATAACAATGGTGCAACCTACTTAAGATCCTATGCTTTTTAGTTCTTACATTGGAAGAGGACATATCAAACTCTTCACTAGCTTCTTCAGTAGTTGTATCAGGCTTGTCAATAAAATGTTCAATGAATTCTCTTGATTTTTCCTGGAGTTCTTCGAGGCACCTTTTTAAGATCTCCTGTCTCTCTTTATCAATCAGTCGTTGATATTGTTGCTCGGGTACAAATTGCTCGTTAAGAGCTTCTTCTTCATACTTAAATCTGTGCTTCTTCTTAATATATCTCAGGTACTCATGCCTGCAAGATTTAATCAAATAGCTGAAAAAGTATTTCGGCTCTTTGATCTTATCTTTACGGACTTGTTCAAATACATCCACAAATGCCTGTTGTACACATTCTCCTGCATCATTAGCGTCTGCACTCATAGTAACAACAAGATAGTCTTCTAACCTTCCAATTACTTCTGAAACAAGTTCATTGGCTTTAGAATCATCCCCGCTTTGTAGAGCTTCAACCAGCTCTGAATAATCAACTCTAGCTTTTGTCAATGATAGACATCAATCTGTTATAGTTTAGACTAATCACTCTTTTCAATTAGCTTATTTACGACTGAATATAAAACTAAGTAAGTGACATCAAAAACCTTTTTTGACTATTTACGGGGCGATTAGAAACTTAATATTAATTTTTTTTAACATTTTTTTGGGTAGAAATTTTTTTTAACCATAGATTAATGCTGTAACAAATTACTGGGGAGTTACTCTTGTTGTGGATTATAAATCTGTTTAAAAGCTGATTTATGCCTTATAAGAATTTGTAACAATTGGAGATAAAACTTCTCTTGTACTTAACTAATAATTTATCAAACAAATAAATATCATGAAATCATTTAAATCTCTTTTCG
>NZ_LXYG01000005.1 GCF_001650905.1 Balneola sp. EhC07
CGGATTGGGTTGCAAATAGCTCAAATCTAGAACAAGCGAAGCAGGAGCTTCAGTCTTTCATTCCGCAGCGGAGCTACGGAACGAGGATTAAGCGAAAATCAGAAAACAATCAGCGATCAAAAGCCGGTAATCAATTCCATCAACCCACCGAAAGGCAAGATAGGCTCAATACCATAATACACGGTAAGCAGTGCAAGAATTACCAACGCGCCTTTGTAAAGGAAAGAAGCATCGATCATCTCTGTTTCTTTGTGTGCTTCGCGGAAGTATAAGTACACCATCACTCGTAAGTAATAGTACACACTGGCCGCACTGGCAAGCACACCCACAATAGCGAGTGGAACCATGTTTGCGTTAATTGCTGCTGCAAATACATAGTACTTACCAACAAAGCCTACAAATGGAGGAATTCCTGCAAGTGAGAATAAGAAAAGCGACATCATCACTCCCATCATTGGCTTTTTGAAACCAAGTCCGGCAAGATTGTTGACATCAGAAAAATCAAGACCTTTGTTTCTTTCATAATAAGCTACCACACCAAATGCTCCAACATTCATGATGGTGTAAGCAAACAGATAGAATGCCACAGCACTGTAACCTTCCGGTGTTGCGGCTGACAATCCAACAAGTGCATAACCGGCATGTGCGATACTTGAGTAAGCCAACATTCTCTTGATGTTATCCTGAACAAGCGCAATAATGTTACCAAAGATCATCGTAATGATCGCTACAACAGAAAGCACCGCTTGCCAATCCAATCCTTCAACAGAAGGAAGCGCTCTGGAAAGAACCAGGATCATTGCCATGAAAGTCGCAGCTTTTGAAGCCGTAGCCATGTAAGCGGTAAGAGTTGTCGGCGTAGCCTGGTACACATCCGGCGTCCACATATGAAATGGAACTGCAGATACTTTGAATAAAAACCCGATCAATAAAAGTGCTGCTCCTGCTAAGAATAAAAGATCGCTGCTTGCAGCTGCGCCGATTCCCGGAATACTTGTCGTTCCTGTTGCGCCATAAAGAAGAGCTGCTCCGTAGAGTAAAAATCCTGTAGAGAATGCACCAAGTAAGAAATACTTGAGAGCTCCTTCTGCTCCCTGCTTCTCATTTTTGATCAAACCTGCCATCACATATAAACAGATAGACATAGTTTCCAACCCTAAGAAAAGAGAAATAAGATCGTTCGCTCCGGCAAGACAGATCATTCCTGAAGTTGCGAAAAGGATCATTCCGTACACTTCATTGTAGTTGTGATCAATTCCTTCCAGATAATCATTGGATAAGAAAACACAGAAAAGCGTTCCAAGAAGTATAATTACATTACCAAAAGCTGCAATTCCGCCGTGAACTAACATTCCTGAAAAAGCTTCCTGAAGTGGAGTTCCCAATGACTGGATTCCAAAAAACAGAGCTACGATCAGTGAAAAAGAAGTAACCCAGTACGCCGACTTATGTCCGCTTTTGAGTGCTTCTATCGTAATTACTGCCAAACCGGCCACTGCTGTAATTATACCCGGTAAAAATGCTTGTAAATCGCCTAAATAATCCATTCTCGTAGTTTAAATAATACCTTCTATAGCGTTTGCCAGATCAACATCTTTTTCCGTAACCTTGTCGCCAGCATCGTGTGTTTGCAAGCCTATAGTTACTGAATTGTACACGTTAAAAATTCTCGGATGGTGTGTTTGAAGTTCTGCTTCAACACCAACTCTTACAATAAATGCGAGAGCTTCTTTAAAATTTTCAAACTCAAATTTCTTCCAGAGCTTATCGTCATCAAACCCCCATCCTTCTAAAGATTCTAATGCTGACTTAATATCTTGTTCTGAAAGTGGTTCCATACTTACCTTAGTTAGTTGAGACCATTAAAGATTCTGATTCCGTTTTTTCGTCTACTCCATAAAAAGAATTTGCCCATTCCGGAAGATCTTCAGTCTTAGAAGTTTCCAGTACTGCAAGACTCTTTTCTTTGGATGTAATAATCAATTCAGTAACCTGATTCTCTGAATACTTAGTGAAATTAACCGGATGAATACCTATCCAGAACATGAAGATCACGAGCGGTACTAATAATCCGATCTCACGTGCATTCAGATCTACCAGCTTCTTATTCTCTTCGTTTTCTAATGGACCAAACATTACTCTTTGGAACATCCACAGCATATAAACTGCGGCTAAGATCACTCCTGAAGCAGCTAATATTGCAAATACTTTATTGTCGTACAGTTCAGAGAAGAAAGAACCGTTCAGGATCAAAAACTCACCCACAAATCCGTTTAGTCCCGGAAGTCCGATGGAAGCCAAAGTTGCGATCATAAACATAACTGTGAAGATCGGCATCCTTTTAGCAATACCACCAAAGTCTTTGATCATTCTTGTGTGACGACGATCATAGATCATTCCAACGATAAGGAATAACGCTCCGGTTGAAAGTCCGTGGTTTACCATTTGGATGATCGCTCCCTGAACAGCTACTGTGTTCAATGCGAAAATTCCCAGTACTACAAAACCTAAGTGACTTACTGATGAGTAAGCAACCAATTTCTTAACATCTTTCTGTACCATCGCTACCAAGGCGCCGTAGATAATTCCTATCACTGCAAGTGTTGCCATGTAAGGAGCGAATTCCATAAATGCATTCGGGAAAAGCGGTAAACATACCCTGATCAAACCATAGGTTCCCATCTTCAACATAATAGCTGCAAGAACAACAGAACCCGCTGTTGGAGCTTCGGTATGCGCATAAGGCAACCAGGTATGGAATGGGAAAAGAGGCACTTTAATACAGAATGCCAGCGCAAAAGCCAGGAATAAATACGTTTGTTCTACCAATCCGATTTGGTAGATATCACTTGATAAGAATCTCCAATCCAAAGTGAAGTTAACACCGCTCATTACAGAACCGGCATCGTATCCAACGTAGATCAGACCTACTAACATGATCAGCGAACCAACCAATGTGTAAATAAAGAACTTTAAAGTTGCACGGATTCTGTCGCTTCCACCCCAGATTCCGATCAGGAAGTACATAGGAATTAGCGAAAGCTCAAAGAATACATAAAATACCAACAGATCCAGAGAAGCAAATACTCCTAAAGAAGCTGTTTGAAGTAACAATAACATTGCCAGATAACCGCTCAAATGCTTTGCTACAGAATTCCATGAAGAAATGATTACGATCGGCCCCATGAACGTTGTAAGCATAAAGAGCAATAAACTCAGTCCGTCAAGACCAACCAGATATTTGATATCCAAAGTTGAGCTTATTCTTCCACCTTCGGTGAGATACTGAGCTGCTCCTGAATTCACGACATCAAAATTGAACATCAATGGAAGTGAAATTAAGAACGTAGCACTGGTTACAAGAAGCGCGCTCCACTTTTTCATGTTCTCATTCTTTGAAAGCAGAATAAGGGGAATTCCTAAAAGCGGAAGATAAATGGTGATATTTAGTAGTGTTTCCATCAAGTGTTTGAAGAAATTACGAAATCATTAAATACAGGATGACAATCACCCCGATTACAAAAGCAAGAGCATAGCTTGAAACCACACCGGTTTGCAAGTATCTGAATAAGCTACCGAACAATCGAACCGTTCCGGCAATAGCGTTTACAATACCATCAACAACTTTCATGTCAAATACGGCAAGTACTTTATCAGAGAATTTCACAGTAGGATTAGCAACTAATCCTTCATAAACGTCATCAAGATTGTACTTGTCTTTCCAAACGCTGTACAAACCTCCGAATCTGGAAGCGATCTTAGCATCTGATTCTTCCTGCTGATCGTTATTATACATTCTGAATGCTAACCAAACTCCTGAAATCGCGATCAGTATAGAAACTGCCATCAACACCCATTCAACCCAATGCTCCATTTCTATAATGTAATCTGCGTTTATTTTATACAGCCAGTCATGTAGTAAATTGATGTGAGCAGGTTCGTGCGTAAAAGTCTCAACTATAAAATTCGGTACTCCAAGGAATCCACCAAATACTGCAAGAACAGCCAGTATCCAAAGAGGAGTAGTCATATTCCAAGGATTCTCATGAAGGAATTTTTCTGATCCAGCAGCTTCTTTGATCTTAGTAGGAAGTTTGAATGATCCGTGGAAAGTGGTCAGCGTTAATCGGAACATATAGAATGCAGTCAGGAATGCAGTAATGATTCCAACGCCCCAAAGCATCATGTACACCCAGCTTCCTCCGTCAACGAAACCTGCGTTCATCGTCATTGCGAGAACTTCATCTTTTGAGAAGAAACCAGCCAAAGGTGGAATACCTGCTATTGCTACCGTAGCAATTAAAAAGGTCTTGTAAGTTGACGGCATATATTTTTTAAGTCCACCCATAAAGCGCATATCCTGAGGATCGAAATGGACATCTTTGCCTTCTTTATGCAATCCGTGTTCCACATGTTCCATGGCGTGAATTACCGAACCGGATCCAAGGAATAAACATGCTTTGAAGAATGCGTGAGTAACAACGTGAAACATCGCAGCTGTAAATCCACCTGCTCCAAGCGCCAGAAACATATATCCTAACTGAGAAACCGTTGAGTAAGCTAGTACACCCTTAATATCGTTTTGTGTGATCGCAATAGTTGCTGCTACAATCGCTGTTAGTGCACCAATTACAGAGATAATGATCATCACTTCAGGGATCATCGCGTACATTGGCGACATTCTGGAGATCAGATAAATTCCGGAAGTTACCATCGTTGCCGCGTGGATAAGTGCAGAAACCGGAGTTGGACCTGCCATCGCATCCGGCAACCAAACAAATAATGGGATCTGAGCACTTTTTCCGGTCGCACCTACAAACATCAATAGTCCGATCGCAACCATATACCCTTCAGTAAAACTGTCAAGGTTACCAAGGATCACATCAAAATTTAAACTTCCAACAGTTTGGAAGACCATAAACATCGCGATCAAAAATGCGAAATCACCAATACGGTTATAAATAAAAGCTTTTTTGGCTGCGTCAGATTTTGCCATGTCGGTGTACCAGAAACCGATCAACAGATACGAACAAACACCTACGCCTTCCCATCCCAAGAATAAAAGAAGAAGGTTATTACCTAAAACAAGGTTTAACATCGCAAAGATAAACAAATTCAGATAGGCAAAGAATTTCCAATACCCTTCGTCATGCGACATATAGCCCATGGAATAGATGTGGATCAGGAAACCAACTCCTGTCACAACCATGGTCATCATTACAGACAATTGATCTACACGATAGGCAACATCCACACTGAAAGTGCCAACATCCATCCATGTAAACAATTTATAGATGAGGGCTTCAGAGCCCGCATTCATGTTTATGAAGAAATAAACAGCGATTACAAAAGGTATAAATACTGCCGTGCTGGCAATACTACCAATTAATTGTTTTTTATTTCTGTAGCTCTCAACAAATAAACCTGTCAATCCATTGATCAGGAAGCCCAAAAGGGGAAGAGCAATAATTAGAGAAAACAGCGCCGTAGCGGATTCCATTTAACTTGTTTTAGAATTAAACCCAAAAACCTAAACCTGACGGCTTAAATTGGTTGGCAAAGATACAAAAAAGTACAGGAAGGTAAAGACAATTTTCGGGTAAAATATTGAGTAAGTAATTCCGGGCTTTACAATTTTTTTACAGGAAATTTTAAATAATGGAATGGTTATACTTTTGAAGTGTTTATTCATCTATTATTTTGAGACAAAGAAATTTTAAAAAAAAATATCCATACGTGAATTTAAAAAAGCTAACTAACGGGGTTCGGTATATTGCTGCTCCTGTCCTTGTATTGCTACTTTCTACCTTTTCTTTTGCAGCTGAAACCTCCGGACACGGTATCGACGGAAGTAATTTAAGCCTCTATTGGGTAATTCCTTTTGCAGGAATTCTACTCTCAATCGCGCTCTTTCCACTCTTCGCTGAAGACTTCTGGCATCATCATTTTGGAAAAATATCTGCAGTTTGGGCTTTTTCTTTGTTGATACCAATGGTAATTACATTTGGTTTTAATGCTGCATTATATGAAGTACTCCATGCTTATTTACTGGAATACTTCCCTTTTATCATTTTGCTACTCGCGCTCTTTACCGTATCAGGCGGGGTTAGAATTAAAGGATATCTGCAAGGAACACCTGAAGTAAATACCGGATTATTATTACTCGGTACTATACTGGCCAGTTGGATGGGAACTACAGGGGCTGCCATGTTACTTATTCGCCCTATGCTCCGCGCAAATGCCTGGAGAGAGAAGAAAGTGCACATGGTTGTATTCTTTATCTTTTTAGTAGCGAACGTAGGTGGTTCACTAACTCCATTGGGTGACCCTCCGTTATTCTTGGGTTTCTTACAAGGAGTAGATTTTTTCTGGACTACTACTCATTTATTCTGGGAAATGGCTTTTGTAGCTGCCATACTACTTGTTCTTTATTATTTCTGGGATAAAGCTCTTTACAAGAAAGAGACCAATACGCAACCTCAGGATCCTGGCGATCAACCATTAGGTATAGAAGGTGGATTTAATTTATTACTGCTTTTAGGTGTTGTTGTGGCTGTTCTGTTCTCAGGATTGGTTCACCTAGGAGAATTTGAAGTTTATCATGTTCATGTAACATATGAGAACCTGATCCGTGATCTCGCGCTTCTTTTTCTTGCATGGGCAAGCTGGCACTTTACCTCTAAAGAAAGTCGAGCCGCAAATGGCTTTAACTGGTTCCCGATCCAGGAAGTTGGAAAATTATTCGCGGGTATTTTCATTACCATTATCGCCCCAATTGCTATGCTGAAAGCTGCAAACAATGGCCAAGGAGCTCTACAGTTCGTAAACGATGCTGTATTTGCTGAAAATGGCGATCCGATCAACGAAATGTTCTTCTGGATAACAGGTTTACTGTCTGCATTCCTGGATAATGCACCAACTTATTTGGTTTTCTTTAACGCAGCCGGTGGTAGTGCTGATGTTCTAATGAATCAAATGACACAAACGCTTGTAGCAATCTCCAGTGGTGCCGTATTCTTTGGAGCGCTTACATATATTGGTAATGCCCCTAACTTTATGGTAAAATCTATTGCTGAGCAAAGCGGAGTAAAAATGCCAACCTTCGGAGCATATATGCTGTGGTCGTTTGGTATATTAGTACCGATCTATTTACTAGTCACCTTTTTATTCATTTAAGTGAGCAAACAGCTTAATTATTTATTTAAAGGAGCAGTTTTACTGCTCCTTTTTTGTTCTGCAGAACTTTCTGCTCAGAAACTCCAAAATGTAGTTGTAACTGATTCTATTGAAACTGCATTTCTTCCTGCTTTATCCTTCAACAGTGATTTTGGATTTTTGTTAGGCGGATTAGTTCACCGATTTCATTACAAAAAAGATGTAGAACCATTTCACTCTTTTACTCAGGTTGCAGCTATTGTCTCTACCAAAGGACTGCTTTCCGGATTGTTCGAGTATGACAAACCTTATGCGTTCAATTCTAACAACAGATTCATAAGTCAGATTTATGCGTCCCGGTTTCTACAAGATACTTATTATGGAATCGGCTCCTATCAAAAGATCAATGACTCCTTTAACTCCAATAACAAGTTGTATTCATTTCAATCTTTTTCGTTTGGTGTTGATGCAAGACTCAGAATTCCTTTTTGGGCTAAGAACGAATCATCATTGAATGTGTTAGCTATTCTGAATTTTGATTACACCACTCCGGTTGATAATGGTCCCGATCGCCTAATAACTCAGGAACAACCCCCGGGAATTAACGGAGGACAAACCCTTCACTTAGGAACCGGTTTTATACTGGAAAGTCGAAACAGTGAATTCAGACCTACTAGCGGAAGCTATATCGAAACCACTGCAGAAGTTGGCCAAACATGGTTTGGAAGTTCGTACAATACATTCGTTTTTCAGGCCGATATCAGAAAATACTCTTCTTTCTTCTTACTGAAAGAAATAACCTGGGCGAACCGTTTTTTCACAAAAAATACTTCAGGAGAAGTGCCTTATTGGAAAATGGCTTATGCCGGCGACGAAGAGTCTCTCAGAGGTTACCCCTCAACCCGATTTTTAGACGATAACGTTATTCTGTTCAATACTGAACTAAGGACCTGGCTTTTCAATATTGATGCTTTAGGAGGTGAATTTGGAGGAACGTTGTTTTTTGATGTGGGAAGAACCTATCCTAACGGTGAGTCTTTTGATACTATCTTTAACGATCTGAAATATTCGTACGGACTCGGAGGTACAAGTTCATTTTTCACTCCGGATTTTGTACTCCGATGCGATGTGGGCTTTTCCGAAGAAGGAGTTGGAGTGTACTTTACTGCGGGATATATGTTCTGATCGCCATAAATGGCTCCAATTAAGAATGTTTCAATTATCAATTCCAAACATTCTTAATTGATAATTGAAACATTGATCATTGATTAACAGAGCTGAGCAACCCTCGATTCCTATACATCACATCTTTGGTTCTGTCTTTCAGTAATTCTGCAGCATCCATCAGCAGCGATTCGTTACTTGGAAAAGCCAACTGATTAACCTCAACGCGTTCTTTGGATTCTTTACTTAGTGCCCTTTCGTCTCCGTTAAAGTTAGCTGAAAAATGCTCAAAGAAAGCCGTTACCGAAATATCTTCTCTTTTTACGAGCTGATCGGTTTCAATATTTATGTATTCAATCGTTCCGCCAACAATTCCTTCTTTATACTGACGGGTTTCAGTGACTTCTGCTTCAACAGTAATAAAATTAGGCTCACGCATATCATTCCCAAGTGAATCTTTCTTCACGTTACCGTTTTCGTCAAGCACGTACTTTGTTCCGTCCTGAATTTCTTTGGAATCAGTATATTTTTCTTTGGTGATCTGTTCAGGAGAAACAATGATATCTTTGATATTCAACACAACGAAGTAATCGTAATCCACTTCTTCATCTTCGTACACACTGTATTGGATCCACGTACCATTCAAATCCCCCAAACCAATCTTCCGCAGTTCCTGATCAAAACGCACAGGGAGTACAGATTCGGAATTATTCTCGATCACAAATAAAACCTGATTAGTTCCCTCATATCGTGCCTGACTGAGTTTCGCATCCACATCTTTGTAATTGGAATAAATGGATTTCACCGTCTCAAATTCTCTGTACGCTCTTCTCGCGTTTTCTCTTCCTCCCTTTTCCAGATAATCTATTCCCAAGGCGTATGAGGTTTCCGCGGCTTGCTCTTTGGAGGCGATCAATCGATCATCATAATTCACAATTGTAAACTCTCTCAATACTGCTGATGGCAAAGTTTTGATCTTATCCTGCCTCCGATCTAACCGAACATACAGATCATAGATCTCGACGTAATTTTCCTCTCTTCCCTCCTTTTCCAGAAAGTCGATACGATCCTTATCGAAGTCCTGAGCTTTTCCGTAAGCCTCTTTCAATACATACAACTCCTTATCATTTCCGGGATCTTTACGGAGCTTTTTTACCGATTTGTCGATGGCTTTATCGTATTGTCCTTTTTGCAAGTACTTTTCTGAAGATGCACAAGCCATCAACAATACAATTGAAAACAGAAACAGGATGGATCTCTTAATCATAGCGTTAGTTTTTTTGATTTCTGCTAATGTAATCAATCTCTCATTTACAAAAAAAGCTTTTAAACCACAGAGGATACAGAGTTTATTCTAAATACCTTTCTCTGTGTTCTTTGTGGTTATCTCTTAACAATGCAATTAATTCACTTTTCTATTCTGAACAATTGTTATGCCTTTTCCACATTTCAGGATTGTGACCTTCCGGTATATTTTCGCAAGGATCTTGAGAAGTATAACCCCTGAGTTCATTATAAAGGTTCACCTGAGCTTTAGTAAGAATTTTTAAGGTTTTTAAATGAGCATTGAGATGTACAAATCTAAGTTCACCGGTAATTTCACTGATGTCCATTAGCATTTCTTTTAGTTCATCCTGATCATTTTTTTGCTCAGCAAAAAAGATATTCAATTTCTTTTCCGCACTAACTAGTTCATTTCCAAAAGTAATAGCCTCTGCTTTCATTGCCTTGAATATGACTTTAATTTTTTTGATCTGTTCTTCGGTTAGCACTATCTCTTCTTTCATTTCAAGCAAATGTAACGGCCCCGGTATTCCATTCAACTCTGCCGCCTTAGCAAATCCCCAACCCTTCCCCGCTTTTAATTCCTCGACATCTTTTTCTGAAAGACTCTTGATTGTTCTTTGTTCCTGACCAACATATTCAGATTTCAAATCTTTTTGATGTTCCTCATGTTGAGCAGATATATTTTGAGCTGTTATAAAAGATATAAACAGAAAAGGGATACATAGTTTTTTCATGATCAAATTTATTTCGTGAATACCAAAAACTTATGATTTAGTGGGCTATTTCAAAATATAAAAAAAGCTTTCATCTCTTTTCGAAATGAAAGCTTAATTGAAACATTCTTAATTGATAATTGAAAAATTACCAGCGCAGTAAATTGATCTCAGTCACATCAACCGTAAGGTTATTCCTAAAGATGGCAATGATAATAGCCAATCCAACTACGGCTTCTGCAGCAGCAACCGCTAATGCAAAGAATACAAATATCTGTCCGTCGATGTTTCCGTGAAAACTGCTGAATGAAACCAACGTCAGGTTTACAGCATTCAACATCAATTCCACACACATAAAGATCACAACGGCATTACGGCGAATCAATACACCGATAATACCAATCGAAAACATGATAGCACTAATACCTAAAAACCAATCGATCTCTAACATCTGTTCTACCCTTTCTTAATTTTGTATTGAGCAACCATCAACGCACCAACAACAGCTGCCGTTAATAAGATCGCAGTCATTTCAAATGGAAGTAAATATTTTGTGTAAAGCACATCTCCTGCTTCTTCAACCGTTCCGATCTCTGCCATATTCGAAGAAATCTCAGGAAGCATATCAGTAACTCCCGCAATACTGTAAAAGATCTGTCCTACAACAGCTGCTCCAAGAATAAATGCTAAGAAGTACTTTACTCTGAATTTATCGAAAAGCTTTTCTTCGTCTTCCACATTCAGCAACATGATCACAAACAAGAAAAGCACCATAATAGCACCTGCATAGACAAGGATCTGAATCACTGCCAAAAACTGTGCGTTCAGAAGCAGATAAATTCCCGCCAATGAAACCATATTGATAACAAGGAAAAGCGCACTGTTAACCACGTTCTTGTTGATCACCATAGCAAGTGCTGATCCGATGGCTAAAACAGCTAATAGTATAAATAGATAAACGATCATAATATCCTATAAAATTGGAGTGCAAATGTAGCACTATTTGCTTCCGTCTTCAAGACTAAAACAATGATTATTCGTTAAATCCAGAAATAAATTAGTCCGGCTCCACCAACTAACCAGCAGTAGTAGGCAAAATAGTGAAAACCTTTCTTCTTCAGGATCACGATCAGATACTTCAAAGCGTAATATCCTGAGATGAATGCAGTAAAAAATCCTACTAACAAACTTGTAATCTGAACAGCGTCAACTCCAACCTCCATCAGATCCAGAATCTGAAGAAGCATTGCTCCACCGATCACGGGAATCACCATCAGAAAAGAAAAATTCGCAGCGTCTTCTCTTTTTACTCCAAAATAAAGCGCCGCTGAAATTGTAGAACCTGAACGACTGATACCCGGAATCATCGCAAAAGCCTGAGCAAGACCAATAATAAAACTTCTGCCAAGCGTGACTTCTCCATCTTTTTCTTTAGCGAACTTGGTTAGAAATAAAATAAATCCTGTTACAACCAGCATGATGGAAACTAAAAACGGACTATCGAAAATAGATTCCACGCTGTCTTTAAGTGTAAAGCCGACAATGAATGCCGGAATCATACTGATCAGCACAAACAAGATCATTTTAACATTCGGGTCGTCCTTCTTCTCTTTAGGAGCGGCTAAAAAGCTTACTCCGGATTTCAAAATATCCCCGATCAGTGCTCGATAATAAATTAAAATGCTGCAAAGTGTTCCAAAATGAACTACGATTTCAAAAGTTAGTCCAGCTTCGTTATTTTCCCCGAGGAAATATTTACCCAATGCAAGGTGACCTGAGCTACTTATTGGCAGGAATTCGGTGAGTCCTTGTAGCAGTCCTAATAAAAAAGATTGTAAAATGTCCATGTATTATATTTGATGGCTTTTTGGAAGGCGAGAAATTAACCATATCATCAGGAAAATTATAACGGAATATTAAGAAATATGAGCGAAATGGCTGTAGACATGAAAGCACTCGGTGAAAAAATCGAAAAGAGCAGTGCTTTTATCGAAGATATACGCAAAGAATTGGACAAAGTAATCATTGGTCAGAACTATATGATCGACCGCTTACTGGTTGGTTTGCTCACCAATGGACACGTTTTACTGGAAGGCGTTCCCGGTTTGGCAAAGACTTTAACCGTCTCTTCTCTTGCAACGGTGCTGAATACAGATTTCCAACGAATTCAGTTTACACCTGATCTTTTACCTGCAGATTTGATCGGTACATTGATCTACAATCAGAAAGAAGCCGAGTTCCTGGTTAAAAAAGGACCCATTTTCGCAAATATAATTTTAGCTGATGAGATCAACCGTTCTCCGGCAAAAGTTCAGAGTGCACTTTTGGAAGCGATGCAGGAAAAACAAGTGACCATTGGCGAAAGTACTTTTAAATTGGAAGAGCCATTCCTTGTACTCGCCACTCAAAACCCTGTTGAGCAGGAAGGAACGTATCCGTTACCGGAAGCTCAGGTGGATCGTTTTATGCTGAAACTGAAGATCGGCTACCCGACTGAAGTAGAAGAAATGGAGATCATGCGTCGTATGGCTCGCACAGGTCCAAAGCCAACGCTTGATACCGTAGTGTCTACTGAAAAGATCATGGATGCCCGAGCGGTGATTAACGACATCTACATGGATGAAAAAGTTGAGAAGTATATTGTGGATCTGGTTTTTGCTACCCGAAAGCCGGCTAACTACGGACTTAAAGAACTCGAAGACCTGATCAGCTTCGGTGGATCACCTCGAGCTACCATAAATCTGAATTTAGCTTCCAGAGCACAGGCATTCATGGAACACAGAGCGTATGTCACTCCGGAAGATGTTCGTACCATAGCGATGGATGTGCTTCGTCACAGAATCATCCCAACCTTTGAAGCGGAAGCGGAAGACATCAGCCCGGAAGATATCGTTGAGAAGATCATGGGAAGTGTGCAGGTTCCTTAGGGTTTTTGATTAGTGAATAAGTGATAAGTGAATAGTCAGCTTATATGAAAAATATACAGGTTATTGACGGTGCAGATAATTGCACTTATGATATATTTGCTGTTTCAGAAGAAGATTTTGATACACTCTTTCCAAAACCAAACCAAAATATCGAGTTTATCGAGGATGTTGTTGACAGAATCGGAGAGCAAAAAATCAGAGACTTAAATTCACGTCTTTGGAACAACCGAATTCTTAAAGAAGATGTAAACGGTATACACGGCACACTTTTCTATCAGCTTTTGTCTAAAAAGAAATATTATCCTTCTAAAATAGACTTACAGGACTAGCCAGCAATCTAACTAGCTCCGCACGCTCTGCGTCGGAGCTTTTTTAATTTTTCATGCACTAACTAAAGATTCCACTATTGGCAACTCATATAAGTTTGTTAAGATAATCCCCCTTTGAAGGGGGCTCAAAATCTCGTCCAGAGATTTTGCGGGGGATGTCCTAACAGAATGCTGTGAAGTTTAACAATTCGTAAACTTCACACATCCCTCGGATCATCCAAAGTAACTGTTTGGATGATCATCTCCCTTCGAAGGGAGATTTAGATGCGTTTCTAACTAGCTCCTCACGCCCTGCGTCAGAGTTTTTTTATGGGTAAGTTTATATGATTAATATTATTATGATTTTAAATTGACTAAAACTTATCTCCCATCAAATTTCGAATTCCTGATATCAAAGAAATGCACAAACTAGTCATTCCTTTCCTCCTGATATTTTTTACGTGTGACTCGAATCATAAAAATGGTAATTGGATCAAAACATTTGGAAGCTCTTCTCTAACTGAAATAGTTACTCAATCCATTGATAAAGATGGAAATATTATTGTTGGAGGAACTTATACCGGGGAAGAAACTCAATTTGGAAATACAACATTATCTTTGAATGGTTCTATGAACGCTTTTCTTTTAAAGTTTGATTCATTTGGAGATCAGATTTGGTCAGTAAAGTTTGGGCAAAACGGAATAGTTTCTATTCAAGATATTGACACTGATGAACAAGGAAATATTTATGCATTACTTGAATTATCTAAATCACCTTTAACCGGAGAAGAAGGCAAAATGAACTTCAATAATTCTACAATAAAGGGTAATGGGAGGACTCCTTTTATAGTTAAGATTTCCAAAATTGGAAAAATTGAATGGGTTAAAGAGTTTTCAAACTATAATTATGTGAAGTTTAATATCGTCAGAGTGTGGAATGAAAATCTATATGTGGGAGGGGGCTCAGACATAGTGGATGAGTTCATATCTAAACTTAGTGATTCCGGTCCAACTTTTTTATCTGGAAAAGCCATATTTCTCAAGTTTGACTTAAATGCTAAAATTCAGAAAAATTACATTTTAGATGGTAACTACTTAGGTGAAATTACAGATATAGAAATTTCTAAAGAGGGTAAAATATATTTATCTGGAAATGCCTATTGCCCTGAAAAACTCACATTTCCTTTTGATCAAGATGAGTGTTTAGGAAATATCGCCATTGATGGTAAGCAATTAATCTTTAAAGGTTATAGCAATGGTTTTATTGCTAAAATAGAAAATGATAAATTTTTCGACTTAAAATTAATCGGTAATGATGATTACACAAGTCATACAACGCGTGGAATAACTTTTGACAAAAATAGTAATTTATATATCACAGGCAGCTATAAAGGAAAAATCCAGTTGGGGAATATAATTTTGAATAGTGATAAGAATGAAAGATATAGAATCAAAAACAACACTATTTATTTTACAAAGCTCGATTCGAGTTTTAATTATGTTTGGGGTCTTACTACTAAAGGTGGCTCAGGGTCGGATTATATTTGGGACATGTTAATCAACGAAAATAATCAATTAGTTGTAGCCGGAGATTATTTTGAACAAGTTAATTTTGGTGAATTTTCACTAGGAAAAGTTACAGAAGAAGTTGGTAAGAGAGGTATGTTCATCGCTGTTATAGACAGTAACGGAAATTATCAAAAGGTAATTTCAGATAATTCTGAATATAGTAGTAGAGCAATAAACGTTGATACTTTAAATGACGGTTCGTTTATTATTTCCGGTGGTGTTGATGGTAAAAGCAACTTGAATGGCATAAAATTTGGACTTAATAAAGGAAGAAATGCTTTCGTATCTAAGATTTCACTATTCGATTAAATCATATCCTTTACTACTCCTTTTACTTAAAAATGTAAAGATTGCACTATTGGCAACTCTTGTAAATTTTGTTAAGATAATCCCCCTTTTTAGGGGGCTCAAAATCTCGTCCAGAGATTTTGCGGGGGATATCCTAATAGAATGCTGTGTAGTTTAACAACTCGTAAACTTCACGCATCCCTCGGATCATCCAAAGCAACTGTTTGGATGATCATCTCCCCTGCCTACCGGACAGGCAGGCTTCAAAGGAAATTTAGATGCGTTTAGTATTCTTCTGTGATTTGGAGTTTTCTTTAAGAATCTCAAATTATATAATTGTTGAAAATGATTTGTACCGCTCAGCGTTTCTGATGTTAGATAATCTACCCACAAAAATTGTCTTGTTTTTAATTCTGCCGATTTCAGAAAAAGTCTCCAACTACACCGACCTTTAGAATTATTGGCGAGCCAAGAACGTAATGAAATCGACGGCTCCGAAGGAGTAATCATTACACTCAGGATGATTCGTTAATGTGTATCATACGAACGAAGACCTTTTGTAATGATTAGTCGATGTAATGGAGTTCGCGCCAATAATTCTTGTCGGGAGCTTTTGGTACTGGAGCCTGTGCTGAGGAAGCTCAGTATCGGCACAAAAGTACACAGAGCCAAGGAAAGGAATCCTATAAAAAGGCATAGCTTAGCACAAGGCTACCTACTTTTGTCTTGATACAAAAGTAGCAAAAGATCAAGCCGAAGTATTTAAGACGGGTTCACTGATCCTGCGCTGAATAATCCTAAAGGTCTTCGTGCATTCTGAGGAAATTATTAGGCTCTTCACCAGAAAGGATTATTCCTGCTTCGCAGACGCATCCGGATCACGCTCTCTTCTCCGTCTTAAATACTAAGGGCGAATTTTTCAATAAATATCACTAATAAACTGTCAACAAATTACATAACATCTAGAAGAGGGAGCAACTTCATTCCGTTCGCAGGTGGAGGTAATTACAAAAAACAAAAAAGGCATCCAAACTTAATTGGATGCCTTTTTAAAATCTGAGACTAATCAGCTAAATATTATTCAGCTGAGTCTTCGTCAGTGTCTTTTTTAGAGCTCTTGCTTGTAGACTTTTTAGCAGCAGCTTCTTTTTCTTCTGCTTCCATTTTGTCTTTAAGAGCAGCCAGTCCGGACATCTCACCTAAAGTAGGTGCACCGGTTTCAACATCAGCAGCTTCGATCTTCTTCTTAGCTTCTTTTGCTTTCTTCTGGTCTTTGTCTAACTGACTCAAGTTGATGCTTTTTGCCTCTTCGTTAAAGTCGAGTACAAATGCTTCTACTTTGTCGCCTTCTTTGAATTCAGGCTCAACAGCTTTTCCGTAGCTTAAGAATGCTTCAGCGCCAAGAGGTAATTTCACAAAAGCACCTTTGTCAGTTGCTTTCACTACTTCACCTTCAACAGATGCGCCAGGAGCGTATTCTTTAGCATATTGTGTCCAAGGATTATCCTGAACTTGCTTATGACCCAAAGTAATCCTTCTGTTATCGAAATCAACACCAAGAATCACAACTTCGATTTCCTGATCTTTCTTAACAATCTCGTTCGGATGCTCAACTTTTTCAGTCCAGCTTAAGTCAGAAACGTGGATCAAACCATCGATACCTGGCTCCAGCTCAACAAACACACCGAAGTTAGTAAGGTTTCTGATCACACCGTCATGCTTAGAACCAACTGGGAATCTTTCAAGGATATCAGCCCATGGATCGTTAGTCAATTGCTTAACACCAAGAGAAATTTTCTTCTCATCTTCGTTGATGTTCAACACGATACATTCAACAACGTCATCTTTCTGAACTAATTGAGATGGATGCTTGATATGCTGTGTCCATGACATTTCACTGATGTGAATAAGACCTTCAACACCTTTCTCAAGTTCAACGAAAGCACCGTAGTCAGCAATAGAAACCACACGACCCTGTACTTTGTTTTCTTCTGGATACTTAGCATGAATTTCTTCCCACGGATGCGGTTGTAATTGCTTCAGTCCAAGAGAAACACGTTTGCTCTTCTCATCAAAGTCGATAACAGCAACGTTTAATCTTTGATCCAATTGAACGATCTCATTTGGATTGTCAACACGTCCCCAAGAAAGGTCAGTGATGTGAAGAAGTCCGTCAACGCCACCAAGATCGATGAATACACCGAAATCAGTAATGTTTTTAACAGCACCTTCAAGAACCTGACCAGCTTCGATCGTTTCAAGAATTTCTTCTCTCTGCTCTTCAAGATCACTTTCAATAAGAGCTCTGTGAGATACAACGACGTTTTCTGCAGCCATGTTAAGCTTCACAACCTGGAATTCCATGGTTCTGCCTACATAAGCATCAAAGTCACGTACTGGACGTACATCAATTTGTGATCCCGGAAGGAACGCATCGATACCGAATACATCCACAACCATACCACCTTTAATTCTACGCTTGATGTAACCTTCAATAATAGTAGCTGATTCGTGAGAAGCTTCGATTTTCTCCCACGCTTGCAGGATATCTGCTTTTCTTCTGGAAAGGATTAACTGACCGTCTTTATCTTCAACGCGATCAAGGAATACATCTACTTCGTCACCGGGAGCCATGCTCTCAAGTACAGAATTAGGGAATTCATTTACTGCAATGATTCCTTCTGATTTAAATCCGATGTCGATAACTACATATTTGTCGTCAACAGATGCTACACGACCTGTAATAATTTCTTTTTCTTCGATCTGATTGAGCGTATTCTCATACATTCCCATCATTTCGTTGTACTCGTCATCAGTATATTCATCTGATGGACTAGCTAATTGGTCGTAAGTGTATACATCACCTTCAACTTCACCTGTAAAAACGTGAGTTAAAGTCTCAGCAGTTTCTTCGGCTGTAGCTTCAGTTTCTGTAGTTTCTTCTTCGGCTACTGTTGTTTCTGTTTCTTCAACAGCTTCAGTTGTAGTAGTTTCTTCTTGTTCGGTTTCTTGTTTATTTAATTCTTCGGTCATTATAAGTTTTGTTAATGTTTTACCTCACAACTGGCTTTCAACTGTGGGATAAGGTTATTGTTTGTTTTGTGGCATTATCTGCCGGATTCGTTCTGCGATCTGTGATACCTGCTCTTCAAAACTAAGTTCCGAAGTGTTAATCAAGATGGCATCGTCTGCTTGTTTCAGCGGATCAGATGCTCTGCTTGAATCAGCATTATCTCTGGATTCAAGATTTGATTTGATTTCCTCTAACGAGGCATCTAAACCCTGAGATTCCATTTCAGCTAATCGTCGCTTTGCTCTTTCATGGAGATCAGCAACCATAAAAAATTTAAGTTCTGCATCCGGAAACACTGCTGTTCCCAGATCTCTGCCGTCTGCTATATATACTCCGGTTTCAACTTCAGCTCTCATCAATTTATTTATGTGAGACCTTACCATTGGATCGGAAGCTACTTTGCTTACAGCGTTAGAAACTTTCATTTCTCTGATTTCATCAGACACTTCTTCCCCATTCAAAAAAGAATGGAAATTTTTATTTTTGAAATAAAATGAAATATCACTTTCTTTCAGGCGATCAAAGAACGAGGTTCCATTATCAAGTGATTCTAAATAGACGAGGGTTGCTACTCGATACAACGCTCCGGAATCCAAAAATTGGATCTGAAGTTGCTCGGCAATTGCCCTAGCTGTTGAACTTTTTCCCGACCCTGCAGGCCCATCGATTACCACTATCATAATAGAAAGGCTAAATTAAACTTATTCCCGGAAATATTCAATCAAATGTTGAATAATGTTTTACATTCCCGTAATTTTGGTGACTGAAAAACTTTACATCAAATTCGACTATAAGTCATGCCACAAACTAAACAAGCGATTAAACGAGTTCGCCAAGCTGAAAAAAGTAAGAAGCACAACCGCGCTCGTAAATCAAAAATGAGAATGCTTATCAAAGACGTAATGACCGCTACTGATAAGAAAGAAGCAGAAAAGCTGTTAAAAGAAGCTGTTTCTTACGTTGACAGAATGAGTGTTAAAGGCATCGTTCACAAAAACAATGCTGCACGCAAGAAAGCCGCTCTTACTAAGCACGTAAACAGTTTATAAGATCTTTATTTGATGGCCAACTCCCGATCTAAAGCACTTTTAGTAATTTTAGATGGATACGGGTTGGCCGAAGATCCTTCTGTCAGCGCAATAGATAAAGCTGACAAGCCTTTCTTAGATCATCTTTTTGCAACGTATCCGAATACTCACCTCTCAGCGAGCGGAGATAATGTTGGATTACCCGAAGGACAATTTGGCAATTCCGAAGTAGGACACCTTAATATTGGTGCGGGAAGAATTGTACGTCAGGAACTCTCAAGAATAAATCTCGCCATTAAAAATGGAGATTTTTTTGAGAACGAAGTTCTTCTAGAAGCAATTCAAAAAGCAAAGCCCAAAAACAAAATTCATCTTTTTGGGCTTTTTTCGGATGGTGGTGTTCACAGCCACAACCATCATTTGTTCGCTCTTTTAGAGCTTTGTAAAAAGGAAGGCATTGAACATGTGTATGTACATGCTTTCACGGATGGAAGAGACACCGCTCCGAATGGAGGAAAAAAATACGCTCAGGAATTCAACAAAAAAGCTGAAGAGATCGGCGTTGGTAAATTAGCTTCTGTTATTGGTCGTTACTATGCTATGGACCGAGACAACCGCTGGGAACGCGTTCAACTGGCTTATGATCTTTTAGTAAATGGTAAAGGAGAGATTTTTGATAGTTCTGATGAAGCTTTTGATTCTTCTTACTCTGATGGAGTAACTGATGAGTTCATCAAACCCATTCTTTTAGACAAAAATTCTGAGTCCAGAATTGAAAAAGATGATTCAGTAATTTTCTACAATATCAGAGGCGACAGAGCCCGAGAAATTTCCAGAGCACTAAACGAGCAAGAGTTCAATGAATTTGAAGTCAATGATCTGAACCTTCATTACGCTACCTTCACTTCTTACGATGAGACTTTTGAGTTTGCAAACGTAGCATATCCACCACAAGAATTAAAGAATACATTGGGAGAATGGGTAAGTAAGCAAGGGAAAAAACAATTCCGGATTGCTGAAACTGAAAAATACCCGCACGTAACTTATTTCTTTAATGGTGGCGTTGAAGTTCCCAATGAAGGCGAAGACAGGCTGGTTATTCCAAGCCCAAAAGTAGCTACTTACGATCTGCAACCTGAAATGAATGCCGATCAGGTTACCCAAGCTCTATGTGAACGTCTTGAGTCTGAAGAGTATGATCTGGTAATCCTGAATTTCGCCAATCCCGATATGGTTGGGCACACAGGAGTTATGGAAGCAGCCATCAAAGCTGTTGAGACCATCGATAAAGAATTAAAAAAGGTAATTGATACTGCAAATGCACACGGTTATACATCTTTGATCATTGCTGATCACGGAAATGCAGATCAAATGATCAAACCTGACGGAAGTCCTCATACCGCACATACAACTGCGCTTGTTCCGGCTATTTTAGTAAATCATCCCGAATCACCAGAAATGCATCCGGGAATACTTGCTGATGTCGCTCCTACCCTCTTAAAATGTATGCAAACCGATCAACCTGAAGAAATGTCGGGAACTCCTCTTTTTTAATCCCATTCTGTCTGCATTTTTTTTGCAATTAGCTACACGCCCTGCTACATTCAAAAAAGAATGAACTAAAGTTATGTCAGGCTCGTTTTTTGCATAGGCGTAACGCATAAGAGAAACATTATAAAAGACAGAAGGACCTACCATTATGGAGGGCAATTTTTCAAGTAAAGTTAGAGACGTAATTCAATTCAGCAGAGAAGAAGCACTGCGTTTGGGTCACGACTACATTGGCACTGAACATCTCATTCTGGGTATTGTACGATTAGGCGATGGAGTTGCGATTCGGATTCTTAAAAATTTAGATTGCGATCTTTTCAAATTAAAAAAGACTATTGAAGATACAGTAAGAGGAACAGGTGGTTCCGTTACTGTGGGTAATATTCCACTCACTAAGCAAGCTGAAAAAGTATTACGGATTACTTATTTAGAAGCAAAACTCTATAAAAGTGACACCATTGGCACAGAGCATTTATTACTGTCACTTTTAAGAGATGATGAAAACATAGCTGCTCAAATCTTGCAGCAATTCAGCGTTTCTTATGATTCTGTTCGTGAAGAGTTAGATCTTATTATCTCCGGAAAAACCAGAGATGAAGATTTAGATTCTTCATCCCTTTCTGCAAGCGTTGCGCCTTCAGGAGGATCACAAGGTTCCGGAAGCTCTAGAGAAAAGAAAATGGAAAAATCAAAAACACCGGTCCTCGATAACTTTGGTCGAGACCTCACTCAAATGGCTATTGATGGGAAATTAGATCCGATCATTGGTCGTGACAAGGAAATTGAACGAGTAGCTCAGGTGTTGAGCCGTCGTAAGAAAAACAATCCTGTTCTTATAGGTGAACCGGGAGTTGGTAAAACTGCTATTGCCGAAGGATTGGCCGACAGAATTATAGAAAGAAAAGTATCTCGTGTGTTATACGACAAACGAGTGATCGCTCTTGATCTGGCTGCGTTGGTTGCAGGTACAAAATACCGCGGTCAGTTTGAAGAACGCATGAAAGCGATCATGACAGAACTTGAGAAAACAGATAATGTAATTCTGTTTATTGATGAGCTACATACTATTGTTGGAGCAGGTGGAGCCAGTGGCTCACTGGATGCTTCAAACATGTTAAAACCGGCTTTGGCTCGTGGAGACATACAAGCTATCGGAGCAACTACTTTGAACGAGTACCGTCAGTTTATTGAAAAAGATGGTGCACTCGAGCGTAGATTCCAAAAGATCATGGTCGATCCAACAACTCCGGAAGAAACCATTGAGATCTTAAAGCAGATCAAACCAAAGTATGAGAAGCATCATGGTGTTCGTTACAAAGATGACGCCATTGAAGCTTGTGTTTCATTGACCGACCGATATGTAACTGATCACTTCTTACCGGATAAAGCTATTGATGCTCTGGATGAAGCAGGCGCAAGAGTTCACTTATCGAATATCACCGTTCCAAAGCATATCATTGATCTGGAAGAACAAATAGAATCCACAGGTCATGACAAAAACAGCATGGTTAAAAAACAAAGATTTGAAGAAGCTGCTCGTTTGCGAGATACTGAAAAACGCTTGATCGAAGATCTTGAAGTTGCACAAAAGGAATGGGACAAAGAATCTGAAAGCATTTTATTTGATGTGGAAGAAGACGATGTTGCTTCTGTAATTGCAATGATGAGCGGTGTTCCTGTAAACAAGATCAGCCAGAATGAAGGACAGAAACTTCTGAAAATGAAGGAAAGTCTTGCAGGAAAAGTGGTTGGACAAAGCGAAGCTATTATTAAGCTTACCAAAGCAATTCAAAGAACCCGTGCCGGATTGAAAGATCCTTCAAGACCAATTGGTTCATTCGTATTTTTAG
Organism: Balneola sp. EhC07; assembly: GCF_001650905.1. Classification (GTDB taxonomy): domain Bacteria; phylum Bacteroidota; class Rhodothermia; order Balneolales; family Balneolaceae; genus Balneola. The sequence goes on from NZ_LXYG01000005.1 coordinate 22,914, forward strand.
GACCAACCGGTGTTGGTAAAACAGAACTTGCTAAAGTACTCGCCAAATATCTCTTTGATAAGGAAGATTCTCTGATACGAGTTGATATGAGTGAGTATATGGAGAAGTTCTCCGTTTCCAGATTGGTTGGAGCGCCTCCGGGCTATGTTGGATATGAAGAAGGCGGAATTCTTACCGAGAAAGTTCGTCGCAAGCCGTATAGTGTAGTTCTTCTTGATGAGATCGAGAAAGCACATCCTGATGTATTCAATATATTACTTCAGGTATTAGATGATGGGATCCTTACTGATAGTTTAGGCAGAAGAGTTGATTTCAGAAATACAATTATAATCATGACTTCAAATATCGGAGCGCGTGATATCCGCAACCTTGGAAAAGGAATCGGATTTGGCGGACCGGACGAAGGTACTTTTGATTATGCTAAAATGAAGTCAACCATTCAGGATGCTCTGAAAAAAGTATTCAATCCGGAATTCCTGAACAGAATTGATGATGTTATCACATTCAAACCTCTTGAGAAACAAGATATCTTTGAGATCATCGACATTATTTCTGACGAATTATTCACCCGAATCCAGCAAATCGGATATACCGTTGATATCACCAAAGGAGCGAAGGAATTCATTACCGATAAAGGTTTTGATCCTAAATACGGAGCCAGACCTCTTAAGCGTGCGATTCAAAAGTACATTGAAGATCCGTTAGCCGAAGAGCTTCTGGAAAACAAAAAAGAGGAAGGTTCAACCATAAAGATCAAAATGAATAAGTCCAGAGATGGTTTAGAATTTGATTGGACCAAACCTGACCCCAAAACGGTTAAGGAAAAAGAAACCAAAGACTCTGAAGAAGAGGACGCTTCTAAGGAAGCCAAAAAAGAAGCTTAATGCTATTAAAAGCCTCATCATTTGATGAGGCTTTTTTTTATGCTCTTTAGAAACTTGCTTTCAAATTCAGATCTTTGTTCATACCTGTAATGGTATAATTGAATCTGCTGTTCTTGGTCATTGTGACCTTATCCAAATCATCTATCTGAACAGATCCTGAATATTCCTGGCTAGCAATTTTTCTGGTTGCCACGTTTATAATTCTTACTTCAATATCAGATAAAGTAGTTCCGTTCAAATCTCCTGTTAGGCCAATAATAGTCTGATCTGATGCGCTGTAATTCGCAAACTGAAGTGTTCCGTTTCTGAAACTGCTGCTACCAATTCTCTCACCACTTAGTACATTATATACTGCCACTCTTCCTTCTGAAAAAACGGTTAAAGTAGAGCCGCTTCCATATAAATTCAGTCCTTTTACTTTTCTGTCAAAAGTTATTTTCCTGATCTCATTACCGTAGCGATCCATGATCGTGATTTCATCATCACTTCCTTCTTTACCGGAAGCAATGGCAATGAATTCACCTGACTCCGATACACGGACGGCTCTGATCTCCTGATCTGCTTTATAAAAAATATCCCGCTCCGAATTTTCTAACTCTATCACTTTGGCTCGCGAACCTCTTTTATCACCATTTCTAACCTGAGGATTGTAGAGTACAATGGTTTTACCCATCGGATCTGTGGCCAGTTCAGAAATCTTTTCCCCGTCCTCACTATTTGAACTGTTAGAGATCGGGCGAATTACGCTCCCAAAAGAATCAAATAACACAAAGTTAGCAATGTTTTCACGAACAATATATGCTCCATTTTGCAATGGATAGATCTTAAATGAAGGATCATCACTTACAGAATTAAATTTACCGGAATTAATTACCGCACCATTTGGCTCCATAATCTGTATCACATTGGAGCTTATTTCCCCCTTTAGAAATGATGAGCCGGAGGAGCTCTCAGATATACTCAACGATTGACTAAAAAGTGAGGAGGATAATAATCCCGCTAAAAAAATAAGTGGAAAAGTTTTCATAAATATTTCAGAAGTTAATTCGTACCAAAGAACGGGATTTTTAAAGAATATTTCTGCTTTTCCTCGCCCTTTTTTGCAAAATGTCTATCTTTAGGAAACTTCAAAATAATTGATTCATGAAATATCACCTTATTACCGGTGGATGCGGCTTTGTTGGAAGAAACTTTGTTAAGCGCCTCCACTCAACTACGAACGATACTATCCTTTTTATTGACGATCTCTCGGTTGGAACTCATCCGGCTACCTGGCTTCCTGATGGAACTCCGTCACGCACAGAGAACGGGCTCGAGTTTTTTGGTGAAGATGAAAGAATGATATTTCTGAAACAAGACGCCCGATATTTTATCCGTGAAATGCTGGACGATCAGGAATACATCAAGAAAACATACAAGCTTGACGTTACTTCTTTTGAAGATGTATTTCACTTTGCAGCAATTGTGGGCGGTAGAGCAAAGATAGACGGTGATCCAATGATGGTAGCTCTCGATCTTTCCATTGATGCTGAATTCTTCCTTTGGGTTTGTCGACAAAAGCCAACTCGTGTTCTTTATCCGAGTTCAAGTGCAGCGTACCCTGTTGATCTTCAAACCGAATCTGATGCAATTGCCCTTTCTGAAAGCGATATCGATTTCAAAAAAATGGGTCAACCTGACATGACTTACGGTTGGTCTAAATTAACCGGTGAATATCTGGCCAGCATTGCTGCGGAGTATTATGATGTTTCTGTAACGTGTATCAGACCTTTCAGTGGCTATGGAGAAGACCAAGACCTCTCCTACCCTGTTCCTGCTATCGCTCGTCGTGCAGCACTAAAAGAAAATCCTTTTGAAGTTTGGGGAACCGGAAAACAAGGCCGAGATTTTGTTCATATTGATGATGTGATGGATTGTACCTTGCTCGCTATGGATCATATAAAAGATGGTAGTGCGATCAACATTGGAAGTGGAAGACTTACAACTTTCTTAGAACTCATTGAAGTGTTTACTTCTTTCGCTGATTACTCACCGGTGATCAAAACGCTTCTCGACAAACCGGTTGGTGTTCATTCCAGATATGGAAAAATGGATTATGTAAAAGAACGATTAGGCTGGGAACCGAAATTATCTCTGGAAGAAGGTATGCGTCGGGTGTATGATGTAGCCGTTAAAAAATATACTTAAAAGAAATGCCTGTAATTGTTTGCTTTGGTCCGGGCCCTAAATTCAAGGGCGGGATTTCCAATTATAATACTTCGTTAGCCAAGACTTTCGATAAAGATCCTGAAAATGAAGTACATATTGTCTCCTGGACTAATCAGTATCCTTCTATTATTCCCAGAGAGTTCATTGATAAATCCAGCCGTTCCGATTTTATGGAAGGCACCAATATCAAAATTGAGTATCTCACCAATTATAACAATCCGTTAAGCTGGAAGAAAACTGCGAAGTATATCAAGTCGCTTAATCCGGACAAAGTGATCTTCCAGTGGGCAATTTCTATTCAGGGCTTACCGATGGGATCGATCGCCAAATGGTTGCAAAAAAACTCTGACGCTGAGATCATTTTCGATCTGCATTTTGTAGTTCAGAAAGAAGGAAGTACCATTGATGAGCGTTTTACTAAAATGGGAATCAAACATGCAGATACCTACATAGCTCATGCTTACAAAACAGTGGATGAGCTAAAAGCATTGCTTCCTGAAAAAGAATTTTCGGTTAATGAAACCGGTGAAAGATCTCAGGATGATTCAACTACAGTTATTAAGTTATTTCATCCTGTATATGATCTTTATCAACCCGATCCGCAATTTGATTTTGAAAAGTTTAAACAGGATCTGGGTCTCAAAGAAAATGTATTTTTTTATTTCGGATTCATCCGGAAATACAAAGGCTTGCATAATGCGATCAGAGCATTTAAAAAAGTAGCAGAACAACGAGATGACGTTTCCTTTTTAATTTGTGGAGAAGAATTCTGGGCTACTTTGGATACTTCTAAATTATCCACCAAAATAAAACGCGGCTTATTTGGCATTGCTCAGAAATTATTCCTCAAGAATAAAGAAAGCGAACAGGATTACCGACCGTTATCTCTGGTTGAAGAGCTGGATCTACAGGATAGCACCGTGGTTAAAAGTGAATTTATTCCCAACGAAGATGTACACAAATATTTTCAAGTGGCAGATTGCAGTGTGTTATATTATTTAACAGCAACACCTTCCGGAGTAGAATCTCTAACCTACAACTTTGGATTACCGATCTTGGCAACCCGAGTAGGACATTTTCCCGAAACTATTCAGGATGGTTTCAACGGATATTTGGCGGAACCGGAAGATATCGACTCCATGGCTGAGCAAATGTTGAAGTATTTGGAACTTCCACTACCGTCAGAAAACGTATATAAATCTGCTTCAAAAATGAGTTGGGATAATTACGTAACGGCTATTCTGGCTGATTAAGTAACATCTTGAAAAATTTACAAAATAAAGTTCAATTTTAGGTGGTAATGGTACAGAGAAAACCTTATCTTTGTTGCCTTTCCAATTTTGGAAAATCGGGGAGTGGCGCAGCCCGGTAGCGCATTCGCTTTGGGAGCGAAGGGTCGCAGGTTCAAATCCTGTCTCCCCGACAATTATTGACGTAATGAAATGAGCGCCCGTAGCTCAACTGGATAGAGCAATTGCCTTCTAAGCAATAGGTTTCAGGTTCGAGTCCTGACGGGCGTACTACACTAGTTTAAACAAGGCGACATGGCCGAGTGGCTAGGCAGAGGTCTGCAAAACCTCGTACGGCGGTTCGAATCCGCCTGTCGCCTCACTTTACATGTTGCACTATTTGACATATTGATCTTAAATGCCGCGTTCGTCTAGGGGTCCAGGACGCCGCCCTTTCACGGCG
>NZ_LXYG01000006.1 GCF_001650905.1 Balneola sp. EhC07
TTTAGTTAAGGTGGTATTAAAGATTATTTAAGAAATCTTTAAAAATATGTTGAAAAATGTAAGCGCTTTCATTATCATTATTGCACCTTGGTAAAAAACTGTTAGCAATCAATGCGTGATCATTTAATTTTATTATCCGGTTTGCTGTTTCTTTTTATGGGAGCGCTTTCCTGTAAGGAAAAAGTTGATGAAAATGTATTGGCGCAAATTAACGATTACTCGATTACCAAGATTCATTTCGAGAATGCTTTCAAGGAATATTATTATCGCACCGGAAGAGCTATAAGTGCAAACCCTTCTACTAAACTTTCCGTTTTAAATGCAAAATTCGATAATTACGTACTAGCTACCTATGCTGAAGACAGAGGCTTCGACAGAACGGAGGAAGCTTTTCAAAAAAGAGGGGAGATTGAAAGAAGAGTTTTAAACGAAGAGTATTTGAATCAGGTTATTCTTAAAGATGTGCAAGTAAGTAATTCTGAACTTAATGAGTACTTCATTCGGTTCAATACTACATTAAGAGCTTCGCATCTATTTGCCCATGATCATGAATCAGCTGATCAGTTATATAAGAGGTTACAAAACGGCGAAAAATTTGAGGAATTAGCAAAAGAAGTATTTCAGACTCCTTATCTGGCAAACAATGGTGGAGATGTAGGACGTTTTACTACTGATGAAATGGATATCGCTTTTGAAGAAGCTGCTTTTGGATTAAAGATCAACGAAATTTCAAAGCCTGTTCCTACTGCTCAGGGATATAGTATAATCAAGCTAACTAACCGTTTCACAAAGCCTATTCTCACAAAAAATGAATTCGCTATTAAAAAAGCTGAAATTGCTTCTTATGTCTATAAAAAGAAGAAAGAGCTTGCAACCAGAGAACATTTATATAATTTCAGAGATAATTTAGAATTCAATTCTGAGGTTTTTGAGGCACTTTGGGCTAGAATGAATGAGAATTACTCCGCTGCAATTTCTAAGGATCCCGAGTTCTTATCTAATCTGGCATCAGATAATACTTTGGCTGTTTTTAACGATTTTGAATTTACTCTTGATGATTTTGCTGTAGAGTACAGATTTACTCCATTAGCTCAAATCAATGCAATAGAAGGGAAGCAGGGTTTCGAAAACTTCGTAATCGGGACTGCATTAAGAGCTTATTTATATAAGAATGCAAAAGATGCAGGAATAGATGATCAGGAAATTGTGAATGAGTCGATTCAGGAAACTTTTAATACATATCTGGCTCAAAGCGCGGTTAAGGATCTTAGAAGTTCCATTTCAAACTCAGATCAGGAATTGCGAACCGCTTATCAAAACAACAGTGAACGCTTTTATAAGCCCATAGAGGTTAATCTTTCCAGAATAGTTGTTGATACAGAAGAAAAAGCAAATTTTTTAATCTCTGAACTAAAGAGTGGAGCTGATTTCAAAGCACTAGTGGAAAAGCACACCATTATAAATGAAGACTTGCTTACAAATGGGGAGTTGGGTTTTGAAAGCATCAAGAATTATGGCTCTTATGCTCCTAAAATTTCTGAATTAAAAGTAGGCGAGATATCAGAAGTGATCAATTATCAAACAGGTCAATACACCATTTATAAAATGAATGGAAAAATCGAAGGTCGCTATTTGACATTTGATGAAGCCAAAGAGTCAGTTGATGCGTTTTTGTCGAATAAGAAATTGAAAGACTTAAAGGACAAGACAATTAAGGATGTTAAAGAAAAGCATAATGCTCTTATTGATATCGAAAAATTAAATGAAGTTACTATTCAAATTTGAAGCAGTGTATGAACATTAAAAAGCTACTACCGGTATTATTTCTATTAGTTAGTGTTGGGGTGCAGGCGCAGTCAGGAAAAATTACAGGTAAAATTCTTGATGCTGAAACCGGAGAGCCACTGATAGGTGCAACAGTTGGTATAAAAGGGTCTACAAAAGGTGCAGTTGCCAATATCGATGGTAATTTTCTGATGTTAAATGTAGCCCCGGGCACTTATACGTTGGAAGCAAGATACATCGGTTATGCTACTCTGGCTGTACAAGAAGTAATTGTAAGAACTGATCTAACTACGGAACAGGATTTCAGGTTAGAACTGGAAGCATTTGAAGGTGAAGAAATTGTGGTAGTGGCAACTCGTCAACCTGTTTTAAAAGATGTGACCAGTTCTGAATCCAGAGTAAGCAGCGAAGAAATTAAAAAATTACCTGTTCAGGAAGTTTCAGATGTGATTGGTTTACAGGCGGGAGTTAATGTTGATAATGGAGGTGGAATCCATATCAGAGGTGGACGAACTTCAGAGGTTTCCTATGTTGTGGATGGAATCAGGGTTACAGATGATTATGACAGATCAAACGGTGTAAGAATTGAAAATGAATCTGTGCAGGAATTACAAGTTATATCAGGTTCTTTTAATGCAGAACATGGTCAGGCACTTTCAGGAATTGTAAATGTAGTTACCAAATCGGGAGGCAGCCAGTTCGATGCTTCTGTAAATGCTTGGACAGGTAGCTATATGGCAACCTCGCAAAGTGGTATATACGATGGTATTGGAACGGGTTTTAATAATTTAAATCCAAACAGAATGTATAACCTGTCTGCTTCTGTATCAGGTCCTATTATAAAAGACAGACTTACATTTTTTGTAACAGCCCGAAGATTTGAGAACGAGGGGCATTTAACCGGTAGAAATGCTTTTTCATCTCACGGACAATTCAGAGATACGTTGGCACTGGGAACAGATTTTGATTCCTACAGAACTATATACAATGAGAGAGTCGACTTTGATAAGCCTTGGTATTCTATAGATACAGTAAATTTTCAAGGTACCGAACAATTGATTTTAACAGATGACGGAACCAGAGATAGTTCTTTAGTAAACATGAATAACTTTCAAAGTTCCAGTTTTCAAGGAAATCTGGAGTATCGTTTTTCAAAGTTTTTGAAATTTAACTTAATAGGCTCATATGGTCTTGAAGAAGGGCAGGGATATGATCACCAAAACAAATTAGTTCCCCTTGGCAGAGGTACGAATTATAGAAATAATTATGCTTTAAATTTCAAAACTACCATTACTCCTTCGGCAAAAACTTTCCTGACCGTTAATCTTGCTAACAGATACAACGAGCAAAAGAGCTACTTGTATGAAGATCCATGGGATCCGCGATACTTTAATTTTGATCGAGTTTCAGATTTTTACTCACCGGGCGAACGCAGTATACCGGGTGCGGCACAGTTTAGTTTTTACGGTACTGATAACAACAGATTTTTCAGATCGACAGATACATTTATCGGAAAAGCAGAAATTTCAAGCCAGGTAAGCGAGAACCATTATGTTAAAGCAGGTATTAACCTTCAGTTTGATGAAGTCAGTTTCGAAAATATCTCACTAGTTCCTTTTACTGATCCATCCATAAGTTTACCGCCCGGCACACCTGACGATATTAAACCATTTGTAAAACTAGGCTATCCGGAGTTGAATACACCCGGTTATCAAAAGTATTCGGAGTCGCCGAGAAATTTTAGTGCTTATGTTCAGGATAAGATCGAGTTTGATAATCTGATCATAAATGTTGGATTAAGATTCGATTACTTTGATCCAAATTCCAGAGTGGTTTCTGACCTTGAAGATCCTGATATCACTTCACCTACAAAACAAGAAAATCAGTACAGAGATCAAAACGGGAATGGGCAGCAAGACCCGGGCGAACCTGATGTTACTTTAGAAGAACGCCAGGAATATTGGTACAAGGATACCAGTGTTAAAACTCAGTTAAGTCCGAGAATCGGTGTAGCTTACCCGATCAATGATCGTGGAGTTTTGTATTTCTCTTATGGTTACTTCTTTCAGGTGCCTTCTTATAGCTTCATGTATACAAACAGCAGAGTATTTGTGGGTGAAAGAAGTGGGAATTTAGGTTTATTCGGAAATCCTGATCTGAGACCAGAACGATCTACTCAGTATGAGTTAGGTTTAAAGCAGGAAATTTTTGACGGTACAGCAATTGAGCTTACCGGTTATTATAAAGACACCAGAGATTATGTTTCAAGCCGACCTCAGGTTACAGGAGCAGCTTCTACAAATTACGGTATTTATTTTAACAGAGACTTTTCAAAATCAATTGGCTTTACGTTCGCATTCAATCAATTTGTAAGTCAACGTTTTAACTTTGGTCTGGATTACACATTCAGTTCTGTTGAAGGAAGTAATTCGGATCCAAACTCAGAGTATTTTGATATTGTTAATGCAGGAACTCAAATTGATTCAACAAATCAAACTTCATCAACAACAAAGTTGATCCAGCCTCTCAATTGGGATAGAGCTCATATAGTAAATGGTTCAATGTTTTATTCCGGAAATAATTGGGGAGCTAATCTGGTAACCAAATTCAGTACAGGTACACCATATACACCACAAACAGACATTCCGGGTGTAGAAATTGGTGTTGGAGCAAGTACAAGAGACCTAAGAAACACTTCACGTCTACCGGCACGACTAACGGTGGATCTTAATACATATAAGAACTTCAATTTACCAAACGGTTCCAGTATGGAGCTTTTTCTGAATATTTATAACCTGCTCGACAGCAAAGTAATTAATAGTGTGTATGGAGATTCAGGAGAGGCAACGGCTCCATTACCAATAAACACGGTTAGTTCTGCCGATCCCGGATTTTATTCAAATCCGACTTTCTATGCAGAACCAAGAAGAATTCAACTAGGACTTTCAATCTCTTTTTAAACAATGAATAAAAACACGTTAAATATTAAAAGCTTATTCATTTTACTTACGGTATCGCTGTTTCCTGTAATTATAGTGGCTCAGGATTATACTCCAAGTGATGAAAGATCTTCTTTTGAAGACAGAAAAAAGTCTACAATGGATGCCAACAGATTGAGAGCATCTTATTTCAATACCGGTCATGCAGGTCGTAGAAATAGTACAAGCTTAGATGAGTTGATCTATGAATTTCCTAGGAATACAAATCGTGAGTATATGTATTTCATGAGTGTTCACTTTGGAACAGAAGTAGAAGCTCAAAACAGCTCTGATATTCTTCAGGTAGTTGATGTAGCATCGTTCAAAACAAATAGAGATGGTAGTCAGAATTGGTCTCTTAATCCAATAGAAGGCTATTCACGAGATGATTCCAAAGAATTGGCAAGAAGTGACAGAGGTCCGGGTTCTCCTCTTGGCAATACCTGGCCTGATTCCTGGCCGGATAAGTTCAAGGATGGAGGAGATGGATGGGCAGGTTCATGGAATGGTTTCTTTGGTCGCGATCAGTTTAATGCAGATATAGAATTTTATTACAAAGCCGGAGACGACAGATATACACGTTACAGTAATTCCGGAGCATTCAAACCAGACGATACAGACCCAACCAGAGGTGGTTTAGCGATAGTGATGGATACAAGAGTATTAGCTTGGTCTCAAATCCTGATCAATTCTGTACACTTTAACATTTTTGAGATAACTAATGACGGTAGTTATGATTATCCGAGAATGTCATTCGGGCTTTGGATAGCTGATTTCGTTGCCGGTGGAGGACCAACAGATCAGCCTGTATTCGATAACCTGAGAGCAATTGCTTATTTAACAGATACAGACCGAAACAACGCACCATCTTCATTCGATGGATTACCTATTGGTGAAATGGGACTCAGTTTTCTGGAAACGCCCGGAAATGCAGGCGATGGTATTGATAACGATGGTGACAGTGATACTTACGATGTAGAAAATGCTCAGTTTTACGATCCTGACAATGCAGACCTTTTTAGTTTATTGTTAGAATCAAATGGAGGGTTTTATTCAAGTGAAACGCTCAGAGATACAGTAGTTAGAGAATTTATAGCCACAGACTTTGATTCCAGAACCATAAATATTGGGGATAAAATTGTATTGATCGATGAGAATGGAACCAGAATCGTTAAAGAATATGATGGTAATTCATTTCAGTCTCAGGGAGTTACATATAATCTAGGCGCTTCATTTTCAGTTCAGGAGGAAACATTGCCTCTTTCAGATCCTAACTTTGGAGTACATATTGATGGGTTAGATAATGATTTCGATGGATTAATAGACGAAAATACACCAAACCATCTTGAGAAAACTACTTTTGTTAATGGAATTTCCATTACTAAACCGGTAAGATTTATTAATTATTTATACTTCAATGATGGAGATAGCCTTCAACAAGGATTAATTGTATCCAATCAGGAAATCAGAGATAGGATGTCATCTGATCAAGATTTTGAGGATCTGGTAAACGATACCTATGACGGAAGACTTCAAAATCATTTTACCAGTGCTCCAATGATCGATGAAGGCAGAGGCGATTCTTTCGATAATGATAATGACTGGAATGAAAATTTTGATGACGTTGGAATAGAAGGTGATCCTGACTCCCCAAGTGATGGACAAGGAGATGGAAAAGCGACTTCAGGAGCGGGTTCTAATTTCCCCGGAGAACCAAATATTGATAAAACTGATGTTAGTGAAACTGATCTTATTGGGGTTTCCAGAGCTATAATATTTTCAGCAGGAGCACTCCAAGTTAATTTAGACTCTGATATTTGGTTTAACTATTTGATACCCGGTGAATTTGATGTAGTTGGAGATCCGGGAACAGATCAGGATATTTATGTTTCTTCAGGTCTTTTTCCTTTAAGAGTTGGTGAATCTCAAAGTTTTGCTGTTGCGGTTTCTGCAGCTGCTTCTACTTCTCCAACAGGGACTGCTGCTCAGGACAGAGCTCAGCTTAATAATAATTTAGATCAGGCACGTGTCGCATATGAAGCAGATTACCAGTTTGCAGTAGCACCTGATCCACCGGTTTTAACCGCTGTACCCGGAGATGGAAAAGTAACTTTGTATTGGGAGACAAATTCAGAGTCTTCATTCGATCGTTATTTAAATAATATCTCAGGAAATGGTTTCGATTTTGAAGGTTATAAAGTTTACAGATCAACCGATCCATCGTTTGAAGATATTTTTAATGTTACGGATGCTTATGGAAATGCTACATATTATAGTGATATAGCCATTTTCGATAAAAATAACGGCATCCAGGGATTGCATCCAGTAGATGTAAATGGTGTTAAATTTGACTTGGGTAATGATAGTGGACTCCGCAGATCATATGTTGATACAGATGTTGTAAATGGTAAGACCTACTATTACGCAGTAACAGGATTTGATTTTGGATATGTTCCGGCGGGAATTTCACCTTCGGAATCTCCAATTCAAATCAGTCAAGGTCCTGATGGATCGATCACTTATGGTGTAAATGTAGTTCAGGTTCGTCCGTCACGTTCACAAGCCGGTTATATTGCTCCGGATAAACCACAAGCTACAATTGTACAGGGCTCTCCGGGAGGTTCAGTAACAGTGGATATTATTGATCCGTATGAATTAAAGCCTGATAATTTATATGAAGTTACTTTTGAAGATACACTTATCGATGGTGGTTCTGATCCGGATACTTTGAGAACTGAAAACTTTACTCTTCGAAATGTAACGGAAGGAGCTAATGATACATTAATTGCACGTTCACCAAATGTAAACGGGGGCAATAATCCTATTACGGAAGGTTTTTCACTTGCGCTTACCAATATTGAGTCTTTTGGAGTAAATGAGTCCAGGTCAGGCTGGAATGAGACAGGAAACCCAAAACCACATGAGTACTTTTTTGCTACTCAAAGTGTGTCTAAAGTTTCTGATTATGAGTTAGTAATTGGAGCAAATATAGGTTTTGGTCAATCCACAGAACGTACTATTGAAATAGCTCCCGGTTCTTTTTTCAATGCTCCTTCTCAGCCTACCAATTTTAAAATATTCAATACTTATACAGAAGAAGAAGTTGATTACGCTTACTTAGATTTGAATAGAGACGGGACTCCATTTTCACCAAGCAGGTGTGATCCTACTACTAATGCACCTAACAATTACGTTTCTCCGGATCCGGGTATTTTATCTGCCGTTGCGGGACTAAATGGACAATGTTCTGATATTGTATATGCAATTGAAGATGCTCGAGACTTTCAGGATACACTTACTTATCGGTTTGAACTAAGGGCACAAATATCGAATAACAATCTTACAACTAGAAACCCGCAGTCAGGGGATACGTTGGAAGTATTCACTACTAAACCATTTTCAAGAAACGATCGATTCCAGTTCAGAATGGATCCTGAAAATCTACCAAAAGTTGACGCAGATTCTGCAAAAAGTGCTTTGGATGAGATTTTAGTAATTCCGAATCCTTATAAAGTTTCCAGTATTTATGAACAGGAAGCAGCAGGAGGCAGCAGGCAGCAAAACAGGGAGATCCATTTCACTGGTTTACCGGTTCCATCAAATCTAAAGATTTTTACTTCATCGGGAGTTTTAGTGAGAGAAATTGAGGTAACATCAAGAAATGTTCGGGGAGATAACGGAGGAACCTATATATGGGATCTGTTGACTAAAGATAATCTGGAAATCGCTTATGGAATTTACATATACCATGTGGAAGCTAACGGTGTAGGAAACAAAACCGGTAAATTTGCGGTGATCAAATAATGAATGCTATGAGAAAAATATTCTACACTGGTTTAGTTGTATTGTTGTCAGGAATTGGGAGCAGTAGTTTTGCACAAATTTCAAAAGTAGGTACAACATCAAGTCATTTTTTAGAGATGCCGGTTGGTGCCAGATCTTCTGCAATATCTGCATTTGCAGCCGCTGTAAATGACCCTTCTGCAATGGTATTAAATCCGGCAGGTTTGGCAGAATTAAATGGTCAGGAAATACAGATCGAGTTCACCGACTACTATTTGGATTTTACCCATAGTTACATAGGTATCGGATTACCAACAAAAAAAGGAGTGGCCGGAATTCATGTATTAGCAATGAACTATGGTGAGTTTGAAGAAACTACTGAACAAGCACAAGGCAAAACCGGGAGAACTTTTGGAGCATATTCAGTTTCGGTTGGAGGTTCTTATGCACAAAAATTAACAGATAAATTATCGGTAGGTGGTACCATAAAATTCCTGCATGAACAAATTGAAGATGTATCAGCTTCAGGACTGGCCTTTGATGTTGGTACCTTATTTATTACTCCTTTTGATGATATCCGATTTGGAGTAAGTGTTACAAATATCGGTTCAAAAATGCAGCTAACCGGAAATGGATTGATTACAGAATGTAATTTAGACGAAAGCAGCTCCGGAAATAGTGATACTGATTGTAATTTAGCTACCGGAAAATACGATTTACCATTAATGCTCAGAGTTGGTTTTGCCTGGGATGCTTATACAAGCGACGATATAAGAGCTACATTGACTCTTGATGGTAATAACCCATCAAATAATGTACAGAGCATTAGTGTGGGAGGAGAAATTTCGCTGTTAAATGATACGGTATTTCTTAGAGGAGGAATTCCTTATATCGGTCAAAATAACAGCAAAGAGACATTCAATGCCGGGATAGGGGTTAAATATCAGGTAGACAGTTCTTTAAAACTTGGTTTTAACTACGCATATCACGGATATGAATACATAGGCGACGTTAACAAACTTAGCCTTCAGATTTATTTTTAATACTACTAAACAATAACAACAAAACAAGGTACATGATGAATAAAGCTACTAAACTTGTGCTAACATGTTTGCTGATGATCTTCGGGATCTCTGCAACATCTATGGCCCAGGTAACAAAAATACGTGACGCACGTGGTATGGATGGCCAGGAAGTTACGATCGTAGGTATCATGAATACGCCAGACTACGGTTTTAATGACGGACAATTTTTTGTTCAGGATACAACCGGAGGTATAAACGTATTTTATGATGATGTAGGAGGAGCGAACAATCAGGATAGTTCAGCATTTTTAGGTTGGACAAAAGGTGATACTCTTCAAATTACTGGAACAATTGGTTCATTTGGACAACAAGTACAAATTGCCCCAAGTTCTGTAACCATTTTAGGTGCAGGAGATGCTTCAAGTGTTCCTGTAACAACAATAGCACAAGCAGACCTTAGTGTGGATTCCAAATATCAAGGTATGTTAGTGAAAATAGAATCAGTTGGCTTGGCTGATGGTGAAACATGGCCGGCTGATGCTCAAACATCTTCAGGAGTAAGTTTAGATGTTGCTACGGCTGACAGTGCATTTATATTAAGGATCGACAGAGATGAATCCTATTATGACGGTGCGCCAGCTCCTACAGAAGCGTTTAATTTAACAGGTTTACTTGCCAGATTTAATTCTGATGTACAGGTTATGCCGTTTGACTCTACCGATATTCAGAACATCGTTAAAGTTACTTTCATGGTTAATACTTCAACGGCAGCTGATACTGTAATGGAAGACCATTATGTTGGTGTGTTTGGTGCAATTTCAGGTCCAAACGGTGCAGGAAACCCATACTTAGGTCAAACTATTGATTGGAATAACTCTACTGATATCGTTGCTGAGAATCAGGGTGGTGACTATTGGTCAGTTACTTTTGATATGGCAGCTGGTGATACTTATAACTACAAGTATTGGTTAGGTTCAGATAAAGATACAGAACTTCCCGGAGGAGGATGGGAAAGTGGAGATAACAGAGTTTTCACTTTAGATTTTGATCAAGCTTCTGACTCGGTTGCTCCAATGAATTGGTATGAAACCAGAATGGCTCCATTTACTTCAGAAGAAGACAGTGTTTCTCTTTTCTTCAGAGTTAATGTTGGTGCTCAGGTTCAGGATGAATCATTTGATCCGGAGACATTTAAAGTTGGTGTTCGTGGAAACGGCGCTTTCTTTACCAATGACTGGGGAACAGGAGACTTCCTTGAAAAAGGTGGACAAACAGGTGATAATTTATTCTATGAAGGTGTTGTAAGAGCTCAGAAAGATTCTGCTGCAGCAATTGATGGCTCCATAGAATATAAATTTGTTTTTGAAGCACCTGATGGAGCAGTAACCTGGGAATCAACAGATAACAGACCAATAACTGTTCCTGCTCAGGATTCTACAGTTCACTGGGTGTTTTTCAATAATACTCCTCCTACGGATGCTGTAATTGTAAACACAACACTTAGCTTTGAAGTTAATGTTGGAATTTTGGAAGGACTGAATCTTTTCAACTCAAGTATTGATACAGTATCTGTAAGAGGTACATTCAATAGCTGGGGAGAGAATAGAATGAATTTCAATCAGGTGCTGGGTACTTATGAAGCAAACAACTTGCCTTACACAAAAGCTGAAGGAACTGAAGAGAAATACAAATACTACATTAAGTGGGATGCTCGAAGAGATTCTTCTGAAAGTGAGTTTTTCTTAGAAGGTATTCAATCGGCAAATACAGGTTGGGAAGAGCCTGGTGTAACCGGTGGTGCTGACAGAACTTTTACCGTTGAGAATAAAGACAATCAGGATAAGCTTTCTGAATTCTATAATGGTGTGGAACCGGAAGCATTGTTAACTGCAAACAATGTTGAGTCAGGTGCTATCAGCGTTACTTTTAGTATTGATATGTCCCCTGCACTTCAGCATACAACTCCGTTTGTTCCTGCATCTGATTCAGTTTATCTTTTTGTAGATACTCCATTCTTTGCATTAACAAATGGAATTACAGTTCCTGGTGATACTGGTGAGAACTTTATCACAACTTCGGATGCTGAAAAAGAAAGACTTCAGTTTACTGATGGTGATGGAGATATGGTTTACGAGCTAACTCTGGATCTGGTATTACCAACTCTAAACCATATTGGTTTCAGAATAGCTTATGGTGAGCCAACTTCAGCTGATGGTTCTCTGGTTGTTAATGGCGGTGGATTTGATGCCGGTCGTAGACATTACCAATACATTTCACCTCAAGTAGATGCGCAAGGTAATGTAACATGGGCTTCATCATTTACTTTCCCGGAATTAACGTGGAAAGCATCTGATCTTCCATGGGAGACTACACCTGATTACCAAACTGTTTCTAACGAAGAAATAGTTGGTAATGTGGAATCATTCAGATTAGATCAAAACTATCCAAACCCGTTCAACCCAAGTACAAACATTAGCTTCAACCTGCCAACTGCTGCAGATGTGTCTCTAACTGTGTATAACGTTCTTGGACAACGTGTTGCTACATTATTAAATAACAGAAAATATACTTCTGGTAGCCATACACTTAGTTTTGATGCAAGTAACCTTGCTTCAGGTATTTATATCTACCGTATTGAAGCAGGTTCTTATGTAAGTCAAAAGAGAATGACTTTAATCAAATAATTTTTCTCTAATAAGTCTTCGCAGATGCTTTGACCGGCATCTGCGTATTTAATCTGATACAGAAATTTGGCATCAACTATATACGATATTGCAGAAAAAGCAGGAGTAAGCATAGCTACTGTCTCCAGAGTTTTTAACAGGAGAGAGAGTGTTTCTGAACGAACACGAAAAAAAGTTATGGCTGTTGCAGAGGAAGTAGGATATCATCCTCAGGCTAATGCTCAAGGTCTTGCAAGCAGAAAAACGAATAACATTACCGTTGTTGTTCCTGTGATCTCTAACTATTTCTTTATGGAAGTTTTAGGAGGTATACAGGATAAGCTTAATAGCTTCGATTACGAACTCACTATTTTCAATATCAGTCCCAGTAAGGATACGTTTTCTCAGGTAGAACATGTGTTAAAGAGAAGGGCTTCAGAAGGGTGTTTATTCATTTCAATTCATTTAGAGCAGGAAGAATGGCATCAATTAAAGCGCTACAATATTCCGATTACTTTGATAGATGAATATTATGAAGGATTTGATTCTGTAAGTGTCGATAACACCGAAGGCGCTTATAAAGCAACAAAATATCTATTAAACAGAGGTTTAGACCGGGTGGCAATGCTTTCAGCGTTAGTTACATCTAAACCTATCCAAAGCAGGATAAAGGGTTTTAGAAGAGCCTATGAAGAAACGGGAAAAGCTTTTTCGCCTTCATTGATCGTAGCCGGAGATTCCACTTACAGAGATGGTTTTACTGAAAGAGGAGGATACGAGGCGATGGTTAAGATCCTAACCTTGAAACCTGAAGCAGAAGCATGTTTTTGTGCTTCTGATATCCAGGCAGTTGGTGCTTTAAAAGCTATGCAGGATATGGATAAAAGTATTCCTCTCATCGGTTATGATGATATTGAACTGGCTGAGTATATGGGGCTTTCCACTATTCGTCAGCCTATGAGAGATATGGGATTTTTTGCCACTCAAAATCTGATCGACAGATTAGAAAATCCAAAAAAAGCAGTTTCACAAACCGTTTATACACCAGAATTAATTTTAAGAGACTCCACTGAGTAACTTTTTTATGAAAAATTTTTTAAAAACAACATCAGTATTTCTAACACTTTTGTTTTTACCTGTAATCACTTTATCACAGGTTGTTACATTCGAACCTTCTTTTGCAACTCAGAACGATACATTAACTCTTACTTTTGATGCGACCGAAGGAAATGGTGGTTTAGAAGGTTTTACCGGCGATGTTTACGTATTTACGGGGTTAATTACGGATAAAAGCTCAACACCTTCTGACTGGAAATATGTTCAATCAGGATGGGATTCTTATCCTTCAAGGCTAAAGACAACGTCGCTTGGAAATGATAAATGGGAATTTAAATATCCTTCTTCAATTAGAGAGTTTTATAATGTTTCCGCTTCAGATGAAGTTCTGGAAATAGCAATGTTATTCAGAGGAACTAATGATGGAGCGGGTGATCCGGATGCAGTTGGTAGAGGTGCAGGCGGATCGGATATTTTTTTAGAATTATTTAAAAATGAAGTTTCTGTTCAGTTTTTAAACCCTGCAGAAAAGTCCAAGATCATAAAGACCGATGAACTCTTTGAGATTCAGGGAATAGGAAATTCCCCGGCCGGAAACCTAAATTTGAGTTTGAAACTGAATGGTACTGAAGTTGCACAAACTTCTGTTTCTGATACAATCAGTTACGCATTTTCGTCAGCATCTGAAGGGAATTATAAATTTGATCTTGTAGGTGATGACGGGGCAGGAGAAGAGGATTCAACGTCTGTAAATATCATCGTTACAGACGGTGCAGTTATGGAAGCAAGGCCTGCCGGACTTGAAGATGGAATCACTTATGGAGAAAATGGAAGCTCAGTTACCCTATCTCTATTTGCTCCGGGCAAGAAGGAAGTTTTTGTAGTTGGAGATTTCTCGAATTGGGAATTAAATTTCAACTACCAAATGAAAAAAGACTCTCTGAAAGCAGATAGCGTTTGGTTCTGGACAGAAATTACCGGATTAACTCCGGGAGAAGAGTATGGTTTCCAATATGAAATTGATGGAAGTTTAAGAATCGCTGATCCTTATTCAGAATTAGTACTTCATCCAAATGATGATAACTTCATTTCTGAATCCATATTTCCAAATTTGAAAGAATATCCAAACGGAAAAACCACAAACTATGTGGGAGTTCTCTTTCCCGGAAAAACCCCATACCAATGGGAAGCAACTTCTTACGAAAGACCTAAAAAAGAGGATCTGGTAATCTATGAGCTTTTGGTAAGAGATTTTCTGGCAGATCACAGCTATTCATCTTTAATTGATACATTGGACTATCTGGATAGGCTGGGAATAAATGCCATTGAGCTTATGCCGGTAAATGAATTTGACGGAAACGAAAGCTGGGGGTATAACCCAAGTTTTCATCTAGCATTAGATAAATATTACGGTACTCCCGATAAATTCAGAGAGTTTGTTGATGAAGCGCATAAAAGAGGAATAGCAGTTATTTTGGATGTAGTGATGAATCACGCTACAGGACAAAATCCTTTGTATCAAATGTACGAGTTTGGTAGTAACCCATACTTTAATACAGAGGCAAAACATGAATTCAATGTGTTTAATGACTTCAATCATCAGTATTCCGGGACTCAGTACTACAATAAGAAAATGATCGAACATTGGATCAATGAGTATAATATTGATGGTTTCCGATGGGATCTGACCAAAGGATTTACACAGAATTGTAGTCCGGCAGGGAATGGCTGTACAAGCTCTTATCAACAAGACAGAGTCGATCTTTTAAAAAAGTACGCTGATTACCAGTGGGCTACTGATCCTGATTTTTACGTGATCTTTGAACATTTGGGAACTTCAAATGAAGAAAAGCAGTGGGCTGATTACCGTATCGATGAAGGAAAAGGAATCATGCTTTGGGGAAAGATGAATCAACCATACAATGAAGCAACGATGGGTTACACAACTAACTCAAATCTATATGGAGTACTTTCAGAGTCTCGAGGGTTTCAGGAAGAAAGATTGATCGGGTATATGGAGAGTCACGATGAGCAATGGTTGATGTTCAAAAATATCAGTTTCGGGAATTCATCCGGCGATTACAACATAAGAAATCTGAACACAGCTCTTGGAAGACAAAAACTTGCCGGTGCTTTTTTCTTTACACTTCCGGGACCCAAAATGATATGGCAGTTTGGTGAAGTTGGATATGGATACGGAGACAATGGAGAGCAATGTTTAAACGATTCTGAAGATTGTCCGGCTAGTGCTCCGGGCAGAGTTGCAAATAAGCCAATTCGTTGGGACTATTGGAATACCAAAGGAACTGAACGGGTAAAGCTCTATAAAACCTGGGCTGCACTTATCAACTTAAGAAACAGCAGTCCTGCTTTTACAGAACCGGAAAGTACTAACTACGCTTTATCCAATCGTATAAAAAGAGTAATTCTCGAGCATTCAGACACTGATGTGGTTGTAGTTGGAAATTTTGATGTTGATGCAATCACAACAACAGGAGATTTCCCGCAAACAGGAACATGGTACGATTATTTTGAAGGATCAGAGTATGAAGTAACTGATTCCGAACAAGCAATTCGATTAGAGCCGGGTGAGTTCAAGGTGTATACAACTAAGCAATTTGATACTCCTGAAACGGGAATAGCAACTTCAACTGAAGAGCTGCCAAGCGAAGGCCCTGAATCATTTAAGCTTTACAACAACTACCCAAATCCATTCAATCCATCTACAAACATCAAGTTTGATGTTGCAAAGACGGGAGTAGTTAAACTGGAAGTGTTTGACATACTTGGAAGAAAAGTCGCCACACTTTTTGATGGAAAGAAATCGGTTGGTACACATACCGTAACTTTTAATGCATCATCACTTTCAAGTGGGGTTTATTTCACCCGATTTACAGCCGGAAATACTGTACAAGTTCAGAAAATGACATTACTAAAATAATTTAGAAAGCATAGCATGAGGAAATTAACCGGGTTAGTAGTACTGTTTTTGATTTGGGGGTGCTCCTCAGAAAGTAATATCAATTACGGAGATCAGATCGTTGGATTGGGATCTCCAATAACTTTAGGATATGATTCCACGGTTGTGACCATGGAAGACTATTTTATGGATCCATCAACAATCGATGATGTTTCTACACCTTCTTCAATCACTTATTATTTGACTGATGATAACTCAGAATTAGTTTTGAAGGGAGATATTTCCGGAAAGCTTGATGTCATTTCTTTTCATGATGGTGATGTTTCCTATGATATACTACTCAAGAAAACTTCAAAACAGGAAGTAACTTTCAGTATAGAAGACAAAGGCTATGATCTTGTACAGGTAAAAGGGGAGATGAATGCCTGGAATCCTAATGCTTCTGATTTCAAAAAAGAAAATGGCAATTGGACTTTCAGCATGTTGGTGAACGAAGGTTTGTATCAGTATCTGTATGTAATCGATGGAGAGGAAATGAAAGACCCATCTAATTCAGAAACTGTTTCAAATGGGATGGGCGGATTTAATAATCTGCTTATAGTTGGTAATACTGATGCTGAAAAGCCGAAATTAGATACATATGATTTTTCAGACGAACGAGTGTATTTGCAGTCTGATGAAGCCGATAATGTAATCGCTCTTTGGGAAAATCATCAACTGAAAACAGAATTTAAGGATGATATTATCAGAGTGTATTTACCCGAGAATTCTGATCTTGAAGGGAGAACGCATATTCGCGCATGGACTTTCAATGAAAGCGGGATATCTAACGATGTACTTATTCCTTTGGAAAACGGTAAGGTTCTGGATGATTCTGAAAGTCTTACCCGAAAGGACGTAAGAGCCTGGAACATGTATTTTGTGCTTATTGATCGATTTAAAGATGGGAATCCATCAAACACCAGAAAAGTTGATGATCCTGATATACATCCAAAAGCCAATTATTATGGTGGAGATCTTGCAGGAATTACACAAAAGATCAAAGATGGATATTTTGAAAAGATCAATGTAAATGCACTTTGGCTTTCACCAATTTCCCAAAATCCGGAAGACGCATGGGGATTATGGGACAAAGGCGGTGTAAAAACTAAATTTTCGGGTTATCACGGATACTGGCCAATCTCATCTTCTAAAATTGATGATCGATTCGGAACATCAGAAGAGTTTAAAGAATTACTTAGCGTAGCCCATGAAAACGGAATGGCAGTGATTCTCGATTATGTAGCCAATCACGTTCATAAAAATCATCCGGTTTATCAAAGAAATCCTGAATGGGCAACAGATCTGTATCTACCCGACGGAAGAATGAATACGGAATTGTGGGATGAGCAGCGTCTAACAACTTGGTTTGATACTTTTATGCCTTCACTGGACTTTTCAAATCCTGAAGTAATAGAAACCATGACGGATTCAGCACTATTCTGGGTTGAAGAATATGAATTGGATGGTTTTCGTCATGACGCCACAAAGCACATTCAGTTAGAGTTCTGGAGAACATTGACCAGAAAAGTAAAAGAAGAAATTGTAGTTCCTGAAAACAGACAAGTATTTCAGGTGGGAGAGACTTACGGAAGTCGTGAGTTGGTAGCCAGTTATATCAATTCCGGAATGCTTGAAAGTCAGTTCGATTTCAGCATGTACGATGCAGGATTGAATGCATTTGGCCAGGACCTTTCTTTTGAAGGATTACAGAGCCAACTTCAGGAAAGCTTCAATTACTTTGGTTATCACAATATGATGGGAGTTATTTCAGGAAATCATGACAAACCTCGATTCATAACGCTAACCAGTGGCGAAGTAAAATGGAATGAAGATTCTAAACTAGCAGGATGGACCAGAGAGATCGGTTCACCTCAGGCATTTGCTTATGACCGACTGAGTTTACTTCTGGCTTTTAATCTGACTATTCCCGGAATTCCGGTTACGTATATGGGCGATGAATTTGGAATGCCCGGTGCTAACGATCCTGATAACAGAAGATGGATGCGATTTGAGGATTCTGAATTAAGTCAGCTTGAGTTAAGGAACAGAAGTATCTATTCAAAATTGTCGGAGTTGAGAACTTCAGAAATGTCCATTCTTTTTGGAGATTTTCAATTCCATAAAGTTGAAGATGATGTTATGGCATATTCCAGAGCATATTTTGCTCAGCAAACCATTGTAGTTTTCAACAAAAGCAAAACACAACAACAAGTTTCAGTTGACCTGAGACCGGGTTTTGATTATTCAAGTTTGGCAAATCATTTTGGTAATTCTTTTTCAGTTGAGGGGAATACTTTGACTGTGACTTTACCTTCAAATTCATTCGAAATTTTAACGCTTTAAAAAATAAATATGCTTAAGCGAACTTTACTTTTATCCATTTTTGTAGCCTCGGTATTTGCGGCTTGCACTCCGACAGAAAAGCCGGTTGAGAAAAAACCAAGTCAGGTAGTACATCCTGAATGGAGTAAAAATGCGAATATTTATGAAGTGAATATCCGTCAGTATTCTGAAGAAGGAACATTCAAAGCTTTTCAGGAAGATCTTCCGCGATTAAAAGAAATGGGTGTTAAGATCTTATGGCTGATGCCTATTCATCCGATTGGAAAGATCAACAGAAAGGAAACTGAAGAAAGCAGAGGGAGTTATTATTCTGTAGCTGACTACAAAAAAGTAAATCCTAATTTCGGTACAGAAGAAGACTTTAGGAATTTGGTTGACGCAGCCCATGAGCAAGGCTTTAAGCTGATCATTGACTGGGTTGCTAATCATTCAGCTTGGGATAATCCATGGACAGAAAACAAAGATTGGTATGAGTTGACAGAAGATGGGAACTTCATGCCTCCAAGGGGAACAGATTGGTCTGATGTTATTCAGTTGAATTATGAAAGTGAAGAAATGCGTGCAGCAATGTTAGATGCTCTCGAATTTTGGGTTAGAGAATTTGATATAGACGGATATCGTTGTGATGTTGCAGGAATGGTTCCAACAGATTTTTGGGAAAACGCCAGAGTAGAATTGGACAAAATTAAGCCGGTATTTATGTTGGCTGAAGATGGAGAGCCTGAATTACTTCACAAAGCGTTTGATATGAATTATGCATGGGAATATGCTCATGTAATTCGTGAGATCGCTAAAGGAGAGCAAACATTCGAAGATCTGGACTCACTTTTTGAAAGAGATAGTAAACGATTTCCTGACAATGCATACCGAATGTATTTCACTTCCAATCATGATGAAAATTCATGGAATGGAACCGATCCTGAAATGTATGGTGATAATTTTGAGAATTTTGCAGTGTTGTCTGCTACCGTGAAAGGAATGCCACTGATCTACAACGGGCAAGAAAGTGATCTGGATAAACGATTGGAGTTTTTCGAAAAAGACGAAATAGAGTGGAAAAACTATAAGTATGCTGACTTCTATAAGATGTTGCTGACTTTGAATACAGAAAACGAATCACTTTGGAACGGGGATTTTGGTGGAGAAACGATCAGAGTTGAATCACCTGAAGGCACTTATGCTTTTAAAAGAAAGAAAGGAGATCATGAGATTTGGGTAGCGATCAACAATAATTCTGAGACTTCTACAATTAGTTTCCCTGAGTGGAATCAAGACAAGCTTAATGTATATGGAGAATTGGTTGGTATGTCGGAATTTTCTTCAATAGAGTTGCCGGCGAATGAATGGATCATTATTTCAACAAATTAAAAAAAATAAAAGGGATACTTAAATGTCTGAACAGCAACAAGATACTAAGCCACGTCTGAGTTTTTGGCAAATATGGAATATGAGTTTTGGGTTTTTGGGAATCCAATTCGGATTTGCACTTCAAGGTGGATTCATGTCCCGGATTTTCCAAACACTGGGTGCTGCTAAAGATGATATCCCTTTACTTTGGATAGCGGCTCCGTTAACCGGGTTATTAGTCCAGCCAATTATCGGATATTTGAGTGACCGTACCTGGAGTGTAAAGTTTGGTCGCCGCAGGCCTTATTTCCTGATTGGAGCAATTCTTAGTTCAATTACATTATTGTTTGTTCCTCATTCACCTATTCTTTGGGTTGCTGCAGGTTGTTTATGGATTCTGGATGCATCCATCAACATTAGTATGGAACCTTTCAGAGCACTTGTCGCTGACAAGCTTCCGGAATCACAACGTTCTTATGGATTCGTGGTGCAAACGCTGATCATTGGTATCGGTACCTGGATTGCCAGTAACTTGCCTTGGATGGTAAGTCAGCTTGGTGTTGCAAATGATGCTGCTCCCGGAGTAGTTCCAATGTCAGTAAAAGTTGCATTCGGAATAGGCGCTTTTGTTTTTATTTCAAGTATTATGTGGACGATTTTCACTACTGATGAATATCCTCCGGAAGACATGGAAGCTTTCGAGAAAGAGAAAAAAGAAAACTCAGGTTTTTTTACCGGAGTAAAAGAAATTTTTTCAAACATCGGTAGTATGCCGGTTGTAATGAGAAAATTAGGTGTTGTTCAATTTTTTAGTTGGTTCGCTTTCTTTACAATGTGGAGCTTTGCGGTTCCGGCACTGACAGAACATGCTTTTTTAGCTCCCGTTCCAATGCCCGATGCAGTAGATTTTGATACAGCCAATGTGGCCTATAACAATGCTGCAAATCTTGTTGGTTCTTATATGGGGACCTATGGATTGTCTTCCATGTTTTTTGCCTTACTTTTGACTTTTGTTACCAGCAAGATCAGGATCAACAGAAAGTTGGTTCATTTTGGATCGCTTTTAGTTGGTGGAGCAGGATTTATAAGTATGTACTTCGTTTCTCCTGAAAATACCGGAATGCTGAATTTGAGTTTTGTTTGTGTGGGAATCGCTTGGGGAAGTATTCTCTCCATGCCATATGCTATGCTTTCGAGTAGTATAGATCCAAAGAAGATGGGTTTGTATATGGGACTCTTTAACATGTTTATAGTAATTCCACAGATCATTGCAGCTTTAGGTGGAATCAACTTCCTCTATAAAACGATCTTTGGAGAAGCTACGATAGGAACCATGCTTCTTGCCGGAGTTTGTTTAACAATCGCCGCCTTTAGTAACTTCCTTATTACAGAAGAGGAAGCTATTAAGTAGCAGTAGTCCTGATTTGAATAGTTGCAACTTTTATTTAAATTGGTTGCAACTATTATTTTAAGTGATCATTATGGCAAAGAAAGACAAAGATATTGTTTGGTTTGGGATGAAGTTAACTCCCGAGGAAAAGCAGAAGATCGAATTACTTGCTGAAAGAAAAGGTATTTCTAAAAAAGAAGCCGTAATGAATGCTGTAAATGAACAGGTTACAGAATACGAGGTCGTAGCTAAACCGGGATCAACATTAGAAAAACTGGCTCCATATGTGGGGATAATCAAAGACGGTCCCGTAGACCTCTCTACAAATCCTAAATACATGGAAGATTTTGGCAAAGACAGTCTTTCTTGATACAGGACCTCTTGTTGCTTTATTCAGAGAAAGGGATCAATTTCATCAATGGGTGAAAATAGAGCTTAGTAAAGATGATTTCAGATTTATAACCTGTGAAGCTGTTTTAACTGAAACACTGTTTCTGACAAATAACTTACCTGAAGTTCTGGATTCAATATCAGGAATGATTGAAAGTGGCATGATGGTAGTGCGATCCGCTATAGCTTCAAATCCAAAAGCAGTCTTCGAAAAAATAAACAAGTACAATGATCTGAAAACCTCATTAGCAGATATAAGTCTTCTTGTATTGTACGAAGAGCAAAAGGATTCAGACATATTTACCACCGACTCTGATTTTCTGATCTATCGAGATTCTCAAGGAAAAAAACTCAACCTGATTTCACCTTATTTAAAATGAAAGCACTCTACTCTATTATTATAGCATTAATTTTTTCAGGTAGCTTATATAGTCAGGAAAATGATGAGATTTTTTCTGCTTTTATTGAAGACGAATACACTATTTCTGTAAAGTTTGCAGGAGAGGTTGATGAGGATCATCATTTGAAAATTGAATTATATAATGATTCTGATCGAATTACTAAAGTGCCATTCAGAGTTTCAACCACTGAGTACTCGATAAAAACTAATATTAAATTAGATTTCACTAAAAAATATATAGTTAAAGTCGGTGATACAGAAAAACAGGCTCAACCTCACTGGAAAGCTATTGATAAGCTTTATACATATGATGGGGAATTAGGCTCATTCTATAATTGGAACAAAACGGACTTTAAATTATGGGCTCCACTTGCTTCAAACGTCGTTCTGAATTTGTATGAGAAGGGATTGGATGAAGAACCATATGAAACAGTTGAATTAAGTAAAAAAGAGAAGGGCGTCTGGCATACTTCTGTTCCGGGAAATCTGAAGGGAAAGTATTACACCTATTCTGTAACTAATTACGGAGTAACTAAAGAAGTAATGGATCCCTATGCCAAATCAATGGCAGAAACTGTACGAAAGACATTTTTTACTCCCAGGGGCGCAATTGTAGATCAATCTTCTACAGGACCAAGTTTAGACTTCGCACAAATTGAAGGATATGAAAAAAGAGAAGACGCCATTATTTGGGAAGCTCATGTTTGGGATATTACCGTAGATCCTGATATTCAAACAAAAGCTCCTTATGGAACATACGATGCATTTTCTGAGCGACTTGATTACATCAAAGATCTTGGAATAACTCATATTCAATTGCTTCCCGTGCTCAGTTACACCTATTCAGATGAAATAGACCGGGAGCGAAATTTGAACTATGAATTGGGAGCAAACTATAACTGGGGTTATGGACCCGATAATTATTTTGCTCCGGAAGGAATGTATTCCGTCGATCCAACCGATCCGGAATTGCGAATCAAAGAATTGAAAGAACTGATTAAAAGCATCCATGAAAAAGGAATGGGTGTTACTTTGGATGTGGTTTATAATCACACCGCCAGACTGGAATTTTTGGAAGATATCATTCCCGGCTATTATCATTTCATGGATGCGAAGGGTGTCGCAAAACAAAGTTATGGAGGAGGACGTCCTGGTTCTACTCACGCAATGGCGAGAAAACTGATTGTCGATTCAATTCTCTACTGGACAAAAGAATATAAAGTGGATGGTTTTCGATACGACTTGATGGGAGATCTTGATGCTGAAACTATTCAAATTGCATACGATGAAGCCAAAAAGATCAATCCGGATATTCTTATGGTTGGAGAGTGCTGGAGAACCTTTGCCGGAGATGATGGAGAATCTGTTACTCCAGCCGACCAGGACTGGATGGATCAAACCAATAGTGTTGTATGTTTTTCGGATGAGATCAGAAATGAATTGAAATCCGGTCATGGTATTGAAGGCGAGCCAAGGTTTGTTACAGGCGGTGCAAGATCGATCCAAAACATCTTCAATAATGTAATTGCCAAACCTGATAACATGACTGAAGATGATCCCGGAGATGTGCTACAGTATGTAACTGTGCACGATGGACTTACTCTTCATGATATGATCGCTTATTCTATCAAAAAAGATCCGAAAGATCATCAGGAAGAAATTCATAAAAGGATCAGGTTGGCGAATGCGATTGTGTTAACTAGTCAGGGAGCTGCCTTTTTACATGCCGGTCAGGAATACGGGAGAACCAAACAGTGGTTTTCTACAACTCCACCGGAAAGGGAATTTATGAAAGCAGATGAGTTTGAATATCCTTACTTGATAAGAAACTCCTACGACGCTTCAGCTGCTGTGAATATGTTTGATTGGGATAAAGTGACTGAGGAAGGAATTCACAAACGGACCATGGAATATACAAGCGGTCTTGTTGCTTTGAGAAGATCCACAGATGCATTCCGATTAGGAAATGAAAAGCTAGTCTCAGAAAATATAACATTGATAGAAAGTAAAGACATCAAAGAAGAAGATCTGGTTCTGATATTCAAAGCTGAATCTACTACAAACGAGATCTATTATGTTATTGTGAATGCAGATTCAGAACAAAGAATGATCTCTTTAAATATTGATTTTTCTTCAGGGACTGTATTGGTCGACTCTGATGAAGCAGGAACAGAAGCTGTATCTGAAGTATCAGGGATTCAGATCAATTCGGATTCAATTATAGTCGATCCACTTACATCTGTAGTAATAAAAGCCAAGTAATTTCAGAAATATTCTTTTTGAAATAGCTTAATCATTGAAGACAGATTTGCTTAATTTCAGGTCATGAAATTAGATACCAAATACTTCCCGGCATTTATGGCGGTAGTAGCTGTGCTTACTGCTTTAGCCATCGTTTTTTCTTCATTGAGATACAAAGAAACTCAAAAAGAGCGATTTATTGAAGCCATTCAGGAAAGTGATTCTTTACTAACAAAGCAGTTGCTGCTTATTAATGAAAGTGATTCTGTTTCTATCGATCAGTACAAAGGAAATGACATTGTTGTGGTTTTCTGGTCAAGTTGGTCCGAAAAATCCGATCTGCTACTTCAGGAAATCTATACTCTTCAGGATCAAACGGATTCGCTGGTAGTTATCTCAGCTTTGGTTCTGGATGCAACCGATGATATTTCTAACACTAAGTTCCTAGATGGTTTTGTGCACATAGATGGAGCTTCCTTATATAATGAACTCAAGGTTCCCGGAATCCCCTCTTATGTACTATTAGATAAAAAAGGCGCTTTGAAATACGCTCACGTTGGATATCAGGAGAATGCAGGGTACAGTTTATTGAGCAGTAAAATCACCGAATGAGTAGTTTTGTAAATATAAATGGAACGTTGTTTCCTGAAGAAGAAGCTTCACTTCCTGCTACTTCAAGAGCAGTTTCTTATGGTGATGGATGTTTTGAAACGTTTGTAAGCTACAAAAGTAAATTCCTGCATTTTGAAGATCATTTTTCCCGACTCCAATCCGGTTTGAAGTACCTGGAAATGAATCTTAATCTTACAAAAGATCAACTAAAGTCAGAGATCCAAAAGTTATTGGAAGAGAATGAACTTGAAGACGAAGATTCTGTAGTGCGGATTCAATGTTTCAGAGAAGGAAGTCCAGGCTATTTTGATATTTCTGATCGTTCAGGGTTCATTATTTCAAATCGATCAATTCCGGAACGATCGGATTCGATCAATCTAAAAACAGTTTCGATTTCGACTATTCCTTCCATCGCTTTAGAAAGAAAAGTGAAACTCAGCAATTCCATCAATTATATCAAAGCTACTCAGGAAGCCAAAAAGAAGGGCGGGAATGATGCATTGATGCTTACTATTGATAAAAATATCAGCGAGACAAGCATTTCAAATATTTTTTGGGTAAAAGGAAATCAAGTTTCAACACCATCTGTAAATTGCGATCTTTTGCCCGGTGTAACCAGATCGATATTAATTACATTAATTGATCAGGATTCGGAATTACAGTTAATCGAAGGAGCTTTCGGGCTGGAAGATATTTATAGTGCTGAAGCTGTTTTCTGTACTAATTCAGTAATGGAGATGAAGTCTGTATCTAGTGTAGATGATCATTTGTACAAAACCGAACATTCTGTGTTTGAGAAGCTAAAAGATGATTTTAAAGTGTATAAAGAAAAGTGGCTTTGTTGAACGACCTTTAGAATTATTTTCACCAACTCTGTCATCCCGATTTCAGCGAAGTGATGGATAGCTACTTCGCCGTCTGTCGGGCTTTGCACGGCTGACGGATTTTGGTTGTTTAGGAAGGAATAAGACCCGCCCGGCTAAGAAGCAGTTTCTTGGGGCTATGTACTTTTGTGCCGACAAAAGTACCAAAAGCTCCCGACAAGAATTATTGGCGCGAACTTCATTACATCGACTAATCATTACAAAAGGTCTTCGGACGTGTGATACATATTCAAGAATCAGCCTGAGTGTAATGATTGCTCCTGGGGAGCCGTCGATTTCATTGCGTTCTTGTCTCGCCAATAATTCTAAAGGTCGGTTTTGATTGTATTATTTTGATGCTGATTATTTCATGTCAGAACCTTTTTGATAAACACAAAATCACATTAATAGGTCATCCTGAACTTGTTTCAGGATCTTCGCGAGGTTCATTTCTAGTTGAATATCCAGTCCATCAACCAGCGTTTACAGTTTTAATATTGCTGAAATAAGTATGCCCTTAGTATTTAACATAGGTTCACTGACTCTACGCTGAATAATTCCAAAGATCTTCGTTCTTTTAGATATAATTTCTAAGCTCCTCATTTTAAGGAATTATTCCTGCTCCGTAGACGCATACGCATCATGCTCTCTTCTCCGTCTTAAATACTAAGGGCGGTTTTTTTGAACTATCAATACTAAAATTGTCAACGAAATAATTAACTTATCAAATACTCATCTTACCTTAGAATCTTATGAAATGATCCTTAATTTCCTTAAATGAACACATTCAACAACATTAACGAGGTATGGGAATACCTGGATAAGATCCCGAAATTTCAGGATAAGGGAGCGTCAGCATCGAACTTTGAATTAGAGCATATCACTAAATTCTGTAAATCGATTGGTGATCCTCAAAACTCATTTCCATCCATTCATGTTGCAGGAACCAATGGAAAAGGAACTACATGTCATTTATTGGAAACGGTTTACAGAAAAGCAGGTTACAAAACCGGATTGTTTACATCTCCACATTTATTCAGATATCACGAACGATTTCGAATTAACGGAGAAGAAGTTCATGATGAGCTGATCCTGAAATTTTTCCAATCCTATTCAAAAGAACTGGAAGAAGTTCCGTTGACTTATTTTGAAATAAGTACCGCGTTGGCTTTTTGGATATTTGCAAAAGAAGAAGTTGATATCGCAATTATTGAAACCGGATTAGGAGGGAGGTTAGATTCCACAAATATCATTCATTCCGAGCTTTCTATCATAACGAGCATCGGTTTGGATCATCAGGATATTCTGGGGACAACAGAAGCGGAGATCGCAAAAGAGAAAGCAGGGATAATCAAACCAGGTAAACCTGTTATACTGGGAAATATTTCAGATGAAAATTCCAGAGTGATTTCAGAGATTGCGAACGTGAACAATGCAGAAATGATCAAGACTTCAGAATTAAATCCTGAGTTCAATAAAGGCTTATTCTCATTAAAAAATGAATCACTTTCTGTTCAAACCCGGCTACTGGAAGAAGTTAATAAATGGAATCTTGCTGCAGTTTATCAAACGGTAAAAGTTTTAGAGGATAAACTCCCGGTTTCTAAAAATGCTCTGGCGGAAGCCTTTGAAGAGTTCAAAGGCGTTCCGGCTCGGTTTGAGAAGCTGGATGAAAACAAGAATTGGTATTTTAGCGGAGCTCATAACGTTCAGGCACTTACATCCACACTCAAGACAATGGATGGATTTGGGGGGGAGCAAGGAGTCATAATCTTTTCTCTGATGAAAGATAAATTAGTGACTGAAGTCATTGAAACTATTAAAGAACGAAGTCATAAATTCTATTTCGAATTAAATGCAGAGCGGGCAGCCTCTTTTAATGAGATAGAGCAGAAAATTTCAGCAAAAAAAATAGACGAAAACTCCTACAAAAGTATTTTAAAGGAATTTGAGACTTCATTAGTTATTTTTACAGGAAGTTTTTACTTTTACAGTACAGTTAAGCGATGGGTTAGTAATTGTTAGTCCCATCAATCTTTCCTTACCTGATAGAACTTCGCAGGAATTATCCAAAATCGATAATGTGTAGTTCATCCCAAATTCAGTAAGAATCATTATTTATACAATAATAATATCCACAATTTTTTATGTCAGATAATCAGACCGTAAATCTAACGGCTGGGGAATTGGAATCCTTAGAGAAGAAGAAATTACCCGAGTTAAAGATCCTCGCCAAAATGATTGGTGTTAAAAGGGTGACCGGCGTTAAGAAGCAGGAATTGATTGATAATATCCGTGAAGTTTCCAGCTCTAAACCAAAAGGAATAACTGTAAAGCTACGACCTAAGAGCGAACGACCGCCGCTTCCCAAAGAAGTGATTCCTACAAAGGCAAAGGAAGAGAAAAAAGCTAAAGAAGCAAAAAAGGCTAAGAAAGAAGAAGAGTCTAAAAAAGAGGAAAAAAACGAGAACCAAGAAGAAAATGGCAGCAAGTCTTCTCAAAAGAATGACGAATTAGCTACTTATGGTGGCGACTCACACATTGTTTCTTACAAAAAGAAAGAAGAGCCTAAAGAGAATAAAAAGCCACGCCATAACAACAACCGCAACAACAATAAAAAGAAGCAGGAACATGATCTGCTTCCGGAATCTGAAGCGGAAACGTTGGAAGAACGAATTAAAGAACTGGAGCCGGAATTAGGCCAGTATCTGTTTAATGAGGGAACGTTAGAAATTTTACCGGATGGTTACGGATTCCTGAGATCGGTGAACTATAATTATAAAGCCAGTCCGGACGATATTTATGTATCACCCTCACAGATCAAACGATTCAGGCTTAAAAGCGGTGATTGTGTAATCGGTATTATTCGTCCACCTAAAGTTGGTGAGCGATATTTTGCTTTACTGAGAGTAGAAGGAGTGAATGGACGAATTCCTCGTGATATGGATAATCGTCAGGAATTTGACGATATGCTCCCAATACACCCGGATGAGCGATATGTGATGGAATTTGATCCAAGTAATTATTCTACACGCTTTATTGATCTTTTTGCACCGATTGGAAAAGGACAGCGTGGATTGATCGTTGCGCAACCGAAAACCGGTAAAACCACTTTACTTCGCGGAATCGCTAATGCAGTGGCAACTAATCATCCGGACGCAAAGATCTTAATCCTTTTGATCGATGAACGACCTGAAGAAGTAACTGAAATGGAGCGCACAGTTAAAGGTGCTGAAGTAGTCGCTTCTACTTTTGATGAAAAACCGGAAAACCATATCGATCTGGCTGAAATCACCTTCCAGAAAGCCAAGAGATTGGTAGAGAGCGGTCACGATGTTATTTTGCTACTCGACTCCATTACTCGTCTTGCACGCGCTTACAACGTAAAAGCGAGCAACAGAGGCCGAACCATGAGTGGTGGTGTAGATTCAGAAGCGTTGAAGATTCCTAGACAACTATTCAGCTCTGCCCGTAATATCGAAAATGGTGGTTCTTTAACTATTTTGGCAACAGCTTTGGTAGATACAGGCTCCAGAATGGATGATGTGATCTTCGAAGAGTTTAAAGGAACCGGTAACATGGAAATTGTTCTTGATCGTCGTATTTCTGATCGCAGAATGTATCCCGCTATTGATGTTTTCCGAAGTGGAACTCGTCGCGAAGAATTATTGGTTGCGGAAGAGGAGAGAGAAAAGGTGGTGCTTCTTCGTCGTTATATGACACAAATGAATGCATTTGAAGCCATGGAATTCTTGTTGAAGCAGATCAAAGGCACGAAAACGAATGAAGAGTTCCTGATCTCGATGAATAAATAAGGCTAAAGCCAAAATTCAATATCCAATTTCCAACATTCAAGTTCCAGTGTTCAATAATTTATTGACAAGCTACTAAAATAAGCTTGTGGTGATGATATTTTTGGTTGTTTTAAGCACTATTTACGAAACTAATTTTACGCTAGAAGGACATTTATATCCGCCTTAATGACCATCTTGTATTTGCTGGTTATGTGTCATCTCGCGGCGTATGCCCGAGATCCGGATCAACATAAAGATTAGATTATCAATAAACGTCTAGAAGGCTATTTAAAACTTTCATAAGAAAGAGCATTATATTTAAGCTATGCAATCCAAACTCCTTTTAGTTACACCACCTTTTACTCAGTTGAATACGGCATATCCGGCAACAGCTTATCTGAAAGGATTTTTGGAAGAACAAGATGTTTCAGTTTCTCATTGTGATCTGAGTATTGAGCTTTTTACTTCCGTTTTTACAGGTGAGTTCTTGGCCGACATTTTTCAGGAAGCCGAAGATCTGGGAAATGATCTCTACCCCGAAATGCGGGAAATGAAAGAACAATACATTTCACGAGTTGATAAAGTCATTGGGTTTCTTCAAAAGAACGATATCGAAACTGCTCATGAGATCTTAGAAACTGATTTTCTACCCGTTGGTCATAGACTGAAGGACGTGAACACAGAGATCAAATGGGAAGCCGGCGATGAAGGTATCATCGATAAGGCAAAGCATTATTCAACGCTATTTATTGAAGAGATAGGAGATTTTATTCAAGCGAATGTGGATGAGTTCTTTGCATTCACAAAGTACGCCGAACAGATCGCCACATCGGCCAGTAGTTTTGATCAGTTAGACGAATTTTTGAGATATCAGCCTACGCTTATTGAAGACGAGATGTTGAATATTCTGGAAGAACAGATCGGGACCCATGCTCCAAACCTGATCGGCTTTACCATTCCTTTCCCCGGAAATTTATTTGCAGCACTACGATGCGCTCAATTCATTAAACAGTTCTATCCGGATATTCAGGTATCTTTCGGCGGTGGATATTGCAATACCGAATTACGCAGTTTAGAAGATCCAAGAATTTTCGAGATCGTTGATTTCATTTCTCTGGACGATGGGGAAGGGCCTTTGCTGAAAATGCTCGAGTATCTGGATGGAAAGGTTGAGATAGATGAGCTGGAAAGAACCTACGTTTTAGAAGATGAGAAAGTTGTTTTTAAAAACAAACTGCCGAATACTATTCATCATCATCAGGACTTGCCTGCTCCAAATTATTTAGGATTGCCTTATGATAAATACGTCTCTTTTTTGGATGTGGTAAATCCTATGCACCGCATGTGGACAGATAAAAGATGGAACAAATTGACGATCTCACACGGATGCTACTGGAGACAATGTTCTTTTTGTGATGTGAGTCTGGATTACATTGGGAATTACCAAAATACAACAGCTGAAATTTTAGTCGATAAGATCGAAAAAATTATAGCGGATACAGGAATTTCAGGATTCCATTTTGTTGATGAAGCCGCACCGCCAAAAATGTTAAAGGCGATGTCAAAAGAATTGATAAAAAGAGACCTGTCGGTTACCTGGTGGACCAACATACGATTCGAAAAGACGTTCAATTACGAATTATGCGAATTAATGGCAAAAGCAGGTTGTATTGCGGTTACTGGAGGATTGGAAGTAGCTTCTGATAGATTGTTGGGCAAGATGAAAAAAGGAGTGGATATAGCTCAGGTTACCAGAGTAACCAATAATTTCTCTGAAAATGGCATTATGGTTCATGCTTATCTGATGTATGGATTTCCAACTGAAACTCAGCAGGAAACCATTGACTCTTTGGAGGTTGTAAGGCAATTATTCGAGAAAAATTGTATCCAGTCGGGATTTTGGCATCTATTTACAACAACGGTTCACAGCCCGATTGGTAAAAATCCGGATGCATTCGGTATAACAATAACCGGACCGGAATTTCAGGGCTTTGCTCAAAATGATCTGTGGCACGAAGATCCCGAAGGAACCGAACACATCACATACACACAAGGGCTAAACCGGGCTTTACATTCTTATTTGAATAATGAAGGGCTTGAAAAAGACATTGAAGAATGGTTTGATTTTCCAGTTACTCCAACCAGTCATCCTGAGAATCTGATTGACAGTTTTTTGAGTTAGGTCATTAATTTATTCCGTTTCTACGGCATCGGTCAGACGGCTCCAAGCCGTCCGACCGATAAGCTAATCGAAATAGATTCAAAAACCTCATTCAAGAGTGATGTCGAGTAATCTCTCTATCTTTGTGTGAAACTTAAGAAGCCGTATTTGGAGTAGGAGCTCCTATGTGTTTTCACAAGCAGGAGCTTGGGAAAGAGGATAAATACGAACCTTGTCCAAAAATATTTTTAAATAGCACTAGTGAAAATTATCATATTCCTCACTCACTATATCTCTCATCGATTTTATCCAGAATGATTTCACTGTTCGCTAAAAATGATTCCAAAGTTGGGATGAAGTTTTCGTAAATAAGAGCATAATGATAAGCCACGCGATTTCTGAAGGCAGGGCTTTTATGCATAAAATTTATATAATCGTCGGTGATATTTTTTTGAATAGCATCTGCAAACCAGTCATTATTATCCCGAAAGAAAGCCAGATTTTCGGTTACATTTTCCTGAATTTCATTTCGAATGGTTTCGGTATCAGCAATAATATTAGAATAGAAAAGTACGATCTTAACTATCAATGTATCTTCATCTGATGCAGTGTTTCTTTTAAAGTTAAGAAGCATATTATACGCTCTTTTATCGATAACAAAAGACCTGCGACCTGTAATTATATAAGGACAAGCCGGGCAATCCTTGACTTCCTGTTCTGAAATCGTGCCATTCATTATTTTGAGGAAGAGGTCTTCTCTGCTTTTATAATGTTCCAGAATAAATTGTGCTTCCTTTCGATCATTTTTGATATCCTCAGCTAAAACTGAAAAAGTATTTTTTAACGCGTTGTCTTGTTTTCGCTGTTCATTCCAGTTGTTTATTGAAACTGCTATCAGGATACCGATCACTACCAGTAATATTTCACTTAATGCATATTTCAGATAGCTTCCCGGTTTATTTCCGGAGAACATCTTTTCCCTGATATGACTGAAATAATGTGACATACTTCCAATTTTTTTAAAAAGCTGTAATCTAAAATGGAGAATTTTACTTTTATTTCAAAAAGGGGAGAAGTTCTACCATTTATCAGCTTGTTTACACCGTTAGGCGGGCTACAGCGAAGTGAACTCCTATAAGCATCGGTCAGACGGCTCCAAGCCGTCCGACCGATTATGAATCGAGCTAAGTAGCAGATAAATACCGATAAAGCAGGAGACTTGAATTTATTTTGGAATAGCTATTGTTTTCTTTTCTCTAATAAATAAATAGCAAGGAAAGTCAGGAAGAATACCGAGCCGATAATAAGCAGGTTGTTTAAAAAGAATGAAATGAAAATTAATCCATTTGATTCAACCACAAATTCCCCTAAAGTTCTAAAAGCTCCCAAAAAGGATTCATCACAGGGAGGGCATGGATTTTGAGAACCTAGATTAAAGCAAAAACACTGAAACAAATAAGCAGTAACATAGAATAGAATCAGATAAGAAATAAATGCAAGAAGTCCAGCTATTTTAAGGGCTTTTATTTTTGAAGTATTCATTCTCATGATCCCTAAATAAGAAAGCAGGTTAAGTTCTACAGATTTCTTCTATTTATTAACGCTCTTTTTTTCGTTCTCCCAAAATTGCTGATATAACTCAGCTCTAAACTTATCATTCATTTCATATCCCGGTGGGTGAACTTCGTTATTCTGAGACATGATAATACCTACAAAATTGCGTTTCGGGTCGGCCCAAAAGTATGTGCTTTCGTAACCTCCGCCAATCCATAATCCGGCTTCTCCTTGATTCATTGTTCTCATGGTATCACCGCTAACCCAAAGGTTATACCCATTATATCCATAAGGACTATCAAGTTGGGTATGTGGCGCATAAATATCTTCGACGGTTTCTCTGTTTAAAAACTGATAGCCATTCAATTCACCTCTTTGCAGCAGCATTCTAACAAAATCAGCATAACCATCAGCTGTTGCCACCATTCCTTCACCTCCTAAATACAAAGGATGATCAGGGTCATAATCCGGTACATCAGGTCCGAATATATCTAACTCTCCTCTGGTTGCCGTTCTTAAAACAGAATCTCTTCCTGTAAACTTCGGAAGAAGATTTTCATTGTCAGGAAGCCCATATTGTAATCCTTGAATATTCATTGGCTCAGTTACACGTTCGGTAACTAATTGACTAAGATCCTTACCTGTAGCTCTTTCAGCGACTAAGCCCAATACAGTAGTATTTGTTCCATAAAAATATTCAGAACCGGAATGTTGGATCAAAGGTAGTTTAGCCATTCGGTCTATAAGTTCATCGGAATTTCTAGCAGTGGGAAGATTTTGTTCCGCTACTAATGAATCGAGGCATGGAATACCAGTTACAGCATAATAAAAACCAGCTTCATGATTGATCAAATGGAGTACCGTCATTACAGAATCATTCGGTACCAGCTGAATTGGGCAGCCTTGCTCTCTTGCTCCCCAATCATATTCTGTTAAACTGTTGCCTTCACTTGAAACTGCCACCTGCAGATCTTCAAATTCCGGAATGTATTTTGATACAGGATCATTCAGAGCCAGAAATCCGTCTTCCACCAGATCTAATACAACCGATATAGTAACTATTTTGCTCATTGACCAAATTCGAATCCAGGTGTTTCCATCTACTACTGTATTAGGTGATAGCTCTTCGTTGACAGTACCATGTTCATAAAGCACATTCCCATCCAGATCTTCTAACCGGGCATATATAAAAGGATAAAATCCTTCTTCAACGTAATAATTAAGTACATTATCTAATTTTTCAGGAGAAGAGATTTCTATAGTGCTTTCGGTAGTCTCATTAGAACATGAAAGACTAGCAACGGCTATAAAAAAGGCAAAAGTAATAGGAAATAGATTTCTAGACATAGCTTGGATTTTTTAAGGCTTTCCAATTTATAGATTTCTTTCTGTTTTACAAGCTTCAATTTTTGCTTTTGATACTAATTAGCATCGGGCGGAGGTCTTGAAGTTGTCTGACCGAAAATGAATCGAGCTTAGAGTAGATAGGTTCAAAAATCTCATTTATGAGTGATATGGGAGTGATCTCTCTCTTTGTGTGATTCTTATAAAGCAGTATTAGGAGCAGGAGCTCCTATGTGTTCTCCCAAGCAGGAGCTTGGGAAAGAGATGAATTTTTTTCTTTGTACTTGTTTATATAAAGCCTAGTTGTTTCATAACTATTTTTCTGTCAAAGATCTGAGTATGTCCATTTATCAAATTGTCTTTAAAGTGATAGATGGTAATCCCCTTAGTATTTATGGCTTTTTTAGTTGGGGGATGTTCTCCAATCTTCCCAAAATTTGTTCCTGTCAAAATCCATGTAACTGCCACGTAATTTTCGTCCTCAATTGCGGAAGTTATCTCAAAATTCATATCAGGAAATGGCCCGAACGAACCTAATTCCATCCGATTCTTAAATTCTAAACGGGATAGTGTTTTTCCTTCCCAAAGGTCACCTGGGTCAAGATGGATTGTGTATTGATTATGGATATATTTTTCAATTTTATCAAAATTCTTTTCATTCCAAACTTCTTCCATAAACTCCCGAAGGAAGGACTCTTTATTCATTTCGTTTCTTTAAGTTGCTACAACGGTTTGGTTATGTGCTGTATCCCGGAGGGTATTGAGTATAGATTTTTTTGTACTTTCGCGAGTTCTATTTTTCATTTACCAATTCACAGTCTCTGAATATTCTTTGTCTTTATAATCGTTGAAGTCTCTTATTTTCTTAAACTCGAAAGTCTGAATGTTGATTTCCCAAATTGCGGAGTTCCTATTCCAAGGATCTGTTAAAACTTCAACTTTTTCTGAATCCTTAGTACGAATTGAGTGCACCCATTTAAGATTCTCGTCATCTATTCTTTTCCACTTTTTTGGTGTCCAGATGGTCAAATGTTCTCCAGCTACAATTGCCCATTTGTTGTTTTTATCGATTAGACCACAACTAGGATCACCAATGAAATCGTCTTCCATTAAAGTCTTACCGGTTGACTTTTCAGTGAGGAAGGTAGCCTCAAATTCATTTTCAAGTTTTAATCTCTCTGTTTCGTACAGAATATTCATTTTGTTAAATAGCCTTTTTGCATGAAGAACAACTAAGAGTAAAGTGAGCTCTATTCTCTTTATTCCTTATTTCATGTTATTCTTAAAATATTGAGGCTAATATGAATAAATGCGAATTAATTACCAAGCAAAGGTCAATCAGAATCGAACTTAGAGTAGATAAGTACAAAATTCTCAGTCATGAGCGATATCCAATTGATCTCTCTATTTTGTGTTATTCTTATAAAGCAGTATTTGGAGCAGGAGCTCCTATGTGTTTTCCCAAGCAGGAGCTTGGGAAAGAGCTCAAAGGGAATTAATTACCAAGTAAGAGTCAATTAGCATCGGTCAGACGGCTTGGAGCCGTCCGACCGATAGGCTAGAATATCATTGCTTCCAAAAAGCAGGAGAGAAGATGATAAGAACGGTAAAGATCTCAAGTCGACCGATCATCATCAGCATGATCATAATCCATTTTCCAAGATAAGGCATTTTTGCAAAGCTGTCGGTGGGACCGAATTCACCCCAACCCGGACCAATGTTCCCAAGTGCGGCGATACTTGCTCCGGCCGAGGACATGATATCATATCCG
Source organism: Balneola sp. EhC07 (assembly GCF_001650905.1). Taxonomy (GTDB): domain Bacteria; phylum Bacteroidota; class Rhodothermia; order Balneolales; family Balneolaceae; genus Balneola. The sequence continues at coordinate 36,463 of NZ_LXYG01000006.1, forward strand.
AATAGTGAAATTACAAAAGCTCCTAAACCAAATATGAACATATACAGGATAAAGAAACTCAACACCGTTCGTTGAATATTTTGATTGATAGCCTGATCACCAATTCGGACCGGAAGAATGGCTTTTGGATGAATGATCTGTTTGATCTCCCGCCCGGTGTTGCGAATCAGGATCATCCAGCGGATCATTTTAATTCCGCCACCGGTAGAGCCCGCACTTCCTCCGGTAAAGAAAAACAGAAGCAGTAAAAATGCCCCGAAAGAATACCAGAGTTCGTAATCGTCGGTTCCAAATCCGGTAGTGGTAATAATAGCTACCGCTTGAAATGCTCCCGAACGAATAGCTTCAAGAATAGTGTATCCATCAAAAAACCAGAGAGAAAAGGAAATCCCCAGAATACCGATCATAGTGATCAGAGTGTAGAATCTGGTTTCCCTGTTTGCAAAAAAGGGTTCAAATTCCCCACGAAGCAATCGGAAATGCATAGCGAAGTTAATTCCTGCTAAAAACATAAATATGGTAATGATGGTATCGATGTAAGCAGAATCAAAGGCAGCGATACTGGTATTTTTGGTGGAAAAACCTCCGGTAGCAAGCGTGGCAAAAGCGTGATTGATCGCTTCAAACCAATCCATGGAAGGGTGGAGCCACAGAAGTAAAAACTCAGCTGCAGTAAAAGCTACATACACTACCCAGAGTAATTTCGCAGTTTCCTGAACTCTGGGCGTTAATTTATCGGCAGTAGGACCCGGTGATTCCGCTTGAAAAAGTTGCATACCACCAATTCCCAGAAGTGGGAGAATTGCCAAAGAAAGCACAATGATTCCCATTCCACCGAGCCAATGAGCGAGGGATCTCCAGAATAAAAAGCTTTTTGGAAGATCCTCAATGGCAGGGTTTACAATTCCTGTACTGGTGGTTCCACCCATAATAGTTGAACCCGTAGTGGATAAACCACTCATAGTTTCAAAAACAGCGTCGGTATAATTTGGCAGAATACCTGAAATAGTAAAGGGGAGGGCTCCTACCAGCGAAAGGGCAAGCCAGGTTAAACTAACGACCAAAAATCCTTCACGAATTCTGAGTTCTTCTTTAGGTTTAAAGAAAAACCAAAGCAAACCCCCTAATATGAATGCGATTCCGGCAGAAACTACAAAAGTATACCAGGTGTCCTGTCCATAGATCAGGTCAATACCTGCGGGTAACAGAAGTGCGAATCCCATAAAAAAGATGAACGCGCCCAGAATTCCCAATACAACCAAAAAATCAATGGTAGGGCGGTTAAAAGCGCTTATTACACTTTTACTTTTAGGCATTGCTGAACAGCTTGGTTACTTTATCTATGGCTTCAGGTAAGCAGAATACCATTACCCGATTTTCTGCTTGTATAACGGTTTTACCGGTAGCAATTTCTACCGATCCATCACAAAGAACTCCACCAACTATACAGCCGTCAGGAAGTTTGATCTTTTGAATTTGTTTATCTGCCACTTTAGATTTTTCTGAAACCAACAGCTCAATTACTTCTGCTTTAATTCCCCGAAGTTCTGTTACAGAAATCACATTTCCACTTCTAACGTAGCGGTGAATTTCATTCGAAGCAGCTACTTTTTTGTTTACGACTGCATCAAGACCAATGGTTTGTGAAAGCGGAATGAAATCCGGCTTAGAAACCAGCGCAACTGTCTTTTTAACATCTAAATGCTTCGCCATCAAACAGGAAATAATATTGGATTCTTCATCATCGGTTACCGCAATAAAAGCATCCATATCAGTTATACCTTCCGAAGCGAGGAGATCAGGATCCGTTGGGTTTCCATTAAGGATCATTGCATTTTTTAATTCAATGGCGAGTTCTTCTGCTCTTTCGTAATTAGGTTCGATGAGTTTTACTGACCAGTCCTTTTTTTCATCTCCACATAAAATACGGGCAATAGTTGTACCGATTCCGGAACCTCCGGCAATCATTATTCTATTCAGATCTGTTTCTGATTTACCTGTGGTGGCTATGATAGCAGGGATGTCTTCTGTTTTTGCCAGAATAAAAACCTGATCAAAGGTTTGGAGCTTCATGGGCCCGCGAGGCATCAGCGTTCTTCCACGACGCGCAATGGCAACTACACGAAATGTTATATCTTCGTTTTCAGATGCGTATTCGATCAGCGACTTTCCTATCAGGGGAGCGTTTCTGTCTAACCGGATTCCAACAAGCTGCATGAGGTCATCAGCCAAATTGATCACATCGCTTGCTGCTGAACGTTTTAAAAGCTGAGCAATTTCCTGAGCGGCACTCAATTCCGGGTTGATCATTACATCGATTCCCAGATCGGTAGCTTTTAAAGGAGAATCACGGTGCGAAAACTCATCATTTCTGACTCTGGCGATCACCATTTTAGCACCCAGTTTTTTACTGATCATGGACGCGATCATATTTACTTCATCCACGCTGGTAACAGAGATCACAATATCTGCTTCAGAAACACCTGCTTTATTGAGGTCGTTAGCTGAAGTAGCATTTCCTTCTTTACATAGTACATCCAGAGTTTCTGATGCTTTTGATAACGATTCTTTGTCGCGATCTAAAATTATTACATCGTGCTTTTCTTTGGAGAGTACACTAGCAAGGTCGTACCCAATTTCTCCGGCACCAATTATTATGATCTTCAAAAAGAGCCTTTTTTCGTAATTTGTTAACGAATTAAACTACTGTGTTTTTAAGTGAAATGAAAGATTTTGAAGAGGTATACCTGAATAGTTATTCGGTTATAATAACCACATCAATAGTTATTGGGCTTGATCTGGCTACCCGTTGATCAGTTACCTGAACTGTAAATCTGTTTTCACCTTTAACCAATTGAACGCCAATCTGTTTTCCGGTTCCTAGAGTAGTACCTCTTTGCTTCCATGTATAAATTACATCAGAGTCTTCCCTATTAACAGAAGGAGCTTTAAGTATTATAGAAGGATTTGCAGGATTCCATTCAATAGTTTGTGTTTCCGGGCTTTCAGTGAAACTGAGTCGGGGAACAACCTGAAGAGAAAATTCTTGTGATACTAACTCAGAACCATTTTGTAAATATGCAAGAGTTAGAGTCTTATTACCTGGTGTTGTTGATGTCCAGGTTAGTGAGAATTGTCCCTGATTCTTAAATCTCCATGGGTTTTCCATCCGGATATCAGCTAATGATAAAGCTCCGCCAACAGCTATCAGTTTTGGAAGGTCAGGATTTGCAACAGGTAATACTTTTGGTGTTACACGAATTACAGCACTGTCTACTGAGTTGGAAAGCCCTCTGTTATCATTCTGAATCAGAACAAGTTTATGACCTTGTGGATTGGTTACTTCAAAAGTCGGGCTTGAAATTACATTTCCATCAAGTTTCCACGTTGATGTTAATACATCTTCATCTCTGTCCAACGTTGATGCATTTCTGAAACTAACAGTCTCGTTCAGATAAACAGCTTCAGGAGCAATAATAGAAGGAGAAGGCTTACTATTTGCAAAGAATGTTTTTTCGACTGAAGCAGTGTTATTTGTTGCTGTAGTATTGTCGGTGATCTCCAGTTTAACGGTATGATCTCCGGGCTGAATTGCTTTTATGATCTCAGCAGCATTTTCACTGATCAGTTGCCCATCCATATACCATTTGTAAGACTTAACGAATCCATCAGGATCTCTGGAACTCAAAGCGTCCAGTTTAAGATCTGTTCCGGCTGGTATATTCGTAGGTAAATTCCAGTTTATAACCGGTGGTGCATTAACCTTTATACTTTTGGTGATGCTTACGGTATTACAATTTGTTTCTGAATTAGTTTCCAGTTCAAGGCTTACAAGATATTCGCCGGGTTCATCGAAGGTATAAGTAGTATTAAGTCCTTCAACAACTTCTTGTCCTTTTTCAGAATCAATAACCCATTTAGCAGATTTAAAACCACCGTCAGCTGATGATTCTGATCCATCCAGTGTTACTGCTTTTCCTGGAATTGTATATTCAGGAAGCTCAAAACTTGCTTCAGGGCCTTCAACTACGGTTACTGTTGCAGTTGTTTGACTGATGTTGCTGCAACGACCGGATCCTGAACCTTCAACGGTCAGTGAAACGGTATACACTCCCGGTGTAGTAAAAATATGATCGATCACAGCTCCTGTTTTTGATTTTCCATCACCGGTATCCCAACTAAAAGATGGGAGGGAGCCGGAAGGATCTGTACTCGAAGATCCGTCAAATCTGATGCTGTTATTTACGCAAATCGTTGTATCCGATAAATTTAACTTTGCTACCGGAGAACCTTCAATGATAACAGGAATCGTCGCCACTGTTTGTTCTTCGGTAAAGCCATCATTCAAAGTAAGTTTGGCTTCATAAATTCCCGGTGTTTCATACACATAGGATGGATTAGCCTGATCAGAAGAGGCACCGTTACCAAAGCTCCAATTTACACTGAAAGGATCTCCGTCAGGGTCAAAGCTCTGTGAGCTGTTAAATAAAACCGTTTGTCCTGTACAGGAAGCGATTTCAGATGCAACCACTGCTTTAACCGGTCTGTTGATTAAAACTCTGATGGATTCCTCTGCAATACTATTTTCAAGTCCTAAACCATCATTAACTGTAAGCCCAATGAAATGCACACCCGGCTCACTTGCTTGCCATGTAAAGGAAGATTCGTTTCGTTTTGTGCCGTCCGGTAAAGTCCATTCAAAAGTCAATGGGTTTTCATCCAGATCATAACTTGAGGTTGCATCAAGTTTTACTGAAAGCGCATTAGATCTTAAAACGGTTTCTGTAACGATCAAAGGCTGGTGATTTACTTTCAGTTCTCCCGATACAGAAGAGCTGGAGTTAGATAAACCATCATTATCCGTTACTGTTAATGTGAAAGACTTGGCTCCACTTTCTCTGAATGTTCTTTGAATTACACGGCCACGAAGTGTTACTCCGTCATTAAATTCCCACCTGTATCGAGCTATACTACCATCCAGATCGTATGATTCTGCGGCAGAGAATCTGATTTCTTTGTTTGGAGCAACATAATCTGCATCAGAAACCCAAACAGCAGTAGGAGGGGTGTTTACCCGAACTTTTTTAGTTTTAATTCCTTCCGCAAGTTCATAACCGGAATCGTCTTTTACTCTTAGCGAGATATTTGCGTTTCCTGTTTTACTTAAGGTGGTGGTGATTGTGCTTCCTGTTCCGATTAATTCTCCTTCATTATACCACTCATAACTGGTAATCAATCCATCGCTGTCTGTACTTAAAGAACCATCTAAAGTGAACTCCTGTCCCGGAGCAACAACTACAGGTGAATTAAAATCTGCAATCGGATATTGGTTGATCAATAAAATGTGTTCCGTGGTTCTGCTACTGTTTGAAAGTCCTTCACCATCATTTACCTGAAGAGTAACTCTGTACTCTCCCGTCTTAGAATAAGTATGTTGAACTCTTGGTCCTGTTGCAGTATTTCCGTCTCCGAAATTCCATCTGTATGTACTTAGTGTGGATTCTGAATCGCTGCTTTGTTCTGCAGAAAAAGTTACTCTGGAACTGGAAGTTACTTTTGCAGCAGTAATTACCGGCTGTGGAGGAGTATTTATCCGAACGGTTTTAGTTAGTTCCTGCACCGAATTTGAAACACCTCTGCCATCGTCAACTATAAGTTTTACACGGTATGCACCGGGATCAGAAAATTGAAATTCTGTTACTGCTTCAGAAGCTATCAGATTATCATTAACAAACCACTTGTAAGTCAATGGATTATTATTCCCATCTGTAGAACTGCCGGCATCAAAAGTGATATTATCTCCGGGAGCAGCTTTCTCTCTTAAAGTGAACAGTGGTACCGGAGGTGCGTTAACTTCGTATCTTTTGTTAATGGAGTATAAACCGTTACTGGATCCGGAACCATCATCTAAAGTTAGATTAATTGTATATGAACCCGGGTCTGAGTGATTTACAGTTACTGTTTTACCATTTGATGCACCTGCAATACCAACTCCTCTCCACGAATAGATCAAAGAATCATTATCAGCGTCGGTTTGATTACTTACAGTTGCTGTAACGTTTTCATTTGTTCCGATTAGCGAAGCGATATTTAACTCAGCATAAGGCTGTGTGTTAACTCGCATTTGAATTTGACGCTCATCAGTCGCGCAAATAGGATTGGAGCCACCATCAGAAACTCTAAGAGTTACATTATAAGTACCGGAAATTGTACTGGAAAACCGGAAAGATTCTGAATTACCTCTAGGAGAACCATTTACATACCATTGGTACGTCAATGGCTTGCCTTCAATATCATAAGAATTTGAGCCTGACAGTAAAATTGTTTCAGTAGGGGAAATAACACGTTTTGGTACTGATACTCGTGCAACAGGTGGTGAATTTATAAATACTGATTTTGTATATGTCCAATACTCCGGGAAAAGGGATCTTTGATTCGGAATCAGAACGGTGTACTGAATCTCACCGGGAGTATCAGAAGAAATGGTTGGTGTTTTACCGGAAGCCACTTGTTGATTATCCAGTATCCATCTGGAGTTGCTGATTTCCGCGTTATTAAAGTCGTTTCCTGCTAGTTCGAATGTTTTCTCGGTACATTGTTGAGTAGGCACTTCATTAATACCGAGATTGGGCTTTATGTTATTTTCACTTACAAAGGGTTCAAGTAACCAAAGAACCGGGCTATCAAATCCATATACAGTCATTGTATTAATTCGATCTGATGATCCTGTAATATTCAATCCCCAATTGTTTTTTAGTCCAAATTTTGATGCTGGGATACCGGAACGGGACAAGTCAAAGATCTCACCAAAAGTATCTATTTTACGAACTCTGGAATCTTCCTGTCCGCTGGCAACTAGTCGGGGTGAGTCTGAAGTTTCCTGCAACAAATAAGGTTTGAGTTGAAATACAGAACTTCTTTGTGAATTAAAAAGCCCTATTGACAGATCAACGCCAATAATTTGCCAATTTTGGCCTGATAAAATCTGTCCGGTTGGCGAACTAACCCTGAAGTTAAAACTATTTACATCATCTCCGTTGTCAGTCGAGACGCGGATTATATAGCCGTTGGATGAAGTATTATCGATATCAGATAAAGCAACCCACCTGTTTTTAAACCGCTCTTCGTTTTGGGTTGTTAACTGTGTTACTTTATTCGATGGATTAGATTTAGATCGTAGCCTTCCATTTTCAATACTGTAAACTTCATCAAAAGGGAATAGTGAAAATGAAGTGGAAGTATTGGCACCGTTTTGAGTTACAATATCTACAGCACCGCCTAAGCCTGCATCAAAGATCTCAATTTTCCCGTTTTGAGGAGTACCTGAAGGTTTGATCCAAATATCGTACTGATTTCGGCTGTCACCACTAACAATAGAAGTACTTCTACCGGATATAGAAAGATAGACTTCCTGAGCTAAAATAGAGTGCGAGACAAATAATAAAGTAAGAACGAGTGTTAGTCGTTTTATCATAATAACCCGATCGAATTTACTTAACCGTATAAGATTTGGACAATGTTTCTATGCCTGTTTGATTTGCCTTAAATGTAATGGAAAGTTTGCCTTGTTGCACGTTCATTGTTACACCCCATCTTCCTTGCGAATCAGTTTTTACAGTTTTTATAGTATCGCCATTTTTTAACTCTACTTCCATTTCAGGAAAAGCACGTCCCGTTATTGTTTTTGCAGAGTTTGCGGCGGAAATATCTTCTTTTATATCCAACCCATCAAGTTTAACTTTAAAAAGATATTCCTCAGTTAAATGTACAACACGAAGTTCTTTGCGAGTGGTATTTTGAGAGCCATCTGTTGAAGTTACATTAATAACTTGGTCATTTAATTCTAATAAAACAACTCTGTTGAATGTCCCGGAACCTGATACCTCAGTAGTTTTACCATTTACCAATACAACGGCATCGGGTTCGGTTACACCAGTAATGGTCACAGAATTTGATAACACAAAATGAACCTTTTGGTTAAACTGATCACCAAAAATCGGAGGAGATTTAGTGTCCTGATTTCTTATTACCAAAAACGTATCAGAAAAAGGGCCTTTCAGTCCTAGGTTATCTACGGATTGTACTCTCACATAGGTTGTGCCAAGAGGAAGGTCTTCCATCAAGATTCTGGTGTTAGTTACTTCCTTCACTACTACATTTTTATCAAAATTATAAGCACTACTATATTCTACTCTATAATTGACAGCGTTGCTAACACCGATAAAATTCAGAAGAAAATCATTTTGATAAATAATGGTGTCCAGTTTTGAAGTTAAATATTTGGGTGCGGGTAAAAGCTTTACAGGAGGCAAGGGAGCAGCATTTCCACGAATGATAGTACCTTCATCTTTTCGGATAGTTACAATAACGTTATTCGCTGAGACCTGAGCATCACCATCATAATTAGAGAGTCTTACATTCGTTCCGCCTGAGTTTTCTGCCAGGAAATTTTGTGTATTCAACTCTGTTGTCGAACTTCCTGCATTCAAAACATATTTACTTCGTTCTTTACCAACCGCGGAAAGCTTTGAAAGTAAACCACCTTCTACCAAAGTGATTTCAGCATCAGCACTTTTATCAAGCTTATCTATTCTGGACTTTCTGATAATTGCTGTTGTATTGGGATTAACTATGATATTACTTCCATCAGTAAAAGCTAAAGTAGCGTAACTTTCTTGTTGTGTTCTTACCCCGTGCGATTCCTCAAAAAGATCACCCACAAAAGCTTCATTCCAACCGGCAAGCAATCCAAGCCTTTTATCAACAATTCCGTTTTTGGAAATCAATTGCGCCTGGATGGCTACCAACCGATTACTATTCAGGGTTCTCTCCAAAGCATCAACTGAGGGCTTAAGTTGTTCACTGATACCCAAAGCATTTTCTAAGTTTCCATTTCTGATCTCATCGAGAAAATCACTAAACAACTTATTGGTATCATTTAGTTGATTAGTAGCAAAAATAGTAGCTCCTTCACCAATAAGTTTATTCGTTCTTTTTTGTTGATCTTCGAATATGATTGTGGAATTAGTGAGACTTCTGAGTTTAAGCAAATCACCACTGGATAGGGTAAAAGTATTATTGGTAATGTTATGTTCAGCAAGACTAACAACTACAGGCCAATTCAGAGAACTGCCTGCATATCTTTGTGATATTTGCTGAAGCTTATCGCTTGAAAAAGACACAGGATCCTGAGCCTGAACACCCAAAGAAATAAAACTTATTAGGATAGTTATTATCAGTGATTTCATTAACCTGCTTTATATTTTTTTGGGAAAGTTAGTATAAATCTACTTCCGATCTTAGCTGAAGATTCCAAAGCAATATCGCCATGATGACGTTGCATAATTTGTTTCACATATGCCAAACCTAGTCCTGTTCCTTTTTCACGAGCAGACTTGATATTGGATTTTACCCTGAAAAATTTTTCAAATACTTTACTTTGGTCCTCAATACTAATTCCATAGCCATGATCGGTAACTGCAACTATTACGGAATCACGGGTTGATTTAAGGTCTATATCAATGACTCTTTCCGGTTCACCATATTTTACAGCGTTACTGAGAATATTTTGAATGGCATCAAACACAAGATCTTTGTCTGCCTCTATATTAAACTTTTTTCCGGTCTCTGTAACTGAAAGAGATAAACTCTTGGAAGAAAGCAATGGTTTAGACAACATGGTAACGTTTCCAATTACTTCTTTCACATCAACGTCTGACACATTTAGAGAAGTATTTCCCGCTTCAAGTTTTTGAACTTCCAAAAAGCGATTTACTAACTCGTTCATCCGTTCTCCTGAGTTAAGAACTTCCTGCATCAGCGCTTTTGATTCTGCAGGTTCCATATCATCTGTTTCAATAATCAATCTGGATAAACCTACAACACCTGTAATCGGGTTCTTAAGCTCGTGAACGATCACATTGATCATATCATTACGTTTGATGTCTAACAAGCGATCTTCGGTCTTGTCATGAATAATTACATAGGCACCGATCTCTTCATTACTTTCATCCAGAATGGACAGATACTGGAAGTCATAGAAGTATTCTGCGCCCTCATTGGTTGAATGAGTTAATGAAGACTGGTTTACTTTTATGGTGAAAGGGTCAGGGTAATGTAAAGCTTGGTTGGATTCTGAAACTTTGATATTGGAATGATCGAGGATCTTTTCCAGTGATGCGTTCTTGGGATTCAATTCCAGTTCTTCTAAAAATGAAACAAACTGATTGTTGATAAAAGTGAACGTTCCTTCCTCACCAATTATACCTATCAGATCTTCAGAATAGGTAACCATATATTTATTTTTCCACTCTTCTAATATGATCTTTTCAACGTTTAGTTTTTGATAACGGCTTAAGGTAGCTCTGATGTTTTCAAGGGTATCATGCATTGGCTGGAATTCAGGGAGCGAGACTTGTTTGATACGATGATCGAAATCCAGATTTCCTAAATACTCCACATCTTCTAAAAGGAGTTTTATGGGTTTATTTACACGTAAACTTACATACCAGCTAAACCCGAACATAAATAACAGAACAAAAGCCGCAGTGTAGTAAGAAAAACGCAGAAGTTGGTTAACCGGTTCAAGAATGAATGCATCATCTACAGCTACCAGATGCCAAAAAGGAATTGTTTCAAACCTCGAAGAAAGGATATACCAGTTTTTTGAATCTATAGTTATCATCTTTTCATCTGAAAAACTGGTCTCACCAATTAAGTCATTCGGAAATTCAAAGCCAGAGGAAGGAGTAATACTTTCTCCCAGTGAGTTTGAAATGCTGGTGAAATAGGTTCCTCCAAGGGGAATGTTGGTAAGACTGTTATTCAAATTCTGAGCATTAAAGTATAGCCGAAGTTTAAAAACATTAGAGCCGACCTGAAAAGCTCTTTCCGTAATAAAGAAATCTACAGTTTGTTCAGGGCGATTTATTAACGCAGTATTAGTGGTTTCATCAATTCGGGAGGGGTACCAGTCAATCTGTTCAACAGAGAAATCAATTGAATCATAAATAGCGCGAATCAGATCTATTTCTTCATCACTTTCAGTGTCAGCAATTATAACTCTCATTAAGCCGGGAGTATAATTTATTGCTTTGTTAGCTAATTCGGGTGCATTTGCAGGGTCCTGAGACAGATCTTGTGCAAGTCTGATAGTGGAATTGAGCCAGTTTCTTATCGTACCGTCTGTCTGTCGCAGAGTATATTCCTGAAGCTGAGATACGATGGTAGTTCTCTCTTTGACGATCTTACCCTGATATTCGGGTTTTATAAAAACCCATATCAAAGTAATCGCTGCCATAATAAGAAGCGATGAAATCAAAAAAATTCGATCTCTGAGAGTTAGTTTTTGAAACATGTACGATTTAGTTAACTGAACAAAGGTCTGCTTTTAAACTTAAAAATACGATTAGAAAGATATCATAATTCAAAGTTATCAAAATTCAAAGTACTGAGCTTTACACTGAATTAATGAGTTAATGAAAGGATAACATTTAGTTAACAAAAGTTTAAGCTGAAAAATAGATTTTTTCACTGAACGAAAAGTTAATCATTGATTCTGGGAAGTGATTTTAATTTGAAGGCCAAAAGCATCCTAAAAAGGATGTATATCGATTCTGATGGAGAGGAGGGAGTGCGTGTTTCTGTTAAAGAAATCTCTGAAGAACTTGGTATAGATAAAACGGAAGCCAGGAATTTATTCGAATATCTGGAGTCAAAGAAATGTTTAAAGATCGAGACCTTAGGTGGGGAATATTTATATGGACATGTTTCTCTCACAAAAAAAGGATTGGCGCGATCTCAGAAATAAAAAAGGCCCCGAATCGGAGCCTTTTAAAATTATCTAAATGCTGATTTTATTTATCGGCTTCCAAAATAGCATCAATTCTGATCAAGACATCCTTTAAATGAGCTTGGGTTGCCGCATTTGTACGGAACGAAATATCATTTTGAACTGCACTTCTTAATTCTGTTAACTCATGACGCAATGCAGGTCTGATATCTGAGTCTTTGATATCAAGAGTAGGTCCTCTGAATCCTCCACCTTGAGTATCTTCCTCAAACATAGCAGCTATCGAACTCAGATATTCTCTTTGGAGGTTTCTTCTGAAAGCATCAATATTATTTGTACCTGTTTTATAAACTTCGCTCCAGATTCCTTTTCTGATATCTTCAAGTGCTTCATGAAGCGGATATGAATCTTCATCAAATTCAGCTTGCTCTGATAAGCGGATCATTGCTCCTGCATTCATAGTGGAGCGTAAGATTCCTGACTGAAGATTTTTGATGTTGTTTGTTACACCCTGAGCTTGGATCCTGTATAGAATTTCTTCATCCAGTAACCAATCAGGTGTAGTAAAAGCATGCTCGTTCAGGAATGCCATCGCTTTTTTCTGGTATTCTTTGGAAACAGGAGTATAAACCCATCCTTCCTGATCAGAAGCTTTTCTGGATTGATAAACTCCTCCGATATTGGTAGCAACATGGCGAGCATAGCGCGACCATTGTCCGACCAATTCACCATAGATCTCTTCCAGATCGTCATAGCCTTCGCCATCGGTAGAAGTCCAATCAATTAAGTTTGGAACTACTCTTTTTAAATTCATTAAACCATAAGTACTGGATTTAACAGGATCGTCTCCCAGATCTTCAGTTTGAGAAGAGGGATCGTAACCTGTTGAAGATGCAAATCTGTATACAGGGTCATCAGCTTTGGCTTCGATCCAGTTGTCCAATGTTTCCAGTTCATCTTCAGGTGTTTCTGCGTCAGGAATTACTCGGTATCCCCAGTTAACAGAATATTTGTCGTAAGGACCGATCTGTCTGATAAAACGAATGTTTTCATCACCGGGTTGTGCAATGTAATTCTGACGGGCGTATTCCATAATAGTTGTCGCGATTCCCCACTTCTGTGTAAATGAACCTGATCTTAAAGAATCGGTAGGGTAGGCAGAACTTGATTGCATGTTATGTGGCAACCCAATGGCATGGCCAATTTCGTGTGAAATTACACGACGCATTGTTTCACCGATCAGATCATCATCCAGCTTAAGTTTTCTGGCTGCCGGATTTGCGGCACCTGTTTCGATCATTAAGCGATTTCTGTAAGATCTCATGTGGTTGTGATACCATACAATATCGCTTTCAATGATCTCACCTGATCTTGGGTCAGATACACTTGGTCCCACCGCATTTCTTACTGTACTTGCAACCCATCTCACGGTTGAATACCGGATATCTTCTGCGCTCCAATCCGGATCTTCTTCTTTTGTAGGTGGAATTTTGGCTTGAACCGCATTTTTAAATCCGGCTTCTTCAAAAGCTTCATTCCAGTCTAAAATTCCTTCAATGATATAAGAGCGATATTTTTCAGGAGTAGCCGGATCCAGGTAGTAAACAATGGGTTTTACCGGCTCAACCAATTCACCACGGGCGTAAGCTTCAGGATCTTTAGGCTCTAATCTCCATCTTCGGATATATTCTTTCTGAGCTGCTTTTTGTTCATCAGAACCATAATCAATTTGTCGAATGCTGAAATATCCTACTCTGTAATCAGCGTACCTTTTTTGCATGGGTTCTTCTGGCAAGAGTACAAGAGATTGACTTACTTCAACCGAAAGAGTTTGAGTATATCCGGCACTTGGGGGATTTGCAGCAACGTAAGTCATAACCTGGCGGACTTCTATATTTTCCGGGAAGCTTTTTACTGACTCCACGAAACTGCGGTCTGCATCCAATCTTCGTACCTGATAAGTCCTTCTCAAATAGGAAGGAATTCCACTTATCGCTTCCACATCTTTAGTGAAAAGATCAGTTACATCAATAAGGACTCCTGATGAATCCTTACTTAAAGCTTCGATATCAAAAGCAGCGATTACAGGCTCATAATTATTTGCTCGAACTGATTCGTAAACAGGAAGTTCTTCATCAGCAATAGCCTCATAAGATTTTTTCCTCATTAAGATCTTGTCTTTATTTCTGGAAAAACTAACTACCTGTTCAGCAGATTTAGATCCCGCAGAACTAAAGCCTGAGAAACCGGGAGGCACACCGGCAATTCTGCTTACCATCAACATTTCTCGATTTAAAAGGTCATTACTGATCTCAAAGAAGTATTTTCCTTCCTGCTCATAAATAGTGAAAACACCCTCATCTTTAGTGGCGCCTTTTTTGATAACTTTATCAAAGGATTTAATACCTCCTTTAGCGGAAGGTCGAGAAGTGCTTGGAGTAGTTGTTTTATTAGATGTTGATTTCTTGGCTCCTGTACAACCGGCGAAACTAAGTGCCGAAGCAAGAATCAGACTCAAAAAGATATTGCGATATTTCATTTATAGATAGTTAATGTAATTTGATTGAACGAAAGTATGTAAAAAAAGAAACCGCATTCGTAAAATGGTTTTATTTCTCCAGATTTCTGACCGATGCTTCACTTTCAAATCCGAACCTGTCTATATAAGTAACTTGAATTTCCTGAAGCAGAGAAACTTCAGTTACTTTCAGAGAATCATCACTCTCTGTTTGAACTTCTATCGTATATGGAAGTACCAGTTGTTTTCTTTTTTTACTCAGAATTCTTTCAGACCAGGTATCATCGTACTTATAATAAACTATCCAGTTGGATATTTCTGTTTCAGGATTATTAAGTGAAACAGAAACGTTTTCTTCAGAAAAGTCATAGTTAACATCTGGTATACCGGAGTTTTTTTGGTCAAGCCACGAAAGTGATGGAACCACTGCTTTTTTTCTGTAAGGCTTGGTTTTTAACTCCGTTTGAAGGGAGTCGTTTCCTATTAACGGAGCTACACTCCAGTGCACCAAGCCGGGCGCTTCCGGGAGCATTCCTCTGGTTATCATGATATTGTTAAGTATTTCATCAGCCTGTTTCTCACCTTGGAATCGTCCGATACTGATTCCGGGCCAAACATGCCTGTTTTTATAGTTTTGTTCTGCCCACCAACCCAACAGTACAGGAAAACTTTGCTCAACCTGATTAACAGGCCAGTATAGCTGAGGGGAGAAATAATCTATCCAACCCTCGTTTAGCCACAATTTAGCATCTGCATATAAAACGTCATATTGATCAAATCCCTGAATAGATGAAGGATGTCCTGGTCGCCAGATACCAAATGGACTCAATCCAAACTTTACGAATGGCTTTTCTTTTTTAATTGAGGTGTAAATATTTTCAATGAATTGATTTACTGAGTTTCTGCGCCAATCTCCTCGACTTAAATCTCCGCCATTTTCAACATATTCATTCCAGCTTTTGTCGTCCGGGAAATCTTCATCATTGTTATATGAAGGGTATGGATAGAAGTAATCATCAAAATGAACACCATCTATATCGTAGCGTTTAACAATATCCATTACTACATCGATACCATGATCCTGAGTTTCTTTCATGGAAGGGTCAAACCACCAATAACCATTTTTCAATTCTACAACAAGATCACTTTTAGTGTTTACGAGTGAGTTATCTGAAACAATTCCTCCTTTCGGATGGTGAGCTCTGTATGGGTTTAGCCACACGTGCAGTTCCAATCCACGTTTATGTGCTTCATCGATCCAGAAATCAAGCGGGTCGTAGTAGGGAAAGGGAGATTCTCCTTGTTCTCCTGTTAGATAATAAGACCAAGGCTCCAGCTCACTTTCATATAAAGCATCAGCTTGGGGTCTTACCTGAAATATTACAGCGTTAAAATTATTATCAGCCAACAGGTCAAGTATTTCTAAAGCTTCTTCTTTCTGAACAGTAACGGGCAAGCCCGGAGAACTGGGCCAGTTAATGTTATCAACAGTAGCTACCCAGGCAGCTCTGAATTCTCTTTGTATTTCCGGGTGCGTTGGAGTAGTAACATTCTGTGTAGGTTTTAGAAACTGACAATTCAGAACTAATACAACAGAACACAGCAAAAAGAAGGTTTTTCTATACATAAATTAATTATAAAGGGTTTTTGAAGCCGTAAAGGTTAACAAACCGGAGATAAGAGTCATTATTAAGTTTGAAGATTCCCAAATTAAACATTTAACAAAAAAATGGAAGCGTTTTTTTATGAAAAATACCTACCTTTAAGTCTTTCAAAATTTTAAGCAACTAAATTCCCAACGTTATGATTATTGGTGTACCGAAAGAAATTAAAACACACGAAAACCGAATCGCTCTTCAACCGGGTGGCGCATTGCAAATGAAACGCAATGGACATGAGGTTTTAATACAAAAAGGCGCAGGTATTGGAAGTGGTTTTTTTGATGAAGATTATATTGAAGCAGGTGCAACCATAGTTGATGATGTAGAAGAAGTGTGGAAGCGTGCTGATATGATCATGAAAGTAAAAGAGCCTATCGCTGAAGAATATCCGCGAATGAGAGAAGGACAGGTTATTTTTACTTATTTCCATTTCGCTGCTGATGAAGCCCTGACCAAAGCGGTTGTTGATTCAAAATGTATTGCTATTGCATACGAAACTGTAGAAAAAGCAGACGGATCACTTCCTTTGTTAATTCCGATGAGTGAAGTTGCAGGAAGAATGGCTGCTCAGGAAGGAGCTGTTTATCTGGAAAAGCCAAAAGGCGGTCGTGGTATGTTGATGGGAGGAATTCCCGGAGTACAACCTGCTAAAGTACTGGTTTTAGGTGGTGGAATAGTAGGTGTGAATGCTGCTAAGATCGCTGCAGGTATGGGAGCTGATACTACGATCATGGATATCAATATGCCAAGACTTCGTTATCTGGATGATGTTATGCCAAAAAATATTCACACGTTCTTTTCTTCAGAAGCGAACATCCGTGCAATGTTGCCTAGTGTTGATGTGATCATCGGCGCTGTTTTAAAGCCGGGTGCAAAAGCTCCGCATTTGATCACCAGAGAAATGTTAAAAGAAATGCGTCCTGGTACTGTTCTTGTTGATGTTGCTATCGATCAGGGTGGATGTTTTGAAACATCAAAACCAACTACACATACTGATCCTGTATATTTTGTAGAGGATGTAGTTCATTACTGTGTTGCAAATATGCCGGGAGCGGTTCCTTACACTTCTACTTTAGGTTTAACAAATGTAACGCTTCCGTATGCTGTTGCACTTGCAAACAAGGGCTGGAAACAAGCTCTTAAAGATGATAAAGAATTGCTTCAGGGTTTGAATATTGCAAACGGTATCATCGTATATGATGATGTAGCAGAAGCATTTGGTATGGATTGGGAACCTGTTGATTCTGTATTGAATTGATTGGTCCTACTTAGAAAATCTAAAAGCTCTGTTGATTATTCGGCAGAGCTTTTTTTATGGAACTCTATGTCCTTTGGAAGCCACCCATATCTTGTACCATTGCTCTAAACTCATCTTTATTTTTTCAGCTTGTACAGCTGAATTAATTCGTTCTATCTTACCTGAACCTACAATTGGTAGAATTTGAGCAGGATGATTTAATAGCCAGGCATAGATCACAGAATCGATATGCTGCTGATCAAGTTCTTCAGCTACCTCTCTTAAAGTTTTTGCTAAGCGATGTCCTTTTTCTTCTTTTGGATCAAATATAGCTCCACCGGCTAAAGGGGACCATGCCATAGGTTTAATTCCTTCCTTTAAAAAGAAATCAATATTTCCGTTATCAAAATGTTCGAGATTGTAAGGTGATATCTCAACCTGATTGGTAACCAATTTTTGATCCAAATGTGATTGCAATGATTCGAATTGCATTGGAGAAAAATTTGAAACGCCAAAGTGTTTTACTTTTCCCGATCTGTAAAGATCGTCGAATGCTTTTGCGACTTTAGCGGGATCAAAGAAAGGGGCGGGGCGGTGAAGCAGAAAAACATCAATATGATCGGTGGATAGATTTTTTAGAGAAAGTTCAGCAGACTGAATTATGTGTTCATAGCTATAATCATAATAACCAATTGAGCGCTGAGGAAATTTATCAGATAACTTCATAATACCGCACTTGGTAATTATTTCGATCTTATCTCTTAGAGAGGAATCTAATTTCAGTGCATCCCCGAATTTCTTTTCACATCCATAGTCTCCGTATATATCAGCATGGTCAAAGGATGTTACTCCTAAGTCTAAGCATTGTTCTATAAAACTTAGAAGTTCCTGATCAGATAAATTCCATTCCAGCAATCTCATTTGGCCATGAATGATTCCGGAAAGCTCTAATTCTTCAGATAATTTAATTCTCATATTGTATCACTTTTAATTTCGAAATGGTTTACTGTTTAGTTTTTGACTCGCTTTATTTCTTATTCCTTTAACAGTACCATGTTCGGATAAAAAAAGCAGATCTTCTCTTTTTACATCTGTATGATCTAACAACAGATCCTGCAGTTTTTTGTGATCGGAATTCAAAATTTCAGACCTGACTTCATCAGAGATCTTTGTTTCGAGCAATTTTATTCTGATGTGTTCCGCTTCATCATCCACCACGCCTCGTGATTTAAGAATTCTGGGATCTTCGTAAGGCGGAAGTTGTAGCATCAATTCCTCAATTTCGGATACAACTTTTAATCGGTCTTTGGAACAAAATTCATAATGAGGATTTTCCCAATCACCAACCAGATCAAAATCCTGGGTTTTTGAGTTATAGTGCTCTTCAAGATTGATTACTCTGAGGATAAATTCACCATCGTAATCTTCTTCAGGCCTCCATTCTAAATTAATCGCTCTTTTCATGTTTCTGTTATAGGCATGTAGCAAGCTACTTCCTGAAAAGTCAGCCATATCATCCGGATGAGGATCCGTTTTCATAAACGTATTCCATTCTATAGTCCATCCTGATGTGATCCGCAGAGGTTGAAAGTTTATCATGTCTGAAATTAGAATTCATATTTCTTAAAACAAAAAAAGCCGGATCTTTTTTAAGGATCCGGCTTTAAAAATATGAAACAGATTATTTAATGAGGGTAAGCCTTCTGGTTTTAATAAATGTACCAGACTGCATACGATATAAATAGATACCGCTCGAATAAGAACTCATATCAAGAGTTATTTGGTACGACCCGGCCGTTTTACGTTCGTTAACTAAAGTAGAAAGCTTTCTTCCCAACATATCATACAAAGTGATAGTAACATTCGCTGTTTCAGGTACTTTATAAGTTATATTTGTAGAAGGGTTAAACGGATTTGGGTAATTCTGCTCAATAAAATATTGTTCAGGAGTTTCAGTTTCGTCAAAAATATCCGTGGTAATGGTTGTACTGGATTCATTAGAAGCTTCACTTAGGTTTCCTGATAAATCAAATGCTTTTACCACAAAGAAATATTGAGAACCTCCATCAGGTAAACCCGATAATTCGAATTCCTCAAAAGTTGATATTGTGATCGGAGATTCTCCTTCATTTGCATCAACTCCATCATATACACCGCTTTCTGATCCATAATACACTAAATAGCCGGCCAGATCGGTTTCTGAATTCAATGACCAATTCAAAGTAATGTTATTCTCGTTGTCAGGCGAGATCATTGAACTCAAATTAGACGGAGCAGATGGAGCGATAAGATCAGGAATGCTTATAGAACGGTTTGCTTGCTTCGCTTCTGCGTTATCAGCATCAACCGATACTGTATATCTATTCGGTCCTGAAACGTTTTTATCCGCTCTGACCATCCATTCCACAGTAAGAGATTGTTGTCCCGGAAGTGCAGCTTCATTAATAACTGAGTCTTCACCTACTAAAGTGAGTCCGTCAAATAATGCGATCTTTACGACTACATTTTCAGCATCAACAGTTCCTTGATTAAAAATGTTTGCTGTGACTTTAAAAGGATTCCCTGCAAGACTATCTTCCTCGATCTCTAAACCACTTGGAGCAGTAACTGAAATAGGAAGAGGAGGAAGTAGATCTTTATTAGGTACAAGAGGTCTTATGATAGTGTTATTTGAACTATTTGATTCTTGAATCAGGTCTTCAGGATCAACTTGAAGAGATAATGTTCTGAATTCAGGATCACGGGGAACAATGAAATCAACACTAATTATTGCCGAATCCTGTGCAGCAACCAGAGGAATTTCTTCAAAACCAATAACAGGGGCGGTTCCTTCGCTGGAAATATCGCCATCATAAAGAGCTACAACTACATTTTCCGCATCAACAGGTCCAAAATTTCTAACAACAAGTGAAACAGTTACTGCATCTCCTTCACCAAAAACACTATCAGGAGGAGTGAATGATAAACCATCCTCACTAATAGCCAAATCCGGAAGCTCCTGAGCAAAACTAAGCGGCATGAAATCAGCCCCAGCTCCACCATTACTCTGAAGAACAGAAGAGTTTCCTGTAGACTCTACTTTATAAACATGGTTTCCGCTTAATGTAAAGAAGTTATATCCTTCACCTGCATTGAGCGTGCCTTCATAAACAGTGTCTTTTGTAGCGGTGTATGGATAATCTTCTTTATCACCTAAATAAGTGATCATGACTTCATTGTCATCATCAAACGAAAAGATATCCATTCTGGAGTTTATGGTTGGAACATAGAATAGCTTTCCGGCACCAATTCCTGTTTCATCCATGGCTCTTGTCATATAGAAGTAGTTTCCTGTCCAACCTGAATAAGGAATATTTGCTACTGTAACTGTTTTCTGAGCTTCGACTTCCCAATAAGTTTCCTGAGTTATAGGATAGGTAAACACTTCACCCTGTCCTAAAGTATCAGCTACTAAAGTATCTCCGGTCTCAGAATTAAAGGCGTAAACGATATTGTTGTCATGATAAGATGAAACTGTTATGCTGTTTGTCCAATTTCCGATGTGTGCCGAAAACCCATAAAATGTAGTGCCTGAAAATCTGCCATTTGCTGCCGGTACATAATAATCCTGATCACCGTACGATAAAGCTGAAACAGGTTTGCTGGCTGAAACTTGTAAATAAGTTCTGTGCGGTGTAGCAGGCAATGTGTAATGTTCACCCTTATTCAGAACTCCGGCAAAAAGTATGTCTCCGGTCGACAAGTTCTTAATATTAAAACTTGTGTTGTCCTGATAACCGAAAACGATGAAACGTTCTTCTCCCTGAAAACTTCCGACCATGTATGTATTTAAAAGGGTAGAAGTTCCTCTTCCACTTTGATCGATTGCAAAATATCCCTGAACCAGATTCGATATGGCATCACCTACTAAAGCTGTGTACGATTTACCACTACTAATTCTGAAAATGCCGCTATTGGCGTTGAAGGTAGTAAATCCATTTGCTGCCAGTGTATCTGTAAAGACAGTATCCCCGGCAGAGCTTGTTATCAGGATATCGGTGTCGTTGAAATAGGAAAATATAGTAATGTCATTAAAAGTATAGACCGTAGTATTAAATGTGGTTTCATCAGCACTAAAAATTCCTTTATAAAATCTTTGAGTTTGTTCAGCATGATCGGATTGGTTTAGCTGTTGTTCTGTTGCGCCACCGGCTTGTTGAGCTGTTAACTTCTGTACGGGAGCAATGGTTAAAATCCCAAAAATTAAACCGACAAATATGCTTTTTTTAGTATCTAATATGTTTCTCATGTACCCTCTTTTATTATTCTCAATTAATTAATTAGAAACAATAAATGATGAGATTGTCAAATAAAAAAGTATGAATGAGTAAAAGGGGGAGCAGAATATTTGAATTGCTCGAATTAATTAGGAAATGATTCGGAAAGACTTAACGTCCGTATGAGATAACCTTAAGGGGATCAGTTTTAGCGGCTATTCTGGCCGGAATCCACGAAGCCAATCCGCATAATACAAAAGTAACAACTGTGACTATCAGGAAATCAAGAAGATGAGGCTCTACCGGCACATAACTCATGTAGTAATTCTCTTCAGAAAGCGGAATAATTTGAAATTCTAACTGCAAATAGGCAAAAAGCAGAGAAATTATTACTCCAAAGATCATTCCAACAAAAGAGACCAACAGTCCTTCCAGTAAAAAAATCTTTCTTACAATGGAGGATTTTGTACCAATGGTCTTAAGAATACCAATATCGCGGGTTCGTTCAAGGATCATCATTAAAACTGTTCCAATAAGATTGAACGCAGCTACAATGATCATGACACCGATCACAAGTGGGATCATTTGTTCCTGAAGTTCAACCCATGCAAAGATGGAATAAAATTTTTGTAAAATGGACTCTGAGAAAAAAGGAAATGAAAGCGAATTATTAAGTTTTTCTTCAAAAGAATTTATGGAGTTCTCATCCTTTAGTTTTAATTCAATAGCATGTGCTTCGGTTGGAGAGAGATTAAATAGTTCACGAGCTTGTTCTCTTTCAACAATTACAAAAACATCATCAAATTGGTCTATTCCGGTTTGATAAATTCCGGTGACAAGAAATTGCTTGATCTCAGGTGAACTGATCAAAGAGGGCACTTCATTGACTGTGTACGTTGTTACAATATCTCCAATACCGGCAGTTAATTGTGACGCAAGTTTTGAACCAATTACAATTCCAAACATTCCGTTTTCTTGTTCAGAAAGATCAAATTGTCCTGTATTAACATACTGGGTTAAATTTGATACGCCACCATCTTTATTTACACCTTTAAGAATAGTTCCGCTTATCTCATCCTTGGTTTGGATCATTACCTGACCTTGTATCACCGCCTGTTTTTCAAGGATCTCAGGATGTCTTTTATCCAGATAAGTGACCAGTGTGTCGGCACGTTCCAGCGTTGTTCTTATGAAAGATTGAGATGAAACAGTGTAATGAGGCGCAAACCCCAATACTTTATTGTTGATAGTGGATTTAAAACCATGAACCACCGATAGCGCGATCAACAATCCGGCAGAGCCAATAGCGACTCCTGTTATGGACATGATCTTAATGAACGATAAAAAGCGAGCACCTTTTCGATTGCCTTTAAAATAACGCAGCGCTAAATACCACTCAAAATTCATAGAATTAAATTTCAAATTCCAATGTACAAATTTCAAATAACATCAAATTAAAACTATATGGCTGTAATTTGATATTTGAGTTTTGAAATTTTCGCACAGCGATTATTCCGGTTTCATTTGTGGGAAGAAAAGTACGTCTCTGATGGATGCAGAATTCGTCATAATCATCGCTAAACGATCAATTCCAATTCCTATTCCGGCAGTAGGAGGCATTCCGTATTCCAATGCACGAATAAAATCTTCGTCGATGGTCATTGCTTCATCGTCACCGCCTGCACGCAGCGAAGCTTGTTCTTCAAGACGTTCTCTCTGATCGATAGGATCATTTAGCTCAGTGTATGCATTTGCGATCTCTTTTCCATTACAAATACACTCAAAGCGTTCCACCAATCCTTCTTTTGAACGATGCTTTTTTGTAAGCGGGCTCATTTCAATTGGATAATCGGTAATAAAAGTAGGCTGGATCAATTTAGATTCTACATATTCGCCGAAGATCTCATCAATGATCTTACCTTTACCAAAGCTTTCATCAATTTCGATGTGAAGTTCTTTGGCTACTTTCTTCATTTCATCCAGTTCCATGCCTGAAAGATCTTTGCCTGTTTCTTTCTCAATGGCTTCCAGTAGGGGAATTCTTGGCCAAGGCGCTTTGAAATCAATCTTATGCTCACCAACAGTTACTGTGGTAGAACCATGAAGATCAAGAGCTACTTGTTCGATCATTTT
The DNA here is from genome assembly GCF_001650905.1 of Balneola sp. EhC07. GTDB lineage: Bacteria > Bacteroidota > Rhodothermia > Balneolales > Balneolaceae > Balneola. The sequence goes on from NZ_LXYG01000006.1 coordinate 60,059, forward strand.
TTCAGTGAAGTCCATCATCCAGTTGTAATCTTTGTAAGCAACATACAACTCAACTTGCGTGAACTCGGGATTATGAAACCTGGAAAGACCTTCATTTCTGAAATCTTTTGAGAATTCATAAACGCCATCGAAACCACCTACAATAAGTCGCTTCAAATACAATTCGTTAGCAATTCTCAGATACAGATCCATATCCAAAGAATTATGATGAGTAACAAATGGCTTTGCTGAAGCACCACCATATACAGGTTGAAGTATTGGCGTTTCAACTTCCATATAACCACGGTCATTCATGAAGTTTCTCATGGTTTGTACAAGCTTTGTGCGTTTTCTGAAAGTATCACGCACTTCAGTATTTACGATCAGATCAACATAACGCTGACGGTAACGCAATTCTTTATCCGCAAAAGCATCATACACTACTTTCTCACCATCTTCATTTTCCACTTCTTTTGGAATTGGAATAGGGCGAAGCGTTTTGGTCAGAAACTCAAATTCTTCGGCGTGCACGGTAGTTTCACCAGTACGTGTTTTGAAAACAAAACCTTTAATACCGACGATATCACCAATGTCTACCATCTTTTTGAAAACCGTATTGTAATTTTCAACACCTACATCATCACGGCGAATATAGATCTGAATAGTTCCTTCGGAATCCTGAAGATTAAAGAAAGCAGCTTTCCCCATAATACGGCGAGTCATTACTCTTCCTGCAACGGAGACGACTTCTGACTCAGGATTTGATTCTTCATCTCTGATCAGGTTTTCATCAGCTAAGATCTGTTTACTTGAATGGGTTACATCGAAGGAGTATGGGTAAGGATTTACTCCAAGTTTGTTAAGTTCAGTAAGTTTTTCGCGGCGTATTTCTTCTTGTTCAGAATGTGTAAGTTCTTGGTTCGACATGTAATCGTTTAATTAATAAGTTGTGTTGCGAATCAGAAGCACTGAAAATACCGAATTAAGCGGAAAATTGTGGCATTAACCTTAATCTTTATTCAATCTTTTGGAACTGCTGAATACATCTTCAATAACTGACTTTCCTGAACATGTAATTTTGGGATATACAGAGATCAGATCCGGTTTATCTGATGAAATGCTTTCTGAAGACGAACAAAAAGAGTGGAATGGTTTCACCAATCAGCAAAGAAAAAATGAATACTTGTCAGCACGCCATCTCTTTAAAGAGATGTTGTCCGTTTCGGGATTAAATTCAGATCACGAAATATTCAAACATCCATTAGGTAAGCCATACGCTCAAAATGAAAATGAAAAACTCTTCGTGAGTTTTAGTCATTCGAAAAAACATGTTTTTTGTGCGATTTCTGAATCGGTGGATATTGGTTTAGATACTGAATGGTTGGACAGAAAAGTAGACCAAAGAGTTGTGAAGAGAATACTTGGGGAATCGGAATGGGAAGTGTTTTCTGATGAGGATCCCATATTGCTTTGGACGATAAAAGAAGCTGCAGTAAAATGTTTGGGAACGGGGCTGAGAACAAACTTAAAAGAGCTGGAAATACAGAAAAAAAGCGAAATTGAATTCTTAGTAAGAATTAATGATGAAAAAACATTTCAAATTTGTAGTTTCCAAGAACTGAATCACCAAATTTCTATTGCTTATTAAAGCTTTAAAAAACGGTTCTGTAGTATGTAGACCTGAAGAGACTTAATCTCATCTAATGGGATTAGTGTCTTCAGGTTTTTTTATGCCTAAGAGTTAAATAAAATATCAGCACATGGCTTTTGCAAATATTTCCAGAGAGGAACTTGAAACATCATTGAACAAAACGGTTCCGGTTACCAGCGGACTGAAAAACATAAAGATGCTTTTTGTTCCAACTCATATAGACCCCGATAATCCTGAAGAATTAACATCCATTTATAAGAACATTTGTTCTTCAGACTATGACACACTTGTTGTTATAGAATCTTACAATGGTGAACTTGAAAAGAAATTAAGTATTCCTTCAAATCATTCTTTTACTACTCCATTTGGTGAAGTATCTGTAAATGATAAACTCAGAAATGAGTTGTGTGATGAAGAAGATGATTTTTATATAAATGATGGAGGCATGAGCGATGAGATGAGCTTGTATACTCAATTGATGATGTTGCAGGTATGCCAGGATAACTTTGATGTGGTAAGCATTCAAATAGGAGATTACGATCCGGCCATTATCAAAGAATTGGCATTTGCTTTGGATGAGCTGTTCAGAAATCGAAACGCTTTATTAGTTTTTTGTTGCGATCTGCCAAGTTCAAATCCATCAGAACTGGAAAAACTAAAAGGGTTGATAGAAAGCAATAATGAATCCGGCTTACACCATTATCTGAATAGTAAAGAGAAAGAAGTAGAAGGAGCCCGTGCTTTTATGACCGGAGTTCTGGTTTCAAAATACTGGGATCTTGACATTTGGTTTACCCCTGTAAATGAGAAAACAACCTACACCGGTGGTTTTGCTCATATCCCAATAGCCCAAGCAGTAGTCTGATGGAAAAACCTTCGATATCAATATTTGGTCTTGGAAGAATCGGAGGTGCATTAAATAAAGCTCTTTTAAGTGCCGGGTACAGCGTACATTCGAAGTTTAAAAGAGGTTCATTTCCCGATTCCATTGATGAGTTGGGAGAAATTATCTTTTTAGCCGTCCAGGATGGAGAGATAGAATTACTTTCGAAAAGAATTTCCGAATCATTTGGGACTTTTGAAGGAAGACATATTGTGCATTGTTCCGGAGCCCTGAATAGTTCAGTATTAGAGTCAGTTTCCAAAAGAGGAGCAAGAACAGCATCTTTTCACCCAATGAAAGCAGTTACACATGATGATAGTTCATTGGATGGCGTTTGGTTTGATATGGAAGGAGATTCATCCACTCTTATGGTTTTGGAACAGTTAGCGAAAGATCTGGATGCTCACAGTTTTGTTGTTAAGCCCGATGCAAAGCCGTTATTACATGCAGCAGCAGTTGTTTCGGCGAATTACTTGGTTACGCTTTTAAAGTTGGCAACTGATATAGCAAGGATAGGAGACGTAGACGAAAAAACCGCTCTAAAAGCATTGCTTCCATTATCGAATTCTTCATTAAAAAATGTTGAAGAGAATGGATTTGAAGGTTCGTTAACTGGACCTATTTCCCGTGGAGATGTAGGAACCATACAAGAGCACCTTAAAATTTTGAAAAAAGATCCTGAGCTTTTGAGTGTATACAAGAAATTAGGTTATTTAACTCTCAATCTGGCTGAACTAGATTCAGATACAATATTAGAATTAAAAGAATTACTCAGCTAGACACATAAAAGTGAATCATCAGAAACCGGTTTAAATGAGATATTTGGCAATTCTTCTTACAGTTTTACTTTTTGGATGTTCGCAACCCAAAGAGCAAAAAATACTGGTGGATACAAGCGCTACCCAATTGGTAAGTCAGATCGAGTCGTACAAAGGGGAGAAGCCTGTCTTGGTAAATTTTTGGGCGACCTGGTGTATTCCTTGTATTGAAGAATTTCCGTACATAATGAAATTGAAAGAGAATTATAACGACGAATTTGAACTGATCTTTGTATCGGGAGATTTTGAGGAAGCAAAAGAAGAAGCAAGAGAATTTTTGAAGGAGCAGAATGTAAATTTTACTACCTATTATAAAACAGGGAAGGATAACGAGTTTATTCAAACCGTATCTGAAACCTGGTCGGGAGCATTACCTTATACAGTTATTTACTCCAGAGATGGTAGGATTTCAGCTGAATGGGAAGGTAAAGCAGAGTATGAACAATTTGAACAAGAGTTACTAAAAGTAATTGAAGAAGGTTAAGATCATGAGAAAGCTAAATATTTTATTATCAGTTATTTTATTCAGTCTGTTATTAATAAGTACAGGCTTGTCGCAACAAATGGAACAACTTGCGATAGGATCAGAAGCTCCTCTGATGAACCAAAGCATGAAAACGGTTTCCGGTGAAGATATTACTCTTGATAAAGCTGCTAAAGCTAATGGACTTGTTGTAATATTCTCATGCAATACTTGCCCGTGGGTAGATCGTTGGGAAGATCGCTATCCAGTAATCTCTGAGATTGCAGCTAAAAATGAAGTTGGTATGATAGCTCTGAACTCAAATGAAAATTACCGTGAAAGAGGAGATGGGATGGAGGATATGATACTGAGAGCTAAGAAAATGAAATATGATTTTAGCTACGCATTAGATAAAGACCATGAAATTGCAGATGCTTTTGGAGCAACCCGAACTCCGCATGTTTATTTATTCGATGCTGACATGAAACTGGTTTATGTGGGCGCTATTGACGACAACGCCCGTGATGCTGATGCTGTGGAGAGTTTTTATCTGAAAGATGCGATCGAACAAATGGTTACTGGTCAGGATATAACTCAATCTCAAACAAGATCATTGGGATGTACAATTAAAAGAGTGAGCGAGTAGAGATCAACTATTTAATCTTATCACTAATTGAGATCTCCTTTTGCTCGTAATATTCTTTTAACTGAATTGTCAATTCTCTCTTCAGTGATGTCACCATTTTCTACTAATTCCTCAATAGTGCTGATTGCATCTGCCAGATCTATTTGCTCTTTCAGGAGATTGTTTCCGTAGCAAAACACATCTATTCCAGCTTCTAATCCAAGTTTCAGAGATTCTTTCATACCATAATGATCAGATATCGCTCTCATCTGCATATCGTCTGAGATCACAATGCCATCAAAGCCTAACTGATCTCTCAGTATATCCTGAATGGTTTTTTTGGAAAGTGTTGCAGGGTACTTATCATCAAAATTCCCGTTGAAAATGTGTGATGTCATTATAACAGGACAAAGGTCTTTTTGAATCATGTATTTGTATGGCTCAAGTTCGTCACTTTCCCAGGTGTCAGTTACATCCACAAAGCCGGCATGTGTATCGCCCGCGGCGCTTCCGTGTCCCGGAAAGTGTTTGCAAGCAGTAAGTACATCATGTTTTTGGTGTCCATTAACATAAGCTTCTGCATGTTTATTTACATCTGATGAAGTCGATCCAAAGCAACGTTCACGTTTTGCGATAATTGAGCTTTCAGCATTTAAAGCAAGATCCACACAAGGAGCAAAATTGATATTGATTCCGTGTTGTTTCAGAACTTCAGCGATCAATGATCCTTCTTGCTGAGTTATAGTTGTGTCGTCTATGTTTCCCAGCTGATGATGAGACTTGGTTACCGGAAAACCGTATTCAGGTTTTAACCTGTTAATAAGCCCACCTTCCTGATCAATCCCAATAAATAATGGAATCTCGGAAGCTTCTTGAAGTTGCGTTGTTAAATTCTGGAGCTGTTCCGGAGATTTGATATTATGAACCGGTTTATTGAATACCATATCTTTATCAAAAAGAATGACTCCACCGGGTTTAACATTTTTGATCAGTTTTGATATTTCTGAGTCACTATTGCACTCATTTCCGTGAAATCCGATCAGGAATAATTGAGCAATTTTTTCTTTCAGAGATAAGTCTTTTATTACAGACTGATTAACCTTCATTATATTGATAGAATCGATTTAATATTTAGTTACAGAAGTTCAACTTCAGATGGTTTAACTTCAACCCGATTTGAAAATAAAATGTAATAAAAAGCTATATATGAATATCAAAAATCCGTTGGTTTTATTAACGACTTTGTTTCTTTTCGGAGTCGCTTGTGCTCAAACCCAAAAACAAACTGAACCGATCAAAACAGGCGTTGAGGTCCTTCAAAACAATAATTTTGATGTATTGAATGGTAAGAAAGTAGGCCTGATTACAAATGCTACAGGACTGAGTTCTTCATTAAAGCCAACTATTGATATTCTTTTTGAAGCAGAGAATGTTGAGCTTGTTGCTTTGTACGGTCCCGAACATGGTGCGCGGGGAGAGATTGCGGCAGGAGATAAAGTTGATGATTATGTAGATCCGGTAACTCAGGTTCCGGTGTATTCTCTGTATGGAAAAACCAGAAAGCCGACCAAAGAAATGCTCGAAGATGTGGAAGTGCTTGTATATGACATTCAGGATATTGGCGTAAGATCTTATACTTATATCAGCACAATGGGCTTAGCTATGGAAGCGGCCGCTGAACACGATATCGAGTTTGTAGTTCTGGATCGTCCAAACCCATTGGGTGGAAACAAAATTGAAGGTAATATTGCAGAAGAAGGTTATTTCTCTTTTGTAAGTCAGTATCCGGTTCCATATGTGTATGGAATGACGCCGGGGGAAGTTGCGATTATGATCAATGAAGAAGGATGGCTTGGTGAAGGAAAAAAAGTAGATCTGACTGTTGTGGAAATGGAAGGATGGGATAGATCAATGACATTTGAAGAAACCGGATTACATTGGATTCCGACTTCACCGCACATTCCTCACGCAAATTCCGCATATTTTTATGTTTCTACAGGTATAATGGGAGAATTGGGAGTGTTTTCTGAAGGAGTTGGATATACACTTCCGTTTCAGGTTTTTGCAGCAGAATGGATCGATGAAAGAAAGCTGGCAGAAAATATGAATGCGCTCAATATCCCGGGTGTTGAATTTCGTCCTATCGTTTTCAAACCATTTTATGGCAGAGATCAGGGTAACACATTGCATGGTGTTCAGATCCATTTTTCAGATTATACTCAAGCACATTTAATGAGTTTACAGTACTACTTCATGCAAGTTCATAAGCAAATGTATCCTGAAATGGACATCTTTGAAGAAGGAAAGAACCGTTGGTCAATGTTTGATAAGGTTTCGGGTACCAATGAAATCAGAAACAAATTTAAAGAATCATATAAAGTTGCTGATATCGAAGAATATCTCAATAAAGACGTAGAGTCGTTTAGAAAAAAATCATCACAATATCATCTATACAAATAATTCAATGAAGCAGATCGGGCTACTTTTTTTAAGCTGCATATTAATCAATGCAGTTACTTTAGGGCAGGAAATCGAAGAATCGAAAGATGATTCGCTATATCTTAATATTGTAATTCCGGAACAGGATACCGTTGTGTATTCTTTCTCCAGATACAGAGTTGCAGCCAACACTAATCCGGGAGCAACAGCTTACATCAATGGAAAAAGAGCGAAGGTGTATTCATCCGGCGCTTTTATTGCGATGATCGATCATGATAATGATACAACAGATATCATTTTCAGAGTAGAAATGAATGGTGAAAGCCTTTCAGACACCATGATGTTGGTTCAACCAAAACCGGAAGAACCTGATCTGAGTAAAAATATAATATCTGAATTAATGGTTGAACCGGGCAGTGATGTTTGGCTTGAACCAGGAGAAGCTTTGAATGTTCAATTTCAAGGCAAACCCGGAGAAGATGCCTATTTCAACATAAACGGTTTTACTGATAATATTAAGATGAAAGAAGTTTCTCCAAGATTGGTTGGGGGAAAAGAAGGTGTTTACAGAGGAACTTATTATGTGAGGGAAGGAGATGAGGTCAAAGATGCTGCTATTACCTTCAAAATTAAAAAGGGATTACTCGGTTACCACAAAAGAGTAAGCACATTCAAAGTAAGTTTCTTGCCTGAACCCATCGTCGGTGTTGTAATAACTGATGATGCATATCTGAATGTAGGACTTGGAACAGATCGTTTGGGTGGCACAAAATATGGAACCATTCCCGAGGGCGTTAAGCTAAATATTACAGGGATGCAGCAGGGAATGTATAAAGTGCGTCTTTCAGAAAGTTTGGATGCTTGGATACCAAGACGTTTTGTTGAGCTAACGGATGAAGAGCTTGAACCGGTTTCTTCTCTTACGGGGAATATCAGGGTTTCGGGGAATGCGAGACACGACCTGATAAGAGTAACACTTTCTGAAAAACTTCCTTACATAACTACTCAGGAGATCGATCCTAATAAGATCATTGTAGATATTTTTGGTGCTACTTCTAATACCAACTGGAAGATCAAATATCTTACTTCCGAAGGCATTGAAAGTGTTGACTGGGAGCAAGTTGAAAATGACCGGTTCCGCTTAACGATCAAGCTTAATAACACTCAAAATTGGGGTTATTCCATTGATTACGGCTGGGGTGCCATCATGGATATCAGAATTAAAAGGCCGCCTACTATCACAAGCGTTGTAAAGCCTTTAACTGGAAGAGTTATTGCGGTTGATGCAGGTCATGGCGGAAGCAATAATGGTTCACTTGGAGCAGCAGGTTATCAGGAAAAAGACGTAACTCTGCAAATTTCGGAGCTATTGAAATCCCAACTTGAAGATGCCGGCGCTGAAGTGATAATGACAAGAACAGACGATAGTTATATTTATATGTCAGAGAGAAGAGAAATGACTATTGAAACAAGAGCAGACCTTTTGGTAAGCATTCATACCAATTCTATTGGTTATGGCAGCGATCCCTTACAAATAAAGGGCACAGGTTCATTTTATAAACATATAGCGTTTAAGCCATTAGCTGAGATCATGTACGATCGAATGACGAGCTTAGGTCTTGATGATTATGGTCTGACCGGAAGCTTTAACTTTTCCTTGAATGCTCCTATAGAGTTTCCAAATGTGTTGGTTGAAACGGCATTTATTTCAAATCCTGAAGAAGAGATCTTACTTACGGATTCTGATTTTCAATCTAAGATCGCTGAACAGATCGTTGCCGGTTTAGAGCAGTTCTATCTGGAACACTCTTTTATTGAGTCTGTTTCAGAAATGCCGGAAAAGTAAGGACATTATAAACCCTGTAGGGGTAATTCATGAGTTGTCCCTACCAGATTTGTTTGTAGTAACAGGTGTAGAATTTAGATATTTCGTTGACAAAATTTCTTTATACCAATCTCAATATTGTAAGCAGGTCATCCCGAATTTATTTCGGGATCTTACGTAAAGACTTTTAGTCTGTTTTTGTTTACCATCCTCTTAAGGTATCATACCAATCCTCTAACTTTGGATTATTTTGCTTTACCAGATTCCATTTCCATCGTTTATGCCAATTCTTTAGTTGCTTCTCTCTTGCTATAGCATCACTTATAGTATCGTATTCTTCGGCATATAT
>NZ_LXYG01000007.1 GCF_001650905.1 Balneola sp. EhC07
TATCAGCTATCAGCTATCAGCTATCAGCTATCAGCTATCAGCTAAAGCGGTAATAAAATAATCTCTTCAAAATCCAGATCAAGAATTTCAAAGATCGGTGTAGCTATCTCTTCAATTTCTTCCTCGGGATATTCATCCAGGCCTTCGAGTTTTACATACAAAGTATCATTATGGTCATCCACAAAATATTGAACATCCGTGGACTCGAAGCTCTCTTTTAACGTTTTAATTAGAAATTGAAGATCTTCTTCAAAGGATTGATGTTCTGTTTCTTCTATATTATTCATGCAGATGGATTTGATTTGAAGCAAAAATACCCCGAGTTTGAGTCATGAACAAGCAACTTCTTCGACTAACTGAGATTGCCCAAAAACCTCAGAGAACTATTATTGGGTTGATGTCCGGAACTTCACTGGATGGACTGGATATCGCTATGTGTAAGTTCAAGTGGAAGAAGCCTCAGTTGCTGAATTTCAGAACTGTAGAGTATTCCCAAGATTTAAGAAACAGAATCAGGGCTGTTCAGTCTCAGGTACAGGTTAATCTTCAGGAAGTTTGTGTTTTGCATACAGAGTTGGCTCACTTATACGCTGATCTGGTTTTGGAATCTCTGGAAGAATGGGGAATTGAGCTGCATCAGGTGGACTTGATTGCCAGTCATGGACAAACGATCTATCACCATCCGAATGAAAAGATGAACAGCACACTTCAAATCGTTGATGGAGATCATATTGCCGAAAAAACCGGAATTGTTACTATCTCTGATTTCCGCCAAAAACATGTTGCCAAAGGAGGTGAAGGTGCTCCGATAGCAGGAATTATGGACGAGGCATTATTCAGGTCGGAATCAAAACACCGATTACTGTTAAATCTTGGTGGGATCTCAAACTTTACCTGGCTACCAAGTAAGGAAAGTGGTGAGGAGATATTGACCTCAGATATTGGTCCGGCCAATACGCTTATCAACGAAGCAATGAAGAAGCATTTCAACAAACCTTTTGATGAGAATGGAAAAGTGGCATCAAATGGAAATGTACACTCCGGATTGCTGAAATATTTATTACTGGAACCATTTTTCAGAAAACCATTTCCGAAGACAACGGGACAGGAAGATTTTAATCTGGATCTGGTGGAAGAACTAATGACCGGATTCAAGATCGAGCTGGAACCCGAAGATCTTGTAGCAACACTTACCCATTTAACAGTTCAAAGTATTACACGAGCTTTTGAAGAAGTTATTGGAAATAAGCCTTTTGAAATTTTTATATCTGGTGGGGGAGTGCATAACTTAACCGTTATGAGTGGGCTGAAAGAGAGGCTTGGTAATGCTGAATTCAAAGATTTTGAAGAATCAGGAATAACAGCAGATTCCAAAGAAGCGGTGTTGATGGCATTTCTTGCAAACGAATGTGTTGTTGGGGGAGAGTGGGAGTTGGGGAAGGTTAGTTTATAGGATTAGCTTAAAATTTAATTAAGAGCTTACCATAATCAGTAATTAATTTATCTCGAACCGGTTTCCCTTTCTCAAAAATAGCTTCCTGAAGCGCCTTGTATTCTTTTCTTCCTTCTTCTGTTTCGATTTTAATCGGTTCTAAGCCATGATCTCGCAAATCATACGGACTAGCTTGCATGTCAATGGTTCGGGCTTCTAATGCCAGTTCAAATGCTTCCAGAATAAGATCGCTGCTTACCCACGGATATAATTTGAACGCCCATTTATACAGATCCATATTAGAATGAATACAACCCGGCTGTTCGGTTTCTGAGAATGTATCTCTGGAAAGCTCAAATCGATTCATTGGCTGTGCAGGTTTAGTGAAAAAGCGAAAAGCATCGAAATGAGTGCAAAGCAGTGGTCGTGATTCCACAAATTCAGCAAGCTCATCCGGCTCCATTCGCAGTGGAACCTGATCATGTCTTGGTTTTTCGGCTTTGTAGACCATAGCCCATTCATGCATGCCAAAACATCCAAAAGACGGACGACTGTTTTGAGTACTTTTCAGCATTTCCAGAATCCAGGTGGCAGAACGAATTCTTCTTTCCGGAAAAAGGTCCATATCGATCCATGCTTTATTATCTGATATGTTCAATTCCTCAAAATCAGGAAGAGTTTCCACATCAGAAAACTCAAGAGCGGTTCCAAATCCGGGCGACCATCTCTTTAGCATTGAAGGACGAAAGGCGTAATATTGAAACAAGAAGTCCATTACCGGATTCTTTTTGTGTTGAGAACGCTCGATCAAATATTGACCGACTAAATTATCTACTTTAGATTCGTGGTCTGTTTGTCTGGACTTCCATTCTTCTTCAGGGAGAACCACGTCTATATTTATGTCAGGTATAACTGCTTGCATATCCAAAGATAAGGAATTGGATTTAACCCTTTCAGGGTTTTTGTGCGAATATCTTACATCTATTGATATTGAATCCCTTCGGGATTAATCATGAATTATAAACTTGATAAATTTTAATTCAACTTGTCTCAATAAAATAGACTATCAATCTTATCACATATATCAATCAATTGTGATAGAAATAGTTTATAAGTTTGGTAAAATTTTAAATGAGACAACAAATGATGAAGTCATCAGCTATTACCAACGAAGTTCTGACCAAAGCTCTTAACTATGACAGTTATACGAAGCTGATAGGAGATCTTTTTTCTGAAAACAGAACAACCAATGACGATAATTCTGAAAGTCAGTTGAACTATACCAAGCTGAATATTCAGCGGGCTTCAAGATGGGAAAAGAGAGCTAAGCTGAATGATGATCTGAAGGAAGTGGTCAATAAGATTAATAACGATCAGATCTGGTTGGTGATCACAGAAGGGTGGTGCGGAGATGCTGCTCAGATACTTCCTTTTATAAATAAAATATCAGAGCTAAATGAGAAAATTGAACTGAAGCTCATACTCAGAGATCAGCATCCCGAAGTGATGGATGAGTTTTTAACAGATGGAAGTCGGTCAATTCCGAAAGTTGTTGTTCTGAATAAAGAAACTCTTGATGTGTTGGGGAGCTGGGGACCACGACCAAAAGCCGTACATGATGATTATGTTCAGAAAAGGAGAGATGCTGATTATGATAATAAGAAAGCAGCTGAAGAACTTCATTTGTGGTATGCCAGAGATAAAGGCAAAACCACTCAGGTAGAGTTCAAAGAATTTTTAGAAACACTGAACTGAATCAGTATTCAAAGAAATTCCAGGGTTGAAGATTTGGTACACTAGCCTCAAAAGTCATTTTCTTTTTAAGAGTAGGATGCTCAATAGTCAACCGTACGGCTCTTAAACCCATTTCTTTTCCGTCTTTGTTTCCTTCTTCTCCGTATCGGTAATCGCCCCATAATGAATGTCCTTCTTTAGCCATTTGTACCCTTATCTGATGAGGTCGACCTGTAAACAAGTCTATTTCAACTAAACTGTAATTGGCATTTTGTTTGATGGTTTCAAAGCTGAGCTTAGACTCTTTGGCTTTGCCCCTGGGCTTTTTATATGCGGAAACGTTATTCGAACGATTATCTTTCTCCAGGTAATGAACCAATGTGGCACTTGGCGGAGTCATTCCCTCAACCATTGCCCAATAAGTTTTATCCATTTTATTATTTCTAATCTGCTCCGATAATCGGGAAGCAGCTTTAGAAGTTCTTGCCAACACCATTACTCCACTGACAGGTCTGTCTAATCGGTGAACCAATCCCATCCAAACATCGCCTGGTTTGTTATATTTCTTCTTAATGTACTTTTTACAAAGAGTTAATACGTCAGGGTCTCCGGTGTGATCTTCTTGTGATAGAACACCTGCAGGTTTATCAATCACCAATAAATGATTGTCTTCATAAATAATAGGGATATCCGGATTAGTGCGCGTAGTCTGTTTTTTCATATTCATTCTCAGGTTCTTGAGGAAAATACATCTTTTTAAATCCTGATTTCTATTTGCTTTTGATTAATCCATTGACTTTCAATGAATTAAAATATTTAAAATTATTCTTATAAAGCCTTAATATTAAAAGAGGGAAAAGCTTATTAATAAAAGTATTCTTAATTTACACTGGTGAGCAAATAAAAGTTAAGGTAGCCCGTTCAGTTCTTTAATTGTAACATCTGGCATTAAGCTCACTCTTAGTATAGTAGTGATTATAAAACCACAAAAGAGAAAAAAGTTCATCTAAAGACGAAATATGTTTAATTGGTTCAAGAAAAAGGAAGTATTTAGAGAAATTTGTATCCCAAAAGTATTTTTGGATAATGATATTGACTTCCGCTACCAGCATTCCATTGAGATCGCAACCATTCGAAGTAAAAGCAAATCAATATTTAAAGATATTGCTAAACTAATTCAAGAAAATGATACTCAATCTTTGAAAGACCTTTCAAATCCAGTATTGAACGAGGACTCTATCAAGGTATATAACTTAATAGGTTCACAGGAAAATCAAAGAATGTTAATTGCCATTCTAAATCCTGTTAAGAAAGGAGAAGAACCGAGACTGGTAGCTTATAATCTGATCAACTCTGCTCGCCAAATGAGCATTAAAAAAGTTAGTAATTTTTAGTATTCAAAAGAAAATGGCTTAAAGCAAGTTGTCCCGAATTTAGTTTCGGAATATTGGTGGCAAATTTTAGTTTTGAACTGATTAGGAAGTAATTTAAACTACAATTTAGCTAGTATATTATAGATAAATAAGTTTCTATCGTTAGTAGATCTGCGTTTTCCTCTGTCAATAGTACTTTTCCCGGGATAACTACAAAGCTTCTTGTCCTCCAATAATGGTAGGCATTACTGGTAAAAATTCAATAATATCATCATCTTATCTGTTATAGAGACCTCTTTATGTTCACCCGTATGTGAATAAGTTTCACCTTCGTACTTATGAATATTAATTTTGAAAATGACTTGCCAGTAATGATCTTGATCCAATGTAAAATTACTAAATATCTCTTCTTTTGATATGGACAAAGAAAATTATAAAAATGGTAAGCTGAAGTACGAAGTATATGCTGAAGAACTTGCCAAACTACGGTCAGAATTACTAAAACTGCAATATTGGGTAAAAGAAAAGCAGCTAAAAGTGTGCGTGATCTTTGAAGGAAGAGATGCTGCAGGAAAGGGTGGAGTCATAAAAAGGATAACTGCTCCATTGAATCCCAGAACCGTTCGCGTGGCTGCACTTGCAAAACCAACTGAAAAGGAGCAAACACAATGGTATTTTCAGAGATATGTACAACATCTTCCTTCAGCAGGCGAGATCGTGATTTTTGACCGAAGTTGGTATAACAGAGCAGGAGTAGAGCGAGTAATGGGTTTTTGTTCTGATGAAGAGTATTGGGAATTCCTTAGAACGTGTCCAGACTTTGAGAAAATGCTCATCGGATCAGGTATTATTCTTATAAAATATTGGTTTGCGATCAGTGACGGCGTTCAGGATAAACGTTTTCAGGATAGAAATAATGATCCTCTCAAGCGATGGAAACTCAGTGATATGGATCTCTTGGCAAGAAGTAAATGGGTGGAATATTCTAAAGCTAAAGATATAATGTTAGAACATACCGATACATCTGAATCTCCTTGGTATGTGGTAAATGCTGACGTTAAAAGACATGCCCGCTTAAACTGTATGACCCATCTTTTGAGTAAAATCGATTATCAGGATCTAACTCCTGACCCAATCGAGTTGCCACCATTAATTGTTGATACAGATTATGAAAGACCTTCTATAAACAACCAGAACTGGGTTCCGGCGATCTATGGGGAAAATCCTTTTGACAGTTAATTATCTTGAATTGAATTTATAGAATTACTAAAATTTATTGTCCTTGAAAGTAACGTGTTTTCAAGCTCCCAAAAGCGGCAAATGCTTCACTTTATGATAAGTAAGAGCAAGCTTTATACAATGCTTGAGTTCGTTCTCGGGGATTTTTTCATCCAGCTTAAATACAATGGCTCGGTCACCTTCAAAAATGAATGTATCCTGATAGAGTTTTTTGAAAGTGGGAACTAGTTTGGAAGTGCATTTGAAATACATGGCATATTGATCCGGTTTCTTTTCTTTCCAGTCCATGCGGACTGTGCTTCCGTGTTTAGTAAGATAACTCGGTTCTCCCCATTTCAACGTTTCCTCCAAGTTTTCCAAGCCATCAACTTCTGAAGCAGCTTCCAGTACCAATTCTCTTAGTTTCTCCATTTGAGACCGAACAGAACCCGGATAATTCTCAAATACTTCGATGGTTTTTGGGTTGGTGGATAGGTTCATTGTAATTCTTCAAATTTCCAGTTAAAAAATGTTGAAAAGGATTGTTTTGTGAGAAATCAGATTTTAATCTTATGGCAATAGTATGTCTGTCCTACCGTCAGCAAGGTCAAGCCATATTAGGAATGAAAATATTCCCATTAGTAAGATTAATAAGTCTGAAATTAAAATTGAAATAATAACTACAAATGAATTCGACCAATCCTCTTTTGCTCTAAAAGCCTTTCGATGAGTAAGAAATAGCCAAATTGGAAGTAGTAAAAATTGGAGAATGAAAATAATGGGTCTCCACGTTCTATAATCAACAATAGCGTCTAATAGAATTAAGAAGCAGAATAAACTCAAAGCAAAGCATATTACTACTTGCCCAAATATTTGAATATAAAATCTATTTCCCATTTTAAGTTGACATAATTACATGGTAACACATGATTTTTAAAGCTCCGTATACCTCTCAATTCGGTCTCTGTCCTCAGGCTCGGTGGTCAAGCTAATTCCTATTAATAAAGCCAGATTCACGATCAAACCATAAATTCCTTCATGCATGGGGAGCGGTTTGAATTCGGGATTGTAAAGGAAGAATAATGTGACCACAATCCCGCCGATCAATCCTGCAAGTGCACCTTTTCCATTTGCTCGAGGCCAATAAAACATGGCAAATACCAACGGGAACATCTGAGCAATTCCGCCATATGCTCCCAGCAATAGAGATACAATATCCGTTTCTGAAAACACCGCGAAGTAATAGGCGATCAAACTTATTACAATTACTAAAATTCGTATCAATGTCCGTTCATTGCCTTCAGCTTTCATCCAGTTTGCAAGTGATGGGGATTTTGAAAGTCCGTCCCGAACGGCAACCGAAGCTGCTGCGTGAACAATGGCATCACCCGAAGACATTGAAGCCGCCAAAGTTCCGGCACAAACCAAACCGATCAGAATTACAGGCAGATCCATTTGAAGCAATACATGTGGAAGAATAGAGTCAGCCGGAGTTACATTCGGAAAAGCCAGAACGGCAGCAAAACCGATGATCAAAATCGGAACCAAAAAGACCTGAAAAGTAGGGTAGAGGACAACAGTTAATTTAATAGTTCGATCACTTTTTGCAGCAAACGCTTTCATAAAGAAATGTGGCCACATCGAAAATCCAATCGCAGAGATCAATACGGCTGAACTGAATCCCCACCAATCCCAGACGGCTCCGCTACTGGTTAAACCCGGAGCAGTTAAAGCGTCACCAAAATCGGAAGCAATCAATTCCTCAAACATCGGCCCGATTCCTCCATACATCTTTTCAGGAAGATATATTCCCAAAAACCATGCAATGATCAGCATGAAAATTCCTTGGAAAGTATTCGTCCACCCAACCCCCATCACTCCACTGAAGAACACATACACAAGCACAACTCCGTATGCAATTCCGGCGCCCAACCATTCAGGAATAGTTCCTTCACTGATCGTATTCAGCACCAATCCGGCGCCTTTCATTTGAAGGGTTAAATAGGGAATTAATACCACCACTGTTAGTATAGCTAAAAGAGCAGAAAGTACTTTACTGTTATAACGATCCTGAAGTAATTCAGCCTGAGTCACAAATCCGTGTTTTGCTCCAAGTTTTCTGGCCTTGGGACCAAAAAAGTAAAAGGGAACCATTCCCAAAGCTCCATAAGCAATAATGTAGAAAGCGGCTGCTCCACGAGAATACGCCCAACCCGGTCCACCCAAAAATGCAAAAGACGAAAATATGGAAGCGCCCAACACAAAATAGAGAATGAACACATTCATGGAGCGATCACCGGCTACATATCCGGCTGCACTGTTACTCACTTTTCTTCCGGGGATGATTCCCATCACCAAAGTGATCGCCAAATAGATCCCACAAATTCCGAGGATAATGATCCAGTCAGCCAATTAGCTTTCCTCCTCAGTATCTTTTCTGAAAAAGAGAAAGAGTGCTGTAAAGGAGCAACAAACCATCAGAATAACCCAGAAAAAGGAGAGTGGGAGCCCAAGAATTAGTGGCCTTGCTGAACTCATCAGTGGATAAACCGGCCAGATCAAACAGATCTGAATCAGTACCAGAATCGGAACTAAAATAAATGCACGCTTTCTCCGATTTGGTGATCGAGTAGAAAAAACTAAGCCTTTTGGGATTTTGTTGTTCATGATGATTCCTCTCTGGGTTCGGTGGAAAGTTCGTCCTTGAATCGATTATACAAGTATGATATAACAAGTAATAGAATACCGAGAGAGATGAAAACTATCGTTTTTGAGATTGTTGACAGATGACTGATATCATAAAAGAATAGCTTTAACAGTGTAACAAAAAACACAAAGATTGCACCGATTCGGAGATGTTTTTTTTGAACAACTATACCATAGAAAATCAAAGCTAGTGAACATGCTCCCCATAAAATGCTTAGACCCAGTTTATAAGAATTACTGAACCCGGCGATATCCAACCATTGTATTAATTCAGTACTTAGAATAAAGATCCCGGAGAACGCTAAAAATAATTCGAAATATACTTTTTGATCCGGTTTTTTATAGTGTTCAGAGGCCAGTTTTTTGCAAACGAAAAGTCCCCAGCCGGCAAATCCGATAAGAATATATCTGAGTACAATATTCCAAGCGCTTTGATGTAAGCCTTTTGTGTCGAATTCTCCAAGGTACAATTCCCTGAGAAACTTGACTTCGGTAAAGAATGATGCAAAAAAGAACAAGAATAAAGCTCCATACAGATAGAGACTTATTTTATCGAGTTGAGGAATTCTAAACCATCGTTTATTAACAAGTGTTCCTAACCCAAGAAAGGTAAAAGTATAATTCATTACCCAAATTGCTTTTACAGGATTAGATTCTGAATATTGCCCATCTCCTTTGAATATCAGAATGCTATCAAGATCCCAATAACTAAAAATATTCTGAATCTCGAAAAGTAAGTTGAAGTAAAGAGTAAAAACTAAAACAAAAGGGATTCCAATCTTAAAAAATAGCAATCGTTTAGAATCCGGTTTAAGAATTAAATCACTTGGATTTTTTACAATAAGATATTGGATCGCATAAAAAGCAGCCCAAAAAACGAGAAAGGTTCCAAATAATGAATTTATAAATGGTAAAGTATCCGAAGAGGCGCTGAAAACTAGGAAGTCAAACCAATAACCGAGCAAGCCTAAAAAAGCCAGAATTATTACAGGGTACGACAACACTTCAAAAATCCTTAAGCCCTTTTTTCGTCCCATCCAAACCAGTAACAGAGCTTCCAAACTCCACGCCATAGTTATCCATTGATCCTGAAACTGAATTGGAATAGCGAGTGTTAAAAAAACAAGAACCAAACCGTTTAGAAAATTCAGGGTGGTTGGGGAAGGTAATTCAAATTTCTTTACAGCCCTGCCGGCAAGAAAATGTATTAAAGCTACCAATACGGTAAAAAGTCCATGAAGGTGTTCATATTCAAATTCAAGGGTTTGATATCCAATACCAAAAAACAAGAATGTATTTGTCAGAATTGTGGAGATATCAAGAGAGGAGAGTTTTTTCTTGTTTCTGATCTTGTACGCAAGCGATGATGCATAAAAAATAAAAAAGAATAAAGTCGAGAATAGTAAACTGGTTACAATATCAGTTTCATAGGAGAAGTCCAGATTAAACCACGATAAAAAGATTAACCATGTAAATAAGAAAGCTGAGTAATACAGGATCTTCCAGTACCTTTGAAGGGCGATAAATAATACTCCAAGATTTATAAAGAGTATGTAACTGAATAAAACAATATAGTTGCTTGATTCTCCTCCAACTAAAAATGGCACTGCATAACCGCCAACAAGTCCGAATACAGATATCCATTCTTTGTTATAACCAATCGCTGTTACAACGGTAACGCCGTTTATCAAAGCCATGATGATAAAAGTTACTAATTGTGGAATAAGACCGTAAAAATTGTAGGCTGCAAAAGTTATCAAATACATGGATGCCATAGCACCACCCATTATTACTGCGCTATAATTCAGGTATTTATTTTTGAGGCGATAAGCTACCCCGGCTAATCCAATGCTAAATAAATAACCTAATATGATTCTTGTAAGAGGACTTATCAGATCATTTTCAATGACATAATTGGAACCGATAGCCACACCAATTACTGTGATAATGATCCCAATTTTATTAATAAGATTTTCACCGAGTAATTTCTCAAAATCCAACCAGCTTGCTTTCGATCGCTTTTCAGAATTTGCCTCCTCATGAATCTCCGGCTTATTCTCTTGATATTTTCCAAGCACAAAAGAATCGAATTCTTCCGGTAATGGAAGTTCTTTTTTAGGAACAGCTTCTTCTTTATTCTTATCAGTTGGTTGCTCAGAATCTTCGGGCTTCTTCAGATCAAACTGTTCTCTGCGTTGAAGGGATCTGATTTCAGAACGGAGTAATAATACTTCTTTTTGCATCTGTTGTTGTTTTTGCAAAAAGCTATCCAGCTTATGTTGAAGCTGATCCAGTCTGTCTTTTGATTCGCTCATAGAAATTTATTTTTGAGAAAGTAACAGATGAGTGGGATACTTCAAATTAGATTACTGATTCTTTTATATCTTTGAGTTGTGAGCAATACCAAGATCAACATAGAAGTTTCTGAAAAAGTAGCGAATCTACCGCTTTCACCCGGAGTGTATATCTACAGAGATAAAAGCGGAAGTGTGTTGTATGTAGGAAAAGCCAAGAAGCTCCGAAACAGAGTTCGTTCTTATTTTCAGGAATCCCGGAATGTAGATGGGCGCATCAAAACGATGGTTTCTAAGATCGATGATCTGGAAGTGGTAGTTACTGATTCGGAAGCGGAAGCTCTGATCTTGGAGAATAACTTCATTAAGCAGTATCAGCCTCGCTACAATATTATGTATCGGGATGATAAATCGTACCCTTATATCTGCATCACAAAAGACGATAAACCCAGAGTGTTTCCAACCCGGACTATCGTAAAAGACGGAAGTAAATATTACGGTCCGTACGACAGTGTGATAAACATGAAGCGAATGCTGGAAACCATTCGTAAAGCATTTGATCTTTGTACCTGTGCGGTTTCAATCAAGAATATTGATCGAACTCGCGGGATTCCTAAGTGGCATTCCTGTTTTGATGATTATTTAGAGAACTGCTCCGGCGATTGGGATAATGAACGCTATAATGTTGTTGTATCAAAAGTAGAGCGCCTGTTGAACGGACAAACGGAAGTATTGATCCGCGAACTTAAGGAAGAGATGGAAATAGCATCTTCCGCTTTAGCATTTGAAGAAGCAGCTAAGCTTCGGGATAGTCTTATTGCCGTGGAGCGCTACAGCAAAAAAATGAAAATGGTCGCGGATAAAAAAGTAGATCGCGATGTATTTGCATTGATAATCGATTCGGAACTTGGAGAAGCCTGTGGGGTTTTATTTAAAGTTCGTGAAGGAAAGTTGATCGGTAAATTCCATCGCTTTTTGAAAAATATTGAAGGACTGGCTGAAGGTGTTCTGCTTCAGTCTTTTGTGGAAGATTATTACACCGGTCAATATACAGCGGCCATTCCGGATGAGGTGTATATCAGCAAAGAAATGGAAGATGATGAAGCATTGGTACAGTATCTGTATCAGGAAAAAGGGAAAAAAGTACCGGTTCATGTACCGCAGATCGGAGAGAAAGCACAGTTGATCAAAATGGCCAAATCGAATGCGAAGCTTCATTTGAATGAAAGAAGATTAGAAAAAGAAAAAGCAGAACGCGATCGCATTCCTCACGCAGTAAAAGAGCTGAAAGAGCATTTAGGTTTACAGAGACTTCCCAGAAGAATTGAGTGTTTTGATAATTCAAATTTACAAGGATCAGATCCTGTAGCTTCTATGGTTTGCTTTGTGGACGCAAAACCTCGAAAAAGCGAGTACAAGCGATTCAATATTAAAACAGTTGTTGGCCCGGATGATTTCGCATCGATGAAAGAGATATTGACACGGCGCTACTCCAAAGTGATGAAAGATGGATTGCAAATTCCGGATCTTATTATTGTTGATGGTGGGAAAGGACAACTTAGTTCTGCAGTGCAAGCCCTTAAAGAAATTGGGTTCTACGGTGAATGTGAAATTATCGGCTTAGCAAAGAGATTGGAAGAAGTCTTTTTACCTGAGAAGTCAGAATCTATTATGATCCCCAAAAAATCAACTGCCCTTAAACTGATCCAACAAGCCAGAGATGAAGCACATCGGTTTGCGATCACATTTCATCGTCAAAAAAGGTCCAAGAGAACATTGATCACAGAACTCACTGATATAGAGGGAGTGGGTGAAAAAACATCACAAACACTGTTGAAGGAATTTGGTTCAGTAAAAAAAGTAAAACAAGCTGAAATAGAAGAGATTCAAAAAGTGATCGGGGAAAAATCCGGAGAAAAAGTTTACAACCATTTCAATAATTAGATCGTCTTAGCTTGTGATGTGATAATACGGCTAACATCATCATGTGATATGAAGGTTGAGCATCATGAATTAAAATAGAACCAAGCCAATTGTCTTAGCTCTTCGTACAATAGTGCAAGACAAGAGGTAAAATGCTCTTTGTGTTAATAAATGTTATTGATTGAATGTAATTGAGGTATTCAGAGTTTAATCAATACGTTGGCAAAGAGTTAACCCCAAAATACACGGGTGAACACAATGGAACTATTAAAGAGAACTACAAAGGCATCTTATAAAGATCTTCGGGACAGAGATCTGGTACGTTATTTTAGAAAAAAGGCTGACGAAGCTGCATTCAATGAATTAATGAACCGTCACCAGGCAAAAATTTATTCATACATTTATAGTATGATCAACAACCCTGAAACAGCTAATGATATTTTTCAGGAAGTGTTTACGAAGGTGGTCACAAAAATGGATGACACCTACAACGAACAGGGTAAATGGATTGCGTGGGTAATGAGAATTGCGCACAATGCAACAATTGACCATATAAGAAAACAAAAGCGTTACATTGACGTTAACTCTTGGTACGACGATGATGATTCTCGCTCAGATTACTTCGATAGAATGACGGACGAGAGTTGGGTAGACGCAGATGAGCAATTAGTTGAGGGCGAAACAAAGTCCAGTTTAATGGCTCATATAGCTAAATTACCTGAGGAACAACGCACCGTTGTACTTTTGAGGCATTATTATGAAATGCCCTTTAAAGAAATCGCAGAATTGACTAATGTATCAATAAATACGGCACTAGGTCGTATGCGTTATGCGTTGATAAATTTGCGCAAGCACTTTGAGGAAGAAAGACAACATGAGTTTAAACATGCAAATAAACGATGAAGACTGTATTCGGTACCTCATGAGGGAGATGGATCCCTCTGAGGAGATCGAATTTGAAAGAGAAATGATGAGTAATGAAAACTTACTCATAGAAGTTGAAAGTTTAAGGAGCACATACAATAAGGTTAAAAAGTTACCATTAAAGCAGACACCTGCTGAAATACTCAATAAAGTTAAAGAACAAGCTGTATCCGATCAGCAAAAGCGACTACGAAGTTCGTTTAAGTTAATAGGTTGGTTTGGGAAATCGGTAGCAGTAGCCGCAACTATTCTGCTACTTATTTCGATTTCTGCATATTTCATTGATTTTGGAACGTTAACCAGCTCACCCGCTCAAACCACTGTAATTTCTGCCGGTACCGTTCAGCCATGGGTTGACAGGAATGAAATTATTAATATATCAGATCGTACAGACGCGGTTCAGGCACAAAGAATTGGTGCCGAGTACGAAAAGAGTTATGAAAAACTTATACCGGTAGATAAAGTTGATATATCCTCAAATCAAAGACAGGGAGTACTATTAACCAGTTCTCCGGTTAATAACTAATCCCAATTGTGGATAACTTGCTATATGGATGTGAATAAGTATTTTTGTATCGCATGATACCTCGCTTTATATTGATTTTAATGTCAAAGAACCAAAATAAGCGAGTATTTAATGGGTAAAGTTATCTCTATAGCAAATCAAAAGGGAGGAGTAGGTAAAACAACTACTGCTATCAACTTAGCTGCTAGTTTAGCGGCCATAGAGCACCCAACACTTGTAATTGATATAGATCCTCAAAGTAATACAACAAGTGGATTAGGTATTGATGTTAAGACGGTTACCAATTCTGTATATGAAGTGATGATTGGTAGCACAGACACTACTGAAACGATACGCTCAACAGAATTAGATTTTTTGGATTTGGTGCCGGCTCACATAAACTTGGTAGGTGCGGAAATCGAAATGATTGACAGAGAGGATCGCGAAAGAATTCTTGATAAGGCTATCGGTGATCTAAGAGATAAATATGACTTTATCATTATTGACTGCCCGCCTTCTCTGGGACTTTTAACTATCAACGCGCTTACAGCATCGGATTCTATTGTAATACCTGTTCAGTGCGAGTACTTTGCATTAGAAGGTCTTGGTCAATTATTGAATACGATCAAAATTGTAAGACAACACTTGAATCCTGACTTGGATATTGAAGGCGTTTTATTGACGATGTATGATACCAGAACTAGATTATCCAATCAGGTGGCTGAAGAAGTAAAGCGTTATTTTGATGACAGAGTTTTCAAATCAGTGATCGCCAGAAATATCAGGCTTGCTGAAGCTCCAAGTTTTGGTAAACCGGCGCTTTTATATGATTCTACCAGTACCGGAAGTAAAAATTATCTGTCTTTAGCTCGTGAGATCATTAAGAAAAACAGAAAGCTATTTAAGAATAGTCCTGTACTTTCTAATTAAGGAATAATAGAATGGCAAAGAAGGTTTTAGGAAGAGGTTTAGGTGTATATTTCCCGGAGTATCAATCCGACGAGGAGAAATCCGAAGAGAATAAAAGAGAGCCTATAGCAAAACAAAAAGGCTCTGATTCGGAAAAAACAGTTGAAGTTGATCCTGCCGAATTAGTAAACGTTGTTCTTCATATTCCTGTAGATGATATCAGAGCAAATCCACACCAGCCGCGTAAGGAATTCGATGTAGAGAAGCTGGACGAACTGGCTGATTCTATTAAAGAGCATGGAATTATTCAGCCACTTACGGTCAGGTATATTGGCGAAAGAAAGTTTGAGCTGATAAGTGGTGAACGCAGATTAAAAGCATCGAAACTTGCAGGGCTTAAAGAGATAGCAGCATACGTTCGTAAAGCCGATGATGAGCAAAGCATGGCATTTGCTTTGATAGAGAATATTCAGCGGGAAGATCTGAATGCCCTTGAAGTTGCTATGGCCTATAAAAGGCTTTTAGAGGAATTTGATTATACTCAAGCTCAAGTTGCGGAAAGAGTAGGCAAGAACAGAACTACGGTTACAAACATGTTACGGTTATTGACCTTGCCAGATTTCATTCAAACAGCATTAAAAAAGAATGAAATAGCTATGGGGCATGCTCGTTCTCTTATTACTATCGAAGATATTTCTGATCAGCAAAAATTGTTGAAAAAAGCGGTCACAAATGAATGGTCAGTACGACAAATGGAAGATGCGGTAAGAGCATTATCTTCAGCTGGTAAGAAAAAGAAAACCTCATCTAAAAAAGATCCCAATAATCCATTTTACGAAGAAATATCTTCAAGACTGAGACAAACTTTTAGTACTAAAGTGCAGGTTAACCCAAAAGCCAAAGGTGGAGAAATCAAAATCGAATATTATTCAGAAGATGACCTGGAGCGCATTCTTGGGATTTTTGATTCGATTTAATATCGTTTTTGCAAGCTTAGTTATTTTAAGCAGCGTAAATACAAAAGCCCAGTATTTGCAAAAAGCAGATTTAGAAAAATATTCTTATAGCTATTCTCTAAATACAGATAGTACAAAAACTCAATATCCTGACCCTAAATTAGTAGTACGAAGATCACTAATAGTTCCGGGCTGGGGACAAATAACAAACAGGCAAGCCTGGAAAGTCCCCATAGTTTATGGTTTGCTAGGCGGACTTGGATATTACAGTGTATATCTTACAAAACAATATCATGATTACAGAGCCGCCTACTATAATTCTTTTGATTCAAACACAGATATGAGATTTGGGCCAACTCCGGATCGATTGATCGGTCAAGGTCAAACGGCGTTAAAAAGTAACAGAGATTTTCTCAGAAACAGAAGGGATTTTATTTATGTAACGATATTTCTGTCATATGTGTTAAATGCAGTAGATGCATATGTTTTTGCACATTTACGGCCTTTTGATGTATCAGATGACCTTTCAATGAATAGAACATTTAAGCCGGACAACATTACTTCTCCTTTACTCGGAGATGTACCTTCAATTTCACTTTCAATAAGTTTTTAGTATGAATAAATCCAAAAAATCAGAAGCACAAATACAAAGGCAGTATGAGGAAGGGAGTAATAAAGATATTTGGAGTGTCTTTAAAATTATGGGGGAATTTGTTGAAGGCTTTGATACTTTATACAAAGTAGGTCCCTGTATTTCAATATTTGGATCCGCACGAACAAAACCAGGTGATAAGTATTACGAACTCGCTGTTGAAACGGGTAAACTTATTACCGAAAAAGGATTTGGTGTCATTACCGGTGGTGGCCCCGGAATTATGGAAGCAGGAAATAAAGGGGCTTCGGTTGGAAATGGTCGCTCAGTTGGGTTGGGAATAGAGCTTCCGTTTGAACAGGGGATGAATGAATTTGTAAACAAAGATTATTCAGTGGATTTCAATTATTTCTTTGTCAGAAAAGTAATGTTCGTAAAATATGCTCAGGGATTTATCGTTTTCCCGGGTGGGTTCGGAACTTTAGATGAACTTTTTGAAAGTCTGACATTGATTCAAACTCATAAGATTTCAAAAATTCCGATCATCCTTTTTGGGTCTGATTATTGGACAGGTTTAGTTGATTGGATTAATAGTACTATGAAGGAGTCCGGTACAATTTCAGAGAAAGATTCTGATTTATTTCATGTTACGGATAGCAAAGAAGAAGCTGTAAAGATAATATGTGACTTTTATGAGAAAAAGGAACCAAAACCGAATTTTTCATTTTAAATAAATAATGAAGAACATTTATACTAACATGAATATGTGAGAAATAACCATCGGAATAAATGGGTTATTAATTTTAGATATGAAGCTTTTTTTTATTTAAATTAAAAGCTTTGAAATAATTAACACTAGACATTAGAAAAATGAAGTTTATCAATAAAAGTTTATTGGTTTTATTTGTGGGGCTGTTATCAAGCGCTGTTTATGCGCAAAGCACTTATGAAGATGCAGTAAAATTATATAATAGTGCTGCTGAACAAGCATCAGCAAAGGAATACGATAAAGCTATTTCTACCTATATGGAAGCAGCAAAGATTGGTGAAGAATTGGGAACACCACAGGGAGCAGATATTAAATCTCGTTCTGAGCAACAAATACCCAAGGTTCAACTGAACAAAGCAGGAAATTTATTTAATGCATTCAGATCTTCTAAGCAAATTCCTGATCTTGATCTGGCTATAGTTGCTTTTGAAGAAACCGTAAAGATCGGTAAAGAATACGAAGATACTCGTGTAACACAGGCTGCACAAGGATATGTTCCTCAGCTTTATTACCAGAAAGCTACTATGCTATTTAAAAGAGAAATGTACGAAGAAGCGGATGATGCTTTAAATAGTGCAATTCAAGCAAATGCTAATTACGCTCAGCCATACTATACCAAAGGTCTGGTTGCTAAGAAATTATCTGATGATATCAATGATGCTTTAAGATGGTTTGATCAGGCAATTGCTGTAGCTGATAAAACGAATAAGGGTCAAATCGCCAGACAAGCAAAAAATGCAGCTCATGACGAACTTCTTTTCAGAGGATCGAAACTTATCGAAGCAAAAAACTTTAGCGATGCTATCGATCTTCTAAATTTAGCAACTGAATATGATGCTGAATCTGCAGATGTGTATTACAGATTAGCAGAGGCTTATAATCAGCAAAGTAAATATGATTCAGCTATATCTAATGCTAAAACTGCTCTCACTTATGAAAAAGGAGGGAAAACTGATAAAGCTAAAATTTATTTTGAAATGGGATATGCTTACCAAATGAAAGGGAATAAAGCAGATGCTTGTAGTGCTTATACGAATGCATCTTTTGGATCATTCAGTGCTCCTGCAAAGCATTCAATGGAGTTCGAACTAAAGTGTAGTTCAACTAACTAGCATATTATTTAATGTATCTTAAAAGCCCAATGATTTTTTCATTGGGCTTTTTTTATTTAAAATAACTTCTGGAAAAAGGCTTATCTTTTTTGATTGAAAAGACCTTCGTTTTCTTAAATTTTAAAAATTAACTACTCTTTATCTATGGCTTCTTTAGATCAGCTGTGTGTCAATACAATAAGAACTCTTTCAATAGACGCTGTTCAAAAAGCCAACTCAGGGCATCCCGGAATGCCAATGGGAATGGCTGATGTATCCTATATTTTGTGGACAAAATTTCTCAAACACAGCCCGAAAAATCCGCAATGGTTTGACAGAGATCGATTTATTTTATCAGCCGGTCATGGTTCAATGCTTATCTATAGTCTTCTTCATCTAACAGGTTATGATCTGAGTTTGGATGAGATTAAGAACTTTCGCCAGATGGGTAGTAAAACAGCAGGACATCCTGAGAAGCATTTAACACCGGGAGTAGAGATGACTACAGGGCCTTTGGGGCAAGGATTTGCAACCGGGGTTGGTATGGCTATGGCAGAAAAATTTCTGTCGGGTAAGTTTAATACAGATCAACATAAGATCGTGGATCATTATACATATGCAATTGTAAGTGACGGAGACCTGATGGAAGGAATATCTCATGAGGCAGCATCTTTGGCCGGGCACTTACAGCTGGGAAAAATGATCTATCTTTACGACGCCAATTCTATTTCCATTGATGGTTCAACTGATCTTGCATTTACTGAAGATCCTGTAAAACGATTTGAAGCATATGGATGGCATGTACAGGAAATCGATGGCCATAATCATGATGAAATTGAATCAGCGATAAAAAATGCGCAGTCAGAAACAGAAAAGCCATCTATTGTAATTTGCAGAACTCATATTGGATTTGGAAGTCCTAACAAACAAGATTCAGCTTCTTCGCACGGATCTCCATTAGGAGAGGATGAGATAAAGCTTACAAAAAAAGCCTATGGTTGGGACCCCGAGAAAAAATTCTTCATTCCTGAAGAGGCTCTTGCTTTGTACAGAAAAGAAGTACCTAAAGGGATTGCTCTTGAGGAATCATGGAATAAATTGCTAAATGAATATAGATCAGAAAATAAAGAGTTAGCTTCTTTATTCGAAGACTGGATGAATGGAAAGATCTCTGAGAATATTGAGAGTTTGTTGCCTGATTTTGACGAAGACCAAAAGGGAGTTGCTTCAAGATCAGCATCAGGTACTGTGTTAAATGCTTTAAAAGATGAAATTGCTAATCTCTTTGGAGGTTCGGCAGATTTAGAGGGCAGTGTTAAGACCAATCTAAAAGATGAAGGTGTATTTAGCTCGGAAAATTCCGTAGGCAGGAATGTGCATTATGGAGTTAGAGAACACGGAATGGTTGCAGCTCTGAATGGAATGGCATTACATGGTGGTATGATTCCTTTTGGTGGAACATTTTTTGTGTTTACAGATTACTGTAGACCTTCAATTCGTTTGGCTGGTTTAATGCAGACGCCTTCCATCTATGTTATGACTCATGATAGTATTGGATTAGGAGAAGACGGGCCAACCCATCAACCTATAGAGCATTTAGCTAGTTTAAGAGCAATGCCGAATGTAAATGTAATCAGACCCGGAGATGCTAATGAAGTTTCATATGCATGGAAAATAGCCATTGAAAGTAAAGATACTCCTACCATTATTGTTTTAACAAGACAGAATATCCCAACATTCTCCAGAACATCAAGTAATGCTGCAAGCTTAACCGAAAAAGGGGCTTATATTCTATCTGATTCAGACAAGGAAATTCCTGATTCAATTCTTATTGGGACAGGATCAGAAGTTCATTTAGCGATGGAAGCTAAAGCAATTTTATCAGAAAAAGGAATTGATGCAAGAGTTGTAAGCATGCCTTGTTGGGAGTTATTTCAAAAACAAGATGCCGAGTATATCGAGAAAGTACTACCCGGATCTGTAACAAATAGAGTTTCAGTAGAAGCCGGCACAACCTTTGGATGGAACCAATGGATAGGTAACACAGGTATTGCTATCGGTATTGACTCATTTGGTGAATCAGCTCCTTATGAAGAGCTGTATTCGCATTTTGGGATTACAACTGAAAAAGTAGTTGAAGCAGTAGAATCCCAGAGATAAACTCCTTTAAATTTCGTTGAAATAAAAAAAGCCCCTTTTTATAAGAAAGGGGCTTTTTTGTGATCTATGATTTTTTATTTGATCAAAGTCATTCTTTTTATTTGATCAAAGTCATTCTTTTTATTTGAGAAAAAGAACGATTTTGAGAAACAGAGTTAGCATCAATTCTGTAGAGATAGACACCACTAGCAAGATTGCTGGCATCAAAACTTAAAGTATGGTTCCCGGCAGTTTTAGATTCTCCTGCAAGAAGATCTGCTACTTTTCTTCCGTTTATATCATATACTGAGATATTCACTGTACTGTTTGAGGGTAGCGAATATGAGATATTTGTAGATGGGTTAAAAGGATTTGGATAGTTTTGATCCAGACTAAATTCTCCAGGAATATCAGAGAGATCTGCTACTTCATTTGAAACCGACATTGATACGTTCCCCAGAAAGATTCCTCTACCATGGGTTGCTATTGCAAGTGTTTTATCGGAGGGTCTGTAATCTAAATATTCAATTACAGTATTTCCAACAGTTGAAGCTCCCTGAAATTTCCATTCTGTATTTCCACCTGCGAGGGTATTCGTTGCATATAACCCCGTGCTGGTTCCAACAAAATATGTTTTTTCTCCTGAAGCGGTCTTGGTAATCGCTGCAGTTCTCACAGAAGGTCCGTTTCCATTCGAAGGTTCAAGGTTGCCTCCAATTCCGGTCCAGGTATCGCCTCCATTTGTAGAGTAATAGATACTTTCTGTACTGTAATTAGATACTACAGCAATAATCTCGTCACCATTATCCTCACTTACAGCAATATCATGTATGTAAGCGCCTTCAGGTGGAATAGAGTCCGAATTAGCAGCTGTAAAGGTTTGTACTTTAAGGTCGCTGGTGGATGAAGAGCTGTTAGCATTAGACAATCTGTAAATTTCAGGCTTTTGAGATGCTGAGTATGAAGCATAATAAAGCACATTACCCGGATTACTGGCACTTATTGCTAAAGTAGAAATAATTGTACCGGCAGGTGTTGCCAAGTTTGTTAATTCAGACCACCCTTCCGAAGTACCATCCGGATTACTTTGATTTGTCTGAATTAGCGTTGCTGATGAATTTCTGAATAATTTATTACCAGCTGGATAAAAAATATGATTCTCACTATTAGGATTGACTAAATACGGATGGATAAATAACTGATTACTGGCGTCTATTGGAGCGATATAAGAGAATGTTGTCGGGTCTCCATCCAATGTGTATCTATATTGTATTAACCGGCCTCTTTGAGATGAGGTTGTAAGATAATTTTCACCCAGATAAGCATAGGCTCCATCACCGGAGGATATATCAAAAGATCCACTAGTTCCTAAAAGTGCTGAAAACTCAAAAAACGGGGACCCATTATCCTGAGTGCCTCCCAGAACGCGTTCGTCACCGGCATCAGGATGAATGGCAACAGTGTAAAACTGAGTTATATTATATCCGTTATTAAGATCTTGCCAGCTGATAGTGTTTGCTTTAATATTTGAAGTAACACTTATTCCTCCATCATGGCTACTGAAAACACGATCCACATCGTTTGGATCAAACACTACAAAGTGTTGATCAGGATGGTGATTTGGATATTGTGATACATTGTTTTGAGGTGCGTAGCCACCGATCCAGAACTTATCTTTTTCAGTATTATCAGCATAACCATCACTTCCTGCATTTCCATTTTGGTCTTCATTATCTGCCGGAGTAGAAGTAAATCCATCAACAGATCTGAATAAGTTAGTTCCACCAATCAAAACTGTATTACGATCAGTTGGGTGTACTTCACAAACCATATTGTACCCGCCTTGCAGATTTAAACTACCCACCTGTGGACCGAAATTAGGAATATTGTCAGTTCGATCGAATGACAGAACATTTTGTAGGTCGGAAATATTAAAACTAAACAAAGTAGGTTGGTTTGAATTATCAGCAGCAAATACATAAAAGAAGGAGGGATCAGACTCTGACACTCCAATTACAGCTCTTCCGGGATTAGATGGATAGGTAGCAGGAGTAACATCTGTCCATGTAATACCATCGTTTGTTGAAATATAAACACCGGAAGAATTTGCTTGGGAAAAGCCATCAAAAGGTCTTGAAATAGCAGCTATAACAACTCCATCAGAGGCCACCTGAACATCACTATAAACATGTTGATTAGTTCCACCTAAAGCAAGAGAACTGCTTACAAAGTCATTCGTAGACCTATGAACACCTATGGCATTACTCGCAAAGAAAGTTGTCCCTGTAGTAGGACTTACTTCAATTCTTGAAATATAGTCGAATTTGGAATTGAAGGAAACGTCAGAATCATCAGTAGTAGGAATTTGAGCCCAACTATCACCGTTATCATTAGAAACATAAATTCCTGATCCATAAAGTTGACCACCACCGCCTCTTGCTCTGGCTGAACCTCCGGAAAATTCACCTGTTGAATAATACCAAGTGTCTGGATTATCAGGATCCTGAATCAGAGAAGTAACACCTAAATTTTCTCCCAGATCACTAGTTTGAGACCAATTTGCACCTCCATCAACAGATTTCCACATACCACCTGAGGCACCTCCTGCAAGTATTATATCTGAATCTCTTGAATCAACTCCCAGACCTCTTGTCCTGCCGCCAACATCATTTGGGCCGGCTTCCACTATTGAGATCTCATCCTGAAGGAGTGTATTGGTTTTATAGTTAAATGAATTCTCAAGCGATTTGGCATGAGAAAGCTCTCTTGATCTAATATTTTTAGGAATAGTATTAGTATGAGGACTTCTAGTTAATCTAAAAAAGTGTTCTCTACGTGCTTGCGAATTTTCAGCTCTGTCATTAACAGACTTTTCCTGGCCAGGAACAAAACTATTGTTTAAATTCTCAGAGTTCTTATATGTTGATAATGTGATCAAAAAAACTAGCGTAAGAGCTAATAAAAGAGCACTTGAAATGGTTTGTAATTTTCTCTTCATTGTTAGTTGTTGATAGTTATTAGTTTCCAAAGATTTGACTTTTCTTGACCACCCATCATCATACCACTTTCTTGTTTAGAAAGTATTGCGGTAAGAGTTCCATTCGATTTGAATTTGGAAGATGAACTATTGTAAAGTTCTTTATCAATAGTAAACTTAAGATAAGTTCCTTTGGGTACAGGGTCTGTAGAACTTCCGTAGTTTAGAATATCTAAAACTTCAGAAGAAATGATCTTTTGTTCACCGTTATCCTCAATATTCAAAATTTTTAGATCAGCTTGAATATAACCGGGAGCCAAACTTAGCTCAGCTTGAGGGCTTGGTTGGGAAGTATCGGTTGTATTTTTTTTATTCGCACAACTTATTACAAAGAGAGCACAAATAGCTAAAAGAACATGTTTTTTCATTTAAAAAGATGAATTAATAGTTGAAACAATATTGTAATTTACAGCAACTATTACCGTATTAATTTATAATATTTTGATTAATAACAGCAACTTTGAATAAACTCTTATTCCAACACATAATTGCACAAACAAGTGATTCACCAATGGCACTAGAGATATCTAATGCAAAGGGCTGTTATATTTATACCAGTTCCGGAAAATCGTATCTGGATTTTATATCAGGAATTGCTGTAAGTAGTTTGGGGCATGGACATCCAAAGATCATTAAAGCGCTACACGAACAGATAGATCGTCATTTACATGTTATGGTATATGGGGAGTATATTCAAAAGCCCCAACTTGAATTTGCTCAGTTACTTTTGGATCAACTTCCTGACTCAATGGAACAGATCTATCTGGTAAATAGTGGTACAGAAGCTAATGAAGGAGCTTTAAAATTAGCTAAGAAATATACAGGGAGGTCTGAATTTGTTGCTTTTAATAATAGCTATCATGGCGACACACAGGGATCTTTAAGTGTAACGGGAAGAGATATTTACAGAGATCCGTATTTACCTTTACTTCCTGATGTGTATTTTGGAGAATTCAATTCTGACTCTGCACTTGACTTGATCAGTGATGAAACAGCTGCTGTAATTTTAGAACCTATTCAAGGGGAAGGTGGAATAATTCCGGCAGATAAAAAATGGTTAACATCATTACGAAAGAAATGTAATGAACATAATACGCTTTTAATTTTTGATGAGATACAAAGTGGATTTGGCAGAACAGGAAAGCTTTTTGCTTTTGAGCATTATGGAGTGACACCGGACATTTTATGCATGGCGAAAGCAATGGGTGGAGGAATGCCAATTGGAGGATTTGTTTCATCAAAACAGATATTCCAGACTTTTAAATACGACCCACCTTTAAACCATGTAACAACTTTCGGAGGACATCCGGTTAGTTGTGCAGCGGCTCATGCAAATTTAAAAGAACTTCTGGAGGGAAATTACTTTAAAAGAGCTCAGGAAATTGAAACGATCATGAAGTCCGGCTTAAAAGGTAAAGGGATCAAGGAAGTACGTGGAATAGGAGCCATGCTTGGTCTTGAACTAGAGAGTGTTGAGTTAACCAAACATGTTGTTGATCAATGCTTTGAGAAGGGAATTTTGTTAGGTTGGACTCTCCACTCAAATCAACTGATCAGACTAGCTCCACCATTGATAATTTCTGATGAACAACTAAATTTTGTTATCAATACTATTTTGTCAGCACTAAAAAACTATTGAATCAGGATCAGGGTTTAAGGGAGTAGTTTACCATCCATTTAATTCCGAACTTGTCTTCAAGCATACCAAATTTAGCATTCCAGAAAGTAACATCGATTGGCATAGTTACTTTACCACCTTTTGCCAGGTTGTTAAACACTTTCTCCATATGGTCTTCACTTTCAAAGTGAAGATTAATCTGAATGTTATCTCCAACCGTTATCTTTTTATGTGGGGCACCATCAGAAAACATGATCTTTAGATCACCAATGCTTAATTCTGCATGCATAATTTTGTCTTTATAATCTTCATCAACAGGCATTTCGGTATCTCCAAAGCGTTTTATAGCCAGTTCTCCTCCTAAACAATGATGATAAAAGTTGACAGCTTCTTCGCAATTTCCTTGAAAGATTAAATAGGGAGAAATTAAATCCATAATTTTATCCATTAAAGTGTTGTAAGTGCATATACTAAAATATTCGTCCCCATCCTCAGAGCTTGCTGACGAACAGAGGCAGGATTATTATGGATCTCCGGATCAGCCCAACCATCTCCCAAATTAGATTCATAAGCATAAAAGACAACTAATCTTCCGTTTCTGAACAGTCCGTAACCCCTCGGAGACTGATTGTCATGTTCGTGGATCTTTGGCAGACCGTTTTCAAATTTATAGACATTTGTATAGATCGGATGAGCAAAAGGGATCTCAATGAAATCTTCATCGGGAAACACTTGCTTCATCATTTTTCTGGCGTGTTCATCGATGCCGTAATCATCATCAATAAATAAGAAACCTCCATTATCAAGATAGGCTCTTAAATTACTTGCCTCGGATGAATTTATAGCGATGTTTCCGTGTCCCGTTAAAAATAAAAAAGGATAACTATGTAAATCACTACTGCCGATGGAGACATCTTTATATTTTTCAGCAATACTGATCGGGATCTGATTTTTTGCATACCCAATTAAGTTTGTAAGAGCAGAAGGATCATTATACCAATCTCCGCCACCACGATATTTTACCCGTGCTATTTCAAATTCTCCGGATACTTGAGAAACAGCAGGTTGGCTGAGAAAGAAAAGAAAACAAAGTAATAAGCAGTATTTCATAGAATAATAGTTCTATTCAGGTCTTTTAATATAGGTTTGAATGGTGTCTGCAGCAAGCGATCCGAATACACCAATTCCACCTTCAATTCTGTAAAGAGCATTCGGGATTTCTCCTGGAGAAAGTGTAGAACCACCTAGTTGAACAGATTGGGATCGCAGGAAATCATAAATGTTATCATCAATTATATTTGCTACGATCTTATTGTCTTCAAAGAAAGCCACAGCTAACCAGGGGTATTTCAGCCTTATGGAGCCATTCGGTGTTTGCTCAAAATTTGCTTCATTAACTATGCCTGAACTTGTTTTAGCAAATTCCTTTATATCTCCTTCTTCATCCTCAAAGAAATCAGCATAAAGAGGAGTGAGGTTTTCAATGCTTGGATTTTGAGATATGGTTGTAAATACAAAATAACTTTGGCGTTCAGAATTTTCACTAGGAGTAATATCTATTTCAATCTGATTCTCAGACTGATAAATCACGGTATCCTGTACCTGACTCACAGTGCTGAAAGTATCAGGTACTGTTGTATAAGCCTCGATAGAGGCTTCAATATCTCCGGGAATATTAGAGATCGTCAATTGATAAGTTCTATTCGGTAAAGTTCTATGAGCTACCAGAGGGCTATAAACACCCGGTTCATTCATTTCATAAGGAAACTCATCTTCAATAGAAGATCCAACTCCCTCAGAAAGCAGGTTTACCTGAACGCTGGCATTTCTGACAGCGAAGTCTTCAAAACTGTACTCTATGTTTGCAGGTGCAGTAGTTGATAGATATAAATTTGATAGTTCATCCAACGCTGTTAAATAATTTTCAACAACATAAAACTCTTCATATTCATCCTGAGGATAAAGTTCACATGAAATGAGAAGTACAGAAAAAACCAGTAAGGCTAAAGTTAAATGTCTCATGAATTAAAAATTTACGGTATAAGAAATTGTAGGGAGGAGTGGGAGGAGTGGGACTGCCGATCTGGAAACGGGATTTTCATCAAAATCGAAATTATAGAACCAAATGTTTCTTCTTGAATAAACATTAATGATCTGGAACTGCCATTCGGCTTCGCCCATCCCGAAAAAGGTGCCGCTTCTTGCAAAGGAAACATCCATTCTGTGATAGGCAGGTAGTCGGGATGCATTGATTTTACCCACGGTAAAAGTATTAAAATCAGCATTTGACCAAGGAGTGTTGCTGACAGTATAACGACCTAATACTTGAGTGTAAGCTTGACCTGTAGCATAGTTAAAAGACAAAGTAGATTTCCAGCGTTTACTAAGCTGATATGAAAGAACCAGATTTACATCATTTCTCCGATCATATTTTGGCGGGTATCTTCTGCCGGAGCCATCAGGATTACCGATGTCATTATTGTATTCATCAAATTTTTTCCATGTGTAAGCAAATGTATATCCTATAAAACCTGTAAGATCCCCGACCCTTTTTTCAAAGAAAAGTTCAGCTCCATAGGCATCACCGTTTCCAATTCTAAACAGTTCAGGATAATCTAATCCGGAAACATCTTGTAAGAACGGATCCAGTTCAAACATATCATTCATCGTACGATAGTAGAATTCTATATCTAAACCATAACCTAAAAAGGGGATTGTTTTTGCTCCTACTATAAATTGGTCTCCGAATGAAGGTTTTACTCCATCATCAGCAGTCAGCCAAACGTCAAATCCGGAAAAGGCTTCATTTGTTATCAATGTCAGGTATTGGTTATAGCGCCCGTAAGCGGTTTGGAGCCGAATCCTGTCGTTAGCTTTATATTCGAGGGATACACGAGGCTCTAAACGAAAATAATCTCCATCAGATAAGTAAGAGGTTCTGATACCGCTAACTATTTTCCATTTATCTGATGGGCGCCAAGTATCGGATAAATATACCGAACCATATTTAGAATGGCTTCTGGAACTAAAACTTGGTTCGTCATCAAAACGATCGTTTAATCTAATAGTAAGTGTTCCTGCCCAAATTCCTATGGCAAGTTCATGCTTTTCGTTAGGAAGATATTCCAGATCAGCTTTTACCGAATAGTCGTAAATATTATTTCTTCTTTCGATGGGAGTACCGCCAAGTTCAACTTCCGGGTAATTGAAATATTGAGAACCGGTAAGAACAAAATTCGAAAAAAGTTTATTACTGAAAATATGAGTCCAGTTTGTACTCAATGTTCTGTTACCATAGTTCAGTTTAAATTCAGCGTCATCTGAAAAAGGGAAATTCACTTTATCCTGTCCGGAATAGAAGGCCAGAGAAAGTTTGTCGTTTTTAGAAGCGTCAAAATTTACTTTCCCATTAAAATCTAAGAAATAGAAGCTGGATGGGATGTTATCACTTGTACTTCTTAAAGCAGCAAGTACCGGTTCTAAAGTGCTTCTTCTGGCTGAAAACATCCAGGATCCTTTTTTGTAAGGTCCTTCAATGGATATACGAGAGGCTAACATCCCCAACGTTGCAGTTCCCTCTGTTTCATTTCTATTTCCGTCTTTGTTATAAATGGTAAGCACTGAACCTAACCGCCCACCATATTCTGCAGGATATCCACCTTTGTAAAGGCGTACATCTTTAATAGCATCCGGATTGAAGGTTGAGAAAAACCCGAAAAAGTGGCTTGGGTTATAAACAGTATTTCTGTCAAGCAGGATCAGGGTTTGATCAGGACTTCCTCCACGTATATACAAACCACTCGAAAAGTCGGAAGCAGCCTTTACGCCTGGAAGAAGTTGAATGGATCTAAATACATCTGCTTCAAAAACCTTAGGAAGTGATTTTATAAGCTCGGTATTAATTTCTGCGGTTCCAATATCTTTTTGCTCTTCTTTCACACGATCGCTGGTTACAACAATTTCGTCAGTTGATACAACATTCGGCTCCAGTTCAATATCTAGTCGAAGTGTTTCATCAGCCGAAAGAGTGATAGTTTTTCTGAAGAGCTTAAATCCAA
The DNA here is from genome assembly GCF_001650905.1 of Balneola sp. EhC07. Classification (GTDB taxonomy): domain Bacteria; phylum Bacteroidota; class Rhodothermia; order Balneolales; family Balneolaceae; genus Balneola. The sequence continues at coordinate 29,279 of NZ_LXYG01000007.1, forward strand.
TGTAAGAACCTGCAATGGTATAAGTGCCGGGTTCCAGATTCGTGAGTGAAAAGTAGCCAAGTGTGTTTGTGGATGTACCCCGGTTGTTTTCGAGTAGGGCAACGTTAGCACTTATAAGAGTCTCTCCTGAGCTTTTATCTGTTATGTAACCGTTTACCGAAGCATTTTGGGCGATCAGCATTGTTGGCATAAAAAGCATCAAAAATGCAGCAAGTTGTTTTATCATAAATTAGAGTCGGTAATATTTTTTTGGTCTTTAACGATAAAGCGCTCAAAAAGTTAGCGAAATAAATAGCTTTTTATTGTTAAGAATATGTGATTTATAGATCTAGTTTTGGGGGTTCAGGATCTTTGTTAGGCAAATCCAGATCTGTGCCCAGAGCTTTGTTTAATTTCTCAATGAAATAAGCTGAGAGTAAAGGAGATTCCTTCTCTACATTTTGATGAACGAAGAAGTACAGATTTCTTAAACCATGATCCTTCCAGATCTTAAGTCTGTCTACCCATTCATCCAGTCTGGAATAATCTGTTTCATGGTTTGCTCCTACATATCTGATAAAAGCATCCGGAGTTGTAAGTCGCATATGAAGAAGATCCCGTCGTCCGGCAGTATCAGTAATGATATTTGAGACGTTATGTTCTTCAAACAATTTATAAGTTCGGGCGGCTACGGTTTCATCATTGTACCAATCTGTATGACGGAGTTCTATTGCCAATGGAAGATCTTTAGGCCAGATTTCTAAGAATCGTTCAACTCTATCAAAATCTTTTGGTTTAAAATCGTCCCGAAGTTGCAGGAAGATCATTCCTAATTTTTCCTCAAATGCTCGAATAGGAAGTGTGTATTCTTCAACTAATGCTTCAACACCCTTTAATCTTTTAAAATGACTAATACTGTTTACCACTTTCGGAAAGAATTTAAAGTCATCGCCCGTTTTTTCTTTCCATCCGGTGACAATGTCTTCACCAAAAATTCTGTAATGCGTAGCGTTTAATTCAATAGAGTTGAACTGTTTGGCATAATATTCTAATTCATCTTTTGTGCCCCGCGGGTAAAAACCTTTCAGATCTTTCTTGTTCCATTTAGCGCAACCCACATATATTCCTTCCAGCTTTCCCTGTTTATTTGATTCCAACACCTTGTAGGTATCAGGATGGTCTTGAGGGAGTGAGAGGTCTGAATTTCCAGGGTCGTCTACGCTTCCGAATTTCATCTTTTTTGAATTAAAAATTTTAAATTATGGATTTTGAATTTGTCCTCTAGTTAAAGAAGATCTTAGTATTAAATGTGTAACCCAAATTCAAAATTTAGAATTCACGCATTCAAAATTCTTATTTTATAGAGGAAAATATTGTCTCAAATTATTCGTATTTTAGGTGAGCAACAAAGATGGGGGTGTTCTGGCTTCGACGGGACGCGTAATATCGCAGGTTGCATGTCGAGATTGTCCAATGGATCTCGTAATAATAACCATTATGGAAATTAATGTAATTGACAATAATTACTCATACCGCCTAGCAGCGTAAGCTGACTAAGCTGTTCCCCCGGTTAGCGTGCCTATCAGTGCCGGGCTGAACATCATACAAGATAGGATAGCGTATTGGTGTTTTCTGTCTGCAATGCGTAAAACTTAAACAGAATAGCTTGAAGTCGCTTTGTTACTGGGCTCGGCTTCTCGCGAAATTTAATCAGTAACTAAACATGTAGATGTTTGTAGGTTTACTGTTTCGGACCGGGGTTCGACTCCCCGCACCTCCACAATTAGGCTGGCTGAATTAAATTTTAGTCAGCCTTTTTTATGACATATTTCAAGTGATTCTACTTACTTTTGTACCGACAAAAGTAACAAAAACTCTTTGCGATGAATCTTTAGTGCGTTCGAGGTTTCAAAGCTATAAGAAGTCAAAGGTCTACGTGCAAATCTACCCTTTAATTTAAATCTCACCTGAGTGACTTCTTACTTACGCTTTTACACCTCTCACTTTATCACTAAAGATTCAAAGGCAGTAATTTTGAGTCAATTCGAAAAATCTTTGATCCAAAAACAATAGTGCAATCAGTGATTCTTATTCCGGCCTATGTACGCACGTAAAAGTCACATCATCAAGAGGGGCTTCCTGACCTATGAAGGCTTCTAAAGAGCTTTGGAGTTTTTTAACTATGGTTTTAGCATGAAGGGAACCATAGATCTCCATCAAGGACTGAATACGTTCTTCACCGTACTCTTCACCACGATAGTTTCTGGATTCGTTTAACCCATCAGTATAAAAAAGAACAGAATCACCGGGTTTGAAATGAAATTTCTTTACTTCAAGATGTTTTGCAAGCAAGGCACTGTTGGTCATACCTAAAGCGAATCCTTCGGCTTTTAAATTGAAAGTAGTATCTCTTTCTCTGCTGTAGTAGATCGGGATATTATGACCGGCGCGAACATATTCGAATTCTTCTTTGTCATTCGGAAAAAAACCAACACAACCGGTTACAAAGGTCTTATCACGGCTGTTACTTTTTACGTAATCGTTTAATTGAATGAAAAGATCTTTTGGTGAAGGATGTTCTTTGGTAACCAACATATTTACTAACGCCTGCATCCTTACCATATAAAGAGCTGCAGAAAGTCCTTTTCCGGAAACATCAGCAATAATTACATAGGTGCCTTTTTCAGTATCGATCACATCCAGATAATCGCCGCCTACTTCTTTAGCAGTATGAGCAAAGGAATAGACTTCCAGATTCTTTTTGTTTAAGGAAGTACTTGGCAACAGGCTCAATTGAATATCTCTGGCAAGATCGATCTCTTTTTGCACATCGGACTTTTCGAGTAACTCTACCAACAGCAGAAGAAACATGGATACAAAACCAAAGGGGAGAAGTAACTCAGAAAAGAAAACAATTCCTTCTAACCCAAAAATGTTCACTAAATAATGAGATACAAATCCAACAGAGCCTAACCCGAATGCTAATCTTCTTGTAGGATTAAGGCGTTGAGTCAGATCAGAAAATACACGAAGGAACTTAACATGTCCGGGAAGATTTTGACCTTGTTGGCGTTCGATATCTTCAACAGCTTCTTTGTATAACAGTTTTAAACGATCGGTGTCGGCGGTGAGCTCTTTGGAAATACGGTCTTTTGACATTCCGGAAACATATTCCTGATAGAATTTCTTGGTTCCGTAACCCGACTGTGCTTCGTTTTTTAAACTCAAAGTATGTGCTTCTGATTATTTATTTGTGCCTTGTTCGTAATAATAGTCAAAAAGTTTTGAATTGGCTTGATTAATATTTCGTTTAGCTGATAGCTGATAGCTGATAGCTGATAGCTGATAGCTGATAGGAATGTTTATGCGAGTAGATTATTTATTCAGAGGTGATTTGGTAGTCTCTTTTTCAATTTTTCTTTCATTTCCTCATCCACAAAAGCAGCTTCGATGGCGAAGAGATTGGTTGCTAAATAGTCTTTAAGCTTCCAGTCAAAATGGGTGTTCAGGTTTTTGTATTCGTCTAATAAACTAACATTGGAAAGTGATCTGCCGTCGGTATTCACACTCAGAGAAACTCCGGATCTGTAAATCTTATCGATATTATGATTTGCCAGTTTTGGATAGATTCCCGTTTTAATATTACTGGTCGGGCAAACTTCCAGATGAATATCTTTTTCTTTGAGATACTCCATCAATGTAGAGTCTTCATAACTTCGCACTCCGTGACCGATTCTTTGAACATGAAGCTCATCAATGGCTTCCCATACATTTTTAGGTCCACATGCTTCTCCTGCATGGCAAGTACATGGAATATTATTTTCTCTTGCAAATTCGAAGGCTGATTTGTGTTCATCAATCGGATAACCGGCTTCATCCGCAGCAAGATCAAAACCAACTACATTTGTGTCTTTGAAATCACGAACCAATTGAACGGTTTCTAAACTCTGTGCTTCCGAAAAATGGCGAAGAGAGCATAAGATCAGTCGAACTTCCATCTCCAGTTCAGCTGTGGCTTTTGAAATAGTTTCGTTGACGGTTTCAACAACTTCTTTTGCAGTTAATCCTTGATTCAAGTGCTGAAGGGGTGCAAAGCGAACTTCACAATAAATAACATTATCCGCTTTTAGCTGCTCAATAAAATCCAGTGTAACTAATTCCAGTTGCTCTCTGGTTTGCATGATGTCTATGCTGGCAGATGCACATTTTATATACTCAACTAAACTTCCACAGTTTTCGGGAGCTACAAAACGCTCATTATAATCTTCCTGTGTTGTTCCGGGAAGTAGTTTCTGAACCACCAGAAAGCTCAGGGAGCAATCCAGATGAACGTGCAGTTCTACTTTTGGGAGTTGTTGAAGTTGTTGAGTAAAATTATTCAAATGATTTAGAATCTGAATTCGGAATTAATGTCAAAACCTTTAGTTTCAAAGACTACAATTTCGACAAATAAAAGACTACATGTCAAAGAAACTTCTTTTTTTACTTGATGGGATGGCACTGGCTTATCGTGCTCATTTCGCATTTGTTAATTCTCGACTTAAAAATTCTGAAGGAATAGCCACCGGTCCTGTGCTTGGATTTGCCAATACTATGATGAAGATGCTGGACGAAGAAAAACCCACACACATTGCCGTTGCCTGGGATACTCACGCTCCAACTTTCCGTCATACTGCCGACGAAACCTACAAAGCTCAACGTCCGCCACAGCCTGATGAACTGAAAGTGGGAATTCCTTTGATCAAAGAAATGGTAGAAAATTGGGGCATCAAAAATATTGAACAAGATGGCTATGAAGCCGACGATATAATCGGAACCATTGCTTCAGGTGCAAATGCAGATGATGTAGATGTATATCTGGTTACTCCTGATAAGGACTTTATGCAATTGGTGCACGATCATGTAAAAATGATGAAGCCCGATAACAAAGACGGTGGATTTAATATCATCGACAGAGAAGGAGTACATGATTATTTCGGAGTGTATCCGGATCAGGTGATCGATGTGCTGGCAATAATCGGTGATGCTTCTGATAACATTCCGGGTGTTCCGGGAATCGGAAAGAAAGGCGCTCCAAAACTGATCAATGAGTTTGGTTCTTTGGAAGAAGCCATCGCCAAAGCTGACACCATTTCCGCAAAACGTCAGCGAGAAGGATTACAGGAATTTGCTGATCAGGCAATGCATGCCAAATTTATGGTGACCATCAAAACAGATGTTCCTGATACAGCAGAATGGGAAGAGTTAGAATGGAATGGTCCGAATAAGAATGATCTGGGTGCTTTTTTCAAAAGAATGGAATTCAGAACTCTTACAAAGAGATATTTAGGCGAAGAGCCCATCGAAAATAAAGCCGGAGATCAGGGAGATCTTTTCGGGACTTTTGTTGAAGAAGAACCTACTGAAAAGCTGGACGAAGAAAAGAATGCATATGAGCTGATCAAAGACATAGACGGGGTTAAAAAGCTTGTTGAGGATCTAAAGAAAGAATCCGTGATCTGTTTTGATACAGAGACAAATTCACCGAATCCGGTTTCGGCTTCATTGGTAGGATTCTCATTTTCAGCCAAGCCGGGAATGGGTTTTTATATTCCTGTAAATGTTGAAGGAGCTTTGGATGAAAAAGAAGTGGTTGATATCATTCGTCTGTTGTTTGAAGATGAGAGTAAAACCCTTGTGGCTCATAACTATAAGTTCGATTGGCTGATTCTCCATCGAGCAGGAATTCAGATCAAAGGAAAGCCATTTGATACCATGATCGCTGCGTATCTTATTGATGCGACTCAAAAGATCAAGATGGATGAACTATCAAAAAAGTATCTGAATTATGAGCCGGTTCCGATTGAAGCATTGATCGGAAAAGGAAAGAAGCAGATCTCTTTGGCTGATCTTACTCCTGAAGAAGTGTATTTGTATGCGTGTGAAGATGCAGATATAACTTTACGATTGTATGAGATATTTAGCGAACAGCTCACCAAAGATGAATTGGATGAAGTTGCAAAAACAGTTGAATTTCCACTCATGGAAGTGCTTGCCGAGATCGAATATCAGGGAGTAAAGCTGGATGTTGGAATGCTGGAAGGATTTTCCGAAGATCTTGCTACCGATCTTAAAGAATTGGAGAAGCAGATCTATGAGAAGGCTGGAGAGGAGTTTAATATCAATTCTCCGCAACAGTTGGGAACCATTTTATTTGATAAACTGGGATTACCTGCCGGAAAGAAAACGAAAACAGGTCAGTATTCTACCAATGAATCGGTGTTGACAAAACTGGCTGTGAAGTACGAAATGCCGGATCTGATTTTGGAATATCGTCAGTTGGCGAAACTAAAATCTACTTATGTTGATGCATTACCTTCGATTGTTGATGAAGCTACCGGTAGAATTCATACAGATTTCAATCAAAGTGTGGCGGCAACGGGTCGACTTTCATCTTCCAATCCTAATCTTCAGAATATTCCGATACGAACAAAACGAGGTCGGGAGATCCGTAAAGCATTTATAGCTGATAAAGGATTTAAAATGATGTCTGCGGATTATTCTCAGGTAGAGTTGAGAGTGATCGCTCATATCGCTAAAGATGAAGCTATGATCGAGGCGTTTAAAAATGGGGAAGATATTCACTCCAGAACAGCCAAAGAGATCTTTCACTTGGATTCACTGGATGATGTTACTGCAGACCATCGTCGTAAAGCGAAAGAAGTGAATTTTGGAATTCCTTACGGATTAAGTGCGTATGGATTAGCTCAAAATCTCGGCATCGAAAATTCAGAAGGGAAGGAAATGATCGATGAATACTTTGAGCGATTTCCGAATATTCTGAATTACATCAATGACACTAAACAGTTTGCCAAGGAACACGGATATGTGAAAACATTGATCGGAAGAAGGAGATATGTGCCGGATATCAATTCAGGAAACTGGAATGTTCGTGGATTTGCTGAACGTGTAGCGATCAACATGCCGATACAGGGAACGGCTGCAGATGTAATCAAGCTGGCGATGATCAACATCCATAACTGGCTGAAGAACAACGACAAGAAAAGCCGGATGTTACTTCAGGTTCATGATGAACTGATCTTTGAGATCCATGAAAGTGAGCTGGATGAAGTTCCAAAGAAGATCGAAGAATTGATGGAATCGGCTTTTGAGATGGATGTTCCTTTAAAAGTTGAAGCCGGAATTGGAGAGAATTGGTTGGAGGCGCATTGATCAATTAAGAATGGCTCAATGAAGAATTAAGAATTTTTCAATTAGTAATAATTCTGATTTACGATTTCATCTCCAAAAAGGACGTCATCCCGAATTTATTTCGGGATCTTTGTAAGGAATGGTAGTCGAATCTGTCTTACTAATTATGAGCAAAGGATACTTCTATTTTCTAACCAACTTTCAAAGGACTACGCTATATATTGGTTTTACTTCTAATCTCACTAGAAGAATTTGGGAACATAAACAAGGAAAAGGTTCAGAGTTTACTTCAAAGTATAAGCTAACTATTCTGGTTTACGCAGAGGAATTCGATTCAATAGTGGATACCATTGATCGCGAAAAGCAATTAAAGAATTGGCATAAAGAATGGAAATGGAATTTGGTAAAGCAACACAATCCAAAGCTGGAAGATTGGGATGAGACTTTAAGGGGTTGATCTGAGGTAGCTCATAAGATCCTGAAACAAGTTCAGGATGACGTCATTTAGATGGAACATTTCTTATTGGTAAAGATGTTCTGCTTCCATGACTATCAACAAAGACTACGACGTAATTATTATTGGTTCGGGAATGGGAGGGATGAGTGCAGGGGCGATGCTTGCCAATGACGGCTACAAAGTTCTGATCCTGGAAGCCGCGGCAGTTCCGGGTGGATGCAGTTCATCGTATTACAGAAAAGGATTTACGTTCGAGTCTGGCGCGACTACACTTATCGGATTTGATGAAAATCAGCCATTGTGGAAATTGGAGAGAGAAACCGGAATTCAGATTCCCAGAGAAGAGATCACTCCAAGTATGACGGTCAGGTTAGATGGCGAAGAGATTATCCGGTATAAAGATCGGGCAGAATGGATTGAAGAAGCCGGACGAGTTTTTGGTAATCCTCAGGCACAGAGATCATTCTGGGAAGAAGCACTAAAAGTCTCTGATACCGTTTGGGGTGTATCACTCAAAAATCCTTTTTTTCCACCGCAGAATATAACCGATTGGGGAAGACTGGCGATCTTAAATTCTCCCTTAGATGTTTGGGTGTTACCTTATGCCATTCAATCGGTTGAGGATGTAATGCGAAAGTTTGGAGTTGACACACCTAAGTTTCGTCGATTTGTAGATGAACAGTTGATGATCACAGCTCAATCAAAAGCAGAAGATACACCGTTTTTATTCGGTGCAGCCGGTTTGACTTATACCAACTATTCGAATTTTTATGTTCCCGGTGGATTACTGGAAATGATCAACTCCATCAGAAGTTTTATTCAGGAAAAGGATGGTGCTCTTCATACTAGGGAAGCGGTTACTCATCTGAGTAAAAAAGAAGAAGAGTTCATCATTCAAACCAAAAAAGGAAATATTTACCAAGCCCCGATCGTGGTTTCCAATATCCCGATATGGAATATGAAAGATATCACATCAGGAGAAATGACGGAGTATTTTGTAGAAGAATCTGAAGATTTTGACGAAGCTTGGGGAGCGATCACATTAGGTATAGCAACCACGGATACTTATCCCGATGAAATGAGTTTACACCATCAAATTCATTTGGAAGAAGAAGATTCTATTCCGTTTACAAATTCAGATTCGATATTTGTATCTATGTCAAAAAGAGGAGATACCGATCGAGCTCCGGAAGGAAAAAGAACGCTCAATATATCCTGTCACGCTTCACCTGAATATTGGTTTTCATTAAATGGTGATTATGCATCTGCTAAGAAACAAACAGAAGAGTTTATAGTTGAAACACTAAAACAGAAACTACCGGGTTTTGAACAAAGTGATATCGAAACAATTCATACGGCTACTCCCATTACATGGCAAAATTGGGTATACCGCAAAAAAGGCAGGGTTGGTGGTATCCCGCAAAGCATGGCACGCAGCTTGCTTAAATGGACACCAAACCAAACGCCATTCTCAGGATTATATCTTGTGGGCGATACAACTTATCCCGGACAAGGAATTCCGGGCGTAACTTTAAGTGGTATCAACGTATATTGGCGTATCAAAAAAAATCAGAACAGAATTAAAAATCAGCGATAAGGTTTTCAATTGAATCAATTTTCTCCGAATACTCAGTTTTCATTTTTTCCTCCTGCAATTAAGTACTTATTGATCTGGAACGGGATCTTCTTTTTGGCCACCATTAACATTTTTGGTTCAGGATGGACTCCAATGGGTTCGGCTCTGGCTCCGTTACTTGTTTTGCAGCCTTTCGGTGATGGGTTTATGCCATGGCAGCTGGTAACTTACATGTTCTTACATGCGGACTTTTATCACATCTTTTTCAACTTGTTTGCGCTTTGGATATTTGGTCAGGCACTAGAACAATTATGGGGAACTAAGCGCTTTTTGATGTACTATTTTTTAACAGGAATCGGAGCAGGTTTGATTCAGCTATTTGTGAGTAGTGGTTCAACTATCGGTGCTTCCGGTGCTGTGTATGGGATTTTATTAGGATTCGGAATGATGTATCCAAATCGCAGAATCATGCTTTTATTCCCGCCAATCCCAATTAAAGCTAAATATTTTGTTGGATTTTACGGTGCACTTGAATTATTTAATGGATTAACCAGAGCTGATAGTGGCGTTGCACACTTTGCACATTTAGGTGGTTTATTAGTAGGTTTTATTTTGATCAAGTTGTGGGGATTAAAGAAACCATCCGAATATGCTTAAGCTCAGATAATTAGAAAGAGATGAGAAATCAGTCATACGATTCATTTGGAAATACTTTTAAGCGAGGCTTCATGCGGGTGCCTGTTGCTCTTCGTACGATCATAGCCATCAATGCAGTTATATTTGTAATTCAGTTGCTGGTAGGTCCTAGTTTAAATACATGGATCAAATTGAATTTTGGTTTTGTTCCAAATTTTCCAACTATTTATTTAGAGCCTTGGAGAATCATTACCTATGGATTTCTGCATGGTGATTTCATGCATTTTCTATTCAACATGCTTTGGCTTTGGTGGATGGGAAGAGCGGTGGAAGATACAATTGGACCAAGATCATTTTTAACGATCTATTTTTCTGCATTGGTAGCCGGTGCTTTGTTTCATTTTTCATCAGCATTTGTATTTGACTATAATTTAGTGATTGGTGCATCTGCAGCTGTTAATGGAATTATGGTAGCTTTTGCTGTTCTTTTTCCAAGAACACCGATAATGCTTTTGCTTCTACCACCGATTGAAGCCAGATATTTAGTTGCAGGATTGGTTGCGATCGATGTGTTGCTTCTGAACAGCGGAAGTAATGTTGCTCACTTTGCTCATATTGGTGGAGCTTCGGTTGGATATTTATTGACTACGGCTCATAAATCAGGAACAGATCTGAGTAAAGTAATTCGATATTTTGAGTATCTTTTTGGTCGGGTAAAACCAAGTCCTTCTTCAAAGCCGAAAAATAAGAATATGAGCATTGTGAAGGATGTTGAGATCGTTGAAGAAGTTGATCAAACCGAATTGGATGAAATTTTAGAAAAGATATCTAAAAGCGGTTATGATGCTTTGACGAAGGAAGAAAAACAGAAACTATTCGAATTAAGTAAGAAAAATTAGGGCATACATGGCTTCTATAAAAAGAAGAAAGTCAATTCAAGTAATGGTTGGTGATGTTCCGGTTGGTGGGGGAGCTCCGATCGTTGTACAGTCAATGACAAATACCGATACCGCTGATATTGATGAAACAGTAGATCAAATTGATCATCTGCACAAAGCAGGTTCTGAGATCGTCAGAATTACCGTAAATAATGACGCGGCAGCGAAAGCAGTTCCTCATATCAAAGAGAAATTGATGAATCGTGGAGTTCCCGTGCCTATCGTTGGGGACTTTCATTATAATGGTCACGTGCTGTTGACGAAATATCCCGACATGGCGGAATCTTTGGGAAAGTTCCGTATCAATCCCGGTAATACAGGGACAAAAACTCGTGACAAGAATTTTACCACGATTGTAGAACAAGCCATTAAATATGACAAACCCGTTCGAATTGGTGTAAACTGGGGATCGCTGGATCAGCAGTTACTAGCTCAAAAAATGGATGCAAATAACGATTTGGCAGAACCTAAGTCAGCCAAAGAAGTGATGCTGGATACTATGGTTGAAAGTGCAAAGCGTTCTTCAAAATTAGCCGAAGATGTTGGATTGGGATCGGATAAGATCATCATCAGTTGCAAAATGAGTGGTGTTCAGGATGTTGTAAATGTATACACACGAATAGCTGAGGTTGTAGATTATCCGCTTCATGTAGGATTAACCGAGGCAGGAATGGGGATGAAGGGTATGGTAGCAAGTGCATCGGCTTTGTCCGTTATCTTACAAAGAGGAATTGGTGATACGATAAGAGTTTCATTAACACCTCAGCCCGGCGCTGACAGAGCATTGGAAGTTCAGGTTGCTCAGCAAGTACTTCAATCGCTGGGAATCAGGAGTTTTATTCCACAAGTGACTTCCTGCCCGGGATGCGGACGTACAAAAAGTACATATTTCCAGGAATTAGCTGAAGAAATTCAGGATTACATAGTGGAATCCATGCCGGTATGGAGAGAAGTATATCCGGGTGTGGAAGAAATGGATGTTGCGGTAATGGGTTGTGTAGTAAACGGCCCCGGAGAATCACGAGCGGCAAATATAGGGATTTCTCTTCCCGGAACATTTGAAGAGCCCAAAGCTCCGGTTTATGTAGATGGAGAGCATTTCAAAACCCTTAAAGGTGAGGGGATAGGAAAAGAGTTTAAATCTATTCTGAATGATTACATTGTAAAAAATTACAAGAACTAGGTTTTTGTAAGCGAAAGATCGGTTACATAAAAACAATCAGTTATTTACCCTTTCTCAGAATATTATCCTTTTAGTTAAGGTGGTATTAAAGATTATTTAAGAAATCTTTAAAA
>NZ_LXYG01000008.1 GCF_001650905.1 Balneola sp. EhC07
TTACTAAAACCCGATTCTTAATAAGAATCGGGTTTTTTTTATGTTAAAGAGGCAGTAAAACCCGTTAAATAATCGTATATTTAATAGCTACTATTTTGTAGAAATGATAAAACTGATAGAATGAATTTCAATTTTCAAGAATTTATAAAAGAATACAAACAGAGATTGGCAGATGTTTTTTCAACGGAAGAAGAGAAGCATGAAGATAGTTTGGTTCGGGGTATAAAGCCTGCTACTTTTAATCAAATTATGGAATTAGCTCCACTAGGGGCGTTTATTCCTTCTAAATATGACGGGTTCGGTGGACACACATCAGAAGCTCTTTCTATGCTTGAAGCGAGTTCTTATGAATCTCTACCTCTTTCTTTAATGATGGGAATTAATGGTGCTCTTTTTCTTCAACCGGTTGCAAACTATGGTTCAGAGGAAGCGAAAACCGGTATCTACGACCGTGTTATGCATGACAGAAGAATGGGAGGTTTAATGATCACAGAACCGGATTACGGTTCAGATGCTCTCAAAATGCAAACTTCATTCACAAAGGTTGATGGAAAGTATAAGATTGAAGGATTGAAGCACTGGGCAGGTTTAACAGGCATGGCTGATTACTGGCTCATGACTGCCAGAGGCAAAGATAAGAATGGTAATTTAACCAGAGATATCTCTTTCTTTATTCATGATACAAGAAATGGCGGTATCGAAGTACAAGAGTATTATAACAATTTAGGATTGTATATGCTTCCTTATGGGAAGAACAAAATCAACATTCAGGTTGATGAATCTCACAAACTAGAGCCATCAAGTACCGGTATTACGATGATGTTAGATCTTCTTCACAGAAGCAGACTTCAATTTCCGGGAATGGGAATGGGCTTTTTGAGAAGAATGCTTGATGAAGCCATAGATCATTGTAAGGAACGTTTTGTTGGTGGTCAAAGCTTGTTTAATTACGATCAGGTAAAAAGCAGGTTGTCTGAGTTACAAGCTTATTTTACGGTGTGTTCTGCTATGTGTAATTTTACAGGCAGCACAGTCCCTTTAGAAAGAAATACGTCTAAAATGGACCTGGAGGCAAATTCTATAAAGTCTGTTGTGACAGATTTTATGCAAAGAGCTTCGCAATCACTTCTTCAGTTAACAGGAGCTAAAGGTTACAGACTTGATCATATCGCAGGAAGGTCTGTTGTTGACAGTCGGCCATTTCAAATTTTTGAAGGCTCAAATGATATTTTATATCAACAGATATCAGAGTCTGTAATGAAGATGATGAGAAGAGTTAAAAGTTCTAATCTATATGATTTTCTAAGTGAGTTCGATCTTACGATAAAATCTTCTGACTATTTTAAGGATGCTCTAAATTTTGAAATAGATACCAAAATGCCTCAGCGTAAATTGGTTGATCTTGGTAAAGCACTCGGAAGAATTATTTCTATGGAGTTCACAATCAATTTAGGTGAGCAAGGTTTCAACAAGGAATTAGTTGATAATGCTGTAAAGACCTTACAAGATGAAGTGAATTCGATCATGTGTTTATTCAAACATGGGGGAGAGGCTTCTGTTGTTGAAGACTATCAAATCGAAAGTTCTTGGTTTAACCTCCAAACGGTACATGCCGAATAAAAAGAAACTAATTGTTCTATCCGGTTCGGGTATAAGTGCTGAAAGTGGGTTGTCAACTTTCAGAGATTCAGGTGGTTTATGGGAAGGTTACAACATAAATGAAGTAGCTACACCTGAAGGTTGGTACAGAAACCCGGAACAGGTTTTAGACTTTTATAATCTGAGAAGAGAGCAAACTGGTAAAGCACTGCCAAATAAGGCACACCTAAAACTTGTTGGCTTAGAGTCTTTATTTGATGTAGAAATTATTACACAAAATGTAGATGACTTACATGAGAGAGCAGGATCAAGTAAGATTCTTCATTTGCATGGTGAGTTAACCAAAGCCAGAAGTGTAGATAACGAAAACTTGATTGTTGAAATTGGAACAAACCCAATTCACTTAGGAGATGTTGGATCTGATGGAAAGCAATTAAGACCTCATGTTGTTTGGTTTGGAGAAATGGTTCCTATGCTTGAAAAAGCAGCACTTATAGTTGAAGAAGCTGATATTTTGGTTGTGATAGGAACATCATTGGTCGTATATCCGGCAGCGAGTTTAATTGATTATGCTCCTGACTATTGTAAGAAATATATTATAGATCCATCAGCTCCTGAACTCTATTCATTTGATGGATGGAGACATATAAAAGAACCCGCTACTTCAGGAATAGAAAAATTAATTACAGAATTAGAGAAAGATCATGGCTAAGACCTCAGAAGAAATTAAAGCAATACTAGAGCAGTTTACTATTCCATTTTTTCATCTTGAAAAGAGATTTCCCTTACTTCCGGGAAAAGCAGATAAAAAGGCTGAAGCTTTATTGTTAGGCATTTCAGAAGAAGAATTAAAAAGCTATAGAGAAAATATAACTCAGAATGCAAAGCAAGCGGCACTTGAGTTGCTAAAAGAAGATGAAATCATCGATTGTCTTGATTCCTTACCTCTTGATGGCTCTGAAACAATCGCCGTTTTAGGTGACTCAATAACTGAAGATGGGCAGGGTTGGTTCGAAATCTTAAAACAAGTTTTAGAACTATCTGTTGAAAAAGCAGACTTTACTTTTATCAATGCTGCCATCGGAGAAGAAACATCTTCAGAGGCTTTAAAAAGGTTGGACAGAGATGTTCTTATCAATGAGCCGGATTGGGTATTTGTTGCTTTAGGAACTTATGATGCCCAAAGATTGAATATTGTTCCGGACCGAACTATAACCCCATTATCCGTAACCTGGGAAAATCTGGAGTCCATTCAAAATATTGTGGGCGAATATGTTTCCAATCCGGTTATTTGGATTACGCCAACACCAGTAATTTTAGAATTACTTTCAGAAAACCCTTTATATCAATACACAATTGAAGAAGAGGATCTGCAGCAAGTAAGGCAATTGGTTGCCGGTAAAGACGGAGTAATTATTGACTCTTTAGGAAGCCGAATGGGAAAAGAAGGACCTGAAGCCTGGAACTATGTTGCTGATGGTTTGCATCACTCACTTACCGGACACATGAACACTGCTCGGCTGGTTATTAAAAAACTGTCAGAATCCAATGTGTCAACCGACTAAAAATTCAGTCTGAAATTCACAACTTCAACAGCGGGTTTAATGGAAGAGCTTATATCCGTTCTTGTTAATTGAGTTGTTTGAATAAGGGTTGGATTTAAGAAACCAAAGCTCGATTTATCTTCGAAATTCATTCCGATTAATCCACTGGCATTTTGGTTTACGTTTGCTGCAGCAAGTGGAGCATATGTACGTTCAGCTAAAACGAACGTATCAAATATTCCAAAGCCAAAACCTGCCCAAGCCCCAATACCTGCTCCATATTGCAAGCCGGAAACAATGGGTTCATTTGCGACAAGAGTTACAGCTACCACAACTATTGATCCGAGCGCAGCACCATAAAAAGTATCCAGTAAAACAATAATACTGCTGTTATTTCCATCATTAAAAAGACCGGAAACCAATACTTCTTGTCCCTCACCTTTTGTGATGTCAAAACCTCCCATCCCAATTCCATAAAGTGTTCCAAGTCCTACTCCAACTCTGAGATTAGCAAAATCGTCGGAATTTGTAAGAGCCATTGTTGCACCACCAAGTAATGTTCCTTGAACCGCACCATTTAATGTGTTACCTGCCAACAGTTCTACAGTTTGAGCTTTAGAGGATGTGATTCCGGTACAAAGACACAAGAGAATTGCTGCAAAAAATATAAAGGGCTTTTTCATTCTGTAGATATTTAGTTGAGCAAATTTAATGATTCTTGAGATGCTATTCCAAAGCTATTCAGGATTATTTAATGCAACCGGTATAATTTTTCCATTCATGAATTTATGTCCATGTAATACAAAGTCGGAAATATATGAGCCCATTTCATTTGCCTGAACAGGGGCTTGATAACCGGGGAAGGCTTCTTCGAGCATACTGGTTTGCACTGCTCCTAAACATAAACAATTAACCGAGATTTCATCAGATGAAAATTCGGTACTTAAACATTCAGATAAGATACCTAAAGCTCCTTTTGCTGATGAATAGGCAGCTAAACCGGGAAATTTATCACTTCCCTGAAATCCACCCATACTCCCAATATTTACTATGTGAGATCCTTTATTCAGATAGGGTTTCAGGGATTGAATGAGGTTTACAGGAGCAAATAAATTAACATCGAAAATATACTCCCACTCATCTGCCGTAGTTTCTGAAAAAGGTTTGTTTACAAGTGCTCCGGCATTATTTACCAGACCGTCAATTCCATTTGTGTCAGACACGCACTCCAGTATTTTCTGTATATCATCACTTTTAGTTAAGTCTGCAGATATAATTTTTAATAGAGATGAAGAAGTCTCTAACTCGAGTTCTTGGAGTTTTTCTGTAGACCGGGCAACGGCAATTACTTGACATTCTGATTCAAGAAGCTTTAATGCTGTTTGATATCCAATACCTTTACTGGCACCGGTAAGTACGATCGTTTTCATGTATGATTTTTTTATTTCTTAAAGTTAAGGAATGCTGTTTGCATACAAAACATTTACTTTTTTATGTTAAAAGGGTTTAGAAAAAGCGCTTTTTCTCAATATCTTTGAGACCCTTATAATTCGAATTAAAAAGACTTCATGAGCGAGAATACATCGCATCCGCTGGTACCAAAAAATATTGAACAGTTAAACAGGTATATAGCGGGAAAAACTATCGCTGAAGTAAAAGAAGCATATAATCCTGCTAAAATAGCTAAGCTTGCTTCCAATGAAAACAGATTGGGATGTAGTCCCAAAGTAGAATCAGCGATTTTAGAAGCATTCAAAGAAATTCAGGATTACCCTGATCCAATTGCCAGAAAATTACGAGCTGCAATTGCTCAGAAAAATGGGGTTAAAGAGTCAGAAGTTATTTTGACATCAGGCTCAGAAAGTCTGCTATCTATGTTATGCAGAACGTTCTTTCTGAACAAGCAAAATGCGATAACAGCAAATGCTACCTTTGTAGGATTTTTTGTCCAAGCCGGAGTAAGAGGTATTCATTTAAAGAAAATTCCGTTAACGGATGACTATCGTTTTGATGTAAAGGCAATGGTAAACGCTATTGATGATCAAACAAAAATGATCTATTTAGCCAATCCGAATAATCCAACCGGTACATATATCAACAAGAAGGAATATGAATGGTTGCTGGAGCAAGTTCCGGAGCATATTTTGATAGTAGCGGATGAAGCTTACTATGAATTTGCTGAAAGTGTGGAAGATTATCCTAAAGCTTTAGAATATGATAACGATAACGTGATCGTATTAAGAACTTTTTCGAAAGCTTACGGACTTGCCGGATTCAGAGTTGGTTATGGTATTGCCAAAGAAGAGATCATCAATAACTTGTTGAAAACAAAACTTACATTTGAACCAACTACTCTTGCGCAGGCGGCAGCATTAGCGGCATATAAGGATGATGAGTTCTTAAATAAGAGTATTAAAGTTGTAAATGATGGTAAAGAAAGGTTATATAGATTTTTTGATGAACATAATGTGAGTTACAAAAAGTCGATCTCTAATTCTGTAATGATGATTCTGCCTACAGAAGAAGAAGCGATAAGTTTTACTCAGAAAATGCTTGAACTAGGAGTGATCCTCAGGAGAATAAATGCATTCGGTTTACCGGCTTGTGTAAGAATCACCATTGGAATTGAAGAAGAAATGGATCACTTTGAAGAGTGTTTCAAAAAAGTAATGACTAATAGTTAAGAATTTAAAAAGTTACATGGCTACTAAAAAGAAAAAAGGCAAAGGTAATTCTAAAGTAGATTGGCGTGATGTTGCTCGTTTAATGCTTACATCAAGGGCAATGGATGAGAAAGAAGAAACGGATCTGGTGCCTAATAAAAAAGTACTATACCAATTCTCGGCTCGTGGTCATGAACTTGGACAAATTCTTCTGGGCAAGCTATTAACCAATAACAATGACGCCGCGAGCGCTTACTATCGATCCCGTCCATTGTTGCTTTCTTTAGGATTAGATCTTGAGGATGCAATGGCTGCGCCAATGGGTAAATCCGGTAGTTATAGTGATGGAAGAGATATTGGAGTGGTGTGTAATAAACCGGATGAAGATTCCGTAAAAGTATTACCGATGGCAGGCGATGTAGGTTCCCAATATACTCCGGCAATTGGTTGGGCTCAGGCAATTGAGTATAGAAGGAAAGTTTTAAAAGAGAAGAAATATGAAGGAGCTATTGCCGTAATTCTGGGTGGAGATGGTTCGGTCGCCACTAATGGTTTTTGGTCCGCTTTAACAATTGCTACAACTCAGAATCTTCCGGTGTTATTTTATATTGAGGATAATGGGTATGGAATTTCTGTGACCAGTGAATTTCAAACACCGGGTGGAGTTATTACTGATAACCTCCAATCTTTCAAAAACCTCAGAATTATAGAAGGAGATGGAACAGACCCTGAAGAAGCTGCTGAACTTATGGAAGAAGCAGTGAAATCAGTCAGGGATCGAAAGGGACCAACCATGATCCGATTAAAAGTTCCAAGATTAAATGGTCATTCTTATCAGGATAATCAGGCATATAAGCCCGAAGAATTAGTTGAGAAGGAAAAGCAGAACGATCCGTTAGATACTCTGAAAAAATACCTGGTTCCTGATACTTTAACGGAAAGAGTTTGGAATAATCTGGAGAAAAAAGCTAAAGAAACTATTGAAGAAACAGCTGAAGCAGCACTAGCTCGTCCTGAGCCGGATACGTCAACTACAGAAAAACACGCATTTGCTGAAGAACTGCAAACCATCGGAGGTTTAGCAGTTGAAGGACATAAATTCCCGGAAGAAACCGAAACGCCGACTCCCGAAAAGCAGCGGATCAATATTGTGGAAGCCATTCGTAGAACATTAGCCTACGAACTGGAAACAAACAAAAAACTTCTGGTTTTTGGTGAAGATGTTGGATTGAAAGGTGGAGTTCATGCTGCAACGATGGATCTTCAGTCAAAATTTGGTGAAGATCGTGTTTTCGATACCAGTTTATCAGAAGAAGGAATTATAGGTCGTTCGGTTGGTATGGCATATGCAGGATTGATGCCTGTTGCGGAAATTCAGTTCAGAAAATATGCAGATCCTGCTACTGAACAGTTGAACAATTGCGGAACTACCAGATGGAGAACCGCTAACCGCTTCGCAGCTCCTATTGTGGTTAGAATGCCCGGAGGCTTTGCAAAATGTGGTGATCCTTGGCACAGTATGAGTAACGAAGTTTTCTTTACTCACGCGATTGGATGGCAAGTAGCCATGCCAAGTAATGCACAGGACGCTGTAGGACTTCTAAGAAGCGCAATGCGCTCAAATAACCCAACTATGTTCTTTGAGCACAGAAACCTCTTAGACGCAAAATACGCACGTAAACCCTATCCCGGAAATGAGTTCGTCGTTCCTTTTGGAAAGGCTAAGCTTTTAAAAGAAGGAAGTGACGTAACCATAATAACCTGGGGCGCCATGTGTGAAAGAAGTGAGCAAGCTGTGGAAGAAACCGGTATTTCTGCAGATGTATTGGATCTCAGAACTTTGATGCCCTGGGATAAAGAAGCTTGTTTAAAATCTCTTGCCAAAACAAATAAATGCCTTATTGTACATGAAGATAATAAGACAGCCGGTTTTGGTGCAGAAATTTCTGCTGTACTTTCAAAAGAAGGTTTTGATATGTTAGACGCTCCGGTTGAAAGAATAACAATGCCGGATATACCAGTTCCTTATAATGTAGGATTGATGGAATCAGTGCTACCTACCGTAGATAAAATTAAACAAAGACTAGAGTACTTGAGTAACTACTAGCCCAAATGTTACATGAGGATTTTATAACCTTCAGAAATGGTTATTGCTCATGTCTTTAGATAAATTCCAAAAATGGAAAATCGGGTTAAAGTTATATCTTGAATTTAGAGCGTAAGATAATATCAAGTTTTTTACTGTTGGCAGTTTTGCTCATTGGGATAGGATTCGTATGGGAATTCTACTATACAGAGATCAATAACAAGCAGTTTTTAGAGAGTAAGGATGCTACTTCAATTGTTGATTTTACAAATCAGATGGAAGTAGGTTTGCATCAGACTCTGATCTATTTGAACCTGATTCATGAATCCAGAACATCAAGAGAGAACATAAAAGATATCCGGGATTTACCATTACCATCGCAAGCAAAGGCAGGATTCGAAAAAGGATTAACAGCTTTCCACACCTCACGAGAAGATCTGGAAAAAATTATTGCAGATAAACCGATGCTTCTGGAGGAAATGTATGAACTACAGCGGCGAGTACTATTGTATGAAAACTTATCGAAAGATTGGCTTGATATGGATGAAGACTCCAGGGCTCAGTCAAATGTGCTTTTTTTATCATCTATAGCGCCTTATTTTTTAAATAATATCATTCCTAAATTTGAAGAGATACGATCATTAGCTATTGCCCGTCAAGACATGATGATCAATGATCTGGATACTAAGTTGAGTAGAGGAAGAATTATTAATTATTCCGCTACTTTTATAATTCTGATAATTGGAATCGGAATTGCTCTGTATTTATATCGATCAATTATCAACCCACTCCAAGCACTTTCTGTTTCCGTAAAAAAAGTAGGTGAAGGAGATCTGGATGAACGAGTAGAAATAAAAACCAGGGATGAGTTTGGAGAAGTGGCCAGCGCCTTCAACACCATGGCAGAAAACCTTCAGAAACAAACTATTTCAAGTACCTATTTAGATAATGTGATGGAATCTATCAATGAAGGTATTTTTGTGATCAATAATGAAGGAAATGTAATACGCCTCAATGAAGCTGCTGCCGAAATGTTGGAATTAGATAAAAGCGAGTTGATAGGAAAACCAATTTCTACATTTTTTAAGCTAATAGTGCCTGAAGAAACCTCATCAGATAAAAGGGCACAAGAGTATCAACTGCAGACAATAAGAGACAACAAAGTTCCGGTTTTGTTTTCGGAATCCGGTTTATTTGAAGATGGTGAAAAGAAGGGAAGTGTGGTCGTAGTTCGTGATATTTCGGAGCTAAAAAATGCTGAAAATCAGATAAAAAAATCCTTAGACGAAAAGAATGTGATGTTGGCAGAAATTCATCACAGGGTTAAAAATAATCTAGCGGTGGTTTCGGGATTGCTTCAACTACAGGTGATGCAAACACAAAGCGAAGAAGTAATTAAAATGCTTACCGAAAGTCAGCTTAGAGTTAAATCCATTGCTCTGATTCACGAAAAGTTGTACAGTAGTGATTCCTTAGCCTACATCGACTACGATAAATACACCAAGGATTTAGTTGAAACCATTAGTAACACTTACAATCTTAGTAGCAAAAAGATCAAAGTCAGGACAAGCATCACAGATGTATCTTTAAATGTTAATCAAGCAATACCTTGTTCTTTGCTGATCAACGAAGTTTTGGTTAATGCATATAAACATGCTTTTAACAAGCGCGAGCAAGGGGAGATATTAATTTCGATGACTGATAAAGACGGGGAAATAAATATTGAAGTGAGTGATAACGGAGAAGGATTGAGAGAATTAGAGAAAGAAAAGTCTAAAACAAATTCACTCGGTTTTACCTTGATCAAGACTTTAACAATGCAGCTTGAAGGTTCCTACTCATTTAATAACAGAAAAGATACTTCAGGTACTATTTTTCAACTTTCATTTTCTAAAGAGTACAGCTAGACTTTTAAGAGCATCTCTGAAAGTCATAAGCCAAATATTTTTACAATGAAAATGGAAATTGTAAATCCTAAAAACGCATAGGTAGTCCAGGCTAAAACAGATATAAGAAGGGATTTTAAAATGCGGAGAAACAAGTTTCCTGAATGAAAACTCGCTAATACATAAACGGGATATAAAAATACTACCAAATAGTTAAGTAGAAAAAATTTAGCAGAGATGGTACTTGCAATAAGGATAAAGATGGAAAAAAACATGTACTCGCCAATAATGAAAAATCCCAGTGTTAAATATTCTACGAAGTAAACCTTAGATTTGAGATTGAATAACTTGCTGAATAAAGCAATTGTCAGAGCAAAGATTAATAAGAAGGCATTGATATGATTCGAAAAATAATTCGATGCTTTTGCTATGGTTGTATCAGGGCTAGGAATCTGTTCCACACCTCTTAGATCAGAGACCATTTGGATTGGATCAAAATCCATAAAACTCTTAAGTATCAGATAAATAGCCAATACAAAAATGAAGTAACGGAAAGGGTGAGAGTAAGATTTTCTCCTTCCGGCAATGTATTCTCTTATAAGTTTACCGGGATTTGTTATTAATCCTCTAATTGTTCTGATAAGTGGTGTATCAAAATCGAAGTAATGCTCTAAAACATCCCGAACAGATTCTCGAAATATAATGCGACCACTATTTGGTTTTTGGCCACAGTTAGGACAAAAATTACCTTCGAATTCAGTTCTGCAATTATTACACACTATCATAGGAGAAGTAATAAAAAAAAGACCTCTTAAAAAAGAGGCCTTTTAAAATTAGGATGAAAAAAATAATTACTGTTCTCCAAAACAAGTACACTGCAATCCTGCTGCTTCCAGAGAAATGGCATGCCAATCGAATTCATCACCATAATCATTGCGCTCCCACCAAAATGGTAGTCGGTCTTTGGTTTGGTTTCCAACCTCATTCATAGTCGAAGCATCAAATAAACGACCATTTACCATCGTGAATTGAACAGAATTGGTGTTTCGAATATCCTCTAAAGGATTTTTCTCCAAAACAATAAGATCAGCCAGTTTCCCAACTTCTAAAGAACCAATATCATCATCAAGTCCGAGGTAATGTGCTCCGTTCAAAGTGGCTACTCTCAGCGCTTCCATATTTGTCATTCCACCTTGAGACATCATCCACAGTTCCCAGTGAGCACCGAGTCCCTGAAGTTGTCCGTGTGCTCCAAGATTAACTTTAACTCCGGCGTCAGTTAATAATTTAGAAGATTCCGCAGTCTTAATGTGACCATGCTCATACTCCTCGTCCGGAATCATAGTTCTGTGACGAGAACGAGGGTCGATAACGCTTCTTGGTGTAAAAGTGAGCAGTTTTTCGTTTTCCCAAACATTGTCTTTTTGGTAGAAGTAATATTCACCGCTCATACTTCCGTAGTTTACAATGTGTGTTGGCGTGTAACCTGTAGCACTGTTACTCCATAATTCCCTTACGTCTTTATAGAGAGGAACTACAGGAATGTTGTGCTCAATCCCGGTATGTCCATCTAGTATCATACTCATGTTATGAAAAAAGAAAGAGCCGCCTTCAGGAACAACCATCATTTCCAATTCTTTTGCAGCTTTCATGATCTGTTGGCGTTGTTCTCTTCGTGGCTGATTGTAACTCTTAACAGAAAAAGCGCCAAAAGCCTTGGTTCGTTTTAAGGCAAAAAGTGCGTCGTCATAATTATTGACAGTGGCTTTAAAGGCCCCGTCAGCACCATAAAGAATTACACCGGTCGAAAAGACTCTTGGCCCGATCATATTTCCTGCTTTAATAGCTTCGGAATGTGAAAATACCATTTCAGAATTCGAAGAAGGATCGTGAGCAGTAGTTACTCCGTATGCAAGATTTGCAAAGTATTCCCACTGCTGTTGAGGACTTAATCCTAATCTGAAGTTGCCCAAATGAGCATGTGCATCAACAATTCCCGGCATTATAGTTTTACCGGAAGCATCAATTACTTTTGCACCATTTGGAACAGAAACGTCTGCTCCGATAGCTATGATCTTATTTCCTTCAACAACAATGGTTCCGTTTTCAATAACCTGGTCGCCATTCATGGTGATAATTCTGGCATTGGTAAATGCTATGGTTCCTTCGGGAACATAGGTATCTAGTTCCAAACCGATATTCAATCCTGTTTTAGGTGGCTCGGGCAAACTATCAGGTGCACCTTCAACAAATTTGAAACTGTCTTTCAGATCAACGTTGAAATATTCTTCGCCTAAAGTCCACATCAGTTTCTTGCTATCTGCAGACCAATGCATATGGTAACCGCCTTCCGAAGCAACTAATGAAACCGGAATGGATTTAGTATTTGGTGAAAGCTCAATTGTTTTTCCCGGACTGGTCATCGGAGCGATATAGACCTTATACAAGTTTGAAAATGCCATCCATTTTCCATCAGGGCTTGGAACAAATTCATGGCCATAGCTGGAAGTGAATAATGTTTTTTGATCTTCTCCATCCAAATCTACACTGTTGTAAGACTTGTTTATTGCTCCGAAAATATATCCTCCGGATTGGTACATGATCCTTTCTCCAGTCGAATTGAATCTTGGAAAAGAGCCATTTACATCAAGCTTTTTTGGATCTCCTCCTGAAGTTGAAATGGTATAAATTCCGGGATTCAAAGTATGAACAAACCCTTGTTGACCATTTCCACTTTCTCTTCTGAATACAATAGTTTTTCCATCCGGAGAGAAAGAAGGTTCTCTGTAAATTCCTTTATCTTTTGTAAGTACAGTTGGTCTTTTGTAGAGATCTTTTGTGAGCAGATTAACAACATTCAAAGCACCCATATTTTCGTCACTCCAACTTACATAAGCGAGTAACTTTCCATCTGGAGAAAAAGCAGGTTCAAACTCGAAATCAGTTGCTCTGGTAAGACGTTTTGGTGTACCATTTGGCAATGCTTTGGTCCATAAATATCCTGCAGCGCTAAAGGCCAGAGTTTTTCCATCGGGAGAAGTAACCGCATTTCTGATAGCTTTTACAGTAAATTTATCAGGAGCAACTTCCTGTTTAAATCTGGCTGCATTATAAATAGTATGGCTGGACTCTACTTCAAACGGTATTACAGAAGCTTCTCTGGTTTCTACATTTATCTTATTGATCTTTCCATTAGCCCAAATGATGATCTCTTTGCCATTTGGCATCCAGTTAAAATTAGTATACACACCAAAAATAGCCCAGGCTTCTTGTTGGTCTTTACTCAGACTTTCATATAAAGGCCATTCTCTTCCTGTATCTAAATCTCGTAAAAATAAAACACTTTTAGTTCTCACTCTTCTAACGAAAGCTAAATGCTTTCCATCGGGAGATATTTGTGGTCTGGCTGCTCCTCCATTTCCTCCTGTTACCGTTTCGATATCACCTTCTTTAGTATCATACCGTCTGATCACATAGATCTGGCTGTTGGGGTCTTTATTATATTGGAAAAATCCCCCCGGATAATTGTCTTCGCTATAGTAAATATATCTTCCATCCGGAGAAACAGAAGGCTCTCCGATGTCCTGTTGCTCATTTTTCTTTTCTACTAATTGAATTCCTGATCCACCCGATTTATGATACATCCAGATTTCACCGGCACCCAAAGAACGAGAGGACGAAAAGTGTTTTTTAGCAATAATGTACTCTCCATCCGGCATCCATGTTGAGTTGTTAAGTAAACGGAAATTTTCTTTGGTTACCTGAGTAGCGTTTTCTCCATTTCTATCCATAATCCAAATGTTATCTCCACCACCAGCATCACTTGTAAACGAAATATGCTTTCCATTGGGACTGAATCTTGGCTGGACTTCAAAGGCATGTCCTCCTCTCAGCAGAGTTGCTTCGCCTCCTTTAACAGGCATTAGGTAAATATCTCCCAAAAGATCGAAAACAATATGTTTTCCGTCAGGGCTTACATCCAGATTCATCCATGTACCTTCCGAAGTTGTAAACGTATGATTGGTTGATTCACCCAGATCTGGATTGGAAACCTCCCATTTATCCTGAGCCATAGTTGATGTAAAAAAAAGCAGAGCTAAAAGTAGCGTATAAAAGTAGTTCATAGAGCTTCAATAATTTATAGTTACAGCGATAATAGTGTATATATACTTAAAATTTTAGTGATTGAAGCAATTTTACAAAAGTATAAGTTTAGCTTAATCATTATTAATTAATAAGCTCAAAAAATATGCGCATATTGGACCGGTTTTATTTAATGATATAGAATATTGAAATACTATTTATTCATTATAGCTTTTTGGGGATTTACAAGCGTTGGTTTAGCACAGAGGTATGATGTAAAGCGATACTCCGTAAATGAGGGTATGCCTTCAAGTCAGATTTATGATATTCAATTTGATGAAATCGGTTTTGCATGGCTGGCTACCGCTTATGGTGTAGTACGGACTGACGGTATAAATTTTATCACCATAGGAGAAGAACAAGGCCTAAAAGAGGAAACAACATCCGATCTTTTCATAGACAGTCTCGGTAATTTTTGGGTAGCTTCAGTAGAACAGGGAGTAGGATTAATTAAGGAAGACACTGTAGTATATTTAGAAGACTTGTCATTCCTGAATGATAAGGATGTAAACTATATTACAGAGTCACCTCTGGGAAAATTATGGTTTGGAACCAATAACTCCGGAGTTTATTCCTGGGAAAGGGAAAGTAATAAAATAGATTCTCTTAATAGTTCAAATTCCTCGCTTCCATCAGATACTGTTTGGGATATATATTTTGATGATTCAGGACTTTTGTGGATTTCAACACAGGCAGGTCTGGCAATTTTAGATAGTGAATTGAATCAAAGAATGATCTACACGGAAGAAAATGGGTTGAACGGATTTGCAGCTTATCAAACCTATGAAACCAGTGACGGTAATAAATGGATCGCCTCAACAAACGGAGTTACCATTGTAAAGCCTGATTTCACCACAGAAAATATTTCAGAATTAGCCGGTGCGAAATTAAACTATGTATATAATATTATAGAAGATGAACATGACCATGTTTGGATCGGAACAGAGAGGAATGGAGTATTTTGGTATACAGAAGAGGAATCCAGACATATTACCAAAAAAAATGGGTTGAGCAGCAATTATGTGTATCGCTTTGCTAAAGATGAACACGGGTCAGTTTGGGTAGCAACTGATGGAGATGGTGTTACTATTTTTAAGGATATGCACTTTCAAATATTCGATTCTAATTCCGAATATGGTGCGAATGAAGTTTTCGGTACTCACAAAGCAAATGATGGAACACTTTGGTTCGCTAATAATAAAGGCTTAACGAGCTTTAAGAATGGCATGTTTAATTTTTTTGAATTTCCAGAGAAATATAAAAATGAGGAAATCTGGGAAATCGAAGAATTAGAAAGCGGTACGCTTGTTTTACTTTCATACGAAAGCAGTTTGTTTACATTTGATGGGGTCAATTATTCAGATTATAAATTTCAGATTGAAGAAACACCCCATTATAACACTGATATCTTAATAGAAGAAGACGGCACGTTAGTTCTTTCGGGGGAAGAAGGACTTTTATTTATTTGGGGAGACAAAGTAGACACACTAGTTACAATAGGAAAGGGGTACTGGGATAGATATGTGAATGTTGTTCACAAAGATAAAGAAGGTGTATACTGGTTAGGTACTGAAAATGGAGTTGTGGAATATAAAAATGGTAAACAGACCCGCTACAATAAAAAACAGGGGGTAGAAGGAGCTAGTGTTTATGAGATCAAAGAAGATGAGTTGGGAAATATCTGGTTTGGTACAAATAAAGGAATTACAGCTTTTACCAAATTAAAGAATCCTGAAAATCCATATTTGGTCAGAACTTTTGAAACAGATAAAAATTACCTCACTGAAACTATATTTATCCAGTTTGATTCTCTTGAGGGATTATGGCAAGGTACGAATGCAGGATTGAATTACTATAATTTACATGATTGGAATGATTCCGGGAAAACAAAGAGCATTCACTTTTCACTGCAAGGCTATGGAAGAGGAATAGAGTTTAATGGATCATCCAGCTTAATCGATGATGAGGGAGATTTATGGTTCGGAACAGCAGAAAATGGAGTGGTCAAATATAATGTTCCCAAAACTACAGGGATATTAAAGCAGGAAGAAGCTCCAAAACTGTTTTTCAATGATATTTATGTGAACGGGGAAATGCTTGATCTAAGCAATTCAAACCAAGGACCTGTTGAGTTAAATTTTGATGAAAATAATATTGAAATAGATTTTGGAGTACTAAACTTTAAAGATCCTCAGAGAGTGACTCTTAAGCATAAACTAGATGGGTTTGATAGAGAATTTATGTCGGATGGAGATGATAATACAAAGTTGTATACAAACTTAGAACCGGGTCATTATACATTTCAGGTTTATGCAAGGTCTCCGGTTTCGGACTGGAATAAAAAACCTCTGAGTTTTGAGTTTGTTATCAAACAGCCTTATTGGATGCAATGGTGGTTTATTATTCTATCATTAATATTGTTAATAACAGCTCTTTATTTGATCGTAAAATTCAGGGTCGCATATCTTGAAAAGAATAAACTAAAGATATTGGTTGATGAGCAAACTTTGGAACTTCAAGGAGCGCTGGAAGAAAAGGAAGTCCTTATAAAAGAAATACATCACCGGGTTAAAAATAACCTGGCCGTAATTTCAGGGTTGTTGGAAATGCAAAGTTGGACGTTAAAAAATAAAGAAGCTAAAAAAGCACTTAACGAATCCAAACTCAGGGTTTTAGCAATTGCTAAGATTCATGAAAACCTATATCAAAATAAAAATCTCGGAAAGATCGATTTTGGGGTTTTTCTAAATGAGTTGAAAAGTGGGGTTGCTGCAACAATGCAAGTGAGCGGAAAGGTTATTGATATTGATCTTAAAGTTAGATCAAATATGATCAGGTTAGACCAAGCTATTCCCTGTGGTTTAATAATAAATGAACTTTTGACAAACGCATTCAAACATGCTTTTGAGGATGTTAATGAAGGCAAAATTGAAATTTGCTTTGAAGCGAAAGAAGAGTTTTTGTACTTACAAGTACGTGACAACGGAAAGGGGATAGACGAAGATATCGTAAAGAAAAGCAATTCGTCTTTGGGCATTACCTTAATAGAATCGTTAGTGGTTCAACTGGAAGCTGAATTTAGAATCACCAATGACAAAGGTGCTGTATTTGATTTTAAGATCCCGATCAATAACTGATTAATTAATTTTTAGATTTAAATTTTTTGATGAAGTTTTTAGTGTAATCCGATAAAACTAATCGTCCGCTTACTTCCGCTCTTTGGTCTAAAAGTTCTTCCCACTTCTCAGTGCCCTTCCAAAGTACCTGCTTTAATTCCTTCATCGCTTCCGGGCTACTTTTAGCAAGTTGTTCAGCTAAATTTGAAACAGCTTCATCCAATTGTTCAGTAGTTTCAAACTCTTTGTTAAATAACCCTTTTTGGGTTGCCCATGTTGAATCATACCAAGTGGTAGCATCCACGGCCATTGTTGAGAATGCGGAAGTTCCTACTGCTCTTTCTACAGCCGGCCCTACAACAAAGGGACCAATTCCTAAAGCCAACTCACTAAGTTTTACAGACGCTCCTTTTTTGGCAAAGGTATAATCTCCGGCCGATGCAATTCCAACTCCACCACCTACTGTTTTTCCATGAACCCGTACAATGATCAGTTTCGGTGATTGGCGCATGGCATTTAAGACCAAGGCAAATCCCATAAAAAATTGTTTACCTGTTTCGAAGTCTTCAATGGCAATTAACTCATCAAAAGAAGCCCCGGCACAAAATGCTCCTTCACCTGAACTTTTAATTACGATGACTTTTATGTCGTTATCTTTTCCCGCTTCATCAATTGTAGAAGCTAGTTTTCTGAGTATAGCTCCCGGCAATGAATTCCCTTTTGGATGAGAAAATTCGATGGTTCCGATATTGTTTGAGATCGCTAGTTCTACGTTTCCGTCTTTTGACATAATTTTCTGTCGACTCGTTTAATTTTAGACCTTACAATTCAAAATTAAGAATTAAAAATTCAAAATTTTAAATAAGATCGATATCTAATTTATTCTTTCTTTTCACTAAAGTTAGTATGGTATATTCGGCAACTAAAACGTCTTCCTGATTTTTTACTTCTACATCCCAATACACTACTCCAAAAGGGAATAGGTCCATTTCCCGTTGTTGGCGAACTGTTTTTCGCTTTACAATGAGTTTTGTTTGGATGGTATCTCCGGGAGCAACAGGAGCCAGAAAAGCCAGATTTTCTAATCCATAATTAAGTAATACAGGCCCTTCATCAGGATGAACAAACTGTCCGGCTGCTGCGGAAAGCACAAAATATCCATGAGCAACAATTTTACCAAACAAAGATCGGGAAGCAGCATCAGGATCTGTATGTGCATAGAAATGATCACCGGAAAGATTCGCAAAATCCTCAACATCCTGATCTTTAACCTTTCGAACATCAGAAAGCAAAGACTGTCCCACTTCCAATTCCTCGAAGTACATTTGGAATGGATGCTTAGGCGCTTCCTTTGTTTCCGCTCCTTTAATGTGTTGCTTAACTATGTTCATTAATGTAGTAGGTGAACCTTGTAGAGCTATTCTCTGCATGTTGTGAAGCACAGCTCTGGCTCCACCAAGTTCTTCTCCACCTCCCGCTCTTCCGGGACCACCATGAACCATATGTGGCATCGGGGAACCATGTCCCGTTGACTCGCCTGCAGAATCTTTGTTGATGACCATAAAACGACCGTGATAAGGAGCGCATCCTAAAGTTATTTTTGCTGCAATATCATCATCCGCAGTAAAAAGAGAAGCCACTAAAGAACCATCAGATTTATTGGCAAGCTGAATAGCTTCTTCGGTAGAATCATAAGGCATAATGGTTGTCATTGGTCCGAAAGCTTCAACTTCATGTACTTTATCAACTTTCATCGGTTGATGACAAACCAAAATTTTCGGGCTAGTGAAAGCACCTTCATGAGTTCCGTTAGAAAAAATAGAATCTGTCACGTCTTCAAGCACTGCAAGTTGTTCATCAAATCTCTGAGATTGAAGACTGGAAGCCAAAGGTCCCATTCTGGTATCCTTATCTGTAGGATCGCCTATGGTTGTTTTTGAAAGAAAATTCTTTAATGCTTCGGATACATCTTCAAGTCGTTCTCTTGGAACAATAGTCCGACGAATGGCGGTACATTTTTGACCTGTTTTCACAGTCATTTCCATGCCGACTTCCTTAATGAAAAGATTGAATTCTTCCATATCAGGAGTAACATCAGGACCAAGAATAGAAGCGTTCAATGAATCGGCTTCCATATTAAACTGAATAGAATTAGCTACAATATTGGGATGCGATTTTAACTTCTTACCCGTAGTAGCCGATCCGGTAAAAGAAACAGAATCCTGACTGTTCAGGTGATCCAGAAGATCTCCGGGTTTATCTGCAGCTATGAACTGTACACTTCCTTCAGGAAGGATTTCAGACTCAATAATATCTTTAAAGACTTCATAAGCCAAGTATGATCCAACCGGTGAAGGTTTTATGATACAAGGTTGCCCCGCCATAATTGCCGGCGCTAATTTTTCAACCATTCCCCAAACCGGGAAATTGAATGCATTGATATGAATGGCGATTCCATGCTTTGGAACGCAAATATGTTGCCCAACAAACGTTCCGCCTCTGGAAAGACGTTCAGTTCCTCCTTCAACGTGGAAGGGAAGGTCGGAAAGTTCACGTCTTGCTTTGCTAGAAAGTACAAACATAGATCCATATCCGCCTTCAATATCTATCCAGGAATCTTTACGGGTAGCTCCGGTATGAGAAGAAAGTTTGTAATGTTTTTCCTTCCTTTCCATCAAATAAGCAGCAAGAAACTTAATTTTAAAGGCACGCTCGTGGATGGTGAGTTTGCGAAGGGCAGGTCCACCAACATTTCGTCCATATTCCAGTGCAGATTGATAATCGATATCAGCTTCGACTAATTGAGCAACCGGTTTTTCGTTAATAGCACTGATAAGATCAGTTTCTGATCCTTTTGATAGCCACTTTCCTTGAATATAACTTTGTACTTTTAGCTCGCTACTCGTTTCTTGATTCTGGTTATCAGTTTCCATAATTATTATTGTGTTCTTTCTACCGATTGGATGAAGAGGTTCAATTTTTTCCCAAGTTTATCATTTAATTCTATCAGTTCAAGATAAAGTTCTTTGCTCTTTAATGATTGAGTTTCATATAGCGAGTCAAGATGATCTCTAGTCTCATCGTTAGACGCGAGAGCAAAAATTAAGAATCGAATATATTCCCTTTTATAACTTCTTCTACCATATCCTTCAACAATATTCGAGCGCATCGATTTTGAAGATCTTCTTATTTGACTTCCGGTTTCATAAAGCTCAAATCTTGGAAGTTTTAAACTCATAAAATGAATTTTATTTGATTGCTCCTTTGCAAGTTGCCAGATCTCTGAATTACGGTAGCTCATTATTATATTTCTAAGTTAAAAGAAACGAGTAACCAGTTACGAGTTTTTTTGGCCGAGTCTTTTTGGGTGATCATCCGCTTCCTGCAGTTCATCGAATGCATGTTGAAAGGTCGACATCAATTCCATGTATTTTTTTGAATTCTTTACGTCATCTTGCAAATTTCGAGACTTCAAGCTTTCATTTTCAGACGACTTAATAAACCTCCAAAACTCAAATTGCACTGTTTCACCTTCATATTCCAGATAGATATTGCCTGTTTCATCAACTGATTTATAGAAAAAATTAGCTTTGCCAAAACCACCGCTCATTTGTTCAGTAGCAGACATATACTTGTACAAATCTTTCGATTTGGCATTCAGATAACCCAATGCCTTTGCAATATTCCAGCAAAAGATCTTATCACCCTCTCGCCAGTGTAATATTTCAGGATACCAAGTATGAGGTGGTTTCCCTTTTTTGTCGTTCTTGAAAAAACTCATTATTTCAAACGTTTAGGATTGTCAGATTCTTCCAACTCATTATATGCATTTTGGAAATTTTTCATTAGCTCCATGTAACCTTCTGAGTCTTGTTGTTTTTGTTCAACCAATCTGCTTTTAAGAGTTTCATTGGTTGATACTTTAATAAATCTCCAAAATTCAAATTGTACAAGATGATCATCAGGATCAGTTAAGTAGATACTCCCGTCCTTATTAATTGATTTATATATAAACCGTACTTTGCCGATCACCTCATTTGGTTTCATATATTTAAGAATATCCTCTGTTTTCGCATTTTTATAACCAAAAGCTCTCGAGATATTTCTGCAGTAAATTGTATCACCTTCTTGCCAGTGCAAAATCGCAGGATACCATGTGTGAGGAGGTTTATTTTTTTTATCGTTCTTAAAAAATCCCATTAGTCCAACAGTTTTTTAGCTTTATCCGATTGGGAAAGTTCATCGTATGCATTCTGAAAATTTTTCATCAATTCCATATAATTTTCAGTTCCTTTTAGGCGATCCTGAACCATTCTGTTAGCCAAGCTCTCATTTTTTGATTTTTTTATAAATCGATAGAATTCGAATTCGAGCAAATTCTCTTTTTCATCTTTCACAAAAATTTTCCCTTCAGAATTCACTCCAACAAATGTAAAGTGAGCTTTAGCAAAACCACCCCCTTCAGGAGTATACCGGTGAACCACAGCCCAAGATTGTTTATTGTTACCAAGTGCAGACATCACATTCCAGCAATAAATAGAATCGCCTTCTCTCCAATGTAAAATATCAGGATACCAGATATGCGGAGGCTTTCCTTTTTTCTCGTTTTTAAAAAATCCCATTTATTCTAATAATTTTGGGTTGTCTGATTCCTGAAGTTCGGTATATGCTTTTTGAAACGACTCAATTAATTCCATGTAATTATTAGATTCTTTAATCTCTAATGAAATTATACGATTCTGGAAACTTATATTTTTAGCAGTTTTTATAAACTTTCGGAACTCATACTTATTCAGATTTCCTGATTCTTTTTCTTCAATAATAATATAACCTTCGGAAGACAGGCTCTTATAAAAACCGTGCTTCTTATTTTTATCTTCGTATGTATCAATATCAATTTCAAAAGGACCGTTTAGAACAACATTCATGTATACTAACTCATCACCTTCTCTCCAGTGCAAAACATCAGGATGAAGTTTATGAGGGGGTAAGTTTTTCTTACTTCTTTTAAAAAATCCCATGTGTTCTGCTGATGGTGATTAGTTATTGGTTTTATGGACAGAGTAGAAAATAACGTAAAGCAACGACTCTCCAAATAACGAATCACTATTAACCGCCTTTCGATTTGCCCCAAGTCTCATAGTCAGAGTCCTGATCTTTTCTATTCTCAGGAACTTCTCTTAACGGCTCACATTCATTCAAAGTTTCATGTAGCTCCTTTGGTAATCTTTGATACCAACCGGTTCCCTCTGTTTTCCATTTCAGCATTTCATCAGAAACATCTTTCACTATTTTAGCAGGATTCCCAACTACCACTTTACGATTCGGAATATCCATTCCTTCTTTGATAAATGTCAAAGCACCTACAATACAGCCGGAACCAATTTTCACATTATCCATGATTACAGCATTCATTCCGATCAAACAGTTCTTACCAAGATGCGAACCATGAATTATTGCCCCGTGCCCAACATGTGAGCCTTCTTCCAGAGTAACTGTAACTCCCGGAAACATATGAATGGTACAATTTTCTTGAACATTGCAGCCATCTTTAATTACGATCTTTCCCCAATCACCTCGAATTGCTGCCCCGGGACCGATATACACATTCTTGCCGATGATCACATTTCCTGTCACCGCAGCAAGAGGGTGGATGTAAGCACTTTCGTGAATTACAGGTTTATAGTTTTTGTATTCGTAGATCGCCATTCGGCTTGGTGTTTAAGAGATTAAGTTATTGAGTGATTAAGTGGATTTCTTTGCTTTTTTAAGATACTGAACATATCCATTTAATATTTTTAGGCATTCAAGAACTTGATCATTCAAATCTTGAAATTGCTCAGCGGTAATATAGCCTTCATCTTTAGCGCACATTAGATGTTCAAGAGTTTCATATAGTGAGCCGCGCGCTATTCTACAAAACTGAATGTTTTCTTGATAATGAAAACGACCAAACCCTTCCGCTATATTAGCGGGAATTGATCTTGAAGATCTGACAATCTGATCCTTCAATCTAAATTTTTCATCAGCTGGAAATGATTTTACTAATTCAGAAATAGCAATTCGTAATTGCCGTGCTGATTTCCAAGATTCTAATTCAGATAGTTTATACATGGTAGAAACTCAATAACTCAATAGCATAATCTCTTAATTAACTTGCCTTCTCCAAAACAACAGCAAATCCCTGTCCAACTCCTACACACAAAGTACAAAGTGCGTATTTGTTATCAGAATTTTCATGTAGTTCGATGGTAGCCGTTTGAAGTAATCTTTGTCCGGTCATTCCTAATGGATGTCCAATTGCAATTGCGCCACCGTTGGGATTTAGTCTTGAATCATTGTCTTCCAGTCCAAGTTTTCTGGTTACTCCAAGAGATTGTCCGGCGAAAGCTTCATTCAGCTCAATGATATCCATATCGTCTAAGGAAAGTCCGGCGCGTTTCAAAGCTTTTTGAGAAGCTTCCACTGGCCCTAGTCCCATAATTCTCGGTTCTATTCCGGAAACGGCAGAAGCAACAATTCTGGCTTTTGGTTTAAATCCATATTTCTCAACAGCAGATCCAGAAGCGATCAATAAAGCTCCGGCTCCATCATTCAAGCCCGAAGCATTTCCTGCAGTTACTGATCCATCTTTTCTAAATGCAGGTTTAAGCTTTCCAAGAATTTCAGCAGTTGTATCCGGACGCATAAACTCATCATGTTCAAAAACGATCGGGTCGCCTTTTCTTTGTGGGATTTCGACTTTTACAATTTCTTTAGCCAAACGACCTGAATCTCTTGCGGTTCCTGCCTTTTGCTGACTCCATGCCGCAAATTTATCCTGATCTTCCCGGGATATCTTATGCATTTCAACTACATTTTCAGCAGTCATTCCCATGCCGTCTGTTCCATGCATTTCATGCATTTTTGGATTTACAAATCTCCATCCGAAAGTAGAATCATGCATTTCAGTTGTTCCTGAATATGGAGAACTTCCTTTTCCGAGGACAATCGGTCCACGAGTCATATGTTCTACACCTCCGGTGATGAAAACATCACCTTCACCGGCTTTTATTGCATGAAAAGCACGAATTGTTGCACTCATTCCTGATGCGCATAAACGATTCACGGTTTCGCCCGGAACTGATACCGGAAGTCCTGCAAGTAAAGCAGCCATTCGGGCAACATTTCTGTTGTCCTCTCCGGCTTGGTTTGCACAACCCAGGATTACATCTTCAATTGAAGCCGGATCTAATTCGGGATTTCTCTTCAAAAGTTCTTTAATAGGGATCGCTGCAAGATCATCCGCTCTGATAGAAGAGAGAGAGCCTTTCAACTTTCCAATTGGAGTTCTGATTCCGTCGATAATAAAAGCTTCGCTTTTGGACATGAGATGGTAGTATTGAGTATTTAGAAATTAGTTTTCATCACCTAGTTCAAACTGTTAGACAGAGAGTAGATCATTTTTTGAATTTCATTAATTGATTCAGATAAAACAGGCAATGAGTCTGGATTTAAAAATCCTAAATTTTTTGAGATGATAAGTTGAGTTTCGAGTTCAGAACATGACCCATATGCATAGTTTAGAAATAGTTTGAATTCTTTTTTTGATTTTCTTCCAGCTCCTTCTGCAATATTTGAGCCTATAGAAACAACGCTTCTTCTAATTTGAGAAGTTATTCCAAATTTCTCTTCAGGTGGAAAATTCTTGGTAGAATTATAAACTTCAGTAGCCAATTCTACAGATTTTTGCCAAACTTTTAATTCTTTAAACTGATGCATAAAAATACTCTTACTTTCGATACTTAAAATCTAACTACTGAATACTAACATCTAATGTCTGCCAGTCCTATAAACCGTGCCTCTAAAATCGGCCACAAGATCATCATTCTGATTCACAACTTTGATCTTATATACACCGATGGTTCTTCCGTTTTGAATTTCTTCTGTTTCGGCAATTAGTGTATCACCTACTTCTACTTTTTTAGTGTAGTTGATATTATTTTCCAGGGCGACAGATACAGATCCTCTGGAGTTGGATGCAAAAGCTAGAGCGCTGTCAGCTAAAGAGAATGTAATTCCGCCATGACAAATCCCAAATCCATTGCACATTTCCTGGCGGATCTCCATGGATAATTTCACATATCCAGGTTCTGATTCCAATATCTCAATTTCCATCCACCGTGAAAAGGCATCTTTTTCCATCATGGATTGAATAATATTTTTGTAGTCTTTGCTCATATTGTTGTTAGCTGTCAGTAATCAGGAGTTCAGAATTCAGCAGAGTTCTACTCATATTCTGAACTCCTGAATTCTGATTACTGCTTTTCTCTTACCATTCTTTTCAAAAGTGGATTAGGTCTGTAGCGATCTTCCTGATATTCCTCATAAAGCGCATTCATTCTACCGAGTACATTTTCTAATCCGATCTCTTCCGCCCATGCAAGTAAGCCTTTTGGGTAATTCACTCCGTTTTGCATTGCAAGATCAACATCCTCCGCTGAACCGATATTCATAAATACGGCATCGAAAGCTTCGTTGATCAACATTACGAGTATTCTATGAAGGATTTCTTCGCCTAATTCTTTGTCAGTGTTTGGATCAGGATTTTTAGCGCCTTCTCCGTAATTATAAAATCCTTTACCTGATTTTCTGCCTAACCAACCGGCTTCAACCAGTCGTTTTTGAGTAAAGGATGGTTTGAACCTTGGGTCGTAGTAAAATTCTTTGAATACGCTTGATGTCACTTCATAATTTACATCATGACCGATAAGATCCATTAGTTTGAAAGGTCCCATTCTGAAACCGCCGATCTCTTTCATTGCCCAATCGATGGTTGGAACATCAGCGACACCTTCCTCTAAAATCCTGAGTGCTTCAGAATAAAAAGGTCGTGCCACGCGGTTCACGATAAATCCGGGAGTATCTTTTGCCAGTACAGTGATCTTTCCCCATCCGGAAATAAACTCTTTGGTTGATTGTGCCAGATCAGAATCAGTGGCTACACTTGGGATGATCTCCACCAATTTCATTAGCGGAGCAGGATTGAAAAAATGGACACCCAAGAACCGTTCCGGCTTTTTTAATGCCGATGAGATCGAAGCAATGGAAAGGGAAGAGGTATTGGAAGCAAGAATACATTCTTTAGAAACAATTCCCTCTAAACGTTGAAAAGCATCTTTTTTGATATCTATATTTTCCACGATCGCTTCAATCACAAAACCGCACTTTCCAAATTCTGTAATGTCTTCTACAAAATGGATTCGGGAAAGAATTCCATCCACTTCTTCTTGTGACATTCTCCCTTTTTCAACCTGACGGTTCAGGATCTTTTCTAACCCTGATTTAGCTTTTGGAAGCTGTTCGGCGTAAGCATCATACAGATAAACTTCATGTCCGTTTGTGGATGCTATTTGTGCGATTCCGGCGCCCATTGTACCTGCGCCTATGATTCCAACTACTGTTTCTTTATCTAAAGTCATTTTTTGTTATTACCAATTATTCCAAGATGCGTATTGTGAAAACTATCGAAATACTTTAATCCATATCCAAAAATTCTGTCAAAAGCAGAGTGCCCGACAAATGTAATTCCTAGCCCCAACAGCCATTCAGTGCCTGTCGAGAACCCTATCAAAGCAACTATCATCCAGATTCCCTGATGGTGTAATATATTATAGAGAATAGCGCCAATTTTTGAGTTTACGGAATATCCTATAAAAGCTAAGTCTGGAGCAAAAAACAAACCTGCATAAAAGTACCAAGGCAGGTTTGTAGCAAAAGGGAAGAAAATCACAGTAAGAAAGAACAGAACCAGTTGCTCTGATTTAAGAACGTATTTCATTTATCACAAATTAATTTAAACGGTCAGTTAGACCATTTCCAAGATAACAAATCTTAAGGGGAATTTGAGTATAGCATTGTAAACATCATTACAATTTGCTATCATTATGATATCATATAACAATCCCAGTGATTATGCCTGATGTACTTATTAGAAATATCGATGAGAAAACACTGAATACCTTAAAAAAGAGAGCAGAAAAGAATAATCGTTCGCTTCAATCAGAACTTAAAAAAATGCTTGAAGAATACGCCGGAACGGATATGGACGAAGCAAGAAATATGGTCAGTGAAATCTTAGAAAAATATAGAGCTGAAGGAAGAATCTTTTCAGATAGTACCAAAGACATCAGAGAAGATAGAAATCGATGAAGAACTACATAATTGATGCTTCAATAGCAGCAAAATGGATTTTCTATGAAAAGGACTCTGATCAAGCAGAAATTTTTTTAAAGAAAATAGATCGGATGCTAGTGCCGTACCTATTTCTTATAGAAATGAGTTCGATAATTAGTAAAAAAGTTAGGAAAAGGGAGTTAAGTATTAGCGAAGCCTTAGAGAAAAGAAAAGAGCTGGAAGATTTGAATTTCCAAGTATTTTCAGAAAAGGCAATTTTAAAATTAGCATTCGATATTTCAATTTCTCTTCCAATTACAATTTATGATGCCAATTATTTAGCATTAGCGATCAAGAAAGAAGGAAAATTATATACCTCTGATAACAGACTGGTAAACGGATTATCTACTACTGTTTTTAAAGACTATGTAGAAAATCCACTATAAATTAAATTTTCACTTCCCCTTAAACTCAGGTTTTCTCTTCTCAAGAAAAGCAGCAACTCCTTCATGATAATCTTCCGTGCTGCCTGCTTCCGCTTGCAGGTCAGCTTCCAGTTTTAGTTGGGTTTCCAGGTCATTATTAAACCCTTCATTAAATCCTTTTTTGGTAAGTCCGTAGCCGCGAGTGGGCATTTTTGCGAATTTCCTACAAAGAGCCATCGCTTCATTCATTAATTCATCGGCAGGAACTGACTTGTAGATCATTCCCATTTCAACAGCTTCAGGTGATTTAACAGGTCGACCGGTAAAAGTGAGTTCGGTTGCTCTGGCAAGTCCGATTAGTCTGGGCAGAATGTACGTTCCTC
Source organism: Balneola sp. EhC07 (assembly GCF_001650905.1). Lineage (GTDB taxonomy): Bacteria > Bacteroidota > Rhodothermia > Balneolales > Balneolaceae > Balneola. Next base: position 28,001 of record NZ_LXYG01000008.1, read on the forward strand.
CGCTGTCAGGAATCAATCCAATATTTGAAAACGATTGAATAAACTTGGCTTCTTCAGTTGCGAAAACCATATCACAAGCTAGTGCAATATTAGCTCCTGCTCCGGCAGCGGTTCCGTTCACCGCACAGATAACAGGTTTTTCTAAAGTCCGAATGGCTTTGATGATCGGGTTGTAAGTATGATGAACAACTTCACCCAGTTCGCGATCGGGATCTTTGGCAATTTCGGTTACTTCTTTCAGATCCTGACCGGCGCAAAATCCTTTGCCGTTTGCGGTGAGTAAAACACAACGGATCTCATCATTGGATTCGGCTTCTTTAAATGCATTCTGGACTTCTTCAGCCATTCCGTAGTTGAAACTGTTCAATACATCAGGACGATTTAATGTTATGGTTAAAACGCCTTCTTCTAAATTGGTTTCAATAAACTGTAGACTCATTTTATAGGCTGTATAGAATTTTGAAGTAAATAATTTGATTGGATAGTCTGTGAAAAAGAACTGAAATTCAGCGGTTCGTAAGCCCTGATATCGAATGGAGCAACGGCATTAAACTGATCGATAAGTGAACTGAATTTTAATCCCTGAAGTAAAAAGCCCGTTCCGACCAAAACTTTACTCGATTTAACTTGAAGAGGCTTTATCTGAAACCGATGATTATGGTCAGGAATAAAATTAAATGAGATCTTTGCATCATCAGTACGATTATTCTTTTGTTCAAGAACCTGAGCACTTGCTGAAAGACTGATTAAACAAAGAAATAATGTCAGGACGAAAATTTTTCGTTTCATATGCATTTAAAATGTTCAAAGGGTTGATGACAAGAATTGCAAAAATATTGAGATTTACAAGCCGTGGATCCAAACTGACTTTGAAGTTCAGTTTCAAAAGAATCACAAAAAGGGCAGGGGACAATCTTAGTTCCTGATAAACTCTTCAAAAAATCATCATCGGTCACAGATTTTTCAGGAGGGGCGATACCATAATCTTTAAGCTTAACTTTGGCTTCATCCGTCATCCAGTCAGTAGTCCATGCTTCAGAAAAATCCAGCTTTATTTCAAAATCTTCGATGTCTTTTTCTTCCAGTTTTTCCTTCACCATTTTTTCGATGGCATTCATAGCCGGACAACCGGAATAAGTCGGAGTAATTTTAACGGTCACTTTTCCTGAACTATCTACATCAACACTACGCGCGATACCCATTTCGATAATATTGAGAACAGGAATCTCCGGATCTGTTACCTCGCGGATATAATCCCAGATTTGCTCTTCGGTATGTAGGGTTTTGGTTGACATTATAGTATTGAGATATTAGTACTTAGTATTGAGATTAATTTAAGCGACGCTAAAATCTAACGTCTCAATACTAAGTACTGTTCCTACTTCCAATCAGCATCAGAATGCGAGCGTCTTAAAAACTGCATCTGAGCAAGCATATGGCCTAAATGCTCCGTATGCATTCCCGTTCGACTTCCTGTCATCATAAACTGATCCCAATCGGGAACGCTTAATGTGGCTTCAGTTAAAGTGTCTTCCACCAATTTCTTCCACTCATCTTTGAATTTTAACAGATCAGCTCCGTTTCCATCTGCCAACATCATTTCATCAACGCCATCTATGTAAAATAATTCTCCGGTGTACATCCAAAGTTCATCGAAAGCCTCTTGCATTCTTTTTTTGCTTTCTTCTGTTCCATCGCCAAGTTTGAGTACCCAGTCTCTGGAGTGTCTTAAATGATATTTGACCTCTTTAAAATGCTTGTCGATCATTCCTGCAAACTGTTCGTCTTTAGCTTCTTTAAGTTGCTGATATTGAAAATAGCTGAAAGAACTGAACAAAAACTGTCGGGCAATGGTGAAAGCAAAATCGCCTTTCGGGAGTTCACATAGCTGGAGATTCGTAAATTCGTAGTCATCTCGGAAATAAGCAAAGTGATCTTCATCACGACCTTCATCTTCAACTTCTGCAGCATAGGCGTATAGTGAAGAAGCATGTCCGATCAGATCTAAAGCCATGTTTGCCAAAGCAAGATCTTCTTCCAAAACCGGACCATGACCGCACCACTCTGACATTCGCTGACCTAGTATTAATCTATCATCGGCCAACCTGAGCAGGTAAGTTATTTTAGATTCTTTAACTGAAAATTCTTTCGTTGTATTCATTTGATAGTTATTGGTTATTAGTTATTTGGTTTCACAAACACACTAATAACAATTAACGAATTAGCTTCTTTTTTTAACGGCTCTTGGTACACTGTAAAATTGTGGATGTCTGTACGGCTTGTCAGATGCCGGATCAAAAAATGATCCCATATCTTCCGGTGTGGAAGCGGTGATCTGATCCGACGGAACTACCCAGATTCCGATTCCTTCATTTCTTCGTGCATACACATCACGGGCATTTTGCAAAGCATTTTCAGCATCAGAAGCATGTAAGCTTCCGGCATGCTCGTACGGTTTACCATTTTTAGGTTGATAAAAAACCTCCCACAGAGGCCAATCTTTTTCGTTGTTTTCGCTCATTAAATAAAAATTAGTTTTACACACCCCTGAATCCCCTCTCAAGAGGGGACTTTGTTAATGTTAACAAAATCCCCCTTTGAAGGGGGTGATCCGATGACTATCGGATCGGGGGATGTCCGTTTAAGAAGCCTTTTCGCGGCTTAAATTTTTCTTTCTGGCATACGCTTGTGCTGCTTCACGAACCCAAGCGCCATCTTCATGTGCTTTTCTGCGCGATTTCATTCGCTCGCGGTTCATAACACCATTTCCTTTTACTACGTCCCAAAATTCATCCCACGGAATTTCACCAAATTCCCAGTGTCCGGTTTCGTCATTAAACTTCAGATCCGGATCCGGAAGTGTTAACCCAACTGCTTCAGCTTCCATAACCACTCTGTCAACAAAATGCTGACGAAGCTCATCGTTGGTATTCAATTTCACTTGCCATTTCAGTAATTCAGCACTGTTAGGAGAGTTAGAATCGTTTGGTCCAAACATCATTAAAGTTGGCCACCAAAAACGATCAACAGCACTTTGCACCATTTTGCGTTGAGCAGGAGTTCCTTCAGCAAGCTTGGCTACCATTTCGTAACCCTGCTTTTTATGGAAACTTTCTTCCTTGCAAATTCTAAGGTTCGCTCTTGCATAAGGACCGTAACTGGAGTGCGCCAATTTAGTTTGATTTACAATAGCCGCACCATCAACCAACCAACCGATAATGCAAACATCTGCATAGCTTAAGGTCGGATAATTGAAAATACTGGAATATTTAGCGTTTCCGTACAAATACTGATCGATGAGTTCGCTACGTCTCACACCTAAAGTTTCGATAGCGCTGTATAAATATAATCCGTGCCCGGCTTCATCCTGAACTTTAGCAAGAAGCACTAATTTTCTTTTTAGTGATGGAGCTCTGGAGATCCAATTTCCTTCAGGAAGCATACCTACGATCTCAGAATGTGCGTGCTGGCTACCCATGCGAATGATCTGTTCGCGATAGCGTTCAGGCATCCAGTCTTTGGGTTCTATCTTTTCGCCGGCATCAATTCGGGCTTGAAAGTCGTCTAATTGCTGTTGTGTTTCCATATGGTGTAAGCGCTTTTTTAGTTCAGTGGCATAACATCCTTTAAAAGAATTATATTCCTTGAATATAATAAAAGCAGACTATTGATTTTTGTTTATTCATTTCCTTTCATACATTTTATACAGTTATTATTAAAGATCATTCCAAATTTAAATATCCGGAGATAAAATGGATCAAAAATGACGTGCTTAGCAACATTTATAGTTCTACTCAATGAAGTATAATTATCTAGTAAAAGGCAAAGCAGTCATTTATTTTCAAAATCGGATAAAAGTAGTAGTTGGGTAGACCGAAATTTCATTCAAGAGCTACAGCAACTCAATATTTTGCAGTACTGTTGAATGCCAACCTGAACAGTTTGTAAAAATATTACGATGAAAGATCAAGACAACGTATTGGAAAGAGAAATAGAAGAAGAATTTGATGACCATTTGGGATTACAGGATGTGGATTATGTGGAGCACTATGTAAGTAATGCTAAACAGACCGCTCACTACTACATAACCACTTTCGGATTTCAACTAAAAGCTTACTCAGGTTTGGAAACCGGAGTTCGGGATAGATCTTCCTACTACTTAGAACAGGGAAATATTCGGTTTGTAATTACAGCTCCGCTAAGCAGTAAGTCACCCATTTCGGAGTTTGTGCATAAGCATGGTGATGGAATCAAAGATATTGCAATGCATGTGGAAGATGTAGATCGGGCTTTCAAGGAAAGCGTTAAAAGAGGAGCGGAAGTTGTTGAAGAACCACATTCCATTACTGATGGCGACGGAACGATCAGAAAAGCAGCCATCAGAACCTACGGTGATGTAATTCACTCTTTCATTAACAGAACGGAATATGATGGGATTTTCTTTCCGAAATTTGTTGCCAAGGAAAATTTGATCAGCACCGAACCTGTTGGTGTTCAGTTTGTGGATCATTGTGTGGGCAATGTGGAACTCGGAGAAATGGACACCTGGGTAGCTTTTTACAGAGATGTTCTTGGTTTCACGCAATACATCAGTTTTGATGATAAAGATATCTCAACCGAATACACCGCTTTGATGAGTAAAGTGATGGCAGGCGGTAGGGGAATGATCAAGTTTCCGATCAATGAGCCGGCTGATGGTGTGAAGAAATCGCAAATTGAAGAATATCTGGATTTCTTTGAAGGACCTGGAGTTCAGCATGTGGCTTTACTAACAGCTGATATTATTGATACGGTGACCAAACTTCGTGACAGAGGCGTGGACTTTCTTAAAGTGCCGACAACTTATTACGAAGAACTGGAAGATCGTGTAGGTAAGATCGATGAACCCATTGATGTACTCGCTGATCTTGGAATTTTAGTAGATCGAGATGATGAAGGATATTTGCTTCAGATCTTTACGAAGCCGGTAGTTGATAGACCAACGCTTTTTTATGAAATCATTCAGCGAAAAGGTGCTCGAGGATTCGGAAAAGGAAATTTCAAAGCACTTTTCGAAGCCATCGAACGCGAACAAGAGCTGAGAGGAAACCTCTAAACGAATTATTAATTATGGATTATGAATTTTGAATGGCAGCTAATTCAAAATTCATAATTAAACATTCAAAATTAAGCCATGTATTATCACGCATTAGGAACCATCCCACATAAACGTCATACGGTATTTCGCCGACCGGACGGAGAATTGTTTACGGAAGAATTATTCGGAGCTGAAGGCTTTCACGGAAACAGTTCGTTGCTGTACCATTACCATATGCCGACGCGAGTGACCAAGATCGAGCAAGGAGCAAAGATCGAAGTAAAAGCGGCAGACGATCAAACACTTCGTCATCGTCATTTGAAGACCAAAGATATTCCAACAGGCGGAGATGCCATTACCGGGCGAAAGGTTTTGATGTTCAATAATGATCTTCAGATTGGAATCATGCGACCAACCGATGCCATGAATTACTTTTATCGCAATGGCGAACATGACGAATTGTTGTTCATTCACGAGGGGACCGGACATCTGCAAACCAATTTTGGTCGACTAGATTTCGGATACGGAGATTACATTTACATCCCGCGTGGAACAACCTACCAAATGAATTTTGATACGGACAAGAACCGTGTACTTACTGTAGATTCTACCGGACCCATTGATTTTCCGAAGCGCTATTTATCTGAAATGGGGCAATTCATGGAAAACTCACCGTTTTGTGAACGTGATTTCCGTTTACCACAAGAGCAATTGTTCTTTGAGGAAGAAGGAGAGTTTGAAGTTCGTATCAAGAAAGGTGGAAGAATGCATCATTATACTTTTGATCATCATCCGTTAGATGTAGTTGGCTGGGATGGATATTTGTATCCGTGGATCTTCAACATCAAGGATTTTGAGCCGATCACCGGACGAGTTCACCAACCACCACCCGTACATCAAACTTTCCGTGGACATAACTATGTAGTATGTAGTTTCTGTCCAAGGAAATTCGATTATCATCCGGATGCCATTCCGGCGCCATATAATCACTCCAATGTAGATTCAGACGAAATGCTGTACTACGTGGAGGGCGATTTCATGAGCAGAAAAGGAATGGATTATGCGAGTATCACGCTTCACCCCGGAGGAATTCCGCACGGTCCACATCCCGGAAAAGCAGAAGCCAGCATCGGCGCTGAAGAAACGGACGAATACGCAGTTATGATCGATACCTTCAAACCCATGTACGTGACTGAAGAAGCAATGCGACTAGACGATCCGAGTTATCCGTATTCGTGGTTGGAGGGGAAGTGAAAGCAAGTAGAATCAATATTAAAAATTTTTGCTTCAACTTTGATTTGTTGTGGATTAATTTTTCTATTTACAAATAATGTTTTGGGGCAAACAAAAGCTAAAAATAAAGCAATATATATAGAATCCTTTGGGACTAGTTTTTCTGGCTTTACTTTGAATGTTGCATATAGGATTCCATTTCATAAAGAGGAAGATACAGGTGTGCTTTTCAGTTTGGGAGCAGGTTTAAACCCATTCAATATCGGTTACAGAGAAGAAAAAAATCAATATGTTATTCCTCTAAATGTATCACTATTCTATAGAAAATTAGAAATAGGAATCGGTATCACTCACACCAATATCTTCAAAATGGAATATATTCCAACTAGCAGTATATCATATTCATTTCAGAGGGAAAATATATTTCTTAAACCATCTATTAATGGGCTATATATACAAACAGACATTAATTCAGAAGGGTGTGGCCACCGAGATTCTTGTGATCCGAAAAGAGTCCTTCCTTTTCCAGGTCTTAGTGTTGGGTATAAGTTTTGATTAGGTTCCAATGTAGATTCAGATGAAATGCTGTATTACGTGGAAGGCGATTTTATGAGCAGAAAAGGAATGGATTATGCGAGTATCACGCTACATCCAGGGGGAATTCCACACGGTCCGCACCCCGGAAAAGCAGAAGCCAGCATCGGCGCTGAAGAAACGGATGAATATGCCGTGATGATCGATACCTTTAAGCCGATGTACGTCACCGAAGAAGCAATGCGATTAGACGATCCGAGTTATCCGTATTCTTGGTTGGAGGGGAAGTGAAAGTTTAATATTTGAAAAAAAAAACGGATTTTAAGATCTAGTTTTTCCGTTATGTATTGATCTTTAACTTTTAATTTAAGAGCAAAATCGCTGTTAATTATTTTTGGATATTATCTTATTGATATTTCTCTAATTCTTCTTTGTATAGGCTTTCAGTTTGGTCCTTAAATCTGTCTTTATTGCTTAGAAAAGTACTTAGTTTTTCGTGCAGGCTTTTGTAAATAATTTGATGTGCTTTATGACCTAAAGTTATTTCGTCATAATCGTCCATCTCAAAATCCACTTCAGTCGCGAAATTTAAGAGTTTTAATAAATCCTCTTTTTCAATTTTATCAATTTCAGTCCAATCTTCAGGTTGAGCCTTGTCTTTAATAAAAAATGCTTTATTATCTTCAATCTTTAAGTATTTCATAGCTCTTTTTATGACGTTCGTTATATGCATCTTCACCCGCTTCTAAACAATTTAAAAGTACATCCAGATTTTTTATACTTTCACCATTTGCGCTCTTTAATATTTTACTAGTTGGGTGACCGAAAAACACTTTATACTCAACATCGTCAGGCTTCACAATTTTTTGAGTAAATACAACATGATTTGGATTTATTGAAGCCCCGATAGTGCTATTATGTGTAACTACAATAACAGGAATTTCTTTTGCTATTTCTTTAATTAATTCATTCACTTCATTTTTGAGGAAAATATTGTCGAAAGATGATTCAGGTTCATCAATTAACAAGAGGTCATACTTCAAGGCATCACTTATTTCGTGTAGCAAATTAAACTCAGAACGTTCTCCCCCAGAAACTTCATAACCGTGTTTATTTAGTGTTCTGTAGTCAATATCAACAAAGTATTTGTAATACTCAGTTTCTTCAATTCCAACATTTTGCAAGGCTATCAAAAATTTATATGGGTCTTCATAGTTATTGAATGCTTCACTAAAACTAAGTTTACTTTTACTTTTATTTTTTAACTGGATAGCGCCAGTATATTTTTTTGTTTTAGCCAAGACCTTAAAGCCTCTAATTTCTTTACTATCGATTACTTTTTCGTGTTGAATAGACTTAACAAGCTGTTTGAATTTCTGCACCTTAATTTTTTCAAGTTGTATCTTGGTAAAATCTATGTCTTCAACTGTTGTAGTAGTTGAACGAAATTTCAAGCTATCCTTAATCGATTCAATAAGATTATTAGTCCATTCTTTTTTTAGATTATTTTCGTGAATTTCATTGTGCTTTTGAATTAATTCAGAAATCAGGCTTTTAAGATTTACACCTGAGATGTGCTTATCCACTATATCTTTGTACTCATTAGCTTCAACCAATGTCTTAGTTGCATTAATAAGCTTTTTTAAATTCTCTAAATTATCAAGTGTAAACTTATTTTCATTATACAAAGCACATTTTGAGAAAGTGTCCAGACTATCGCTTTCTGAGGCAAATTTCTTTAAGGAGGTTAGATATTTTTCAATCGAAATTTCATTAGCTTTTAAGTCAATATCATTTACATCATATACTACATCTTTAAATTCTTTAAGATAATTTTCTGTTATAAGGCTGTGTCTAGTTGTTACCAGTTTTTTGAAGTTTTCTTTGTCATTTTGTAATAAAGAAAACTGTTTTAAATATTTTACATTATCAAAATTGTCACAAATTTTATCTAGAGTATAAGTCTTTCCAGATGAACGACCACCGACAATGACATTGAGACTGGTCGACAACATAATTCCATCATCAGTAGCTTGAAAGAAATCGTTTCCTTCTTCTTTTGAAAGGAAAACTTTCGTTTTGTCAAACAAACAACCTTTTATAGCATTTAAAGAGGTTTCTTCAACGTCAAGGTATGTTTGTCTAGTTGGATAGGACGTCATATTCTCAACGAACCTTTCATCACTAAAAATAACAGGTGTTAATTTATCTTGTTCTTTGATACATGCTTTAAACTTTCTCAAGCTAGCTACTTCTCCAGCAAAAATACTATCTCCAAATTTTGCTAGTGTATCAGGTTGTAATTTTGGTTTTTTGTCATAATGAGGTATCAACAAGTAATTATTTAGATCACCATAGATTTCGATCAATTCATCATAGCTAATGTCATCATTGGGCGATTTAATTAAGTCACTTACTTTTTGAGATTTGGTAGCAAAATCATCAAGATTTTCAATTTCAGATATCAACAATAAATGACCGCCTTCTAAGTCAATTTCTATCCCTGGGAAAACCTTAACATCTAATTCATTTGATATTTGTACATACTGAGCTTTATCAAATAAATTATGGTTAGTTATTGCAATACAGTCAATTTCAAGTAAATCAACATATTCTTTCAATGATCCTATATGAAAATCAAAGGGACTATCGCTAATGGATTTAACTGTATGAATATGGAAATCAATTTTCTTCAATTTTCTTTTTTACTCAAATTACAGACAGCATATAGCAATGATTATTCATATAAGGGTGTCTTATTTTGTTAAGCATTTTACCGTGCCAAATAATAGACGAATGTAATTGATAAAATTATAGGTTACAAAAAATAATTTGAATCTTTGTGTTATACCGATTCCAAATCAAGTCCGGAATGTCCTCGAGGCTGTCATTTCGATCCCGACAATTCGGGAGAGAAATCTAAGAATCAGTATTAAAGGCGATCTTTAGATTTCTCAGTCGTCAGGCTCCTTCGAAATGACAAAACTGATGATGCTGAGGGTGACTTCCATTTGCGAGGAGGACTGATCGTATCTCTAGGTTAAAAAGTAATCGACGAAGCAATCCCCCATAAAAAAGCTGGAATAAGGAGATTGCTTCAGGATTTGCTTCGCGTAATCCTTCGCAAATGGGAAATGAGATTATAAAAAAAGTCAACATTCGGCATTCATATTGGATGTTCAATGTTCTTTTCTCATCTTCCATCGTTCAATTCAAAAAATTACATCCATGAAGAAGTATTCCCTATTCCTAATTCCTGTATTCCTAATTTCACTATTCAGCGAAGCGACGGCCCAAACCCATAATCAGTACGAAATTTCATTCGAAAATGCGGTTCATCACGAAGCAGAGATCTCAGTCACCTTTCCAAATGTAGAAAACAAAGTGCTGGAAGTGAGAATGAGCAGGACATCTCCGGGACGATATGCACTTCATGAATTTGCCAAGAACGTTTATAATGTAACCGCGGTAGACGGAAACGGAAATGAATTGGAAATAACACGACCAAATCCACATCAATGGAATGTAAGCGGTCATGACGGAACCGTGAAGTTCAGCTACACTTTATACGCGAACAGAGGAGGAGGGACGTACACCGGAATTGACGAAACGCATGCACATATGAACATGCCGGCGACTTTTGCGTGGGCACGAAACTACGAATACCGTCCGATCGAGATCACCTTCAACAAAAGAGACGACCTGAACTGGGAAATAGCTACACAGCTAAAGCATGTGGAAGGAAATACCTATTACGCGGAAGATCTTCAGTACTTTTTAGACAGTCCGACCGAAATTGCAGATATGCATTTTCGAGAAGAAAAAGTAGACGGACAGAATATTCGATTGGCTTTACACACTCCGGCTTCAGATAAAGAAGTGGACGAATATTTCGGGAAGGTAATGGCGATCGTAAAAGCGCAGAGAGATATTTATGGTGAAATGCCAACGTTCGATTACGGTGAGTACACATTTTTGACTTGCTACATGCCCAACGCCAGCGGAGATGGAATGGAGCACCGAAATTCTACCTATGTGGTAAGTTCAAAACCATTAGACCGACCTTTGGGAGAAACCAGCATTGGAACCATTTCTCATGAATTTTTCCATGCTTGGAACGTAGAACGAATTCGTCCGGCAAGTCTGGAACCATTCGATTTTGAAGAAGCGAATATGAGCGGTGAACTTTGGTTTGCCGAAGGATTTACGAGCTATTATACAGGCTTGACACTTGCCAGAGCTGACATCAGAACAGATCAGCAATATGTAGAAGGATTGGACGGTGGACTGAATTACGTGGTCAATTCTCCGGGAAGGAATTACTTTAATCCGATCGAAATGAGCTATCAGGCTCCGTTTGTAGATGCGGCGCGATCAGTAGATCCTGTGAATCGCTCGAATACGTTTGTGTCATACTATACATACGGAAGTGTGCTTGGATTAGGATTAGATCTTTCACTTAGAACAATGGATAAAGGCTTAAATCTCGATGATTATTTCAAGCTAGTTTGGATGAAATACGGCAAGACAGAAGTTCCGTATACCGTTAAAGATCTTCAGGTTGCTTTAGCAGAATATGCGGGCAAAGAATTTGCTGACAACTATTTTGAGAATTACATCTTTGATAGCAAACTTCCTCATTACAAATCTCTGTTTACGAAAGTAGGAGTGAAGCTAGAATTAGCGGAACCGAACAAAGCGAGTTTAGGCGAAACCATCCGAAAGCGAAATGACGAATGGAAGATGACTTCAAATGCAACGGTTGGAAGTCCGATCTACAAGGCAGGAATTGAATCAGAAGATGTGTTTATTTCCATTGCAGGAACGGACCTGAATTCCGTAGAAAACGTAGATGAGATCTTAGCAAATCATAAACCGGGCGATGTTATTAAAGTAGTCATCGAAAGATGGGGACAAGAAAAAACCTTTGATGTTACACTGGAAGGTTCTAAGCGATTACAAACTACTCTTGATGAAAATGCAGGTAGAAAAGAGATGGAGAGAAGAAATGCTTGGATCGGGGTTAAGAAGTGACAAAGTGGGGAAAGTGACTGAGTGACAGAGTGGGGAAAGTGACTGAGTGACAGAGTGGGGAAAGTGACTGAGTGACAGAGTGGGGAAAGTGACTGAGTGACAAAGTGGATTAGTTATTGGTGGATAAGGGAATAAGTAATAGGTGTGGTAGCAGCTAACTTAGTTTTTTGTTGTAATTTCACAATTGATTTAAACCTTAAACAAGGAGACCCTTCAGGGTTGGGGAGCAGGTAACGTCTCTGTCATTATGAACAGATGTGAGAAATCTACAAATAGTGGAGTAGGTTTCGTAGATGTTTAGATTTCTCGGTCACTCAGGCTACGCCTTCGCTCATCTCGAAATGACAAGTTATAAAATGAAATCCAATAAATGTTAATAAAGTAAACAAGCCTGCCATCGTAAAGCTTCAGTATAGGCAAGTGAGGACGACAGTCCGAAACGAAGAAAATCAGCGGAATCATTGTTTCTAAATCAGCGAAATCAGTGATCAAAAAAGAAGCCCCTTATCCAGAGGCTTCTCTTGTTGTTAGCAATCTATAGCCGTCTCACAAAGAGTGAGCAGCAACTATAATCCAGTAAAATCATGATTCATGAGACACCTTTCCCAAGGCGGTTCAAAAATCAGTAAAACAAAAACAGATCAATCCATGATCTTGCGCAAGAATGCGGGCTGATCAGAATCGTCTTTTTGAATACGCTCGGTTCTGCTTTGGAACGGAGCTATATTATCTCTGCTTCTAGTTTCCTGCTTTGGTTCTTCAGCGCGGTAACTTTCTTCTTCCTCATCATTTTCCTGTTCTTTTTGTCGAACAGAAAGATCACGACGCAGGTAAGAAGGCGTATCTAATTTTTTCAGATTCCCTTCTCCCTTGTAATAATCACTAGGAGTGCGGGCAATTCTGCTTGGAACTCCCTGAGGTTTTATTTCCTGATTATTCAAAGCATTTTCCGCTGCTTTATTTAAACCTGCAGAAGCATTTGGTGCTACTTTCGCTGTAGTTCTGTCTTCAGCTAAGTCAAAACCGGTAGCAATTACGGTAACTCTGATCTCATCAGTAAATGTTTCGTCAAGAACAGTACCTAAGATGATCTCTGCATTGTCACCGGCTTCCTGCTGAACAATACTTGTAGCAGTAGTGGTTTCACGCATACCCAAAGCCGAACCGGCGCTGATGTTAACAAGAACGCTTCTTGCTCCGCGAATACTAACTCCATCCAATAACGGAGAGTTAATAGCAGAACGAGCGGCGATTTCAGCTCTGTCAGGGCCTTCAGCTGTTGCTGATCCCATGATCGCTGCACCACCGTCGGTCATTGTAGTTCTAACATCCGCGAAATCAAGATTGATCAGGCCGGGCATTAGAATTAAGTCGCTGATACCACGCGTTGCGTTATATAAAACTTCATTTGCCAGTGCGAAAGCATCCATCAATGTGGTGTTTTCGTCCGCGATGTCCAGAAGTCGTTCGTTAGGAATAACGATAACGGTGTCACAGTTCTTTTTTAGTTCTGTGATTCCTTCCAGTGCAAATTTCTTACGGATCTTACCCTCGCAATCGAATGGAGTGGTAATAATTCCTACTGTAAGAATTCCTTTACGTTTGGCCATTCCTGCAACTACAGGTGCGCCTCCGGTTCCGGTACCGCCACCCATTCCTGCAGTCACGAATATCATATCCGCAGTTTCGATGGCTTCTTCAATTTCGTGTCGGTTTTCTTCAACCGCTTCTCTACCAACTTCCGGACGAGCTCCTGCTCCTAAACCGTTAGTAAGTGAGGTTCCAACCTGAATTTTTACATCAGCCTGGCTGTTTTTCAGTGCTTGGGCGTCGGTGTTAAGTGCGATGTATTCCACACTGTCGAGGCCCATATTTATCATATTGTTGATTGCGTTTCCGCCGCCGCCGCCAACGCCGACCACTTTGATCTTTGCGTTTTCCTGGCTTTGTTCGTCGAAAAAGAATCGAGTATTATGGTTAGCCATGATTACTCCTTGTTTTTGTATTTATTTACTGGATTGTTTTTTGTAGATGATTGCTGTTTGCTAAAGTTCTTTGAACCAACTTTTCATACGGTCGGCGATCTTGTTCATCACCTGTTCCATATTTTTTCCGCCTTTTTGTGATGATGGCATCATCGTTTGATTGTTGCCCATGCCTGTTTTTAAAGCATGAACCACAAGACCAACACCTGTAGCGTAAATTGGACTGTTTACTTCTTCCACTAAACCGCCTGTGATTCCTAACGGAATCCCGATCTTGGCATCTATTCCTAAGATCTCGTTAGCCAGTGGACAAATATTCTTGATCAAAGATCCACCGCCTGTAAGAACTACTCCTGCACTTAGTGCTTCTGAGTAGCCACTGCGTTTGATCTCGATCCCAACTATTTCCATGATTTCTTCCATTCTCGCCTGTATAATTTTGGAAAGAATGCTTTTTGTAATTTCTTTTGGTGGACGTCCGGCAATTCCCGGAACGGTGATCACTTCGTCTTCTTCGATCATATCAGCATAGCTTTCGCCGTGCTTTCTTTTCAGCATTTCGGCCTGATCGTCAAGAACACTTAAACCAAGACGTATATCGTCCGTTACTTTCTGTCCGGCAATGGCAACAACTGCTGTATGTCGGATGGTATTATCCTGGAAAATGGCTACATCTGTAGTACCACCACCGATATCCACCAACACAACTCCGGCTTCTTTTTCTTCCTCATCCAATACTGAATAAGAAGAAGCTAAAGGTTCTAAAATCAGATCTGCCACCTGATAACCGGCGCGTTCCACACAGCGATACATGTTTTTAGCTGCAGAAACCAAACCTGTGATAATGTGAACTTCTGCTTCCATGCGCATTCCGCTCATTCCAACCGGGTCGCTGATTCCATCCTGACCATCAACCACAAACTCCTGAGGAATTACATGAAGGATTTGTTGATCAGTAGGCAACATAATGCGCTGACAGTCTTCCAAAAGACGTTCAACATCATGTGCGGTGATCTCATTGTCTTTATTGTTGATGGTGATCACACCTTTACTTCTCATGCTTCTGATGTGATCGCCTGCAATACCCACATTCACAGAATTCACCTGAATTCCGGAAGCAAGTTCAGCCTGTGCAATGGCGTCCTTGATTGCGTTTACGGTCTTATCAATGTTAACAACCACGCCACGATTTAAGCCATCGCTGGGAGCTTTACCAACTCCAAGGATGTTGATTCTTTCGTGCTCGATGGAAGCAACGATTGCGCAAATTTTTGTAGTCCCAATATCGAGACCGACCATGATGTTTTCTTGTTCAGACATTATTGATACCGCTTTGTTTGTTGATTGCTAAAATTGATTGCAGATTTTTTAGAGTAAATCGAGACAAATTTTGACCCACCCCTCAATCCCCTCCGTGGGAGGGGAAGCTCTTTAAATTCATTAAGTCTTCGCAAAATGAATTGCGAAAAGGTGAATAGTCCCCTCTTGAGAGGGGAAACAGGGGTGTGTTTTATATGAAATTGATTGTTGTTCATATCTTAACCTTCCCTTGTTACCACTTGATTGTTAAATCTGAGATCTACCTGTTGCATGGTTTGGATTCCTTTCACCCGAATCACCTCCGTGTAAAAAGCTTCCCAGTTTTCAAGCTTGATCCTGAAGTCATTACTTCCGAATAAAAGCTTTACTCCGTTTTCCTGACTAAGTGCTACAACGCCTTCTTCTTTGTTATAAGCCACTTCACTGATGGTCAACCATCCGAATTTGTTTTGCTTTGCTTCCGTTAAAAAAGTACTTATTTGCTTGAATGCTTCACTTTTAAGTGTGTCAGAATGTGAGGAAGCATCAAATCCATAAACCAAAGGCAGATTGAATGTTTTATTTTCAAAGATCGGAAGTTTTACTCCTTCAGCATCTACATAAGCTCTTTTTTCATCTTTAATAAGTAATGCAACTGGAGTACGTTCTTTTATTTCAATATTCAGATCGCCGTTTGGTTCTATATAAGGAGTAGCACTTTTTACGTAATCTACTTTTTCAATGCGTTGAACAATCGCACTCAGATCCAGACTGTCGGGATGAACACCAAATTCTACATTTGCAGCTTCTGTCAGCACTTCGATCTCTGTAATTACATTTCCGGAAAATGACAATTCATCAACAGTCACATTTCTGTTCCAATAGACAGCCGCAAGCACAGCAACTCCAACAACCAGCATGATCGCTGTTGCCCAAGGGAGAAGCTTACTCTTCTTCACGTCGCTATTTGTGCTGTTGACCGACATTAACTATTGAGCTCCTGTTTTATAATTTCCGCTTTCCAATTCGTTTGCAAATTCTTCACCATATTTATAGATATCACCGGCACCCATGGTTATGATGATGTCTCCGGCTTTTGAAATCTCTTTAAGAGTTTCCGTTACATCTGCTTTGTCCTCAACATAGATCACATTCTTGTGACCGTATTGTTCAGCAGTGTCAGAGATCAATTTTCCTGTTACGCCTTCAATTGGTTTTTCTCTGGATGGATATACATCTGTAATCACCAAAACCTCTGCATCAGAAAATGAAAGACCAAATTCCTTATACAGATCCTGAGTTCTGGAATACAAGTGAGGCTGGAACACAGCTACAACTCGTCTGTCAGGCCACCCTTTGCGAGCAGCGTTCAATGTTGCAGCAACTTCTGTTGGATGATGAGCATAATCATCAATAACCATCACGCCTTGCTCTTCAACTTTTTTCTGAAATCTTCTGAATACACCCTGATAGCGTTCTAGTCCTTTCTTGATCAGTTTAAAATCAATATTTAACTCAATTCCGGTAGCAACCGCAGCCAGTGCATTTTTTACATTATGATCTCCGGGAGCTTTTAAAGTGATCACTCCAAGTTTCTGATCATCATTCATCACCGTAAAAGTGCTGGTAAATTGATTCATTTTAATATCAACCGCACGAACCTGAGCTTGAGGGCTTAATCCGTATGAAATAATTCGTCTTTCCAGATCAGGAAGGATACTTCGCACATTCGGGTCATCCAGACAAACGATTACAGCTCCGTAAAAAGGAACTTTGTTAGCATAATCGATGAACGCACCTTTTACATCTTCCAGATCATCGTAGATGTCTAAGTGTTCCGCTTCAATATTGGTAATAATAGCAATAGAAGGGGTGAGGCGAAGGAATGTTCGGTCAAACTCATCTGCTTCCACAACGATCACATCACCTTTACCTACAACAGCATTGGTTTTATCAAAACTGTGCACTTTCCCGCCAACCATGATAGTAGGGTCGTAATTTCCATCCTGCGTCACGTGACCGATCATAGTCGTCGTAGTGGTTTTACCATGTGTTCCGGCTACACCGATTCCAAACTTCATCTTCATCAACTCAGCGAGCATTTCCGCTCTTTTGATGGTAGGAATACGATTTTCTAAAGCAGCTTTGGTTTCTTCGTTTTCAGTTGCTTTAACTGCACTGGTATAAACCACAACATCGGCGCCTTCAATGTTTTTAGGAGCGTGTCCTTGGTAAATAGTAGCACCAAGTTCTTTCAGGCGATCTGTAGTTTCATTCGACGCACCATCAGAACCGGTTACTTTATAGCCTCGTTGTATCAAGATCTCAGCCATCCCGCTCATACCAATTCCACCGATTCCAACCATATGAATATGTTTGGTTCGTCCAAATACGGGTTGTGTTTGAATTCTGTTTTCCATCAACTGTTCTTCGATTTAGCGAGTTCTAAAATTTCTTTTGCGATCATCTTTGCTGCATCCGGTTTTGCCAGCTTTAGTGCAGCTTTGTTCATTTCCTTCAATTTTTCCTGATTCTTGATCAATGAATGAACCAGTTCAGGTAAAGCATTTACTGCATCGGCATCTTTCAATAATTCAGAAGCTCCGGCATCAACCATGCTTTGTGCGTTTTGTGTTTGATGGTCTCCGGCTACATTGGGAGAAGGAATCAATACACTGGGTTTTCCTGTCATCATAAATTCAGAACATGAACTAGCTCCGGCCCTGCTCACAATTAAGTCTGCAGCAGCATACGCTTCCGGCATGTTGTCTATGAAAGCGGTTAAACGAATATTCTTGTTGTTTTCTAAGTCAACTTCCTTCATCAAAGCATCGATGTATCGGCTTCCGCACTGCCAGATCACTTGCAGATCAGACAGCTTATCAAGGTTTTCTTTAACTGCTTCATTGATCGATCTTGCTCCACCACTTCCTCCAAGAACCATCAATACTGGTTTGGAGTCATCAAAGTTGAAGGAATTGAGTCCAACCTTCTTTTCGACCTTATCCAAAGTGTTTCTGGTCGGATTTCCTGATTCCACGATTTTATCAGAAGGCAGATATTTCGCTGCTTCCTTGAAAGCTGTAAATATTCTGGATGCGAACTTAGCAAGCATTCGGTTAGTAACTCCCGGGAAACTGTTTTGCTCCTGAATCACCACTTTTACTCCACGCTTTCCTGCAACCCAGCCAACCGGTCCTGCGGCATATCCGCCACAAGAAACCATAACCTGAGGTTTGAAAGAGCTCACTATTCCAAAACTCTGAATTATACTTGTCACAAGTTTTAATGGGAACAGCATGTTCTTCAAAGTAAGTCTTCGATGAAACCCACTGATCCAAACACTTTTGATCTTATAGCCTGCTTTTGGAACAACTTTCCATTCCATATGATCTTTGGTTCCTACAAATAAGATCTCAGAGTCAGCATTTTCGTTTTTAATAGCATCAGCAATAGCAATGGCCGGATATACATGTCCACCGGTTCCGCCTGCAGCAATTAAGATTCTCGGATTATCCATAATACATAGTCCTCCGATCTTTATGATGTTTCGAAATATTCAATAAGATTCCAACCATCAATCCTGCAAAAAGCATACTGGTACCGCCATAACTTACAAAGGGCATAGGAAGCCCGGTTACCGGCAGCAATCCACTTGCTACAGCGGCATTTACAAATCCATATAAAACGATTGTGAGTGTACAGCCAATTGCCAGAAGAGAACCAAGAGTATCTTCCGCATTTTTGGAAATGAAAACCACTCCACGGAATAAAATAAGAGTGAAAATGAGTATCAAACTCATAGCTCCGAAAATTCCATATTCTTCGGCTATAATTGCGAAAATGAAATCGTTGTAAGGAGCAGGGAGGAAGTCACGTTGTGAACTTTTACCAATTCCCACTCCAAAAAATTCTCCTTTGGCGATAGCAATATGCGCTTGCTGTGCCTGATAACCTGCCCCCTGAAGGATCTTAGTACTTTCAATATCCTTAACCTGTGTGATGTAATTATCAATCCTACTTTGACGATTCTCAGATTGATTCAGGAGTAACATTCCGCCAAAAACGCCAATCAATACAAGAGTTCCCAATTGCAAAGTACTGGCTCGACCTATAAACATTACGATCAGACAAATTCCGAATAGAATTCCGGCACTGCTGAAATCCTGAACGCCAATCAATGCACAGGTAATACTTACCCAAACCATAATAGGAATAAAGCTTCTTTTGAAGTCTTTGACGTAATCCTGTTTCTCAGAGAGAAGTACACAGATATGGAGCAGAAGAGCTACCGTTGCTACTGTGGACGGCTGGAATGTAAAACCACCAAGGTTTAGCCATCTTTTGGCACCAAATTGTTCCGTTCCAAACATAAGAACGGCTACAAGAAGCACCCAGCTTATTACCATACCAATACGACTGAATTTTGCCAGAGTGTGATAATTGATCTTCGAAACGATCAGCATTACAACAAAAGCAATTCCAAGTTTTATGATATGTCCTGTGATCAAGGTAAAAGCCGTTGTAGACTTAGATTCAGCGAAGTAAGCGATAGAAGAATACACGGCAAGTACACCAAACATCATAAGCGCAACAACGGCCATCAGCAAAAAGCGATCGCTGCCTTGCTTACGGTTGTCAATATCTTCAGGGCTGGTGCCTATGATATTAGATAAGTTGCTATGTGGACTCGTGTATATCACTTAGTTGTAGTTTTAGAGTAACAAAGTGGTAAAGTTACAGAGCAGCCTTTTTGAGGCTGGAAAACTGTGTAACTTTGATTCTTTGTCACTTCTTTATTCATAGCTTATAAACTTCTTCTTTAAATACTTTTCCTCTGTGTTCGTAATCGTCGAACATATCGAATGAAGCACATGCAGGACTCAGCAAAACAACTTCACCTCGTTTCGCTACTTTTTGAGCTGCACGAACGGCTTTCATCATACTTTCAGCTTTTACAAAATTAGGAACCACTTCACCAAGTTGATCTTCAACCCGATCCTTTGATTCTCCAATGGCGATGATCGTATGAACCTTTTCTTTGATCTGATCAACGATTTCGCTGTAATCATTTCCTTTATCGCGACCGCCGAGAATCAATGTCATTGGAACCTGAAAACTGTCTAAAGCAAACCAAACAGCATTTACGTTAGTAGCTTTGCTATCGTTTATATATTTAACTCCGTCTACATCACGAACTTTCTCAAGGCGATGTTCAACGCCCATGAAAGATTGCAGACTTTCACGAATAGCTTCGTTTTTAATTTCAGCCGCACGAGCAGCTAAAGCCGTTGCTAATCCATTGTTCAGGTTGTGATTTCCACTAAGGCCTACTTCATAAACCGGCATAAGCGTTTCTTCCTTGTTGTTGAATTTGAAGATGATATGTTCGTCGCGTACAAAAGCACCTTCCGGCACTTCATTGTTGTATGAAAAAGCCCATAATTTTGGAGCGTCTTCTTTTTTCTGAAGCGATTCCACGTGGCTTTTTATGATCGGATCATCATAATTGAATATGAACCAATCCTCTTCCGTCTGATTTTCTGTAATTCTGAATTTTGAAGCGGCATAAGCCTCAAAGCTGTCTCCGTATCTGTTTAAATGATCTGGTGTAATATTCAGCAACAAACTTATTGTTGGCTTGAATGTGTCAATGTGATCTAATTGAAAGCTGCTGATCTCAAGTATGAAGTCGCCACCTGAGCCATCAACAACATCCGAAAATGCTACTCCTATATTTCCTGAAACGGAATGATCTCTTTTAGCCGTTTTCCAAACATGATCCAACCAGTTAGTAACGGTAGTTTTTCCATTACTACCGGTTGTAGCTATAATTCTTTGATCCGTAAACCAACTCGCTGCTTCTATTTCAGAATAGACTTTTTTCCCTGTATTCAGATAGAATTGAATAATTGGAGACTCCGTAGGAACGCCCGGACTTAATACAACAAAATCAGCTTGTTTTGCTTTATCCGAATGCCCGTTTTCTTCAAAATCTATTTGAGCATCTACAAGATTCTGTTTCCAGTCATCTTTAATGATTCCATAATCAGACACAAAAACATCAGCTCCCTTTTTCTTAAGAAGAATAGCAGCAGCAATACCACTTCTGGCAGCACCAATAACAACGATATGTTTGTTAGCTACATCCATTATCTGATCTTCAATGTTAGAAGGCTCAAAATTCCAAGCATCACCGTGATGATCCAGAATCGAACTACGATCTTTTGTTCCGACCATCCTTTTTTCTCAAAATGATGATGGATCGGAGTCATTAAAAACACTCGTTTTCCTACACCATACTTCTTTTTAGTATATTTGAAGTAGGTAGTTTGAATGATCACAGAAAGCGTTTCAAAGAAAAATACACCGCAAATGAAGGGGAGAAGCAGTTCTTTGTGAAGCATCAATCCCAAAGCACCAAAAGCACCACCAAGTGCCAAAGAACCGGTGTCGCCCATGAATACAGATGCAGGGTTGGTGTTATACCACAAAAATCCCATACAGCCTCCAATCAGTGCAGCACAAAAAATAGTGAGTTCACCGGCGCCCGGTAAATACATAATGTCTAAATATCCAGATAAGTCAGTTCTTCCGGAGACATAAGCAAAAATTGCGAATACAAATCCGCAGATCGCAGAGACACCTGAAGCCAATCCATCCAAGCCATCTGTTAAGTTTGTGGCATTGCTTACCGCAGTTATCACAAATACGGCAACTGGGATAAATATCATCCAGCCAAGGTCTTCTCCAAAGAAAGCGTAATCAATATTCACGTTCTTGAGGAAAGGAACTGTTGAAAGTGTATTCACATCAGCAAAATCAGGATGGAAATACAATACAGCTCCTACAACAATTCCAACGCTGACTTGACCAACTATCTTAAATCGTCCGGCAAGACCACTTTTGTCTTTCTTCACAACTTTGATGTAATCATCCACAAAACCAACAAGCCCTAGGGCAATTATCACAAATACAATAAGCCAGGCATATACGCTATCCATTTTCATGAACAGGATAGAAGGTATGATCACTGCCAGCAGAATAATGACTCCGCCCATTGATGGAGTTCCGGCTTTAGCTTGGTGATGGTCTAAACCAACGTCGTCTCGGATCACTTCTTTAAGCTGCATGCTGCTCAGCCATTTGATAATTCTTCGTCCGATGATCAGACTTATGATCACGGAAGTCACAGCAGCCAAACCTGTTCGTGTGGAGATATATTCAAACGCTCCGGCGCCCGGGAAGTCAAATGCAGTATCAAGCCAGGAGAATAATTCGTATAGCATCAGAATCCTCCTTTGGCTTTAAGTTCGAGAGCTTCTTTTGCAACTAATCGGTCGTCAAAAGGATATCGTTTTCCGTCAATTTCCTGATAATCTTCATGTCCTTTTCCGGCAATAAGAATAATATCATTTGATGAAGCCAGCTCAATAGCTTTAAAAATGGCTTCTTTTCGGGAAGTGATGGTTACAACATTGTCAGTATTTTCAAATCCCTGCAAAATATCAGCGATGATCAGATCGGGATTTTCAGTTCTTGGATTATCACTGGTTACAATAATTTCATCAGCAAATTCTAAAGCTGCTTTTGCCATTTCCGGTCTCTTGCCTGAATCTCTGTCACCGCCGGCACCAAAAACACAATAAATAAACTGATTTTGAGTACGTGATTCTGATAGTGTTTTTAGAACATTTTCAAGAGCGTCAGGGGTGTGAGCATAATCAACAATAACTTTCGGTAGATCTGTTTCTAAATCTAAATTTACAGATTCCATTCTTCCGGGAGCCCCCGGTACAGATGAAAGTGCTGAAGCAATTCTTTGCTTGTCATGACCAAGTTCGTTACAGATCATAAAAGCCTCAGCCAGATTAAACGCATTGAAGTGTCCCACCAATGACGAAGAGATCTCAGATCCATCGACTGAAATTTTTAGCCCTTGTGCAGAATTACTTAAGACGTGGGCATTTTTTCCGAATGAAAGTTCTGAAATTTGAGCGGAGATTCCATCAGCCATAAAAACCCCATAAGAATCATCCATATTGATTACTGCAGATGATCCTGGTTTCAATCCATCAAAAAGGATTTTCTTGGCAGCGGCATATTCTTCAATGGTCTCATGATAATCGAGATGATCCTGCGAAAGATTAGTGAAGGCAGCTACTTTGAAATCAAAACCACCAACCCGGGCCTGATGAAGAGCGTGAGAAGACACTTCCATAACCAAATATTCTGAGCCTGCTTCAACCATCTTTTTCATATCGGCAGCAAGCTCTATTGGATCGGCCGTAGTTAATTTACTATCTAATGCTTCCGTTAGGATCTTTTTCTCCACAGTTCCTAAAAGAGAAACTTTCTCGCCGAGTTTGGTAAGTGCCTGATAGACTAAAGTAGCAGTAGTAGTTTTACCGTTTGTGCCGGTGATTCCAATGATCTTTAGTTTATCACCCGGGTTCCCGGCCATTTTTTGAGCTAAAGGACCTATCAATGATCGCGTATTTTCTACTTCAATTACGCATACTTCAGCATCGGTGTAATAAGATTCTTCACAGATAATTACTTTTGCTCCGCGATGGATAGCATCTTCCAAAAACATATGTCCATCTACTTCTGTGCCTCGGATGGCTATGAAAACAGAGCTTTCTGTAACCTGACGCGAATCCTGAACAAGCGGACCAACTTCACCTTCCGGTTTAAAACGGGAAGTGTTTAATGGGTTAATAAATTCTATGAGATCATGTGTATTCAATCTCGATCCTCCATGGCTACAAGTTCAAGTGATTTTGCTTTGCCACGAATGGTAACAGAACTGCCAAGTCTCATCATATCACCTGCTTTTGGAAACTGTCGTTCAACAGTGCCGGAACGGTAAGTTTTAACATCTAATCCAAGTTCCGCTAAAATGGTGGTTGCCTGACGCATACTCATTCCTCGAAGTTCGGGAACTTCTGCAAAGCCTTCTTTAACCTTCGAACTGTCAACAGGTAAATAGGTTTCCGATAAAGTGAGAATAATTTTGTCTTTTCCGGGAAGAGGGCTGCCGGGTTCAATAGTTTGTGAAACTACATACCCTGATTTCCCTTCAATGCTATAAGGAATGTCAAATTTCTTAAGGATCTCTTCGCTTTCTTCTTTTCCGATACCGATGAGTGAAGGAGCCTTTGTGATAAATTCAGGTTCATCTTGTGGTAACATACTTCGTTGTATATCACTATCTAGACCTGCAATTCTTTTTGCGGTTTCTCTGAAAATAGGACCTGCGGTAAAGCCTCCATATCCACTGGTTTTTGGCTCATTCAACATGATCAGGCAAACATATTTTGGGTCTTCGGTTGGGAAAAACCCTACAAAAGAGGCGAGATATTTATTGGAATAGCGCCCTTGATATACTTTTTTAGCTGTACCTGTTTTTCCGGCAATTCTCAATCCATCGATCTGAGCCCATTCTCCGGTTCCGGAATCTGTTACAACGCTTTCAAAAATTGGAAGTATTTTTTGAAGTGTTTTCTTTCTCGCAACACGACGAATTTCTACCGGAGTGTTATCCAAAACAACATTACCATTTTGATCTTCAATTTTGTCGACCAGATAAGGACGCATCAACATTCCTTCATTAGCAAAAGCAGCATAAGCCTGAGTTACTTGTAATGGTGTAGCTAAAACTTCGTATCCATGGCTCATCCACGGAAGGCTTACCAAACTCCAGTCATATGGTTTGTTCAGAATTCCGGCTACTTCACCGGAAAGATCAATATTCGTTTCAGCACCAAACCCGAGATTTCTGGCATATTGATAAAAAACTTCAGGTTTTAACCTCATGGCAATTTCAGCGGTAGCCACATTGGAAGATTTCTGAATGACTTCCTGAAAGGTCATATTTCCAAGAGGGTCGTGATCACGGAGAGTTAATCCATGAATTTCTACTTCGCCGGATTCAGGAGTTTCAAAAATTTCATTAAAATCTACCTTATTTTGCTCCACAGCAGCGATTGCAGTCACCAGCTTAAAGGTTGAACCCGGTTCCACCATATCAGAAATAGCAAAATTTCTTCGGTTTTCATTTTCGTTACTACCCGGGTAATTCGGATCATAAGTTGGATAGTTAGCCATTGCTTTAATGGCTCCGGTCTTAGGATCTATAATAATTCCCGTTCCGTATTCAGCAAGATGCTTTTCCACACCTTTCTTTAGCTCATCTTCCAGAATAGCCTGAATGTAGGAGTCAATAGTGGTGTGGATGGAATGACCATTCTCCGGAAGTTTCTTTGGAGCTCCTACATAAGCAGAAATTTGATTTCTTGGGTCACGACGAACTTGCTGAACTCCATTTTCACCTTTTAACTCTGTGTCATAATAGGCTTCCAGACCTGTTTTGCCATCCATATTATGATTTACAAAGCCTAAAGAATGTGCAGCCAGAGAACCAAAGGTGTATTTTCTACTGAAGCTCTCCTCAATGATGACTCCTTTAATATCTAATTCCCGAACTGCATCTCTTGAAACAGGAGACAAGTTCTTTGCAAGAATGATATACTGAGAATGTGAAGGAGCGTCACTAATTCTTTTTTTGAAGTAAGATGGAGACTGATTGGTTTGCTTAGCTAAAGTAACTGCTAATTGGTTGATCTGCTCCTGTGTAACCGATTTTCCATTCACATCTTTAACTTTAGGATCCAATGCGATCAGATAATTAGCAGCATTAGTAGCAAGCAGTGTTCCGTTAGCATCGTAGATATTTCCACGCTGTGCGGGGATAGGAATGGAATCGATCGCTTGTTTACTCCAAAGTAACCGCAAATCTTCTCCTTCCAGATAATTGATGCGAACTAATTGAAAAGCCAATACACAAGGTATAAGCAACAACAACCCGAACACCAAAAACATCCTGCTTAATATGGAAGTTCTTTCTGTCATCTACTTTTTAACCTCGATCAGTTTATCAGCAGGACCACCGTTTATAAAACCGGCTTTTTCTGCTTTTTCGTAGATTTCAGCCGGACCAACCATGCGGTCGTACTGTAATTTTAAGGCATCATGTTGAGTGCGCACTTTATTGTATTCGCTTTCAAGCTTTTGGACTTCTTCTAACAGCTTTTGAGTAGCAAAAACATGTGTCAGATACAGAAATCCGAATACACCTATAGCAATAGTTGTAAGAATCACTTTCCAGGGCTTAATATCCCGAATAGTATTTCTTACCGACTTTCCTGCTTTTTTACCTGAAGATCTTTTTCCTTTTGGGGATGAAGATGGGGATTCTATGTCAGGTAAAGGAACTTTACGGAGGTTAGGTCGGGTTTCGCGCTTTTTAAGTGGGGATTGCACGATCATTGACTACCTCCGCTGTTTTTCTCAGCTATCCGGAGTTTAGCGCTCCGGGCAGCGGGGTTTTTAGCAACCTCTTCGGGTGAAGGGGTTATGATCTGTCGATTGACAGCTTTTAGTGGGGAAATTATGTTGCCGTAGAAATCTTTTTCGAGCTTTCCGTCCAGATTTCCGGCTTTAAAGAATTTTTTAACAATACGATCTTCCAGTGAATGATAAGACATCACCACAATACGACCGCCTGGTTTCAAGACCTCTAAAGATTGAGTCAGAACGTCTTTTAAAACGTCTAATTCACGGTTTACTTCAATTCGTATTCCTTGAAATACTCTTGCCAGCGATTTCACAGCAAATTTAGCAGGAACCAATTCCTTTACAATAGCTGCAAGTTCACCGGTAGTTTCAATAGGTCTGTTATTGATAATTTCTTTGGCGATCTGACGACTTGCACGCTCTTCACCATAATGGAAGATCACGTCGCGAAGTGTTTCATAGTCGTAATTGTTAACCACTTGATAAGCAGAAACACCTGAAAGATTCCCCATTCTCATATCAAGAGGACCATCTTCCTGAAAACTGAATCCACGTTCTGCTTCTTTGATCTGATGTGTTGAAACTCCAAGATCAAGTAGGATTCCGGCTACCTGTCCTTTTACAGGGGGAGGTAGAAGTGTTGACAGATAGCCGAAATTGCCTTTTATCGTTTTAAATCGTTCATCTTCGCCGATACGCGCCGTGGCTGCAGCAATAGCTTCATCATCCTGATCGATGCCATAAAGCGTTGCATTTTCACCAAGACGAGCGAGAATTTCTTTTGAATGTCCACCGCCACCAAGAGTAGCGTCTATATATATAGCGTTATCGTCAGTGATCAATCCTTCCATACATTCGTTCAGCATTACCGGAATATGCTCGTGGTATGTAGTCATCTCAATCACCATCATTTTCGAGATCTCCTCCGAGCACTTGCTCAAAGATTTCTTCTATTGATTCAGCGCTTACATTCTCGTCGGCTTCTTCTAATTTAGCTGGGGACCAAATTTCTATGTGTTCACCCATTCCGATAAAAACTACTTTTGAGTCTATAGCAGAATAATTGATATGATCGGAGGGGAGGGCGATACGGTTTTGCTTATCGAGGGATAGATCTTCTGCAAAACGTAGTAAATATCTTTTAACTAGACGGCCTTTTTTGCTGAAGGAATTTACGGTAGAAAGTTTCTTTTCCACAGCTTGCCATTCATTTTCGGGGTATAGATAGAGGCATTCTTCAGATTGACCGCGTACAATTGTGAACTTTTCTTGTGCGTCCGGACTGAGATTTTTGCGTAGTTTGGCAGGGAAGGCTACACGACCTTTATCGTCTATAGAATGCTCGTATTGTCCTTTAAAACTAGGCACGATTCCCTCAGAGGTATTGAAGATTGCTAAATTATGTGATTAAGGAGTAGTCCCCACTATCTCCCACATCACCCCACAATGTACCCTAAATTTATAATATGTGTCAAGAAATTTGTTTATGAATGTGAAAAAAGTTTTCCACAGTATATTTGGGGTGCTTTTTTAAGGATTAGGAAATAGCGTGGGAGAGAGTGGAAGGATTTTTGAATAATGAATACTGAAGTAGCTCTTGTCCGAACTCTTCCAGAGTTGGATAGAGACAGATAATAAATTTCAGAAAGGTTAACTCTGGAAGAGTTATTTAAATCCGAAAGATTTTAGAATCAAACTTTGAATATTCTTAATGACCGCAAGATTCTCCCCTTGAGGGGAGATGAAAGTCCAAACAGTTCTTTGGGCTTTCCGAGAGATATAGTTAAGATTAAGGTTTGGCTAAGTATATCTATTTAGGGTGACACTTTTGTCTTGACACAAAAGTGTCCGAAAAGTCAATAAGATTCCAAACTCCTTACATCGGAATTTATTTAGTTACTTCGAACTGATATATGCCGATGTTTCGTCAAACAAGGAATCTTAGGTTTGTCTTCAAGCTTTCTACGGAGATAGGCGATGACTATTCAGCATGACGATGCATCATCTATCTTAAGCAGTTGTCATTCTGAATTTGTCTGTCGATAGGCGGGCTGATTTTTAATCAAAACTCTTTTATCAACCCTTTCACCAACTCAGCAAACTCGCCTTTTTTCATTTCGGCGGCTTCTTTTACTTCGGCATGATCTAATTTTTGATCGGTAACTCCGGCTGCCGCATTAGTGATAAGTGAAACAGCAGCTGATTTTATTCCAAGTCGGGCAGCTTCCATCAATTCTGGAGCGGTACTCATTCCAACCGAATCTCCACCAATCATTCGGTAAGCTTTGATCTCTGCTTTGGTTTCGTAGTTTGGTCCTTTCACGTAAAGATAGGTTCCTCGCTTGGTAGCTACCCCAACATCATGAGCTATTTGTTGAACCCGGTCTGCAACCGAATAAAGATCAAGTGACCACTTTTTAGAAGAAGGAGCTGCTTTCAAGTCCATATTCTGTTTGATGATATCTTCGATCACCATCAGATCGCCAACTCTGAAATCAAGATTAATTCCACCGGCGGCGTTGGAAACCAGCAGTTTATCAGCATTAAATGCATAAGCCAAATGAACAGGTATAACCGTTTTATCAAATCCATATCCTTCGTAGAAATGGAATCGTCCGGAAAATGCTAATGTGGTTTTTCCTTCTACTTCGCCAAATATCAAAGCTCCGGAATGTCCTTGTACGGTCGATTGTGGGAAGTTTGGGATTTCTGAATACGGAATAACCGTTTGATTCTGAATTTCATCCCCAAAATCACCAAGTCCGGATCCTAATATTACTACGGCTTCGATCTTATCGGGAAACCCCTTTCCAACAAGAAAGTCTTTAATTTCAAAAATATGATCAGGCAGGGACATAAGAATCTATTGCTTCAGTAGTGTAACCGGTTTTATCGTCGTAACCGGTAAGTTTAATAATTGGAGTGCTGTCGTCATGGTAGCCTAAAATAATATAACCTTCATCAAAAGCCAGTTTTGCCAATCGCTCGCGTTGCTGTTGACTGGTTTTAGGATCAAAATCGTATTTCGCAGCAAATTTTCGGTTCACCTGACTTCGGGTTGCGATCACATCACCGGCTTGCATGAACTTGTTCTCTCCGTCATTAAAAAGAAGAACCTGATGGAATTCTGTATGACCGCCGATCTTTTCCACTTTTAATTCCGGATAAGCTTCATCTTCTGCATCCAAAAAATGAAGATCAGCTTTAGCATCTATAAAAGAAACGAATTCCGTTTTTTCTTCATCGTAATACACTTCTTTGTTCATCACCTTTTCCCAGCTTTTTTTTGAAACCCAGATCTTGGCTTCAGGAAAAGTGAGCTCCCAATATCCATTCTCTTTGTGTGCCAGTCCACCGATGTGATCATAATGCAAGTGGCTGCAAACGACATCTGTGATATCAAACTCGGTCAGATCATGAGCTTCAAGGTTTTCACGAATAACATGAGGTCCGGTATCTTCTCCGAATACTCCGATTCCGCAATCAAAAAGAAATTTTCTATCCGGAGTAGATATCAAAAAGGGATTCAAAGAAATTTTGAGAGCACCTTTAGCGGGTTTGTCATCTCTGGAAATACGATTGAATTTTTTATCTAATCCTACCGAGAAAGTACCTTCATAAAGTGCAGCTGCGTAAGTGTTTTTAAGTGACATAGTGTAAGAAGTGACAGAGTTGCAAAGCAACCTTTAATTCAAAGTGTTTTCTATTTTAATGTTCTGATAAAGCTACTCATCATGCGCTCTATTTCCCGTGAGCGATCGTATAAGTTTTCAAAAATTTCTTTGGAGATGAATTCTAAGTTTTTAGCTACTTCAATTTGAGTTTGTAATTCGAATAGCGAGCCCATTGAAATGTTTACAAATCGTTTAAAGTCTCCCTGAGAATTTCTTCCAAAGCCCTCAGATATATTCGAAGGTATTGAAACTGATGATCTTCTCAACTGCGATGTTAACCCATATTTTTCTTCCTCAGGAAAAGAAGATGTAGCGCGATATATCTCAGTCACCAACTCCATGGATTGCTGCCAGATTTTTAAGTCTCGAAATGTTTTAATCATAATCACTTACTTTGTTACTGTGTCACTAAGATACTTTGCAACAGTTATGATTCAAACTTTTCGTAAGCGTTGATAATATCCTTCACCAACTTATGACGTACTACATCTTCTTCACTCAAGTACACAAAATCAATTCCGTCCACATCTTTTAAAATATCCTGAACTGTAATCAAACCTGACTCTTGTTTTCTGGGAAGATCGGTTTGGGTAACATCTCCGGTAATGATCGCACGACTATTGAACCCGATTCTGGTCAGGAACATCTTCATTTGAGCATTGGTAGCATTCTGAGCTTCATCCAAGATCACAAATGCATTGTTCAAGGTTCTACCTCTCATATATGCCAATGGGGCAATTTCGATCATATTCTTGGTGAGATAATAATCGAGTTTATCGGGCTCGATCATGTCTTCCAAAGCATCATAAAGTGGGCGAAGATAAGGATCGATCTTTTCTTTCAAGTCGCCGGGTAAGAAACCTAAACTTTCTCCGGCTTCCACTGCAGGTCTTGCAAGGATGATCTTTTTTACTCGTTGTTCCTTCATCGCTTTTACAGCAAGAGCAACAGAAGTGTATGTTTTTCCGGTTCCGGCAGGACCAATTGAAAAAAGAATATCACTTTGGTTTGATGTGGTAACGATTCGTTTCTGTCCGGGAGTTTTAGCATGAACAGGAATCCCATCATACGTATAAAGAATCAAGTCGCCTTCCTTGATATTTTTAGGAAGAGGAGTTCTGGCTTTTCTTTCACCTGATTTAAGAGTGATCAGTGTTTTAACCTCGTTTTCAGAAACAGAGCCTTTGCGATCAGCAACACCTATCATGCCTTCAATGATATTCTTTACCAGATCAACTTCCTCGCTGGAGCCAATTACTTTAACACGATTACCACGGGCATTGATCTTCACTTCCGGGAATGATCTATCCAGAATCTGAATATTTTTATCGTGTAATCCGAATAGTGAAACCGGGTCGGAGCCGGAAATATCCACGACTTGTTCTAAGAGGGTACGTTCGTCTTCGATGGAACTTTGAATTGAGTTAGAATTAAGCAGTAAAGATAAGAAAAATTAAGCTCGCTATCAGCTTTCAAGCTTACCCATCAACTCATTAACTCTGGCTGTAATATCGTCCGCTTTAAATACACTACTGCCTGCCACAAGCACATCGGCTCCGGCTTCAGCTACTTTTTCGATATTTTTGAGCGAGACTCCACCATCTATTTCAATTAAAAAACCATGACCACCTGCATCTCGAAGATCAGCAAGTTCCTGAAGTTTTTCATAGCTGGATTCAATAAAACTTTGTCCACCAAAGCCAGGGTTTACACTCATGATCAAAACAAGATCAACATATTCCAGAATGGGTTCGATATTGAATAAAGAGGTGGCGGGATTTACAACCACTCCTGCCATAATCCCATGTTTCTTTATGTTTTGAATGGATCGGTGTAAATGAGGGCAGGCTTCATAATGAACCGAAATAAGATCAGCACCGGCTTGCACATAATCATCCACGAATTTATCGGGATCTTCAATCATTAAATGAACATCCATAAAAGCTTCAGGAGCAGACTTTTTTGCCGCTTTCACGATACTTGGTCCGTAACTGATATTTGGTACAAAATGTCCATCCATGATATCACAGTGGATCCAAGTTACTCCGCCATCTACACAGTCTTTAATATCACTTCCAAGTTGAGTGAAATCTGCTGCCAGAATTGATGGTGCCAGGATGGGAAGTTGAAAATCCATTAGTCTTTATTTGGTTGTGGAAGTTGTTTTGGGATCGGAGTACCGGTTGAGTCAATATTCACTACTCCACCTTCATCAGGTTCAATTGCTTCAAAACGTTCAGAGATAACCAGATTTATAGTTTCCCCTTCTATAATTTCAGCAACGTTTGGAGTGTATTCCAGAACAGTGTTCGGAGTCACATCTTTTGTCGGGCGAAATCTTATTTCACCTAATCGGAGACCTGCTTCCCTAAGTTTTAATTGTGCCTGAGGAAGTCTTAACCCAATAATTTCAGGAATAGTAACAATTTTATTACCCAAACCGTCACTTACAACAAGATCAATGGTGGTTCCTTTAGCAACCGTATCACCTTGGGGGATCGATTGACGTAAGATCACATTTTTGAACCTTGAAGATTCATAACTGGTAGAGCCAACTTCCAAACCATAATTTTGTAATTGAATTTGAGCGTTTCTGATAGAAAGACTTACCACATTCGGAACTACAACTACTGGTTTTACTTCTGTATTAACCGTGAGATAAATTTTTCGGTTTGGCTTAACAATAGTGTTGGCAGCGGGTTGTTGGTCAATTACATAGTTTGCAGGAAAAGCAGAATTAGCGCGTCTATCTGCAACTTCATATCTAAGACCAATACTTGTTAATTCTTCTTCGGCTTCTTCAAGAGTAACCCTTGTTAGATCCGGTACAGTTAACCCTTCATAGTAGTTTGTATAGCCGGGCATAACCACTTTATCAAAAAGGAGAAGAAAAAGTGAGCCGAATAGAACGAGTCCCAGAATGGAAAAATAGAATTTTTTACTTGTGAATATCCGTTTGAGCATATTCGAAAAGTACGGCATTACAGACGATGTTAAAAGTGTAAGGTTAGTGAAAATGAATCAGGTCGCATCATATTTGCCGAAGCTTGTACTTGGGCGTTTTTCAGTTTTACAGAAAAGAGTGCGTCAAAGGCTGAAACTACATGGTTTATCACTAATAGATTCAAAATGTTCCCTGCGCGACGATAATTATTGTTAAAACGGTCGGCTCGTTCTGCACCGAGTAAAAATAATGGAGATGCAAGATCGCCTTTATTATCGTACAGATAATTATAATTTGGGTTATTCACTGCTACATTTTCAGCATAAAAATCAGACCATCCACCTTCAAATTGATAGTACTTGCTTATCAATTCATAGTATTGTTGAGAACCATATGCCGGAAGAACATGAGAAAAATCACCACTACCACAGGTACCGCAAACCAGATCGGTTTCTCTTTCAATTTCCTGTAAGAGATTTATATTTACTCTGTTCCAGTCGTTTCGTGTATCTGAAAAGTCCGGATCCAATCCACCAACCATCGTTCGAAGTTGATCCAACTTGTCATGCGATAACCCGTTGTTGTCATAGTAGCCAATAAGCCATTGAGAATATGCAACCACACTCCATTCTTGATGAGTGAATGCTTCGTAAGCTCGCTCTTGATCTTTGGCTACATTATTTCGATTTATGTAATAGAAAATGCTAAAAGCCTCAACTGCAAGATAGACTCCTGCACGTGCCCATTTTCCATTTGCAGCCTGAGCTGAACCAGGTAAGATTGCCGAAGATAAGAATGCAACTCCGGGAACTGTCTGCTGTGCATTTATAAATCCATTTGAACTTTGCTGAAATGAAAAATCATTGATAGACAAATCTCTTTCAGCAGGAAGATCTTCAACTTTTATAATATTACCCGCCAGATCAGATTTCAACTGTGCGAAGTTAACACCGGTGAACAGGGCAGAAATAACTAATATTAAAACCAGATTTTTCATAGCAATTCAAAATCAAAAGTTAATCCAAAATGGAACAGGAGCTCACGTCCATAAGTAACGGAGTTATTTCCTGTTCCTGTTACAAATTCATCAGGGAGTGTCAGTTGAAATTCATTGAATCCATATGAAGCACTTACAAAAAACTTGAGGGGAAATAAGTAATATCCGTTCATTGCTAATCTGAGTTCAGTACCAATACCTGTTTTGAGCGAATTACTTGTTCCAAAAGGTGAATTCCATGCATTCCCAGCTTCAAAGAACACTCTGGCATAAAGTTTATCAAAAGTATAAGGGCCTGCTTGTTTCGTGATCTTTTTGAAAATTGGAAGAAAATAAGAAAGGCTTGTAAAGGCGGTTCTGTCTCCACCCAAAGCAAAATAAGGATAGCTTCTCATTCCAAGAAACCCTCCGATGTAATCGGTGTAAAAAGAATCATTCGGGTTATTGAAATAAGCAAAACCTCTAGCTCTGGCTTGAAGAGCCTGACCGGAAGGAAGCTTGAACCCATATCGCACATGAAATTCAGTAGAATGATTCTTTGAAGTCTTGAATATTGGAATCAATGAACCATCTTCAATATCATATTCTTCCAATAATTTTCCGGGTTGATATTGGTATCGTAAGTAACCTTTCAGACCGGTAGGAGCGATATCAGCATCCGTAGTAAATTCGTAATAGTCGACCGTGTAAGAAGCAGATAAAGTAGTTCCTTTGAAATATTCTGATGAAGATCCGGTGATAAAGGATTGTAATTCATTAGAATAAAAATTGTCCGTTTCAACCCTATAAGGACTGTAACCAATTCCAAGTTCGAGCAAAGATCGTCGGCTAAGTTTACTTCTGAAATACAAATTTGCCTCCCAGATCTGATAAGCTATATCAACATTTACAGTGTCTTTCTGAGCACATGATGTACAAGGAAATTCTTCAATTTGTAAGCCATCTTTTACGTTTCGGCGAAGATTATACAATTCAAGAGAAACAGTAGGGGACCAACTTCTTTTTATAAAAGGGAGCCCGCGGTATTCGGCGATCAGAAAAAGATCTCTGTCTAATTCAAAAAGTCGGTTTGGTTTAAAAAATCCTCCGATGCTTTCGGCAGGAAGAGAGCCGACACCAAGCATTGCCCCACCAAAAATACTTAATTTGTCTAGCACATCACGAGAGGCAAAATAGGCACCGGGTTTTACATCCCGAAGTAAGTTCTCTCCAAGCTTACCAAATTTTCCATTTTTAATGAGAGAGCCATTACTTCCATTTAGCTTCGTATAATTATCAAATCTGATTATAGGGAAGAAAGAGAAGTCGGTAAAAGTGTCTTCGTATTCCCGGTAAGTGTAGTCGTTTTCTCCTCCCACAGTGTTTATTTCAAAAGCATAAGATCCGGTATCTGCAATTGCATTTTCTGATGCGTTAAACTCTGAAAGGTCGTTATCATTAAAATTATTCAACTGAGAGAATGTGTCCGAATCATAATAAGTGTCAGCATCCAGATCTTTAAAACTAGGATTGTAGGAAACGTATTCCTTGTTACTACTATCTATGCTGATTTTTTTGATCTTGTAACCATCAGACTCATATTCTGAATAAAACAGATCACCATTGCTATCTGCAAATGGCATAAAAGCTCCACCCAACACATTAGTTAGTTGTGTTTTATTTCCTGTTTTTAAAGTGAGCCTGTAAATATTAAAGATCCCATCTTCATCACCGGAATAAAATAGATACTTGCCGTCATCAGAAATCATTGGGTCACGGCTATCAGCAAAATTATCTTCTACGATCGGTGCAATAGTTTCAGAGGCGATATCATAAGCGAAAATGGAGCGATTACCTCTATCTGCGTATGCAAAATAGATGTTTTTTCCATCAGGAGACCAAACGGGAGTGTATAGAGTTTCTCCATTCTTGTAGTTGGTTAAATCCTGAATTTCTTTAGTTTCCGGATTTAAAATGACCAGATTTTGAGTTCCTTTATGGTACTTAATTGCTACTATTCGTGAGCCATCGGGACTCCACGAGGGAGATTCTATTCTGGCTCCGTTGGTAAGCTTGGTGTGTTCCTCCTTTTCCAGATCATAGATGAAGATGTCACGATATGATTCACCGTATCTGGTAGCTTTGTTAACAGAGTAAGCTATGTTTTTTCCATCTGGCGAAAAAGAATAAGATGTGGCGAGAAAAGTAATTAAAGGCTTCTCAGTAGCAGAGGTATGTTGCTGGTGCTCATCAAAAAGTTGATTTGAAACCTGAGCAATTTCCTTGGTACCATTTTTGTCTTTTAAGTACAGTGAAGCCAGACCGAAATCTCTTCCTTTATTAGAGAGATAAGCGATCGAATTTCCATCCGGAGATATTTTTGGGTAAAAATTGAAGAAACCATCCTTTTCTACATATTCACTTTTGGTTTCGTTTATCTCACTTACTGCATTGCCGTAGAATTCTTTTCGTTCCTGAATCCAGTCTTCAAATACGGACTTTCCGGGATTGCCGGTTGCAATTTCAATAGCTTCAGCAACATCATAAACTCCTCTTTGTGCTAATGCTGCTGATATTTCTCTTACGACTTCTTCTCCAAATCTGTCAACCAAGTAGATTACAAAAGCAAAGCCCTGATTATAGACGGTTTCTCTTTCAATACTGGTTTTTGATGAAAAGGTCCCCATTTCTTCTAAGCTGAAATAAGTATCCGTCAGAATTCTGGTTCTGAGGATCATATCTCGGTGAGAATCCCAGGTTTCATAGAATAGTCCTTCACGTTGGTATTGTGC
Source organism: Balneola sp. EhC07 (assembly GCF_001650905.1). Taxonomy (GTDB): domain Bacteria; phylum Bacteroidota; class Rhodothermia; order Balneolales; family Balneolaceae; genus Balneola. The sequence continues at coordinate 64,907 of NZ_LXYG01000008.1, forward strand.
CGTTCCTTCTGCTAACCAAGCAGGAACATTGATAGATGCGAATGGAAGAGTGGCGATCCCATTAGGAAAACCATACAGAACATCGGGTCTGCGTACATCTTCATAACTAAGCCACTGGATGTAAGAGATAGGATATTTTCTCTTCCCCTTTATAGCTTTTTGTATTTGAACAATGTGAGTAAACTCATGTGTAATTACGTTTCGAAGCCAATTATGAGTTCCACGGAGAGGCGTGTCTAATGCGGGTAACCATATATCAATTTTATTGTCAAAGAAATAGGCAGCACCATTCGAATAATCATCTCTGTCTTTAAGTACAATGCTCACTTTTTGATCCGGTTCGTATTGGTAGAGTTCTGTGATCGGCTTATAGATTTCCTCTGCAATACGAGCTGTGACTTTTGCTGAGCGACTATTTCCTTCCTGAAAATGAATAAGGAAATGTTCTCCCTCAATAGTAAACCATTCCAAATGGTTATGAGAATAATCGTAATAAAGTGGACTGGTTTGAGAATAAACAGAGTTAATCCCGAGAGAAAAGAACAAGATCAATATAGACAGAACCTTTTTCATCAATGAGCCACCGCTATTTTAACGAGTTTAGATTCTGACTTACCATTTACTGTCGCTTTCACAAGTGCAAAATAAGCCCCGCTTCCCCATGCCGAAGTATTGATGGAGACTTCTTCAGGCGTTCCACCATTTACCTGAAATGTATTTTTATAAACCAATCTTCCACTTTGAGTAATGATATGGATTTCAACTTCTCCGGCTTGTTCAGTCTGGAATCTTAAATTTGTTTCTTCGTCAGCAGGATTTGGCCAGTTATAAGTTTCATTTTTGTTCAATACTGAAAATGAGTTGGCATTCGGCCCCGAGACATCAGAATTAATTTCAGCAGAAACTTTATTAAAAGGGTTTTTACCATATCGGGAAGGCCATTCTGAAGTAGTGAAATTATCAAATCTCCAGGCTTTTATATCTCCAACATGACTTACTGCATACAGAGTATTTCCCACAAAAGAAGGGTGGATAGGTTGGAAGTTCTGATCTTTAACTTCTCCAACAAAAAGAGGAAATCCTTCAATAGGCGTACCGTTTTTTTCATAGCCAAAAATATTGAGAGAATACTCATCTTGTGCTACTACTATGATATCCTGAACATTATCGCCTGTAATGTCGGCTAAAAGAGGGGTTCCGATAAATCGTACATTTTCCGGTGAGTCAATGGGCATATTATTCAGAATAGCACCATTTCGATTATAACCTGTTATTAGGCTATTTGCTTTATCCACTCTTATAATTTCAAAATCCTTGCTTATAGCGGGCCACTCGGAAGCATATTCTGAAAAGACTGTTAGAAATGGATCGGTTTTAGATGAATCTGCAAGAATAAAAGCATCATCCTCAAAAATGTAATACACATTTTCAGACTCTCCCTTGATAACACCGGAGTATAATCGGTTTGTGGAAGCCGAAAGGAAGTCAAGAATGTTACTTCCTTCAAAATTCACATTTTGTGTATTAATTGATGCAAAGCTGTTGTTGAATATTTCTGATCGGAACGCCGCATTAGATTGCTTCGGAAAATTAGTTCCATCAACAGGATTAAGAGCAATTTCAGTAAAGTCCAGAAACAGGGAGTCTCCATTTTGAGAACTTATAAAAGCGTTATTTGCAGTAGTATCTACTTGCCAAAGTTGATCAAAAGTTTCTGTTCCTGAATTCCATTCAAACGCAGTGATTGAAAAATCAGGTGCCGTAATTGGGTTTAGAGCAGTTATAAAATTATCGTTTAGCAAAGGTTGCTGATTACTTGCCGAGTTAATTGTGTGGACAATATTAAAAGGATCGGTGATCTGTACAGCAGAAAGATCTTCTTTTTTGGGAATTACGATAAAACTATCGGCTCCTGAAGTGTGCAACCCGATCGAAAGAGGGTAGAAGTCCTGATATAAATTTGATTCGGTATAAAAATTATCTTCATTTACCGGAATTGACAAAACCTCTGAATATCCAAAGCCTGAATCGGTGAATTTTTCAATTTTGAAGGTAGCCGTTGGTAAGTTATCTGAGAATTCAAAAAACCGAACAAACGTTTTCCCTCCGGAATTACTGTCTGTATTCGGGAATGTTTGCGGTGTAAACTGATTTTCATAAAGGGAAATCTGGTTGCCTTGGCTGATAACGGTGAAGTTATTACCACTCCACCAAAAATCGAATGGAATTCCAAATGCAGCACTATTATCTAAAGCACCATCAATCGGTTTCCCTATATCTTGTGAACCTTCAGCTTCTTCAAGATCAATACCTCTGCGATCAGGATTACTGTTTACTCCTGAGTTTTGAGACATTTTTTTATTGATTACAGATTCGTCAATATGCCAGATTAAAATTCCACCATTTAATTCACGGTCATCAGCGGTTCCTTCATTGTCGTCAGGTCCAACATCTAAACCTCCCGGTAAGCCCCAATCAAAATCACTTACATCAATAAGTACGCCTTGCTCAAATAGATCATCAAAATCAGAACCTTGAAAAACAAATGTGTCATTATCATTGGTGAAAGTTTGTTGAACTTCAGTCCCGTCATTCTTTCGAATGGTTAAAGTAACTCCGTCATTTCCGATATCTCTGTATCGGTTTTCCAGAAGGAAATATTCAGAGGATGAGAGATTGAACTTGGCAATGTTATTTATGTCGTTTGAGCTGGATGCAGTAAGTGAAATCTCGCCTGCAGTTTGGGTTGTGATTTCGAAGGGAGTTGTCCAGCCTAAAAATATTTTTTCCCAAGCCGAAGGTTCCGGAGGAAAAAGCCCTTGATATGCAAAGAAACTGGCTCCATCCATCAAGCCAAAACGACCAATGCCTGAATCACCGGTTTCTGTGTTAAAAAGATCAGGAAGTCCCAGATGACTACCTATTGAAGCGCATAGTAAACCATTTATCGAAAGTGGAAATACAAATTCATTATCCTGAATATCTAACCCTCGGCGGGATTCAGTCCTTGGAATTATTAAAGAATTAGTAACTCTGAAAGCTCCGTTGTTTACCGGAATGCCATCAAAAGATGGTTGATCTAAAAGATTAGCCAGGTCATTCTTTTTCAGCGTTATAGATGGGATGTCCTGAGGAGTGATATCAAGACTCGTTCCAACTAATTCTATATCTCTGCCAATTCCGGCATGGAAGATCACAAAAGCAGTGTTATCAGGATCAAGTCCGGTAGCGTCAAAACCACCATTTTCTTCAACTTTAGTCCAGGAATCAACGATAAACTGTGCTAATTTTTCATTGGTAAAGGTTTTTCCCGTAGGGGAATAGTCTTTCATTTCCTTATCAAGGCGGTACACTTCGGGAAGCACTCTGTAGTTGAGAGTAAGTTGATCATCGGAAGATTGCTCAAAATAATTTTTAGCAAATTCGAGGTGAGCTTCAAAATAAGATCTGTTATGAGGAAGGGGATCAATATTTGTAGGTTCATTTTCCAGATAGGGAAGTCCTCCATCAAAAACGCCGGTTCCAGAAGTTAGTTCATTTTCATCAGGCTGGAATTCAACCATAATTGCAACTACATCAAGAGTGCCGGTTGTGGGTACAGAATAGACAACCTCATCAACCATAGAAATTGCATGGCTTTTTTGAGGGATTATTTTCTGGGCTGAGGCCTGTAAAGAAAACAAAAAGAGCATGCTTACAATTAACACGCTCTTTTTAAGGAAAAAATTAGAAACCGGCATGTATTTTAATAGTTCAGAAGGATACTAAAGCGTAATGTGTTTGCCAGAGGGCTTTGAGATTCAAGTGTTTTTATATAACTGAAATCAACACCAAATTGATTGTATCTCAATCCTGCTCCGAAAGTAATAAATTCTCTGTCACCATTATCCGGAGACTCATAATAGTAGCCTCCGCGGATGGCAAATTGTTTATTGTACCAGTATTCTAATCCTGCCCCGATCATAAACTGCTCGATCAGACTTACGTTTGTACGTGTACCGGTATTCGGGTCTAAAGGACGATAGGTACTCCATGACTCAACAAGAGCTCTCAATGGATTTACTGCACGAAACTCAAATACAGTTGAATCACCACTTTGAACTTCAAATGCCTCTTGTCTGGCCATGATCTTGGTAATATCTACAGCAACAGTTAATTCATTTACGCGATCTTCATCCAAACCAAAGTTTATTGCCGGTCCAAAACGAAGTACAGTTGGAAGTGGATCTTTTTGAGCATTATCAGAATATTGAATTCCGGGGCCTAGATTGGTTAGGTTCACTCCAAAACTGGCAATTGCGTCTGATGATCCAAAATCGAATGGATTTGATTTATAAAGAGCCGCAATATCTACCCCAACACTTGATCCGGGATTGATCTTTTGGCCGTCAACTTCAATTCCACTTGCCAAACTGGAGTATATTAGTCTAGCACCACCACCAAGGGCAAAGTTTTTGCTTAGTTCTGTACCGTAGGATAAACCAATCGCAAATTCATAACTGTTGAATCTGGCACCTTCCTCACCACCGGCAGTTGTATTTAATTGTTCTCCAAGATTAAGAAAAGTGATATGTCCCCCAATGGTTCCAATCCCTTCTACATATTGTTTCACAACCAGGTAGTCATAGAATAGATCACTCACACCAAAATTAGCAAGCCAATTTGAGTGAGTAAAACTAGCTTGGTTATCTCTTTGGTAAGCAAGCCCGGCGGGATTCCAAAATAAAGCAGCTGCATTGTCAGCAAGTGCAACTCCGGTATTTCCCATCCCGGCACCTCTGGAATCAGCTTCGATTTGCAAAAAGGGAACGCCTGTAATACCAACTTGTGCATCAACTTTCGGCGATAACATTAAAAATAAAGCCGCAAGTAATAAAAATGTCCTGTTCATATATCTCTTAAATTTTGATAAATATAACGTATTAAAATGATTTTTAATGCTCGTTATCTAATGATTACGAGCTTTTCGATTTTTTCGATTGATTGTTTTCCTTCCGGGGTTTCTGCTGCAACCCGAAGCACATAAATATAAGTACCGTTGCCCAGGCGATCATTATCCCTGTCACGGCCATTCCATGAAATATTGGCATAAGAATTTGATGTAATAAGTGATTCTTGCTTGATATGATGTACAGGTTTTCCGCTTAGCGTATATATTTTAATAGATACATCTAACGGATTACCCGGCTGATTATGTTCGAATGTAAATTGTGTTCTTGAATTCATCGGATTCGGATAATTGTAGATATTCCGAATCGATAGTTCGTTTTTGGGAGCTACCTCGAAAAAGATTTCTTTTTCATTTGGATTATTATGTACATCCCAAGCTCGAACTTTCAGCGTATAACTACCCTCAGGTAATTGGTCCAGAGGATACTCGATACGTCCTCCACTGAAATCATTTAAATTTCCCTCATAAAATTCATTGAGGATAAATGTTTGTGTAGGTTTTGTATCGATAGTAGCAATTATTTCATGTCCAACTCCTGTTCCTGTAGTATTTATTCCTGAATTATCCTGTAACTCAACGATTAGTTTTGGTGAATCGCTGACTAAATTTCCATTGACAAACTTTTCGTCGTTCAAATATATATTCATAGATGGCCCTGTACCATCATTAACTGCTTCAGGATTTACGCCTTCGAAAGCAAGATCTGTATAAGCTCCGCCGGCATATTGATTCGATCCTTTGGCATATAAAACAACTCTTCCGTTTTCTGAAGAGGTACTTATGTCCTTCGGTACAATAAATGTTTGGTCAAAGACACCGTGTTGAACAGATACTTTTCCTTTAAACAGTAAATCTGTTTCAACATTGTATGTGCAATCTCCATTAAGAACACAATTCCATTCACGCTCAGGTAAACTGACCTTTCTGCGAGCATCAAAGATGGATAAAACCAATTCACCGGTATATGAGTTGTCTATTTGACCACTGCTTGTTTGTATTATTCCTGATAATGTTACCTGATCTAAAGCACGAAGAGTAACGGTAGTATCTTGATTCAATACATCAATGCCGTTTATGGAAGTAACAACTGCTTTTTGTGAAGGCAACTTGAAAATTGTAGCAGGGTCACCAAGTAATACAAATTTCTTGTTATTAGTAGATGATCCAACTCTGGAAGTACCACTTCCAACAATTGAATTTTTCGTTTCTCTCATAATATCTCCCAGTCTCTTAGGAGTGCCATCAGGCTTTCTTTCTGACATCCTTTGAGAAAGAGCCAGATTCAAACCAAAATTGTTATTGGAACTGACTGAAGAATTAGTGTACACAACTCTGGTAGTTGTGAAAGAAGCAATTCCACCTCCATTATTTGCACTTACAAAGCGTTCTGCACCAGACTGATCGCTAGTATCATCATATCTTCCAAACTGGCATGTAGCGGTTACAAGAACACATAGCTTATCAGTATTAGTAAAACCGGTTATGTATTCTGATAAGAAGAGTTCTTCGTCTGAAAGAGTTTGTTCGTTTCCATGACCGGAATAATTAAGCACCAATGTTCCATTGTTTACTGCTCTGAGAAAATCTTCAGTGGCTTCAGGTATTTGTCGACCGGCTCCAGTAATCTCAGCCGGATATGAAAATTCATAGATCTTATTAAGGCGTATACCCGGCTCATTCAAAGCCATCATTTCAGCAGATACATCTGCATTGATAGTATGTATATCTCTGTTTCTATTTTGATCTGGGAAATCATCATCAGCCGCAAAAGTGAATAGGTTTTGCCATTCACCTGCATTGGTTTGTGCTTCGTATCTCTTGATCTTATCTATAAAGTTTGATGCTTCGGTAGAGCTTTGGGCAGTTATTCTGCCAATCCCTATATCCATTAAAAAACTATTCTCAGTATTTCCGCTCCCTATATCACCCTCATTGTCATCCAGATAGCCAAAGAAATCATCAGTACCAAAGGTGCCTCCTCCGCTTCCTGTTGCTCTTACCGTTGATTGTTGGCTTTGATATGTAAGCACATGATTCGTGAGTGCGTTTTCGATGATATCTTTAGTGTCGTATGTGGTATCTCCAAAAAGCAGCAAGTATTGAGGTTCTGTCTCGCCGGCTGATATTGCTCTTTCCCAAAGAAATTTCACATAATCTCTGATAGCCGTTGGGTCTTTGGTTCCCCCTGAAAATTCGTTGAAAATTTCTGATTGAGTTACAAGAAGGGGACTTAATCCTTGTTGATCTCTATAGTTTGCGAGCTCAAGTGCTTCGTTTTTTAAGTCCTCGGAAGTAACAACTATATAATCGGGATAGTTAATTATTCCTGTGAGATTTTGATTTACAATTCTTTCGCCCGGGCCGGGAGTTGGGAAAACTGACTGAGCTATTATTGTGCGACCACTATTTTGGAAATAGTTTACATCAATATTATTTCCGGAAGTTGAATATTGAAGCAGGGAAGGGGCAGAAGGATCAGTAACATCCAATATATATGGGGACGTACTAAATCCGTTAAGTCGAAAGGTGACTTGCTCCGGTGGTAGTGTATCGTTAATTGTATAGAATAACAGACGATTTGATTCAGCAGTTAAAGAACGTTCAAAAGTTAATCTAACCCAATCAACAAAGGCTATACTATTTTGTTGCCTGTGAGTAACTGAAGTTGTTAGATCAAGAATTCCATCATTCACAGAGATGGTTATGTCTTCATTGATATTATACGGAGAAGCCGCAGGACCTTCACTTCCGTTATATCCTCTTGAGGAACTGGTGGCGGACAAACTAAATACATTATTCTGAGCTACGTCTACATTATTCAGGTCGGTATCAAATGTAATCAACGCCTCAGAACGAGCGTATAATCTGGCTGTAACATTTATATTTAAAGGACTTGAAACTCCAACTAGAGTATCCCTGAAAATTGATACTGGAACATTACTTTGAGTTGATGGAATGGATTGACCTAACCAATACCGACCTGATTTAAATTTATCTTCCGGTTTTGTTAGTTCCTCATCCTTCCATAGAAAATCTGTAAAAGAATTTACTGTTGAAGTAGGATTCAAACCATTATTTGAGGGGGATAATCTTAACCCGTTACCATTCGTGACAGTTAGGAAAATATATTTAACATCAGAATATGGGTGCAGATTATGCACAAATTTATCCTGGTTTCTTAAAACTTGATGTGGACTATTTCCATAAAAAATTACCCGATCATTTGAATCGAAAGAGCCATCATTTTCTCCTTCAACTATAATCGGAATTTGAGCTAAAGAAGGACGGGAAGCACCGCTAAGCTCGGGAAGAGGGAAACCATTTGTGCCCCAAATCTGGATATTCCTTGGATCTATACTCCCAACATTAATGCCAAGATCACTGAGATAATTGAAATCGAGTTTATAAATATTATTGTCTCTGACAGGGATCTTATACCAGGTTCCTGATGACAGGGGAGAATCCGAAAGAACTTTTTTCTTCGAAGAGAAAACTCTGTCTCCATCATTTTTATACACTCTTACTTTAAGTTTTTTTGTGATCAGTAGAGATTTGGGTGTGTATCTAACTCGATGAAACAGTATCTGTGCCTTTTTGTGTCCTTTGTAGATTCCGATCCCTGCTGTTTCGATCACATTAACTTCATTTGATGAAATAAACGCAGCGCTTATCTCACTTTCGGAGAGCGAACGGTCAATTTCAACAATGCTTTGCTCCAATATTTTAAAAGCAGGCTCTCCATTAACTACAGGGACCAGTAATTGATAAGGAGGAAAAATCCTGTCCGAATCATTTACCAACTCATAGTCTGTAAAAGAGTCTGTTTCTACAGTCACATTTACTCTTTGAGCGATTAGAGAATCTGAGCAAATGAAAACGAACAGCCCATAAAAAAGCAGATGCTTGATCTTCATTAATTACTATATAATAGGTCTGATAAAATTAATTAACGCACGAGGCGAATAAATAGTAGCTGTTCGAAATAGTAATAATAGAATTTAGACTTTAATGGGAAGCAGGTCGCCCTGATAGTAATAATTATTCGTTACTGGTTGAATAAGTTGTAGCTGTATTACGGTATCTGTTGGGTTTAATTAAAATCTGACACAATAATATGTTTGTTGGATTATAATGTCAAACAAAAAAAGGAGTTTTCACTCCTTTTTTAATTAAAGCATTTCAACAACGAGGGCAGAAGCGCCACCGCCACCATTACAAATACCTGCACAACCGTATTTTCCACCGGTTCTTTTCAGAGCATGTAAAAGTGTAACAACTATTCTGGCTCCGGAGCATCCAATAGGATGGCCAATACTTACGGCTCCTCCGTGGATGTTTACTTTTTCAGGATCTAATTCCAGAATTTGGTTGTTGGCAATAGACACTACAGAAAAAGCTTCATTGATCTCAAAAAGATCGATCTTATCTATTGATAAGTTAGCTTTTTTTAGTGCGATAGGGATTGCATCAGATGGAGCAGTAGTGAACCACTCAGGTGCTTTAGCAGCACTTCCGTGACTTAATATTTTGGCAATTGGTTTAATCCCTAATTCTTTTGCTTTCTCAGCACTCATAACAAGGACTGCAGCAGCTCCATCATTTATACTTGATGCATTTGCAGCCGTTACAGTTCCTTCCTTATCAAAGACAGGGCGAAGGTTAGGAATCTTGTCAAAATTTACTCTGGCTACTTCTTCATCTTTATCAACAATAGTTACATTGCCTTTACGGTCAGTAACTTTAACTTTGATTAATTCATTATCGAAATAACCTTTTTCTTGAGCGTCTTGTGCTCTTTTATACGATTCAATTGCAAATTCATCTTGCTCTTCTCTGCTGATCTTGCACTCTTTAGCACAAATTTCAGCTGCGTTACCCATCGCAAAGTCGTTATATACATCCCAAAGTCCGTCTTTAAGAATTCCATCTTCAGTCTGAACATGTCCATATTTAGAACCATACCGGTGCTTAGGAAGGTAGTAAGGAACGTTCGTCATGCTTTCCATACCGCCGGCAACAACAACATCAGCATCTCCTAGACGTATCTGGTCAGCTGCGATCATAATAGCTTTCATTCCGGAAGCACAAACTTTATTTACGGTTGTACTCGGAGTTTTTTGGGAAAGACCTGCTTTTAATGCGGCTTGTCTTGCAGGGGCCTGACCAATACCGGCAGTAAGTACATTCCCCATTACTACTTCCTGAACTTGATCAGCTGAAATCCCTGATGATTTAAGCAGTTCCAGAATTGCAGTACTCCCTAGCTCGGGAGCTGTGAAAGAGGCTAAACTTCCTCCAAAAGATCCAATTGGAGTTCTTTTTGCTTCAACAATTACTACGTCTCGCATGATAAATATTTTATAAAAATTAAAAATTCTGTAAGCGCTTTTTCAGCACTTAGAAGTTACAAAAATTGAAAAGAAATTTCTTTTAAAAAGCTTGTTTTAAATCTTGAATTAAGTCTTCAGCATCTTCAATACCAACAGATAATCTGATAAGTGAATCCTTGAGACCTGCTTTTTCGCGATGTTCTTTTGGAATAGAACCATGTGTCATAGAAGCAGGGTGGCTGATCAACGATTCAACCCCTCCTAAACTTTCAGCAAGCGTAAAAAACTTAGTACTGGCCATGAACTTAGTTGCAGCTTCAATAGAGTCATCTTTCAGAGAAAATGAGACCATTCCCCCAAAGTCATCCATTTGTTTCTTAGCAAGTTCATGTTGTGGATGAGAAGTTAATCCGGGATAATGAACTTCACTTACTTCCGGATGATCGTTTAAGAAATCGGCTACTTTTTTTGCGTTTGATACAGCTCTCTCAACACGTACTGCCAACGTTTTAATGCCTCTTAAAACTAAATAACAATCCATCGGTCCGGGCACTGCACCGGAAGATTTTACCTGAAACAACAAGTTTTCCAGAATCTCTTTATTTGAAGTAGCAACAGCTCCATGTATAACATCAGAATGCCCACCCAAATACTTGGTTGCTGAATGAAGTACAGCATCTGCTCCAAGTTCAGCAGGACGTTGTAAATAAGGGGATGCAAAAGTATTATCAACAACAGATAGAGCGTTGTTTTCATGAGCCATTGCAGATAGTTTTTCAATGTCTACAACCCTTAGAAGTGGATTCGTAGGAGTTTCAATCCAAAACAGCTTTGTGTTTGGTTTGACAGTTTGTTTAACCAGATCCAGATCTGTCATGTCTATGAATGAAAATTCAATACCATAAGGCTGGAAAACCGAAGTAAATAGTCTGTATGAGCCTCCATATAAGTCATCGGAAGCAATTATATGATCTCCCGGACGAAACATTTTCATTAAAGCGTCCATTGCAGCTACACCACTTGCAAAACAAGCACAAGACTCGGTTCCTTCCAAACCAGCGATCATTTTTTCTAAGGCAGTTCTAGTCGGGTTTCCAACTCGAGCATAATCATAACCCTTATGTACATTTGGGGCTGATTGTGCGTAAGTAGAAGTTTGAAAAATCGGGGGCATAACAGCTCCGGAAGTTTCTTCATTCTGTTGTCCGGCATGAATTGTTTTGGTATTGAAACGCATTATTGGTTTGTCCAACTTTCTTTAAGTTTTTTCAGATTTTCGATTTTTTCCGAATAATTACTATTCGAATTTAACTCTTGTAATTTTTCATAGTATGTAATAGCAAAATCAGTCAGAGACAGCGCTTTGGCTTCTATAGCGACTTTGTCATCCTGGAAAGCAGTCTGATATATTGAAAAATAATTTCCTGACATATTATTATAGAAAACAGCCAAACTTTCTACAAATTCAAGATTAGAGCTAGCCATTTGGTATGCTTTAATGAGTTCATTTTCAGCATTTTCCGAAACTCCTTCAATTTCTACACTCAACGTTGCAGTTGTTGAAGTATCGTTAACCGAGTAAGCGGACTTTAAATTTGAGAATAAGTCGGAAACTTGTTCATAGAGCTGGGTGCCATAAACATTATGGAGCTTGGCGTCATTGGGAAACTCGTTAACAAGTTGATCCAAAAACGAAATAGCTTCATATGTTTTTCCCTGACTGATATATGCATTCACCAATCCAAAAGCGATATTTTTATTTTTTAGAGGGTCCTGATCCGCTTTTTTATAGTAAATAATAGACTGTTCCGGATCTCCTTTTTCGAGATATAGAAAACCTAAACTTTCAAATACATCAGGAGTGGCATTAGGAAGTATTTCAGCAGCTTTTAAACTTTCTAAAGCGTTATCAATGTTTCCGTTATTATATTGTGCAATTGATAACGATTTGTAACTTTCAATTGCATTTGGATCTATAGACACTGCGTTTTTAAAATGATTGATTGCCTTTAATACTGATTCTTGAGAATCTTCTTCGTAGGCTTTTAATCCATTCTGATGCTCTAAATTCCAATAATGATTGGATAAACTATCGGCTTCAGCTTGCCAATCTTGGTCGGAAGAAGTTTGAAAAACTGAAATAGAATCAAAGGAACTATTCATTTCTGCATAGCTGTAAGCTCTTTCTGAAACGGAAGCATCGGAAGCTATCAAGCCATGTATTTTGCCTTTCTGAAAGTAGAGATAAGGAGATGGATTTTTATCAATCTCAGTAGAAATTTCAACTAAGGCTTGTTCGTAGTTTCCGTCATCGATCAGCTTATCAGCCGAAAATTTTGAACTGCTACAAGAAAGAAAAAACCCGATAGCAATTGAAACAATTGCATATCGGGTAATAATTAGATTTTTCATAAGAATATGATTTTTAAAAAAAGGAATTACATTCCTGCTTTTTCCATAGCGGCTTCAGCTTTTTCATTCATCCCTAAAGAAGTATAAACCTGAAATAAAGATCTCCAATAGCTTTGGTTATCAGGCTCAATTTCAGTGGCCTTTTCATAATTCTTCATTGCCTCTCTTAAGTTTTCTTTAGCTTGATTATCAATCTTGGCAGCTTCATCATTGTCAGCAGTAGCATTTCTTTTATCAAATAATGCAGCCGCTTTATTTTGGTAGATAATACCTAAAGTATTATATGCATTTGAATTATCCGGTTTTACTTCTATTACTTTCTGTAATTCTTGAACAGCACGATCAATTAATTGGTCAGCACGTTGGCTTTGATCTTCAATTGAAGCACGAAGAGATGAAACTTTATCCTGGTTCGCTTTTTTTGCATTTCCACTTAAGTTGCGTTGCTCTCTTTCCAAGTTAAATATTTCATCGTACTTACTGGAAATATCGTCGGTGATTTCACTGGCCATAATATAAACCTGAGTTCCTAATACTAAATGGTACTGAGGATTATTAGGATCTCTTTCAATCAAAGATTCTATCACCTCAATCGATTCCTGATTTTCTCCTAGTTTCATATAAGAATCAGCTAATTTCTGAACTAAAGAAACAGAATCGGGGAATAGATCTACTCCGTCAATTAAAATCTCCTTCGCTTTATTGTATTGCTCCAAGCTAAGATACAGAGCGCCTAATCTGTCATAATCATATGCTTCAGGCTCATCTTTCATGGTTATAAGGTCTTCGTAAATTTGAATACCCTTTTCAGTATTTGAGTTTAGTCTATAAACCTCAGCAAGTACTTCGAAAGAAAGAAGGCTATCAGGGTTAATAACAACAGCATTTTCAAGATGATCTTCAGCTGTATCCAGTGGATTATCAGTAGGGGCTAAAGTAGAATCACCCGTGGCATATTTAACACCTAAGTTATGCTCTTCACTCCATTTTCTGTCAATCAGGATTTGTGTTTCAACAGATTCTACACTTTGAATTCCCTGAGTCTCATACATACTTTTAGCAGTAAGCAAATTCTCTCTCATTTTTGAGTAGCTATCCTTTCGGCCTGAAATATTTGGATTGTTTTGAGCCATTTCAGAGTATACAACACCTTTGTAGTAGTAGGCATCTGCATTTGCAGAATCTTGAACTAAAGCTTGCTCCAATGATACTAGTGCCGCATCATAGTTTTGTGCTTTAATGCCATCTTTGGCCTCTTTAATCAATGGGTTGGACTCTCCGCCGCAGCTAATAATTATGATCGCCAAAACTGCGAAAGAAAAAAGTCTGAATAAATTCTTTTTCATATCAGTGTAAAATTGATGTTGGTTGATTTCAAATGGTTTAATAAGTTAACAAAATAACTATATAAAGCGCTTTCCGCAAAAAGAAGGCGTATTTAAATTATAAAAAACAAACAACGGATACTTATGAAAAAAGTAGTTTCAACAACCTTAGCTCCGGCTGCAATAGGTCCATATAGTCAAGCTATTGAGCATAATGGGATTTTATATTGTTCAGGTCAAATACCACTGGATCCTGAAAGCATGCAAATAGTTGGCGACAATGCTGCAGATCAGGCAAAACAAGTCATGAAAAACTTAAGTGCTGTTCTTGAAGAAGCCGGTTCTGATTTCTCGAAAGTATTAAAATGTTCAATCTTTTTGGATGATATGAACGATTTTGGAGAAGTAAATGAAGTTTATGGCAGCTATTTTAAAAATGATCCACCTGCAAGAGAAACGGTGGCAGTTCAAACACTTCCAAAAAGTGTTTTAGTTGAGATAAGCTGTATTGCCATTATTTGATATGATGCAGGAAGCTTTTATCGGTAAAGTTTCCTGCTTTGTCTGATACTTTCAGATAGATTTTATTCTCTGGTTCTAAATAGAACTCAGGAAGATAGAATGTGAAAGAATTATTTTCATAATCATATTCAGGAATCCCCCGAATGCCATTTATTTTAAATAAAGCGGATTCGAAATCGATACCGGAAAGATTATCATCTGTTTTAACGGTATAGGTTTGCATCCCATTACCAAGTGTTACTAATTCAGGTTCCCTGATCACAGGAGGGAGAGAGTCATTTAAAACAATGAAATTGCCCAATGATGGGATTTCGGCGTTTAATGTGGTTCCGGATACCCAGGAATCAATAAAGCTTGGCTCTTCACCTTTTCTGAATTGATATAAGTTTAAATGATCCATTCCCTGCATAATTGTTGGTAATTGTACCTGAACAAAAAGGTTTTTCCTGTTAACTAGTTCGGGTACACCGATTTGTATGGACAGGGTATCATTTATATACTGTACATCCTGAAGCAAGCTTAGAGTCTCAAAGAATGTCTTTGAATCTATCTCAACCTTAATTTCATAATCCGGAGAAGTCAATGAATAGTGCTTATCTGAACTTAATCTGGATATCGTAAAATTAGGATCTTCAAGAGTGACAATCTTTTGGGAAGCAGTGGAATCCCAAGTTATCCATTGGTCAGGTTTTCTAAGATCCAGATTTAAAGTGTCATTCCGGATTATCCAATTATTAGTCCAATGCTTGTTAAAGTTTTTGTGGGAATATCTGAGATCAGTACGAGTTTCTTTTACAACAGGAATTACTGCAACACTTTGATTACCGTAATAATCTCTCGCAACTACTTCAAATCTACCTTGCTCAGTGGCTGAAAATTGTGATTCTTCAAATAAGAAAGGATGCCCGAATTTTTGTTGTCCAAAAAGTCTCTGGAAATCTCTTTTTCCACTATTAACTGCTGGAATTCTATTCACAAACATATTGTAGGCTTTAGCAAAATCAAAACGATCTAACTTTTCATGATAAAGGGTGCGGCCTTCAAGTATCAGCATTAGCTCGTACACTGCATACTTATTATTTACTGAATTTGCTTGATCATATACGTTTGCAGAAAGCCCGAAATCTCCATCTACAAAAACAGTGTCAAAGTATGTTGTGTCATTTATAATATTAATGGGATGTACTTCTTGTGGAAAAAAGGAACCTGATACTGAACTCTTTACTGTTAACGGTTCAATAAGTATTGATGAGAAAACAGGGGTGACAGTATCCTTAACGGCTAGATTTGATAAGAGGGGATTTATTGGCTGATTTAAATTATTTCTGATCTCAAAGTGAAGGTGTGGTGGCCCAATACCGGTTGAGCCTGTATATCCGATAATATCTCCTTTCTTTACTTTAATTCTTTGGTCTTCAAATGATTGTTCAAACGTATATGAGTAATTGAGTTCATTTACCCGAATAGAATCAGCGATTCCTTGAAATTGTTCGTTGAACCGTTGAAGATGTGCATAAACAGTATAGCTGCCATCATGGTGCTTGATATAAATAGCCTTTCCGTACCCTTTATTAGTAATAAGAAGTTTATCTAGAAAGCCATCTTTCGATGCAAATACTTTATAGCCTTCTCGTCCCCAGGTTTTTATATCTAGTCCCGCATGGAAATGCGCAGATCGTGTTTCACCAAAAGTAGAGCTTAAAAATTTGCCTGAGTTCGTTGGCCACAGATAAGTGGAATCCTGTGAAATCAGGTTTAATGGACAAGCAAAAAGAAAAAAAAGAAGAGATAAATATTTCAAAACTACTTAACCGAAACTGAAAGAGTTACTAATTTTTCTCCCAATGTTGCTGAAATTTGATCTCCGGAAATTACACGGGAAACACCGCTAGGGGTTCCTGTAAAAATGAGGTCTCCGGGATATAACGTAAAAATTGAAGACAGATAAGAAATAAGATAGTTTATGGAAAAGATCATCTGAGAAGAGTTACCGGATTGTCTGTTTACTCCGTTAACTGAAAGATCAAGATTTATGTTTCCAAGATCTTCAAATTCTGTAGCATGTATAAAACGACTTACCGGTGCAAAAGTGTCAAATCCCTTTGCTACACTCCATGGATGCCCTGATTCTTTAGCTCTCTGTTGAATATCTCTGGCTGTAAAATCAATGCCAACACCAATGCCTTCAATGAAGTTGTGTGCATCATTTTCAGGGATGTCTTTCCCTCTTTTTGAAATAGCTACGACAATTTCTACTTCGTGATGAACATCAGAGCTTTGTTCGGGAATTATAATTTCAGAACCATCAAAACAAAGAGCGCTTTGAGGTTTTATAAAAACCAAGGGTGAAGAAGGTACCGGATTGTTGAGCTCTTTAGCGTGTTCAATATAATTCCTACCGATACAGTAGATTGACTTTGGTATTAACTCAGTTCCGGGAATTGTAATCTCGTTCATAAATCAAAGATATAAAAAAAGCCTCGCACAAAATATGTACGAGGCTTAAATTTTTTCTCAGCTTGTTCAGCTTAAAGGCTCAACATTGATAAACTTTCTGCCACCTGATTTGATGGAGAAATTTACGTGACCATCAGCTACAGCAAAAAGAGTATCATCTCCACCACGCTTAACATTTAAGCCCGGGTGAAACTTGGTTCCTCTTTGACGCATAATGATATTTCCTGAGCGAACAAATTCGCCACCAAATTTCTTTACGCCTAATCGTTTACTTTCTGAATCTCGTCCGTTTCTAGTAGAACCTTGACCTTTCTTATGTGCCATTGTACTTAGATATTAGGAATTAAAATTAACTTAACGCTTCGATAAGCTCAGCTTTCTTCATACTGGAATATCCAGTTAGTCCCTTTTCAGAGGCCATTTTCTTAAGCTCAGCAACGGTTAGCGATGATAGATCTGAAGTAGCTTTTTCAGCTTTTACTTCAGTTTTAGTTTCTTCTTTTTTAGGAGCTGCTTTCTTAGCAGTCTTTTTTGTACTTCCAGATGCAGAAATAGACTCAATTTGAATTTGAGACATTACTTGTCGGTGTCCGTTCAATTTCTGATAACCTTTTCTTCTTTTCTTCTTGAAAACAAGAACTTTATCAGATTTAACGGTGTCAAGAATAGTTGCTGTTACAGAAGCTCCATCAACTACAGGCTTCCCAACTTTAACAGCGCCTTTATCATCTTTTAGTAAAAGAACATTGTCAAAAGTAACAGAATCTGAATCTACATTTTGCTTGTCAACAAAAAGAACATCGTTCTCAGCTACTTTGTATTGATGCCCGCCGATTTCTACTATAGCGTACATGGGTATTTAATTTCTTTTTTGGATTATTTTAGAGCTTACAAAGATAAGCGATTGTTCTCATAAAACAAAGCAAAAAACTAACTGTTCTTTATATTTTGAACTGTTAAATTGATTCGGATTCTAAAACAAAACTTTTATGGCAATGAGCAAGTTACCTTCATTACACAAACAGGCTTTCAAATATAAAAATACCAAAAGATTACAGCATGATGGTGGGAGAGCTTGGATCAAAGATTCTCAACTTCATGAGGCCCGTAAAGATGCTAATGGTAAATTTATGACCGTAAAAAAATCTTCTTAAACACTAGTGGTACCGGAAATATCATTAGATAGCTGGTCGATTTTTTTTATGCTGGCTTCGGCACAAGGAATATTCTTGTCCGTGGTTTTCTTTATCAAAAGAAATTCACAACCTGAGATCTTACTGAATATTCTGGTTCTCTTATTCTCGATTACACTGATAGATTATGTTGCTTTCTGGACTAATTTCAGGTTTGAATTTCCACACGTCAATAGAATTTCTTCTGCCTTTCCTTTTCTTTTCGGCCCACTTTTTTATCTGTACATAAGATCTTTTATCAATAGCCGCGATCTTGATAGAAAAGGCCTGATTCATGCTCTTCCGTTTGTTTTCCATCTAATTATACTAGTCCCGTATTATGTATTAGACGGGAGTACAAAAATCGAAATGCTTTTAAATCGGCAGATATTTCTTTTCGACAATGAGTTTGTACAAACCGTATTCCTTAATATAGCAAATGTACTGCCGATAGTAATGACGTTACATTTGGGGATTTACACGATTTTAGGTTTCAAACTGATATCTGAGAAGGATCTTAGCAATGTAAAGGAGAGCGCAGGTCGGTGGTTAACCATACTCAGATACTCTTTTATTGGTTTTACAGTTAGTTTCGCCTCGTACTACATCATGGTTTATATATTCAGCTATAATTTAGCTTATGATTATGCAATTTCTGTGGCAATGAGTGTATTCATTTATGCAATTGGATACTTTGGATTCATCTCCCCGGAAGTATTGGAAGGTGATATTGAATCCCATACTGAGAGGGGAAAATATTCAAACTCGGGTTTGACACATTCCACAGCTGAAAAACTTAAAGAACAACTTATCAAGCTAATGGAGAACGATAAATTGTTCCTTAAAAGTAATTTAAAATTAAAAGATCTGGCAAATGCTGTAGGTGAATCAAAGCATCATGTATCTCAGGTTATTAATGATGAATTGGAAACTACTTTTTCTGCATTTGTAAATGAATATCGTATCAAGGAATCCCAAGCGTTACTTCTAAACAAGACTGATGAATTAAATATGTATGGCATTGCAAAAGAGTCAGGATTTAATAATAAAACTACTTTTAGTCTGGCTTTTAAAAGGCATACAGGTTTAACCCCTTCGCTGTATCAAAAGAAGTTTCAAGATTCTAAATAAATACGCTTTAAAGTTTTTAAATCCGATAGGATTTATTCGCTTCCAATTATTTCTCAGGTTACGGTTTACTAAATTATATGTAGACATAAACCTTAGTTGAGGATTCAAATGAGAAAATTATTTCTGCTTTTATTTTTAGGTTTCTATTCATCAGTAGCTTTAACACAACAAGCTCCTTGTTCTTCAGAGGAACATCGTCAATTTGATTTTTGGGTTGGCGAATGGGAAGTAAAAAACCCCAATGATCAGGTAGTTGGAAGTTCTAAGATAGAACTGGCTTCGAATAACTGTGCGTTGCTTGAAAACTGGACAAACGCCAGAGGGTTAGGAGGTAAAAGCCTGAACTATTACAGTATCTTAGATCAGAAGTGGCATCAGAAATGGATTGGGGCTAATGGAATTCCGATAGAGTTTTCAGGTACCTATAATAAAGAAAGAAAAGCTTTGGAGTATTCCGGTGAAGGAGTTGGGCAGGGCGGAATCCCGCTGTTAAACAAACTTACTTTTTTTCATCTCACTGATGATCATGTAAGACAACTTTGGGAACAGTCCACAGACGACGGAAAAACCTGGAATACGGTATTTGATGGACATTACAGAAGAAAAAAGTAGCTTAAGTAATTTTTTAAGCTACTTTTGAAGTTGCTCTCTGAAACCCTTGGCGATTAATATGTCCGATATATTTACCTATGATTCGGACTTCTTCAAAAACATCCGGCTCAACGATAATATCGTCATAACTTTCATTTGCAGCTTCTAATCGCAGTCCATTACTACCCCAATAGATCTTTTTTAAGCTGGTTTCTCCGTTATAGAGAACTGCACCGATATCACCGTTTTTAACGTCGGTGTCCATAAGCACTACCAGATCTCCATCATAAATATCAACGTCTTTCATACTAAACCCCGAAACGCGGAGCGCAAATAGTTGATCTAAGTTCGGAAATAGGGATGACAATGTGATCTTTCCGAGATCTGCTTCAACGGCTTCTTGTAAATAACCGGCGGCAATAAGACCGCGAATTGGAATTCCATCCTGATCGTCATAATCTTCCAGCAAATTCTTTTTCTTCTCTTTGGGAAGATCGTACTCTTCATCATTCCGCTTAATCAGAAATCCTTTTTTAAGTAAAGCCTGAATGTTTTGGGTAACACTATTTGGCGATCGATAATCAAAATGCTCAGCAATTTCTCTGTAGGTCGGCCATACATCGTATTCTTTTTTATATTCCACGATGTAATTAAAAAATTCCTGTTGTTTTCTCGTTAAATGTGCATTATCCATAGCATGATATTACTTAATGTGTAAAGTATGTGCAATAAACGAAGTTCTTTAATCAGTGTCAATAAAAAATGTGTGTGATTCATGTATAAAATTATTTCAGTCTTTGTATTAACCTTTTTACTGTTTGCTTGTGACCCTGCTAAGAAAGAAGCCGGTCGACTGCTTACTCAAGAATATCCGGATCTCTATGAAGCAGTTTACGCACGAGATGGTCAGGCTTTAATGGAATTCACTTCACATAAAGATGAAAGAGTTCGTGTACAAGCTTGGCAAGCATTGATAAATACACCGGTTAGTGATATTGATGCATTAATAGATCTGGCATCAAAAACCAATACCAAAGAAGCATGGTCATCTCTTTGGTTGAAGGAACTTTCTGAAGAACAACAAGAGAGGTTAAACGAGCTTTTTATAGCAAGCAATGCTTCCAACATAGGTTTGGTTTCGGCTTTAGGAGAGTTGGGAAATAGTCGCTCGCTAGAATTGCTTTTAGAAGAAGATGTACCACCAAATCAGAACATGGAATTTCAACTTGCTTACGCCATTGGTCGTTTAACAGGAAATATAGAAGCAACTGAAGAACAGCAAATTCAGATCATAGAAAGAGCGCTGTCCACAACTAACAGTAAAGCAGCTCAGGCTTATTTGTACGGATTTTACAGAACAAGAAATGATCAGGAAAAACAGGGGTTGACTCCTAATGCATTAGACAAATTGATAGAACTTTGGGAGAATTATTATCCTGATGAAATAGGTCCAGACCGCTATATAGCAGCACTGTTAATGAAAGATCACTCAGGTTTAGTGTTTCATCATTTTATCGATAAGGATTATGTTTTGATGGATGCTCAATTGGCTATTGAAATTATTCAGAGTATTGGAAGAAATGAAGAAAATGATTCATACGCTCCGGTAGCTCTGAATGCTTTTGTTCAACACAGAAATCCTAATGTTGTTATCCAGGCTCTGCGGGTAATAGCCGCAAAAGAAGAGTTTGCTAAAGAAATCAATAACTCATTATTAAATGCTACAGCGCTGAATGTTGCTGTTGAACCTCATGTAAGACTTGCCGGTTTCAATGCTTCAGTAAACCCTGAAAAATATATTGATGATCTACTGCCTATTGGAACTGAAGATCCATACTTGCAGGGGCTTAGATATTCTGCACTAAAAAAGGTTTGGAGCGAAGCTGAAGTTTTTGACTATTTAGTTGCCGATATAGATACTTCACAAGGATTACTCTACAGTTTTCTTTTAAGTGAAATGAATACTCTTTGGGCAAATTTGGATGAACAAATCAAAACCGAAGAGAGGATAGAGCAAGTACATAACATTTTGTTTACAGCATTGGAAAAAGGAGAGAGAGCATTTACAATGCAAGCCTTGCATTCAGATGAAAACGTAGTAACTGAAGAAGACTTTGAGAAGTTAATAGCTCTTTTAAATGATAGATCTGTAGTTGATGATATAGATATTTTCCGATCAGTTACTTCGATACTAAAAAACAGATTTGAAGAAGAATCGGAAGTCATGATCACTCAGTTTTATGAGAATGCGGGACATGACCTAAAGCAAAGTTTAATAGCACAGGAATGGTCTTTCATAGAAGATTCTTTGGCTCCTGTAAGATTCAGAAAGCCTGATTGGGACCGACTGGCCGATTTGGGACCAAACCCTGTCTGGGTCTTGGAAACAAGAAAGGGAGATATAGAAATTACTGTTGATGTGTTAACCGCACCAGCTACAATTTCCGGAATGGATAGTTTGATTACCAATGGTCATTATAATGGTGTCGCATTTCATAGAGTTGTTCCAAACTTTGTTATTCAGGGAGGAGACGTTGAAACCGGATTAGGTTTTGGAGGTCCGGATTATACAGTACCAACCGAAGCAAGTGCCGCTCATTATTTCAGAGGTAAAGCAGGGATTGCAAGTTCAGGTCCGGATACAGAAGGAAGCCAATATTTCTTTATGCATGTTTGGGCTCCGCACTTAAATGGCCGTTATACCATTTTTGGAGAAGTTACCGACGGAATGAGTGTGGTTGACAGAATAACACAGGGAGACGTTGTTCAAAGATCTTACTGGAAATAAGTGATCTGTTATTTTGCTTTTACCACCATTAGTTCACTCCAGCGTGTAGTGTATCTGTTGCTGAGGTAGTTTTGATTCATCAACCATTTGTTGCGATGTTCTTTCTCTTTATGCAACCCGGTTGAGGCAAAAGCAGCTTTATTTCTTCCAAATTTTGAGTTGATCTCATCCAAACATTCCATGAGCCTGAATTGTTGTTGGGTATATAAATGAGGATCAAAAAGATCCATTTGGACTTCACTGTTTGGCACAATTCCGGTTAACATCACTGCCGCTTTTTTATACTTGGTGTTTTCCATGTACACATGATTCACCAATCCTTTTGCTAATCTGATCAATGTAGGCGTGTTTGCAGTGGGGACTTTCAAAGAAGTGCCTGCAGAATATTTATACTGTCCTTTTAGATTCGAATATTTATCTCCAATCAGCATAATTCTTAATAAAGAAGCTACCGAATTTTGGGAACGAAGTTTTTCAGCTGCCCGGGATGCGTATGTTGAAATAGCTTCCTGCAAGTGGTCTAATTCATATATCGGAGTTCCAAACATCCTGGAAGTCAAGATACCCTTTCGCTTATCCAGAGCTTCACCCATTTTTATACATGGCATTCCATTTAATTCCAGTACGGTTCGTAGACCGGTTACATGCAGATTTTTTCGCACCCACTTTCGGTTCTGTACAGTATTCTTTAATTGAAATGCATTTTCGATGCCGTGACGGTGCAGGCGGATAGTCATTCCACTGCCAATGCCCCAAATTTTCTGGACAGGCAGATCTTTTAGATGCTGATCCGTTTCATCCTGATTGGAAAGAGCAAGTACGCCATCAAATAATGGATTTCTTTTAGCGATACTGTTTGCAACTTTTGCTAATGTTTTGCTTGGTGCAATTCCTACGGATACCGGTAAGCCGGTCCATTGTTGTATGGTTTCTTTTATATAAGCTCCGTATTCGTTAAGGTCGTCGAAAATATTGGTAGAAACTCTGGCAAAAGCTTCATCAATACTATACACTTCAATATTATGTGAAAGTTGATCTAAAACATCCATTACTCTGTCAGACATATCTCCGTAAAGAGCATAATTTGATGAACGAACAACTACTCCTTTTTCTTTGAATAACTTTCTGGATTTAAACTCCGGAGCTCCCATTTCAACTCCGGCCTCTTTAGCTTCTTCTGAACGAGCAATTACACAACCATCATTGTTTGATAGAATAGCAATGGGTTTGTCATTAAGAGTTGGATCAAACACACGCTCACAAGAAGCATAAAAGTTATTGCAATCTATCATTGCATAAGCAGTAGGTAAATTATAAGGATCGATATTCATATCTATTTTATCCTTCCTCCAATCTGAATC
This sequence comes from Balneola sp. EhC07, assembly GCF_001650905.1. Classification (GTDB taxonomy): domain Bacteria; phylum Bacteroidota; class Rhodothermia; order Balneolales; family Balneolaceae; genus Balneola. The sequence continues at coordinate 88,947 of NZ_LXYG01000008.1, forward strand.
GATGGATTACATGTGTAACCACTCCCCAAATAGTCCACGCTGTTTCTTTGGTGATAGGAATAGGTTGTAAGCTTGTATCATCAGAAACTAAAAATATGCGGGAGCCTTGTTTAGCAAATCTCCGGATGGAGGGTTCTTCATCAATGGAAGTAACAATGATATTTCCATGACGGGGAGTAATTGACCGATCCACGATCAGTATATCTTTATCATGTATTCCCGAGCGTTGCATTGCATTTCCCTGAGCTCGAACATAAAAAGTGGCGGACGGTCTGAACACAACAAGCTCCTCGAGATTCAAGGCTTTTTCCAGATGATCTGAAGCCGGAGAGGGGAATCCCGTTTCCATTTTTCGGGCTAATTCAAGTCGACCTGTTCTTGAGCGGGTATCCGTATCTTTTTGTACTTCTATGCTTCTCATTGAGGGATTTATTTACATATTTAATATATGTGCATTATATGTATAAATACATTCGACCCAAAATTATTTCCGATAAATTTTTCAGTTTTTGAATGATATTTTTCAAAAATCTCTTTCTTAGAGATAAGAAACTTTAAATGCTTTAGATGATATTGATAGCTTACATTTTATTGGGCTTTACAGGAATGGAAATTGTTTCCTATTGTGTGCACCGGTGGCTATTCCATGGCGTACTTTGGAGGATTCATGAATCTCATCATACCCCTGATCACGGGCTATTTGAGATGAACGATATTTTCTCATTCGTTTTTGCGGGGATTTCTATGTGGCTGATAATAGTAGGAGCGGATACCATGTTTACTTCACCCGCTTTTGGAATAGGGGCAGGGATTGCATTATATGGTTTACTTTATTTCATAATCCATGACTTATTCACACATAAAAGGTTTATGCCTTTTAAAAGTGATAACTGGTTTATGAAATTAGTGCGTAGAGCTCATCAACGTCACCATCAGGATGCAGGAAAAAAAGGTCATGAGCCATACGGACTTTTTCTGTTTCCCTACGACAAATATCCGGAGAAAAAGAGAAATAAGTCAGGTTAAAGAACTTTTTGAAATGAATGGGTGATTATAGATATTAATCGTAAAGAGTAACAACAGGACTCTCACAAATGATTACAAAAGCAAAGCTTAAAGCACATATAGATCAGTTTCCGGATGAGTTATCAATTGATGAATTGATTGATCGATTAGTATTCATAGATAAACTCGAAAAGAGGATTGAAAAATCTGAGTCAGGAGATATTATTTCTGAAAAAGAAGTAGAACAAGAAATGAAGGAATGGTTCAGATAAGATGGCTTAAAGATGCCAAGGAAGATCTTAAAGAAGTATTTGAATACATTGCATTAGATTCTAAGAGATATGCACAGCTACAAATAGAAAAAATTGTAAGCAGAACCAAAATACTCAGAGACCCTAATTTTATTAACTCAGGTAAATTGGTAAGAGAGCTGGAGAGAGAAGATATTCGAGAATTAGTTGAAGGCAATTACCGTATCATATATAAAATTATAAATAATAATATGATACATATTTTGATGATACATCATAATGCTAGAGATTTAACTAAAAGAAGGAAAAAATTGAATTAGGATTGAGCTAAAATTTCTTCAATCTGCTGAAAGTGTCTTCTTTGATGAGCTTCATTTACAGCAAAGCAGGCACTCAAACTCATTTTGATAATAGGATAAATAGGATTGCCCACTTTGATCTTTCCAAGATGAAGGTTGTTTTTACTCGCTTTATCAAGGAGTTTTAAATATCTATCCTGAATAGCATCAAACTCTGAAAGCAACTCAGATTTATCCAGGTCTTTTATTTCTTTAGGTTCAAATGGGGGAATGGTAGGCATTGCTTTTTTATATTCAGGACTTACAATTTTTATAAACCAACGCAAGTGAAACGGGTGTTTATATGGGCCACTTCCTTTTTTAAGTCCTGAAGTATCACCAAGAATTTTATTCTCAAGTACAGCCAGATATTCTGTATTTGTTTTGATGAGGTGACTGATAATTTCTCCAATACACCATTTACCTTCAGCAGGCGGAGTATTAAAAGTTTGATCATCAATACTGTCTATTAATTCATGGATAGTTTTCTTGGCAGATGTAAAGCCTTGTATATAGAAGTCGTTTGTATACATTTGTTTTATATATTTAATGAATAAATAACTGATCAGCAGAAATTATTAGGGACCTTCGCAAGGTAATCATCAATGAGAAATAAAACTGACCTCTTCACCAAACTTATTGTTTGGCTTATAGTTCTTTTCAATGTTCAAATTATAAATGCTCAGACTGTTACGATAGATCCGGCTAGTGGATTCTATAACGATTCTTTAAAAATAACGATCCAGACATTCCCTGATACCTTAAAAGCTTATTACACGCTTGATGGTTCGGTCCCTGATACCACAGATCCTGTTTGGCAGGATTCGCTGGTGATTTACGAAACCAAGGTCTTAAGAGTTGCGACTTTTTCACCCGATTTTCTGGATACCAACCTAGTGTATCGGACTTATTTTTTAGACGAAGGAACAGAGCTTCCTGTATTCTCAGTCACTACAGATCCTGATAACTTGTTTTCTGACGAACGTGGTATTTATGTGGAGGGAACCAATGGTATTCCGGGATATTGCAGAAGCTCACCAAGGAACTGGAATCAGGATTGGGAACGACCTGCAAGACTAGAGCTTTTTGAGAAAAATCGCGAGCAAGGATTTGCAGTAAATGCAGGAATAAAGATCGGTGGTGGGTGTACGAGGCTGTACGATCAAAAGTCGCTGGACATTTATTTCCGAAGCAAATACGGAACTTCCAAACTCGAGTATCAGGTTTTCGAAGATAAGCCGATTACTTCCTTCGATCGGCTTGCACTCAGAAGTGGTGGACAAGATTGGTACCGGGCTATGGTTAGAAATGCAGCGACCCAATCAATGGTAAGAGATCGAATGGATCTGGGATATCAGGCTTTTAAGCCGGTAGCTGTATTCATAAACGGCGATTATTGGGGAATTCATATGCTCAGAGAAAAGCAGAATGAAGATTTCATTGAATCCAATTATGGCTTTGATGAGAACGAGTTAGATATACTTTCCGGGAGTGCAAATGTTAAAGAAGGCAGTTCAGATCATTATGATACAATGATCGATTTTATTGGTAACAACGACATCAGCCTACCCGAAAATTATGATTGGGTATCAGAGCAAATGGATATCGATCAGTACATTGACTATCAAATTGCACAGATCTATTGGGCAAACGGAGACTGGCCGGCAAACAATATCATTTTCTGGAGACCTCAGACCCCTGATGGAAAATGGAAATGGCTTTTATATGATGTGGACATGTCGATGGGAAGCCACTCAAGAGGTACTTATGATACCAATATGTTGCACAAACTCACAACTACGTCTGGGACTAATTATGAAAATCCTACGTGGGCTACTTTTCTATTTAGAAACTTACTCAAAAATCAGGAGTTCAAAAATAAGTTCATCCAGCGCTATAGTATGCATATTCATACTACTTTTGAGTCATCAAGAATGATGACTTTTATTGACAGTACGGCAAACTTAATCCAATCCGAGATTCCTCGTCATATGGATAGATGGACTAAATCATTCCGACTCGGTAGTAATATGGATTGGGAAAAACATCTTGGTGTGATAGAGGAGTTCATCAGTGAAAGAAAAGATTATGCAAAGATGTATTTAATGGATCACTTTGATCTGACAAGACTGAACAGCTTGGAAACTCTGGTAGAGCCGGCCGAAGCAGGACAGGTTTTTATAGAAGGAATACGATCCGACGAACTGGAATATGGGCTTATTTATAATTCTGTTCCGGCTAATGTGAAAGCTGTAGCAAATCCGGGATATACGTTTATTGGATGGAGTGGGGCCCTGAATAGTTCGGAAAAGTCGAAAGCTGTTTCTATCACAGCAAATACTTCGCTGACCGCTCACTTCAGGAGAAATGAGATCAGCTCAACAGGTGTTGTGATAAATGAGATCAATTACAGATCAGCAGATGATTTTGATCCGGAAGATTGGGTGGAGTTTTATAACAACTCAGACCAAAGTATTGATATTTCAGGATGGTATTTTTCTGATTCTGATGATGAGCATAAATTTACTTTTTCGTCCGGGACTATTCTTGCTGCAGATAGTTATTTAGTACTTACCAGAAATGATTCACTGTTCAGAGAACTCTTTCCTGATGTTCAAAACAAAATTGGGGATATGGATTTTGGCTTATCCGGTGATGGAGAGTTAATTCGATTGTTTGATTCAAACGGAGCGATTGTTGATGAACTCACGTACAATGATAAAGCTCCCTGGCCGGTTGAAGCAGATGGGATGGGGGCAACTCTTTCTTTAACCAATCCCGGATTTGATAATTCATTAGGCGAAAATTGGGCTGCTTCAAGCTCACATGGAACACCGGGACAATCAAATTTGGATGTTTCAGTAAGCAATGAAGAAAAGTTATTTGATGAACTTCCCAAAAATATTTCTCTAAGTCAGAATTACCCAAATCCTTTTAATCCGGTAACAACGATAAATTATGCCTTAGATAAACCGGGAAGAGTTTCGATCAAAGTGTACGATATTACCGGAAGGCTGGTATCAATCCTTGTTGATGAAAATAGTTCAGCGGGCAATTTCAATGTAAGCTGGAATGCAACAGGCTTTTCATCAGGTGTATATTTCTATACTCTGGAAGCACTTGGACAGAAAGCGAGCAAAAGACTTACACTGATAAAATAAATTCGATGGGATAATTTCAAAAGAGATCTTATTGATCTCCATCCCATTCTTGTAAGAAGCGATCTACATATTCTTCCATAAAAGTATGTCGCTTTTCAGCTATTTTCTTGGCGGATTCGGTATTCATTCGGTCTTTCAGGAGAAAAAGCTTTTCATAGAAATGGTTGATGGTGTGGCCATCGTCTTTTCTGTATGCTTCAAAACTGATATGCGAAACAGGTTCTATATTCGGATTATACAATTCACGGGATTTATATCCGCCATAAGCAAAGGCCCGGGCAATTCCGATGGCTCCAATGGCATCCAAACGATCGGCATCCTGAACGATCTTGCCTTCCATAGATTTCATTGGAGTAGCAACTTCAGCTCCTTTAAACGAAAGGTCCTTGATGATATCAGATACATGATCAATGACTTCTTTATCAACCTTAATGGAGTACAGCCATTCAGAAGCTACTTTTGGCCCAACAGTTATGTCCCCATCATGGAACTTGTGATCTGCTATGTCATGCAACAATGCGGCGAGTTCAATTACAAGAGTTGAAACAGGATCGGTTGCTTCTGAAGCTAACCTTTTTGACATATTCCACACTCTTAAAATATGCCACCAATCATGACCTGAACCTTCTCCCTCAAGTTGGTTTTGAACAAAGTGTGCTGTTCTTTCTATGTAGTCAGACATGTACAGAGCTCTGCAATTACATCTTGTTTAAGTTGGTCAATTCTTGACAGAGCAGCTTCTATGGTTTCAGGTTTGATCTTTCCTTCTTTTAATAATTTTTGAATGATGGCAATAGCTTTCTTTGCTATATCTTCATCGTATTTAAAATTATTTCCAAATACCAAAACATCTACCCCTGCATTAATTGATTGTAGAATCGAGGTTTCCAAATCATAATTTGAGGTGATGATGGTTTTTTGAAGGTCATCAGAGAAAACAACTCCTTCAAACCCAAGAGAATCACGTAGTAAACCTGAAACAGTTGAGTGAGAGAAAGTGCCGGGCCAGACAGAATCGATATTTGCATTGGTAGCATGAGAAATCTGGATTGCTCTGATGGTTCGTTGTTCAAGCAGGTTTTTGTACGGAGTCAGAAAATCTTCAGACCAGGATAAAGATATATTGTCTGTTGAATCAGTTGGATTATAATCAATACTATAGCCCGGGAAGTATTTAGGAACGCTTAACAATTTTTCGGTATCGTATTCATCCAAAATCAAGTTAGAGATTTCAGTGACTTTTTGTGGGTCGGAAGAAATCAATGCTGCATCAGATGATTCTTTAGTTTTCAGATCCAATCTTGGATGTAAGTTTGTATTTATTCCAACAACCATAAATTCCTGAGCAAATCGCCTGGAATTATTTATTACTTTGAGCGTATCTGAAAAAGAGTTTTGCTCAAAAATGTTTTCCATAGAAGGATATAAATTGTGCAATGCTGAGTGTTCGCTTCCATCATGTTCTACAGAAATAAAGGGTGGATTTATAGAATACCCAACCAAAGCACTATTGAGTTGTAAGAGCTGATCAGGAGATTCAATATTTCTATTATAGGATTTTGTTAGGTAGTCGTAACTATATAGAATGACCCCTCCTAAATTTCTTTCTTTTATATCCCGAACAATTGGGCTTTCAGAGTTAATTTCTGTTCCTCGAAAACCTACAACCAACATTTGTCCGAGTTGTTTATCAGTAAATGAAAGGTTTTTTTCAGCAGGTTCTTCAGAGCTACAAGAGTTGATAAAAAGTGCTGCTACTAATACTAAGAACTGAAATTTATAAATAGATTTATTCATCAATAAGGTTGTTTAATACTTCTCTTAAATTGAATGTTGCTCTGATATCATTATATCGGGCAATGTTTCCGTCTGGATCTATAAGAATATAGAATGGAATTCCACCGCCTTTATACGCTTTAAATGTTTCCTGATCAAAACCATTACCGCCATAAAGTTGAGGCCAGGGATTTTCGAATTTTTCAATATCTGAACGCCATACATCTTCATTAATTTCAGTAGAAATACCTATAATTTCAAAATCTTCTCTGCTGAAATCGTTATAAATATCTCTCATCACGGGAAATTCATCCAAGCAAGGCTGACACCAACCCGCCCAAAAATCCAGTAATACATATTTACCTTTATAATCTTCTAAAGTATGTGTGTTTCCCTGTTCATCTTTAAGAGAAAACAGTTTTGCAGGTTCGCCCGGAGAAACGGATTTAATTTCGTTATAGAAGTACGTTAAAAAGTTAGTGTATTCTTCAAATTCTGAGTACTCATCAAGATAAGATCGGTAACCAGATTCGGCTTTTGAAATCTCAATTTCTCCAATTCGCTCTGCTACTAAAAACATCTTTGCGTATGCTTGGGCTTTTCGGTCTTCTATGTAATCGATTACTTCCATGCGCTTTTCATTCAGTTCTTCATAGGCAAGCCTTTTTATATCATATTCAGCGAGATCTTTTCCGTATGCCTGATTTACACTATCATAAATTCCGAAAGTGCGCGCATAATAATGAGTCACATCCCGAATTCCGGCGCGCTGTGCTTGTAATGACTCAAAGGTAAAAAAGTTATCAGCTTTAGCTTGTTCAAGAATTTCTGCTCTTTCCGAACCGGCATCGAAACCGTTTTGTCCAAGCCTGTATTCTACCGATTTGATCTTGTTTACTATTAACTCACCTTTAGCCTTTTTAATAAAATATTCAAAAGCAGTTCCGGAAAGGTTTTTCTCAGCAATCTGAATTTTTTGAGCGCTTAATTCTAAGGCAGAATTTTCTAATCCTGCTTTAAAATTATTCATCTCTTTCTCAATCCGCTTATCTAATCCCTCAATTTCATTCAAGTAGGTCTGATAAGCTTCATAGTCTTTTAAAAATTTAGACTCAATATCTATATCTAAAGGAAATGAAGAGCGAGATATCAAAAGCTTAAGCTCGTCACTAGCATCCGGAATTAATGAAAAGGAATTATCATCAATGGAAAGAATAAGATTCTTAGTTGTATGTATCGGGACATTGATTTCAAAGGCTCCATTCTGTTCAGGGGAAATACTATATATTTTTTTGGGGGAGTACTTGTAATGCAAAGGTTGCTCAGATATAGAGATCTGAGCGTTTCCGGTATAATCGATAGTCCCGGTAATAGACATGGTGTCAGACTCTTTTGAACAGGAGCTTAGTAACACTACTGTTATAAATAGAAAGAAAGAGATTTTGTTTGAAATCATGGTAGGGATTTTATCAGCTTTAAACTTATGTTCTGTAAGGATAAAACAATTTTTTGAAAAAGGATTTAAATAGCGTTTTATTTCTTAATATTTTCTAATGTTTTATTAAGGCAATGAGTGTAACAATTAACAGTTTAGATGCTCTTGTTAGCGAACAGAAAGATTTAAAAAAAGAGATCTTTCCCAAAAATGGTACAAAACCATGCTAAAATGATCGGTTTTGGAATACAAACTGTTTGTGAAAGCATTTAAAAGGTAAATAACGATGATTCAAAATAATTTAAACAAAGATCTAGAGAGAAAGATAGATCTTTACCTCAACGGACGGCTATCCGAAGAAGAAATAGACAACTTATGGGTAGAGCTAATTCAAGATGGTTATTACTTAGACTACATGAAAAGTGTTGCCAATCTGAAATCAATAATTGAAGAGAAGAGAGAAAGCAAAACTCCTGGAGTTGCAAAACAAATCAGAAAGTATGCTAGTTATGTTACAGCAGCAGCAGTTGTGATTTTCGTAGGTGTGCTTGGAGTAATGAATTACTCAGCCAATAATGCAGACCCAATATCACCAATTGATGAAATCGGGTTGGATATTGTAAGGAGCGGAGGCGGAGTCTCTGTGAGTGTGTCTAACGAGGTTATTAAAAAAGCTGTTCAACTTGCTGCTGATGGAAGTACTCAGGAAGCAAAAGATCTTTTAACTACTGAACTGGATACAGAAGAAGACCCGGCCTTGATAGCTGAGTTTTCTATTACTCTTGGTTCAATTCAATACAATTTAGGAGAGTATGAAGAAGCAGCATCTAATTTTAAAATCGCTACTGAGCAAGAAGGAATTTCTGAAAGTATTCTTGAAAAAGGATATTGGCTTTTAGCGAATTCATATTTTCAGTTAGATCAATTGGATGAAGCGAAAACTGCTTTTCAATACACTTATGATTTAGATCGTGATTACAGCCGTATCGCAAAGAGCTATATCAATGCTCTCAACTCAATGGACGACTAGGTTTAAAAAACCAAACTTAAACAGAAGACTTTTTTCTGACTTTATAACCTGCCAGTAAGCCCACAGTTATTAAGAAAGGTAATATAAACTGTGAGCTTGCTGGTTTTTTTATAACCGGATTAGAATTACCAATCAATGTATAAGCTCCCCAATAATGAGGGTCAGCACTACCTGTTTTAATTTGATCGATCTTTGCTAATCTCATTGCTTCACTCTTAGAAAAACCTTCATTTAAGTGGGAATAGAAACTAGTGGCAAATTCTGATGCAATTTTATCATTGACTTCCCACAAATTCAAGGCAAGACTTTTGGCACCTGCATAACGAAGTGCACGACTTATACCCATAATTCCGGTACCCTGTAGATAATTACCCGTACCTGAACTACATGAGTTGAGCATAATAAGGTCATTGCTCAGCTGATTATCAAATAATTCATAAGCATAAAGAGCATTACCTTCTGTACCATTTGACTGTGCTGATTTCAGATAAATCGTCGAAAACAAAGGATCTCTGGCCGAAACTTCACTATGTGTTGCTACATGTAAAATTTTAGATGAATTAAGCTGATTTTGAAAGGCTTGTTCAGTAGCCCCATTTCCTGAGAAAACCTGTTTATCTTTAAAAGAAGTGAGCACCCGTTGTATTTCTCGTGCTTCTTGAGTAGCAAAGGGTAAAGAGGGTAATTTTTCCTGAAAATCATCGAAATAGGAAATAGCAAAAGCTGAAAAATCAGTGCTTAGACTACCGCTTGTATTTCTATTGTTTTCCAAGTAGTCCTGAAGCGAAGTAAAGTATTTGAAATTGAAATCCTCAATCATATAATGAGAACTCCCATAACTGTAAGAGGTATTGGGCTTCTTGGTCGGCAATACTTCTAAAGGAATTCGGTATAACTCATTGTCTGGAATAACTGTAATATGATCTATGAAATCGGGAATTTTATCCAAGCCTAAAACTTGGTAAACATTATAAAGTGTTTTTAAAGATGTATTCCCGGAAGCCAATTCATTAGCAGTGCTATTAAGTAATTCACCAACTTGCTCTGATATTTCTAATACAGCGAGATCAATGCTTTTCTTTGATATCGAGTTTACATAAAGCTTTTCATTTAATTCTGTATAGTGAAGAATGATCTCATTCTTGTTCATCTGTTGTTGAACCTTCCAAATAGGTATACTTTCTTCTGTTTGCGAGAAAGCAACTTTATTAGTAAGTAACTGTTGTTGTGCTGAAAGTTTGTCGATTTCAGTTTTCAACGCAGATTTCATATTCTCATCTGCGCTTAGATAATCATTCCGTAACGACTGAATCTGTGCAGTTAATTTTTTATCCTCTGCTAGTTCTTTCTCAGTAAGTTTGGATGCTTTTAATAAAGGATTATTATAAAGCGATGCATCATTAATGGTTTTAAGTTTATCTAAGTATGCAACAGATTCTTCTTTATAGTTAAGTTCATTGAGAATTGAGATCATCAATTCAAAAGCATCTAAATATTCCTTTTCAACGGTCCAAAAGCCTGTTTGTGTGTCCACACTTCCTTTTGCACGCTCAATTATTTGGTCCAGATTTGGTTTCAGGTATGTGTAAGCTTCCCTATTTTGGTTTTTCTTATGCATCAACGTAGCATGCAGGTTGTGATATCTTATCAGAACTTCAAATGAAAGATGTTCGAAAGTATGATTTTTTAAAGCGCTTAAAACAGACTGAAGTTTTAATAAATCATTTTGGAGGTTTGCAACTTCTCCTTCCAGGATTAGAGATTCGATGTAAGCTGGAGAAGGAGTATTTGAATATTGAGAAGCAAGTGTTCTGATTTGCAAGATAGAAGACATAGCTGCTTCTAAAGAGTCTATTTCAACAAACAGAGAACTTTTATTCTTTAGAAGATCTAATTTTCTCTCATAATCATCAATATTCTCTAATAATGATTCGGCTTTGGAATACTGTCTCAGCGTTTTTGTAGTATTTTTAAAGTTTTTCCAATAATAGTCTCCAAGATATATATAAATTGCTGACAACTCATTTTTATCAGCTTGTTGTTCAGCTAGATCTTTCGCTAAGTTTATATAAGAAATTGCATTTGCAGAATCCCCTATCGAATTATAATAAACAAACAAGTTTCTATATAGACCTAGCTTTAAAGTGTAATAGGCAGAATTTTGAGTTTGATTTTTTTCAAGCTCTTGAATCGCTTCCAGTAAAAAAGAAGTGTATTTATTCTTTTGCCCCAATTGTTTATAACAAAGTGACAAGTTATTGTACAATTGTGAATTAGGAATGCTGGAATTAGGGTCATTATATAAACCTTCTAAAATTTCTTTAGCATCATTATACTTCCCAATGTTGTAAAGATTAGCGCTTTGTTGTACTAATGTGTAATCAACTCTGTCTTTTAGTTTATAATGGGAGGCAAGCGGTATTAAAATATTACGTTGTAGATAAAGTGATTCTGAATAACTCCCTGTAACACTTAGTGCATAGTCTAATCCACTAAAAACACCTACTTTTTTTCCGAGTGGGGATATAGATTTGAATCAATTATTTTATCGAATATATCGGTAATAAATTGATATCTGTTAGTATCATATGCTGCTTTGAGTAGATTAAAGTACAAAAAAGATTTTTTGAGCTCAGAATAATTACTATCCTTCTCGATGTTTAATTCTGTGAGAATCAAAGAAAATTCTTCTGAATCAAAATAAGAATATACATTTTCACTAAACAAGAGAGAGTACAAAACAAAAACTCTGTATCCGGAATCAATTTCATCAATTGAAATCGATTCTTTGTTTTTCACTGCATTCAGAAGATCAATCTCATTTGATGATAAATTCCGAAGCCACCTATCGTTAAATTTAGTGTGGAAATCATCAAGATCTTTTTGAGGTAAAGAAAGTGAAAGATAATTGATAAGATTAGCAAAAGACCCTGTTTCGAGAGTATAAGTCTTAAGTCGCTCTATCTTCAAAGAATCTTTGTTTTCTATTGAAGAACATTCATTGTCAAGAAATATCTTTCGAAGTTTAACAGAACTTGATTGTGAGATAATTCTGCTGACGATTTTATTAATAGAACAATTAGAGCTATAGAGTTCATTCAATCCCCAAAAACTCAACTCACTTTCGGTGTCAGACTCTATATTTTGGACGTAAGTATAAGCCTGATCAGATATCGATTCATACGGATCGATAGTTTGTTGAGGTAGAAAAAAAGTAAACAGAAATATTAAGAGCATGGTAAGTTAATTGTACTACATATTAATGCTCTTAGACTAAAATTGATAATCGAAATGAATCACATTTTAGGCTTGATGATGATAGGATCAGAGTCGGTACCACCAAAAACAGCATCAGTCGGAGCCGGAGCTTC
>NZ_LXYG01000009.1 GCF_001650905.1 Balneola sp. EhC07
CGCACAAACAATCTGTCTTATGCTTCAATAATTTCCAAAGAACTGCGTCACAAATTTCGCTTTTGCGACAGAAACCAAAGATAAGGGATGTTTAGATTTGATGCCAGTTTTATTTGAAATATTTTCACTTTTTTTTGACATCATGCGTTTCCTTATCAAATACAACGCATAAAAAAAGAAGTGCCTGATAAAATACCATACACTTCTTAAATTTTCTTAGAAAGAATTACTTCTTTTCTTCTTCGTTAGACTCTTCAGTTGCTTCTGTTTCCTTCTCTGATGTTTCTTCAACCTCAGCTTCAGCAACTACTTCTTGCTTCTCCTCTTCTGCAACTTCAGATTTAGTTTCTTCAGCTACAGCACTTGTAGGAGTGTTAGATTTTCCAGCTCTACGAGTTCTCTTCTTCTTGGTAGTTTTACCGCCTTCTGGTGCAACGTCATTGAAATCTACTAGTTCAATAATTGCCATCTCAGCAGCATCACCCTGACGATATCCGGTTTTGATAACACGTGTATATCCTCCGGGCCTGTCTCCAACTTTAGGACCTATTTCTGTAAACAATTGAGTTACAGCATCCTTGTTTTGTAGCGAAGAAAAGACTTGCTTTCTGTTGTGATGAGAATCTTCTTTGGCTCTTGTAATAAGAGGCTCAATAAATCCTCGAAGTTCTTTTGCTTTTGCAACGGTAGTGCTGATTCTATGCTCTCTGATAAGAGCCATAGATAAAGCTCTCATTGTGGCTTTTCTATGTGCTGCCGTACGGCTTAATTTTCTACCTTTTACTCTATGGCGCATTGTTTAATCCTCTACCGCTTAGTCTAAAAATTTTGATACATCCATTCCGAACTGAAGATTCTTCTCTTCAATAACTTCCTGAAGCTCAGTCAATGACTTCTTACCAAAGTTTCGGAATTTTAAAAGATCTTGTTCGTCACGAGCTACTAGCTCACCAATTGAATTGATGTTTGCTGACTTCAAACAGTTGTAAGCACGAACACTTAAGTTCAGATCTTCTATACTTGTTCGAAGCAGGTTAGCAACACGCTGTTTTTCAGCATCCACTTCTTCTTCTTCCTGAGTGAATTGCTCTTCAATTTTTTCAGTAATGAACTTTTCGATATGCTCTTTCAAAATCTTACCTGCAATAGTAAGAGCTTCTTTGGCATTTACTGATCCGTCAGTTTCAACGTCCATTACAAGTTTTTCGTAATCCGTTCTTTGTCCAACACGAACGTTCTCAACATCAAACTTAACTGATTTGATAGGAGTGAAAATTGCATCGATTGGAATAACGTTTACATCATCATCTTCCACAGTCATTTCTTCTGCAGGAACGTAACCTCTTCCTCTTCCAACACGAAGTTCAATTTCCAGCTCTGCATCGTCAGCTAAGTGCGCGATCACTAGATCCGGATTTAATACTTCATATTCTGCAGTTGCATCTGCAATGTCTTTTGCTGTTAATGTAGATCCACTTTTCTTAGAAATGTGAATTACACCACTGCTTTGCTCAACTTGCTTAAAGCGAACCTGCTTGAAGTTCAAAATGATTTCGTATACATCTTCCTTAACGCCTTTGATGCTGGAATACTCATGATCAACACCGTTAATTTTAACGGCTGTGATAGCGATTCCGGGAAGAGATGAAAGAAGTACTCTTCTAAAAGAGTTACCAATTGTTACACCAAATCCTCTTTCCATCGGTTGAAGTACAAACGTACCAAAGCTGTCGTCATCTTTAACGACATCTAAACTGTCTGGCATTTGGATACTGTAATTGCTCATATCAAAAATAAAATTTTAGAATTACTTAGAATAAAGCTCAACAATAAGCTGAACATTTATGTTTTCAGGTATTTCTTCCATTGTTGGAACGTATAACATCTTACCTGTTCGGGATTTAACGTCAGTCTCAACCCATTTGTATTTGTTTCTGGATGCACCGTCAAGAGCATCTTCTACAACTTCAAGATTTCTTGATTTAGGTCTCAATGAAATCACATCATTTGGCTTTACTGCGTAAGACGGAATATTTAATACTCCACCGTTTACAACAATATGCTTATGGCTTACCAACTGACGAGCTTGTCTTCTGGTTTTTGCAAAACCCATTCTGAAGACTGTGTTATCCAATCTGCTTTCCAAAAGTTGAAGCAGAATCTCACCGGTTACGCCTTCCTTAGCACTAGCAGCTTCATACAAATTGCGGAATTGTTTTTCCAGTAATCCATAAGTGTACTTTGCCTTCTGCTTTTCTTCAAGCTGAATTGCGTATTCCGATTTTCTGTTAAAACGGGATCTACCATGCTGTCCCGGACCGTAAGGTTTACGCTCTAATGCTTTACTAGGTCCAAAGATTGCTTCTTTGAATCGTCTAGCTTTTTTCTGTTTTGGGCCTCTATATCTTGCCATTATAAATAGACTTACTAATTAAACTCTTCTACGTTTCGGTGGGCGACATCCATTGTGTGGGATTGGAGTACGGTCTTTAATTGAAGACACATCCAAACCAGCACTAGACATTGCTCTAACAGCTGCTTCACGACCAGAACCCGGTCCTTTAACGAACACTTCAACTTTACGAAGCCCCATTTCATAAGCTGTTTTTGATGCTGTTTCAGCACTTAACTGAGCGGCATAAGGAGTATTTTTCCTTGAGCCTTTAAAACCTTCTTTACCTGCAGACGACCAAGCCAGCACGTTTCCGTCGGCATCAGTAATAGTAACAATTACATTATTGAAAGTAGCTTTTACAAAAGCCATTCCGTTAGGATCAGTTACCTGCTTCTTCTTTTTTCTTTTAGAAGCTGCACCTGAAGTTTTTGATTGATTCTTAGCCATAATTAAACTCTGTTATTTCGTTACTTTCTTTTTACCAGCAACTGTACGCTTTTTACCTTTACGGGTACGCGCATTAGTTTGTGTACGCTGCCCTCTTACCGGCAGTCCTCTACGATGACGAACACCTCTATAACTTCCAATTTCTATCAGACGTCTGATGTTCCCATTTACTTCACTTCGTAACGCACCTTCTACTTTAAATTCATCATCCAAAATTTGACGTAACTCAATTACTTGAGCTTCATCCCAATCCTGAACTTTGGTATCCGGATCAATTCCTACTCTTTCGAGCAACTGTCTCGAAGTAGTTAATCCTATTCCATGAATATAAGTAAGGCCTATAACGCCTCGTTTTTGTTTTGGTAAGTCAATTCCAGCAATACGTGCCATATATAAATGCTATTATATTAACCTTGACGCTGCTTATGGCGCGGGTTTTTCTTGTTTATTACGTACAAACGACCTTTACGTCTAACGATCTTGTCGTCTGAACTTCTTTTCTTAACTGAAGATCTTGTTTTCATATCTACCTTATTTGTATCTGTAAGTGATTCTACCCTTACTAAGATCGTACGGAGACATTTCTACCGCCACACGATCACCAGGTAATATTTTTATGTAATACATTCTCATTTTTCCTGAAACATGCGCAAGTAATTCATGTCCATTATCCAACTCTACCCTGAACTGGGCATTAGGCAATGCTTCTAAAATTACTCCGTCTTGTTTAATGGGCTCTTGTTTAGCCATGTGTCATTATTTTTTCATGTTTCTGTGAGAGCTCAGCAATATAATCAAAAGTACTGAGAATTTCAGCTTTTCCTTCCCGAACTACAATATCGTGTTCGAAATGAGCTGCCAGGCTCCCATCGGCTGTACAAACTGTCCAACCATCATTCAATGTCTTAACTCTCCATGATCCCATGGTAATCATAGGCTCAATTGCGAGAGTCATTCCTTCTCTTAGTCGTTCACCTTTTCCTTTTCTACCATAATTTGGTACTGAAGGATCTTCGTGAAGGGATTTTCCAATCCCATGTCCAACTAAGTCTTTTACTACTCCAAATCCATGACTTTCATTATGGACCTGGATCGCATTTGCAACATCACCCATCTTATTGCCGTGAGTTGCCTGCTCAATTCCTTTATATAATGATTCGAGTGTAACTCTTAACAATCGAATCGTATCATCATCACAATCGCCAACTGCGAAAGTAAATGCATGATCACCAAAATAACCGTTCATTTCTACTCCGCAATCCACAGAAACAATATCGCCTTCTTCAAGCTTTCTGCTTCCCGGAATTCCATGAACAACTTCATCATTTATCGAGATACATAATGTCCCCGGAAATTCATTTCCTTTAGGACCGTATCCTTTAAAAGCCGGACGAGCATTATGCTTTGCAATATACTCTTCTGCTACTAAATCTAACTTTCCGGTTTCAACCCCCGGTTCAATTAATCTACCTACTTCAGCAAGTGTTCGTGAGACGAGCAGAGCACTTTCGCGCATCTTTTCTATCTCATTTTCACTCTTCAGGTAAATCATTGTTATGCTCTTCTTCGGCCTTTAATCTTTCCGGTCTTCATAAATCCGTCGTAATGACGCATCATGAGGTGACTCTCAATTTGCTGAAGTGTATCTAATGCCACACCAACAATAATTAAAAGGCTTGTTCCACCATAGAACAATGCAAATCCCGGAGTAACTCCAAGAAGATTCGTTGCAATGGCTGGAAGAATTGCTACCAATGATAGAAATATAGATCCCGGTAATGTGATCTTTGTCAATATATTATCAATGAACTCTACAGTAGATTTACCCGGGCGTACACCAGGAATAAAACCACCTTGTCTTTTCATAGTATCTGCCATCTCTTTCGGATTAATGGCGATAGCTGTATAGAAAAATGTGAAAAACACACAGATGAAAAAGAAAATGATTGAGTACGTCCAGCCTGTAAAATCAGCAGACCATGCAGTTAAAAATTGTACCGTTTCATTTTCAGGAAAAAACTGTCCGATAGTACTCGGAATAAACATGATGGACTGCGCAAAGATGATCGGCATTACACCCGCAGCATTTACCTTAAGCGGCAAGTACTGAGTTGTGCCTCCGTATACTTTACGTCCAACCACTCTTTTTGCGTACTGAACAGGAATCTTACGAACGCCCTGAGTCAGCATTACAACCGCTGCAATTACTACGATCAACGCAGCCAATTCAATAATTACTAAAATTAAGTTCGTCTTAGTAGTAACTTCGTTGTAGAAGTTTGCAGGTAGTATCGCAATGATACCGATCATAATGATCAATGAAATACCATTTCCTATCCCACGATCCGTAATTCTTTCTCCTAACCACATCACAAATACTGTTCCCGCGGTCAATACGATCATTGCAGTTAAAGTGAATGCAAATTCATTTACTACGATGGCTTGTGGTGCTGTCGCAATCAAATTGATTGAGAATGCTATTGCCTGAAATGCTGTAATTACTACCGTTCCATATCGTGTAAGCTGTGTGATCTTACGCCGTCCTTCTTCACCTTCTCTTTGAAGTTTCTGGAAGTAAGGCACAATTGCTCCTGCAAGCTGAATGATAATCGATGCCGTAATGTAAGGCATGATTCCCAACGCAAACACACCCGCTCGCGAAAAGGCACCACCTACAAACAGGTCAAATAATCCTAATAAACTCGAAGCATCTCCCGCTCCTGCTATAAGTGCAGAGGCATCTACACCCGGTAGTGTAATGTAACTACCAACTCTGTAGACCATCAATATACCGATCGTATACAGAATTCGGTTCTTCAGGTCCTCGATTTTAAAAATATTGCGGAAGTTTTCTATAAGACTCATTAGCCCTTAGGTCCGATTAATTAGTTTTAGATTACGTTTACTTTTCCACCAGCTTTTTCAATCAACTCAACAGCTGATTTACTAGCAGCATGAACTTCAATTTCTACTTTTGTAGATATTTCGCCTCTTCCAAGCAACTTAATATGGTCGTTCTTATGAGCTAATCCTGCTGCAACTAAATCTGAAATTGTAATAGTTGCACCAAGCTTTCCAGCTTCAATGAATTCACCAACAGTTTGAACATTCAAAGGACGTGATTCTGATCTGTTCGGGTTTGTAAATCCAAACTTAGGAATTCGTCTTTGAAGTGGCATCTGACCACCTTCAAACCAAGGACGTCTTTTAAAACCGGAACGTGATTTTTGTCCGTTATGTCCACGACCTGATTGTTCACCGTGTCCAGATCCTTCACCGCGACCTACGCGTTTTCTGTTCTTATTATTCGGAGCCGGAGCTTTTAAATTATGTAGATCCATGATCAAAATTAATTAGGTATTAACCTTCAAATACTTTGTTAAGTGAAACGCCTCTTCTTTTAGCAACTTCAACCGGATCGGTTAATTCGCTAAGAGCTTTAAAAGCAGCTTTTACCATGTTGTGTGGGTTTGAAGAACCCTGAGATTTTGACAGAATGTTATGTACACCTGCAACATCCAGTAAATTCTTAACCGCTCCACCTGCAATTACACCGGTACCATCAGATGCAGGACGTAACAACACTTTTCCTGCTCCTGCTTTACCAACTACCGGATGGTAAATACTCTTTGTTTTTGTTAGTGGAATTCGGATCAGGTTCTTTTTTGCATTATCAAAACCTTTTTGGATAGCATCAGAAACTTCATTTGCTTTTCCAAGACCATGACCGCATACACCGTTTCCATCACCAACTACAACAATGGCGTTAAAACTAAATCTACGACCACCTTTAACTACTTTAGATACACGGTTAACGTGAACTAACTTTTCTTCCAAGTTAAGGTTCGCAGCTGGTACAGATTGTTTTCTTCTTACTTTAGGCATTGTTTAAACCGTTCGATTAAAACTGAAGACCACCATCGCGAGCGCCATCGGCAGCTGCTTTGATGATTCCATGATATTTGTATCCGCTTCTGTCGAATACTACTTTAGTAATTCCATTTTCTTTAGCAAGCTTTGCAATATCTTCGCCCGCTTTCTTAGCATTCTCTACCCCTTTCTTAACTTCAGTAGCCGCCAAAGTAGCGCCTTCCATGTCGTTAATTATCTGAAGGTAGGTGTTGCTGTTACTTTTGTAAACACATAGTCTTGGACGTTCTGCTGTTCCACGAATAGTAGAACTGATTCTGCGTCTTATCTTATTTCTACGTGCTGTTTTTTTTTGAGACTTGTTCATATCAAAATTCCTTATTTAGCAGCTGATTTACCGGCTTTACGTCTGATCTGCTCACCATAATATCTGATACCTTTACCTTTGTATGGTTCCGGCTTTCTGAATGAGCGAATTTTTGCGGCAACCTGACCTACTAATTCTTTGTCAATTCCTGAAATAACCAGGATCGGTTGCTTACTTGTTTTTGTGTCAACTTCAATTGAGATCCCTTCTGGTGGTACAAAGAAAATCGGATGAGAATAACCCAAGTTAAGTTCTAATAGGTCGCCACTCATTGCAGCTCTAAAACCAACTCCGTAGATCTCTAATTTTTTTGTATAACCTTCAGTTACTCCAACAACCATGTTGTTGATCAAAGCACGATATAAACCATGAAGAGCTCTGTCTTCTTTAATATCGCTTGCTCTTTTTACAATAACTTCGTTTTCATTTTTCTCAACCGAAATATTCGGATGAATTTTAAGCG
Source organism: Balneola sp. EhC07 (assembly GCF_001650905.1). Taxonomy (GTDB): domain Bacteria; phylum Bacteroidota; class Rhodothermia; order Balneolales; family Balneolaceae; genus Balneola. The sequence goes on from NZ_LXYG01000009.1 coordinate 7,543, forward strand.
TACTGGTACCTTTATCACCTTTTACAGTAATCATGTTGTCAGCACCAATGCTAAAATCAACTTTTTCGGTAAGTGGTACAGGTAATTTTCCTATTCGAGACATAATCTAAACTCTGTTTTAATAAATCGTGCAAAGTATCTCGCCGCCAACTTTCAGCTTGCGAGCTTCTTTATCTGTCATCACACCTTTTGAAGTAGATAAGATCACTACTCCCAAACCATTCTGAGCACGAGGAACATCACTGGAACCTTTATATACTCTTAATCCCGGCTTTGAGAAGCGTGTTAAGTCTTTAATTACAGGATGTCCATAAGAATCGTACTTAAGGAACATTCTGATAACACCTTGCTTACCATCTTCAATATTGATGAACTTTGAGATGTAACCTTTATCAACTAAGATCTTGGCCATTGCTCTTTTCAGCTTTGAAGCTGGAACATCAACTTTACGATGCCCTGCAGTTTGGGCATTTCGAATACGTGTTAAAAAATCTGCTATCGGATCGTTCATTTCTCTTCAGATATAATGTTTACCAGCTGGCTTTTCTAACGCCTGGTATCTTACCAGCTAAAGCCAATTCACGGAATTTAATTCTAGATACTCCATAGCGACCAACGTAACCACGGCTACGTCCGGTTATGCTACAACGGTTTCTTACACGAGTAGGACTAGCATTTCTGGGAAGTTTTTGCAAACCTTCATAATCGCCGGCTTCCTTCAAAGCTTTCCTTTTCTCAGCGTATTTTTCTACTGTTTTTTTACGTTTTTCGTTACGTGCTATCCAAGCTTTCTTAGCCATAATAGAGTATCTCTTAATTTCTGTTTTTGAATGGCATACCGAAATGCTTAAGCAAAGCGTATGCTTCTTCGTCAGTTTCTGCGGAGGTTACAAAAGTCACATCCATACCGTGCATTTTTGAAACCTTATCTGTATCAATCTCAGGGAAGATCGTGTGTTCTTTAATTCCCATTGTATAATTACCGCGTCCATCAAAGCTTTTATCAGGAACTCCTTGAAAGTCACGAGTTCTCGGTAAAGCTAAATTTACCAAACGGTCCAGGAATTCAAACATGATTCTACCGCGCAAAGTAACTTTACAACCAATTGGCATTCCTTCTCTCAACTTAAAGTTCGAGATCGATTTCTTAGCCTTGGTTTTAACAGGCATCTGACCTGTTATTTGCGCAATATTCTCAACAACAGTATCAAGTACTTTCTTGTCTTGAATTGCTTCCCCTACTCCTACGTTGATCACTATTTTTTGAAGTTTGGGGAGACTCATTTTGTTCTCGTATCCAAACTCTTCGGTCAACTTCGAAGTAATTTCTTCTTTGTATTGTGTGTATAGTCTTGCTTCAGCCATTTTATTTCACACTAAATTATTTATCCAAAATTTCGCCACTGGCCTTAGCATAACGAACCCAACGGCCACCGCCATCTTCTTCAATTCGCTTGCGACCAATTCTTGTTGGTTCTTTTGTTGTAGGGTCAATTACTTGAACATTTGAAATGTGTACTGAACCCTCTCTTTTTAAGCGACCACCTTGCTGGTTTTCCTGAGATGGTTTGTCATGGTGTGTTTTCATGTTTATACCTTCAACAAGAACTCTTTCCTTGTCTGGGTAAACCATAAGCACACGGCCTGTTTCACCAATATCTTTACCAGCGAGAATTTTAACTTCGTCGCCTTTCTTTACGTGCAATTTCTTTTGTTTATTAAACCTTCGTGGCATTACTCTAACCTCTTTAAAGTACTTCCGGAGCTAGTGACACAATCTTCATGAAACTCTTTTCTCGCAATTCGCGAGCAACAGGTCCAAAAATACGTGTGCCTACAGGCTCTTGGTCTTTGTTAATTACTACCGCAGCATTTTCATCAAAACGGATGTAACTACCATCCTTTCTGCGGTACTCTTTTTTAGTTCTAACTATTACGGCTTTTACAACGTCACCTTTCTTAACGTTACCGCCTGGTAGTGCAGTTTTTACTGAAGCTGAGATCAGATCTCCAACTCGTGCATATCGTCGGCGGGAATCTCCCAACACTTTGATACACATAACTTTTTTAGCTCCGCTGTTATCTGCTACCTGTAATACTGTTTGCGTTTGTACCATCGCTTATAAGTCCTTATTTAGCTTTTTCTACGATTGATACCAGGCGCCATGTCTTGCGCTTGGAAAGAGGACGGGTACTCATAATGTGAACCGTATCCCCAATATTCGCTTCATTGTTTTCGTCGTGTGCCATGTACTTCGTAGTCTTGGTGATAAACTTGCCATAAATAGCATGCTTAATCTGTCGATCTACAGCAACCGTGATGCTTTTATCCATCTTGTTGCTAACAACACGACCTGTTCGTTCTCTTCGTTGTGCTCTTTCTAATTCTGCCATAATGATCCTAACGCTTATTCAGCACTATTTTTTTCATTAATAATGGTTCTCAATCTGGCAACTTCACGTCTGTGATTTGTGATACGAGCAGGATTTTCCAGCTGTCCGGTTACCGATTTTGAAAACTTTAATTTTTGTAGTGCTTCCGCTTCATCTTTCAAACGTGCACTTAATTCAGTAATAGATAAATCTCTTAATTCATGCGCTTTACTCATCGTACCGCCTCCTATTTACCTACGTAGTCTCTACGAACTACGAATTTAGTTTTAATTGGAAGCTTGTGAGATGCACGACGCATAGCTTCACGAGCTCTTTCTTCAGTTACACCGGCTATTTCAAATAAAATTCTGCCCGGCTTAACAACTGCAACCCAGTGATCCAAAGCACCTTTACCTTTACCCATACGAGTTTCGGCTGGTTTACTTGTCATTGGTTGATCCGGGAAAATACGAATGAACGTTTGCCCGTCACGCTGCAAAGAACGTGCAATAGCAATACGGCAAGCCTCGATCTGACGAGACGTAATAAACTTAGGTTCCATTGCTTTCAGAGCGAAATCACCAAAATTAATTTGATGTCCTCTGTTCGCATTTCCTTTAAGCTTAGCGCGATGTACTCTACGGCGTTTTACTCTTTTTGGCTCTAACATCGTTATCTATCTAGCTGTGTTAATTATTTTGTCTATTTCGGTTTCTGCTACGACGACGGTTGTTTCTCTTACCGCGATCGTCTCCACCTCTTCGGCCTCTTTTTGATTCTGCTTCCTTAGCTGCTTGCGCGCCAGGAGTTAAATCAACATCACCGATAATTTCACCTTTAAAGATCCAAACACTTACACCAATTGAACCATAAATAGTATTGGCAGTTGTGTTCCAGTAATCGATATCCGCTCTAATTGTATGTAACGGAATCTGACCTTCTTTGTACTGCTCGGTACGAGCCATTTCAGCTCCACCCAAACGACCAGCACATCTTACTTTAATTCCTTTTGCTCCCATTCTCATTGCAGAAGCAATCGCAGTTTTCATCGCTCTTCTGAAAGAAACACGACTTGTCAACTGTTGACCAATATTCTGTGCAACTAAACTCGCATCAAGCTCAGGTCTTTTAATTTCACTTACGTTGATCTGAACTTCTTTGCTTGTGATTTTTTTCAGCTCTTCACGAAGCAATTCGATCTGCTCACCACCTTTACCGATGATAACACCCGGACGGCTTGTTCTAAGAGTTAAAAGAATACGCTTAGGAGTTCTTTCAATAATAACGTTTGATAGTCCACCATTGCGAAGACGTGCACGTAAATACTCACGTAGCTTTTCATCTTCCATGATAAGATTTGGCTGGTTATCATCTGAATACCAGTTAGAATCCCATCCTTTAATGATGCCTAATCTAAAACCTGTTGGATTTGTCTTTTGTCCCAAGTTACTACCCGTTTAGTTTTTTACAGTTTCTTCGTCACGCTTTGCTACAACAACTGTGATGTGGCAACTACGTTTATTAATACGATGAGCTCTACCCATTGGAGCCGGCTGAATTCTTTTCAACGTTACTCCTTCATCAACATAGATAGTTTTAACTACTAAGTTCTCATCATCAAAACGCTCTTCCTGAAATTTGTCACGCAAATTAGCCGCTGCTGATTTAATCACTTTCGCAACTTCAGCCGCTGAACCTTTCTTTGTGAATTCAAGTCTCTTTAGAGCTTTGTCAACTTGAGATCCTCTTACTGCATCAGCAACTAATCTTACTTTGCGAGGAGCTCTTCTTAAATGTCTTTGCACTGCGCGTGCTTCTAAAACTGGTGTATCCATTTCTAAATTACCTTATTTAGCCTTTTTCATTGGGTGACCACGGAAAGTTCTTGTAGCCGCAAACTCACCAAGCTTATGTCCTACCATCTCATCTGTTATAAAAACAGGAATGAATTGTTTGCCATTATGTACTGCAATAGTAAGACCGATAAAATCCGGAGTTACTAAAGAGGATCTAGACCAGGTCTTGATCACTTTTTTACTACTTGCTTCGTTAGCAGCGTCAATTTTACGCTGAAGCTTGTAGTCTACAAAAGGCCCTTTTTTTAATGAACGTGGCATACTTTATTTCTTTATTTCTTAGCTTTTCTTCTTCTAATAATGTACTTAGAAGACAACTTCTTGCGGTTTCTTGTTTTCTTACCTTTGGCCATTTGTCCCCAAGGCGAACGTGGGTGCCCTCCGGAAGATTTACCTTCTCCACCACCCATCGGGTGATCAACCGGGTTCATTGCAACACCACGAGTTTGAGGACGACGACCCAACCAACGGCTACGTCCTGCTTTACCTTTCGTAGTGTTCATGTGATCAGGATTACTTGTGGTACCAACGGTAGCCATACAAGTACCTAAGATCATGCGAACTTCGCCAGAAGGAAGTTTCACACTTACATATTTTTCCTGCTTACCCAGCAACTGTGCAACCGTTCCTGCTCCTCTACAAAGAATTCCACCTCTTCCCGGAGTCAATTCAATGTTATGGACAAAAGTACCCGGAGGCATAAATCTCAGTTGAAGAGCATTACCCATATCCGGCTCTACTCTCTCTCCTGAAATAATGGTATCTCCTACTTTAAGACCATTTGGAGCAATAATATATCTTTTTTCACCATCAGCATAAGCAAGTAGTGCAATACGGGCAGTTCTGTTCGGATCGTACTCGATCGTTTGAACTTTAGCCGGTATATCAAACTTGTTTCTTTTGAAGTCAATGATACGGTACTTACGCTTATGACCTCCACCTCTGTGACGAGATGTTTTTCTACCGTGATGATTACGTCCACCGGATTGATGCTTACCAGCTGTTAAACTCTTTTGAGGAGATGAAACAGTAACATCATCAAATACAGGAGCAATTCTGTGCCTGGTTCCCGGAGTGTTTGGTTTTAATTTCTTTGTAGCCATAACTATTCAGATCTATACTTCTTCAAAGAAGTCGATTTCGCCTTCTCTTAATGTTACGATTGCCTTTTTCCAGGTTTTAGTTCTTCCACCCTGATAACCACTTTTTGTAAATCTGCCTTTCGGCTTAGATGGCATAATCATTGTGTTCACTTTAGCAACTTTAACGCCCGGATAAGTTGCTTCAACAGCAGCTTTGATCTCAGGTTTGTTTGCTTTTTGAGCAACTTCAAAAGTTACTTTACCGCTTTCTTCCTGGATGCGGCTTAATTTCTCGGTAATTACCGGTCTGATTAGGATACTCATGCTGCAGCCTCTTCAGTTTTAGGTTGAATTGTTGATTCAAGAATAGATACTGCGCTTTCCTGAATTACAATCATATCTGCATTCAATATTTGGTAAGTATTAGGCTTGTTAGCCTCTACAACACTTACTCCAAGAATATTTCTGGCAGATTTAAAAATGTTCATATCTGTTTCAGAAGTGATGATCAATACTTTCTTGCCATCTAATTTGAAAGATGAAAGCATATTTGCTACTTCAGAAGTTTTTGGAGCTTCAAAAGTGAAGTCCTTTACAACAGTGATAGCTTCTTTAGATGCTTTTACTGAAAGCGCTGACTTTCTAGCCAATTGAATAACTTTCTTATTCAATTTGAAACTGTAATCGCGTGGCTGTGGTCCAAACATGGTTCCACCACCTCTAAGAATACCAGCTTTTATATCACCTCTACGGGCATTACCGGTTCCTTTCTGACGATACATCTTCTTTGTACTACCGGTTACTTCACTACGACCTTTTGTCTTGTGAGTTCCCTGACGTTTGTTCGCCATATGACGACGTACATCTTCGTATAAAGCAGTTTCGTTAGGCTCAATTGCAAAAATTGAATCGCTAAGCTCAGCTTTCTTACTTGTTTTGCTTCCGTCTATTTTATAAATATCTAATTTCATGATCTTAGTATGCTGACGGTTTCGATAATAATTCTACGTATCCACCATTAGGACCAGGAATAGCTCCGGTGATCAAAACCAAATCTGACTCAGTAATGATCTTGGCAACACTCAGGTTCTTAACCTTAACTCTTGTATTTCCGTGCTGTCCACCCATTTTCATTCCTTTAAATACACGCGCAGGATCTGAAGCTCCACCAATAGAACCGGGAGCTCTTAATCTGTTATGCTGACCGTGAGTTTCATCACCAACACCACTAAAGTTGTGTCGCTTGATAACTCCGGTGAATCCACGTCCTTTCGAAGTTCCTGCAACGTCAATTACGTCGCCAACTTGAAATACGTCTTCTGCTTTCAGCTCATCGCCTACATCAAGTCCTTCAGGAAGAAAATCTCTGAATTCTTTAACTACGGCTTTAGTTTCTGAACCTGCTTTATCAAAATGTCCTTTTACAGACTTAGATACGTTCTTTGCTTTTCTGTCAAAAGAAGAAAGTTGAACAGCATTGTAGCCATCAGTTTCTTCGGTTTTGATTTGGGTTATTACAGAAGCTGGAACTTCAACAACAGTAACGGGAATACTTCTTCCCTGGCTGTCAAAGACGCTTGTCATCCCAATTTTTTTTCCTACCAAACCACTCATCGTGTTCTGATCCTTTCAGTTAAACTTTAATTTCTACATCTACACCTGATGGAAGCTCAAGCTTCATCAAAGCGTCTACTGTTTGTGAACCTGTTGAAAGAATATCGATCAAACGTTTGTGAGATCTGTATTCAAACTGCTCGCGAGACTTTTTGTCTACGAACACAGACTTGTTAACAGTAATTATACTTTTGCGCGTTGGTAGCGGGATTGGACCCGATACAACTGCTCCGGTTGATTTCACAGTCTGAATAATCTTTTCAGCTGATTTGTCGATCAGGTTATGATCGTATGATTTCAACTTTATTCTGATTTTTTGTTGTGTTGCCACGGATCAGAACCTCTTTAGTCTAAAATTTTAGTTACCACACCAGCACCTACGGTACGTCCACCTTCGCGGATCGCAAAACGCAGGCCTTCTTCCATTGCTACCGGCTGGATCAGTGTTACAGAGAGCTTTACATTATCTCCCGGCATCACCATCTCCACTCCACTCGGAAGCTCACAGGAGCCCGTTACATCCGTTGTACGGAAGTAAAACTGTGGACGGTATCCTTTGAAGAATGGCGTGTGTCTTCCACCTTCGTCTTTGCTTAGTACATATACCTCACAATCAAACTGCTTGTGTGG
>NZ_LXYG01000010.1 GCF_001650905.1 Balneola sp. EhC07
GAACAAACAAGTGGAAGTGATATTGAGGTTGCAAGATTTGAAGGGAACGGGAACGTAGGCATCGGCACCACCAATCCGGATCAAAAACTAACGGTAAAGGGTAAAATCCATTCCGAAGAAGTGATTGTAGATTTGAATGTGCCTGGTCCGGATTATGTATTTGAAGAAGATTATGATCTCACTACCCTTAAAGAATTGGAAGCTTACATTAAAGCCAACAAACATTTGCCCGAAATTCCTTCCGCTAAAGAAATGGAGGCCAGCGGAATTACTCTGGGCGCGATGAATATGCTACTACTTAAGAAGATAGAAGAGCTAACGCTTTACACGATAGCTCAAGAAGGAATGATCCAAAAAGAACGCAAAATACAAGAAGAGTTAACTGTTAAATTAAAGGATCAGGAAAAAGCTATTCTAGAACTCTTCAAGAGAATTGAGATGATTGAAAACACAAAATGAGATGAAAATATTTACCAAAAAAGAAGATGAAGACTTTGGTCAACCGATAAATCTATTTTATATCTAATCCAATACTATTTTAAGCTTATGCCTTATCAAGTATTGGTAAAAAGGCCTGATGTCAATCTTATGGGGCTCAATAAACTCCTCAAATAGGTGTCTGTAAAGGCGTGCAATAACATAACTTAGAAATAATTTGCAACTACTGGATAAATTGGTTTAATTCGTTCATTAAAAAATTTTAATAGATTTGGGGTTATGTTAAAGTCAATATTGGTCAATAAGTCCTAATATAGTTTGTTTAGCCTCTTTATTCTGGTTTATGTTAAAATGAATAGTTGCTCTGTAATGGAATGATTTAAGCACTGAGAAATTAGCTCTAACAATAATTTTACGATTGTTTTATACGCTTAATTATATATCTGCAGTGATATACTCTTTAAAATAAAAAAGGAGAAAAGTTTCTATGAAAAAGGTGTATGGGTTGTTAGTATTAGGAATTGCTTTGAGTTTTTCTCTGAGTGTAAAAGCGCAGTTTACAACATCGGGAAATGATATATATTACAATTCAGGGAATGTGGGCATCGGCATTTCTGCTCCGGTACAAAAACTGGATATAGCAGGAAGTATAAAAATCCACTATCCGGGAAAGGTCTATTTTGATAGAGTAAATGTTAAGTCCGAACAATTTTTAGCAACAAACGGGCAAGGTGGTGGATGGATGTTTAATGCTACATATGACGGCTCCGGAAACCCACAAAGTAATGCAACCTATAGCATTGAGCCTGGGCAACATAATACTAGTGCAGGATATTTAGACTTTGATGGTAACAGTAGAAATTGGTCAATTAATCTGTCGGCTCCCTCAACCGGAATTGGACAGCCGGTTGCATTTAAAAAAGTGGCTTTTTTTGACAATACAGAAGTGACCTTAAGCCCTACAGGAAATACAACGGATTTCCACCTGAAAGATAATGGGTATTTAGGTATTGGTACTGCCGATCCATTAGAAAAATTACATATTAGTTCGGGTACTTCAGGAGATGCTGTACTAATATTAGAATCAGATACGGACAATAACAATGAAGGAGACAATCCCCGTATTGAAATGCTTCAAGATGGAGGAGCATCAGGAGCTTATATTGGATTTGATCAATCTTGGGGCGGGAATTGGCAATCAGATAATTTATTTCGGATTGGGCTAAGGTACGATGGAAATGATATAACTAATGCCTTTACCATCAAAACTCAAAACGGTAACGTAGGCATTGGAACTACTAATCCAGATCAAAAACTCACTGTAAAAGGTAAAATCCATTCCGAAGAAGTGATAGTGGATTTAAGTGTTCCCGGACCGGACTATGTATTTGAAGAAGATTATGACCTCACTACTCTTAAAGAACTGGAAGCTTACATTAAAGCCAACAAACATTTGCCCGAAGTTCCTTCTGCTAAGGAAATGGAAGCGAACGGAATAACTCTTGGCGAGATGAATATGTTGTTACTCAAAAAAATTGAAGAGCTAACATTGCACTTGATTGAGCAGAATGAAATGAATAAAAAACAAGAAGAAAAACTACAATCCCATGAAGAGCATATTTCTCGTTTGATCAAAAGAGTGGAACAATTGGAGACTAGAAAAGAAAACCATTAAAAAATTAAAGTGTTATGAAGAAAATAATCTTATTACTCACAATAGTAAGTATATCCCCAGGCATTTATGCTCAGTGGACCAGTTCAGGATCAACCATAACAAACACCAATTCAGGGGATGTGAAGATTAATTCATCGAGCAGAATTTATTTTGATAACTCCGGAAGTACTCAAGGTTTTTTGTATGAACCTAAGGAAAATAACGTCGGCTCAGGTAGGTACTTTTTCATGTTTGATTTTACTAATAATGATAGCTACCCATTTCTTACCAACAGAACACCTAACGGAAAAGTAGTAATAAAAACCGGAATTGCATCAGGAGGGGGAGAAAATACACACTTAACTATTGAAGGTGGAGACGGAGTGGTTGATGCTTACTTCGAAAATGTGAATTTAGGTATTGGTACAAACTCACCTACCGAAAAACTTTCGGTAAACGGGAAGATCCGCAGTAAAGAAATAATAGTAGAAGCGACGGGCTGGCCGGATTATGTATTTGCACCCGATTATCCATTGCCAAGTTTAGAAGAGCTTGAAGCCTACATTAAATCCAATAAGCACTTGCCCGGAATCCCAACTGCAGAAGAAGTAGAGGAAAATGGGCAGCAAGTTGGGGAGATGCAGAAGCTAGTGCTTGAAAAACTGGAAGAAATGACTCTTTACATGATCGATCTGGAAAAGAAAAACAAAAATTTACAAGAGCAAATCAACGAATTAAAAACACTCATACAAAATAAATGACTAACAAATCAATGAACTGGATATCTGTCTCAGCACTAATTGCAGCAACTGTCGCACTTATATTTTCGATCTATCAATTTAACGGTTCATCTAAGATCGCATATGTGGAAAGTAATGTATTGATTGCTGAATATTCGGAATCAAAAGAAGCTCGGGGGGAACTGGATACAAAGATTAAAGAATGGCAAGCCAATATAAATACGCTTAATGGTGAGCTGGAAGCATTAAATACAGAACTAGTTGAAAAAGCAGAAGGTTGGGACACTCAAAAAAGGGAAGCGCATGTAGCTAAAATGCAACAGAAGCAACAAGAATTGGGTCGTTATAATGCTGCGGTAAACAAAAAAGCCAGTGAATTGGAAACAGAATTAATGGAACCTGTTTATGCAAGCATAAACAGCCGAATGAAAGCTTTTGGAAAAGAAAAAGGATATAAGATTGTATTTGGTACCGTTCAGGGAGGTAATATTCTGTATGGCGATGAAGCTATAAATGTAACTTGGGATTTTATTAACTATCTGGAAGGAGAAATGGAATAAATAGGATGAATTCTAGCCTAGTATATATTCTGCTTTTGTTTTTTATCGTCTATGCCTGTTCGGGGGCATCTGTATTTGAAACAAAAGAAGAGTTGACAGCTCATATTTATGATCCCATGAATGAATTCACAACCCAGGTACAGCAAGGTGATTTCACTTTAACAGCTACGTATTTACCACTAGAGTTAATGCTTGCAAGTGAAACGGAATACCTCAATCAATTATTAGAGCGTGGAGCAGCTGAAGGTCAGATAGCAAAACAAAAAGAATTCATCGAAAAATATAAGCAAGGCTACGAGCAGAATTTGTACTTCAAAATGGTTATTGCCCCGGTAAAAGAAGAAGATCTGATATATGCAAAGCTAGGAAGCGGATTTGATTCTTACAGCCACTGGTTACAAAAACTGTTATTTGGGATTAAGGAAGAAATTACTCTTGTAACGGAGCAAAAGCAGGAAGTACCATTATTGAGTTACCAGATGGACCGGAATTACGGAACCGTACATTCCAGATCCTTTTTACTAACATTTCCAAGGCAATGGAATGAGCAACAAGTTTTTTCAGGAGATAAATTTTTAATTAGAGTAGATGAATTTGGGTTAGGGGTAGGAAGAGTTCGGCTTCCGTTCAATGTTCCATTTCCTAAGGTTGACCTGAAAAGCAAGAAACTACAAAGCAGAAATTAACAAAGTGAAATACTATGATTCGAAAGACCAACCTATTTACAAAATTTCTAACAATAACTTTTCTTATTGGGGTGAGTATTGGGCAGTCCGATAACCTGAAAGCACAAGGTCCAGTGCAACCGGAAGCCATGCAGTTTGAACCGGTGGATGTTACCGATGTGGTAAATTTGGCCACAGGTGATTTCACCTATACGGTCCCGATTTTGAATGTACCGGGTCCGGAAGGCGATTACCCGGTGGTATTAAGTTACCATTCCGGAATTGGACCTAATCAGCCTGCTACTTGGGTGGGTTTAGGTTGGACATTAAATCCCGGCGCTGTTAACCGAACTATAAGTGGTTACCCGGATGATTATAAAGGGGACGTAGTAAAAACAAGCTATAAAGCTGATGAGAAAAGCAGCTGGGGACTATCGCTAGGTGCAGGGATTGGTCCTGTAGGTATAAATATGACGTACGATCATTATACAGGTATGGTAGGGGCAAATTTAGTTGTCAGCTTGATGTCAGGTCTTGATGCATTGGGAGCTACAAACTTTGCAGCTGGTCCTTTAAAAAACTTTGATGTTTCTGCTTCAATAGGAACTGATGGTTCTGCTTCAATAGGTGCTAATTTTGGCAGAGGAATAAAAGGAACTAAACTTGGTGCTGGTATTGGGATTAATGCATCTACAAATGGCGGCGTTGGTATAGGGGGGGGTATAAGCAGATCATTAGGAGGAAAATATGAAAATAGTTTAAGCCTAGTTTCTGCAGGGGCATCCTTGAGTTCAAAAGGGAGCGGAGCTAGTTTTAGTATTGGAGGAACGGGTTTCAGTTCATTAACTGAGAATAGCGGGGGGACACTAGTTCAATCAGGATTTTCGGCAAAAATTCCTCTTCCCGGAAAGGCTTGGATTAGCTTTGGTTATTCTAAATGGAAATGGACATTAGATGAAACTTTTTCCGAACCTAGTTATGGGACGTTATATCAGGGATCCGGTACTACTTCTTCTAAGAGAGAACGGCAAAAGCAGGGTAAGTATTTAATGCCGTCAAAGGATGCATTTAACGTGGCTATTCAGGGAGTTTCAGGCTCTTTTATGAGTATGGATGATTATGGTTATGTATTGGAAGATGGTCATGAATACGATGAGAAAGGAAAAATAGTAAGGCAGTGGGGTTCCAGCGGTACTATCCCAACGAATGACAAGAATAATTTCAGATTTTTAGGTGATCAGGGATACAATCAGGTAGATCAATCAAATATTGGGTTTGGTGATAATATTACACAAATGAGTTCAGAGAGAAATTCCGGAAAGAAAGTAAAACCCGTTTTTACACCTAAAGGTAAGATAAGAGGATTTATTATCACTCAAACAGATGGTATGATCTACGAGTTTATGCAACCGGTTAAAAACTTATTTCAATACACAAAAACTATTATTGAAGATGGTAGTGGGTATGAAAACTGGAATGCATTAAGCAGTCCTTATGCTACTTCTTGGTATGTAACCGCTATAAAAGGACCTGATTTTGTGGACAGGCAATCAGACGGAATTACAGATGATGACTGGGGCTATTGGGTAAAATTTGAATATGAGAGAATGGACGAACCACATTTATGGAGAGCCCCGCATTCCGGATATGCTCCTTCGGGAGATGATGCTAAAACATTTAGTATGGGAATGAGAGAGGTGTATCATTTAACCAATATTGAATCAAAAACACATAAGGCAATATTTGAATCAACTGTATCGCAAAATGGAAGTGCACCAAACAATACAGATAATATTACTTTTGGTCTGAACCCAAGGGCTACTTCTACCACACAAGTTTTTGAATATACCGGAGATTTTAGCTGGATTAGTGCTGCAGCAAATTCAACTGATATTGTACTACGAATTACTGATTATAATGATTTTGGTAATGATGGCAGAATCCAAGAGTTTGAAGAGGAAGAGGATAACCAGACTCCTTATAATGATCCTCAGTTTAATTGTAATTTAAATTCGTCCAAAAGAACGATAGAATTACAGGAAGTTACAATAGTATATTCCGATATTGATGATGTTACTTCAATAACAGTAAATAGTACATTTCAACCCTGCCCAAATTATGTAGAGAGTAATGCACGTCTTGCTGCCACTGAATTGTTAACAAGTGGTTTTAGAGGACATAAGAAATTGGATAGGGTAGCGCTAATTAACAAGTCTGAAAATGATACAATTTCAAAGTCGGAGTTTGATTACGATTACTATTTACGCCCAAACTCTAGTGGTTCGGTTGCTGGTGGAGCTCTTACGTTAAATGCGGTACACTTTTTTGGTACAAATAATACCCCTTCCTCACCACCATATCGTTTCAATTATGCATACGGAGAACTGAATCCAAGTTTTCATCCTGACGATATTGATGACTGGGGTAGATATCGTCATCCAGGTCAAAATCAATCTAATCGTGGATTCAGAAATAGAACTACACCACAAGACAAAGGAAGAGCAGATATGTCTGCAGCTTGGAGTTTGACTAACATTATAACACCTACTGGAAGCGAATTAGAAATTGAATATGAAAGCGATGATTTTATTTTTGTTAATGGAACGGTTGATTTCAGAGAATCAGATGAATACAGTTATTCAAATTCTTCAGATCCGAAAGCTATAAATATAAGTGGGGCAAGTAGCAATTTCAGTATTGGACAAATTATAAAGCTCAAAGAGAGGAAGTTTAATTGGAATCTCGGGTCATACGAAAATACTTATTTAATTTTAGAAGAGGATATTAGGATAGTTGACCTTGATGGAGATAAAGTTATAACAAATAAAAATATTGTCGATTTAGAAAAAGTTCCGTACGGAGATTATCAATATGATTACTCTGCGGTTATTATTCCTTTTAAAACCTATGGTGGAGGCTCTAGGGTAAAAAGTACTACTATGCATGATGGTTTAACACGCCAGAGAACATTGTATTCTTTTAGGGACGGATATGTTTCAAGTGGAGTAACTCCCTCATTAGTAGAATCTCCTGCCGACCAAAGCCCGTCAAGTAATTATCGTGCGGAAAGGTTATTCGGAGAAGCTTTTCTAGATAACGATAAATCTTTTAACAGGCCACCACCTAATGTTGTTTACTCGAAAGTTCAAGTTATTAACGTGGATGAAAACGATAAACCTGTAAATGGAATGACAGAATATGAATTCTATACAGCAAGAGATGCTCAATATAAAGTAGATTCGCTTTTCAATTTCCTAAAAATTAAAGACAGATCTGGTATTTACGGCAAACCAAAAGCAACTACAATTTATGAGACTTATACCTCTTCTTCGGGCGCAGAGCTTATGCGGCCAATAAAAAAAACAATTACTAAATATGCCTTTAGTGATGAA
Source organism: Balneola sp. EhC07 (assembly GCF_001650905.1). Classification (GTDB taxonomy): domain Bacteria; phylum Bacteroidota; class Rhodothermia; order Balneolales; family Balneolaceae; genus Balneola. Next base: position 7,450 of record NZ_LXYG01000010.1, read on the forward strand.
TTGGCTAATTATTCAAATGTATATAAAAACTCATTTAGTAGTTCAACCGGTATTAATGAATTGTTAGGAATTACCCAACAGAAACATGTTTCTAAAGATGAATACGAAGAAGGTGATTGGCGTAGTTTTGAGGTAGAACGTCAATTTTTGAATGTGTTCCAGACAGGGAATATTTCATATGATTATTTTTATGATGCTGACACCTCTCAAACTAGCTCTAGGATTTTAACTAAGCAATCAAAAGTCATTGGTTTTAATGCTTCAACAGGTCAGCCGATAATTTCTGCCACTCAGACAAATGATGTTTCTGAAGTAATGATAAGTACTGTTACACCCGCACATTGGAAGTATGATGGGTTTGGAGAAATGGAAGAAAAGAATATGCTTACTCAGGTATTTCAAGAAACTTCGTTTAGAAAAACAAACTTAGATATAGAAAACGATTTTTATCTTAAACAATTTTCTCCAAATAGTTCAGGTTCAGATGTGATTTCAAGTAGTGTTACTACATGGTCTAATTCATGGCTGGGAAGTGTATGGCGTAAAAATGACACTTTTGTATATGTGCCTACTTATAATTATCAAAGTAACTCAGAGACAAGTCTTTCTTACACTGAATTTCCAAATGATAGCTTATATAGTACAACAAATGCATATCCCGGAGTAACTATTCCTTTTCCATGGAAAAAAACTTCAAATATTGTAAGCTATGATGGCTATGGTCATGCCCTTGAAACGGTGAATGAAGACGGAACCTTCCAATCCGTGCTGTACGATTCTGATAATGAATCATTGGTAAAAGCGGTAATAAGTAATGCCCGTTTAAATGAAATAGTTTTTAAAGATGAAGAAGCTACTGGATACCATGTAGGTATTGATAACGCCCATACAGGAGAGAGAATAAATTGTGATCAAGGAGGATTAAACCTTGGTTCCACTCCAACAAACCCACCAATTTTTGGGGGTAAATATAAAGTAGGTGTCTGGGTCGATTCTGATGTAACTGTAAATGGTGTTTCATCGCCAGTAACTTCGGGATGGAGATATATTTCATTGCTAGCAAATCATAACGAACAAATTAATATGAATGGTAGTGGCTGTTATGATGATCTAACTATTATTCCGGCTTATGCGTCTATTTCTTACTTTACATACGATCCACTTACGTGGAAAGTAGCTTCTATGACAGGACCAGATAACCGTACAAGCTATTTTGAGTATGATAATGCCGGACGATTAATAGCTACCAGAGATATGAATAAAAATATTCTTCAGGTGCATGATTATGGGTATGGTCAGGAATTGTTTATTTATTACGAACCGGAACGACCCGAACCTGGAGACAGAGTCGAATTTAAAGCCATTCCACTTCGGTCGGGTTATGAGCCTGGAGAATACTCTTGGAGTTTTGGAAATGGTCTGGGAAAAACCACAACGACTGATACTACTTCCCTAATTTACAATACAGATGAAGAGTTTAACGTAACTCTTACATACCTGAAGGATGGGAAGACGCTTAAATCTTCGCGAAGAATTAAAATCGGGTCATCACTTACACTAAAACTATCTGGCACAGTAGAAAACACATACGGAAGTTATAGCAGTGTCGATCCAGATGAAGAAGTTGGACAATATCCGGTTCACCACCCTGAAGGTGGAGATGGTATCCATTATAAAATAGATGTTTCAGCAAATGTGGAAGGAGGTGTAAAACCATACAATTACACTTGGTACAAGAAAGCACAAGGAGAATCGAATTGGACAGAGTTGTCAGATAAAGATTCTAATGTAACTGTGATTCAGCAATCTACAACTCCAAGTGCTTTTATTTTACAGTTTAAATGCGTCATTACAGATTATGATAATAACTCAGTAGAAAAAACAATTTTTGTTTCAAACCAGGAATAGGAGTAGAAAGATGAATTTAAGAAAATTAAAAAAATTAGTTATTATCTGTCTCTTTATTGCGATTAATTATGAAGTAACAGAACTATCTGCGAACAATAATACACCCCCAAGCATTATTACAGTTACTGGGCCGGCATCAGGTAGCACCTGCTATAACGGTCAAAGCTGTACAATAGAATGGGTGGTTGATTCAGGTTTTAGCTACCAACAACCTGATAAATTCAGAATTGAATATAAAAAAACCACTGACCAGAACTGGACACTAATTAACGAAGATTATATTGCAAATTTTATGCCGCTGGATGGAACCGACTATCAATATAGTTATTGGTCTCCCCCAAATATTCAGGAAGGCACCTATGAAATCAGAGTATCAAAATATGAGGAATGGTGTCAGGATAATAGTTGTAGTTATTTTGAAGCAGGTTATGATATTGGTGATCAATTTAATATTGTTACTCCACCTTATATTGATAATACAGGACCTGCTAGCGGTACATATAATCTTGGTGGAGTACTTCCTTTTAGTTGGACATCAAATGTAAATTCTGTTACTCCTGTACTTATAAACATCGATAGTGGTTATGAAGATCCAATAACTTCTTGTGGTACCGGATCGTCAGGAAGTTGTTCCTGGAATATACCTACATCTCAAGCAGAAGGAAATTATAGAATAGAATTTCAGGCAAGTTCTGTTACAGAAAACAGTGCTCATTTTAGGATTGAACCAAAACGCATTATAATGCAAAGCCCTTCGGGTGGGGAGTTTTTTGAGTTTGGAGCAAAACCAAATATTAAATGGAATAAAAACTTTGAAGGTGGAAATGTAGATATTAAACTTCGGGCTATTGTTAACGGGGTTCCTGCATATGTGCCCATTGCTTCAGGTGTTTCAGGTTCTTCTTATGAATGGACGGTAACTTCTCCATTAAACACTAGTCTAAATTATAAAATTTATATTGAGGATAGTAATAATAGCAGCTTGAATGATCTTAGCACTGACTACTTTAAGGTTATTGATCCGGAAACAAACATTCAAAATATTAATTTTGCACAAAGTAAATCGATCCGTATACCAATTACTAATATTTCAGGTATAAGCAGTTTACAAGTGGGTAATAAAGAGATTTCCAAAACCATCGGATATGTAGATGGAACCGGAAAAATGCAACAAAGCATAGCTTTAGAGAGCTCGCCTTCTCAAAATGATGTAATTACACCACATTCATACAATGAGATTGGCCAAGAAACTATCAAATACCAACCATTCACGATGCAAACAAAATTTGGTGAATTGCACACATCAGTGTTTGAAGATCAAGAAGATTTTTATACGAATGGTACAGGTGGTGTGGAACCAAATACGGCCCCATACGCAAAAAGTGTGACGGAAAAATCTCCTTTATTAGTACTTAAAGAACAAGGAGCACCCGGTCCAACTTACCAACCCGGTGCAGGGAAAACTGTTTTAACAAAATCAGATGCCAATACTTCTACTGATGATGTAATATACTGGAGAGTAAATAGCGCCGGAAATCCGGAAGCAAATGGCTATTACCCCGAAGCTGAATTGGGAAAGAACACCACCACCGACGAAAACGGTAAAACTTCTTACACATATACCGATCGGGAGGGGCGAGAAGTTTTGAAGGTTGGTTATCAGAATTCGTTTACACCAGTAAAAACCTACTATGTGTACGATAAATACGGAAATTTACGGTTTATTATTCCACCGGAAGCTGTAGTCGATATCGGAAGTAACAATACTATTGAGCTTACTCCAACTCATACAATAAGAACCACCTGGCTAACCGAAATGCGATATGATGGTTTTAATCGCGTGGTATGGAAGAAAATACCGGAGGCAGAACCCGTGTACACTGTGTATGACAAACTGGGGCGCGTTGCGCTTACCCAGGATGGAAACATGCGTACCGCTAACGAATGGTTTTTTACCAAATACGATATTCGTGGTCGGGCTATTATGACCGGAGTGTATACCGAAATTGATGAAGACAGAGATTCTCGTGAGGAAATGCAAGGTTATTTAAATACATGGAACGGTGCTACCTGGGAAAACAGAACGTCAGCTAATTTTGAGACCCAACATGGCTACACTTTTAACCGAACCTTTCCGGTGAGTTTGCAAAATAGTATGATTTGGAGCGTAACCTATTATGATGATTACGACTTCAACAACAACGGCACGCCTGACGAAACTTTTGAAGCCAATACTGAATTCACGGCGTTAACAGGAAACAACCGAAGCCCACACGAAGTAGATTTAATGCGTACGGATGGCATGGTTACAGGAAGTAAAACCAGGATACTTTCTTACCCAACAGTAATTGAAACTAATACCAATACCGAATACGATAACCATAATTACGATAACTCCGAAGTGTACTATATCGGTAACGGTGGAAGTAGTATTACATTAAAGCCAGGATTTAAAACCAAGCCCGGACAGAATGTAGTCATAGGAAACGAAAACTCTATTCCTGTTTCGTCATTCGATGAATATAATAAAGGAAGCTGGTTAGAAGGCGTAACTTTTGCAGATGAATACGGTCGCACTATATACAGCAAAAGCACGAACCATCTTGGCGGTACGAATAAGACCTGGATATTATATCATTTTGACGGCGAAGTAGAACGCACCAAACAGGTACACACAGGGAACAGCGTTACCACAACAGTACGCAATCGCTTTGAATACGACCATGGAGGAAGATTATTGGCTCAGTACCAACAAAACAACAGTGATGCTGAAGTAAAAATTGTGGAAAACGACTACAACGAGCTTAGCCAGATTACTACGAAGAAACTTCATTATTTAGGTGGAGGCGACTTTCTGCAAACCCTCAACTACAGTTATCATCAACGGGGCTGGCTAAAAAGTGTGAATGATCCCGATAATCTGGAAAGTGATTTATTTGGATATTCATTGAGTTACGATCAAACTCCGTCCGGTGGTCAGACCTCCCCGCTGTATAACGGAAACATTATTGGAATGAACTGGGCAACGAAATGGAACGGTACTACCACCAAACGTGGACAATACAGTTATGCCTATGACGGCTTAAACCAATTGACTAATGCATACTTTAGAGCCAAGGTTGGTAGCAGTTGGACAAGCACCGGAGAAGGAAATTACGAAACCCGGTACCATTACGACCGCAATGGAAATATAACTGAGTTGCGAAGAGCCGGAGGAACGCAGGCTATGATGGCTGATTGGATGTATTACGATTATAATGGCAATAAAGTGGTAGGTATTAACGATATAGATGGTAGTCAATCTTACGGTTTTAAAGATAATGGATCGTATAATACCTCCGGAGAATATTTGTATGATGTAAACGGAAACATGACTCGGGATTACAACAAAGGAATTACCGACATTCGCTACAATCGTTTGAATTTGCCGGAAGTGATTACCTTTGACAGCGGTAACCAGATTGTGTATCTATACGATGCCTCAGGAGCTAAACTTTCCAAAAAAACCTATGTGAACAGTTCACTTGGTGTAAGGGCTGAATATTCAGGAGGTTTTGTATATGAAGATCAAAGCTTAAGTTTTTTCGGCTTCGGAGAAGGAAGAGTTAGAAATGCTGCAAGTGGTTTACAATACGAGTATGATTACAAAGATCATTTAGGTAATGTAAGAGCTACTTTTAGAAATAATTCAGGAAGCCCATTGTTGTTACAGGCTGATGATTATTATCCATTCGGTTTAAAAATGTCAGACTTTAGCTACTTGAATAGTGGTTCTGATGAAAACAAATTTACCTACAACGGCAAAGAGTTTGGAGGTGAACTTGGGTTGAACTGGTATCATTATGGAGCCCGGTTTTATGATCCTACAGTGGGTAGGTGGTTGAGCGTTGATCCTTTAGGTCAATTCCATAGTTCATACCTTGTTAATGCAAATAATCCTTTAATCTATAAGGATGAAGATGGTGAGTGGGTACATATTGTAGTAGGTGGACTTGTTGGTACGGCTGTTGGGGTCTATAACGTTGCGAAAGAAAAGGGCTTGAACCCAAAAAACTGGGATATGAAAGATGTTGGAAGAATTATGGTTAGTACTGGAACAGGGGCGTTGATTGCAGCAGTTCCATCATCTGCTGGTTGGGTAGCAGGAGGAATTCAAGCAGGTTCAATTAGTGCATCGGGCAATCTTGCAGATCAAGTCTTAAGATCTAATAATTTGTCTGAAATTTCTTATTCAGAAGTTGCTCTATCTGGTATAACAGGTTCTTTGGCTTTTGCTGGCTCTTATAGAGCATCGTCATGGTTAAACTCTAAAGCCAATGCTGTTTATTGGGGAAGAGGAAACGTTAATAGCAAATATTATAAGTTTGGCGGAGTTACACCGAGATGGGTAAGAGCTGCTAGAAGTCAAGACTATCCAGGATTTGGAGCATCTATAACAAATAGTGTTACAGATTTCCTTAATACACTTTCAAATAACGTTCTTGGAAACTGGATGAACAATTTATTTGAAGATAATGCTGAGGTTATAGTCGAAGGTTTACAATGTAGCTGCGTAGTTGCGGAGGGAAGCAATGAGTAAAAAGGTTTTTAAAATTAACCATTACCAGAGCGAAAAGGATTTAACAATTACTAGTGCTATTAACTATATACCTATAGCATTATTATGGATATTGTTGATCATTTTCTTCGACCAATTAGAGTCAAATAAAATTAAATTATTATTCGTTTCATTACTTTTGCTGGCTAGTTTTTTCTCTTCATATTTGAGATTCTATCGAAACAGCAAAATATCGGTTTTATCAAACCAAATAGTTTTGGAGACTAGAAACTCAATGAAGTTTTACTTAGACTTAGATGCTATTAAACGTGTTGAAGTTTCAAAGCAGCCATTTAAGCTTGATATATTTAATAGCTTTTATATGGTGACATTTATTACGTATGATAATAGTATATACAATATTTTTTTTGAGTTTAGTTTTTTCTATAGGAGAAGGAGAAACATACAGCTTTTCCTTAATAGACTAACTGAAAAAAGTATCTCAACTCCAAGGAACAGATTAGAGTTCAAGGTCATAACTAGTAAACTTAAAAGTCTATTTTCAAAGCCATTTCCAAAGATCTCTTAATGCCCCCAAGATCTCTGAAGTCTTTAGCGATAGCGGTGACTTCAGAGCAGGAATGAAGAAGCTAGAGAGCTCCCAAATATCCAAATCTTTATTACCCAAGATATCTGAAGTCTTAAGCGAATAGCGGTGACTTCAGAGTAGGAATAAACAAGGGAGAGAATTAGCTGAGTAAAACAAACGGCAAGTCTGCGACTTGTTAACCGAAAAAAGATTAGTTGTCAATGCCATTTATAATCCTCAAACTATCGTAAGCGTCATACCTCACTCTTGTGCAGTGGGAGCTACTCCTTCCTAGTTTTCAAAATTTCATTCTCCTTTTTCAGTTCATTTACTTTCTTCTGAACGTCAATCATTTGCAGGGTCAACTCCATTCTAGCTAAAAAATGCTTTAATATCCCAAACAGTTGAAAGATCTCTAAAATTCAAGTGGGACAAGCATTGAACGAAAGCTTGAATGACTTCAGACTTAGATTTTTAATATTTCATTAACATTAATTTACATTTACATTTGTTGGTAATTCCTATTTAGACAGATACTTAAAATTAAATATTTGACATTATGTATCGAATAGCTTCACTCTTTGTTTTTATTATTGCTCTTCTTTTTTCTTCTCAAGATGTACAGGCACAAGTTATACAAGCAGACACTTTAGATATTACTGATCACATTCGGCTAAGAGTGGGTAGGAACTCTGCTGTAACAGGGAGTTCTAATACATTTATTTACCGATCAAGAGATGTGAACTCTGCTTACCCATTTACCCAAAATGGGCATTTAGTACTGCAACCCCGCTCAAGTTCTTCCAGGGATGTAGTATTTCTAACTGGAATAACCCCTGTAGTTGCGATGACGGTTAGAGGATCCGGGAAAGTTGGAATTGGAACTAATAATCCATCTGAAAAACTGGAAGTGGATGGAATTACACAATCAAAAACCTTTCGTACCAATACTGATAATGTTGATTATAATCACTTTACAAGAAATGGAGTAGGATCGGCTGTTTATATCAATCAAGTTTCTAGCGGTGCTGGCTTTCCAATACTCAGATTATCAAGTGGATCTGCAAATCCCAACCAAAATGTAAAGTTTACAGTGGAAAATGATGGTAGTGTTGGAATAGGAACAGATAGTCCGGAATCAAAACTTCATATAGAATCTGATGGGACAGGGCTTCAAATCACTCCTATATCTTCTAACTCAAATGTAGCACAAAGCATTTCGGTCTTTAATGTAGATAACGATGC
>NZ_LXYG01000011.1 GCF_001650905.1 Balneola sp. EhC07
ATTTGTTACAAATATGGCTCCATCAAGAATGTACTCATTGTCTGGAGTCCAGTATGTATCCGTTGTTATATTTGAATTCACAGTAACTTGATTCTGAGCAACCAGAAAGATTGGAAACAAAACAAGAACTGTAAGTATTTGTAATCGTTTAATCATAATTAAGTAATTAATTATTAAGGGTTTTTGTTAGATCTATATTTTATATTTTACTCCAAAAGAAAAGCTTCTTCCTCTTTTGTAAGACGAGTTGACAAATTCTTGATTCTTAAATTCCTGACTTCTCTTAATAACTGGGTCTAGTAAGTTCTTAGCAGAAAAACTAAGCTCAAAATTGTTGCTAATTGATTTACTCATTAAGAAATCAAGCGTGCTGTAGGATCTTTCAAATATATCTGGTGATGCACCAGCTGAAACTTTTGATAAACGATCACCAAAAGAGTTAAAATTTAAAGATGAGTTGAATCCTATTTCAGGATTTGAGTATGAAACATCAAAATTTAAAATAAAGGGAGACTGACCTTGTAATTGACGCTCATCACTAGCATCAGGTTCTGTGTTTCTAATAACGATTAACTCTTCTTCAGGAATTTTCACATCAGAGTCTACAAAAGTCAAATTTGTACTTACTGTAAAATATTTAAGTGCCTCTGTTAGAAATGCTAGATTCTTCCGGACTTCAAATTCTATACCAATTACCGAAGCCTCAGGAACATTTTGATAAGTAAAGTCTCCATCTCCAAATTCAACTTCAATTACACTTTCAATAGGATTCTCAAACACTTTATAAAATCCACTTACAGCAATTACATCTCCAGAGCTTGGGAACCATTCCCATCTTAAATCATAATTCGTAATTAAAGTCCGCTTCAAATCTTGATTACCTCTTTCAATTCCACCATTTGTAAATTCTGCAGAAGCATAAGGTGCCAACTCTCTAAATGTTGGACGAGCTAATGTTTTGGTGAAAGAAGCACGTAGATTCATTCTATCATTCAGAGAATAAATAGAGTTTAATGATGGCAGTAAGTCTCTGTTAGATAGTCTGCCTCTTGCAACAGAAGTATCTAAACTTGCAATATTGATCTCAGCATCCTCAATCCGAACTCCCCCTACAACTTTTAGTGAACTACTAATCGGTAATTCAATCATAGCGTAGTATGAAAAAACCGATTTATCTCCATCAAAGTTATTTCTTGTATCAGAAATCCTTCTAGGAACAACCCCAAATATTGGCCTTCCGAGGTTATCTTGACCAATGATACCGGTCATTGCAAAATATGCGTCTAAGTCTCCTTTAAGCTCATTTAAGCTAACAGAATTGGGTGAGCCAAGAACATAGTCAAAAATATTTTCTCTGAATTCCCTTTCCGTTTCAATAGAACTCAAACCTATTTTAAAGTTTCCACCTATGTTATTAAAAGAGACAAAAGGAATTGTTAAATCAGCACTTAAATTAACATTACTTTCTTCCAAATCTCTATAAAATGCTGATGGTAAAGCAAAACCATTAGGAAATGAATAAAGGGTAGTATCTTGACCTCCAAGTACACGATCTTCTGCTAATAACGCAATTTGTCGTCTTTGTGGTTCGCTTTGTGTGTTAGAAGCTAAAGTACCCTTCCATTCAAAAGTTGTTTTCAACAAATTTGGGAAATAATGTTTACCGTCAAGCTGAAATGAAGACAAAGACCGTTCAACATATTCAAGCACAGAATTCGACAAAGTACCCGTAGCATCTTCATTTGTACCATTCAAAATCCTACCAGATGTAGAGCCACTTTGTGTTCGCAGATAAGTCATCCCGATCTTATTATCCTCGGTTATCTTATATGCCAAGTTTAGCAATCCCCCTAAATCTATATTTCTACTTCCTTTTTCATCTGAGTATTCAAAAATTGGAGATAAAGCATCTGTTTGATTAGATGAACCGATTTGAGCATATCTACCGTTAAAACCATTAGCATATTGCGAATATGACTGCCCATAAGATAGACTTCCAACGTACCCGAGTTCTCTACCAAACAAACTAGCTCTATTTCCTATCGAGATTGAATAACTCTGATTTAAAAAAGGTGTTTTGTTTTCTGGAGTAAAATCAGGATTAAATGCATTCGAGAGATTATTTAAAGTGTCTGCTAACCCGGGATCTCTAGAAGCGGAGGTTCCACTTGGAAACTGAGATGCTCCGTTATTAAAATAATCCTCAACTTCATCCGGTAAATCTCGACTACCATCGTCATAACCTAACCAGTCAGTACTACTTGCGCTGGTTAGTAAAGTATTATCTAAAGATGTTTGACTGTTCCATGAATTTGAAGTTGAAATTTGTAAGGATAGTTGGTTAGGAAAATCTTTTGTAGAAATATCTACCAATCCACCACTAAAATTTCCAGGCTTATTTGGTGTAAAAGTTTTAAGAGTTACAATATTTTCTAAGAGATTACTTGGAAAAATATCTAACTGAAAAGATTTTCTATTCGGATCTGCACTCGGAAGTTCAGCTCCATTAAGATGAGTACTGGAATACCTATCTCCTAAACCTCTTACATAGATATATTTTCCATCAACAACCGAAGCTCCTACTACTTTTTTCATTGCAGCTGCTGCATCTCCACTACCCGATTGAGAGATAGTTTCTGCAGAAATAGCGTCACTAAATGCTATAGATTTTTGCCTTTGACGAAGCAATCCAGCTTCATTATTAAGAATTGCTTCAGCAGTAACTGTTATCTCATCCAGGTTTGCTACATCACTATTTAAAGCAATGTCTAACTTAGTTGTTTCTCCTGAAACAACATTTATATCCGTAATGGTCTGAGTTTGATAAGATATGTAGGAAACAGTGATGGAATATAAACCGGAATCTAGGTTCCTAATTGTGAAATTCCCATCAAGATCTGTCGCATCACCTTTTGTTGTTCCTGTTATTCCAACACTTGCTCCAATTATAGTTTCGCCATTTTCGGCATCTACAATTGTACCTGAGATTTGCCCTTTTTCTTGGGCTAGCGCAACTAAGGAGGTAAAACTTAGTAGCGTTAAGATTAGTATATGTTTTTTCACTTGCGTGCTGATTTATTTTTGATCACGTTTTGTGTATCAAAAATATCATCCACACTTTGCTAAACTGTTATAGACAGTTTACATTTTAATTACCGCTTCATTACCTGAATGTTAAGAAGCAATTGAAAAGCCGGAGAAATACTCCCGAGAGCGATTAATCGGTTTTATTTTCTGATTCCTCTTCTTCCTGATTTTCTTTTTCGGAATCCGTTTCTGTTCCATTATTAGAACTTGTTTTCGAATCTTCAGTTTTATCTTCAGACTCAGAATCAGATTCGATTACATCATCTACAACTTCAGCATCAGGAGTAGTGTACTCTTCATAAGTAGTTTTTGTATCGAAAGGTCTTTTTCCTATCAATTTCTCAAGATCAGATTGATAAAGCATTTCTTTTTCCAGCAATTCCTTAGCAAGGATTTCTAATTCTTTCTTTTTTCCCTGAAGAAGTTTCTTTGTTCTTTGATAGGCTTCATCAATGATCTTCTTGACCTCTTCATCAATGATCTGAGCAGTAGATTCTGAATAAGGTTTCTGGAAATTGTAGTCGCTTTGCTTGGAATCATAAAAAGACACATTTCCGATTTTATCATTCAAGCCATACACAGAAACCATGCTGTAAGCCATCTTTGTAATTCTTTCCAGATCACTTAAGGCTCCTGTAGATATCTTTCCGAAAACGATCTCTTCTGCGGCTCTACCACCTAAAGTCATGCACATTTCGTCCATTAACTGTTCGGTTTGATGCAGAAACTGTTCCTTTGGTAAATACTGGGCATAACCTAATGCGGCCAATCCTCTCGGTACTATTGATACCTTTACTAACGGATTTGCATGTTCCAGATACCAACCTGCTACAGCATGGCCTGCTTCATGATATGCAACGATCTTTTTCTCTTCCGGAGAAATGATCTTATTCTTTTTCTCAAGCCCGCCTATCACTCTGTCAATGGCACTCTCGAAGTCATCCATGTCTACCGCCTTTTTATCCTTTCTGGCGGCAATTAAGGCAGCTTCATTACAAACATTCGCGATCTCAGCACCTGCAAAACCCGGTGTTTGTGCAGAAAGCTTCTTTGACTCAACTTCTTTGCTAAGCTTAAGCGGCTTTAAGTGAACTTTAAAAATAGCTTCTCTTCCGTTTTTATCAGGCTTGTCAATACTGATTTGTCTGTCAAATCTACCCGGACGTAACAATGCGTTATCCAAAACATCAGGTCGGTTGGTAGCCGCAAGAATGATCACACCTGAATCCGTTGCAAATCCGTCCATTTCTACAAGCAATGAATTCAGAGTGTTTTCTCTTTCATCATTCGATCCCGGCATTTGTCCTTTTCCTCTGGATCTACCAATAGCATCTATCTCATCAATAAAAATGATACAAGGCGCTTTTTCTTTTGCTTGTTTGAAAAGGTCACGAACTCTGGCAGCTCCTACACCCACAAACATCTCCACAAAATCAGAACCTGACAGTGAGAAAAACGGGACTTCAGCTTCGCCTGCTACTGCTTTTGCAAGCAATGTTTTACCCGTTCCCGGAGCTCCAACCAACAATGCACCTTTTGGGATCTTACCACCAAGTTTTGTGTATTTGGATGGTGACTTTAGAAAATCTACAATTTCTTTTACTTCTTCTTTCGCTTCATCAAGTCCTGCCACATCTTTGAATGTTGTTTTTGTGTCAGTCTGTTTGTCGTAAAGAGAAGCTTTGTTTTTACCGATGTTCAGAACCTGTTGTCCCGGATTCATTCTTCTCAGGATCAACACCCAGAAACCAATCGCTAAAGCGATCATGATCAGCCAAACAAAAACTCCGCTGAACCAATCTTCTTCAATAGTTACTTCATATTCTACATCATTGGCATCAAGTACAGGACGAATATCATCGCCGCGCAACATAGTAGTTCTGAATCTCAGGTAGGATTCATCTTCCCCCCCCAGATTAAAGCTGTTGTCATCCTCTTGAGCAGGAGCATTTACGATTCCTTCAGCAAGGGCTTTTTGAGTGTACTTCCCCTCTATGTAGGAACCATTTTTAATGAGTATCTCTTCGACGTATCCATTTTCAACGTGCTCCAGAAAAATACTGTATTTAATATTATTGGTTACCTGAACGCCCGAGTAAATGAACTGAGCCACAAGTAGAACTAAAAATATTACAAGAAATCCCCATGTCGGAAATTTTGGAGTTTTCGACTTATCCTTTGAATTGGAATCTTTCTCAGGGGCATTAATTTTCTTTTTTGGAGCGGATTTTTTATCTGCCATCTAAATGATATAAACTGGTGTTAGTGAGTCTCAAATATACACATTAAATATATCTTTGAGGGGGTCTGCTTATTTAAACTAGGTTAAGTCAAAAAACGTGCCATAGGTTTTTTTATGACAAATCATCAAAAGAAATAACATCTCCTTCTGCTGTTTGCATTTTCATGCCATCTTCTTTGGGAACCATTCGCCCGACTACGGAGAAGTCTTTGAATTGTTCTACAAATTTCTCCACTTCTTTTTCGGGTAAGGTGAATACTATCTCGAGATCTTCCCCTCCGAACAGAGCATAACGATCTACATCTTCTTCCATTTCATCTGCTACATGTCGGGTTTCAACGGCAACCGGAATCGCCGCTTGATAGAGGTAAGCTCCCAGATCTGATGCTGCAGCAATTTGGCTAACTTCATGAACCAAGCCCTGCGTAACATCAATCATAGAGGAAGGAACAATACCGTGCTCTTTCAATGCCTCGATAAGGTTATTTCTAGCCGCCGGAACTAATTGACGTTTAACCACAAATTCATATTCTGAAAGATCCGGCTGAGCACCTTCGTTACCATGCTCTTCCCAAAACTTCTTTTCCCTCATTAAGATTCTAAGTCCTGCAATGGCCGCGCCTAAGTCACCGGTCACACAAATAGCATCTCCTTGTTTTGCTCCGGAGCGATAGGTAACACTTTTTCCGTCCACTTCTCCATAAGCCGTGACCGTTATCACCATATTTGAGTGATTGGCAGTTATATCACCACCAACAACTTCTACTTCATAATCAAAACCGGCGGAATAAATCCCTTTATAAAGATCATCAATCATTTGGGTTGATTGACGGTTGGGCACTGCAATATTTATTAAAACCGAAGTTGGGTTTCCATTCATTGCATAAATATCGCTGATAGCAGTACTAACAATTTTATATCCCAGATGATGAAGTGGGGTGTAAGTGATGTCAAAATGGACTCCCTCAACAAAAGTGTCAGAAGTAATTAAAGAATGAGTTTTACCATCTATTTTTAAAACTGCTGCATCGTCCCCAATACCTTTGATAGTAGATTGATTTGTGTGAGAGTCATAAGCCGTGATCTGTTTTATCAGACCTTCTCTTCCTACACTTTGTATACTTTTAAATTCCTGGTCCATAATTTCTCCTGTCCATTAAATAAAAAAAGGCAACCATGAACTTCATGGATGCCTCAAATTTGTGTAAACCAGAATTAGTTTCTGGTAGCCTCACTTTTAGTAGAATAATTAATTCTAAAAGTTTGAGCTTGCTTCAACTCTTCCTGTACGTCTGTCAAAAGTCCGAATTCAGAACTCTCATCAACACGAAGTGAAACGATCATTCTTTGTTCTTCAAGTAACTTGTCATACATGATTGTTCTAATAGCACCAATATCTTCCTGTATTGAATCGTCGATCTGAACTTTATCATTACCAAGCCTATTATTTGGTAAACGTTCAGGACCAATATAGATATAAGAAACCAATCGCTTTTCTTCTATCTTTTCAATATTAGTAGCTTTCGTTAGATCAATCTTAACCTTCAGAGTTACTTCTCTCAATACAGTGGTAACCATAAAGAAGAAAAGAAGCATGAATACCACATCGGGCATTGCAGAAGTTGGTACTTCTTGCTTTGTTCCGGCTTGTTTTTTCTTAAAATGTGCCATTATGTTTACTCCGGATCAGGTTCAGCGATTGAAATTTTCTTCGGATAGATATCATCCACTATTTTCTTCTGCTCCTGATTTAGTTGAGAATATTCTCTACCAAAGTTCTGGTTAGCGGCTTCATTTCTAAGTACAGCATATGCTCCAATTACTTCATCTAACATATCAATGTAGATCCTGTACGGAGTTTCACGTACTGTTTTTAATGAAACAATTGCCGCTTGTGGACTAGCAGCTAATTCCTCGCTTGCCTCAGGATTTTTAATAAACTCAATAAGTTTAGTTTGAACTTCGTCAATAGGCGTTGACTCGTCATCCATTGTGACTAATCCCGCATTATTAACCAAGATCTTCATCAAGTTTCTTTCCTTAATCGGCGGCGGTGGATTATCCTCTGTTACCGGTGGAGGAAGTACCATTCCGATTCCCGTATCTACGTTAATGGTAGTAGTTACCAAGAAAAAGATGAGTAAAAGAAAGGCTATATCCGCCATAGACGAACCATTAATTTCAGCGCTTTCTCTTTCACGTTTCTTTAATAGCATAATTGCTTAATTAAAACTTGAATGTTCCACGAAGTCCGGTAAGGAAAATAGTAAGAACCATTCCTCCCATCATTACGCCGGCAGTCATAACTGCAGCTTTAACTTCGTCTTGATCTAGTGCGAAATACGTAATTGCGAATACAACTACCGGCACCATCATCAAAGCGATTCTTTTAAAATCTTGTTTTCCTTGTGTAAGGCTGCGAATTCCTGATATGATCATGGCTAAAACTCCACCCACGATCATTAATCCGGCAAGACCAACACTTAAACTTACAATATTCATAATAATCTCCTGTTTAACTTTTTTTGGTTGGGATTATTATTCTGAATCTGAGCTGTCATCAACAGAAGGAGTAATCAACGGCTTTCCTTCGTTTAATAAAATGATAGAATCGATTAGAGTAATTGAACTTTCTTCCATTTCAGCGATCAAACGGTCAATTTTAGATACACAATAGTTGTATCCGATCTGAAGGATAATACCTGCGATCAAACCACCGGCTGTTGTAAGAAGGGCTACTTTAATACCACCCGCTACAATACTTGGGGAAATATCTGCAGCTGCTTCGATGTCATCGAATGCCTGGATCATACCAATTACTGTTCCAAGGAATCCAAATAGCGGAGCAATCGCAATGAAAAGTGACAACCAAACAAGTCCTCTTTCAAGAAAACTCATTTCAATAGAGCCATAAGCCGCAATTGCTTTTTCTGCTGCATCAATGCCTTCGTCTGAACGCATTAAACCAGCCTGAAAAACAGAAGCTACAGGTCCACGGGTTTGAGCACAAAGTTCTTCAGCAGCTTCAATACCGCCCTCTTGCAATGCTTCCTGAACATTTACAATGAATTTCCGTGTGTTAATATCTGCAAGGTTAAGAGTAATAATTCTTTCCAGAAAAATTGCCAAACCAAGTATTAGTGTAACCAGTACCGGCCACATCCATCCACCTTCGTTTCCTTGATTAAATTTCTCAACGATGATGTTAAAGAAGCCAGGATCGGCTTGTAGAAAAAATAGAGCAATCGACGATGTCATGTCCACTCCGCTTATATTTAATGTTAATGTCTAAGTTTAATGAGGCAAAAGAATAGTTCATTTTATACTAAATGTCAAAGTATTGAAGCACAGAAAAATTAACTTTAGGCAAACTTTTTGACTGTATTTTCGGTTGCTTTTAATTCCAGTTCTGCTTAAGAGTTTAAATCTAAAATGTGGCTTTTAAAGTTAATTTAGCAGTATGTATTGTCGGACGGTCTTTTACTGTTCTGCCATCATACATTAAATTTAATCTGATGAGATTATTTACCCTATAGCTACTGCCGAGCGACCATATAAGATTTTCACCTCTTCCGGAACCATCGGTAAGCTCAAAAATTCCAACTGCATTGGTGCTCCCATCTACGCTAACGTTTCTGAACTCAAGTGAAGAATTAGCCTGAACCTTTCTCCATAAAAAGAATCTGTTTGTATTGCGAATTTTTACAATCTGAGCTTCAACTTTATTCATTCCATTTTCCCGATCTGTTTTTTCAGATACAGAAATCGAAATTCCTGTGCGCCAGGATCTGTTTATTGTAGCTCCAAATCCTTGTTCAAAACTCTGACTTTTTATATTAAAATTTCGATTTGAAATTGTACTGCTTGAATTTCTGTTCGTTCCTGAGGTTACTTTAGAATCGCCCTGAATTCTACTTGTAATGTTATATCTGAGATCAACGGCAAAGGCATCCTGATAGATGGACTGGAGTTCGCTGCTACGCCGATTAAGGCTTTTCGATTGATTATATCTGAAATTCAGATCAAATTTATCGTAAGCAGGTAGCATATCCAGTTCTTTTTCAAATGCGAATCTTCCCTGAATGGTGGTAGCAGAATCTCTGAAGGTGCTGATATTCAATAAATAAATATCCGACAGGTCGTTTGTTGTTGAGTTTTCAGAGATATCAAATCTGGACCTGAAAATGATCTGATTTAAAAAAACACTAATCCCATCTTCGTTCTTCAGAAATCCAAAAGGGTTTATTTCATTTCTAAATCTGACCCGCAGATCTATTACTGGAAACAACTCATCTGAAGGAAGAAATTGCCTTATATACGTTCCTTCATTTGGTGTTAGTTCCAAAAAGAATTCATCCAGTTGCTCTACACCATCATCATTCAGATCATCCCATACATATTGACCGATCTCCGGTCCAACTTCTATAAATGTTTCCTGCAACAACGCCTGACGCTGAGTATTTACTTCGTATAAAAAATTACCTTCCCAATTTTCTGAGATTGATGAATAATCAGTATTGGATCTTATCAGTAGAGATCTCTTATCAGTATTTCCTTCGTTTTTAAAATCAGATGTGAATTCCTTATTTCTGACAGCAATTTTGTTCTGCGTTGTAAAATAATTACTCGGAAATAAATTTATTTGAACGGAATGTTGTAGAGATGCCGCCTCATCTCTCAAATCGTTCTCAAGCACACCAAATGAATTTCTGTAAGCTAGAGAATAATCAAGGAGCCACTTGCTAGCTTCATATCGTATCCCCGGTGTTACTTCATAAAACTTTAATGACTGATTAGTTAACGAATCACTTTGTTGATCACGCTGTACTCTGTTCTCATGCTCAAAACTTATATACGGTGTAAAGCTGTTATCTGAATTTTCTTTTGAGAATCGGTTAGAAATCCTTCCCTGTTGCCGGAACCAGCTTCCGTTAATCATCTGCAGATCGTCTTCACTTTGTATCCAGTCTTGATCATAGCTTGCCTGAAAACCATTTTTATTTTGCGATGTAAAAGCGGAAGCCTGTCTTTGCCCAGAAAAACCGATCCTGTCTATAAATCCATATTCCCCATTTAGTGAAGTACCGGTATTAAAATCATATCGGGCAACCAGCTCATTGGTGGTTTCCTCTGATTGTTCAAAATTGGTCAGATTCCATTTCCGGTCAAACTCAACATCTCTGGTTCGTTCAAAGAATTCAAAATTTGATCCCGAATATCTTCTCTCTGCTTTCAAACTGAATAATCCCGTTCCGGTCTTTAAAGAATCTATTCTTACCCCTCCCAGATATGAGTGATCCGTATTATCTCTGTCATCCAGATCAGAAAATCTGTTTCGGTCATAATCACTGACTGCCCATTCTCCAAATAAGCGAACATTTTTATTTATCTGATAGGAGCTGTTCAATGCCGCCATTTGTTGCTCTATGGGAGCGGGTAAATTTCTGAAAGGTTCGTAATCTCCCTGATTCGAACCCACCCATTCAAACAGTAATCCGTTTACCGATGTACCTGTTCTTCTGTAACTACCCTGGAATTCTCCCACATTTGAAAATCGTACTCTGAAAACAGCTTCATCAGACCCCGGAATATTTTTGAAGATGGTAAATGTTTGTCCATTTACTACTGTATCAACCTGAGCATACAACACATTCCCGTTTTCTTCACTCGGATCAACACGCTCAGCCCCGGAAACTCTTGCTGCATTTCTGTCATCTCCAGCCTGACGTAAAATATCGATATCACTTTCTGTAAGTGTTTGCTGAGAAAGCAGATTATTTCCATCGGCCTGACGAATTACCGTAGCTCCGATCTTAAATCTGTTATTCAGTAAACTTCCTTGTCCCTCCGCGGCTACTAATGTCCGGTTAAAATTCTGATCGATGTATTCATACTCAACAACAATTCTGGTTTCATCTTTGATGAGCAGATTATTTGTGAAGTAGATCTCACCCAAACCATAATCGATAATATATTCTCCTTCTTCTCCCCTTTGAACTTGTTGACCATTGATATAAACTCTCTCGGTTCCTGCAAGAATGATCACAAACTCTTCATTTTCATTTCCTGTAAGCCTGTACGGACCCTGAACTCCTTCCAAACCCTGTAACTGTACACTTTTGAAAACTCCCCGAACCACCGAAGCCGCAGCTGATAGATCTGTAAAGTTTGTAGTGTTATAACCCGCAGCACCCTGTAACCTTCGGTTGAGCTTGGCAAAGGTGCTTTTCTCTAAACTTATGTCCACATCACCCATCTCGATGGTTGTGTTCGGAGCCTGAACCTGAATAAAAACTTTATCAAATTCTTTGAGATTCTGAGTCGTCCCATCCGGTTGAATTGGAATACTTTTATCTGTTAGAACCGCACTGATGGTTACGTCATCCGTCAGTTTTCCGGAAAGCTCAAAATCCAAACCGCTTTCAAGGGCAAAATCCTGATTTGTACCCACTATTATTCCACGACTCAGACTTCCTCTTTGCTGAAGATCTGATTCTGTGTTTCTGTTTGTTTGACCCAACGAACTAAATACCGAATATTGATTTGATGATTCACTATCAAAAATGGAAGAATCCAGAGGTTGAACCGCTTTATCATTATAAAATCGTCTGAGGCTGTATGGATAGTATTTGAATCTAACAGTGACATCAGAAATCCCTTGAAAAGAAAATGAATCGGTTTCTCTGAAAGTCAGGTTTCCTCGAATGGGATCGTACAACCAGTTTTGATTTGGAATAGCTATAGAATCAGATGAGATTATAATCGACTCCTCCAAAACCCACTCTCCAATGTAATAGGCAGAATCAATATTTACGGAATCAATAGCAGTTTGGCTTTCTAATACATTCTGAGCTTTAGAAAATTCCGGACACAACAAAATCATACCTGCTATCGCACATATGATGTAGATTCTTTTTTTTGAATGTAAAGCCGTCAGTGTGCCAAAATTTAGTGACTATTACTGTACATGAATTCAAAAACCAAACAAATCAAATAAAAAGGAGGATCATTCCACGGCGAATGCAGGTATGACTCATAATTAATTCTGTTATATCGAACTCAAGTCATCTAAGGCTAAAGGTTTCACCGATCAGGGTCAACTTCTATCTTGATTTGAATTCATTCAGTCCTTCTCTAAGAAATGACGTAAATTTTTCTTCTTTAGTATATCCCAACACCTGATCGATCACTGTTTTCGAGACAGGGTCGTAGATCACATAAGTTGGCAGAGCGATATTTCCGGTGAGCTCAAACTGTATCAATTGATTATCTTTGGCGTCTTTGCCGCCGTCTGTATACAATTTTACCAACTCCATTTCAGCAAAGGCTTGCTGCACTTCTTCCAGAGGAAATATATTGCTTTCCATAGCACGACAGTTTGTACATGTATATCCGGTAAAATCTATAAAAACCGGTTTTCCTGATTCTATTGCTGATGCAACCGATGCTTCAAAATCTTTGCTCCAGCCTTCATCGGCAGAAGTTGAACTAACACCTCCACTCCCTCCGATTGAGGCGACCAGGCTTACATCTGTTGGTTGTTTTGGGGGAAGAAAAGCATCCCAAAAACCCAATGATGATCCTAAGAGTCCCGGAATCAAATAAAAGCTGAACATTAAGAATGGCATTGCCAGAAGCATTCTTCCTGTTGAAATTTGTTCCAATTTTGATTCATGCTTCAGGGTGATAAATCCGAGCACATAAAATCCTGCCATCAAAAAGATGACGATCCAGAATGCAATGGTCAAAGGACGTGAAACGATTCCCCATTGCCATACAAGATCAGCGTTTGATAAAAACTTGAATGCTGCGGCTAGTTCAATGAAACCTAAAAGCACTTTTACAATGTTCATCCATGAACCACTTTTGGGGAGTGCTTCCAGCCATTTAGGGAACATGGCAAACAACACGAACGGACTCGCAAATGCCGCTGAGAACCCTATCATACCTAAGATCGGATAAAACCATTCGCCACCCACGGTTGCTGTAAATACAGCCCCAACGAATGGTGCCGTACAAGAGAAAGAAACCGCACTGATGGTCATAGCCATGAATAAGATTCCAACAATGCCTGAACTCTCATTGCTTTTTCTGTTAAGAAAATTTGTAAGCTGATGAGGCAACTGAAGCTCATACATTCCTAATAAGCTCAGTGCAAATCCGACTAATACCAGTGCAATGAATAAATTCACAATTGGGTTAGAAGCGAAATTCTGTGCTCCACTTTTTCCAAGAAAAAAGGCTAATACTGCACCGATCAACGTAAATGTAATTACTATAGCCACGCCAAAAATAAATGCTGAACCTACCCCTCTTTTTGCATCTTCCTGCTTAGAAAAATAAGAAACCGTAAGTGGGATCATTGGAAACACACATGGAGTCAGTAATGCCGCAAAACCTGCTACAATGGCGATCCACAAAAAAGAAAAAATCCCGTCATCCGAGAAACTTCCTTTTTTGGTTGATGAATTTCCACCTTCAGAAACAGTAGCTCCGCCAACAGCATCTTCATAAATTTCATCAGCGACTCCATCAACAAATACGCCCGCTATAATGGATTTTCTTTTGGGCGGTAAACAAACCCGATCATCACAAACCTGATAATACACTTCTATGTCCAAAGTCTGTTTTCCCTGCAGCTCAGATTTTACAGCCACAGGAATAGTAAAACTGGCGTAAGATGTATGCCAACCTAATTCCGCCTCAAAATTGGGATCGAATTCTATATCTGCTTTGGTTTCTGAAGTTTTTCCGGCTAATACAAAATTTGGGGATTTTGCAGAAAATTCGGTGGGATAAGGTCCTGCGTCCGGATCGTTCAGAACCGAGTATAAATGCCATTTTCCTTCTATTGAAGCTTCTACAATAATTTCGAATACTTCACCCGATTTAACAGTGTCAGGAATTTCAGAGACCTCGTACTTAACCGGATCAGGAGCCTGGGCATATAAAAAAAATGGGGATAACATCGCGAAGATGATCCCCATTAATATCGATTTTGATAAGTTCATTCGGGTATTTATTGTTTCGCTAATTTGATAGTGAATGTAGGCTTTTTAAAAGTCTCTAGTTATCAAAAAAGTTTAACGTCTTCATAGACGTATCAATAACCCAAAAGCTATTAGTCAGCTTTTACAACCCAGAATTTAATCTGTGGGTTTAAGTCGCCAACTAAACTTACCGTAGCAGTGTACTCGCCAAGAGTTTTAACATCTTCGTCGATAGAAATATTTCTTCTGTCAACAAGGATCTCTCTTTCAGCAAGAGCATCAGCAATCTGAACATTTGTTACGGTACCGTGAATCTTGTCGTCTTCACCGGTTGTAACAGAAATTGTTACTGAAGTAGCTTCTAACAGTTTAGCAAGATCTTTTGCTTCCTGAACAGTAAGCTCAGCACGAGCAGCTGCTTGTCTCATTCTAAGTTCCATCTCAGCGATAGTACTTTTTGTAGCGAGAATAGCTTTTGCTTGCGGGATAAGGTAATTACGACCGTATCCGTCTTTAACATCAACAAGCTCACCGGCTTGTCCTAATTTTTCTACGTCTTCTCTAAGGATAACTTTCATGGTTCTGTAATTTCTTATCTAAGGTTTTCTGCTACGTATGGCATCAAGCTTAAAAAACGAGCTCTTTTGATAGCTCTGTTAAGCTGACGTTGGTGCTTAGCACTTGTTCCGGTAACACGACGAGGAAGAATTTTTCCCTGATCGTTAGTGAAACGTTGCAGCGTATCAACATCTTTGTAGTCGATGTATTCTAATCCCGCCTGAGTAAACTTGCATTGCTTTACTTTGCGGATACTTTTCTTCGGATGTGAAGGATTGTTAATCATAATAAAATATCTTTAGTTGATGAGAGTTTAGTCTTCTTTTTTCTTCGCTTCTTCCTCTTCTGCTTCTACAGCAAAAACATCAGGAACAGCATTTTTCTTTTGAAGCTCACGATGGCGAAGCATCTTTGCATCATATTTAAGCGTTAGAAAACGAAGAACATCGTCATCAATTCTTAGTGCACGTTCTACTTTTGCAATTGTATCAACAGGTGCGTTGAAATACATATTCACATAGAAACCGTTGCTCTTTTTGTCGATATCGTAGGCAAACTTTCTTAAGCCCCACTCTTCAACTTCATCAACATCGCCGCCGTGCTTTTCGATCAATTTGTTCACTTTATCAACAACAGCGGCAAACTTATCCTCGTCTAAAACGGGATTGATGATATAAGTGAATTCGTAATAATTCGTACTCATGTATGTATGTTTTGTCTTTGGATGTCCTCGTAGGTGAAGACAGTCATTCCGACGCTTTGTCCGAACAACAGAGAGCCTTAAATATACAGCATTATTGATTTGATTACAATGGTTGCTTTATGGAAAGTTTTGGGTCGGTTTACTGAGCCAGCGGTCGAACGGCTCAAAGCCGTCTGACCGATTTATTGTCCCAAATTAATATATAAAAGTCATCCAGAGCGGAGCGAAGGATCTGCACAATGCATTCCTTGCCTATTCTTAGTTGTGAAGACTCTTCGCTTTCGCTCTGAGTGACTAAGATCTTAAACTTTTTAAAGAATCGTATTGCTGACCCACCCTTGTTCCCTCCCTATGATCAGGGAGGGAGACTCATGAACCAAATCCGAGCCAGCGGTCGAACGGCTCAAAGCCGTCTGGCCGACTTATTGTCCCAAATGATTATATGGAAGTCATCAAGAACGACAGCGATGGATCTGCACAGCTATTTCCGGGCAAATTATAATCGTGAAGACTTTTCGCTTTCGCTCTGAGTGACTCACCTCAGGTATAATTGATTGGTCTGATAATATAGAATCATCCAGATTAATCGTATTTACGCTATTTGGAAAGTTTCCTAGTCAATCAACAAATTCGAAAGCGATTTTCCGCTGTTCAATTTATAGACGGCGAAGTCGCTGTCTAAAGATATAATAGAATCAATATTTTTTGCTTCAGCAGTTGCCAACAATGAAGCATCGGCAAAATCGGATGGTAAATCAGAATATCTGTACATAATCTCTCTCACCTTAGTAAGCTGCCATTGCTCCAGATTAAATAGTTCGATACCCCCCTCTCCAACCCAGTCAATAAAATCCAACTGGGTTTGTTTATTGAAATCGAGCATATACGAAACTTCGGTCAGTACCGCCCAAGTTGAAACAAGACGTCCTCGAAAATTTTTCATAAAATCCATCACCTGATGATGATACTGATCGTCTTTATCAAAAAGCGCAATAATGGGACCGGCGTCAATCAGAGTGCTTATCACGAAGCTTGTTTTTAATTCGGGATTTATAGTTTACAGACCGATCACTCTCACCACTTCCATGTTTTCCGAAGTAGCGGACTCCCAATTCGTAAGGTTGATTATATTTTTTTTCTTTTGCCATATATTCCACCAGAGCTTCTTTTATAATGTTGGAGCGAGATACCTTTTTTTGATCTGCTAACATCTCCAACTCTTTGTCTAAGTCTTCAGGTAACCGTACGGATCTCATCTTTTAATTATTTGTTTTACAAAATGTATTACAAATTATATACACATTCAACTTTCCCTGAAAATTCTTTAAATGCCCGAGATCTGGATATTTGTAATTGCAGTACTTCTTATTACCAAATCCATGTCATCGGTCGAACGGCTCAAAGCCGTCTGACCGATTTATTGCCCCAAAGGAATTACAGAAAAGACGTTATCCCGAATTCATTTCGGGATCTTTGTGGTGATTATAAAAGGAAATGTGGCAAACGAATGAATCAAAGCTAATTCTTAAGATCCTGAAACAAGTTCAGGATGACGGCTTTATAGCTTTGACTCTGAATAAGAGGCTTATCCATGCTTTTAACCTAACCGAGAAGCTATATCTGATTTTGTTAAGGCGTCCCCTTCCCTCAACGAAGGGAAGGGACAGGGATGGGTTCCATTTTAAGCTCAGATTTTTCTACAGATCCTTCTGGCTCTTCGGATTGGGTTGCAAATAGCTCAAATCTAGAACA
>NZ_LXYG01000012.1 GCF_001650905.1 Balneola sp. EhC07
CCACACAAGCAGTTTGATTGTGAGGTATATGTACTAAGCAAAGATGAAGGTGGAAGACACACACCATTCTTCAAAGGATACCGTCCACAGTTTTACTTCCGTACAACGGATGTAACGGGCTCCTGTGAGCTTCCGAGTGGAGTGGAGATGGTGATGCCGGGAGATAATGTAAAGCTCTCCGTAACACTGATCCAGCCGGTAGCAATGGAAGAAGGCCTGCGTTTTGCGATCCGCGAAGGTGGACGTACCGTAGGTGCTGGTGTGGTAACTAAAATTTTAGACTAAGCACTACCAGCTAAGCGAATTTACGGAAAAAAAGTAGGTGGTTTTTGCCATCTACTTTTCCGTGTATAAACGGGCGTAGCTCAGTTGGTAGAGCACTGGTCTCCAAAACCAGGTGTCGGGAGTTCGAGTCTCTCCGCCCGTGCAATTAAATAAAACGAATAAGCATAATGGCTAAATTATCAGGAATTTTTGACGGTGTTGTAGGTGAGTTTAAGAAAGTAGCTTGGCCTACACAGAAAGAACTTATTGACAGTACTATGATCGTTGTGGTTTTCTCGATAATTCTATCTGTATTTATATTTGGTGTTGATCAGGTATATAGTACTGCTTTAGAATACATTTACAATTAAGAACATGAGTGTTGAACTAGTACATGATTGGTATGTAGTACGTTGTTTCTCCAGTCATGAAAATAAAGTAAGAGATTTTCTTGAGCGTGAGATAGAAGAGCAAGGTTTAGAGGATAAAGTGAAAGAAGTGCTTGTTCCAACTGAAACCATTGTTGAGATCCGTGGTGGAAAAAAGAAGACAAGAGAAAAGAATTTTTTCCCGGGATATATACTGCTCAACACCCATTATGATGAAGAGGTAAACAATTTAGTACAAAGCGCTCCTTCTTGCTTAGGATTTTTGAAAGTAGGAAAGACGCAAACTGTACCGCATCCACTGAAAAAGCATGAAGTCCAAAGAATTATAGGACGTGTTAGAGAAGGTGGAGAAGAGAATGCAAATATTGAGATACCATTTAGTGAAGGTGATCTCGTAAAAGTTATTTCCGGTCCATTCAAAGATTTTGATGGCACCGTACAGGAGGTTAACACCGATAAGTTAAAACTGAGAGTGATGGTTTCCATTTTTGGACGCCGAACCCCTGTAGAAGTAGATGTGAACCAAGTGGAATCCACTACTTAAATTAAAGAAACTAGTTGATGCTAGCTATTACGCAACCAAACAGAAGTTACTAATCATTTAGGATCCTGATAATCCATGGCTAAAAAAGTTGAAAGAATCCTGAAGCTCCAAATCGTTGGTGGACAGGCAAACCCTGCGCCCCCAGTTGGACCGGCTCTCGGTCAGGCTGGAATTAACATTATGGAGTTTTGTAAAGCCTTTAATGCTAAGACTCAGGAAAAAGCCGGAACTGTAATTCCAGTTGAGATTACTGTATACGCTGACAAGTCTTTTTCATTTAAAACAAAGACACCTCCAGCGCCAGTATTGCTCAAGAAAGCTGCGAAAATAAAGTCCGGATCGGGTGAACCTAACCTTAAAAAGGTTGGAACAGTTACCTGGAGCCAATGCAAAGATATAGCACAAGAAAAAATGGAAGACTTAAATGCGTTTGACATTGAAGCTGGTGCCGAAATGATTGCAGGAACGGCTCGGAGTATGGGTCTAAGAGTAAATCGCGATAAATAAGGAGTTGTGATTATGGCAAAAAAAGGAAAGAAATACGAACAAGCCGTGGCATTAGTTAATCCGGAGATTGAATATTCTCTGGAGGAAGCATGTGATCTGGTTAAAAAAACTTCAAACCGAAATTTCGATGCTTCGGTGGATATTGATGTCCGCTTAGGTGTTGATCCGCGACACGCCGATCAAATGGTACGTGGAACTGTGAGCTTGCCTCATGGTACAGGTAAAGAAGTTCGAGTTTTAGCTTTGGTAAACGAAGCAAAACAAGATGAAGCCAGAGAAGCAGGTGCCGACCATGTTGGTATGGACGAATACATCAAAAAAATTGAAGAAGGTTGGGCGGATATCGATGTGATAATCGCTACACCTGATGCAATGGGAAAACTCGGTAAACTGGGAAGATTCCTGGGACCGCGTGGGCTTATGCCAAACCCAAAAAGTGGAACAGTTACTATGGATGTAGCTGACGCTGTTAAAACGGTGAAAGCCGGACAGATAGATTTTCGTGTTGATAAATTCGGAATTCTACATACATCCGTAGGTAAAATAAGTTTTGACGCAACTGCAATTAAAGAAAACGCTGAAGCTTTTCTTTCAACTGTAATGCGCTTAAGACCTGCATCCGCTAAAGGACTATACGTGAAATCAGTTTTCATGAGTAGTACTATGGGGCCAAGCATACCTATAAGTAGAACCGCAGTTACATCCCTATAATAGGAGGAATTAAGAATTATGCCTACTGCAGAAAAAAAAGCAGTCTTAGACGAAATCACAGAAAAACTTAATAGTGCTAATGGTATTTATATCACTAAGTACACCGGTATGTCTGTGGCAGATGCTAACGAACTGCGTGGAGAATTCCGCAAGGGAAATATCTTCTTCAAAGTTTACAAGAATAAGCTAATGAAACTTGCTATGCAGGAAGTTGGAGGCTACGATAAAGTACTTCCTTCTTTAGTAGAGCAAAATGCATTTGCATTCGTTGAAGATGAATTGTCCGCACCGGCTAAAGTATTAAAAGAGTTTACTAAGGATAAGAAGAAACCAGAATTTAAAGCCGCTTTTATAGATGGTGAATTCTATTCTTCTGATAAATTAGAAGCTCTCGCCGCAATGAAGTCTAAAAACGAAGTTATTGGCGATATACTTGGTCTGTTGATGTCACCTGCACAAACCGTAGTAAGTGCGCTTACTGCACAAGGGTCAAACCTTGTTGGTGCTGTGAAAACTATTGCCGAAAAAGGCGAAGAATAATATTTATACAACATGTCGCAAGACATTAAAAATTTTACTTTAAAAAACAACTGGAGATAAAAATGGCTGACGTTAATAAACTAGCTGAAGAGCTTGTCAACCTAACTATCAAAGAAGCAAACGAACTAGCAAAAGTTCTTGAAGAAGAATACGATATCAAACCTGCAGCTGCAGCTGTTGCTGTTGCTGGACCAGCCGGAGGCGGAGACGCTGCTGGTGCTGAAGAGCAAACTGAGTTTGATGTAGTTCTTGAAGCTGCTGGTGGAAAGAAAATCGCTGTGATCAAAGAAGTTCGCGGAATCACTGGTCTTGGGCTTAAAGAAGCTAAAGAACTTGTTGATGGCGCGCCTAACACTATCAAAGAAGGTATTGCTAAGGCAGAAGCTGAAGAGATCAAAGCTAAGCTTGAAGAAGCTGGAGCTACAGTAGAGCTTAAATAAGCTTTTTTACAATATTCGCACGTAGCCGATATCGTGAAAACGGTATTGGCTATTGGCGTCTATATTACTTAACCCTGTTATTTATAGGGTTTTTACCGTTTAATTTACCTTCAACAAAAAGGAGAGGTTCCTTTTGAGCAAGAAGATGCAAACTATTCCAAATACGGATCGCCAATCTTTTGGGCGAACAAAAGAAGTTTTAGAATATCCTGATTTCCTGGATATCCAATTAGAATCGTTCGAGAAATTCGTTCAGCTTGATATTGCACCAAATGAGCGTGCTAATCAAGGGCTGCAAAGAATTTTCTTGGAAAATTTCCCAATTCAGGATACCAGAGAAACTCATATACTCGAATTTTTATACTACAATGTTGATGTTCCAAGGTATACTATCAAAGAATGTCAGGATCGTGGATTAACCTATTCAGTTCCATTGAAAGCAAAGCTCAGATTATCATCTGTTGATGATAGTGATGAAGCCAGCGAAACAATTGAACAGGAAGTATTTTTGGGTGACTTACCATGGATGACAGATCGTGGTACATTTATTATAAATGGCGCTGAGCGTGTGATTGTATCTCAGTTACACCGTTCGCCGGGCGTATTTTTTGGCCAATCAGTTCACCCTAATGGTACTCAACTATATTCAGCTCGTGTAATTCCTTTTAAGGGATCATGGATCGAATTTACAACTGATATCAGAGATGTGCTCTGGGCTTATATCGATCGTAAGAAAAAGATTCCTGCTACAACATTGTTACGTGCTCTTGGGTATTCAACAGATATGGACTTATTGAGTCTGTTTGAATTATCTGAAGATGTAAAAGTTGGAACTAAAGCAAACTTCAAGAAGAACCTTGTTGGTAAGCGACTTGCTCAGAACATCATCGTTGAAGAGATGGAAGAAGTTGTTGATGATGAGACAGGTGAAGTTACAGAAGCATTAAACCGTAAGATCATTTTTGAACGTGATCATGAATTGACTGAAGATGATTACGGAATGTTCGGTGAAGTTGATCAGAAAACTGTTCTTGTTCAGAAGATTACTTCAGAAGAATCTGAGCGTTCAGTAATGATGAATACGCTTCGTAAAGATCCAACCTGGGATGAAACTTCTGCACTTGGGGAAGTTTATCAGCAAATCAGATCCGGTGAAATGCCTGATCCTGAAACTGCTCGTTCTATCCTCGAAAGATTATTCTTTAGTGATAAGAAATATGATCTGGGTGAAGTTGGTCGTTACAGATTGAACAAACGACTTCGTTTAGAAGGTAATGAAGATGTACAGTATCTATTGAAGGAAGATATTGTAGCTATTATCACAGAAGTTATTCGTCTTAAGAATATGAAATCTCAAGTTGATGATATTGATCATTTGAGTAACAGACGTGTAAGAACTGTAGGTGAGCAATTAGGACAGCAATTTGCGATTGGTCTTGCAAGAATGGCAAGAACGATCAAAGAGAGAATGAACTCTCGTGATGCTGAGCAGTTGACTCCGCAGGATCTTGTGAATGCTCGTACCATTTCTAGTGTAATTAACACTTTCTTTGGTACAAACCAGCTATCACAGTTTATGGATCAAACGAATCCATTGGCAGAATTAACGCATAAGCGTCGTATGTCTGCTCTTGGACCTGGAGGTCTAACTCGTGAGCGTGCAGGTTTTGAGGTTCGTGATGTTCACTACACTCACTATGGTCGACTTTGTCCAATTGAAACTCCTGAAGGTCCGAACATTGGACTGATCTCATCACTTTGTATTCATGCAAAAGTGAATGATTTTGGTTTTATTGAAACACCTTACAGAAAAGTTAAAGACAAAAAAGTTTCTAAAAGTGTTGAGTATTTAGCAGCGGAGCAGGAAGATGAGACAGTAATTGCTCAGGCTAATGCTGAATTAGATGATAATAACACTTTTGCTAACGATGCAGTATTCTCAAGAATGCGCGAAGGTAACTATCTAGTTGCTAAGGCAGAAGAGATCGAGTATATGGATGTGGCTACAAACCAGATCACATCACTTGCAGCTGCATTGATTCCTTTTATTGAACATGATGATGCAAACCGTGCCTTGATGGGCTCGAACATGCAACGTCAAGCAGTTCCATTGTTAAGACCAGAAGCGCCGGTTGTAGGTACAGGATTGGAGCACAGAGCGGCTCGTGATTCTCGTGCTATTATTACTGCTGATGCTAAAGGTGAAGTTGTATACGTAAGCTCAACTGAAATTCGTATCAAGTACGAAAGAGATGAGTTGGATCAACATTGCTATTTTGATGGCGGTATTAAAACGTATGAGCTTGAAAAATTCAGCAGAACAAATCAGGATACCTGTACTAACCAACGTGCTATTGTAAAAGTAGGCGATAAGGTTAAAAAAGGACAGGCTATTGCTGATGGTTGTTCAACAGACGGTGGAGAGCTTGCTCTTGGTCGTAACTTACTCGTGGCTTTCATGCCTTGGAGAGGTTATAACTTTGAGGATGCAATCGTTGTAAGTGAGCGCATTGTTCAAGACGATATCTATACTTCTATCCACATTACAGAATTCGAACAACAAGTTCGTGACACTAAGCGTGGTGAAGAAGAGCTTACTCGTGAGATTCCTAACGTAAGTGAAGAAGCAACTCGTAACCTTAATGAAAAAGGCATTATCCGAGTTGGAGCAAAAATTAATCCGGGCGACATTCTTGTTGGTAAGATCACTCCAAAAGGTGAAACAGATCCAACACCGGAAGAAAAACTTCTTCGCGCAATCTTTGGTGATAAAGCCGGTGATGTAAAAGATGCTTCTTTGAAAACACCTCCGGGCGTTTCAGGAACCATTATCAACACTAAGCTTTTCAGCCGTAAGCGCGATGAGTTAATCTCAAGAAAAGAAGAGAAGAAAAGAGTAGAGCAAGAGCAGGAAAGACATGCTGAAAAACTTGCAGAATTGAATCAGCAATGGGCTGATAAAATGTATTCTCTACTAAGAGATAAAACTTCTCCTGGAGTACTCAACTACAGTAATTATGAGTTGATTCCAAAAGGTGAGAAGTATAAAAAATCAGTATTTGAAGAATTAGATCCGGTAAATATCAATGAGAATATTGACTGGGCTACAGATCAGGATTTGGTAGAAAAAGTAAGACTACTGTTTGCTAACTATCGTGACCTTCGTCGTAAGATCGACAGTGAGGCTAAGCGTCGTACGTTTGCAATCCAAGTAGGAGACGAACTACCTCCTGGAATCATCCAAAAAGCTAAGATCTACGTTGCTAAGAAGCGTAAGCTTCAGGTAGGTGATAAGATGGCGGGACGTCACGGTAACAAAGGTGTTGTTGCTAAGATCGTACCACAGGAAGACATGCCGTTTATGGCTGATGGTACTCCTGTAGATATCTGTCTGAACCCACTTGGTGTACCTTCTCGTATGAACCTTGGTCAGATCTATGAAACGATCCTAGGTTGGGCAGCTAAGAAACTTGGCGTTACTTTCGCTTCTCCGATTTTTGATGGAGCAAGCATGGATGACGTAAAAGGAAAATTAAAGGAAGCAGGATTACCTGAAGATGGTCGTGTAAATCTTTACGACGGTCGTACCGGTGAAGCTTTCTCTCAAAAGACGACAGTAGGTTACATCTACATGATCAAGTTGAATCACTTGGTTCAAGATAAGATGCACTCTCGTTCTATTGGGCCATACTCATTAATTACGCAACAGCCATTGGGTGGTAAAGCTCAGTTTGGTGGTCAGCGACTTGGTGAAATGGAGGTTTGGGCACTATATGCTTATGGTGCTTCAAGTATCCTGAAAGAAATGCTCACTGTAAAAAGTGATGATGTGAAAGGGCGTTCAAAAGTATATGAAGCTATCGTTAAAGGTGAGAACCTTCCTGATGGTGATGTGCCTGAATCATTCAAAGTATTGCTTCGAGAGCTTATGGGTCTCGGGCTTGAAATACATATTCAATAATCACTGTTAATTATTTAATGGAGGAATACCCTTGCCAATAACAAAAACATTAACAGTTACCAACGACTTTAACAGTATCGGAGTATCACTTGCTTCGGCTGAGACAATTTTGTCACGTTCGCACGGTGAAGTCTTAACACCAGAAACAATAAACTACAGAACCTTTAAGCCTGAGATGGATGGTCTTTTCTGTGAAAAGATCTTCGGTCCGGTTAAAGATTATGAGTGCCATTGCGGTAAATACAAGCGTATTCGCTACAAAGGCATTATCTGTGATCGTTGCGGTGTTGAAGTAACAAGAAAAGCTGTTCGTCGTGAGCGAATGGGTCATATTACCCTAACCGTTCCTGTAGTACACATTTGGTATTTCAAATCTTTACCAAACAAGATCGCATACCTATTAGGTATGTCTTCTAAGAATCTTGATAAGATCGTTTATTACGAAACTTTCGTGATCATCAATCCTGGTGTAGCTCGTGATTTGGGTTACGCTAAAGGTGATATGATCTCTGAAGAAGAGAAATACGATATTCTTGATCAGCTTCCGGAAGATAACTACGAACTTGATAACGACGACGAAGATAAGTTCATAGTAAAAGAAGGAGCAGATGCACTAGCTGCTATGCTTGCTGATCTTGATCTTGATGAATTAGCTTACCAATTACGCTACGAAGTGAAGCATGAGACTTCACAGATGCGTAAGAAAAAGAAACTAAAACGCCTTCAGGTTATTGAGTCTTTCCGTGCTGCTGCAGAGCACACAGAAAACAAGCCAGAGTGGATGTGCCAGAGTGTGATCCCGGTAATTCCACCGGAACTACGTCCTCTTGTACCTCTTGAAGGTGGTAGATTTGCTACTTCTGATCTTAACGATCTATACAGAAGAGTGATCATCAGAAACAACCGTTTGAAGAGATTGATGGACATTAAAGCTCCTGATGTAATTCTTCGAAATGAGAAGCGTATGCTTCAGGAAGCGGTTGATTCTTTATATGACAACTCAAGAAAATCAAACGCAGTTAGAAACAACAATCGTCCGCTAAAATCTCTTAGCGACATGTTGAAAGGTAAAAGCGGTCGTTTCCGTCAAAACCTTCTTGGTAAGCGTGTTGATTATTCAGGTCGTTCTGTAATTGTGGTAGGACCGGAACTCAAAATGCATGAGTGTGGCCTTCCAAAAGAAATGGCAGTCGAGCTTTACAAACCATTCATTATTCGCCGATTGATCGAACGCGGTTATGTTAAAACCGTTAAGAGTGCGAAGAAAGTAGTTGATCGCAGAGATGCGGTGGTTTGGGAAGTACTTGAAAATGTAATTGATGGACACCCGGTAATGCTTAACCGTGCTCCAACGCTTCACCGTTTAGGTATTCAAGCGTTCCAGCCGGTGCTTATCGAGGAAAAAGCGATCCGTCTTCACCCACTAGCGTGTACGGCATTCAACGCCGATTTCGATGGTGACCAGATGGCGGTTCACTTACCACTTAGCCATGATGCAGTGCTTGAAGCTTCTGTATTGATGCTTGGTTCTCATAACATTATGAGTCCTGCAAGTGGTGGACCTATTGCAGTTCCGTCTCAGGATATGATCTTGGGTCTTTACTTCCTTACTAAGCCTGCAAATGGCAAGAAAGGAGAAGGAAAGACTTTCTCAGATATGGATGAGGTTCTTGTCGCTTTTGATCAGGGACAGATCGATCTGCATGCAAAAATTAATGTTCGTGTTGATGTAGTCAACGAAGAAGGCGAAACTGTAAAAGAAGTAGTTAAAACTTCTACAGGACGTGTGATCTTCAATCAGATCGTGCCTGAAGAAATCGGGTTCATGAACAAAACTCTCGGTAAAAAAGAGCTTAGAGTTCTGATTGGTGATATCCATTCTATTGTTGGAACTTCACGTTGTGCTGCATTCCTTGATGAAATGAAAAAACTTGGTTACGAAAACGCTACTCTTGGTGGACTTTCATTCAGCCTTGACGACATCATCATCCCGGATGCTAAAGCAAAATTGATTGATGGAGCCAAAGACGAAGTAACTGACATTCAGGGTCGTTACGAAATGGGTTTCATTACAGATAATGAACGCTACAATCAGGTAATTGATAAGTGGACAAGTACTACTAACCGAGTTTCTGAAACTCTGTTCACGGCTCTTCAAGAAGATCGTGAAGGTTTCAACCCGGTATATATGATGGCTGACTCCGGAGCCCGTGGTTCTAAAGAGCAGATTCGTCAGTTAGGTGGTATGCGTGGTTTGATGGCTAAGCCTCAAAAGAGTTCAATGCAGCAGGGTAACGAAGTAATTGAGAATCCGATTCTTTCTTCTTTCAAAGAGGGACTTTCGGTACTTGAGTACTTTATCTCTACTCACGGTGCTCGTAAAGGTCTTGCCGATACCGCACTTAAAACTGCTGATGCAGGTTACTTAACTCGTCGTCTTGTTGACGTTTCTCAGGATGTGATCATTACTGAAGATGATTGCGGTACTCTTCGTGGTATCAAGATGTCAGCTCTTAAGGATAATGAAGATATCATCGAAAGATTGGAAGATCGTATTATCGGTCGTTTCTCTCTGCATGATATTCATGATCCGATCACAGATGATCTTATCTGCGAAGCAAACCAGATGATCGATGAAGGAGTAGCTAAGAAAATTGCTGAAACTTCTATTGAAGAAGTGGATATCCGTTCGGTACTTACTTGTGAAACCGGTCGTGGTGTTTGTGCAAAATGTTATGGTCGTGACTTAGCTCGCGGAACTGTTGTTGAGAAAGGTGAGGCCGTTGGTGTTATCGCTGCTCAATCAATTGGTGAGCCTGGTACACAGCTTACACTTCGTACTTTCCACGTTGGTGGTACGGCTTCTCGTCTTGAGGCAGATTCACAACATAAAACTAAATTCGACGGTAAAGTTGAATTCGAAAATGTACGTGTTGTAGAATATAATGATGGCGAAGAAGAGCACAACATTGTATTGAGCCGTGCAGGTGAATTGAAAATTGTTAATGACGAAGGTCAAGTCTTAATCAGCTATAACGTACCTTATGGTAGCGAGATGATGGTTGAAGAAGGCGATATGGTTCCAAAAGGAGCACAGCTTTGTAAGTGGGATCCATACAACGCACTGATCTTCTCTGAAATTGATGGTACCGTTGAGTACAAAGATATTATCGATGGAGTTACTTCTACCGATGATACTGATGCTCAAACAGGTCACCGTGAAAAAGTTATTACTGACTCCAAGGATAGATCTCTTGTACCAACACTAGTTGTTAAAGGTGCAAAAGATGTGATCCGCGAAAGTACTCTTCCTGTTGATACTCACGTAGCTATCGACAATGGTGAGAAAGTTTCTGCAGGTCAGGTAATCGCTAAGATTCCTAGAGCAGCATCTAAATCTAAAGATATTACAGCGGGTCTTCCTCGTGTGACTGAGCTTTTTGAAGCTCGTTCTCCAAGTGAGCCGGCAGTAGTTTCTGAGATAGATGGTATTGTTGAAATGGGAGGCCGTAAGCGTGGTTCTCAGGAAGTATTTGTTAAATCAAAAGACGGTACTGATGAGAAGAAGTACTTGATCTCTTTGAGTAAGCATATTCTTGTACAAACCAACGACTTTGTGAAAGCAGGTCAGCCATTATCTGATGGTACAATTCCTGCACAGGACATTCTAAACATTCTAGGGCCATACGCTGTACAATCGTACTTAGTGAATGAGATTCAGGAAGTTTACCGTTTACAGGGTGTGAAGATCAATGATAAGCATATCGAGGTTATTGTTAGCACGATGATGCAGAAAGTTGAGATCACTGATCCGGGCGATACAATGTTCCTAGAAGGCGATAAAGTTGATCGTTTTGAAGTTAATACCAGAAATGACGAATTGATCGGTAAGTTTGTTGTAACCGAAGAAGGTGGCAGTGAGCTTAAGAAAGGAAAGATCCTTGATCGTCGTCAGGTAAGAGACATCAACAACGAATTGATCAAAGAAGGCAAAGAAGAGATCCAAACTCGTGAAGCTGAACCTGCAATTTCTCGACCAATTTTATTGGGTATTACGAGAGCTGCACTTTCTACTGAAAGTTGGTTATCAGCTGCTTCTTTCCAGGAAACAACGAAGGTACTTACTCAGGCTTCTATTGAAGCTAAGAAAGACTTCTTACGTGGACTGAAAGAAAACGTAGTTGTTGGACACAAAGTACCAGCCGGTACCGGTCTTCGTGAGTACAATGATCTTATCGTTGGACCTACTGAGGAAGTTGATGAAAGTGACGCAGAAGTTGCAGAGATATTTGAAACTCTGGGCGGAAGCGATGAGGAGAAAACAGAAGCTTAGGCTTTCTCCAATTAACTTTTATCTAAGATAAATTGAAAAGCCCCTTCAGAAATGAAGGGGCTTTTTTTATGAAAGCCTATTTTCTAACTTGATTTAATAAAGTGATTTTTGTTTTGCTAGTCTCTAATTAGTAATCTGTGCTATGGGAAAGTTGATTGCATATCAAAAATTAGGAAAAATAGAAAAGTGGTTCGCTTTAAATAAGAATAAGGCAAATCATTTCTTTGCATTAGCAGCTTTATTAGTTACTGCCAGTGCTATTTTTCAGGATTTTCTTTTTTCAGAAATCAATAATACAGGTTTCTATTTAAGGGAAGTGCTTCTATTTAAGATCTTTTGGTTATTCTTTATTCCATTCTCCTACATAATTTTTTTTCTGCATAATAAACTCTCTCAAGCATCAATCAAGTCTGTATATCGAGTTCTATTATTGATCTTGATAATTGCTTCATTGTTTGCAGTACAGGTTCTAAGTTCATCTGTTTTGATCTCAAGTCTTGGTACCGCTTGGTTTGGGTTTCGAATAACAGTTTGGCAGCTTATTACCACAAAACTGATAAATTACTTAGGAATAGGCTTCTTGTTTTATGTTCTGGCAATTTGGGTGGCAGAATACATATATCGAACAAACGAAAAATTAAAGAGAGATAAAAAGGTTAAGATTATCACAGTAAGAGAGGGTAAAAAAATTATCCCAATCAACGTTTCTGAGATAAAATGGATCAGCTCAGATAAACCATACATTTCAATACATACCGAGGAAGGAAAGTTTCTTCACAGTTCTACATTAAAGGAAATTCTGAAAGAATTAGACAATTCAAACTTCGTACGAATACATCGCTCCACTATTGTAAATGTTTTAGAAATAGAAAAGTTGGTTTCAAGACTAAATGGTGATTATGATGTTTTGATGAAAGGGGGAAAAGAGTTGCGCTTAAGTCGAAATTATAAAGATAAACTGAATAGCCGTTTTTTTTGATTATCACCTTAGAGTATTAATTACACGTCTTAGCTTATCAGGGTTTGTTGAAGGTGTCACAATAGCGATAATGAGATGAATTCCAACAAATCTCATATAAATGAAGCTATACCTTTTGATATTTTTCACTCTAGCCAGTGGGGTGACATGTGCACAATCACAATCTTCAAGTATCGTAGGAGGTCCTTGTGAAGGTTGCGAAGCCGCCTTGGATTATGGAAGTAAAGAACTATCTGCAATCGATACCCTGCCTAACTTTGAAAACCATTCTCAAAAAATGAAAATTCAAGGCACTGTATATAAATTAGATGGTATAACGCCGGCAAAAGATGTGATCATCTATATATAT
The DNA here is from genome assembly GCF_001650905.1 of Balneola sp. EhC07. Taxonomy (GTDB): domain Bacteria; phylum Bacteroidota; class Rhodothermia; order Balneolales; family Balneolaceae; genus Balneola. The sequence continues at coordinate 13,018 of NZ_LXYG01000012.1, forward strand.
CAGACAAATCAGAAGGGTGTTTACGAAAAGAAAGGTGATGAAACGGGCTTTGCCAGCTATCATGGTATTTACCGGGGATGGGTCAAAACAAATGAACTTGGCCACTATGCGTTCTATACATTTAAACCGGGTTCCTATCCGGGAAGAACCCAGGCTGCTCATGTTCATTTCACCATCAAAGAGCCGGATAAAAATGAATATTATATCGATGCAATTGAATTCGCTGATGATCCACTACTGAGTGAAGCGGATAGAGAGAGAAAAAATCCGCGGGGCGGAAATGGAATAATAGAGTTAACAAAGAAAGGTGATCTGCTTATTGCGGAAAGAGACATAATCCTAGGCTTAAATATTCCAAACTATGAATAAGTTAATATTAGTAATGGCAGTGTTTCTATTTCTATCACAGTTAAGTGTAGCACAGGAAATCGTGCAAGTACCCATTGATATCAAAGAGTCTGAAGTGAAATGGAAAGGAACTAAAATGAGAGGTTTAGGAAAACACGAGGGAATTATATCTATAAAAAGCGGGCATTTTGAAACAAAAGATGGAGAGTTTTATGGCGGTAAAATAGTTTTTGATATGAATTCTATTTCGGTTACAGATATTCCTAAACGTGAACCAATTCCAAGAAGAAGATTAAACAATCATTTAAAAAGTGATGACTTTTTTGGAGTTGAAAAATATCCTGAAGCAGAATTTCTGATTTTGAAGGTACTTAAAAAAGAGAAACAGAATATAACCGTAGAAGGCGAGCTTTCTATACGCGATGTAAAAGATAGAATCACAGTTTATCTGGAAATAAGACGAGACAATTCAGAAATTAGATCAATAAGTTCTAAACTAGAATTCGACAGATTTAATTGGAATATTGGATATAAAGGAAGCTGGGCGGATCGTACTTTAGTAGATAAGGAAATTGAGATCACCTTATTATTACATGCAAACAATTAGCTTTGAGATTAATAATGGAGACTCACCAACTCAGTCCTCCTTGTTTTGAATATGAAATAACCGGAGCTATAATCACTAAAGTTCTTGTACATTTTTTTCGGGAATATATCTTACTGATGATCGATACCAAGCCCCTTTAGAAATGAAGGGGCTTATTTATTTAAAGACCCATTATAAAATATCAAATAGAAGACGTTAGATGTTGATAACTTTGAACTTCAAGCAAAAAGAGTTAAAAAAATTAGCTTAAATCAATAAATAATATTATTGTTGTCAAGAATTAATAAAAAATCTGATTCAACAAAATTGTGGATAACTTTTTGTTGAAATATTATCTACAGATCGGGGGGTGAAATGAGAAGATCAATAAGTTTCATACTTTTATTAGGGTTTTTTACCCTTAATAATTCTATTGCTCAAATTCCCAGAAGCAATTCGAATTCACCTGATAAACAATCAGAAGAAACTAAATATGAGCGTTATTACGAAATAGTGCTCGAAAATGCTCTTTCAGAGTATTATGAAAACGGCTCTTTTTTGGTGGATGTTCAAGCTGAGGTTGAGCGGGTGTTGGTAGCCAGTGAATACGAAGTAGTGGAAGAATTACCTCCTCTTGAGATAGAAAACCTTCCGGGTTTACCCGTAATACCTCCCGGTTTAAAAGCTACCAGAACGGGCAGAGATAGTATAAAAGTTACTGGTTTTAACTCCAGTTTCAGATTGAATCAGCTTACCATACGCATCCTTATAGATACATCCTATACACAGGAAGACTCGGAGTTTATAAATGAAATGGCAGGAATGGTTGCAAATGCCGATCGATTTCGGGGTGATATCGTAACAGTAGAGAGAAAAATATTTCCAAATCAACAAAGAGGAACTACTTTAACTGCAACAACAAAAGCGGATACTGTATTTATAGGCCAATCAAATGATGGAGTTGAGTTAGCGGAAAATAAATTTTTAGGTATAGATTGGAATAATCCTAAACACTTGATGTATGTGATACTTGGTTTATTTATCCTTGCAATAGCTCTTCTGATTTGGGCACTAATGAAGAGATCAAACTCTGAAAATCAAGACTATAGTGCTGTAAGCGAAGAATTAAAAAATCTTCAGGCAAGTTTAGAATCAGATGAGAGACCGAAAGACGAACTGAGAGAGTTTAAAAATGATAAACAGGCGAAATTCGAAGAAGAGAAGATGTTCATCATTAACAGAACGGTTAGTCAGCCCGAAACAATTGCAAAATTAATCGAAGATCTGATAAATGATAATGAAGATGAAGGTCTTGTAAAAGCTGTACGAGCAATATTCAGTACCGACCCAAAGATTATAGATGTTCTTCAACCTTACCTTGACGATAAGATACATGATTCAATTCTGTTCGGATTAACGAACATAGAAACGATACCGGTCAGTGAAAAAGCAGAAGAAGTTACTGAGTTCAAGAAGAAATTATTAGCTCTAAAAGTATCAAAAAATAAAGGAGATGATGATAATCACCTTTTTGAATTTCTGAATCAGCTTACTAATCAGCAGCTTTTGCATCTTATTAGAGGAGAGTCGGATGAAATGATTGCGATTTTACTTGCTCAGCTATCCGGTGACAGATCAAGCTTCGTGTTACAAAAACTGGATGAGAATAAGAGAATTCCTATTGTTCTTAAAATGGGAAAAATAGCAAACATACCAATCTCAATTTACAAGAAAGTAGCTGCTCATTTTTCTCACAAGGCTCTTACAGTTTCAGATATGAAATATGTGGCCGCTGATGGTGTTGAGAGCATTCTGGATACCATTGATAATTTACCTGTAACGGAACAGCAGAGTTTTGTTAACTCAATAGCAGAGAAGGATTTGAATCTCGCCAAGAAAATACGGAAGTACTTTGTAGCTTTTGATGACATCCCAAATGTTAACGATGAGATTCTTCAGACTGCTTTAGAAGATTCGACCACCGATGATTTAATAAAAGCTCTCTATAATGCAAAAGAACCTGTAAAGGCTAAAATATTGAGTGTCAGACCTGATCGTGAAAAGGAACTCATTTTAAGTGAATTAAAGAATAATCAGGAATTCACATCCATTGAAATTGAAGGGGCCAAAAAGAATATTCTTTTACTAATAAGAAAAGTTCTCAAAAGCAGGGGGTAGAAAATGAATGTTAAAGTACTTCCTGTTATTAGAGTTATAGCATTTTTGTTTTTCATTTCTCTGATGGGTAGAAATGTATTTGCACAGTCTGATGCAGTTTTGGTAGAGAAAGCTGTGGCTAAATTGCAGGATATGACATCTGATATACCTTCTGATGTAAGGCGAGTAACGGTGTACCGATTAAACTACAATGAAAATTACCTGTCAGAAGAAACAGTAGGATATATAGTTTCTCGTATAGAACAAACATTCAGGGAATATTCAGCTCTTACCATTATATCCCCACCTGAATTAAAGCCCACGAATGAACTCAAAATATTTGGAAGAGATTCTACTATCCAAATTTCAAATACGAAAGGGCGAAGTCTTGCCGAGTCCAATAGTGAATTGCTTTTAGAAACTGCTCAAAAGTACTCATTGCATGCATTAATTGAAGTCTCTGTTCAAAAAAAGGCTATAGAGGGTTTTATAATTAATATAAGAATGATAAGACCTGAATCTCAGGAAGTTGTTTGGGTGAAAACTCTTATATCAAATCAGGTATTTCCAAAAGAGGATATAGATAAAGGGAAACTTATCTTTATAAATGTAGGGGTAGAAACAATTATTGGGGAGAGTTTTAAAGTAGACAGCATTACTACAGACGCTGAACAACAAATACTTAATTTTAATGCATCTGTAACTTTCCGGCAGCCCATTGATAATTCTGTTTCTTCTTATTTTGGGATCAGGAGTGGATTAAACATTTATAAAGGAACCCAAGATAGTCTATACAATGCTACATTGTTAAATCTCGGTGTTGTTTTTCACTATGGTTTGGGAGAAGAGAACGAGTCAATAAATGCAAATCGTTTGTTGCTTACTCTTGACGCTGATGTTCGTTTTGCACTAACAAAGTATGAAGGCAGTATTTTTACGATATCACCGGGATTACAATTTAATTTCACAGAATCAATATCAGTAGCACTATATGCCAGAAATATAATATCAGGTGATGAGCTAAGGCAGAAAGACGTAAATCAAAGTATAACATTTAATCGGTTAAGTTATGGCTTACAATGTGTCTTTAGATTTTAGAACAAAACTTATTATAGCAGCCGTAGCTGTGGTTTGTTTAGCTATTACCGGTTGTGCTACAACAGAGCAAACACCTGAAGAGAGTAGCTCAGCGGGAATTACGCCTGAAACACCAGCAGAGGATTCTTCTTCTTTAGTTAAGGAAGAAGCCGGTGAGAGCAGGGTTTCAAATTCAATAAAAGTTATCTACAAGAACAAGAATACAGATTTGGAAGTAACACTAGATCCAAACAAAGAAGACTTTTTTCTGGATCTTAGTGGAATGAGTCCGGCGGAGAAAGATACTATCACTATTGCTGATTCTACACTTATAAAACAACGGGCAGTTGATATGCAAAAATTACTGTCCTCATTCAGGGCAGCTCAGGATCTGTTTTACAAAGGAGAGTACAACGAAGCTTTACTAAAGGTGAACGAATCACTAAGAGTTCAGGAAACTGCAGACGCTTATGGCCTTAAAGGGACGATCTATTTTATGTTGAATAGAAAATCAGCGACCAGAGAAAACTGGGATAAAGCAGTTAAAATGAATCCTGATATCATGATACCGAATATTCCTGAACTTGAAGATATTATTAAAGATATAAAAGGGGATACAGAACAATGAGATTATCGCTTACAAATATTTTAGGAGTATTTTTTAGTGTAGGGATTTTAATTTTTGGAGTCACAGAAATCACCGGTGCTACAGGATATATAAACTCGATTCCTACGTTAAGTAAATATCAGTTTTTGAATATCCCAAGTTTGTTTATAGTTCTTGGTGGGGTTTTAAATGCTGCATTTATTACTTATCAGCCTAAATATGTGGGGCAGGCACTGGTTAGTGTGTTTTATTTGTTCAACCAATCCAGAATATCACATAAAAAGCTAAGTGAAGATCTGAATAATATTCTTGAATGGAGTGATCAGGTTAAAGCAAACCGAATAAAGGCAATGAGCTCGTTGGAAAAAGAGAATGGAGATGAAGTAACCGGGTATTTTTTTTCTTTGATAAATACGAATTATACCAATGATGAGATCAAGGAATTTGCAGGAGTAAGTATTGAAGAGCATTACTTCCGTAAAATGGTAGTAGTTGATGTTCTACGTGCTATGGGTGGAGCGGCACCTTCATTTGGGATGTTTGGTACACTGTTTGGTTTGGTAGTAATGTTAGGTCAATTAGAAAACCCTTCCGGTATGGGGCCTGGTCTTGCGGCAGCATTAATTACAACATTGTATGGTATTTCTTTGGCCAGATTTATTTTTTATCCAATGTCAGAGAAGTTGAAAAATATTGCTCAGCAAAATCGGTATCGTGAATACTTCATGCTTGAAGGTGTGTTACTTATTAATTCAAAGAAATCGAGTTTTTACATTCAGGATAAGCTAAAAACATATTTAAGAAGAGACCTTAGAGGGCAGCAAAAAAAAGATAAGGTATAAATCTGTTGGATTTTAAGAACCTCCATAGAAAAACTGAATTAGATACCCATGAGGAAGATCAGGAATGGCTATTAACGTACAGTGATATGATTACGTTATTATTAGCATTTTTCGCTGTATTAATTGCAGTGTCATATGTAGATCTAAACTTATGGGAGCAAATGAAGCAGGGTCTAAGATCTGAAATAAATAAACAGGAGAATGTTCAGACTCCTCTGGCTGAGGTTAAAAAAGACCTTGACGAAAAACTTGCAGAGGAAAGAGAGGCTGAACTGGTTGATATTACTTTAGACCGGGAAGGAATAAAATTATTTTTCAATTCAAGCTCATTTTATAACTCAGGAGAAGCTAATCTGCTGCCTACAGGACAACAAATCATTGATAAAGTAACTCAGGCAATGAATGATCTGGGCTACTATAAATTTAAAGTAGATGTGGAAGGGCACACTGACAATGTCCCGATCAATACTCCTGTTTATCCATCAAATTGGGAACTGTCTGTTGCAAGAGCATCCGGAGTTGTGAAGTATTTTATCCAGGAAGGTATTGAGCCTGAAAGAATTAAAGCATCGGGTTATGCGGATACAAAGCCTATCGTCCCTCATGTAGATGAAACCGGAAACGATATAGTTGAAAACAGAGCTTTAAACCGAAGAATTGTGATTAGAATTTACTACTGATCAGTCAGTTCCAATTTCCCAATCTTTCCTGAGCCTGCAAGCCAAGCAGCCTTTCCATCTTTGGTAAAACGAACAGTATAAAAAGACTCTTCACTGACTTTCTTCCAGCTTAGTCCTCCGTCTTTTGAATATGATATACCCGGAGTTCCAACCGCTACAAGTTCCTGTCCATTACTACCGGGAATATATCTTACTGATGATCGATACGAGGGCCCTTCACCTTCTGCCGTTAGAGTCCATGTTCTTCCACCGTCAGATGTAATGGCTTTGTTCTCTGTGTTTTTATCTTTCTGATTCCAGTCTCCACCGACTATTATCCCATTTTTTGAATCATAAAAGTGGCTTGAGAAAATTCCCGTCATTTGACCTCCCTGAACAATGGGAGTATTATACACTCTCCAGGTTTCTCCTTTATTTTCACTATGAAAAACCCGTGCTCTTGTTCCGCCTGAAACCAGCCAAACGTTATCTCCGATAATATTCACATTTGAGTTACTTGCTGCAAATCCCGCTTCTCCATTTACTACGATGGGAAGAGAGTCACAGGAAATTTTCCTCCAGTTATCACCACTATTTTCGGTAATTATTACAGAAAGGCATTCATCAATAGGATCACCTACAGCCACACCAAAACCGTTTTTGGAAATAGCCATAGCATTGTAGAATGCTGAAGGATCATCTTCCTTATAAACCAATTTCCAATTTTTCCCTTCATCTGTACTTTTATATAACAAGGCGGGTGAAGCTATACTCAGGACGAAAACGGCACTATCTGTTACAGCGATGGATCGAAACTCGGGCTTTAAGGTATCATAGCTAATCGTGTCAATCTCAAAACTTACACCTTCAGTTTTAGTGAATCCAACCTGACCATTTGACCCTGCAAACCACATGGTGTTTTTATCAATAGCTTCGATTGCCCGGATACTTATGTCAGGAATTTCGAAAGTAGTGACCTGAAAATTCTTTTCTTTATTTACAGTACATGAAAGAAACAAAAGTGAAACAGATAGAACGGTAAGAATGGTTTTCATCATAAAGTGAATTTATTAATCAGGACAATATCAGATTAGGAAACAGAATTCAAGTAAGAATTCTGTTTTAATTTCTTTTCACACAATGGGTTATCTGCCAGATGGATTCCGGAGAGAAGAAAATATACAAGAAGAGACTTCAGATATTATCAATATCTAGAGGGAAATTGAGAGATCAGTCTTTATGAAAAGTTTCTCCTTTTTTAGCTTTATCCATTAAAATTGATGCTGGTTTGAATCTTGGACCAAATTCTTCAGCAAAGCCATTTAGTTTTTTGACAATCACATCGGCTCCTAAACGATCAATGTACCTGAAAGGACCGCCAAGGAATGGAGGGAATCCTAAGCCTAAAATTGCTCCAAGATCCCCATCAGTTGCTGATTTAAGAATTCCTTCTTCCAGACAATATGCAGCTTCATTGATCATGGTCAATGCCATTCGGAACTGAGCAGTTTCCATATCAGGTTTTGTTCTGTTTGTACCACCGAAGTATTTATAGATTCCGGTATTCACTTCTTTTTTCTTTCCGCCTGAATATGAATACATCCCTTTTTTATTCTTGCGACCCAAATAACCTTCATCAACGAGCTCCTGAGCTTTTTCTGAAGATCTTGCTCCTCTTTTATCAAACATTGGCTTCATAGTTTCTCCAACATGAGCGCCTACATCAAATCCAACTTCATCTAAAAGAGCCATTGGGCCAACGGGGTATCCAAACTGTTTCATAGCTTTGTCCAGAAATTCAATGGATGCTCCTTCTTCAAGCAAAAGCAAAGCTTCATTCATAAATGGAGCTAATATTCTGGTGGTATAAAATCCGGGACCGTCATTTACAACGATTACGGTCTTTCCCTGCTTTACGCCTACTTCATAAGCAGTGGCAGTAACCCAATCAGCAGTTTGTTCAGTAGTAATGATCTCCAGTAGGGGCATCTTCTGCACCGGAGAGAAATAGTGCATGCCGATAACGTTTTTCGGATGTGATGATGCTTTAGCGATTTCAGAAATAGGAAGCGAAGAAGTATTAGAAGCAAAAATTGTATCATCAGAAGTCACTTCTTCCACTTCTTTTATGATTTTATGCTTGAGGTTCAGATCTTCAAACACAGCTTCTATAACAAGGTTCAATCCATCGAAACCGGCATATGAATCTACACCGGTAACCCGGCTGGCAATTTCATCTCTTTCAAACTTAGTGATGATCCTTTTTTCCGATTTTTTATTCAGATCTTCCCAGATGCCTTGTTCGCCTTTTGCTGCGGATTCTAGATCACGATCTTTTAGTAGTACGGAGTATTTACCCTTGTTAATACTTACATCAGCAATTCCCGACCCCATTAGTCCTGCTCCAAGAACACCGATCTTGTTAACAGGTTTTACCAGATCTTTTTGAGGGTTTTTCTTGGCGTTGTTCATTGCAAAAAACAGATTCACCAAAGCTCTGGATTCCTGAGTTGCTCCCAGTTCACCAAAGAGTTTAGCTTCATTTAGTAAACCTTTTTCTTTGCCGTGCTTGTAGCCATATTCAACAGCATCTAAGATCTTTTCAGGAGCAGGGTAATTTCCTTTTGTTTGAGCGAGTGTTTGTTTAAGAGCCTGCGAAAAAACGATCTTACGTCCGAGGCCATTACCCTCGATCATCTTTTCCATAGAAGTTCTTTTATCTGTTCGCTCAAATTTGCCTGATGAAACACTATGAACAGCTTTTATGGCAGCTTCTTCCAGAGCGTCTTTGTGAACAAGCTCATCTACTAATCCCATTTTATAAGCTTGACGCCCATAAATATTTTTTCCGGTTAACATATAATTCAGTGATTTCTGAATCCCGATCAATCTCGGTAGACGTTGAGTTCCTCCCGTTCCGGGCAGAATACCCAGTTTCACTTCAGGCAATGCCATAATAGTTTTGGAATGTCCGGAGGCAATTCGATAATGACAGGCCAAAGAAAGCTCTAGGCCGCCTCCCATACAACTTCCGTGTATTGCCACCACTATTGGTTTTGAAGAGCTCTCAACTCTGTTTAATATCTTATGTCCGTCCAGGCTTAATTGCTCTATTTCTTCAGCTGTTTCCCGGGCTTTGAACATTTCTATATCAGCACCGGCAATAAAGTTATTTTCCTTTCCGCTGATGAGGACAGCACCTTTTAGAGAGGGATCAGAATCTAGATCATCCAGAAAGCTTGCAAACTGATCCATCATCGCTTCATTCAATGTGTTTACTTTTTCTCCCGGTTGATCAAGAGTTATAATAGCGACGTTTTCTTTTTTTGTGATGTTTAAGTAACTCATAAGTAGATATTAGAATGTATATAAAACCTATTGCTGAATCCCTTCTATGTAAAGAAAAGCTCAGGTACTAATTTCTTGTAATTTGAAAAATTGATCATTGTCATTTATCCTTGATATCTCTCAAGGATTATCGCATGTCCTTGTCCACCTGCGGCGCAAGCAGTAACCAAGGCGTATCTTCCCCCTTCAAGATGAAGGCGATTAGCAGCAGTTGTAACAAGTCTTACTCCGGTAGCACCAAAAGGATGTCCTAATGAAAGAGAACCGCCCATGGTGTTAATTTTATCCATTGGAATCTGTCCAACTTTGGAGTCTCTGTTTAAAGACTCTTTAGTAAATTTCTCAGAATCCAAAGCAGCCAATACGGCAAGAACCTGCCCGGCAAAGGCTTCATGAATTTCAAAAACGTCAATATCTTCAAGTTTAAGATTCATTTTATCCAACACTTTTGGCGTTGCATATGCAGGACCAAGTAGCAATTCATCTTTAGGATCCTGAGATACAAAATTATATTCTCTCAAATACGCTTTTGGTTTTAGACCTAAGGATAATGCCGTTTGTTCTTCCATTATAAAAGATGCAGAAGCCCCATCCGTTAAAAAAGAAGCATTTCCGGCTGTAATAGTTCCGTGAGGTTTTATAAAAGCAGGTCTTAACTTTGCCAGTTTTTCAATTGAAGTGTCTGAACGAAATCCATTGTCATTGTTAACAACAGAAAATTTTGGTGGTACTTTTACGGGGAAGATTTCATCATCCAGCAGACCTTCCTGAGTAGCTTTTGCTGCTAAATGATGTGAGCGCATTGCAAATTCATCCTGATCCTTCCGCGAGACCCCAAACCTTGCTGCCATTCGGTCTGCACTTTTGCCCATAGTTTCTCCGGTAGAAAATTCTGCAATAGCAGGTAATTCAGGGAGAAGGTCTTTGGGACGAAGTCCTTTTAAGAATTTTAGAAAATCTAAAGGAGATTTATACTTTCGTGCTTCCAGCACTTTTTGGCGAAATTTTTTCTTAAATCGAACCGGAATGTCTGACATCGTTTCCGTTCCTCCGGCTAAAATGATCTTGGCTTGTCCTGATCTTATCAGGTCAACTCCACTGGCAACAGCTTGATTGGAAGAAATACAAGCCAATGCTATTGTAAACGCTGGGACTGTGTTGGGGATGCCTGCACCTAAAGCACTTTCTCTGGCCACATTACTGGTACGAACTTCCTGGATGACATTTCCCATAATGACCCGGTCGATGCTCGAAGGATCAACAGCATTACGTGCTAATAGTCCTTGAATGGCATAACGTCCGAGGTCATAAGCCATAAGATCGTTGTAATCTGTACCGGATTTTAAAAAGGGAGTTCTGATTCCGTCAACCAGCACTGCAGTAAAAGGATAATCTTTCAAAATAGTTGGATTTATTTCAGCTTTCAGCCATAAGTTAACAGTGTTAACCAAATAATCAATATTTGTTGAAATATTTCTTTGTCTGCATTGTAAATGTTCATATATTTGTCGCCCTTGTTAGGGCGATTAGCTCAGTTGGTTTAGAGCACCTCGTTTACACCGAGGGGGTCGGGGGTTCGAGTCCCTCATCGCCCACCACTTGTTTTAAATAACAAACACCAAATTCCAAAAGCCACATTGATTTCGAAACAATGTGGCTTTTTTTGTTTTATAGCAAGGTTAGTTAGTAGCTCTTCTTTCTCCAATGAAACCAAACATGCTATAAAAACATTAATGGTTGATATAGTAATTATGACTAAATTAAAGTAATGTAGCACAATCATTAATCCTGCTCAGAAATCAGTTTGAGATCTAATAACAGTTCTATAGGTTTTGGGGAAACAGAGAAGCGACTTCAGCTTCTGTATCAGATCACGTCTCAGTCCAAAAAAGACTTAAACGAGCAACTTGATAATGCACTTGAATTAACTACGAAGTTACTGGGGATGGAAATAGGTATTATCAGTTCCATTTCTAAAGAGTCGGAAACGTATTCAATCAGAAATTTCTTTCCGGAAGATTCAGGGCTCTCTGTGGGACAAACTTTCGATCTGGGAAATACCTACTGCAGTATAACGCTGGAAAGTGATGATGTGATTGCGATCAATCATATGAAGGAATCAGCATATGAGCGTCACCCTTGCTACAATGCTTTTTCTCTGGAAGCCTATATCGGGATTCCAATAATCATTGATGGAGAATTATACGGAACTATAAATTTTTCGAGCCCAAATCCAAAAGAAGGGGGGTTTGTTCCGTCAGATTATACATTGATTAAGCTTTTGAGTGAATGGGTTGCAGCTACAATTAAGAGAGCAAGAACGGTCAAAGCTTTAAAAGAAAAGAATGACCGACTTGAACTGATCTCTAAAAATAGTGCTGATCTGATCTGTTTACATGATTTGGAAGGGGTGTATACATTCATATCGCCATCCGTAGAGAATATTTTAGGCTTTACTTATGAGGAGCTACTGGGAAAAAATCATGCTGACCTGATCCATAAAGAAGATCTGAAAATGTTAATGGAAGATTCCCGAAAAGAATTAGAAAAGAATGGGGTTGTAACTAATGCCGGATACAGAATTCGGAATAAAAAAGGTGAATATATCTGGTTCGAAAGTTCCGTTTCAACCGTTAAGGATCTTGATGACAAACCAATAGGCCTGCAATCAATTTCAAGAGATGTAACAGCCAGAAAGAAACTGGAGTTGATGTTCGAGAATGCTCAGGAAATGGCACATGTTGGTGGCTGGGAGTTTGATTTAATAACCGGAGAGATTTTCTGGACAGATGAAGTGTACCGGATTCATGACAAAGAAATAGGATCAGAACTAATACTGGAAGAGGGAATGGATCATTTTCCCGGAGAAAGCAGAGATAAACTTGCAATGGCTATCAACAAAGCCACTATGAATCACGAAAAGTACGATCTTGTACTTCCGTTTATTTCAGAGAAAAAAGTTTTTAAGTGGGTGCGTGCAATTGGCGAGCCACATATAGTTGATGGGAATGTAGTAAGGCTGAGCGGTACATTTCAAGACATCAGCAAGCAGGTTAATTATGAAAAGAGAATAATCGCTCAAAATGAAGAAATGCTCAAACTTACAGAAACAAGAGATAAACTCTATTCTATTATTGCGCATGATCTTAAGAGCGCTTTTTTTGGAATTAATGGAATGATCGATCTATTAATTGAAGAGCTGGAAGAAGACAAGAGTGAAAGAGGGATAGAAAGAAGTTTAAAGAATTTGTCCTTGATACATGTTTCTTCTCAGAATGCATATGAACTGCTCGAAAATCTCCTTGAATGGATCAGGGTTCAGAATGGTGAAATTAGTGTTGACAAAGAAAAAATAAATATTGCTCAGCTATTGTCTGACAGCATTTCCATTTTTGAAACATCTGCAGCGAAAAAAAGAGTAACAATAAGTCTACAGACATCTGATATACATATTATGGGGGATGTCAATATGCTGTCCACTGTTTTTCGAAACTTAATATCGAATGCAATTAAGTACTCTGAAAAAGAAGGTGAGATAAATGTGTACATAGAAGAAAGTGGGCATTCGGTAGCTATCGTCATTAAGGATTCCGGAATTGGAATGACTGCAGATATTAAAGATCAGCTTTTTGATAAAGAAAACAGGCCGCAAAGAAGAGGGACTTTATCTGAGAAAGGTACCGGATTGGGATTGCTGTTATGTAAAGATCTTGTAGAGGCACATAACGGAACAATTACAGTTGTTTCAGAAGAAGATAAAGGATCAGAATTTATCGTAAACTTGCCTAAACTCTGACAGAGGTCATTAAAAGGATTTTTTATAAAAAAAAACTATATTAAACAATGCACTCTCTATCTAATGGCGTGTTATTATGGAAATTAAATTTGTTAAACGTTCGGCAATAAACTCTTCTAAGAAAAGAAATTCGAAGTTTAAACCTCTTCTTGAAGCTATCGATAAGCTGAAACCTGGGGGGCAAGCACTCGAGGTATCTTATACAAGTGATAAAAATGTAAACTCAATGCGCACAGCAGTTTACCAACACAGCAGAGTTAAAAATATTAAGATCAAGAGTAAAAAAGATCCATCCATAAAAAAAATTCACTTTTACAGAGAAGAATAAGGAATGAGTTTTTTGGCTTTGGTGTTGATTCCCTACATTATGAGGAGACACCAAACTGCCCTGAACTATGAGTGAAATTACTACAAAAGCAGAGACAAAGAACACCAGGTTTTTGAGAGAAAATGTGGAACTTCAATACTTGAAAGTCAGAAGCTTCACAAACAAAATAGTTGAGCCTTTAGAGACGGAAGACTTTGTAATCCAACCTATGGAAAACACAAGTCCGGCTAAATGGCATTTGGCTCATACTAGTTGGTTTTTTGAGACCTTTGTTTTAGAAAAGTTTCAGCCGGGTTTTGAAAGCTTACATCCTCAATACGCGTATTTTTTTAACTCATATTACTTGCAAACAGGAGTGCCGTTTTCCAGAGCTAATCGGGGTCTATTATCCCGACCTACAGTAAAAGAGGTGTTCGAATATCGCGAGTATGTAAATGAAAAAGTTGTAGATTTTATACAGAATTGCGATGACAAAATTTGGGAAGAAGCATCAAAAGTAGTTGAGATCGGGATAAATCACGAGCAACAACATCAGGAATTGATCCTTACTGATATAAAGTACTTACTTGCGCAAAACCCGTTGCTTCCCATTTACAAAGAAAGAGAAACACTGGACTCAGAGACTCCGGGAGAACTGGAATGGATCACTTTTGAAGAATGTATCGTAGAAATCGGAAATAAAGGTGATGAATTCACCTATGATAATGAACATCCGGTTCACCGAACTTTTATACAGAATTTTGAACTTGCAGACCGCTTGATCACGAATAATGAATTTCTTGAGTTTATGAATGATGATGGATATAGACGTTCAGAACTTTGGTTGGATGAGGGGTGGAGCAAAGTGAAGTCAGAAGAATGGAATGCGCCACTTTATTGGTTTACCAGAGATGGATCATGGTTCAATTTTACACTTTCAGGAGCCAGAAAAGTAGCACTTAATGAACCTGTAACTCATATAAGCTATTATGAAGCAGATGCTTTTGCAAGATGGAAAGGATGTCGTCTACCAACTGAACAGGAGTGGGAATATGCTTGTGGTGACCGTGAAATAACCGGAAATTTTGTAGATGGAAATACTTTTCATCCTTTAGTTTTAAAAAATAATGAAGGTGGATTAAAACAAATGTATGGAGACGTTTGGGAATGGACCCAAAGCAGTTATTCTCCTTATCCCGGCTATAAACCGTTACCGGGAGCACTAGGTGAATACAACGGAAAGTTTATGGCCAATCAGTACGTTCTGCGTGGCGGCTCTTGCGCAACTTCAAACTCTCATATCAGAAAAACGTACCGCAATTTTTTTCATGCTGATGCAAGGTGGCAATTCTCAGGAATAAGATTGGCAAAATAGATCCAATGACAGAAACAGAACTATTATCCAAAAAAACTTCAATGCTTGAGGAAGTGATCTCAGGATTGTCTCAGGAACAAAAAACACTTCCGAGTAAATTTTTCTATGATGAAAGAGGCTCTAAGTTATTCGACGATATAACCGAGTTGGATGAATACTACCCAACTCGCACAGAAAGAAAGATTCTGGAAGAGAATGTGAATGAAATAGCAGAATATTTAGGAGAGAAAGTTTTACTGATAGAGCCCGGCAGCGGAAGCAGCTCAAAAACGAAGATCCTGCTAGGGAATATGGAAAATATCTGTTGTTATATTCCAATGGATATTTCTGGCGACTATCTGTATAAAGTTGCTGAACAATTACGATTGGAATTCCCCAATATTCAGATCTTACCTCTTTCTGCAGATTATACTAAGCCATTCGAGCTGCCTGAAAGTAGCCCCGATGCAAGAAAAATAGTTTTTTACCCCGGCTCTACCATTGGGAATTTCAAAATGGAAAAAGTAGAACAATTCTTAAAAGTGATACATGACATTATTGAAGATGACGGGGCTTTCCTGATCGGGGCAGATCTTAAAAAAGAGATCAGTGTTCTGGAAGCTGCATATAACGATTCCGAGGGAGTAACCGCTGAATTCAATAAGAATATTCTTACTCATCTGAATAAAGAATTGGGGACTTCATTCAATACGGATCTATTCGATCATAAGTCGATCTGGAATGAAGAAAAAGGACGTATCGAGATGCACCTTTTTGTGAAAGAAGATCATGATGTTGTTCTAGGAGAAGAGATGATACACTTTCAAAAAGGAGAATCTATTCATACTGAAAACTCACATAAATATACTTTAGATGGGTTTGCCGAGATGGTATCTGAATGGTTTGAGGTGAAAAAAGTATGGACAGATGAGAGGGATTATTTTAGTTTACAATATTTGGTTCCGAGGTAACAATAGGTCATTCATTAAATGTTACGTACATCGACGAAAAAATGTGCCCTTAGTATTTAAGATGAGATAGAGAACAAAATCCGTCAGCCGTGCAAAGCCCGACAGACGGAGTAGTAGATATCCATCATTTCGCTGAAAGAGGGGTGATGGAGTTAGTTGAAATAATTCTAAAGGTCGGTGTAGTTGGAAGCTTTTCCTAAAATCGTCAGGATTATAAACAGGGGTAAGTTTTGTAAGTGAACTATCTAACATCTACAAGGATAACCTCAATCACACTAAACCCCAGCCCAATCCAAAAACATGTTTCTCACTTCTTCAATGTGTTCTTCAATAGTATCAATTTTCCAAGAGGAGGTATCGATCTGAGGATGAATGGTAGCTGTGATCTCGCCTTGCTTTGCCATCAAAGATCCACCCTTACTTAGTCTGTCATTCCCATCAAAATAAATCGGGACAATAGGATATCCCAAGTCAATAGCCATTCTAAATGCTCCTTTTTTGAAAGGTCCGATCTTTCCTTCGTGCTTCCGCGAACCTTCAGGAGCTAAAATCAGATTTAGATTGTTCTCTCTGAGCCTGTCATACGTTTTTTGAAGTGTAGATATGGCATGTTGTTTATCAGAGCGTTTGATAAAAACCTGTCCTGTTAATCGTCCGATAATAAAAAAGAAAGGGATGTATTGGAGCTCCCACTTTATTACAATTCGGAAGCGCTCAAGTGCTAACATCAAAACAGCGGGTATGTCAAGGGTTGAGCAGTGGTTAAAAATAAAAATGACGGGTTTGGAAGTATCTTTTCTCAGATCGTTAAGATGGTAATCTATTCCAAGTAAAAAGAAGATCGGTTTCCCCATATATTTCGGAAAGGTTTTAACGATCCAGTTGGTAGCCTTTCCGAAGGTAAGAAGTACTAAAATAGTTACGAGTAAAGAAACCAGTAGCAGAATTAACATGAATACGATCATCGTAATGATGCTTCGCACATATTCAAAAAAAGTCAGGGTTGTTTGCATAGTGGAAAATCAATATTCAAAGGTACATTTCCAACTATCGAAACGCATCCTGAATGTGGTTAAATTCGGGGGCTTCATTTTTTTTCTGTAGAATGCCGATCACGTCAAACCGCATGGGAGAGCCGTCCATTTTTCGCTCATACATCCAGGCTTCTGCAGCTTTAAAAACGTGTTCCACTTTTACTTCAGAGACATATTCTTCGGGTCGTCCGTATTTATCGGAAGATCTTAACTTTACCTCGATAAACACAATAGCGGTGTCATCATAAGCGATAATATCAACTTCTGACTTTTCGAAAAAATAATTTCTTTCCAGAATTCTCCAACCTTTGCTTTCCAGATAAGCACAAGCCAGTTCCTCGCCTTCATTTCCAATTTCACGGGTAGTTTTTTTAGTCATCAGACTTTTTTCCTATCAATGATTCTTTCACTTCCACTAATTTTATGAGCTGTTTCAAAAAGCCGAGATTCTTTTTGTTGATGTATGGGAGGAGGGCTCCGGTAAATCGTTCAAACATTTCCAGAAACTCATTATAATTTTCGATGCGTTGTTTGAAGGCTTTGCTTTCTTCATCATTTAACCCGCCAGATTCCAACGTAGCGATGCATTCTTTCAATTCAGCTCTGATGGGCTCGATTTCTTTTTGTTGCCGTTCCCGTATAATTGTCGATACTATTTTCCAGACGTCGGTTTCGGCAGTATAAAAATCTTTGCGTGTTCCGGATTTTTGAACTTTATGGATCAATTCCCATTCCACCAATCTATGCAGATTCATATTGGCATTTCCACGACTTATATCAAGCTTATCCATTATAGAGTCGGTATCCAGCGGATGTGATTCAGCATACAGCAGTGCGTGAATTTGTGACATCGTTTTATTGATGCCCCAAGCGGAAGCCATATCTCCCCAAAGCTGAACAAATTGATCTAAGGCATCGGTATAAGCTTGCGTTCTTTTCATGTGGAGAAAATAATCAGAATTACACTGAAAGAAAGATTTCTTTATTAGCTATTTCTCAATTGATCAAACAACCGCTTTACCTGAAGATCTCCAAAACCATAAATGCTTTCTCTTTTATGAAACTCCCGGAAAACAAGACCAAATTCATCAGAACCTGTTTCTTTCATTATGTCCAGAAGTGTTTGTTCCGGCCTTCCCGGTGAACCATCACTCGGAAACCGTTCAAGGTTCGCTTGTGCTGCATCTTCCAAGAAAGGAAATTCTTTAGAGTGTTTCACAGCGAGTTCTAAAATTTCCGTATGGTTTTGATCCTGATATAACTCCCAAAGAGAAGAGAAAAGCTTCACTTCATCAACAGATAACCGGACTTTTGATCTAAAAGCGTTTTCTAGACCATCAGAGTTTAAACCGCCGAAACCATACTGAATATCGGTATGTGGGCGAACAAGAAAGACTTGGGTAGGAGTTACGAAATTGAGAATTAAATGAGACACAAACCATAAGTTAACCTGACAAAAAAGATCATCTTCAAACCAAAGATTGATAACTGAATGTTCAGGTAAAGAAATAATTTTTTTAAACTCGGGAATAACTTCATTATGGTAAAATCCTTTTTCTGAATCGTAAGCATTACTTAAATATTCCGCTCTTAGCTCAAAAAGTTGATCCAAAGAATCCGCAGATACATCACCATTCACTAAACATTCTCTGGCTACGATTAGCTCGCCATTTAAAGAATCAGGAAATTGATCTTTTAAAGCATCGCCATTAAGGATGTGGAATTCTTTCATGTCTGTTCAGAGATCTTCAAGAAAGGTGATGCGGTTTTTGCTTAATATGAAGAAACTGACTTCTGAAGTATTCCAGGAAGTTTGTCTGCGTATTTGTTCCTCTTTTATAACTCCTGAGTCGATCAATTCTTGATACAAGAGTTCAATATTTTCTACTTCAAATTTCACATCAGTTGAGATCATGTCTTCCGGAAATTGAAACTGAAGATGCATGTATAAATTGTCTCGTCCAATTACAGCATAATCGATCTTTCCATCCTGATATGCGGAGCTGTCATACACATTTTTAAATCCCAGTTTCTCTTCATACCACTTAACATCTCTATCAACATCTGCAGAAGCAAGAACGGGACTTATGAATTTAAGCTTTGCTGTTGCGGGTTTGCTCATATCTCAAATATATATTAATAGAAGAATCCCGATAAGTGCGGGCAAACCTTGTACGAAGAATATCTTTTTGCTGACTGTAGCGGCTCCAAAGATTCCTGCGGCAGCTACACAGCTCAGAAAAAATAAAGCCACATTGACCCACCAATAAGGGTTTTCTATAAAAAAAGACCAAATGAGGCCGGCTGCAAGAAACCCATTATAAAGTCCTTGATTGGCGGCCATATTTTTAGTCTTTTCAAAGAAATCAGGTGAAAATCCTGTGAATACTTTCTTTGCGCGTGTTGTCCAGGCAAACATTTCTAACCACAAAAAATAAAGGTGTAGAATGGCGACAAATCCGATGAGTATTTTAGCTGCTAGTTCCATGAGTTTTTAGTTAATATAGTTCAAGACAACCTATTTCAGACTTTATAAAGCTTTTTATGGTGTCAATATGATTTTTTAAAATGGTACTAAGTTGGTCTCTAGTTGTATTACCAAATCTCAACCATATTATTTTCGGAGGGAATCCATTAAGTGTTTGCAGTTCATAAAAATCACCATCAAATGTAACAATAGTAAAGGCGTTTCTTTTTGCAAATTCCCATATTTCAAGGTCAGGCTTATTTTGCAATCTTACTTCATTAACGTGAACAAATTGTAGGTCCGGATGCTCAAAAATTTTTGCTACTCTATAGGAAATATTCTGGTCCAAGAGTAACTTCATTAAGCAACTCGAATATTATGTTCTCGGTCGGCGGCAAAAGAAAGGCATGCCTTGATATCCTCTTCTGTAAGCTCCGGAAAGTCCTCTATAATTTTTTCTTTCGACATGTCCTTGGCTAGCCAAGCTAAAACATCGTAAACTGAAATTCGTGTATCACGGATACAAGGTTTTCCAAATCTCTTAGAAGAATCGATTTTGATTATTTTTTTATAAGAGTCCATAACTACAATATCAATAATCGTAATATTACTTACAAAAATTGATCAGAAATTATTTATCAAGCTTAAAGCCCATTCATCATTCTTCTTCCGAAGATTCCGGAGTGCGTGTTTGATGATCCAGATTCTTTCTTTTGAAGCATCTGTACTCCATTTTTCAATAATCCTTTTGGCAACTTCAGGATTGTCTTTCAAAATATCATTCAGACAGTTAGCAACAGATTTCTGAACGTATTTTGAAGGATCATCTTTAAGGATTTCCAGAATAGGAAATAACGGATTCGGATTGTCTATAAACATCTGAAGTTTGGTGGCCCAAGGCAACCTCGGTCGACCGCCTTCACTTGATAACCTTCGGATGTGTTTATTGGAATCCATCGACCAAGTTTTCATCCTTGCCATTGTTTGTTCCGGATATTTTTCAATAAAGGGACGGATGGCATATTCACCGGTATTTCTCTTGGTGATCTCTTCAATGGCTCTCATGGAAATATCAAAGTGATCTAACCCATACTTTTCTACAAATTTTGCAATGGGCATGATCCAGTAATATTCTTTAAACATTCCGGTTTCTTCATCGTTTTCCGGTCCAAGTATTTGAAGCAAAACTTCAACTTGTTGTGGATAATCGCTTTCCAAATGGTTGTTTAGCTCATCGGCTATTAACTCGACCCTGTCTTTGAGTTCTAACCCATCAACTCCTGTATCTACTTTTTTGATGAAAGCAGTTGAGTTAAAATCAGATCTAACAGAAAGTAGTTTTTCCGAAAGCTGTTCTGCCAGTTCATTATCGAACCAAAGTTTAAGAGGTTTGTAGGGCATATAAAGGCGGGTGAAACAGAATTATCTGGATTAAAGGATTGTCAGAATGCTTGAATTACTTTGGATGATATTTGGGATCGAACAACAATTTATATTCCATGCTTTTGCTTCCAAAATTAATCAATAATCCTAAAGGAAAATCATAAGCAACGGTATAGTTTTTTGCTTGTGCAAGATGAACATCTTCAAGCTTTGTAACGGCTTTTATTTCAACAATTACTTTTTCTTCTACTACAAAATCTGCTCTTCTTGTTCCTACTTGTACATCTTTATAAAATATGGCTTGATTCTTCTCTCTTTCGAAATTCAATCCGCTTTCTTCTAGCTCCATTTTAAGACAACGCTGGTATATAACTTCCTGAAAGCCCGGACCAATAGTATTATGAACATTCATTGCACAACCTATAATCTTATAAGTGAGCTCATTTTTAATCATAGCAATCTGAAGCAGAATTTACAGGATTAAAGAATTACTTTAATTAAGCAAAGTAAATCCTGCAAATCCAGTAATCTTAATAATTCTGTTTCAAATTTTATTGGATTATCGTACTACCCCAAACTCCCCAATCCTTTCTTAAATCTCTCCATTGCATCTTCAAGATCATTCATCGAAGCGGCGTAACTCATTCTCAATCCATTGGGTTCGCCAAAAGCATCTCCCGGAACCAGAGCTAATCCGAATTCTTCCAGCAAGTACATACAGAGTTCTGTTGAGGATGCAATCTTGTTTCCGTCCGGTTTTTCAGAATTCAGATAATGAGAGATATCAGGAAATACATAAAAAGCTCCGCCGGGTGAAAAGCAACTTACTCCTTCAATAGCATTCAATGAATTAACCATGAAATCGCGACGCTTTTTAAACTGATCACGCATGGCTTTAACTTCATCCAACGAGCCATTATATGCTGCTTCTGCTGCTTTTTGAGATATAGAAGAAGGCGCAGACGTTTCTTGACTTTGAATCTTAGACACAGCACTTACAACTTCATTACTTGCGGCAAGGTAACCTAATCTCCAGCCGGTCATTGCAAACCCTTTTGAAAATCCGTTTACCAATAATACACGATCTTTAAGATCCGGCGCTACATTTAAAATGCTGACATGATCGCCGTCAAAAACGATGTACTCATAGATCTCATCCGAAAGAATATAAATTTCCGGGTGATTACGAAGTACGTTTGCCAAACCTTCCAGCTCTTCTTTAGAATAACAAGCTCCGGTAGGATTTGAAGGTGAGCACAGAATGATGGCTTTAGTTTTATCGGTGATAGAATCTTCAAGCTGCTGTGGTGTAAATTTAAAATCATTTTCAAAAGACGTTCTTACCAGCACAGATTCTCCTTCTGCCAAACGAACCATTTCAGGATAAGAAACCCAGAAAGGAGCAGGAATAATTACTTCATCGCCTTTATTTACGATGGCTAATAAACCAAAACCAACCGATTGTTTTGCACCATTAGAGCAGATGATCTGTGATGGATCGTAATCCAAGCCATTATCTCTTTTAAGCTTTGCAACAATTGCTTCACGTAACTCCGGGGTTCCGGTATTCATAGTATATCCGTGGAATCCATCATTAATTGCCTTTATAGCCGCATCGCAAATATGTCGCGGAGTTTTAAAGTCAGGTTCTCCGGCACTGAGGGAAACTACAGACTTTCCTTGTCTTTTTAGCTCTTTGGCTTTTCCGGTGATCTTTAAAGTTTCTGATGGCTGAAGGTTTTGTGCCCTGTTGGATATCATGCGCGGGATGATTGGAGTGTAGTTATTGTGCAGGCGGAAAATCCCAAATAGTTAGGTAAAAGGGAAACGTTATTTCAAGAACAAAAAACAAAGTTCAATTTTAAAATCACAGATAACATAGAAAGTGCCGTCAGGGTTGAAACCCTTCCTAGCTTATGAACGGGCTAAAAACAAGAACATAAACAAGTAAGGACTTTAGTCCTGAGTAATTCAACTGTTCAATTTTTCCAACAGTGCCTTAGCGACGCGTTCTGGCACAAAGGATGAAAGATCACCATTCCAGTGAGCAACTTCTTTTACCAGTGATGCGGAAATGAAAGTGAAGTGTTCATCGGGCATTAGAAATACTGTGTCGACTTCAGGGGCTAATCTTTTGTTGGTAAGCGCCATTCGGAATTCGTACTCAAAGTCAGAAATTTGCCGAACGCCTCGGATAAGTGTATTGGCTTTTACTTTCTTGGCATGATTTACCAGTAATCCTGTAAACTGATCTACTTCCACATTTCTTGCCCATTCTTTTCCTTTCAGGCATTCTTTAATGAGCTCGACTCTTTCATCGCCTGAAAAAACCGCATTCTTTCTGTGATTCACGGCTACAGTCACCAAAACCTTATCAAAAAGATTAGTAGCACGTTCTAAAATATCTAGATGTCCAAAAGTGATGGGATCAAAAGAACCGGGATATAAGGCAATGTGTTTCATAAAAGTAGTTTATTTAGAATCTACCGGATGCTTTTCAAAAATACTAACGGTTGTTCTTCCGTAAGCTTTGCTGAAGAAATGATGGGGATGCTTTTCGTAATTATGATATTTATCATGTTCCAGAATAAACCATCCATCTTCGTTCAGCCAATCATTATCTATAATTTCGGCGATCATTTCATCCATCCATTCATACCAATATGGTGGGTCGCAAAAAATAAAATCGTAGCTCATAGTTCTGTTTTCTAGAAATTGTTGAACATCGGAAACCACAGTCCTGATATTCTTTTCGATCTCGAAATCAGTAGCTACTTTTTCAATCAGTTTAATATTCTCCGGTTTAATATCGACGAAAGTAACCTGCTTGGCTCCGCGTGAAATTGCTTCAAAACCCAAATTTCCTGAACCACCAAAAAGATCCAGTATCACAGAATTCTCCAGATATTTGTAGGCTACGATCTTGTTAAAGATGCTTTCTTTGGTTCGATCGGTAGTTGGACGTACATCCAGTCCTTTTGGAATTGAAAATCGGCGTCCTTTAAGTTTTCCGGTAATTATTCGCATGAAGTAATTTTTGAGTAAATATAAGGCAAACTACTATAACACCGTAACACCATCACACTAATTAAGTGTTATAGTGTGATGGTGTTACAGGTTTGTTTTGTTTTTAAAAATCTAGGCTCAACAGAATTGCCGGAAAAGCTGCTGCCAGATCAAATCCGTAAGTTTCTTCTTCTGCTTCAACGCCGATAGACTCTAAAGAATTCAAATGTGTTATTTCAGAAGATGGATCCCAAAAACTTTGAAGTGTTTGTTCAGTTTCATGAGTATGATGTCCGAATAAAAATATGTTTTCATGTAAACCATTCATCCAGGAAGAATTTGTAGCTTGCTGTAACCAATGGTAAGGGGCATCAGAAATTTGATCGAACTGGAAGTAAGTTGCTGCTCTGAATTTGCCTAACATAAAAGAAGTCACTGTTAACACGTTTTTGTGACAACCTACCATCAGAAACGAACCGCCGGGTTTTTGAAAAGCTGACCATTTTTGTGCAATCTCAAAATCACTGGCAAAATCAGTAATTGCAATTCTTTCAGTAAGGTCATTGAACCCCTGCATAACTGCTCTTCTTCTTAAACAAAGAAATTTAAAGGAAGACTTGCTCAATCCATGCCATGTAGGTTCTACATCCTCACGGTCAATACCTTTCATTAAAATTGAAAGATGATCTTCTCGCTCATCGGCATTATCGTATACAACTTTTGGTAGTGCTGTCCAGCATTCTTCTCCCGGATGCGTGAGAGCGCGAACAGATTGAATACTATTCTCTTTGAAAATGCGCTCAAAAGTTGTTTGGAGGATAGGAAAGTACTCTTCATTTCGTGTAGTAATGGCTCGGTTTACATCAAAATTAAAGTCAAACGAGCCTATACGAAAAAGGTGCTTGCTGTTTTGCGGATCGTTGAGAGCATAAAAAAGACGATCAGCAAAAAAACAAACACCTAAGTTTGAGGTGGATTCGCTCATTAATTCCAGCTAGGAGCGTTTCTCATTGTGGTTCTGGATAAACTACCAATTGCATCATCAGAATCTTCGCTTGGGTCTTCAAGCAGATATAGAGGAGGACGAATAGTATCGTTTACAGAATAGATAAAACGTTGTTGGTCTCTAGGCGAGTAAATCAGCTGACCTGCAGCAAAAGCCTCACCCTTATAAGAAAGTAAGCTGTCTGAAATTGCCATCATAGCAGAGTCAGTTTGGACAAATTGAACAACAGAATCTAAACCGCCTTCAGCAGGAGGATATTTTCCATGACGCACATCGTATTGGATAAGAACGTCTTTAACGGTGCTCATATGATAGCGAACACGCTCAGTCATAGCCTCACGTTCAAGAACTTCTTGGTATGGTGTAACGATTGAATCATATAGCAACCAGGAAAGGGCTAAAATTACGATCCCTAAAACGATGCTTAAAACTTTATTGCGCGTATCAATATTCATTTGAAATAAAAGTCAGTTAATTGTAAAGAATTTTGGAACTTTGAGAGGGTAAAAATACATTCGCACCTATATATATGCAACCATTGTAACGGATGTAAATGTAAATCTGTAATTAAGTAATGTCTGCTTTGCATTAAAGGTGTTTTTAATACGTAAAAAAACAAAAATCATTTGAATAAAAGAGTACTTCAACTAGCCATACCCAATATTATCAGCAATATTTCCGTGCCTTTGCTGGGAGCTGTGGATACAGCTGTAATTGGACATTTAGAACATGTTTATTATTTGGGAGCGATAGCGGTTGGGAGTATTATCTTTGATTTTATTTTTTGGGGATTCGGTTTTTTGAGAATGGGAACTACCGGTTTGGTCGCTCAAGCGTACGGTGCAGAAAATATTCACAGGACGAAAGTAATTCTGATAAGAGTACTATTGGTAGCTCTGGCAGGATCGGCAGCTATACTGCTGCTGCAATATCCTTTAATTGAATTTTCTTTATGGGTTATAGATGCAAGTCCTGAAGTTGAGCAATACACTCGTATTTACTATAAGATCAGGGTGTTTTCGGCACCGGCTACTTTAAGCCTGTTTGCTATAAACGGTTGGTTTCTTGGAATGCAAAATGCACGATACCCAATGATCATAACCATATTCCTCAATATTCTGAATATAGCATTGAACCTGACTTTTGTGTTCTATTTTGGAATGAATGTTGACGGCGTTGCATGGGGAAGCTTGCTTTCCAGTTATTTAGCAGTTGTGCTGGCAATAGTTCTATACATGAGTACATATAATAAAGTAAAACTTAAAGTTTCATGGAGCGATCTGATCGAGCTTGAGGAATTGAAAAAATTCTTCAGCGTGAACAGGGATATTTTTATCAGAACTTTGTGTCTTATTTTTTCATATGGTTTTTTTACCGCATCATCAGCTGAAATGGGAGATGTTTGGCTGGCTTCAAATACGATATTACTTCAGCTTTGGTATATAAGTGCTTATGCAGTTGACGGTTTTGCATATGCTGCAGAAAGCTTGGTAGGAAAATATGTTGGAGCTATGGACTTTAAAAAAATGAGGAAAGCTATTTGGATATGTATGGCATGGGGATTGGGATTCGGTGTTGTGGGGACATTATTTTATGCCGTATTTGATCGCGAGTTGTTGTCCATTTTCACAGACAAACCTTTGGTCATTGAAACAGCTATGATAGTAGCCATCTGGTTAATTATTGCACCATTGATCAATAGCATTTGTTTTATTTGGGATGGAGTGTATATCGGTGCAACTTCAACGGGTGCTATGCGAAATTCAATGCTGATCGCTACGATCATATTTTTCGTTCCTGTATATTATTTAGTGAAACCTTATGCGGGGAATCATGCTTTATGGATCGCAATGACATCTTTTATGGTTATAAGAGGGGTTACGTTGACACTATTTGCGAAAAAGGAGTTATTCCTAAAATTTCAACATAAACAATGAGCTCATGAAACAGATACTATTACTTAGGCATGCAAAATCGAGTTGGGATCACCCCGGACTAGATGATTTTGACAGACCCTTAGCCAAAAGGGGTTTAAAAGATGCACCGAGAATGGGAAAGTTTCTAAGAAAGACAGGAAGAACTCCGGATCTTATCATTTCATCCACCGCACAAAGAGCTAAAGAAACTTCTCAGCTTGCTGTAGAAGGAATGAAAGAAGATGAAAGTATCATCATGTGGAATAGCGATTTGTATTATGGAAGTATGAGAGATTATTTGAAAGCTATTCAATCAGCCGATGAAGATGTTGAACGTGTAATGATTGTAGGACACAATCCTAAGATGGAAGATACAGCCGGGGCGTTGATCGGTTCTGAACGATCTTCTGATATTCGCATGCCTACAGCAGCTTTAGTATGTGTTAATTCATATGCAGCTAGCTGGGATCAAGTACAATGGGGAGGGTGCGAGCTGGAGTGGATGATGATTCCCAAGGTGCTAAAAGAAATCTGATATCGGCACGAACTTGCTAAACATTTATATGCACTTTGTTTATATTCAAAAACGAAAACCAATCTACAATTCAAGAATTAATTAAGAATGAATTTTCAGCAAAACTACTTTTTTCTATGTAAAACTCCACTAAGCGCAGAAGGTGCTGATGATGTTGAGGTGATAACCAGAGCTGAAGACAGTACAGATTTTTCTCGAGTTTTTAAGGAATACGAAGAGAAAAGATCACATGCGTTTAACAGTGATAACATCTATAGTGTGGTTCGCGCTGATGATATATATGATCTGATCCGAATGCCAAATGAAAAAGAAGCTAAAGAAGAAGCTTACGAAAGAGCTACTCCTGAGATCATTACTAACCTTCAGCATCGTGCAATGCAAGGTAAAGATGCCAATGCTAAAGCTATTTTGAAAGAAGTTTACGATCTGGAGTAAAAAGGCCTTTCCGAACTAAATCGGAACATTTTCTTTCTTTTGGGAGTTGTAATAGTAGCAGAAATGATAATCAAAGCTAATTATTATGAATGACTTAACGATCGAAGGAAATTGGAATCAGGTAAAGGGTAAATTAAAGCAAAAATACTCTGACCTTACAGATGACGATCTGAAGTTTCAGGAAGGAAAAGAAGATGAACTGTATGGTAGATTACAAGAGAAGCTTGGCAAATCAAAAGATGAAGTTAAGCAGATGATCGCTTCACTATAACAGCATCTGCATTGAATAATATTAGGAAGTTGTAACAGACTTCCTTTTTTTTTATCTCTAAATTTGGGTTTAAAGGAATGGCGGATAGATTAAAATGCTTTTCCAAAAAGCAGCTATCACTAACTATTGAGGAATAATGACATGGAAGATTTTGAGTTTAGCACAGATGTATTCTTAGATTTTGCTTATACATATGGTCCAAATTTATTAAAAGCTATTGCAGTATTAGTACTTGGGCTTTGGGTAGTAAAGATGATAGGCAGTTTCGTAAAAAAAGTGCTTAATAAAAGCAATGTAGACCCATCACTTCAGGGATTTCTTAGAACGTTAGTAACCATTACGCTTAAAATTATGGTATACATCACAGCATTAGGAATGCTTGGTGTAGAAATGACTTCTTTTATTGCGATACTCGGAGCAGCCGGTTTGGCTGTAGGTTTAGCGCTTTCAGGAACACTTCAAAATTTTGCCGGCGGGGTTATGATTTTGTTCTTCAAACCAATGAAAGTAGGTGATTTCATAGAAGCTCAAGGACACTCCGGAACAGTTAAAGAAATTCAGATTTTTGTGACTATCCTAACAACACCGGATAATAAGACGATCATTATTCCTAACGGACCTCTTGCTACAAGCTCAATGACGAATTATTCTACACAGCCAACTCGTCGTGTAGATTGGACATTCGGAATTGGTTATGGCGATGATGTAGATAAGGCATACGAAGTATTAAAAAGATTAATTGACGCTGATGAAAGGATTCTAAAAGATCCGGAACCTTTCTTTGCTGTAAAAGAACTTGGTGACAGTTCAGTTAATTTCGCGGTACGTGCTTGGGTAAACGCTCCGGATTATTGGGCAGTGTTTTTTAGAATGAATGAAGAAGTGTATAAGACATTTGATAAAGAAGGTCTTAGCATTCCTTATCCACAAACCGATGTACATCTTCATAAAGCTGATTAAATAGTTTTTGAGCTAAAAAGTTAAAAGCCGGATCTTTGAATCGGCTTTTTTTATATCAGAAAACTGATTATAAAAAAAAGTTTATAAATACTATCTTATTCAACTTATATATAATGCAGGCATGAGCCGAATCAATGAACCAAGTGGAAAGGAAGGTTGCTATTATGAACCTGGAGCAAGATAAAAATACAGACAAAGACACAAAAGATTCACCAGAGAATCCTGAAGTAACAAACGAAGAGAATTTAGCTGAGGAGAAAGCAGAAGCTCCTGAAGCAAAAGAGGAAGAAAAGATTGAGGAACCGGTTTCTTCAGAACAAGATGAGAAAGCCGCAGTAGAGGCAGAACCTTCATCAGAAGAAAAGGATGAAGTAGAAGAAGTTGCAGAAAGTGAGAATGAGGTTGCTTCTGAAAAAGATGAAGAAACAGAATCTCCTGATTCTGATGCCGATGATAATTCTAAGGAATATTACACGAAGATCTTAAGTAAGATCAAGGAAGTTCTGGAAACTAAAGATTGGGGATTGATCTCAAATGAATTCTCAAACCTCTCTTTGCATATTGGTGAAGGCCCGGAACCTGATGATGAATCAAAAGCCCTGCTGAAAGAATTTGAAGAGCTAAGATCAGATTTTGAAGAACGGAAAAAAGCTCATTATGAAGAGCTGAACCGGAAGAGAGAAGAAAATCTGAAGAAAAAGAAAGAGCTTTTAAAGCAGTTTGCTGATATAGTTAATGAAGAAAAGTGGACAGCCACAAAAGAAGTTTCTCAGATAAAAAATAGTTGGGACAGAATTACTCAAATCCCAAGAGATGAAATTGATGCTTTGAATGAAAGATTCGATTCGTTCATGAAAGAATTTGATAGCCACAAAGTAGATCGTCTGGTAAAGAAACTTGAGAAAGAAGAAGATAACCTGACATTGAAGCTTCTTTTACTGGATAAAATGGAAGCTTTGAATAAGCGTAGTGATGATTCCAAAGCTGATTTTAAGGCTTTAACAAAAGAATTCGACGATCTTCACAGTCAATGGAGGAAAATCGGCAGAGTACCCAATGAAAAGAATCAAATGGTCTGGGACCGATTCAATGCTGCTGAAGACGCCTTCAATCAACTTCGTTTTAAGAATGATAAAGCCTACCGGGAAAAGATCGAGAAGTCTTTAAAAAAGAAGAAAAAACTGATTGCCGAAGCAGAGGCTCTGGTTGACAACGAAAATATTGCAAAAGCGGCGCGTAAGGTTAATAAACTTCATAATGCGTGGAAAAAAGCCGGTAATCTTCCTCAAAAAGATGAAAATGAATTATGGGATAAGTTTAAAGCTGCAACCGACGCTTTCAATGAAAAGAAATCTGAAAACATTGATGTTCTCAGAGAGCAGGAAGAAAAAAACTACGACAAGAAGCTCCAGTTAATAGAACAAGCTGAGGAGATTCAGGACACTGAAGATTTTGATAAAGGTCATCAGAAAATGCAAAGCCTGATGGATCAGTGGAAGAAGATAGGTCCGGTTCAACGAAAGAAATCTTCCAAGATCTGGAAGAAATTCAAGGCTGCAATGGATGTGTTCTATGAGCGACGCAGAGATCACTTTAAAGATCGACGTGGAGAAGAGAAGGAGAACCTTGAAAAGAAGAAAGAAATTCTAAGCAAGCTAAATGAACTAGGGTCTCATGAAGATCCGGTAAAAGCCGTTGAAGAAGCTAAGAAACTGCAGGAAGATTTTAAAAATGCCGGTTATGTCCCTATTAAATCCAAGAATAAGATATGGAAACAATACAGGGAAGCTTGCGATGTGATCTATGAACGATTCAGATCCAGTGGTTCTGATTTGGGAATGGAAAGAGAGTTGGCCTCAGAAGGAGTGGAGCCTGCCGATCGTAAACAGGTAATAAAGCTTCGCAAAGAAAAAAGTGCTGTCCAGAAGGAAGTTTCGAAACTAGAATCAGAAAGTATTCAGTACGAGGAAGCTAAAACATACTTTAAACCAACAAATAAAGGGAATAAACTCAGAGATGAGTTACAGGAAAAGATCGATAAAGTTGGAGAAAAGTTGGACACTAAGAAACAAAGGATATCTGAAATAAATAGAACTCTAAGAGATCTTATGAGTTCAGACGATGAAGAAGAATAGGCAGGATTTATTTGGTAGTGATAGTTAGATTTACTTATTATTACATTTAACAATACGTTGATATTTGGAAAGCAACATCAAAATAAAACTTTGGGGAGTAAGAGGTTCAACGCCATGCGCTAACCCTGAAAATATGAGGTATGGTGGTAACACCTCTTGTATTCAGATATCAATTCCTGGAATGGACGAGTTGCTTATCGCCGATTGTGGTACAGGTTTTAGAAACCTTGGTAATGAATTAGACTCTAACGGAAATAGCTTGATGGGACGTGTATTTATTACTCATCCTCATTGGGATCATTTGCAGGGATTTCCTTTTTTCAAGCCATTCTACGATCCCAGAAACCGTTTTGAAGTGTACATGCCTCCTCAGGATGGGATAGGATGTAAAGAAATTCTTCAAGGACATCTGTCGAACACCTTTTTTCCCGTTTCTATTGATATGCTCGAGTCAGAACTTGATTGCATCACATTTGAAAAAGAGAAACTGAACTTCACTAATTATACCGTTGAGTTTATGTGGGCAAATCATACTGTGCCAACAGCAATTTTTAAATTTACCATTGGAGAGTCCGTAATCGTTTTCGCTCCTGATAACGAGCTTCCTGTTAATATAGATTCTGATAACAAAGCGTTTGTAGATGAGTTCCGGGCTTTCGTAAAAGGAGCTAATGTTTTAATTCACGATGCTCAATTTACCAAAGAACAACATTTGGAAAGATTAGGTTGGGGACATTCGAACTGGGAAACAGTGATTGAATTGACGAAAGATCTCGGGATAAAAAGGTTGTGTTTATCTCACCATGACCCGGATCATAGCGATGATACTCTGGACAGGATAAATTCTAAAATTGCGAGTATCAAAGGTACTTCATATGTAGAAGCAACGGTGATACAAGAAGGACAGGAATTATACCTGCCCAACTAAATATCATTAAATGATGATTCTTAGAAGTAGTATCTGATACCAATTCCACCATCAGCATCGCCATCTGTATCCGGAATCAAATTAATTACCGGAGCAACTTCCAAATAGAATTCTAAGGGAGCTTCAGGTGCTAAATATGACAAACCGAGTGGGATACGTGCTCCAAAAAAAGTATCGTTTGAAAATATCGCTCGAGCACCGATACCATAAAAGAATGCCAAACTACCTTTTTCAACTTCAAGAGGCTTATGCCATTGATGATCAGCGTGCACGTAAATATCATCATTCCCAGATAGTGACCAAGCCAAACCAACATCAAATGCTGTATTTTGACTGGTCCATGATTTAAGCGTAATTCCGGTTGGTTCACCGATCATTACACCTAGTCCGGTTTTCCCCGCATTGGTATTTTGAGCAGTAGAATCGACGGTTAAAAGGCCTATAAAGACTAAGGTGAAAATTAGAAGAAACGATTTTTTGATTGTTTTCATTTTTTGGTTAGTTAGTTCGTATTCAAAGAGTTAAAGGATATATTTAAGATTTTAGTTCCAAATATTAACAACAACTAATACTCGTGAAAAACAAGAAAATCGTCGTATTTGTAAAAAATGCAGTTCCGGGAAAAGTGAAAACACGTTTGGCCAAAACAATTGGGGACCAAGAAGCACTGGAAGTATATTTGAGATTGCTGGAGATCACAAAAAGAGAGGTTTTAAAGGTTGATGCGAATAAAGAAGTTTGGTATGCATGGGATATTGGTAAAGATGATATTTGGGAGGAGGAGCTGTTTTCTAAAAAGATCCAGATTGATGGTGATCTTGGAGAAAAAATGAAAAATGCATTTGAGGATTCTTTTAAAAATGGCCGCAATAAAATGGTGTTGATCGGTAGTGATTGCCCAACTTTAACAAGTAAAATTATAGAAGAAGCTTTTGCCAAGCTGGATGAGAATGATGTTGTTTTTGGGCCATCAGAAGATGGAGGATATTATTTAATCGGAATGAGTTCGTACAAGCCTGAAGTTTTGGAAGGTATTGACTGGAGTACAGAAAGAGTTATGGAGCAAACAGAATTAAGAGCTCAAGAGAATGAAATCAAACTGGCTAAACTGCAGGTGCTGAATGATATTGACAACGAACATGATTGGAATGAGTATTTAGCTAATCTTGATTAGAATGGTCAGCATTATAGTTCCGGTTTATAATGAAGAAGCAGGTTTAAAAACATTTATTTCATACCTGCAGAAACACACTTCTGGTGAAAGAGCTGAATTGATTTTTATAGATGGGGGAAGCACCGATAAGACTGTAGAAATCTGTAAGGAATTTGGTATAAAAATATACACATCACCAATAAAAGGAAGAGCGTCACAAATGAATTATGGTGCGGAAAAAAGCACCGGCGATATATTATACTTTTTACATGCAGATTCACTGCCTCCGAAAAACTTTATCAAGGATATTTTGAAAAGCATTGACGAAGATTATATAGCAGGTTGTTATCGTCTGGCTTTTGAACCGGAACTTCCATTGTTAAAGCTGTATGCCTGGTTTACTAAGTTTGATTATGATCTGTTCAGGTTCGGAGACCAAAGTCTTTTTGTAACCAGAAAAGCGTTTGATAAGGTGGATGGTTTTGATCAAAGATTGAAAGTGATGGAAGATCAGCAGATTGTAGTTGACTTGAAAAAAGAAGGGAAATTTAAGATTATGAATAACTCAATTATTACTTCTTCCCGCAAGTATATGAAAGTAGGGATTTTAAAACTTCAGCTGATATTTACAATTATCGTAATTTTTTACTATTTAGGAGTGAGTCAAAAGGTTATGGCAGATTTTTACTCTAAACAAGTTTAATAACGTGTTATCAAACTGTAAAACCTTCAATTCTAACTTCGTTTAAGTTAGAATTTTCTTATAATTGTGCTCATTATAATCGTTAGCAATTTATCCTTATTTGAAGAAGTTAATCCTACTCCTGTTAGTATTCCTGATTCCATTGTGTGTAACCGCACAAGTTCCATTTGAAAGAGCCGAGACGGACGCCGGAATTATAGGTTTATCAATTACAAACTTTGGAACATTAGGTAAACCTGATGTCCGAAATAACCCTGAAAGTGGATCAAGTATGCGCTTTCCAAGATCTACGGGAACTGAACATTTGTTCGAGGCCGGAATCTGGATAGGTGCTGACGTTGGAGGGCAAATCAGGTTATCTTCATCTTCTGTGACGAATCCTGCAGGATACTCCAGAGGCGCAAGTGGTTTTGAATTTACCTCTGAATCGGTTATTACCCGTAGGAGTTCGGATCCTGATAACGAATTCTTTTCTGTATCGGCAGTAAGTGAGCGTGATATTTTGGCAAGTTTTACAGATCGAAGAAGAAGCGTGAATGGAACCGAGATAACCGGACATGATAACCCGTTGTTTACAGATGTGAAATTAGAGAGCTACAACTGGGGTTTTCCTTTTACTGAAAATTTTTCCATTCTTAAATATGATATTACAAATAACAGTGATATCCATGCACTTCCCGAGACTTGGGATAGTGTTTATGTTGGAATGTATGCTGACCTGGTAGTGCGAAATGTAAACAGTACTACTGAAACCGGAGGAGCCTTTTTCAATAAGAACGGTGTTGGTTTTATGGATTCACTGAATACCATGTATGCATTTGATGCAG
This sequence comes from Balneola sp. EhC07, assembly GCF_001650905.1. Classification (GTDB taxonomy): domain Bacteria; phylum Bacteroidota; class Rhodothermia; order Balneolales; family Balneolaceae; genus Balneola. Next base: position 47,829 of record NZ_LXYG01000012.1, read on the forward strand.
GTTCACCGGACGACCCCAGCATTAACACATATGGGGCTGTTTCTATAGTTGGGGCGGAGTACAGAGATTCTTTTTTCCATCCTGATAATCCTGACACGCTGGATGGCAAGTTTACGGAAACCGGGTTTAATGTTCCTGATCTGGGACCAAGTTATTGGTTGTTTAGTGCCGGAGCCGGAGCTTTCACAGCGCCTTCAAACGACAATGACCGTTATGATAGAATGGCTCAGCAATTTCCATATGAAGATAATGAGAATGCGTTGAGAACAGATGGTCAAAGCGGTAATGGAAATTATATTTCATTTATTTCCATGGGACCTTTTCCTCAGGTTGAGCCGGGGGAAACAATTACAGTATATTTCGTTTTTAGCGCTGCTTTAAAGCCGGATCAATTTCAGGGGCAAGCGGGCAAGTCTGTTGATAATGAAGATTCCAGAGTAGAGATGGTGAGCACTATAAACTCAGCCAATAGTGTATTCAGAGGCGAAGATAAAAACAAGAATGGAGTTCTTGATCCCGGTGAAGATACAGATGGAAATGGTGAATTAACTCGATATCTGTTTCCAACTCCACCTGATAACCCAAAAACAAAAATTGTATTAGAGGCGGGTAAAGTTTCTATTTATTGGGATAAAACGGCTGAAGAGTCTGTGGATAGAGTATCAGGAGAAATGGATTTTGAGGGGTATCGTGTTTATAGTTCAGATCTGGGGCAGGACATAAATCCAAACGCTCGATTGATCAGAGAATTTGACAAGCCAAACAACAACATTGGTTTTGATGTGGGCTTTAATGAGGTTGAACTAGATGAGCCGGTTACTTTTGAGGGAGATACAGTTGAATATTACTATCGCTACGACCTGACTAACTTATTAAGTGGTTGGCAATATCAGGTATCAGTAACCGCTTTTGACAGAGGAGATTCTGAGTTTGGAGTTGAAAGTTTAGAAACCAGTACAAATTCGAATGCGGTTCGTGTATTTCCCGGAACGCCTGTAAACGAAAACTTTGGTGATGATGGGTTTGAAGTAGGGGTTTATCCAAATCCTTACAAGGTAAATGCAGCATGGGACGGACCAAATGAAGGAGACCGAAAACTTTACTTTTATAATCTTCCATCAAAAGCAGAAATAAGAATTTATACCATAGCAGGAGATATAGTTGCAGAATTAGATCACGATTCTGAAACATACAATGGAGATGTTTCCTGGTTTGATGATTTTAGTGACGACCCAAGAGTGCTTCCCGGTGGTGAGCATGCATGGGATCTGCAAAGTGAAGCAAACCAAATCTTAACAACGGGTTTATATCTATTTACCGTTAAAGATTTAACTACTGGAGAAATAGAAAAAGGAAAACTTACAATAATCAAATAATACTTATTACTATGAAAAAACTGATACAATTTTTTGCAGTTGCTATGTTAGTAGCTTTGCCGATGTTTGTGCAAGCTCAGGACACAGTTTCTGTGAAAGAATTAAATACGTACGATGGACTTACTGAGTATTCGCAAAATGCTCTGCAAGCGCACCCTTTAAATGGGGTTACGGTAACTTATACCGGTGTAATCGTTTCAAACCCGAAAACGTCAGGTAATGCAACACCTAATGATACCAATAGTGACGGTGTAATCGATGACATTGGAAGAATACATGTTTTCATTACTGATACTGCTGCTGTTACCCAAGGTAGAGCAGGAATGTCGATTCAAATTGTAGAGAGTGATTATGAAATACTGGAAGGTTTCCAGAGAGGCGATGTAGTTACTTTTGTAGGTCGAATGACATTTTTTAACTCAACGGTTCAAATGACTGCTGATGAAGCTTCTCTCCAGGGAACTACATCTATCAACTTTCCGGAATACGCAGAATTGCTGGATCCTTGGGAAGTAACTGTAGATGAGCTTGTTACTGCAAATGGCGATGGCACTTTTCAGATGGATATTGAAAGCTATCAAAAGTATAACAATGCTTATGCAAAAATTACCGGTGCAACCGTAAGTAATATTTCGCTGGGAAGCAGAGTGGACTGGGCATTAAATCAAAATGGTTCAAGAATTTACATGTATGATATCTCTCTTCGTTTCAGAAATGACAGAGGCCTAGGATATTTACCGGATTGGAACTATAGAAGATTACCGGGTCTTGAAGATGGATCTGATGGAAACTTTGAACCACCTGCAGCAGGAGCGGTTGTAAACGTAAGTGGATTCTTAAATCTGCAAGGTGATGATCCTGATGGAACGGTTGCAGCAAACCAAATTTCATGGAGCATGAGTCCGTTTGAAGATGGTGTTCTTTGGACAACCGATGACAATTCAGGAGAGCCGTTGAGATGTGTGGATGGAGAACTTTGTAATGGTGAAACTCTAAATTGGCCAAGTGATGTTGAAGTTGTGGGTCTTCCTCCAAGTTTCAGTAATGCTGCACTATCTGACTCTACTGTAACCTCTTCAGATGCTGTTACTGTGAGTGTTGATATTACTGCTGATGGTGCTGCTACTGTTACAGGTGCAAATGTTGTGTACTCCAATGGAGACACTACAATTACTGCTGCAATGACAAATTCAGTGGGTAGTACTTATGAGTTTACATTGCCTGCTTTCGATAACTTTACACCGGTTTCATTTTATTTTGAAGCTACTGACAGCGAAGGTTTAACCGGTAGAGATCCTATTTCCGGAAACTATGGTTTCTTTGTACAGGATGAGCCTATCAATTCTATTGCTGTAATTCAAACTACGGCTGATGGAAAAGCAGGTGCAAGTCCACTTGAAGGAGCAGGACAACTTCCGGTTGATATCTCAGGAATTATTGTTTCTGACAATTCTGATGGAGTTATTATTCTTCAGGAAGCTGCTGCAGCATGGAGCGGAATTTTCTTAGAAAGAACTTCTGCAACACAAGCATTAGTTAAAGGAGACTCTATTACTGTAACATCTGCTCAAGTAGCTGAAGCTGCGGTTGCAAGTAACTCTTTAACTCTAACTCAGCTTGTAAATCTTGAATTTACAGTTAATTCTTCAGGTAATGATACGGAACAGGTAATACCTGTGATAAGTTCTGATACAGTTCAGGCTCTGCAAAATGGCGGTGAACTTGAGAACTATGAAGGTATGGTTGTTAAGTTTGAAGATGTTCAGCTTACAGCAAGAGGTTCTTTTGGTGAGTATACTATGCAGAACACTGATGCTGATTCTTCAAATGGCGCCATCTTTAATGAAGATATCAGATCAACTGCTGTAGGTAACACTCAGGCAAGAGGAGATTATAATGAGTCAGTAAGAGAAGGCAAAACTATGGATGCTTATGCTGTAGTTGCAGCTTCTTTCGGAGCTCCTAAATTCCACCCTAGAACTGCCGCTGATCTAGTTACTGAAGACAATAACTCATTTAAACCATTATTAGACTTCTCCTTAACCGGGCCGGCTGATAGTGCAAGTGTTGTAGTAGATACGGAGACCATTGAGTTTACATGGAACTCAACGACAGATTATGATGGAGACGATGTAACTTATGGGTGGAGACTTTATAGCAACGACACTACCTCAGTTCTTTTAGATCTTGAATCGAATTCTGATGGTACTGTGAATGCTTCATCTCCAACTTTTGAAGCAGTCGATGCAGCACTCGTTGCTCAGGGACTAGATGTTGGACAGTCAGCTGATTTCTTATGGACTGTAGTAGTATCTGATGGTTCAGATACACTGCAAGTAAGAACTGATTTCTTTGCAGACTTTTCAGCAATGTTCAGAGTTGTTACTTTGGAAAGAGGATTGCTTACTTCAAACGATTTTGAAGAAGGAACGCCTAACACTTTTGCTTTAGAGCAAAACTATCCTAACCCTTTTAACCCAACAACAAATATTAAATTCGCACTTCCTAAAACGGCAGATGTGACTCTTACTATTTATAACATGCTGGGGCAAAAAGTAAACACACTGATCAACGAAAAAATGACTTCCGGATTCCATATCGTACCATTTGATGCAAGTAACCTATCAAGTGGAATGTATATTTACAGAATTCAAGCAGGTTCATTCACTAGCACTAAGAAAATGCTATTGATCAAATAAGTATATTTTGAAATGGAGCTACCTTATTCTAGGTAGCTCCTTTCTTTTTTAATAATTTATCTCTTGAAAACACACGTACTTTTACTTCTCTCTTTATTTTTAACTTCCGTTTATTTTAATGGTTGTGATGACACTATAAGCGGAGAACTTGCAGAAAACCAACCACCATCAACAAATTTGACTGTAGAAAGGATAAATCGCGGAAGTGATTTTCGTTTGTCCAGCCAAATTCAAATTTCTTGGTTCGGTAATGATCCCGACGGATTTGTTGCAGGTTTTGAATATGCTATCAATGATACTTCAGAAAGTAATTTCACTTTTACCACTAAGACAGATAGTATTTTCATTCTCCCTATTACCCCCGGTCAACAAACGGATGATGTTTTATTTAAGGTAAGAGCTGTTGACGATAAAGGACTGGCAGATCCGGTAGGAGCATCATTGGTTTATCCAATAGTGAATTCTACACCTCAGGTATCTATCAATACTAATCAATCACCACCTGATACATTATTTTCGGTTTCAAGTTTTGGGTGGAATTTCAGCGACCCTGATGGAATATTAAATCTTGCAAGTACAGAAATTGCTATTAACGATACTATTAATGGTTGGACTGAAATCCCTTTTACAGAAGATGATGATGGTCAACTGTTTATCTCTCTTGAAGTAGATAATACAACTTCAGGAACCACCGATGCACAAGTCTTTTTGGGAAGAAGCTATTCAACTCTTCAGGCAAATGGAGAAAATTTAACCATTCCGGTTAATGTTGGAGCTCGAAATACATTTTATGTAAGAGCGGTAGATGCAGCGGGTTCGGCTAGTGAAATAGATTCTTTATCATGGTATATAAAAGAGCAAACATCCAATACATTGTTCTTAAATGATTTCTCAGGTCCAAGCTCATCAGACAAACAACAATTTCATTTAGACTTATTACAGCAAAACGGAATTTCACCGGATATATGGATTATTAATGATGGAGAAGTTTCACAAGATAAGGTAGCCCTTTCTAGTGCATTTCCGACAGTAATTGATCCAACTTTAATAAAGACACTTTCTAAATGGGATCATGTATACTGGATCTCAAATGACTTGGATAGAAATATTACATACGCTCAGGAAATATTAGATGAATTTTTTGATAACGGAGGTACTTCGTTTGTAAATATTCCGATGAAGAATTTAGATAGAGAAGATCCTGTTTTTAATTTCTTACCAGTGGATTCAATTCAAACAGGGCAATTTCTGATATTAGAAGATTCCTTGGTGACTCCAACCAATGTGTCAATATCAAATACTCTAAGGGTGGAATCAGGTTCATTTGCTTTAAGTGGGGTGTTTCCGATCAAGGGAGTAAATGGCAGTACAAGTTTATATCAGGCTAATTTTGTAAGAAGAACAGCTACAGGTGGTGTTCGTCCTTATAATGATTATCAGTTTGTTACTATTGAAAACGCAGAAGGCAACCTTATTTACTTTAGTCTTGACTTGTCAAATCTGGATGGCAATAACAACATTAGTAATATGATACAAGAAGTAGTAATAGATCGTTTAGGCTTTAAACAATAGAATTATGAAAAATTTATACAGTTTATGTACAGCCTTATTTGTGTTTGCAGTTAGTACATCAGCATTTGCGCAAACAGGTGGAATTAAAGGAATAATTACTGACGCTGAGACGGGAGAAACCTTAATTGGTGCAACGGTACTTATTACTGGAACTAGCTTTGGTACAGCTACCGGTATTGATGGAGATTATGAAATTGATAACATTCGTCCGGGTGAATATTCAGTAAGAATCACGTACATCGGGTTCGAAACAGTACTTTTAACGGCAATCAAAGTTGAAGCCGGAGAATTTACAGAGCTTAATTACAAGCTAAAGCCTAAAGTTTTGACTTCAGGAGAAGAAATAGTTGTAATCGGAGAACGCCCTATTTTTGATGTAGAAAAATCGACTACTTCTTCAACTATCTCAAGAAAAGATATTGAAGCAGCTCCGGTTAGAAAAGTAGAGGACGCGGTTTCGCTACAGTCCGGTGTAATTAAAGATCCAACGGGTTTATACATTAAAGGTGGTCGTGCTTATGAAACCGGCTATGTAGTTGACGGAGTTTCGGCACAAGATCCTTTAGCGGGAACTGGTTTTGGTCTGGATCTTGGAGCAAATTCTTTCAGCAATATTGAAGTAATAACCGGAGGTGTTGGAGCTGAATATGGAGATGTTACTTCAGGTGTAGTTTCTGTAAAAACCAGAAACGGTGGAGATAATTACGAAGGAAGCTTTTCACATAAAAGAGATAATTTCGGTTCCAACGTAATGGACCATCAAGCTAATTATTTTCAGGATGTTTACGAATTAAGCATTGGTGGACCCGGAATTCTTGCGGAGAAAATATTACCAAAGCTGGGACTTGATCTGCCCGGAAAAATCACTTTTTATGCTACAGCTCAAGTTGCTTTAGAAGATGGATATACTAAATTATCAGCTGATCAGATCCAGTCTTCTATTGTAGGTTCTGATTTTTGGTCGCCTCGTCAGGGAAATCGTTGGAATGGTATGATGAAACTTACCTACAATATAAAACCCGGAGTGAGGTTGCAGGCTGCTTATCAGCGATCCCTCACGATCAATCAAAACACCAGGATGCTTCAGATCACAGGTGCGGATACTCAGGTTCAGCCCGGTTTCCAGTTTGCATTTTCGAATGGGTTTTTGGACAATGCCAATACATATACTCACGATTCAAACCTTTCGTATTTAAAGTGGACTCAAACACTTTCGACTTCTTCTTTTTATGAAGTTCAGGTAAGTAGATTATTTACTCAATTGCGTGCAGATGCTAATGGGAGAAATTGGAGACCTGATATTGTAGATGGTGAATTTGATCCTGAAAGTATTGTGACTTTTCCGGGAGATGAATTTGAAGGAACAGGTGACTTTACTTATATCTTAGCTGGCCCCGGATATTTTAATAACGGTGGAATTGCGACGCTGTGGCACGACCATTTTGCTGAAGAAATTACAGTCAGATCAAGTTACACTAAGTTATTTGGTGGACAAGAAAATCAGTTGGTGATAGGAATTGAGTCAAAGTTCAATGATTATCAGTGGATTGACATTACCCGTCCTTGGATCGGAGCTCCAATCAGAATTGATGAAAATACGGTTTCAGAAACTTTCAGAGTTGGAGAAAATTTTGATGCCTGGAGAGTAAAGCCAAAACGAGGAGCCTTGTTTATTACAGATAAGATTCGTTACAACGGATTGATTGCAAATATTGGTGGTAGATTCGAATATTGGGCTCCGGGAAGATATGTGGATGAACGAGTGGAAGAAGCGCTTGATCCGGATGTATTTTCAACGATCCCAACATTTGTTGCAGAAGAGTATCAGAAAGACAGTAAAGAAATACTTGGCCTGAGATATAAATTTATTTTCTTGCCTAAAATTAATGTGTCTTTCCCTGTAAGAGAGAATCAGGTATTGTTCTTTAACTATGGGCATTCAGCAAGAATCCCTCACCCGAGTTTTGTATATGCAGGTTTAGATCCATTCTTTCAGGATCAGTCTGATCTCCCAAGTTTAGGAAACCCGAATCTTAACAGAGAAGTTGATATCTCGTATGAGATCGGTCTCAGAAATCAGATCACATCAAATGATGCATTGAATATTTCTGCATTCTGGAGAGATAAATATGATTTTGTTACTTCACAAAGTATCCGGGTAAATGATGTTGACGGCAGACCAGTTACCAAAGCATTCAGAATAAATGGTGACTATGCAAGATCTCGTGGTGTTGAAATCTCTTATCTGAAGCGTTATCAAGATCTGTTAAGAGGTCAACTTTCAGTAACCTATAGCCGAGCAGAAGGATTGAGCTCTACTAATGATGATAACCTGAGTGGAATTTCAGGAAGTCAAAACGTTGGAAATAACATTGAAACCCCTCTTGCCTGGGACAGACCTTTTGATGTAAAAGGAAATGTTACTTTTACTCATGCCAGAGAAAAAGGGATATTAGACAGCCCTGTGTTAAATAATTTTCAGATATTTCTTTCTGCGGTATGGAGAAGTGGAGCGCGGTATACTCCTTATGAAAGAGTTGGTACAGAAAGAAATCCTATAACCGGAGAAGAAAACTGGAGACCAATTTATGAGCAGGTTAACGACCCTGCACAAAGATACAGTGAAGTTGGTCCGGCTTGGTTTTACATGGATTTCAATCTACAGAAATGGTTTACAATAGGAGAAACCCGGATTTCAACCTTCCTTGAGATTTCAAACTTCTTGAATAATAAAAGCGCAGTTGTTATAAATCCGGTAACCGGTGAAGGTTATAAGAACTACCCAAGTAACCAGTCCGAATTAGTAGCACTAAGAGATGACAGATCATACGATGTGCCTAATGGTGTTCGTGATCCAAGATATTTAGATCCAACAGACAACGGATTACCTAACTACGAAAACCCCGCAAACTTTTTACAACAAAGACATATTGTCTTTGGCCTTTCAATCAACTTTTGATGAAAAATTACTCTAAACTTATTTCGTTTTTTATAGCCGGACTGATCTTATATCCTGGTGCGCAAACATTTGGTCAAACATCTTATGGTGATGATCGATCGGGAACTGAAGGCTTTCAGTTTACCAAAATCACAGTGGATGCAAGAAGTGCAGGAATGGGGAATTCCAACATGGCTGATGCTACAGATGGATCCAGTTTATACTGGAACCCGGCAATGGCTTCAAAAATAGGTACTTCGTTTGCAAACCTTTCCCACACCTCTTACTTAGTTGAAACGAGTCAACAGTACTTCAGCTATATTCATAAATACAACGATTTCGCTATTGGTGGTTCGGTTCAATATTTCACATCAGGAGATCAGAAGGTAACAACTGAAACACAACCGTTTGGCGATGGGCGTACTTTCAGAACTCATCATCTTTCTGCCGGATTAACAGGTTCTCACAAGATCACAGATCTTTTTAGTTATGGAATATCCCTTAGATACTATTATCTGAATTTCTATGATGTAACGTATCAAACTGGAGCCATAGATTTCGGTTTTTCATACGACGTTGGTGATACAGGATTAAGGTTTGGTGTGAGCGTAAACAACTTCGGTTTTGAAGCATCACCTGATGGGGAAGTAACAAACTCATCACCTGATGGAGAAACTACACAGGAACCTGAAACTGAACTTTCATTGCCAACACGTTTTATTATTGCTGCTGCTTACGACCTGTACGAAACTGAGCAGAATAAGCTTGTAGTAACGGCTCAGGTCAATAACCCAAGTGATAATTCGGAAGAGCTGAATATTGGTGGCGAATATAGTTTTATGGATCAGTTCTTTTTCAGAGCCGGATATGAATTCGGAAATGAAGAGAGAATTCTTCCGAGTTTTGGAGCAGGAATTAAAGTTCCATTTTCAGGGAAAACACTTAAAGCTGATTATGGCTTTACTAATTTTGATCGTTTAGGAACAATACACAGAATTTCGTTAGGATTTAGTTTATGAGAGCAATGAAGAAATTAGGATTTTTATTAGCACTTTTTGTTGTTGCAGGAGTAGGTTGTGACAATATCTTTGGTTCCAAGAATGACGAAACAAATGAAGAAATTTTCGACGAAGGAAAGATAGATCCGCGCCTGGAGAACGTAGATGGTTATGCTCCTGTACTTCCTTTCTGGGGAGAGTTTGATGCACCAAATGATGTGCATATTGGCTTTGACACTTTTGTATATGTTACCGACAATGAAGGTGTTCATTTGCTTGACAGAGCAGATCTTTCACCCAGAAGGACCATACAGTTGCAAGGGGCTAATGCAGTAACTCAGGATCGCTTATTAAACATTTATGTATCAGCACGAATTGATACAACGATCGACAAAAACGGAACACCAACTACCTTCAATCTTCCGGCTGTCTTTAAGATCAAGAATATGAATGGGGCCGGTGATATTCAATTTGTTGACACACTCATTTTTCCTTTTGATGATGCCAGCTTAAGTACTTCAGCTGCACAAAATGCCAGACTGAATAAAAGCTCATCAAATAATTATGAAAACGTTGAAATTACGGGTTTAACAATTTTAGCTGATAATTCTGTTTACATATCCCGAAGAGGACCCCAGAATAATACCAATCAAATTGCAGCACCGGATAATACAGTTCTTGAATTTGCCAGAATTGAAGTGAATGGCGTGCCTACAAATAAAATGACTAACGTTCGTCAGATCACTACGTTGAATCCAACTAATCCTTCACTTAGAAGTGCTGTTCGATTAAGTTCTGTAGCTTCATTTGTTACCCCTCCTCAAAGAGATCGGTTAACTGATGACAGAAGCTTTTTAATTGCTCAGGCTTCTCAGGCCCAGGATATTGATTTCAGAGTTCTTTGGATAAATGCTGTAGAAACGACTGATGGGCTGATATTTGAACAAAACTCGTCACTTCTTGCTCAGGACACTTCTCAGGCAAATGGGTTTTTATATGAACCCGGAAAATTTCAATTGCCTACTGACATTGCATTTTCCGGTGATGACGATGCTTTTATTTTTGTTGTTGATTCTGAAACCGACTCGCTTTATCAGTTTCAATCTAACGGACAGGAAGGAGTTAATCCTCCGGTTGGAGCTGATGCGGACAGCAAGAAAATAATCGTTTCGTTTGGTGGAGAAGGAGCGGGTCCAAAGCAGTTTATGAACCCAAGTGGAGTTGCTTACTACAGAACTATCGTATATGTAGCAGATACAGGGAATAACAGGATCGCCCGATTTAAACTAACGACCGATTTCGAATAATCTATCACTTAAGTTGATCTTCTTTCATTCAAAAACAATGAAAAATTTTCTATTAGCACTTTCGGTTTTACTTCTATTTGGTTGTTCACCTGAAAAAGAGCAACCACAGGTATTACTGATTTCCTTTGACGGATTTCGGGCAGATTATTTAACGAAAACAGAAACACCAAATTTTGATCGCCTGATCAAAAATGGTGCAACTGCAGATGGTCTGATACCGATCTTCCCAACGAAAACCTTTCCAAACCACTATGCCATTGCTACGGGTTTATATCCCGAGAACAATGGATTGATCGGTAACAACATGTATGATCCTGAAATGGATGCCAGATATTCTATGGGGAACAGAGATGCAGTTGAAAATCCGGATTGGTATTTGGGTGAACCGATTTGGAATACGGTAGAAAAAGCAGGGAAAAAGGCAGGAACAATGTTCTGGATAGGGTCCGAAGCTCCTATTCAAAATATGAGACCGAATCATTGGAAAAGTTATGACGGAAGTATTGCTAACGAAGCCAGAATTGATACTGTGGTTAATTGGATGACCCGCGAGCAAGATCCTGTAGATTTTGGAACACTCTATTTTAGTTTTGTTGACAGCCAGGGACATCGTCACGGACCGGATTCAGAAGAAGTAATTGAAGCTATTAAGCAGGCTGATGAGTTAGTTGGATATTTAATGGAAAAGCTGGAAAGCAACGAGTCCATTAATTTAATGATCGTTTCAGATCACGGGATGATCGAAGTATCGCCATCAAGAAAAGTTACTTTGGATGACTACATCGACGTGAATAAAATTGAGATCATATCGTACTCTCCTGCACTCATGTTTAATGTAGAAGGTGAAGGCGAGGTAGAGGCTTTTGAAAGCCTGAAAAAGAACGAAGAAAATTTCAAAGTATATCTCAAAGAAAATATTCCGGACCGTTATCATTTAAAAAATAATATCAGAGTTCCGGAAGTTCTTATGGTCGCTGATGAAGGTTACACGATAAATACGAAGCAGTTTTTTGAATCAAGAGGTAATGATTATCCAAGTGGTGGCGCGCACGGTTTTGACAATGCTAATCCCAAAATGGATGCGATCTTTGTAGCTTATGGACCTGCATTCAAAAAAGAAGTAAAGCTTGGTCGCTTCGAAAACATTCATCTTTATGAAGTTATGGCGAAAATATTGAATATTGAACCGGCTCCGAATGATGGAGATATTGATGCTGTTATGGAGATACTTGAATAATTTGAATTGCATCTAATGCTTCAGCCTAAGATATTCCGAATCATCTAATGAAAATACAAAAATAACATAATGCCCTACATTGTAACTGAACCTTGTGTTCAATGTAAATATACTAATTGCGCTGCTGTTTGCCCTGTAGACGCTTTTCGGGAAGGACCTAATTTTTTGACTATCGATCCCAACGAATGCATTGATTGCGATGCATGTGTTTCTGAATGTCCGGTAGAAGCTATTTATCCGGATGACGAAGTACCTGAAAAGTGGGAACACTATATTGAGCTGAATGAACGTCTTGCTGAACAGTGGGAAGACAGAGTAATCAATGAAACTCAAGACGCGCTCCCTGATGCAGATGAATGGGCAACCAAAGAAGATAAATTAGACGAGCTTCAGGAAGAGTGGTAGTTTTACGTCATTCCGAACTTGTTTCGGAATCTTATACTTTTTGAAGCCTTGATTAAACATTAAAGATCCTGAAACAAGTTCAGGATGACCTATTTTTATTTGACATCTCAAAACTTGATTTAAACTTTACCACTCCCCAAATAATGGGGATTATAAATGCCACTCCGGATTCTTTTAGTGATGGTGGTAAGTATATCCATGTAGAACGCGCACTCGACAGGATCCATATTATGCGCAGAGATGGAGCTTCTATCATTGATATTGGTGGCGAGTCTACCCGTCCGGGATCGGATCCGGTTTCTGAACAGGAAGAAATAGATCGGGTTATTCCTGTTCTTGAAAAAGCTGCACAGACATTCCCTGATCTCGTTTATTCAATTGACACAACCAAGTTCAAAGTAGCTGAAGAAGCACTAAAAGCCGGAGCCGGTATAATAAATGACGTAAGCGGGTTACAGAAATCTCCCGCTATGGCTGAACTGGCAGCCAAGCATGACGCAGCCTATGTGATAATGCATTCTCAGGGAGATCCAAAAACAATGCAGGATGCTCCAAAATACGATAATGTGATAGAAGATTTACTTCAGTTTTTTGAAAACAAGATCGCTTTTGCCCGGTCAAAAGGAGTTCAGGAAATAATTATTGATCCGGGTATTGGCTTTGGTAAAACTCTGGAGCATAATTTAAAATTACTCGCCCACCTTGATAAATTCACAAAAATTGGCGTTCCTGTGTTAATTGGAGCATCACGAAAATCGATGATCGGAAAAATTCTGGATGAGAGACCTGCTGATGATCGGTTGATCGGAACGGTTTCAGTTCACTATGATGCACTCATGAAAGGAGTAAAAATACTTCGTGTGCATGATGTTAAGGAAGCTTCCGATTCATTACGTATATTCCAAGCAATTCAATCACAACGCTAGACGGCCACTACATTGTTTCCCATCGGATTTTTAGAATTCGGAATTAAGGATTTCATCGAAACCCTCATTATTGCAGGGGTTCTGGTATATCTGTATCGATGGATTAAAGGGACTTTTGCAATTCAGGCTACCATCGGGATCTTTTTTGTGATCCTGATCAATTTTATAATTCGTTTACTGGGTTTTGAAACGATCAATTTCATTCTCAAAAGTATTCTGGATGTAGGTATTCTGGCGGTATTCATTCTTTTCCAACCGGAAATCAGAAAGCTTTTATACAGAATTGGTAATAACACTAGCTTCGATCGCTTCTTTACCAGAACGGGATCTAATGAAATGATCGATGAGGTAATTGATGCCACTAAAAAAATGGCAAAAGACAGAACCGGAGCGCTGATCGTGTTTGCCCGTTCTTCTTCGTTGCAGGACTTGGTAGATGCCGGAGTAAAAATTGATTCTGCGGTAAAAGCCGAATTACTTACCACAATTTTTCAGAAAGACACCCCACTTCATGATGGTGCGGTGGTGATCCGAAGCAATAGAATTGTAGCTGCCAGTTGTTATTTACCCATCTCACAAAATCCGAATATTGCTCAGTCTTTTGGTACACGTCACCGTGCAGCGGTAGGAATAAGTGAAACCAATAATGTATTAGTATTGATCGTCTCTGAAGAAACAGGACGTGTTTCTCTTGCCAGAAACGGAACCCTGAAAAGTGGATTAACCATTCAAAAACTCCGTGCCGAAATGGAAGAAATCTTCGGAAAAGGCGAGTTTGATTCAGATCTGAGTTTTGGTACTTCCCAGACTGAGATGAATTTGAAGTGACTATCTGTTTATTAAAAGATGTTCTCTTACACCTCCCTCTAACCATTGTCTTATTCCAATAATTTCATCTTCATATACTGCTAAAGAGTTTTGCTCAATTATAAGAGTGTCAACCACATTATTAGATAAAAAGTAAGTACCTTTATTAATGATGAAAGCTTTTCTATCCAGTAAATGATAGTGAGTTCCTGATGTGCTGTATTCCAAATTTTCCATTTCGAGCGAATTTTCGTTCAAACCAACTTCAGATCCAAAAATAATAACAGTTGAAGTATAATAGTTAAAGTGATCAGAGTTCGGTGGAGGATCGTATTTCAAAGAATATATTTCTAAGTAATAGTCATCGTATCCGTCACTATTAAAATCATAAACCTGAAGATGAGTTTGAGAAGTCTTTTCTAAATGAATAATAGAACCCTCAAAAGGATTTACTTTATTGAATAAATCGGGTTTTGGGAAATCATCAGGAAATAATTCGTAACCTGGATAAAATTCCTCTAAATAATTTTCGATTTCTTCTTCAATACTTTGATTATTTGAGGTCGTGCAACCTGCTATTCCTAGAAAAGAAATCAAAAAGATAAATGAAATATTTTTTAATAAAGTATTCAAAAGTCGCAGTTTTTATATTTCTTAAGGTATATAATAATACTCTGGTTATACACATTCACCTCAAATTCTCTTTTTACTTTCGAAAAGAGAAAACCTTACATTAGTTCAGATAAAGGTTTCCATAAAAAACTAACTCCATGTCAGATAATAGTTCCGGTAAAGAAAATTGGAAGAAAGGTGTAGAAAAGCTTTTAAAAGGTGATAAAGCAGAATCTTTGAACCGACAAAGTCCTGAGGGTTTTGAAATTCAGGCATTGTACGATTCAGAAGATGTTTCGAACAGAAATGTCGATCCGGGATATCCGGGAGAGTTTCCTTTTACGCGCGGACCGTATTCCAGTATGTATACACAGCGTCCATGGACGATTCGTCAATACGCCGGATTTTCAACTGCAGAAGAATCGAACAAATTTTATCGTCAGGCGCTCGAAAAAGGGCAAAAGGGGCTAAGTGTGGCTTTTGACCTTGCAACGCATCGGGGCTATGATTCTGACCATCCACGGGTAGTTGGTGATGTTGGTAAAGCCGGAGTTGCCATTGATTCAGTGGAAGACATGAAGATTTTGTTCGACGGAATTCCTTTGGACAAAATGTCCGTTTCCATGACTATGAATGGAGCAGTGATTCCGATCATGGCAGCGTACATAGTTGCAGCAGAAGAACAAGGAGTTTCAACAGAGAAATTAAGTGGAACTATTCAGAACGATATTCTGAAAGAGTTCATGGTTCGCAATACTTATATCTACCCTCCGCAGGAGTCTATGCGATTGGTTTCGGATATCATCGAATATACCAGCGAAAAAATGCCTCGCTTTAATTCGATATCTATTTCCGGATATCATATGCAGGAAGCCGGAGCTGATTCAGCGCTTGAATTGGCTTTTACGCTGGCTGATGGTTTGGAATATGTTAAAACAGCGGTGGAAAGCGGTTTAGATGTGGATGCTTTTGCCCCACGATTATCTTTCTTTTTTGCGATCGGAATGAACTTCCTTATGGAAGTGAGCAAGCTCAGGGCTGCCAGAACACTTTGGGCAGAATTGATGAAAGAACATTTTGAGCCAAAGAATCAAAAGTCATTGATGTTGAGAACACATTGCCAAACATCAGGTTGGTCATTAACTGCTCAGGATCCATTGAATAATGTGGTAAGAACTACCATCGAAGCTATGGCAGCAGTTCTCGGCGGAACTCAATCGCTACATACCAACAGTTACGACGAAGCAATTTCTCTGCCGACAGAAACGTCATCCAGAATTGCCAGAAATACACAGACCATCATTCAGGAAGAAACGGATATCACTCACACCGTTGATCCGCTCGGAGGTTCGTATGCAATAGAATCAATGACTCATGACCTGAAAGAAAAGGCTAAGACCATCATCAATGAAGTGATGGAAATGGGCGGAATGGCAAAAGCTATTGAAGAAGGTTATCCTAAACGAAAGATCGAAGAATCTGCGGCCATCAAACAAGCCGGAATTGATAAGGGCGACATCACCATAGTTGGTGTGAACAAATACGTAAATGAAAAAGAAGATCCGGTGGATATTTTAGATATCGACAACACCGGAGTTCGGGATGGGCAAGTTGATCTGATCGATGAGATCAAAGCTAAGCGCGATAAGGTAGCAACTAAAGAAGCCTTGTTGGCAATTACCGAAGCGGCTAGATCAGGAGAAGGAAATATTCTGGATCTTGCTGTGGAAGCAACAAGGAGAAGAGCTACTGTTGGAGAAATATCTACAGCACTTGAGCAGGCCTGGGGAAGACATACCGCCACCAATCAAACCATAAAAGGAGTGTACGAAAGCGTGTATAAATCGGATAAAGGATATCAAGAAATAAAATCAAAGATCGATGCATTTTCCGAAGAAGAAGGTCGCCGACCAAGAATTTTAGTAGTGAAAATGGGACAGGATGGTCACGATCGTGGAGCTAAAGTAGTTGCAACAGCATTCGCGGATATGGGTTTTGATGTGGATGTGGGACCATTATTCTCAACGCCGGAAGAAGCCGCTAAGCAAGCCATTGAAAATGATGTACATGTGATTGGTGTTTCCACTTTGGCTGCCGGACACAAAACGTTGATTCCTGATCTGGTAAAAATCCTCAAAAAAGAAGAAGCCGGAGATATTATCATTGTGGCGGGTGGTGTAATTCCTGTTCAGGATTATGATTTTCTTTATGAAGCCGGTGTTTCTGCAATTTTTGGTCCCGGTACGAATATTCCGAAAGCTGCTTCAAAAGTAATTGATGAAATCAGAGCTAAAAAAGCATGACCATTGACGAACTTGCAAAAGGGGTTCAGGAAGGAAAACGGCGACATTTAGCCAAAGCCATCACTCTGGTTGAAAGTAATCGGGAGGCAGATCAACAAACTGCTCAGGATCTGATCAGTAAAGTAAGATCAGCTAAGGAAACCATTCGGGTTGGTATTTCCGGAGTTCCGGGAGTGGGAAAAAGTACATTTATAGAAGCACTTGGAAATCTGTTGATCGAAGAGGGTTTGAAAGTTGCGGTATTGGCTGTAGATCCAAGCAGCCCTGCAACCGGAGGAAGTATTTTAGGTGATAAAACCAGGATGGAGACGTTATCCTCAAAGGATGAAGCCTTTATTCGTCCTTCGCCGACTTCCGGCACATTAGGCGGTGTTGCAAAACGAACCCGAGAGTCCATGATGTTGTGTGAAGCCGCAGGATATGACGTGATCTTAGTGGAAACTGTGGGAGTAGGTCAAAGTGAATTTGAAGTAGCTTCCATGGTGGATTGTTTCTTGGTGTTGATGTTGCCAGGAGCCGGAGATTCACTGCAAGGCATCAAAAGAGGAATCATGGAGATCATTGATATACTTGTGATCAACAAAGCGGATGGTGATCAGGAGAAGATGGCGAAAAATGCAGTTACGGAATATCAAAACGCATTTCATTTACTTACTCCAAAGTACGATGGAATTGGAGTGGACTTTTTGACCGTGAGCTCCATCAAAAAGAAAAGAATTGATGAAGCCTGGGAGAAAATTCAGGGGTTTATTTCTGCATTAAAAGAGAAAGGAATTTTCGAAGCTCAAAGAAAAGAGCAGGAACTGAACTGGTTTAAACGATTGGTAGAAGATGAAGTGTTAAGGAGACTCTGGGGATCAGAGACAAATAAGGAAAAAGCAGCAGAGCTTGTTGAACAAATTAAAAAAGGAGAGATAACTCCTGTAAAAGCTGCCTATGATTTTTTGAGCTCAGAAATTAGCAGATAAACACAAAAACAGTAGCAGAAAAGCGCTTACAATTCGTATATTTAAAATCTTACAACCTTCAAAGCAGAATATTTTTAATGGAAGCAACAGAACAACTGGTACCACCCCTAACTACTCTAACAGAAGACGAGCAATTATTAAAAGATGCCGCAGCTGATTTTGCCCAAGCCTCAATAAAGCCTTTGGTAGAGGAAATGGATGAAAACGCTAAGCTTGATCCGGGTCTTATTAAGGAATTCTTCGAGATGGGTTTAATGGGAATTGATATTCCTGAAAAATATAATGGTGGCGGTGGTACTTTTATGATGTCTGTTGTTGCTATCGAACAGATATCTAAAGTGGATGGATCTGTGGGTGTTTTTATGGATGTTCAAAATACATTGGTAAATAATGCCTTCGTAAACTATGCATCTGATTTTTTGAAAGACAAGTATTTGCCACAGCTTGCCACAGAGAAAGTGGGAGCATATTGCTTATCTGAAGCAGGATCCGGAAGCGATGCTTTTGCGTTAAAGTGTAAAGCTAAAGAAGATGGAGATTCTTACATTCTGAACGGTGCAAAACTTTGGATCACAAACGCAAATGAAGCAGATATTTTTATCGTACTTGCCAATGTTAATCCGGAAGCTGGATATAAAGGCATCACCGCGTTTGTAGTAGAAAGAGGATTTGAAGGTTTTTCAGTTTCTAAGAAAGAAAATAAACTGGGAATTCGAGCTAGTTCTACTTGTGAGATCCTGTTAGAAGATTGCAGAGTTCCAAAAGAGAATGTTTTAGGTGATGTTGGGAAGGGATATAAAGTTGCCATTGAAACCTTAAATGAAGGAAGAATTGGGATCGGCGCCCAAATGGTAGGTATTGCGCAGGGAGCTTTTGATGCTGCTTTGGGATACATACAGGAACGGAAACAGTTTGGCAAAGCTATTGCTGAATTCCAGGGAGTTCAGTTTCAATTAGCACGTATGGCAACCGATATTGAAACAGCTCGTTTGCTGGTTTATAACGCGGCCAGAATGAAAATGGCCGGACAGCCTTTCCTTAAAGAAGCTGCAATGGCAAAATATTATTCATCTGAAGTTGCTGAAAGAGTAGCATCTATGGCTGTGGATCTTTACGGTGGAAATGGATTTGTTAAAGAATATCCCGTTGAGAAATTTTACAGAGATGCCAAGATCGGAAAGATCTATGAAGGAACTACGAACATGCAACTTATGACAATTGCTAAGTTGCTGCTTCGATAAGTGAGTGAGTAAAGGGAGCTTCGGCTCCCTTTTTTATTTCTATGAGTTAATCATCGGCGCACCTGAATCCTATATCTTCAGAGCGAACATCTCTTAAAGTTCCGGTTCTCCAATAAGTTCGATTGGCAACCATATTTTCATAATAACTTCCGCCACGAATGATACGAACAGCGTCTTCGTCCAGACTATGTTTTCTTTCAGGCATAGAATAGAATTGATAGTAGTCACCGATCCACTCAAAGACATTGCCACTCATATCATAAATACCCAGATCGTTGGGTTGTTTTGTTCCAACTTCAATTGATTCACTTCGGTCTTCATCTTTTGTCAGAGCTACAACATAAATCGAATCCAGAGTTGTTGCACCTGATACCACTTGATTCTTTCCACCTGACCTGGCAGCGTATTCCCATTCTGTTTCAGTAGGTAATCGGTATCCAAAAAACTCACAAAAAGCTTTTGCTTCGTCCCAGGTAATGTAAGTCACTGCTCGGTTACCCCTTTTTTCCAGATCAGACTCAGGTTCTTTGATCTTAGTTTTCTCAGCGAAGTAGTCAAACTGCTCGTAGGTAATTTCATATTTACCGATCTTAAACCCATCAACTTTTACCTGATGAACAGGTATAGCATCTGTGTTTTTACCTTCATAAAAATCTCCATAGGCAAAAGAACCTCCTTCTACTCGGATCAGCTCCGGTTTGTAGTTTTTCTTCTCATTTAGTTTGAAAAATGAACATCCCGAAAGAGAGATCAACAGAAAGTAAATAAGTAGCTTTTGTAACATAGAAATTTAATATACTATCAAGATAGTATAATGTAAAAAATTTCTGCTTTAGAATGGAATGGTTTAAAGTATTGAATAGTTATAAACCTAAATATACCCTCTATAAACACTATCGCAATGAGTATAAGAGAATCTGAAATTCTTGAATTAATAAAATCGTGCAGTAAAGACAAAGCTTCCGAATCAAAATTGGAGAGTTTGTTTTCTGAGATCCTGCAAAAATATGATCGGACTAAGTCTCACTTGTCGCTTCTGGAGAACGCAACCAAGCATGATTACGATTCCATCTTAATAACAGAATTGAACTTAAAAGAACCCGGACCGCGTATTGTATACGTGAACGATGGGTTTACTAAAATGACGGGTTATTCCAGAGAAGAAGTGATAGGGAAAACACCAAGAATTCTACAAGGAGAAAAAACTGACAGACATGTTTTAGATCGTTTGAAAAAAAGGTTGATAGATGGGCAGGCATTTTTCGGGCATACTGTAAATTACAGAAAGGATGGATCGGAGTTTATTAATCAGTGGGACATTCACCCTCTTACAAATTCAGAAGGCGAGATAACACACTGGGTTTCTTATCAGAGAGATATTACGGAAAGACAAGAAACCAGTAAGGTGCTTTTTGATGCCACAATAGATTTTGAAGAACTGGAAGAAAACTCTAAAAGAACCTTTGTGGATCTTGACATACAAGGTAACATCATTTCCAGCAATAAATCTTTTCGGGAGATTTTAAAACGAGATGTGGATGAACTTAAAGAGATAAAAATATGGGATTTAGTAGCCGAGAAAGACAATGCCGAAGTTAAAGATCTTTTTCAGGATTTTGATGCTGATGTAATTTCTGAAGACAATTACACATGGGAATTTAAAAGTGATGGCGATCAAAAATTGATGCTGGAAGCTGATGTTAAATCATTTGTAAGCAGCGATCATACCGTTATCAGAATTCACTTTGATAATGTTTCTTTGAGAAATCGTGTTATCGAAACACTGAAGAAAAAAAGTGAGAACATTGAAGACTTGCTCAAAAGTCATGATGAGTTCGTAATGAAGTTTAAGAAAGATGAAAATGGCGAGATCTACTGCAGTTATGTTTCAGAGTCTTATCAGGATATTACAGGGCTATCGCAGGCAACTTTGTTGGATCAGGGAATCGAATCCGTAGTTTCAAAAAAGACAGCGGATATTATTAGAGAAAGCCTGACCAAAGCTTTTGGTGGAAAGCGGTGTTCCGAAAAATGTGAGTATGTAGGGAAAAATGATGGCACTATTGCTATGATACAATCATTCAAGCCAATCGTAAACGAGAAAGAAAATAAAGTGGAAGCAGTAAAATCTGTAGCTCTTTTAGAATTAGGAATAGACTAAGAAATAAAGCTCTGAGGGTTAATTTAATGCTCTCCTTTCATTACCTTTAGGTATGGATATACAAGAAGTACAGGAAAGAATAGTTAAAGAGTTTAGTTTATTTGAAGACTGGACCGAGCGTTATAAATATATCATCAAACACGGCGAAAAGCTGGAAGAATTGCCTGATGAATACCGTGTTGAAGGTAATTTAGTTAAAGGCTGTCAAAGTCAGGTTTGGCTTACTGTTGAACTGGATGGCAATAAACTGATTTTTAAAGCAGACAGCGACGCCGCAATAACAAAAGGTTTGGTTTCTTTAGTGGTGAGATTATACTCTGGTCAAACACCTGAAGCGATATTGACTACAAATCCGGAGTTCATTTCTAAGATCGGTATGCAACAGCATTTATCGCCCACAAGAGCTAACGGCTTGGCGTCCATGGTGAAGCAAATGAAAATTTATGCCATGGCTTACAAATCAAAGTTGCAAACGTCTTGACCAATAGAGAATAATTGCCGTACTTAGTTCAATATTTCAGGTATGGCAAATAACTTCTCACTTACAGGTATAACAGATAGTCAATCTGTTAATTTACAAGACGATCAGAAAGGTGATGGTGGTTTATTCAGATTACCCGTTCTTGATGTTGTTTCTTATTCGATTGCTCTTATTTGTACTCTTTTCTTTCTCATCTTTGCGATTGATGAATCCATGTCAGTTTCATGGTTCTTTATTTCTGAGATCATAGCACTGTGTTTAATTCCTGTTCTTTCGAAACAAGGGTTTGAAACAATTGCTAAATTTCTTCTCATCCTTTATGTAGATATAGCGATAATAATACTCAGCTCAATTTTTGACGGAGAAGCAGAGATACAGTATTTCCTGATTCCTGCTATGGGCTTATCTATTCTTCTTTTTGAATCCGGACATAATCGGATCAGAAATGTTTCCATATTTATATCTGTGGTTTCGTACTTCATCATAGATTTTATAGCTATAGACAGGGTATCTCTCAGTCCGGAAACAATTGATTACGTGAGATGGGGAGTAATAGCAGCGGCCTTTGTAACCACATGGATCATATTTAACATATTTTCAGAATCGAAAGAGAGAGCAGAGCAAATTACCAGAGAATTCTTAGAGAAGGAGAAAGAACTGAACAGGCAATTAAGCCTTAAACAGGACGAGCTTCAGGAATACATCGAAAAATTGGAATCAACCAGTGAGCAGTTAAAGAAAAGTTCTTCAGCTAAATCTGATTTCCTGGCAACCATGAGTCATGAGATCAGAACGCCAATGAATGCAATACTGGGAATGACAAATTTTCTGAAAGAGGATAATCCCAGAAAAGATCAGCTTGAATCAATTAACATTGTAGATTTCTCAGCCAAAACGTTATTGAGCCTGATCGATGATATTCTTGATTTTTCAAAAATAGATGCCGGAAAAATTGAGTTTGAACAAACGGACTTTGAACTAAAAGAACTGGTTAGTACGGTATCAGAATCGTTTAAAACTACTGCCGTAAATAAAAAGGTTGAGCTGATAACAGAGATAGGAGAGAAGCTCCCGAAATACCTGACAGGAGATCCTGCCAAGCTCATTCAAATCCTTAATAATCTTGTTAGCAACGCTTTGAAATTCACTGACAAAGGTTATGTGAAAATTTTTGTACAATGTGTTGCAGAAAAAAATAAAAAAGTAGATGTTGAGTTCAAGGTTTCAGATACAGGAATTGGGATTGAGGAGTCCAGATTGGACTCGATATTTGAAAGTTTTGTGCAAGCTGATAAAAAAACAAAAAGGTTGTATGGCGGCACTGGTTTAGGATTAAGCATCAGTAAAAAGTTAGTTGAACTGCAGAATGGTTCAATTTCAGCCAAAAGTACATTAGATAAAGGCAGCGAGTTTATTGTTCTGCTTACATTTGGGAAACCCGAAAACAAAGAAAACACAGACGCAGGTAGAGTGGAAACTCAGGAAGAAAACATAGAAGGTCTAAAAGTTATAGTTGCGGAAGATAATCTTGTGAACCAAAAGGTTATGCAAAGTTTTCTGAGAAAATGGAAAGTTGATGCTACCATTGTTTCTAACGGACTTGAAGCCATAGAAGCATTGAAAAGTAATGAGGTCGACTTGATTCTAATGGATCTGGAAATGCCTGAAATGGACGGATATGAAGCTGCAACTGCCATACGTAATCTGGAGGATGCAACGAAAAAGAATATCCCGATAATAGCCTTAACGGCAGCAGCACTTAACGAAGTAAAAGAAAAAGTGTATTCAGTGGGAATGAATGATTTCGTTACCAAGCCTTTTAATCCGGTTGAACTCAGAAGAAAACTTTCCGAAATAAATAAAGCTATTTAGATGAATCGAGGTTTCGTTTCATAATTGCGCTTATATCTTCCCTCCCTAAATCTTCCATCTTAGCAATTACACTTTTCTGGTCCTTATCAGGCTTATTCTGATTGAATTTGAATTTACCTTCCATTTTTGAGATCTCAATTTCCAATCCCACAATCGCTTTTAAGTCAGTGTTGTAATCTTTTTCAGGTACTTCATCAAGCTTCCAGCCTGTGTTTTCCTGATCTTCATGAAAATGTGTGAGCTCTTTAACCATTTTGTTCAGCTCAGCGGCATCTTCTATAACCTTAGGTTTGCCGAACACATGAACTGTTGCGTAATTCCAGGTGGGTACTTCAGCTCGGTTTACGTACCAGGCCGGCGAGATATAACTGTGTGGACCTTGAAAAACCACTAATACACCTTTTGCCTCATCTAACTTTTTCCAGTGCTTATTTGCCTTCGCAAAGTGAGCGATCAAAGTTCCGTGTTTGCCTTTTTGTCTGTGTACTAAAAAGGGGAGGTGAGTAGCTTCAGGCTGATCTTGATGCTGGCTGAAGATAATTCCGAAATTATGTTCTTCGATCAGGTCAAAAAGCACATCCGGATTTTCTTCTTTAAAGGAAGAGGGTGTATACATATGGTTTTTCAGCGAAGATACTACATAATTTATTTTTGTACCTATATGTATTCAGAGCAAAAAAAGCCGATTCTTATTTACGAACCGGCTTTGTGTAAAAAATTTAGTCTAAATTATTTACGACCACTTTTCTTTGCTTGACCAACTTTCTTCGCAGGAGCTGCATTCTTAGCTGAAGATTTAGTTTGGTTGACAGCAGGCTGTTTAAATTTATTAGCCATTGCTTTATCCATTGGATGTTTTGGTTATGTTCTCCCGCCTGTTTTGGCGAAATCGTAACCCATGATCAGACTGTTTTAATTCTGATCATTAAATAATGGTACGAAGAATTTTGATCATTTCAACTAGTTTTAGAACCGGATAAAAAATATTTTTTTGATCATTGAATATTTCAGGCATTCACTTTTTCTGTTATTTTAAAACTGTTAAAGGTGAAAGATTTTAATAATTGAATAAACGGAATAACCGGGGTTGATAGAACATCAGATCAAATTGAATTCATTTTTCGAGACTACATATTTATTTTCTTCATATTCAGCTGAGCATCTGTTCTTGCTGATCGGATTCGTAGTTTTCTTTGTGTGGTTTATTCGCTCCTTGAAACAAAAACCTGAATCGATTCAGCAAAGGATACTGCTTGTTCTCGCTCTGTTTCTTACTGTTCTGCAATTGGCAAAGATTCCTCTGAATCACTATACGGGTGTTTTTGATGTTACCAAAGATATTCCTCTGCATATGTGCAATTTCCTTCCCATGATCATGGTTTGGGTGTATGCAACTAAAAACAGAACCGTTTGGGCTACGATCTTTTTCTGGATCATATTGGGGGTTTCCCAAGCCAATTTTACTCCTTCCGTAGAATTCTCATTATTTCATTACGATGCCATTCGGTACTGGATGGTTCACCTGATGTTGGTTTTGCTGGGGCTTTATCCTGCGATCGTCTGGGGATGGGAACTGGAATTAAAAGATGTGGGAAGATCATTTATAGCTCTGAATGTGGTAGCAGGTGTGATCTATTTTTTAAATCTGATCCTGGACAGCAATTATCTGTATGTAATGGATAAACCACCGGGAACTACTTTCTTCAGTCTGCTTCCTGAATGGCCGGTCTATATTCTGGTTCTGGAAGCGATCATCATCGTTTGGTCGCTAATGGTTTGGGGAGTTTTTAGGATGGTTAAGAGCCGTGTTGTTAATAAAAAGGCTGTTATATAACCGTTATTACGTGGATGTCCTTTTAAACCAATCCGGATCTCGGACATACTACGCGAGATGGTCAAGATTGAGGCTTGTTCTGACCCCATCTGTCTTCCCCTTGGATAAGGGGAAGGACTTTTTAATTACATCACAATAGTATTAAAAACCCAGGGTCATCCTGAACTCGTTTCAGGATCTTTGTGAGGTCTGGTAGTTTAATCAGGTCTACCGGCTCTGTTTTCTAACCCACTTACACAAACGCAGGGCTGAAGCCCTTGCTAGCTTATGAACGAGGCTTTATTCTATCCTATGTAATTAAGGTCATTCCTGCGGAGGCAGGAATCTGGATCGTCATCACAGGCATGTTTCTCTAAACCAATCCAGATCTCGGGCATACGCCGCGAGATGACCTACTTACTCCATTCACGATCCCGAGAATTCGGAAGAAGTGATCTCCCGAATATGTTTGGAATTTAGTTTATGGAGATTGCTTCGTCGTATGCACTCCTCGCAAAGGGCATCTCAAAATTTTACAAGCATTCCTTTCTACTGAGTTTCTCTTTCGCTATAATCCGTTGATAATAAAAGGAGAAGATGATCAATTTTCAGACTAAGAAGGTTCGGCAGGGTATTAATAAAGCATATCTTAAAGTAAATGTTAAGCAGGGTGACTTAAACACGTTCAAAGATGAAGCAACAACCTACCTAAACAATCTTAAGCAAGCTCAAGGCGAAAGTGAAGAGCACTTTAAAGGGTATTTAAAAGATTTTCTACAAGATGCTTTTTATTCGAATGCAGAAAAGTTAGTGAATACCAGTGACCGAATTGATCTGGCTATTTACTCTGGAAAATCTAAATCGACTTCTGTTGATGTAATTATTGAAGCCAAGCGACCTGATAACAAATCGGAAATGATCAGTAAGGACAAGCTGAATCAAAAAGCTTTTCAGGAAGCGCTACACTACTATTTTGATGAGCGAGAAAAAGGTAACGACAGCATCAAGCAAGTAGTAATTACCAACTATACTGAGTTTTTTATCTTCGATGCGCAGGAAATAGAACGCCTCT
The DNA here is from genome assembly GCF_001650905.1 of Balneola sp. EhC07. Classification (GTDB taxonomy): domain Bacteria; phylum Bacteroidota; class Rhodothermia; order Balneolales; family Balneolaceae; genus Balneola. The sequence continues at coordinate 74,617 of NZ_LXYG01000012.1, forward strand.
TCTATTCTAAGAAAAAACTGGTAAAGACCTATAAGGAATGGCAAAACGACGGAAAAGTATCAGGTAAAACAGAATTCATATACGGTAAGTTTGAAGAGTTTATAAAAAACTCAGAAGGAACGCTTACTGGAATTTATGCGGACCTGAACAATTACAAAAAGCAACTTAGCACAACAGGAGATGAAGACACCGACAAAAAGTTAATTCCTCTGTATAAACTGTTTTCGCCTGAGCATCTAACTAAAAAGAGCTTTGCCAACGATAGTAACTCTCTGGATAAAGGCTTTTATAATGAGTTGCTTCATATTCTGGGATTACAAGAAGTAAAAGAGGGAAGTAAACGACTTATTCAGCGATTATCCGAAGATGATCGCAATACAGGATCTTTAGTAGAAAATACCATTGCCACGCTGAAGTACGATCAGCATATGAATGAAGTGCGTGACGCAAAAATCCAGTATGGTGACAGCGAAGACGATCAGTTATTTGGTGTTGCACTGGAACTGGTAATTACCTGGGTGAACCGCGTTTTATTCTTAAAGCTGTTGGAAGCGCAGTTATTAGCGTATCATAAGTTTGATGAGAAGTTTAAGTTTTTGGTGTTTGAAGGAATCATTGATGAATATGACGAACTAAACAAGCTCTTTTTCAGAGTGCTTGCGCTAAAGAACAACGACAGACCGGAATCTTTACAAAAGAGATTCGGACATATTCCTTATCTAAATTCTTCTCTTTTTGATTCTACTACGTTAGAAAAGAAGACCATCCAAATTTCGGGACTGGATGATAAAGCGTCACTTCCCATTTATAACCGAAGCGTATTCAGAAAAAGTGCCAATCCGCCGAAAGGCTCTCTTAATACCTTAGAATATTTACTCCGTTTTTTAGATGCCTATAACTTTAGTGCAGAAAGTTCAGGCGGAATTCAGAAGGAAGACAAAGCCCTTATAAATGCTTCAGTTCTTGGATTGATCTTCGAAAAAATTAATGGCTATAAAGACGGTTCGTTCTTTACTCCCGGATTTATAACCGAATACATGGCTCGGGAAACGCTGCGTAAGTCGGTGGTTGACAAACTGAACGATGCTTTTGATTGGGATTGTAAGGAATTCAATGAATTACATCGTAAAGTTGAAAGTACATCGCTTGGAGAGGTAAATGCTGTTATTAACTCCATCACTATTTGTGATCCCGCCGTGGGTTCCGGTCATTTTTTGGTGAGTTGTTTAAATGAATTGCTAGCCATAAAAGCAGAATTGAAAGTGCTTTGTGATGTGGAAGGAAAGCGCATTCCATATTTGGATATTGCAGTAGAAAACGATGAACTGGCGATCGAGCACAACGGTGAACTGTTTGAATACAAAGTAAATCACGAATGGAAGAATGAACTTGTTGAACGAAGCCACGCCGGACAAGATCGCCAACGAATTCAAAAGGCATTATTCCACGAAAAGAGATCTCTGATAGAACACTGTTTATTCGGAGTAGATATAAACCCGAATTCAGTAAAGATCTGTCGGCTTCGTTTATGGATAGAACTACTAAAGCACGCTTATTATAAAGAAGACCGTCATGCTGAACTTGATACTGAATCGAGTTCAGCACAGGTTTCAGCATCTGTGGAGGCTTCGAAAGAAAAATATGTCCCATTCTCCGAACTCGAAGTACTCCCCAACATAGACATTAATATAAAGCAAGGGAATTCGCTGGTAAGTCGGTTCGGGTTAGACGAAGATCTGACGGCGATATTTAAGAAAAGCGAACACTCACTAGAAGACTACAAACAAGCGGTAAAGAATTACAGGGAAACACGTGACCGTTCTGAAAAACAGCGCCTGCAAAAACTGATCAATGATATAAAAGAAGAGTTCTCAATTGGACTTGAGCAATTACATCCTGAACGAGTTAAGTTGAAGGAATTAATTGCTAAACATCATAAACTATCAACTCAGTTTGATATGTTTGGAGATGATATTGAGGGTGAAGCAGGATCAAGAAGAGCACGAATTAAAAAAGCAGAGCAGGAGCTTGAAAAACAACAAAATATTGTAGATGAAATGGAGGCGGGCACATTTTACCGTGAAGCCTTTGAATGGCGCTTCGAATTCCCGGAAGTGTTAGATGACAAAGGAAATTACAAAGGCTTTGATGTAGTGATTGGGAATCCGCCGTACATTCGTCAGGAAGAGTTTAAGGATATTAAAACCTTTTTAGAAAGCAAATATACTACCTATGCTGGCACGGCAGATTTATTTGTCTACTTTGTAGAATTAGCTTTTCAAAACCTGAGAAAAAAGGGTGAATTTATTTTCATCATACCTAATAAATGGATGAGAGCAGGATATGGAAAAAACCTCAGAAATTTCCTTAAAGATTATCGCATTCAATCTATTTTGGATTTTGGGGACCTGCCTGTATTTGAAGAGGCAACAACATATCCTTGCATTCTGTCTGTTTCTAAAAACGAACCAAAAGTAGAGTTTGAAGCCGTAAGTATTGAAATTTTGGAATTTCCAAATGGCTTAGAAGAGTATATTAAAAGTAACAAAATAGATGTTTTAGCTAATGAATTACCTGAACAAGGTTGGGCTTTAATTGATGCTCAAGAGCAGAAATTATTAATAAAATTAAGAGGAAAAGGCATTTCACTTGGTGAGTATGTAGACGGTAAAATTTTTAGAGGAGTATTAACTGGACTTAATGAAGCTTTTATAATAGACAGTGAAAAAAGAAGTGAACTTATCCAACAAGACAGGAAAAATGAGCAAATAATAAAGAAATTTTATTCCGGGAGAGATATAAATAAATATTCAATTAATGACAGTAATAAATACTTAACATTTTTACCATGGCATTTTCCATTACATGAAGATGAAACTATAAATGGATCTTCTGACTTAGCAGAAAAGAATTTTAAAGCGAACTATGAACCGTTATATAAGCATATAGAAGTTTATAAGAAAAAACTTCTAAAAAGAAATAAAGCTGAAACTGGAATTAGATACGAATGGTATGCACTTCAAAGATATGCATCGTCTTACTATAAAGAGTTTGAGAAGAAAAAAATTGTTTGGCCAGAAGTTAGTAAAACAAGTTATGTTGCATTAGATGAAAGTAAAGCATTCTTAAATAAAACCTGCTTTTTTATACCTATTTCTGATCTTTATTTAGTTGGTTTATTAAATTCAAGTTTGGTTCAATTTTATCTAGATAAAACAGTCTCGAAAATGAGGGGTGGCTACTTCTTATTAAGTGAAATCTACATGGAAAAAATTCCTATCCTTAATTTTAATAGTAATAGAAGTGAATTATTTGAATCTAAAGTCACCCAAATCCTCTCCCTCAAAAAAGAAAACCCAGAAGCCGATACTTCAAAACTAGAAGCCGAGATAGACCAACTGGTTTACGAGCTGTACGGCTTAACCGAAGAAGAAATTGCTATAGTAGAGGAGAGTGTGGGGTGATGATGCGATTAAGGAACGTTATTAATAAAATAATTGTCAATTTATTGACAAATGCACTATTTTAGATGACTTTTTCGTTTAACATAGTGCCATTTTATGAAGGAAAAAGAGCAAACTTCTATACAATTATTATCGAAGGTGAAGAATTACCTGAAGGAGATAAATTTTTGAGCAATGAAAGAGTTAATACAAACTCTCATTTTAATAAATTGAAACAAGTCTTTTTCAACTTATTGAATCGTTTTGGGGCAAGACAACAATTTTTTAAAGATGAAGGTCTTGCAGGCGACATGGTAAATGCCTTTTACGTAAGGAGAGGTAATTTAAGATGGTATTGCTTAAGATGGAGCGAGCAAATGGTAATATTTGGTAATGGTGGAGTAAAAACTGTTAGAGCAACTCAAGACGACCCATATTTAAAGAATTGTGAATACTCGTTAAGATGGATAGACAAATGCCTTACTATTGCCCTTAAAGAAGGAAAGATTTCAGTATCAGGAGATGGGAAACTTTCCGGTGATTTGAGGTTTAACAAAGAAGATTACATTAATCTATAGCGTTATGGATATTAATAAAAGCAAACAAATTAGAGATAGCTTTGAAGCCCTTGAGGTTGAAGAAAGTCGATTTGTGGACAATCAAATGTTTGTTGCAGCACAAATCCAAAATGGTTTGGAAAGAAAAGGTTGGTCACAAAATAAATTATCAAGAGAATCAGGTTTGAATGAAAATGTGATTCGTCAAATAATAGCAGGCGAAGGAAATCCAACGCTAAAAACAATCTCAGCAATAGAACAGGCTTTAAATGAAGAAGTTATTGTGGCTCCGGACTTCTTTATGGAAGAGTTAGAAGAGAAAGGGGTTATTATCAGTGAATCGAACTATATGGATTTTTCATTTAGATATACTGAAGAACTATCAAGTTCTATGTTTGCGGAAGGAGCTGAGTATTCTTTTGAGTTCAATAAAAAAAATAGAGATCAAGTAGAATATATACCATCTGATAACATGCATTTATTGCCAAAAGCCAGCTAATTAGAAGAATGGAAAAAAAATTAAGTTTTGGTTTAGATTCTTTCAAAGTAAAATCTTTTCGGTTTGATTCAACGGAGAAGACAATTCGGAAGGATCGTATAAATTTTGATATTCAGTTAAATATCAAATCAAAAAAAGGCGAAAGAAAATGTACTGTGTTTTTTCGCATTGAGGCGAAGCATGGAAAGCAACAACCAATTAGCTTAGGTGTCATCGAGACAGAAACAATTTATAATCTTATTGGTGAAATACCTTACAATGAAGAAACAGATTCTATACAGTTACCTAACGATCTAATTGTTACGTTTGTATCAATAGGATATTCAACCACAAGAGGAGCTTTATTAGTAAAAGCTCAATCCACGATACTTGCAGATGCTCCACTGCCCATTATTGATCCAGTGAAGCTTTGGGAGCATTTTAAAAATCAAAAAAGCGAAAAAAAATCAGGTTAATTACTTGATACACACCCCCCAAACCTTCAATAACCCATCCGGCATTTACTAAACTGATCGCGGTTTCCTGAGCTTTTTCGCTGGATTAAAAAAGACGGGCGACTCTACTAAAATAAAAAAGCCCTCAGCGCTGTGAAGACGCGTTTTGGGCTTATTTAGGTGTACACCCGACAGGAGTCGAACCTGTAACCGCCTGATTCGTAGTCAGGTACTCTATCCAATTGAGCTACGGGTGCATTTTCAATAAAATTAATTGAGAGCCTTAAAGATAAGGACTTCTTTACCGCTTCACAATCATTTTTTGCAATAAAAAAAGCCTTTCTGTGAAACACAGAAAGGCTTTGAAATTTGATACTTGAAATTTGTTCTTTAAGCTATCAATATCTGTACTGATCAGACTTGTAAGGTCCTGTAATCGGAACACCAATATATTCAGCTTGTTCTTCAGTAAGTGTTTCCAGCTCAACGCCAATTTTAGATAGATGTAATCGTGCTACTTTTTCATCTAAAGATTTAGGCAACACGTGAACACCGGGCTCAAATTCTTCCGGTCTGTTCCAAAGTGCGATCTGAGCTATAGTCTGATTTGTGAAACTGTTACTCATCACAAAAGATGGATGTCCGGTAGCATTACCAAGATTCATCAATCTTCCTTGTGAAAGAAGCACGACTTGTTTTCCTGATTTCAGAGTAAAAATATCAACCTGAGGCTTGATGTTTTCTTCTTCGGAATTCGCTTTCAACCAGGCTACGTCAATTTCGTTATCGAAATGACCAATGTTACCAACGATCACTTTGTCTTTCATGCTTTCAAAGTGACGACCTTTAACGATGTCTTTGTTTCCGGTAGCTGTAACAACGATGTCAGCACGTTTAGCAGCTTCATCCATGGTCTTAACTTCAAAGCCATCCATTGCAGCTTGTAGTGCACAGATCGGATCAATTTCAGTTACAATCACGCGGGCACCGGCTCCTCTCAAAGAAGCAGCAGTTCCTTTTCCTACATCACCGTATCCGGCAACCACGGCAACTTTTCCTGCCATCATAACATCGGTAGCTCTGCGAATGGCATCCACCGCTGATTCTTTACAACCGTACTTGTTATCAAACTTAGATTTGGTAACAGAATCATTTACGTTGATTGCAGGAAGTGTAAGTGTTCCTTTTCTTTCTCTTTCGATTAAGCGAAGAACACCGGTGGTAGTTTCTTCTGAAATTCCGTTAATGCCATCCACTAATTCAGGATATCTGTCCAGAACCATGTTGGTAAGATCTCCACCGTCATCCAGAATCATGTTGAGAGGTTGTCCGTCAGGGAAGAATAATGTTTGCTCAATACACCAATCAAATTCTTCTTCGGTCATTCCTTTCCAAGCGTAAACCGGAACTCCGGCTTTAGCAATAGCTGCAGCGGCGTGATCCTGAGTGGAATAAATATTACAAGATGACCACGTTACATCTGCTCCTAGATCAACAAGCGTTTCAATAAGAACGGCAGTCTGAATGGTCATGTGAAGACAACCTGCAATTCGCGCACCTTTTAAAGGTTGCTCAGATTTATACTCTTCTCTCAATGCCATTAATCCCGGCATTTCAGCTTCAGCAAGCTCTATTTCCTGTCGGCCATATTTAGCTTGAGAAATGTCTTTTACTTTGTAGGCTAATTTTTCTTTTACTTCTGGCATAATGTATAATCTAATCTATGATTGTTTATTGTCTTCTATAATGGTCTTGGCTTTTAAGTAATCGCCTTCAGTTCCATTAGAACCCACTTCTGCTTTAATAAGATAGCCATTTGGGTCTATAAATATCTTAAATGGGATTCCGAAACTGATCACCTTAGGTCCGATCTCATTTTTATCAAGAACAAAGTTGAAGTCATAATTTTTGTCATTCATAAAAGCTTTCACTTCTTTCGGAGTATCACTGTCTTGTAAGTTTACAGCCAATACTGCGAAGTCGTCTTTATATTCTTTTCTTAGGGAATCCATCGCCGGAAAAACTTGCAGACAAGGTCCGCACCAGGTTTCCCAGAAATCAATCAAAACAACTTTTCCTTTATAATCCTGAATAGAAACTTCATTTCCATTCAAGTCAGTAAAAGTCGAGTTCCAGATAATTTCGCCAATTTTTAATTGCTCATCATTCAGCTCTCTTGGGTTTTTGCGAGGCTCACCGCACGAAGATATCAGAAGAGAAGTAAAAAGCAGTCCGAGTAGTATGTGTTTTTTTGTCATTTTCATATTTGTTTTAACAACAAAAGATAAGGCAAAGTTCTGTTAAATGAGATAACAGTTCTGTAACAAATAAATGCGAATATGGGAAAAGTTTGAAACTTAAAGTTAAGTAACAGTATCTTTAAAAATGCAGAATAATATATATGATTTCACAATAGTAGGAGCCGGAATTGTAGGCCTCTCCACTGCTTACAAACTTTCATTGGCAATGCCGGATGCGAAAATATTAATTCTTGAGAAAGAAGATAGAGTAGCAGCTCACCAGACCGGGAAAAATTCAGGAGTTATACATTCCGGTATTTATTACAAACCGGGAAGTTACAAGGCCAAAAATTGTATCAATGGCCGTCATCAACTGGTAGATTTTTGTAAAGAAAACGACGTGGCTATTGATATATGCGGTAAAGTAATTGTGGCAACAGAAGAATCAGAAATGGAGAGACTCGATTCTATTTATAAGCGTGGACTGGAGAACAAGATAGAAGGTTTAGAAAAGATCGATCAAAATGAATTGGTAGAAATTGAACCCTTTGTCAGTGGTGTTGGAGCTATCAAAGTTCCTTGCGCAGGTATTGTTGATTATGCGGGAATGTGCAGGAAACTTCTGCAGAAAATAATTGGGCTTGGCGGGAATATAGCTTTTGGAGAAGAAGTAGTACGCATTAAAACTGAAGTTGATTTTCTTTCTGTAAACACCAAAAAGAACAGCTATAGATCTAACTATTTAATTAATTGCGCAGGTTTATATTGTGATCATGTAGCCAGAGCAGCCGGTATAAAATCGCCAATTCAGATAGTCCCTTTTAAAGGCGAATATTATGAGTTAAAACCCGAAGCTGAATATTTAGTAAAGCACCTGATCTATCCACTTCCACATAAGGATTTTCCATTTCTGGGAGTTCACTTTACAAGAATGGCAAATGGGGGAATAGAATGTGGACCGAACGCCGTTCCTGTGTTTAAAAGAGAAGGATATAAGAAACTCTCTTTTGATATGGAAGAAGCATTGGAGATGATGAATTTCTCAGGGTTTTGGAAGCTTTCGAAGAAGCATTGGAGGATGGGAATGGACGAATACCATCGCTCTTTATCAAAAGCTGCGTTTGTTAAAGGATTACAGAAATTGATACCAAGCGTAAAGAAAGAACATCTTAAAGTTGCTCCATCTGGAGTAAGAGCGATGGCTCTAAAATCGGACGGAGAAATCTTAGATGATTTTTATTTTGAAGTAGTTGATCGTCAGATTCATGTTTTAAATGCTCCAAGTCCGGCTGCTACGGCCGGGTTAGCTATAGGAGACGAGATCGTAAAAAAGATAAAAGAAAGTTTTATACATTAAGGGCTAATATCCGGACTCACAAGCATATATAAACAGCTATTCCATAATGAATGTTAAAGTTATTTTTTTTCTGTTAATCAGTGTCTTAGTACTGTCCTGTAAATCAGAAATTGAAGAAGATCTAAAAGACCTGTCTTCAGTTAAGGTGACTGAGTATTCCTATCAGGAGTTACCATACTTGGAGCAACCATATATCAGGGAGAATTATATATCTACTACGATCGAGTATTTCGATCAGGACTCCGTTCCGGTGCAGATTAAAAATGGAGAAATGTATTACAATCCTGTGTTTACATCCCTGTATGGAATAAGATATGTGGATGCATTTATACGAAGTGGGGATTCTTACTATTTAACATTGGCTAAGCGTATTGCAGATAGATTAGTTGAGGAGTCAAGGGATGATAATCAGATTTTATTATTTCCTTATAATTTTGAATTCGAATACTCGCATGAAGATAGGTTTCAAACTCCTTGGTATTCAGGAATGGCTCAAGGCAGAATGTTGACTTTTTTTGTGAGAATGTATGGTGTGACGAATGAGTCTAAATATTTGGAATGGGCACACCAAACTTTCGAGACATTTAAACTTCTTCAAAGTCAGGATCAGGATTGGATCGGATATATAGATAATGAAAATTATTACTGGATCGAGGAATACCCGGCTGAAAATCCTATTCATGTGCTTAACGGATTTATTTATGCCATTTATGGTTTGTACGATTATTATTTACTAACCAAAGATGAGGAGAGTTTGTATTTGCTCAATGCTTCTGTGACAACAATTGAAAATTATATTGAGGACTTCAGAAACCCCGGTGGCATTAGTAGTTATGATCTAAAGAATCGTTTTTTAAATTCTGATTATCATGATATTCATGTTGACCAATTAAATATGTTATTTGCGATAACCGGAGAAACTTACTTTAAAGAAAAAGCCGACCTCTTTGAAAATGATTTTTCAGGTTCCAATTGATTTTCAGTATTAATTAACACAAAATTTTTTCATAAAAAGGAAGATCCCAGTTGATAGATTCTAATAAACTTACAAAAATGCTTTACTCTCAGGATGCATCTATGTATCAAGAGACACCAAAAGGAGTTTCATTTCCAAGATCGGTTGATGATATCAGGGAGTTGGTTCTGAAAGCTAATAAAGAACGATTTTCAATAACTGCCCGGAGTGCAGGAACCAGTTTAGCAGGGCAAACTACGGGATCAGGTGTGATCATGGATATTTCAAAATTCATGACAAAGATCGTAGAAATTGATACTGAGAATAAAAGAACAATTGTTGAACCCGGAGTGATCAGGGATGTTTTAAATCATGAAGTCGGGAAGCATGATCTGTTATTTGGTCCTGATACTTCTACCACAAATAGGTGTATGATCGGTGGGATGATCGGAAATAATTCATCCGGATCGTTTTCCATCAAGTATAAAACGACAAGAGAGCATGTACTTTCAATGGATGTGGTTTTAAGTGATGGAAGCATAGCCAGGTTTGAGCCACTTTCGCCAAACGAACTGGAGGAAAAGAAAAAGCTTCAGAATCTTGAAGGAAGTATCTATCGCAGTATGCTATCCTTGCTTGAAAAAAATAAAGAACTGATTAAGAAAAATTATCCGCATCCGGAAATAATTAGAAGAAATACCGGCTATGCTCTGGATAAATTGCTTGAAATGGAGCCTTTCACCGATGGGGGGAGAGCATTTAACTTATGTGAGTTGCTTTGTGGTAGCGAGGGCACACTGGCAATGACAGGGTCCGCTACATTAAACCTTGTTCAAACAGATTCAATTCAAAAAATAGTGATACCTCATTTCAATACTATCAATGAATCCATGGTAGCAACTATTGAGGCAGTAAAATATGATCCTAGTGCTGTTGAGCTTATTGATGATATTATTCTGAATGCTACAAAGGCCAATCCGGAACAATCACAAAACAGATTTTTTCTGGATAAGGAGCCTAAAAGCATACTTGTCGTACAATTTACAGGTAACGATGAAGCCGAAATTGATCTGAAAATAGATGAATTGATACGATCTCTAAGTAGCAAAGGTCTTGGATATTCTTTTCCAGTACTTTCGGATGCTTCAGAAATGAAAAGTGTTTTCGATCTGAGAAAAGCCGGACTTGGTCTTTTAATGGGATTAGGTAAAGAAGCAAGATCACCAACTTTTTGTGAAGATACAGCTGTTCGAGTCAAGGATTTGCCTGAATATGTAAACCGATTCCAGAAGCTTTTGGACAAACACAAAACCACATGTGTATTCTACGCTCATGCATCTGTAGGTGAACTGCATCTTCGCCCTATGATAGATACGATGACTCCCGAAGGAATCGAGAAGATGAAAATCATGGCTGAAGAAATTGCTGAACTTGTTGGTGAGTTCAGGGGATCATTGTCGGGAGAACATGGTGACGGAAGGGCAAGAGCACCTTATATTGAAAAAGTTCTCAGTAAAGAAATGATGCCGATTTTAAAGCAGGTGAAAGAGATCTGGGATCCTAATTACATCTTCAATCCTGGGAAAATAATTAACGCAAAACCAATTGAAGAAGATCTAAGGTTCTCTCCGGCATATCATTCAAAACCGGTGAGTACAGAATTTCATTGGCGAAGAGAAGGTAGTTTAAATGAAGCTTTAGAGCTTTGTAACGGTGCTGGAGTGTGTAGAAAGCTTTCATTAAGTGGTGGTACAATGTGTCCGTCATATATGGCTACTACAGACGAAAGAGACAGTACCAGAGGTAGAGCTAATGTTTTCAGGCAGGTTTTTGAGGGAGAGAATCCTGATCAGTTTAAGTCTAAAGAACTAAAAGAAGCACTGGACCTCTGCCTGAGTTGTAAGGCTTGTAAAAGCGAATGTCCTGCCAATGTAGATATGGCAAAAATGAAGGCAGAGTTTATGAATGGGTGGCATCAAGAGCACAGAAGTACCATTGGAGAAAAATTCTTTGTTAATTCATCAAAACTATATCCTTTGGCGGCTTTATTTCCGAGGCTTTCAAACCGGATTTCAAGCCTTGAGGTAACAAAGAAGCTTTTGGAAAATATTGCCGGAATATCTTCATCAAGAACACTTCCGGAGTTTTCTGATCAGACCTTCCGGTCATGGTGGAGATCATATAAAAAGAAGGAAGCTTCAAAGAAAGTAGCGCTGGTTGTAGATCTCTTTACAAACTATCATGAACCTGAAGTAGCCAAGTCAGCAGTATTCGTGTTAGAAAAAATGGGATTTCAGGTTATAGTTCCAAAAGTTGATGAGCTCGGTCGACCTCAATTATCAAAAGGCTTTTTAAAAGAAGCTAAAAAAATAGCTCATAATGCGATTTCTGAATTAAAGGGATTCGCAAATAATAAGATCCCGGTAATTGGTCTGGAGCCATCTGAGATACTAACGGTAAAAGATGAATTTCTGGATCTGTGCGATGAACAGCATTTAAAAGACGCACATCAATTAGCTAAACACTGTTATACTTTTGAAGAGTTTTTGGCTTCGAATCTAGAATTACTGCCTGCATCAAAGTTTGATGATCCTGTAATTGTACATGAACACTGTCACGCTAAAGCGCTTTCTAAAAAAAGGTTGTCCAAAAAAATACTGGAGCATGTTGGATTTAAGGTAACAGAATTAGACGCGGGATGTTGCGGAATGGCCGGAAGCTTTGGGTATGAAAAAGATAAGTTTGAAGTGTCTATGGAAATCGGAAGCCAACGATTATTCCCTGCAATTAAAGAGGATAATAATCGTAGTAGCGTATGTGCTTCTGGGTTCTCTTGTAGACATCAGATATTTGACGGAACTGAAACGAAAGCAAAGCATATAACTCAATTGATTTCTGATAAAATTTAATTAGATTGATATTAAACTAAATTGAAGAAAGGAGATGTTTTATGAAAAGAATGTTACTAGTTTTAAGTTTTAGCATAATAAGTTTTACAGCTACTGCTCAGATAGATTACGGTAATGACATTCAACCAATTTTTACTAGTAATTGTAATTCTTGTCATAGCGCCGGTCAGAATAGCTTCAATTCAAGTTCTTATTCTGCGGTAATGGCGAGTACAAGTCCTTCCAGCACGTATGATAGTAAGCATGTAATTCCGAACAATGCTCAGGGGAGTCCTTTGGTGGATAAAATTGAAGAAAGTCCGGAATTTGGGGATAGAATGCCTCAGGGAGGTCAGCTTTCTACTGATGAGATTGACAAGATCAAACAATGGATTAATGAAGGTGCTCATGAAGAGGTTCAAACGTCTAATGAGATCGAATCAGACTATCCCGATAAATTTGAACTTCTCGGCAACTATCCGAATCCATTTAACCCAAGTACAGTAGTACAGTTTCGATCACCTGTAAGTACAGAATTTCGGATCACTGTTTATAATGCGAACGGGCAACAAGTAAATTCATTGACCGGAAGAACAGTTATTGGAGAGAACGATTTCACAGTTAATCTTTCCGATCAACCAAGTGGGGTTTATTTTTACAGAATCAGAGCAACTTCGAATGTATCAAACAGTTTTATTGGTTCCGGAAAAATGACACTGATCAAATAAATCAGTTCTTAAAAGTGTTCCGTGAGATCAGTTCTTCGGCACTTTTAAGAGAATTTTCTGAAATCTCAGAACCACTCATAAGACTTGCTACTTCGCGAATATGTTCTTCATTGGAAAGGGACAGTATTCGTGTAATGGTTCGGTCTTCAGTTTCCTGCTTATCCACCTTGTAGTGATGGTGCGCCTGACTCGCTATTTGTGGTTGATGAGTTATGGCTATGATCTGACAATGATTAGATAACTTCCGCATTGCCCGGCCTACTTTTTCTGAAACTTCGCCGCTGATACCGGTATCAATTTCATCAAAGATCATTACCGGCAAGCTTTGTTCTTTGGCCAGAATAGATTTCAATGCCAGCATTACTCTGCTTATCTCTCCGCCCGATGCAATTTTTGCGAGAGGTTTAGGTTCTTCACCTTTATTCGTTGAGATGAATATTCGGATATCATCGCAACCCAATTCGGTGCATTCTACCTTTTGTCCATCTATATCTACCCAGCCGTTGTTTGCAAATAGCCATTCAACAGAAACTTTCAGATTTGCATGTTGAATTCCTAATTGAGCAAGCTCGATCTGAATTTGTTCTGATAAATGCTCTCCGATCTGTGTTCTTTTGTTATGAAGTTGTTTAGCAGAGTGAGCTAATTTTATCTGTTGATCTGATATGGATTGTTCAATTTTTTCAATTTCCAGATCAAAGTTATCAGCAATAGACAGTTCTCTTTGAATCTCATTCAAGTATTTAATCAGCTCCGGAATATCCCGCTGATATTTCTTTTGAATTCGATTCAGCTCACTTTGTCGTTGACGAAGTTCTTCCAATCTGTTCGGGTTGAATTCGATCGTACTTCGATATCGTTCTGCAAACTGGATAGCTTCATTAATACTGACACGGGCAGCATTTATTTCTTCCAGATAAGTTGAAAATTCAGGTTCAATTCTGGTTAGATCTTCAAGATTCAGTTTTAAGTGATTTAATAGCTGAGAAATATTCCCGTCATCACTTTCTTCCATTTCAGAAATCGCAGCTGCTTTTTGATCAAGCAATTCTGCATTATCCAGAAGATTCATTTCGGCTTCCAATTCCTCTTCTTCTTCTACCGAAAGATTTGCGTTTGCTAACTCATTTACCTGAAAGCGATAAAGTTCTGTTTTCTCCTGTAGATCTGATTCTCTTTTCTTTAATGAAGACAATTCTTTTTGAAGGGACTTCATCTTGCTAAATTCTTTCTGATAGGAATTTAAAACTGGTTCAATTTCTCCAAAACCGTCTATCACACTTCTGTGATTTTCTTCTTTCAACAAGAGTTGATGGTCGTGTTGTCCGTGCAGATCCACGAGCTGATCCCCAACGGCTTTCAGAACACCAATGTTTACAGGAGTGTCATTAATAAAAGCTCGACTTCCTGTTTGACGAATTTCTCTTCTCAGGATCAGATAGTCAGCTAACTCAACTTCATTATCTGTGAGTAAATTCTTCAGAGTTTTGTTTTCAAAATATTTGATAGTCGCTTCAGAGATGGCTTTATCTGCACCACGACGGATGACTTCTGTATCAGCTCGTTCACCCAGGATCATATTCAACGCACCAATGATGATCGACTTTCCTGCTCCCGTTTGTCCGGTGAGGATATTTAACCCTTGCCCGAAACTAACTTCCAGCTCGTCAATTAAAGCAAAATCTTTTATGTGCAATGATTCTATCATTGAATTATGAATTTTGGATTATTAATTCTGAATTGAAGATTGTGACGTTTTTATAATTGATGTTATAATTCTGATTATCTGATCAATTTCATTCAAGTATAAAGATACATCAATATTAGTCAAATCACTTTTTTGAAGAAGTTTTAACCAATAGGCTGTTTCTCTGGCTTCTTTAGATGAAATAGACATTTTATGAATAAAATCTTTTCTGGATTGTGCGGCAATGGCTTCCTCAATATTTGCACCAATGCTCGTCCCACTTCTTAGCAGTTGTTTTGATAGTACATATTCTCTCTCTTTTTTTAAGGATATATATAGCTGGATTATTGATAAAGAGAAATCAAAACTTTTCTGTTGTATAAGGTTATCTTTAGGCATAATTCAAAATTTAGAATCAAAAATTTAAAATTCTCTATAGTTAGACAGCTTGGAGTCATAATCCTTACAAAAAAAGATAAAGTGAGTAGAGAAGAAGAAAAGAAAACCACAGTTTACGAATTCAAAGTACCGGAAGGTCAACAGGAATCGATTCGCCTTGATGTGTATATCACAAACTTCGTTGAAAATGCTACCCGAACCAAAGTTCAGGAAGCTATTAAGGACGGATATGTTCAGGTAAACGGGAAAAAAGAAAAACCATCTTATAAAATGTTACCGGGTGATGAGATCTTTATCGAATTACCAAAAGCTCCGCCTCCCGAAGCTGTCGCTGAAAAACTGGATATCAATATTGTATATGAAGATGACGATATCATTTTGGTGAATAAAGAAGCCGGAATGGTAGTTCATCCTGCTTATGCCAACTGGACGGGGACCTTGGTGAACGGATTGATGTATCACGTAGACGAACTAGCCGAAAATGAGGATAATGATCTTCGCCCGGGAATTGTGCACCGTCTGGATAAAGACACCAGCGGATTATTGGTAGTGGCTAAAAACGATGAAGCCCTCGCAAATCTCTCCGCGAAGTTTGCAGAAAAAGATGTAGAACGAACATATTGGGCGATAGTTTGGGGAACTCCAAAAGAGGAGGGAACCATTGAAGGAGACATCGGCCGTTCCAGACACGATCGTAAATTGATGACGGTGTTACCGGAAGGAAAAGGCAAGCACGCCGTTACTCATTGGAAAGTTCTTGAATATTTTGATTACCTGAGTTTGGTGGAAGTAAAACTGGAAACGGGAAGAACACATCAGATCCGGGTTCACTTTAATCATATTGGTCACAACGTATTTGGGGATAAAACCTATGGCGGAACTTCTGTTCGATATGGTTCCAACACCGGGTCCCGAAAAGTGATGTTCCATAAATTGATCACAGATTTAGACCGACAAGCATTACACGCTAAAACCTTGGGGTTTGAACATCCAACCACTGGTGAAAAAGTAAGTTTTGATTCGGAACTACCTGAAGACTTTTCTCATGTTTTGAATATGCTAAGGGAGCACTGCAAAGCGGAGTATTAGTTGGATATTGAATATTGAACCGAAGAATATTGAATGATGAATCAGGACTTTGTCAATTCGAACTAATGTGAGAAGCTTAGTAATTTTTTGGAGCCTGATGTTTTATGTTCGGTCGTAGCTCATTCAGAACGAGGAGTAAATTGACAATCCATCTGACGGATATCCCGTCTGATGGATTTCTCTTCTTTGAACGGATACGGCATCGGTCAGACGGACTTCAGCCGTCAGACCGACTTATCCCGCTCCAAAACTCCGCGTAGGAACGGTTCGTTATGGTTCCAACACCGGGTCCCGAAAAGTGATGTTCCATAAATTGATCACAGGTTTAGACCGACAAGCACTCCACGCAAAAACCATGGGTTTTGAACATCCTACTACCGGGGAAAAAGTTAGTTTTGATTCTGAATTACCTGAAGACTTTTCTCATGTTTTGAATACGTTGAGAGAGAACTGTAAAGCTGAGTATTAGTTGGGTATTCATGAATAATGAATCCGAAAAGTGTAAAGGCATCAATCAGAAGTTTTAACAGTGTAAGCTTTATGGATAATAGTCCATTTCCCGTCAGCTTTGGCAAGCATAAAGTAGTCGATAAATGGAGCATCGCGGCCCGGAATAATGATCTCAGCTTTGGCTACTGCAACATCATTTTCATAATCGATAGATAGAATTTTCCCTTTTCTTCCGGTATCTCTTCCTTCGATAATTCCATTTATATAATCCTGGCCAAACCAAACATTAAGTTTGCCATTTCTGATGGAGTAAAGATTCAGATCCGGATGGAAGGCATTTCGTACTTGATCTTGATTACCGTAAGATGTGCCCTCTATATAATCATTGATGGTATCTGTTATTAGTTCTTTTTCAGTTTGGGCATGTAATGAGGTTGACAAAAAAAGGGCAAAAGCGAATAAGAAAAACTTTTTCATAGGTATGGGTTAATTATTGATGTTTTGTAAAATCTATAAAATGAAAAACTAAAGAACCCAAAAATGGACTTCGGATTTACAAATCTGAAGAAGAAATTTGAGAACATTAACCTACAAAGAGTTCGTTTTAATATTTGCTCTCTAATGGCTTGGCATTCATTAAGTATTCGTAAAGAGCAGTCATAAATTCAGTAGTTAACATGCTATGATGGTTTCCTTCAATTTCTACAACGGTAGTTCCTTTCTGCTTAAGTATCTTTATTTCTTCTGTAGACTTTCTTCCATTCGCTTCATCTTGAGTTGAATAAACGGATATTATTTTTTTAAAATCCTCATCTTCTAGTAGCTTGGTATACTTTTTTTCCATGTTACTTCTAACAATCATGGTCAGGTTATCTGCAACTCTATCGAAAGAGGATTTTAAAGGATGTTTATTTGAAATTCCTCCAAAAACAGTTCTAGCAAATGGCTCCTTTCCATTTTCCCATCTTATGTACTCACCAGAGTTTAGAGTTTCCCAACTGCTGATATCTTCGTCTAAATCCAAGCCCATTAAAACTACTTTTTCCGCCAAATTTTTTCTAGAGTTAACATATTCCATACTTATAGAAGCTCCGTATGAATGCCCTATTAAAAACACCTTCTTTTTGCGATCAACTAAATATTTAATGACTCTGTCTAGAATCTCAACACTTTCTGCATTTTCATAAGCACTTTGCTTTTCAGTCAAAATCGGGCTGGATATGATCGTTTTCGGATTCAATATCTGTGCCTGATATGGGTATATTTTTAGCAGATCTTCATGATTTGGCATTAAGTGTAATCCGTCTCTGGGACCTATATTAAGTTGCAGATCTGGCCCGCCTTGTACGTACACAAAGGCTATTTCATTTTCCCAATTACCCATTTTACGAAATAAATTTACTGTATCTGGAGGAAGGAGGGTTGGTTGATAAATATTCGGCCTTAAGTAACCAATTTGATGGAAATGAGCTCTTCCATTAAGTTCAATAGCTTTTCGATAATACTGAATAGATTTTTCGAAATCCTCAACAATCAGATACCCTTCAGCTGCGCTATCAAATGCATTTGAAGACTCCGGATATAATTGGATGATGAGTTCAAATATTTTTATTGCTTCTTGAGGTTTATTTAAATTATAAAGTAGCCTGTAACCAAAAGCGTTTAGGCTCTCCTCATCTATTTCAAAATAGTCCGATTTTTTATTTTCGGTCAACCAATCATTAACCTCTTGAACACCGGTTTGAAGTAATTTTTGTTCTTTATCTATTTGAGCTGAAGTCGGAACAGTTAAAAAAAAAGACAACAGCAAGTAATATCAGGCTTTTCATAAAGGAATAATTGAATTGTTGATTCCAGAAAACCTATCAAAAGAAATCTTAAAGAACCCAACATTGAACTTCGGATTTACAAATCTGTAGAAGAATTACTCAGATTTTTTTTGAATTCTCCGGGTGTAACACCTTTTATCTTTTTAAAAGCAGCATAGAACGTTGAATTCGACTTGAAACCACATTCCTGTCCAATAGCTTCTACAGTAAGAAGGTCATTATTTCTAAGCATATCTTCAGCAGCGTGTACACGATACTCATTAACAAAGTTCGTAAAGCTTTTGTCCAGATTGCCATTTAAAAACTGAGAGAGATAATTCGGAACAAGGTTCATTTTGTCTGCCACTTCCGAAAGCTTCAAATCAGGATTTTTATAAAGCTCTTGTTCTTTAAACAACTGCTCAAGCTTTATTGCAATCGAATCGGATTCTTTAGGGGCGATGGTTTTTGAAGCATATTTTTCCTGAGACTCAAAAAATGGAGCAACTTTTCCTTTCCTTGATACCCAAAGCAATATAGATATGTAGAAAATAAATGAAAAAGACAGAGCTCCAACAATATATGAAGTATATCCATTTGAGTAGTAGGCAAGGAAGACAACCCAAATACCGGAGACTACATTTACCAACCAGATATCCTGACTTCCAATCGCGAATTTTTTAGAGAATATTTTTTTGAATGAGTTTTTTGCTAAGTAACTGGCGCATAGTAAATACAAAAACCATTGAATGTACATAAACCAACCAAGTATACCTCCCGCATTTCGATACCAAAGATGACGATGTTCTTGATATGGGTATGTATAACCAATAATGATCATGGCAATAATTATTGGAAGAATATGGATCAACCAATTCCAGGATTCATACTTTTTATCTGTTGTTGAACGGACATGCAAGTACAAAAAAGGTCCGATAAGTAAACAAGCTGTTAATCCAATTTGTATAAATGAACTAGACAATCCCCCATAGAAAAAGAAAAAGGCAGATTTAGTAACCCGAATACTAATTACAAACAAAAGAGAAGATAGAAGGTAAGTGGTTTCATTTCGTTTCTTGATGAAGAATGCAAAATATACGCTAAGAAAAAGCCCATTTACTCCACCCAGTGCGCTAAATAAAAAAATTAGTTGGTCTTCTAAACTCATGATTCAATTTCGGTAATCAGAAAGACAATGGGTACTAATTGTTTGTTGTTTTGTTTCAACCTTAGCCAAGGAATGAAATTACAAACCGATACTTGAAACTTATTTCTTTCTAAATAGTAGAGGTTATAAATTTTTCTTCTATATTTGTTCTACAATTTAGTAATAAACATTATGAAAGAAACAAAACTTGGAGATTTTGAAGAAACGCTACTACTCATTGTAGGGATACTTGAAGATGAAGCGTATGCATTCAAAATTGCAGAAGAATTCGAAAATCAATTAAATCGCTCCGTATCTATCGGGGCAGTTCATTCTACACTAAGCAGACTGGGTGACAAAGGATTTTTGATCTCAGAAATGGGGAAACCTACTGCTGAGCGGGGTGGTAGACGTAAGCGTATCTATGAAATTACAGGAGCCGGTCAACGAGCACTTAAAGATTCCAGGGATATTAAACTCTCGTTGTGGAGTCAGTTTCCTGCTTTTGCTGATCTTAAATTCAACGTGGGATAAATGGATCCAAAGCCTCCAAAAATAGCCATTCGATTCCTGACTTTTTTCCTGAAAAAAGAATTACGGGAAGAGGTATTGGGTGATTTGGAGGAGCAGTTTTATGCATCAGTAAAAACACACACAGCTTTTAAAGCAAAGTTAAAATATTGGTTTCAGGTTTTGAATTATCTGAGACCGTTTGCTATCAAAAATTTTAAATCACCTGAAATTTATCCTGCCATGTTCTCTCATAATATCAAAATCAGTTACCGGACACTTATTAGAAATAAATTTTTTTCTCTAATAAATATCGGAGGGCTTGCTTTAGGAATGACTGTAACCATTTTTATAGCACTCTGGATTTATGATGAATATTCCTACAATACAAATCATCGGCATTATGATCGAATCGTTCAGGTGATGCGTAAAGACATATCTGATAATGGCATACAGGTCAGCAGCTCGCAGACAGGCGGTTTAGGAGTAGAACTGGAGGAGAAGTTCCCTCACTACTTCGAGCATGTGGCGATGACATTTTATCGTCCTGCCCCACAGTTGCTGCTTTTTGATGATAAACATTATCGGGAAATGGGGTATTTCTTCCAAAAAGATATTCCTCATATCCTCACCTTGAATATGCAAAAAGGCACAAGAAGTGTGCTTGAAAATCCCGGTAGCATAATTATTTCGGAGAGTCTTGCCGGTAAACTATTCAATGAAGAAAATCCAATGGGGAGAACCATTTCATTGAATTCTAGTGCAGACTTAATCATTCAGGGTGTTTTTGAAGACTTGCCTGAAAACTCCACTTTTGGAGACGCTGATTTCTTTGGTTCTATGGCTTTGTTATATAATGAAGACAGGCCTTATGTCTGGAATAATTACAATATGAAGGTCTTTGCTTTGCTCAATGAAAATGCTGACCCGGAAGCAGCTTCTCTCGCCATAAAAGATGTATTGAAACCTTATCGGGATGGCGATGATAACCCAAGAGAATTATTCTTACTTCCTATGAAAGACTGGCATTTTTATGCGACGAATCAACTTGGTGAACAGGTTACGAGTAAGCTGGTTCAGTTTATACGGCTTTATGGAGCGATCGGAATTTTTATTCTACTCATTGCGTGTATCAATTTCATGAATCTGAATACTTCCAGATTCCAAACACGTGGAAAAGAAGTAGGGATTCGAAAAGCAATCGGTTCACTCCGTTCTGAAGTAGTAGGTCAGTATTTAACAGAGTCGTTCTTATATGCATTTGGAGCATTAATTATATCACTATCGTTGGTTTACTTTTTGCTCCCGTTATTTAATTCATTTACCGCCAAAGAAATATCATTTCAATGGAGAAACCCTGCGTTTTGGCTCATAAGTTTTGGATTCAGTTCGATAGTGGCTTTACTGGCGGGTAGTTATCCTGCGCTGTTTCTGTCATCTTTTCGACCGGTGCAAGCGCTTAAAGGTCGGCTTAGGCAGGGAAAGAAAAACGAGCGTTTACGACAAGGATTAGTAGTATTTCAATTTGCCATTTCTATTGTACTGATTATTGGTACGATTACTATAAATGAACAAATTCAACACGCGAAAAACAGATCGACCGGATATCAAAAAGAAGGCCTGATAACAATGACAGGTAGCCAGTCTGTTTATCAAAACTTCGATGTATTGAAATCTGAATTAAAAAATACCGGAGCGGTAGAAGAAGTAGCCTTATCAAATTATCCGCTTACAAACACATTGGGAAATAACGGAGGATTTAGACTATCAGGCTCATCTGATGAAATTCCGATAACATTTAATACGATTTACGTTAGCCCGGAATATGGGAAGGTTACTAAGTTTGAGTTAATAGCAGGTAGAGATTTTTCGAGAGATTTAGAAGCTGAATCTGCGAATATTATTCTAAGTGAATCAGCCATTCAAGCTATGGGATTAGAAAACCCCATTGGAAAGCAATTGAGCTCAAGTAGTGAAAGAAATGGTCATACCACATTTACTATTATTGGAGTTGTTAAAGATATGATCAAAGGCTCTCCATTTGAGGAACCCATGCCATTAATGTTATTTTCCACTACTGATCCAATGAGTCACATGTTTCTGCGAGTAAATCCTGAAGTTTCGCTTGGAATAGTATTATCAAAAATAGAAGAGGTTTTTGAAGAAGTAGTTCCCGAACACCCATTTGAATATGCCTTCGCTGACGATCAATATCTTACCAAATTTAAAGCTGAAGAGCAGACCGGAACGTTAGCAACACTATTTAGTGGTTTAGCTATTTTGATCAGTTGTCTTGGGTTGTTTGGTTTATCAGCATTTATGGTTGCACAAAGAGTGAAAGAAATTGGAATTCGAAAAGCACTCGGCGCTTCGGTAACAAATCTCTGGATCCTTCTTTCAAAAGATTTCGGAATTTTAATTACACTAGCGTGCTTGGTTTCTATGCCAATTGCTTCGTATATGATGAATATCTGGCTACAGGATTATGAGTATCGAATTCAAATTTATTGGTGGATTTATGCAACAGGGGCGTTTGCATGCTTATTAGTTACCATGCTAACCGTGAGTTATCATTCTATTAAAGCATCTATGGCTAATCCGGTGGACTCATTAAAAACGGAATAGCTAAATTATAAAAGGCTTGCAGCTTATACTCAATATGCACCAACTTTACATTCCGACGCAGAGCGTTCGGAAGGAGTTGTTCCACAAAATAATCCATCTGACGGATATGCCGTCTGAAGGATTTCTCCTCTTTGGAGCGATATGGCATCGGTCGGACGGACATTAGCCGTCAGACCGATTCACCTTCGATATTATACTTCGCGTCAGAGCTTTTATTCAAGACTCCACATACTTCTTAAAATTATTCAGAATAGCCTGCCAGCCGTCGCGTTGCATTTCGATCGGGTTTTCGGATTCTGCATCAAAGACCGTTATGACTTTAGTTGTACCATTCAGTTTCTCAAAAGTAGTTGTTACTTTTCTGTTGTCCGCAAGGGTATAAGTAATCTTTTCTTGTTTGATGATCTCATCGTAGACAGCTTCAAAATCGAAGCCGAAACTCCCGTCTTTAGCTTCCATTCGGGCTTTGTATTTGCCACCGACAACCAGATCATTTTCAGCACTTGGGCAGCACCAGTCATTGGAGGCAAAATTCCATTTTATGATATGGTCAGGTTCAGTCCAGTAGGACCAAATTTTTTTCGGAGTTGCTGAGATTATTGAATCAATCGTTATTTTTGTTGTTGCCATAGCGGATTAATATTTAATCGTTATTTAATAACTCAGTTAACTGTTCTAGGCAAGCTGTAAAGCCTTCTTTAAAGCCCATTTCAATAATCTTCTCGAGATCTTCCAGAGTTTCATGTTTGATTTCTACATAAACCGTTGTTACTCCATCAGATTCACTAAAGCTTACTGTCCAGGAGGAATCAGGAAGAGATTCGGTTCTATTTCCTTCACTGTCACAAAATCCGTCACTGTACGAAAAATTATCTTTTGGATTGATTGAAGAATAGTCTGCAAAAGCCCAATGCTCTTCTCCATTTGGGCCAACCATTGCATATAAGCGTCTTCCGCCTTCTTCGAATTCCATATTCTTGGTTACGGATCTCCATGGTTTTGGAGCCCACCATTTGTCAAGCAGCTCAGGTTCTGTCCATGTTCTCCAAACCAGATCTTTATTTGCCGTAAATTCACGGGTTACATTAACTATACTATTTTCTTTATCGACTATGAAGTCGTTTATAAGTTGTGGTTTCATAATTTTAGAGTTATTTAGTTAAGGTTTCGAGTAATTCATCTAACCTTTCAAGGGTTGAGATCATACCTTCTTCCATGCCCATATTTATGACGGTTTCCAGATCTTCTAGAGATTCATAATTAACTACGGTTGTTACCACAGCATGATCATTCGATTCTGAAAATTGAACGTGCCATTTCGCCTTTGGCAGATCGGGATTAATGTTTCCTTCACTATCAGAAAAAGCATCCACGGTTCGGTAATCATCGATCGGGTTTATCTCATAATATTCAGTGTAGCCCCAATATTCCGTTCCATTTGGTTCCACCATAGCATAATGCCAATGACCGCCTTCACTAAAATCCATGGATTTGGTTTTAGTTGTGAAAGGCTTTGGGGCAAACCACTGGTTCAGGAGTTCTATTTTAGTATAGCAGTCCCAAACTAATTGTCGGTTAGCAGCAAATTCCCGTTTTATAGTAAGTGTGTTGTTTTCCTTGTCTGCAAGGAAGTCGAATTGAAGATCAGCTTTCATCGTTTTCTGATTTTAGTTTAGTTAATAAGTCATCAAGTTGATCGAATCTGTTTTCCCAGATCTTTCGGAATTGCTCCAGCCATTGATCAACTTCTTTCATTTTATCGATTTTTAGTTCGTAGTAAATTTCTCTGCCCACTTTTTCTTGTTCCAGTAATTCACATTCATTCAGGATCTTTATGTGTTTTGATACAGCTTGTCGTGTAATGTCAAACTGATCAGCAAGTGCATTTGGAGTTAATGCCTGAGTAGCAATTAAAACCAATATCGCTCTTCTGGTTGGATCTGCAATGGCTTGAAAAATGTCTCTTTTCATAAAAAACTAGTTGATTATGCAATCATTAGGTTGCATAAATATACGCAACCATTTAGTTTCTCAAAAATTATTTTTTTGTTTTTTTAAAATTTCTCGAACTCTTGCGAATTCCCCTTATCTTTGAGTAAACATCAAAACCACTTTTTATGCCAAAGAAAGACATTAATATTTCAGTAGAACTTGACCAGGATAACGTACCAGAAAACATCATTTGGAATGCGGATGATATGAATGGAATGGGAGAAGCAAAGTGCAGAGCAATGCTGCTTTCACTTTGGGATTCTGAAGCTAAAGATACTTTAAAGCTGGATCTGTGGACGAAAGATATGACCGTAGACGAGATGAAAATTTTCTTCCATCAAACACTGGTAACAATGGCAGATACTTTAAAACGTGCTACCAACGACGAACGCATTTCAGGAGACATGATGGATTTCTGTGATTATTTTGCCGAGAAGATGGAGATTAAAGGGAGCTGAGGTGCGGTAGTGAAGAAGGTGCGATAGTTTTAAGGTGTTATGGTGGTCTAAATTTACGCCACCATAACACCTTAAAACCGCAATACTATGTTACTTGTATTAACTTAAATTCTGAGATGTCAACTCATTAATACTTTTAAGAACACCTTTCCTAACTCCCGGCGAAAGTGTATTCACGAAATGAGGTTGAGCTAGTGACAAAACCTCATTCTTCAATTCGGGATATTTTTCTACTACCTTCATCATACCTTGAAAAGCATAATAGCGAACAGAAGACTGTTTCCGAACTTGTTCCCACAGAGTTACTGAAATATCAAATAGCAAACTCTCGAAGTCTTCATCCAACTCCATTTTCAGTAGAATTTTCAAAAGCTCTCTTTGGTGTCCATCGTCCCGGTCAGGAAGTACTTCAATTATTTTTTGAATAAAAGGTCTAACTCTTTGATCATCTTTTTCCATAACCCCGGCAACAAGCCATGTCGCTCTCCATGATAAATTCTCTTCATTTTCGAGAGCTAATTTTATTGCTTGATCAAAAGATTCCGGATGACTGTCCATAAACTCTACCATCTCAGACTTTCTTCTTCTAATTAAAACAGATCGAAGAGTTTCACTCATATTCTATAAACCAATAAAAATTGCAACGAATATAGCAACCAAAGACATCCCCATGATGATCAAAAAGGGTTTGATGCAAAACGAGAACCACTCTTTAAAGCTCACTCCTGCAGCGGTTATCATAGCTAGTAATGCTCCGTTTGTTGGGGAGATCATGTCCATCATTGCCGCTCCGTACTGGTAACAGAGAATCATTACCTGACGCGACATGCCAATCAAATCAGACAACGGAGTAAGCAAAGGCATCGTCAATACAGCCTGACCTGAATTACTTGCAACGGGTATATGAAGCAAGGCTTGAGAAACGGTCATTCCAACCGCTGAAACAGCAAGAGGCAGATCTTTCAAAGGATTAAAAAGTCCGTATACAATGGAGTCAATGATTCTGCCTTCGTCAAGAACTAAGAATATGCTTCGTGCTAACCCAACCACAACTGCTGCAAAAGCAAGTTCCTGAAAACCGGTTGCATACGCTCTTGAAGTTCCGTTCATGCCAAGTTTGCCAATAATTCCGCAAACGATACCCATCACAAAAAACAAAGCAGACATCTGGTTGTAGTCCCAATCCCAGGCTAGAATTCCATATACCATAACCGCAAAAGTGACTGCGACTAAAATCAGAATTAAAGCGGAACGTAGTGGAAGTTTGAAATCTTTCTCTGGTGCTTCAATTTCTATCTTTTCACTGGATTTTCCTTTTTTGGTCACCCAATAGATCCAGAAACTAAGTACGATTACAAACACGATCATTCTGAAAAGGGTACCCGAGAATGGTTGAACTTCAGCAATTTTTTGAGCCAACAGAACTGCAAATGGGTTCATTGGACTAAATGCTGCACCGATGATCGCAGAACCGGCACTTATGGCAAGTACACCTGTTTTGGTATATCCGATTCTTTTACCCATTACGATCAGAAAGGGAACCATGGCTATTATTTCTTCAAAGGTGTTGTTCAGTAATCCCACCGTTGCGAAAGTAATTCCAACAACAATAATTACCCGATCTTGTGTGTGTTCGAACTTAGTTACCAGTGCATTTATTCCATCTGTGAACGCGCCCGTTTTATCTACAACAACGAAAGCACCACCAATGATGAGGATTAAAACGACAATATCTGCACCAAAAATAAGTCCTTCAGGAACTTTCAGAATGGTTTCAAATATCCCAACCGGGTTCGCTTCAATTTCTTGATAGCTGTTAGCAACCACAACTTCCCGACCGGTAGCTTCATCGGTAACTCTATCATATTGTCCCGCCGGTATAATGTGAGTAAGAACAGCAGCCAGTGCGATGAAGATCAACAGAATGGCTAAAGGATGTGGAAACTCAAATTTCATAAATACCCTGATTATTTAGTTTGAAGAAAGTAGGTAAAAATAGAGCAATTAAGAATTAGGCAATTAACAATGTAAAAATCATTGTTAATTGGTCATAGAATAATCCTTAATTGAAAAGAATACTCCCAAAACTGACGGCACTTTCTCGTTCGGTTTCATCCCAAAGATCTCTGGAAATTATTTTTCCATTTAACTCAGGAAACGCATTCAAAAAAACATACAGAGGAGGGAAGCCACATATTCTATACGGATCATACTCCGAACTCATGATTTTCAGCATAGTTTTAGAATCGTTATTTGCGCCAACTTCCAGAAAGGCTTCATCAAAGGCTTTTACTTTATCGAATAGTTCAGATGCGGGTTGTTGGTCACCGAATTTCTTTCCGAAGTGAGCCAGATCTCCGCTTATAAGAAAAAAAGTGTCCTGATCATTGAATTGCTGATTCAGCAAATAAGTAAAGGCTTCTATCTGATTAGCTAGAAATCCATCTTTGGCATAATATAGCTGATCAAAATTGCCAACCAGAATAGGAACAATCTCAAAATCATGTTGCCAAATGTGATTCAGAAATAACAGAGGTAGCTCAATGCTGTGTTCAATTCTGTGGGCTCGATCAGAAAATGAAGTCCCGAATATCTCATCATGAGAGGTTTGTTCCTTTATGAGAGAGATCGTTCTTTTGTCTGTTTTCACTAAACCATTTGGTAAGTCAAAGTCTTTGTTTGAAATAATGAAAGGCTTATTGGAGTATTCATTGTTATACAATCCTGAATAATGAGATGTAGCCAGGATAAATATCCGCTTAGGCTTTAAATTCCTGATTGCCGAGAAAGCTTTAACGTAGGATGCCATCCCAAAGCGTGGGTCAATATGTGGAGTATAAAGAGCTTTAGCGGTATCGACCGAGTCTGAATGGGCATGATTTTGAAAAGCTGCATTGAGAAATTCTGTGAGCTCTTCAGGATCGGCAGGGTAAGAGTTTCCGGCGGTAACAGATCGATGAGCTTTTGATTTTTCATATTCACTTTCGATCAGTTCAGCATGTTCGGAGAAATACTCAGAATCTAGTAATCCGTTTTCATCCAGAAACCGCGCATAACCCAGAATATGTTCTTTAGTAACTTCATCAGAGCTGAATTTAATAATGTCGTTTACGGAACGGGTTCCATCCATCAAAGAAAGAATCGGTTCAGCATCTGTAGGCAAAGCAAAATCAGGAGTTGAATAACCTAACTGATCATAAAAGTAGATAAACGATCTTCCATTATCCTGAATAGGAATGCGTTGAATATCGTACCTGAGATTCGGGATTGGATCGGAATATGAATCGAACAATTTTTCTGACATGCGCAGAAGATAGTCGATTTAGATTATGAATTCAGGTATAAAAATAATCTGAGTTAAAATGTCTCTACCGATACCTTAATCGTCGGACGTAAACGACTTCCTTGTATAAAATCCTTAAACATGGAGACTCTTCAGGGTCGACGAGATTATAAGTATATATAGATAAAACACCGTAGGCACGCAAGATTTTGCGTGCCTACGGTGTTTTAAATGATGCCAAATAAAAAAGCTCCGATACGAAGTATCAGAGCTTTAAAATGTGATCGGCTTTAAATCAGCCTGGAACATTTACAGGATCATTACCGGGAGCAATGGTATTTTTTTCTCGTATTTGCCCGTCTAGACCTTTAATACTTATCTCTCCACCGCCTTGATTATGTAACATTTCTTTAGCGGCTTCATAAGCTTCTTCCTGAGTGTCATGTAAGGTGCTTGCTTTACCGGCTTCATGCTTTTCATTTACCCACTTTCCATCTTCATTTTTATAAATTGTTCTGTCTTGTGGCTTGCTCATTGTCTCTTGTATTAAGTTATAATTCGCTATTCACTTACATTTAAAGCGTTTTGGGGATCATTTGTTTCAAATTCTATTCTTGAAAAACAGATAGAAATAAAAAAAGCTCCGACACTTTCGCATCGGAGCTAATTTCTAAATATCTAGCAATGAATTAGATAAAGATGTCTAACATCTTATATCTAAAGTCTAAATACTATTATTTCTTTTCGTCTTCTTCGTCTACAACTTCGTAGTCTGCGTCAACAGCTTCTTCGCCTTCAGAAGATTCGCCATCTGCAGATGCTTGTTCCCCAGCACCTTCAGCACCGGCAGCTTCAGCTTCTGCTTGAGATGCAGCGTAGATTTCTTCAGAAGCTCCGGTCCAGGCAGCATTCACCGCTTCGATTCCGGTGTCAATTGCTTCAAGGTCTTCGGCTTTATGAGCTTCTTCCAATTTAGCAATAGCGTCTTCGATTGCTTTCTTGTTGTCTTCAGAGATCTTATCTCCGTATTCATCAAGTTGCTTTTTGGTTGAGAAGATCAGACCATCAGCCTGATTCATTTTCTCTACTTTCTCACGAATTTGCTTGTCTTCCTCTTCATGCTCTTTAGCAGCATTCTTCATTTTTTCGATTTCCTCATCGGATAATCCTGAAGAAGATTCGATTCTGATAGTCTGTTCTTTTCCTGTTCCTTTGTCTTTTGCTTTGATGTTGATCACACCGTTTGCATCAAGATCGAAAGTAACTTCAATTTGTGGCATTCCGCGTGGTGCAGGAGGAATTCCGTCTAAGTGGAAACGACCAAGCGTTCTGTTGCTTGCTGCCTGAGCACGTTCACCTTGTAATACATGTATTTCCACACTGCTTTGGTTGTCGGCAGCAGTAGAGAACACCTGTGATTTACTAGTTGGGATCGTGCTGTTTGCTTCAATTAGTGGAGTCATAACGCCACCAAGAGTCTCAATACCTAAAGTAAGAGGAGTTACATCCAGAAGAACTACATCTTCAACATCTCCTGAAAGAACACCACCCTGAATGGCAGCACCAACGGCAACAACTTCATCAGGATTTACACCTTTACTTGGATCTTTACCAAAGAACTCTTTAACAGCTTCCTGAATTCTTGGAATACGAGTTGAACCACCAACCAGAATTACCTGATCGATATCGTTCTTGCTCATTCCTGCATCTTTTAACGCTTTCTCACATGGAGTGATAGAGCGTTTTACAAGATCGTCAACTAATTGTTCAAATTTAGCTCGGCTTAAGTCAACATTTAAATGCTTTGGACCGTCATTAGTTGCAGTAACAAACGGTAAGTTCACATTTGTTTTGGCTGAGCTTGAGAGTTCGATCTTAGCTTTCTCTGCAGCATCTTTAAGACGTTGCATTGCCATTGGATCGTTTCTAAGATCAATTCCTTCGTCTTTCTTGAACTCATCTGCCAAGAAATCGATAATACGGGCATCGAAATCGTCACCACCAAGATGCGTGTCACCATTGGTTGATTTTACTTCAAATACGCCGTCACCAAGATCAAGGATAGAAACATCAAATGTACCACCACCAAGGTCATACACCACAATAGTTTGATCAGTTTCTTTCTTATCAAGACCGTAAGCAAGTGCAGCTGCTGTTGGCTCGTTTATAATTCTTTTAACTTCAAGTCCGGCAATTTTTCCGGCTTCCTGAGTTGCTTTACGTTGAGCATCGTTGAAATAAGCAGGAACTGTAATAACAGCTTCCGTTACTTTTTCACCGATGTACTCTTCTGCAGTCTGCTTCATTTTTTGCAGTACCATTGCAGAAATTTCTTGTGGAGCATATTTACGGTCATCGATCTCAACACGAGCTGTACCGTCATCGCCTTTAACAACTTTGTATGCAACTTGCTTGGATTCATCTTTTACTTCGTCGAACATACGACCCATGAATCGCTTAACAGAAGCAACTGTTTTATCCGGGTTAGTGATAGCCTGACGTTTTGCAGGAGCACCTACCAAACGTTCGCCATCTTTTGAAAATGCTACAACAGATGGAGTTGTGCGTCCACCTTCAGCATTCTGAATTACAACCGGCTCGTTTCCTTCCATTACAGAAACGCATGAGTTGGTAGTTCCTAAGTCAATTCCTATGATTTTTCCCATTGGTCTAAAATCTGATTTTAATTGTGTGATCTCAGCTACTTTAGCACGAAACCACGAATGTTTATTGTTTACTTGTTTAAACTAATTGTTCGTTCCGACGCCGAGCGTGCGGAACGAGAAAATTCAATATTTATGTCTTGCTCCAATGTTCTGCGTTGGAGCAAATTTGTTAAGCCACAAATACACAAAGTTGTCATTTGAATTTTGTGTATTTGTGATTTAGTGACATTTATAATGTCACTTTACCGGTATCGATTGAGTATCCTTCAAATTTTCTGATTTCGGCATACTCACTGTCAATACTCCATTTCTGAAACTTGCGTTTACCTCTGCTTTGTTTACATTTTCAGGTAAAGCAAAAGAACGGGCAAATGCACCACGAGTTCTTTCCTGTCGTTTAAATTCTTCTCCTTCTGATAATGTAACTTCGCGTTCACCTTTTATAGTGAGAACGTTGTCTTTTAGGGAAATTCCGATCTCCTTTTTCGAAAGCCCCGGAAGATCGATCAGAATCTTGAATTCATCATCACTTTCAACGATATCACAATCAGGAGCAAAGTCTTTATCTTCATTGGTCAGCGGAACTACTTTTTCCACAAACTGTTGGATGTCTTTTCCGAGTTTGGAAAGATGTTTTTCCACCTCAATACCGAATTCTGTAAAATCTCCCATGATGCTCACCTCATTAAATTAATTTCAAGGAGAATAGAGCAAGCACAATGCCAACTTAGATGGGTTTAAGACAAACTGTCGCTTTGGCAGGCCACGCTATGCGTGGGATTAAAAAATATAGAATGAAAAATTAAAGATAAGTTAGGTTTTGACTTATCGAAAAAGGGGAGGGTGTCATTTGCTATGGTCGGCAAAGTGGACACGGACTCCCCACAGAACATTTAAAGAATCAACTTGAACCTTGATCTCCTCTCAGAAGAGATTGTTGTTATTTAACCAACACCATTCTCTGAGTTAAAGAAGTAGTAGGCGTTCTTAACTGGTAAATATAAATACCACTGGAAAGATTGCTTGCTTCAAATCTTACAGTATGACTTCCGGAAGTTAGATTACCATCGACCAAAGTTTCAACCTTTTGGCCGAGCATATTGTACACGATAAGCTGCACTTTTGCACTTTGCGGAAGCACAAAGGAAATATTTGTAGATGGATTAAATGGGTTTGGATAATTTTGTTTGAGGACAAAACTATCCGGACTGTCTGTTCCTTCATTTTCAATAGAAACAGGAACAGTTCCGTTTGCCCAACCCGGAGTTCCGCCCAATCTTGACGAAGCCATCCAGCTTGCTGCTAATGTGTTATCAGAACTAGCATCAGTAAGTTCTAATGTTGAGCCATCACCATCAGCTTCAATTGGCCATGGAGCATTATCTGAGTAGGTAAGAACATCTACGAGTCCGCCATCGGCATTAAATAAGCGTAATTCTTCACCCGATCCTGAAAGATTGAATGCAAAATCTCCAATGTAATTTCTGGCATCCGGGTTTACTGTTTTGAGTTTTGTGGTATCGTCAGCAATTACTAAATACCCAAAAGCTTCAAGAATAGTGTTATTTGGAATGACGAATGAATTTGAATCCACTTGATCTTTGAAAATCCAGCCGGAAACATCGACAGCTTCGTCCATAGTATTGAAAATTTCTACCCAATCTCCGGTTCCGAAATCATCAGATGAATTATAATTGATCTCATTAATGACCAATACATCAGTGATCTCTGAGAATTGAGCCTCTACTGTTACCGGACTATCCGTTAATGGAATCGTTAAAGTCTGAGATGCAGGTTGAGATTGACCATTAACAACCCAGGCAGAAATCTGGTAACCGAGCTGTGGTTTAGCTTCGAAAGTTGCATCAGTTCCCTGAAAATATATTCCACTCCAGTTTGAAGATGAAATATCAGGATTGATCGAATTAATTTGTACTGTTCCGTTTTCGGATGAAAGCAAATTAACACTGGTTGTATCGTTTCCAAGAGTGTCTGCTATTTCTGAATAGATAAAATCCGGAATATCTTCTACATACCATTCGGTGATGGTTTTAATGTATTCCATATTATAGTTTGTTGGACCTCCAATATCATACCATCCATCTGTCCAGCGAGCAATATCTCGAGACATTTCCGGATTAATTGCAGTATCAATAGAGTCGATCAAACCCATCATGTACTCAGGCTGAAAAGAGGTGTTCAGAAGATCTGCCAGACGATTTAAAAAGATCTCTTTATATCGATCATTTTCCAACATTCTGCCCAATATTTTATAACCTC
This sequence comes from Balneola sp. EhC07, assembly GCF_001650905.1. Taxonomy (GTDB): domain Bacteria; phylum Bacteroidota; class Rhodothermia; order Balneolales; family Balneolaceae; genus Balneola. Next base: position 108,112 of record NZ_LXYG01000012.1, read on the forward strand.
CTGTACTTCCGCTCATAAAATCTCTCAGTGAGCTAACAAACTCATTTGGCTCGTCGCCTAAATTTTCCCACCAATCAAAATCATATGAAATGTAGTGCCATTTTCCACCCTGTTGACGGGGTCTCCAGTAGCGAATATTGTTAGGATCACCGTGAGAAGTATAAAGTTGATAAATCCAATGGTCTGTAAAACTGTCAAAGTCTATCACAGATTCAGCATAATTGAAGAAAGCATCTCCGGTCAGAGTTTCGTCATTAAAATTATCAAGAAGTTCATCGTAAGCAATCGCATCACCGTCGGTTACTTCGTCATAATCTTTGATCATATCAATGTCATTAAAACCATATCGGGATTCCACAAAATCATCATTCTTTCTTTCGTAGATATTATAAATACCCCAATACTGCCCGTTTATGTAAAGTACAGCAGGTTTGTAAGACTGCATTGCATTTTTATGATCCCATTGGATGTTTATGGTTCTCATAAGTTCATTTAATAATCTGGAACGTTCTTCCGCACCGGCTCTTAAAGAAAAACCATCATATTCCTGATAATCATTTTCCGGAAAAAGTGGGTAATTCAGTCTGTCTAGACCAAACTGATCATTGTTATTTATAATGAAAGATTTCTTTGGAAATCCGCGACTGAAATTTCCACCTATCTCTGCTTCTGCCATAAATTCGAATTCAGGATTTCCGAACTCATTCATGTATTCGATGTGGAGAGGATATTGAAAATCTTCCCAAAAATTAGCTCCGAAGAAAGGATACTGACCATTTGTCTCAGAAGAATCACCAATCACATACATACCTTTATCATAATCGAACAGCGAATCGGGCTCCATCACAAAGGAAACAACCGGGATAGTGTGTTGATCTTCAAATAAGAACGTATTTGTTATAGTTTCACTCGCTTGTTTTCCCGATTCGATTGCGATAGCTCGAATCACAGTAGAAGTATCCAGTGAAATTGGTGACGAATAAAGAGGTGAGTTTGCAGTTGGGACTGAACCTCCGGTTTCATATCTGATCTCAGCACTTCCTGAAGCCGAAAGCCCAACCGTTATGGTTCCTGAATAGAATCCGGTTTCCAGAGAAAAGGAGGGGGTGTCAGAAATTTCTGCAACAACACTGCCATCATTCATAGCATTTGGAGTCGGGTTTAAGAATGCAAAAGAGCCAACGCCATCCGTTTTACGACCAAGAGAAATATCGGTGGTTTGTTCTCCAAAAGAGATAGAATCTAAAACTGTGGTGCCATCCGTATCAACAAGTGCAATGTGCTCTCCACCTGCGCTCAATTTAAAATCAACGTGATGAGCACCCTGCTCAGGATCATTATCCAGCCAAATGATCAAATAACCGTTCGCATTTATAGTAGTTTGAGCACTTGAAGTACTTGGGATCTGCCATTTTGTAAGATCATCCGGGTCATCTGATAAATATAATCCTGCAAGGTTAACAGAGACATTTCCGGCATTATAAATTTCAATCCAGTCATCGAATTCACCTTCATTATCAGCTATAACTGTTGAGTTTGAAGCCATGATCTCGTTAATGGAAAGTTGTGCGAAAGCAGGGGCAGAAATAAAAAATAGAAGTAGCGTGGCAAGTGTGTAGCGAATATTCATATATGTTGTGCTTAATAATGATTTACAATGAAAGTAAAATTCTCTCTATAACAATGAATTTTAACTAAATATAGGAAGAAATCTAAGCATGAAATTGTGAAAAGTCGTTTCCCTGCGCTTATTCGGATTAGAATCGCATAATATTAGTTGGTAGTCATCCATTTAATGATGTGATCAAGAAAGCCATCAACAAATTTTTTATCTAGTTGAGGATATTCGTTTGCCAAACCGGTATTTGCTTTTTGAAACAAATGATTAGCATCATCAAAGATCTTGATTTCAAATTCCGTTCCCGAAATTTCCAGAGCCTTTCTTATTTTTGCCTGATTTTGAGTAATGGTGACCTGGGTATCTTTTCCTCCAAATAATACTAAAGTCGGTACATTAATTTTTTCAAGGTCATCCGTAGGAACATAAAACAACAAAGATTTTACCTGAGGTGAGCTGTAAATTTGAGCCAATTGATCAGTTTGATTGTTGACCATAGCATTGATATCAGGAATGGAATTTTTTTGAGAATCGGGTAATGCATTTAATAACTCAGAATAAGCCTGATTGTAACCAATTTTGGCTGCATCAATATCGTTATTGAAAGCAATTGCTTTCATCAACTCTTCTCTTGCATTGATCTCTTTTTCAACAAGGCTTTCCTCAACAGGAGAAGCTGCATATGCAAACTCAACCTGATAACGAAGTATCTCGCTAAGAGAAGGAGCAGTAGATCCCATAAGTATAAGTTGATCGACAGCTACATTTTCGGCAGCTACTTTCCCGGCTACAACGCCTCCCTGACTATGCCCCAGTAGTGCAAAGCGTTGGAATTTATTTTTTGCATCGTTTTGAAAATATGACATTATAGTTTCCACATCTGAAGCCAGATCATCTAAAGTAGTATTTCCAAAATTTCCTGTAGACTCACCAACACCCCTGTCGTCATATCTGAAACTAGGAATTCCTTCTTCTGCCAGACGTTGTGCCATATCAGAGAATATCTTGAAACCAAAAACCTCTGAATCACGATTTTGTGCACCGCTACCTGAGCTCATTATCAAAAGAGGAGCTTTAACATCGCCTGCAGGTAGTGTAAGTGTTCCACCAATTTGTATTTCACCATTAGAAATTATCAGATCTGTTTCATTTTCAGGCTTTGGTGGTGTAGTTGTTAATGAAGTTCTCTCTACAGAAAAAGGAGTGGTAGGACCGCCTTGAGAATAATTTCCTGAAATTTCGGTCTTGGAATCAAAGTTGCCTGTAAATTGTCCGGTGATTTGCCCTGCAGTAAATGCTAAAGCAACGGAATCTCCAGTTTGAAAAATTGGATCTAACTCTAAACCTTTAGCTCCTTGTTGGGGGATATCCAATGTTCCCGAATAACCATCAGCGAATTTGTCAATTTTGAATATGATCTTTAATTCTCCGCCCGGTACAGTTATGCCACCTTCCCAGATGCCCTGAAGAGAATTCTGACTATAAATTTGCGATGTAGATATCAGTGTTAGAAGAAAAGATACAAGAAATAGTTTCATCAGGAATCCTCATTAAAGTTTTTGAGCTTGTTGAATAATCTGTATGAATAAACGAAAGGAATTACGGCTAAAATGAGAACTGCCCCAACAATGAAGAACAGAGAACCTTTCAAGAAAGGGATAAAAGCTGAAACCATCATCAAAACTCCACCTGCAATCCAAAGTTTACTTGCAAAACGGTGAGTCTTCTTCCATACTTCCGGGTTTTCTAAAGTCCATGGAGTTCTAATGCCGATAAAGTAATTCGGCTTGATGGAATTCATATAATTTCCGAAAATTGCGATCAGAATACCAACACTAACTAAAACAAATTGACCGATATCTGCTTCCAGATCGAATGACTTCATCATAACCAAAGCATAAACACCAATCAGAAAAAGTGAAATTACAATACGTATTGCAGCAATTGGCTTCTGTGTGTTTTCAATCCTCTTTTTAGGGTCAATTGCAGGAATAACCAATAAGAAAAGGTAGGTTGCAAATGCAATTCCCGGTATTAAAAATGCATTTATCCATTTGGGACCAAAGTCGTCAGCTTCACCGGCAGCATTAAAATGTACAGGAACTATATCAGGCATTTTCTCCCAAAGTATGAAAGAAGCTATAAATGGTGCTGAGAGCAAAACTATCATATACCATTCTTTCTTTAGTGTGTTTTTGATATTCATGGCATTAATTTGAGTTCATTAACTTAAAAAGCCATTGCGTGGCTTCTTCCAGAGCAGTTGTATCCAGTGAATAAACTATAAACTGGCCATCCCGTTCAGAGCTCACCAATCCTGCGTTTTTCAGAAGATCAAGATGATGAGAAATGCTTGGCTTGGAAATTTCAAAAGCTTCTGCTATTTCTCCTGCTGATAAATCTTTTTCCTTCAAAAGATCCAGGATCTGTCTACGAGTGGAATTGTTTAATGCTTTAAATAGTTTGTTCACTTAGATAATTAGATAACTGTCTAAATATAAATTATAAAAACGAAGATTCAATAGAAAGGTTTCAAATTAGTTTTGGGCTATCCCAATAACACCACAAGCAATACGAGCTCCGGCATCTCCGGAAGGCTGAGAGGTAAGATCATCTTCACCGGCGTGTATGATAATTCCGCGACCGATAATTTCTTCCAAAAAGATATGATTATCTACATAACTAAGTGTAGTTGTAGATTCCTCGCCTTCGCTTACCAGGTTTCCCATGTCACCAACGTGGCGTTTTTCTGCGTCTCTTGAATTGTGTTGCATGTCGTCAGGATCAAAATGTCCACCCGCTGAGCTCCCATCTGGTGCTGTGCAATCACCATACTGGTGGATATGGAAACCGTGCTCGCCTTCCGATAGGCCTGTAATTTCAGCAGTTATTTTAGTTCCGTTGTTTATTTTATCAAAGTTGACAGTTCCGGAAATGTCGCTATCCCCAATGGGATGGATTACAGCTACAGCATTTTGAATCTGAGGTCCGTCAAATTCCTTAACTACCTCAATTCTTTCTGTTTTGGTACAGTTTAAAATTAGTGTAAGCGCTAAAAGTGTAAATAGATTCTTCATGTCAGTTAATTTAGTTTTTTAATTAACAAAGAGAATTATTACTTCATTCACCTTTAACAACAACTTTTCTGAACTCAGCAATTTTAGATAGCTTCGTTTTCAGGTCATTAAAAATATCAGGGTTGGATAATTTGAACCGCTGAATTTTCTTTTTCTCTTTTTGATTTCGGAGTAGCTCGTTCGCCCTTTTAAACATTGTTGAGGTAAACAAACTAACCAGAAAATATCCCCATGCCCAGATCGCCGGTACTCCGGCAATTAAAAGAATACAAGTCACTAATAGATAGAAAAGAGGGAAGAGAAATAATCCAAGAACGAATTTGATGGAGACATCGAAAGCTTTGTCCTGGATCTTATTTTTGATGATGTAGCGAGCGGGTTGATATGGGATAATTCCATTCAGCCAAACAAGAAGGTAAATGGGAGACAAAAGAATTCTTTTGATCATGGGTAGTTTTACTTCAGATAAAGCTCTTACACTCAACTTATTCTTCTCAGCGACTTCCAGTACATGTTCCGCATCTGATATCAGTTCCGGTGTTTGCAGTTTTTCAGCATTCTGAACTAAAGTATTCATGTACTCATTATTCGAAAGTTTTGCTCTGTCAGATTCCATTTCATCCAGTGCAATCTTTATCAGAGGATACTGATCCAGTTTAGGGACATGCATGATCAATGGTTTCAGATTATCTGAAGTCTGATTCTTTAAACTGTTTGCAGCACTCCGCTCACTTTCTTCATATTCTTTTCTGTAGTCCGAAACTTTGATAGGATCTCCGAAAACAACACGTACTTCATTTCTGGAATTTTGATGGTCGCTGTAATTAACGCCAACCGGCTGAACATACAGATCTAGATTCCAGTCATTTTTGATTTCAGCATCAAAAGCTATTCTTGTAAACCCTTTGCTGAAAGGACGAAGGCGTCTCTTCAAGTCATGATTAGCTTCTGCAAAAACAAGTATAGCTTCTCCATTCGTTAAATATTCAACGCAAGTTTGAAATATCTCATTGTTCTTTTGGATCTCACTCATTCCGTCTCTCACCCGGTAAACTGGAAGCAGGTTCAGGGAGCGTAAAAACCAATTCATGAACTTCGACTGAAATGCTTTTGCCCGAGTCAAAAAAGAAGTGGTTTGAAACACAGTTGTAGTAACCAACAACGCGTCCATAAAAGAATTCTGATGATTGGGAACCAATAAGATCGGTTTACCTTTTGGGATCTTATGTTTGTCGACTACATGTATTTTTTTATAAAAAAACTGTAGTCCGGTTCTTACTAAACCAAGACGAATAAAATTGTACCAAAGAAAGTTTTTACGCATTAGTTATCACGCGTTGAATTGATTTTTTCCCAACCGACCAGTACCAGCCAAGGCTCATTCCTGCAAGTATATGCCAGATTCCCCACCAGGCTGTAATAAGTGCCATGCCGCCTAGTCCGTCAAAAAAGTTGAAAATTAAAAGTAAACCCAATCCCGAGTTTTGAATTCCTGTTTCAATGGAAATCGACCTTCTGTCAGCTTCAGGAAGGTTAAATGCTCTGGCAAGCCCATATCCTGAAGTTAAAGCTACAGCATTATGGATAAATACCAAAAGCAGAACAAACTGTACATATGCAATAAAATTGTCAAAGTTGGTCCAAAAGGCAACAATCACAAATCCCGCAAAGAAAATCACGCCAAAACCTTTAATCCAGGGGCTGATCTTTTCAGCTACATTTGATTTAAAATGACGAACGATCATCCCCAAAACAAGCGGAATCCCGAGAATCAAAACTATGATCTCAAATACTTTACCCAGATCTAAACTGATCTCCTGAAGGATCGCATTTGTTGGAGAATACAAACCTGCCCAAAAAGTGAAATTCAGTGGTGTCATAACGATAGCAAGTAATGTTGCAATGGCAGTCATGCTGACCGAAAGTGCAGCATTTCCTTTTGCCAGCAAAGAAAAAAAGTTGGAGATATTACCACCTGGACAAGCAGCTACCATAAACATTCCTAAAGCAACACTGGGTGCGGGTTGCATCAGCCAAACTAATACAAATGTTAGAAATGGAAGTAGTAAAAACTGAGAAAAGGAGCCTATAAGAGTGGATTTAGGGTTTTTTGCGATGTCTTTAAAGTCTTGTATAGTAAGCTCTAGAGCCACACCAAACATAATTACGGCAAGCGATACATTCATCACCATTAAGCCGCCTTCCCCGAGATTTAATTGCAGAGCATCAATCGATTCAGTCATGCAGTGAATGTATAAAATAAGTGGGTTTTATTTAGGGAGAATTTTACAAGTAGGGTCGCAAAATTTTGCGACCCTACTTGATATCAATAAAGGCTACCCTAGAAATCCTTTTACCTTTAATAATTCCGCATTCAGGATTGCGCCACCGGCAGCTCCGCGGATAGTATTATGAGCCATGGCAACGAAACTGATATCAAACACTTCAGATTCACGAAGTCGACCCATATGTAATTGCATGCCGCCTTCCTGATCAGCATGGAGTCTGGGTTGAGGATATCGGTCATCTTCATGAAGTTTGATCACTTCTTTGGGTGAAGAAGGAAGATCCAGATCCGCAATTGGGTTTTCCCAGTTCTGAATTGCTTGTTTTACTTCGTCGATGGATGAAGGAGTTTTTTTCAATTTTACGGTTGCCGAGATCATATGTCCATTGATGGCAGGAACACGGGTTGCGGTAGCACTCAGATTAATTTGTGGTTCCGTAAGTTTTCCATCTGTGAGATCAGATAATAATTTCTGAGTTTCCGGTTTGATCTTAGGCTCTTCTCCTGAAATAAAAGGAACCACATTGCCTAAAATATCTAAACTGGCAACGCCTGGGTATCCAGCTCCGGAAATCGCTTGCATTGTGGTTAAGATCACGGTTTCAATTCCGAAGGCATCATGAAATGGTTTCAATGCTAATGAAAGTGGCACAGCAACACAGTTGGGATTGGTAACAATCCAGCCCGAGCCATCTGCAGTAAATTTCTGAGTTTTGATGAGGTCTATATGATCAGGATTTACTTCCGGAACCAAAAGCGGAACAGTGTCATCCATACGGAAATTCTTCGCATTCGAGATCACAGGAATACCCGCTTTAGCGAACGCTTCTTCGATCTCACCGGCAACGGAAGAATCCAGACCGGAGAATACAAAATCAACGTTTCCGAATTCCTCCGGTTTACAGTTAGCTACAATCATTTTTGCAATCGAAGAGGGGAGATTAACATCTTCGATCCAATTGGCTGCATCATTATATTTTTTACCGGCTGAGCGTTCTGAAGCACCCAAAGCTTCAATTTTAAACCATGGATGGTTTTGAAGTAAACGAATAAATTTTTGTCCAACGGCACCGGTAGCGCCTAAAATACCAACTTTCATGTGTTCAATTAAGAATGATTCAATGTAGAATTAAGAATGGCTAAAAATAGCATTCTTAATTCCTAATTCTCAATTATTCATTCAAATTTGGTTAAACTAAATTCTTATCTTCAAAGCTTATTCAAAATCAAAAACAGAGTTAGAACTTAATGTCGAACTTAGATAGCCTGGACAAGATCGTTTCACTGGCAAAAGCACGTGGTTTCATTTTTCAATCTTCTGAAATTTATGGCGGACTTAGCGCTGTATATGATTACGGCCCATTAGGTGTGGAATTGAAGAACAATATCCGCAATACCTGGTGGAAAGAAATGACGCAACGACATGATAACATTGTTGGTATTGATGCGGCTATCTTCATGCATCCGAAAGTGTGGGAAGCCAGCGGCCACGTAGGCGGATTTAACGATCCCATGATCGATGACAAGCAGTCCAAGAAACGCTACCGCGCAGATATGTTGATCGAGCAGTATATCGCTAAGCTGGAAAAAGATGGCAAGCAGGATGAGGCTGATAAAATTCAGGAGCAGTTAGATACTACAGGAACTCGCAAAAGTTTAACAGAAGACCTGTATGATATTATCATGGAAAACGAAATTCGTTCTCCCGACTCCGGCGCTTTCGACTGGACCGAAGTTCGTCAGTTTAACTTGATGTTCAAGACTCAGTTTGGTTCTACATCTACAGAAGAAGATGGAGTGTATTTACGTCCTGAGACTGCACAGGGAATTTTTGTGAATTATAAGAATGTACTGGACACAGCCAGAGTTCAGGTTCCTTTTGGGATTGCACAAACAGGAAAGGCATTCAGAAACGAAGTAGTAGCCCGACAGTTTGTTTTCCGTATGAGAGAATTCGAACAAATGGAGATGCAGTATTTTGTAGAGCCGGGTACAGATGGTGATGCTTATGAAGAATGGCTGGAAAAAAGATTAGCTTGGCACAAAAGTATTGGGATACGAGAAGAGAATTTAAGAACAGCTCCGCATCCGGGTGATAAACTAGCACACTACGCCAGAGCCGCTGCCGACATTCAGTATAAATATCCGATTGGCTGGCAGGAAGTGGAAGGAATTCATAATCGCTCTGATTTCGATCTTACTCAGCACCAGGAATTTTCCGGAAAGAAATTGGAATATTACGATCAGAAGAATCAAAAAAGATACATGCCGTACGTGATCGAGACTTCAGTTGGACTTGATCGTTTGACGCTTATGGTTCTTTGTGATGCATACCGTGAAGAAGAAATAGACGGTGATTCCAGAACGGTTCTGAAATTGGATCCGAGATTAGCTCCTGTGCAAGTTGGCATTTTTCCATTGATCAAAAAACCTGAATTGCAGGAAATAGCTCATAAAATTGAGAAAGAGCTTCGCGAAGATTATTCAGTTCAATACGATGAATCCGGTTCTATCGGTAAGCGATACAGAAGATTAGACGAAGCAGGAACACCGTTCTGTATCACCGTAGATTTTGAAACGATAGAAGATGATAATAAGGTAACTATCCGATACAGAGATGATATGAGTCAGGTTCGAATTCCTATTGAGAAAGTTGGTGATGTGATTAGGGATGGTATTAAGGACTGGAAGGTGGAAGGATAGTCTTTTCTGCTTATATATAAGAGAAGCGTCACGGAGGGCGTTGTAAAGTTTTGCAATTTTGAGCTTTACAACACCCCTCAGATCAAATCGAGAACTGTCGATTTGACCGTCTCCCCTCGAGGGGAGAATTATATGACAACCTTTTTATGTAGTTGTATATTCTTATATGATTCGTATGATTTTCTTTCTTTTAGTTTTTACAGTTTCTAATTGGGCTCTTCCAACTTATAGTTATGAAAATGAAAGCGATCTTTCAGAAATAGTTCTCAGAGAAGACTCGATTGATAAGTTTAGCTTGCCATTTCCTGAAAAGAAGATGTTTAATGAACTGGCATTGTTTTACGAACGATTTGTTGTCAAGGAAGAAATCGGGATGCAAGATGGCCCCGACTTTCCATTAATCAGCTTTTACGATAACAATAATGAAGTATTATTCTTCAAGTTTGATCCGGAAAATAGGCTATTATTAGATAAAGTAATTGTATCAAACTCAATCGTAAGAGATGAATATGGGTTGCAAGTCGGATTAACAGTTTCTGATATAATAAAGAATCGTGGCACAGATTTTAGAATCATAACAGATGCCCATCAGCATACCTACTTAAAGAATGAAAGGTCAAAAATAAGTTACGAGATAAGTGTAAGTTCTTTTATATCGGATGCAGAGCTTAGTTCGGTTAGTTCCTCAGATTTTAAAGCTTTAGAAAATGCAACAATCGAGAGGATCATCTGGACTAATAAAAAGATTGATAGTAATTAAATTTTACTATGTAGGTTTAATCTGATTTTTCAGAAAATTCCCTTAAGCAATCAAATATATATAAGCTAATCAGCCACACTTCCCGGAAGATCGATAATTACTTTAGTGCCTTTTCCGGGAACACTTTCTATTTGCAATTTGCCATCCATAATTTCAATGTATTTGGCAGCTGCCTTAAGACCAAATCCGGTTCCTTTTTCATCATTAGTGCCAACGGTGGTTACCCATTCTTTACTAAACAGGATCTTTTCCAGCTTCTCCTCACTTATCCCTACTCCATTATCCTCAATCGTTGTAATGGTACGATCACCTTTTTTTGTCAGATCAATATAAATGGATCCGCTTTTTGGGGTGAACTTTATTGCATTATGAAGAATATTACGTGTGACAAAAGAATAGCTTCCCTCGTCTGCATAAATTGACTGTTCTAAATTGTGAGTAACGAGATTTATATTCTTGGATTCTATGTTGTGATGATAAAGAGCCAGAACCTGAGTCCATGTTTTTTGAGAATTGAAAAGCTCAGGTTCGATCTCTTTATTTTCGATCTGTGCTTTTGACCATTGTAAAATATCGTCTAAAAAACTAAGGAGGTTATCAACTGTTCCGGAAAGGTCATTGATATAGAAGCTTAATTCTTCTTTAGAAAATGTTTCTAACTCGATCAGATCAAGAATTCCGTAGACGCCTGAAATTGGGCTCCTGATATCATGCGCTATAATTGAGATAAGACGATTATTTATTTCATTTAACCGTTGCAATTCATCTTTCTGAACCTCAATTTTTTTGTAATACCGGATCAAAAGATAGGACATTGGATATGAGATCAACGCCGGGATTATTACAGAAATAGACAGACCAAAAGTATTTACCTCAAAGCCCCATATTGCACTTAAGATCAAGTAACATACAAGTGAAATAATTATTGAAATAACCATCACCTTTAATGGTGATAGCATGAACTTTGCTAAGGTGTCTCTTTTGTGCATGTTAGGATTTTTTCAGTCAGAACTTAAGTTTTAAAAGAATTTATACCAACTCGATTTTAGTCAATAAATATTCATTTTATAAAAACCGAAAATTTTGGATTCTGATTAAAATCAGTTTCAACTTCTATAATTGAGTTTTATAGATTAAGTGCCGTTCTTTAATAAAAAAGTAAATAGTTATGGAACTATTCGTTGAATTTTTTGAAAATATCCCGACGGCATTTAGGGCAGGATTATTGGTTGGAGGTATTTTTCTGTTCTGGATCATTGAAGGAGTATTTCCACTTTTCGAATTCGGATATAAGAAAGTTCGTCATGCCGGGATAAATTTATTTCTGAATGGTTTGTTTCTAGCTATCGGACTTGCTTTTGCAGGGTTGCTGGTGTGGTCGTCTGATCTGGTGACGACTGAAGGTTTTGGAGTTCTTCAATGGATCGAAATGCCGCTATGGGCTCAGGCAACTGTAGGAGTTCTGCTACTCGATTTCTTTGGAGCTTATCTGATCCACTGGATAGAGCACAAAGTGGTTTTTATGTGGAGATTTCATTTGGTTCATCACAGCGATACTACCGTTGATGTTACCACAGGTTTACGTCATCATCCCGGAGAAGCAGTTTTCAGAATGGTATTTACGATCTTAGGAGTAATTTTGGTCGGTGCCCCGATCTGGATCATCTTTTTGTATCAAAGTATTTCGGCACTATTTGCACATCTTACACATGCTAACATCAATATGCCTAGAAAGATCGATCGTGCGTTATCATGGATTTTCATTACTCCGTTGATGCATAAAGTTCATCATCACTACACACAGCCTTTAACAGACACCAATTACGGAAATATTTTCTCTATTTGGGATCGCCTGCTCGGCACGTTCGCTCAGGTTGATGAAATGACTGAGCTGAAATATGGAATTGATACTCATATGGATCCCAAAGAAAATGATAATCTTGGGAATTTGTTAAAGATCCCGTTTCAGCAATATCGCCCGCCGGTAGGTTCTAAGTTTGGAGAGGAAGAAGGTGATGCCACGGAATCACAAAAACTCGGAAAAGAGTGAAAGAGAAAACCTTTCAGCTTATATTCTAGTCACACAAATGGATTGATAATCTGGACTGAGTAAATTTTTTGTTTATGTTGCAAATCTTCGGAGTAAAGGGTGGAGCAACCGGCTTCAAGTGCAGCGGCAATAATTAAAGAATCGTAGAATGAATATTTCCAACGCTCAGCAATATTTATGGCTGAATAAATTAACTCTTTGTTGGGATTTACGTCCCAAATTAAGGCAAGTGATCGATCTATAAACAGCTGACAATCACTCCACTTTATCGGAGATTTGAATTTTTTTGTTGCAACGTTCACAAATTCCTGAATAACTTGATAGCTTATTGAGGCTGTATTATTAGATACTCCTTTGATAATCAGCTCTTTTGCAATCTTTTGTTTATTTAGATCTTCGTTTTCATATGCATATACGATGATATTAGTATCAAGAAAGTATCTATCGCTCATTCATTTCATCTCTTGTGAACTTGCCACCTGAATTTACATAACTTAAATCTTCCATAAGCTGTTCAAATTCTTTTCGATAGTCATTTTCTGATGCATATCTTTTCAACCAATCTCTGAATTGTTGATTGAGCGTTGTTTTTTCTTTAGCCGCTTTTAACCGGGCTTTTTCGATGAGCTTTTCGTCAGCGCTGAATGTGATATTCTTCATAATACACGAGTTTAGTGTACACGAATATAGTGTATAATTTCAAAATTAGCTACTTCATGGTTTTAGAATGATCCCATGCAAATAGGTTCTAAGTTTTCTGAAGAAGAAAATGATGCCACTAAATCACAAAAACACTAAGGCTATAAATTTTTTGTGATTTAGTGTTTCCGTGGCCAGATCAAACTAACTCCAATCCCAACTATAACAACCACAAAAGCGCCCAGCGGATTTAACCACAAAAACTCAATGGCTTTGGAATATCCTTCCGGAGTTTGTGACCACGGAAAGAAAAAAGAATAATCATGTGTTGCAGCATTATAGAAAAGTCGATCAAATGTAAATACAGAGGCCATTCCTGAGAGAAGTCCGATCAACGCTCCATTTCCATTTGCTTTCTTTACCCAAAGCAGGAGAATAAATACACCGAGAATAGAACCATAAAAATAGCTTCCTATTTGATTGATCAACTCGATAATAGAACGTGTTTCACCGAGAACTAGTGCTGAGCCTGTGGCTATCACTCCCCATAATACAGTAACCGAACGGGAAGATTTTAAGAAGTGCAACTCACCCGGATCATCGGGTCGGAGTCGTTTGTACCAATCCACAATAGAGACGGTAGTGAGGGCATTCAATTCTGAATCAATGGAACTCATAGCTGCTGCGAAAATTCCGGCTACGATCAGACCAACCAAACCAATTGGAATGTATTTTAAAATGAAATAAGGGAAGATGTAATTGGTGTCGTTTACATCAGCCTGACGAATTTCTGCTTGCAGAGCCAGTTCTTTTTGTCTGGCGGTATTCAGATCAGCATCTGCTTCAAGGAATGCTTGCTGAGAAATCATATCTCGATTTTTTGCAGCTTCTACTGCTAATCTCTGTCGATTTTCACGAGCTTCTAAATATTGTTGTTCAATGATCTGCTCACGATCCATCTGCTCTTCAGTTTGGGCAACAGGATCGGTAGCCCGGAAAGAAATTGGGGCATCATTGAAAATGAAGAACACATACAGCATCACACCCAATAACAAAATAAAGAATTGCATAGGTACTTTTGCATAAGCTGAAAGCAACAGAGATTTCTTCGCTTCTTTCGTATCAGAAGTAGTTAAATATCGTTGAACTTGAGTTTGATCCGTTCCGAAATAAGAGAGCATCAGAAACAGAGCCGCAAAAACACCACTCCATACATTATACTTTTCGCTGAGATCAAAATTCAGATCCAGAGCGGTAAGTTTATCCAGACTTCCGGCGAGGTAAAGGGCGTCCCCAAAACCAACATCTTCCGGGAGGTTAGCCATCACTATAAAAAAGCAGAAGACAAGGCCGAACATCATCACAGCCATTTGCTTGATGTCGGTTGTAATTACACCCGCAACTCCACCGTACATGGTATAAATGGTTGCGATCAAACCTATTATAAGAATGGTTGCAGTAAGTGGAAGATTCAATAAAAGAGCCAATACATAACTTGGAGCAGCAATTACAGCTCCTAAAGCTAATCCTCGGGAAATCAAAAATAATCCACTGGTGGTAAGTCGTGTTTTTAGACCAAAACGTTCTTCCAAAACTTCATAAGCGGTAAAGGCTTTCATCTTGCTGAAGAAAGGAACCAGAAATAAACAGATCAGGATCATTGCAAAAGGAATAGCCAGATACACCTGAACAAATCGCATGTCTTCTACATAAGCAATTCCGGTAGTTCCTATAAAAGTAATTGCAGAAGCCTGAGTGGCCATGATGGAAAGTCCGGCTGCCCACCAAGGCATGCTTCGTCCGGCAAGTAAAAATCCTTCGATGTTTTCCGCATCTTTACCGCGTCGGGTTCCATCCCAAATGGTATACAACAAAAAAAGTGAGAGTACTGCCCAGTCTATCCAATGCATATCAGGAAGGCAGATTAAAGGTGGACGTGAACCAGAAGAATAGAAGAATGAACACAATCCCTGTTATAAAAACAGCAGCGTAGATCTTGGTCCAGTTGGTGGTTGATTTTTCTTCTTTCATGACGGATGATAGGGATTGGACATTACAATTTCTCTAAAATTCTGAAACTCTCGACACCTTTATTCAAGAGCAGATCCAGAACAGAACAACCAGAAACAAATCCGGGATAAGCCTGATCGTACGCCGGATGCTTTTCAAGAGCTACTTGAGCTTGCTTAGTTTGACGTTGATAGTTTTTGGATTGATGCTCCAGATACAAAACTTCAGCAGATAACTTTTTCTTAGTCTCATCAGGGAAAGTGCTGTAACCGGAAACTTTACTAGCAAGCTTATACTTAATATCGATTTCCATATAGCGAAGTAATCGCTCAAAAAAATAAAGATTGAACTCCATCAAATATTCAAATTCGAACGCTTGTTGAATGTCATGATAGAGCTCATCTTCAAAATGATCGAAGTAAGTAGCGTTTCTGTAATTATGAAGGATCGCATTCCAAAACGGATCTAACCATTGTTGATCATGATCTAGTCGCACATCTTTGATAGCTTTTTTCCGATCTTCTGAAACTACAGGAAGGTTGATCCACTGAGAGTCCTCTTCATTTCTGATTTCTGCCCGATGCGTTCTCCCTTTACGGGACCATTTTTCCACATCTGTAAAGATAATCCGATCTGCTTTCAACATCGAAGCCAGGTCATAGAGATTAGGAGCAAATTGGGGAGTAAGAATTGTCAGAATCATAATTTTATAGAGCTATAACACCATAACACTTTAGCACAAAAGGTAAGTGTTAAGGTGCTAAAGTGTTATAGTCGCTCTAATAAAATGAATGCCTGATTCTGAACCTTATTATTCCTTATCTTTAATGCTCAAAAATAATAGAATTCATCAAAATTTAGTTAGAAAATATGAGCGTTCGCGTACGTTTTGCTCCATCACCAACAGGATTTCTTCACATCGGCGGTCTCCGCACAGCATTATATAATTATCTGTTTGCCAAACATCATGGCGGAACTTTTGTTCTTAGAATTGAAGACACCGATCAATCTCGTTATGTAGAAGATGCCGAACAGGATATTATCGATTCTTTGGAATGGGCCGGGATGACGATCGATGAGGGTCCTACCAATCCCGGAGAAGTTGGTCCGTATCGACAGAGCGAGCGTAAGGAAATGTATCACAAATATGCCAAGCAGTTGATCGAAAGTGGTCATGCTTATTACGCCTTTGATACAACTGAAGAGATCGATCAGATGAGAGAGCGATTAAAAGCTTCCGGAAATCCATCTCCAAGCTACGATTCTATCACACGTCAGTCGATGAAAAACAGTTTGACACTTCCTCAGGATGAAGTTGAGAAAAAGCTGGAAAACGGTGATGATTATGTGATCCGTTTAAAAGTACCAAGAAGAGAAACCGTAAAGTTTGAAGATCTTATTCGCGGAGTGGTTTCTTTTGAAACAGCCGGATTAGATGATCAGGTTTTGATGAAGTCGGACGGGATGCCAACCTATCATTTAGCGAATGTTGTGGATGATCATACAATGAATATCACACATGTGATTCGTGGAGAAGAATGGTTGAGTTCAGCTCCAAAGCATATGTTGTTATACAATGCTTTTGGATGGGAGCCGCCAACAATGGCACATCTGCCTTTAATAATGAGTCCAAGCGGTGGAAAGCTTTCCAAAAGAAAAGCAGAAAGCGAAGGGATTCCTGTAAATACAAAAGATTATATAGCCGGAAACTACGAGCCGGAAGCGCTGATCAATTTCTTAGCATATTTGGGATGGAGTCCGGGCGATGATTCTGAAATCCACGACATGAAAGAATTGTGCGAACTGTTTACGCTCGATCGAGTGAGCAAAGGCGGCGCGGTATTCAACTACAAGAAGTTGATGTGGTATAACGAACACTACATTCGTGAGACTTCAATTGCTGACTTGCTTCCAAGAGTCAAAGAACTGGCTGAAGATGCAGGTTTTGATACAAAGGATGACGAGTATTTAGAAACCGTAGTAGGTTTACTGCACGAACGTGTTTCCAAAGTAGATGAATTTGTAGAAATGGGATCGTTTTTCTTTGAAGCTCCGAAAGAATATGATGAAAAAGCACTGAAGAAATGGAAAGACGATAGTGCCGGATTAGTAACTGCATACAAAGAAAAAGTTGAAGCTTTATCTGATGCTGAGTTTGAAGCAGCTACTCTGAAATCCAAGCTGGAAGAAACAATTTCAGAACATGAGGTTGGTTTTGGAAAGTTGATGATGCCACTTCGAATTGCGGTAACGGGACAAGGTTTTGGACCGGACTTGTTTGCTTCTTTAGAGCTTCTTGGAAAAGAAGAAGTTTTGGATAGGATTGATGTAGCTTTGGAGAAGTTGGGGTAGTTAGTTAGGTCATCCTGAACTTGTTTCAGGATCTTACGCCATGGCTCTATTTTTTCAATTGATGTGAATAGTCTTTGTTCAAATTTATTGCGGCTATCTAAGAATTTGGTCTCTACAAAGATCCCGAAACAAGTTCGGGATGACGTATTTATTTCGTTTAATATTTTCATGCACTTGAGAAGAAAAATCACCCTAAAGAACACTTCCGAAGGATCTGCACGACAACGAGCTTAGCAGATTCTTAGCTATCGCTCAGAATGACTATACAAAGAAATAACTATCGTAAACAAAAAAAGGCTCCCGATCGATGATCAAGAGCCTTTAAAATATTCAGAAATCTAATTACTTCTTCTTAGTAACAACACCACCTTTTTGACTGTCTACTTTTACCGTATAATTGTTTCCACCGCTGATGATCCAACGAACAGTAACAGAACTCATTCCGGGAATATTAGCTACTTCAATTCGCTCGGGTCTGAATTTCTGTTCGGTAGTTTGATTCAGATCTCGGTTCGTAACGATCATTCCTGCTTCTACGGTCGCTCCTTCAATGCTGATGATATCCGGTGGCATGATGTTGTTGTTTACATCTATACTTGCGTGAGTTGGCATCAATCTGCTGTTGGTTACTACGGCAGTTACTTCTCTTAAACCACCACCAAGATTCTTTTCAGAGATCTCATCGATGGTAAGCTTTGGAGTGTGATAAGCATGGTATATCGTGAATGCCATATTTCTGTGGGCACCTTGTTCCAGCAAGAATCCCGGATGAGCACGACCAAAGTTTTTCTTGAATCCACCGATCTCGATCTTTCCATACTGTGGATGATCATATTCCGTCCATTCCTGCATAGCATCACCGAAAAGTAAATACTTGTTGAACTCATAAGAATCTGTAGCTGAGCGGTCGTTGCTTTGGAACATCTCGTAGCTGGTCCACAGCTCATTGGAATACGTGAAGACTCCACGAACGCCATAAAACCAATCTAGCTCTCCGCCAAATACATCATACAGATCATCATAAACAACTAAATATCTGTAGCCGGGAATTAAGCGTTCGCCCATTTCACCGATGGCATCATAAACCTGAACATCCTGGCGATTGTATGTACTGATGTCTTCTGCTACGCCGGGACCACGAAGGATCATTCCGCCTGAGTTATGATAACTTTGAGCAGCAGCAATGTTTGGTCGCTCCATTACGAAATCCATAACGGCTCTCGTTTCAGGAAGAGAGAATGGATATTTATGCGCTCCGCCCTGAATGTGGTTTGGTTGCCAGTTCCAGCCCCAGTCACGGTTAGGATCGTAATAACCAACGCGATCTTCGTTGATTCTTCCATCATTATCGTTATCGATTCCTTCAGAACCCAGATATTCGTAATCACCGAATTCATCATCAGGAACACGAACCATCATATTTGGATAAGTAGGATGAGCTCTGAAATTTCCACGAGGATTTTTACGACGCATTTGAGTGATGCTTCCGTTTCCATCAAGATCGTCAGGTTGATCTTCATCTACAAGTCCGTCACCGTCATCATCAATTGGTTTCAGACCTGATCGAGGGGAGCTTCCTGTGTTTGGCTCCGTCATATAATGCTCGCGCGCATCAGGATTGATGGTGGGCACTATATAGAATGTTTTGTCATTTAATAATTCGGTTATAAACTTCACATCTCCGAAAGACTCTGTTAAATACCAAGCGGTATACAATGACATTTCCGTTCCCTGAATTTCATTCGAGTGGATATTTCCATCGATATAAATCGCAGGCTTTCTGTCCGGATCTCCTTTTTTGAAGTTAGATACCGTCAGCATCCAAATGTCTTTACCTTCATAAGACTTACCAATGGAAGTTCTCTTAGCAAGATCAGGATAAGCTTTTGCGATACGCTCTGTGAGTTCACTAATTCCCTGATAATTGTAATAGTGATTCCAGGTTGCTTCCACTTTTGGATTAGAAGGTGTTCCTGCGGCAGGGAATACGCCGTCAGTAAGTTGAGCTTTTGCTGTGTTTGAAGTCATTATCATCAAACCAAAAACAAAAGCCGTAAGTAGGGTATATCTAAATTTTTTCATGATTCTGTTACTTAATGGTTTGTTCTTTGGTTGAAAATCCTGTCATCGGTGAGCCGGATGTAATAGTAACTTTTCCGGAACCTCGAATTAACCAGGTTTTGGTTACGGAACCATCTGCCGGAATTGAACGATCAAAATCCTGAATATCGCCACTAATCAGACTCATGTTGTTCCCAAGTTTGATCTGAGTCATAACTCTTCGAACCCAGTTATTTCGCTGACCCAATAGTGATGCAGTTGGGAAGCTTCCACCGTTATAAACGTCAACGGTAATACGGGTAAGATTTTTTCCAGCGCTTTCTGATTTGAAGTTCACTAGTTCAACCATTGGTTTCATAGAAGCAATTTCCATGATGAAATCAGTGTGACTTTCAGCTAATGAATCCAGAATGTTTGCAGGAGGCGTCATCAAAGTAAATGGCTTGATTCCACCCACTTCCACTTTTTGATTCGGAAAATCAGGATGATCGACCTCTGTCCATTCAACAAAAACATCCTGTCCCTCGGCTTCTGCCCAAGCTAAATGTTTTGCATGATCATTATCGAATTTCTGAGCTTTCCCGTCCTCATCTTTTACTTCGGGAGTCCACCAACCCGGAGTGCTGAAACTGAATCTGCCGTAGTGGTAATAAGCCCATTGGAAGAGATCTCCTTGCTGTGGTTCACCTGAAGGCGCTTTACCAAGATTGGTTTTATCGTTATAAAGATCAGAAACCATTTTATTAACGGTGATGTCATCAGATAACCATCCTGAAACTACTCGTTTAGAAGCAGCTCCTCTGTTAAACTTAAGCGGATCAGACAGATTGTTCTCCGGTCCGAAAGAGATAACAGCGAAAGTATTTCGTGCTTCTTCAAACAGAAAGTCTAGTACTCCACGAGTTTCATTTTCTGATACAGGATTTTCACTTGATCCGGGTTTGAAATAAGGGAAGTCATAGGAGAAGTTTTGATTGATGTTTACTCCACCTTCGCCATCTTCGTTGAATTTGCCATCTTCATCGTTATCTCGGCCTTCAGTAAACATTTTATAAGACCCTTTTTCACCGTTGTCAGCGTCAGCTTTTACCATAACCCGAGGATCATCTTTGTGCATGGTCCAGCTGCCGGTTTTGTCAGCTACGCGCATCATGGTAATAAAATTATCTCCGTTCAGGTCATCAAAACCGTCTTCATCATAAAATCCATCACGGTCGGCATCAGTTGAAGTCATGTTGCCGTCACGCTCATATTTCAGTTTGTCGAAATACTGAATAGCAGCATCAGGATTGATCTGAGGAAATACATAGAATGTTGTTGATGCTAAAAGTGCTTTTGTTTCTTCTGTATCTGCAGAAGATAAAAGTTGCTCAGCAAATCGAAGTGTGAGTTCAGTACCTAAGATATGTGAGGCTTTTGAACCACCAATTACAGCTATTCCGGGATGATTTTTCACATCTCCTGAGCCAATGGTAAGTAACCAAACATCTTTGCCGCCTTTTGTTTTAGCAACAGATGTCAGTTCCGTTATATTTTTGTTGGCGTTATTTAATGCCGTCATTTTATTCGTCAGTTCTGAATAAGAACTGTACCCTGTTTGGGCTTGAGCTGATGCCGGTATAAAAAATAAACCAACAAGCATTGTAAAGCTCAAAACCCGGACTGATATTTTCATCATGTAAATCCGTTTAGTTTTTTTGATGTAAGAAAGTCCTCACTTAAAAAAGCATTTCAAAATTACAGCTGTAAAAAGATTATAAGCTGAATGGAAAAAGTTATTATTTCACAATCACAATAAGCACAAATGGCAATTAAGTGTGATATCTTTTATTGTAACTCACTCTTATAAATATTTAAGCAGACGAATTTTATGAAGAAATATATTCTGGGATCATTGTTGGTTTTGGTAAGCTGTACATCAGTAGAAAAAGTAGCTGAAAAAGAAATTTCAGACAATGAAACAAAAGACCTTGGTAAAACAGAGCAATTAGCTCAGATCTTTGAAGATTCAGACACATTCAGAAAAACCATAACCGGGTTTATGCTATTCGATCCGGAAGGAGATTCTACGATCTATGCTGAAAATGAAAACAAGTATATGATACCGGCTTCCAATACAAAGCTTTTTACTTACTATGCAGGGTTGAATGTATTGGGAGATCGAATTCCTGCTTTGAAGTATACAATTAAAGGAGACTCATTGATCTTTTGGGGAACAGGAGATCCTTCTTTTCTTCATCCCGATTTTGGAACAGATGATGTTTACAATTTCCTGAGTTCATTTGAGGGAAACCTGTATTTCTCGGATAGTAATTTTAATGACGAAAATCTTGGTCCCGGATGGTCATGGGCAGATTACAATTCTTATTATTCAGCCGAGAAAAGTCCGTTTCCAATTTATGGCAATGTTGCCAGAGTTACGATTGAGCACATCGAAGAATACCATCTTGCCAAAGAGAACGGGGAATATCTGATCAATCCAAAGATCTTTAATAAATATATCGATGATGGAGTCTTAAGCGATAACGGTAGATTTGTACTCGAAAGAGATAGGGTTGGTAATGAATTTGAGTATGCGTTTACTTCAGATACAAGCAGATATCAGACCGACAAACCCTTTCATTATTCACCACAGCTGATCGTGGAATTACTTTCAGATACGTTGAAGAAGAGAGTAGAATATCTGCCAAAAGCCAAGCTTCCTTCAGATCACGAAATGATCTACAGTATAGAGTCCGATTCGCTGTACAAAAAAATGCTTCTTCCCAGCGATAATTTGTTAGCAGAGCAGATCATGTTGATGATATCAGGAGTGGTTGGGGATGAATTGAACAGTTCTGCAGGGATCCGATATGTGAAAGATAATTTCTTAAGTGATCTGCCTGATGGAGCTAACTGGAGAGATGGCTCAGGTCTATCCAGATATAACCTGTTCACTCCAAGAAGTATGGTTGCTCTTTTAGAAAAGCTTGATGAAAAAGTAGAAGAAACTCAGCTTTTAGATGCTCTTCCTCAAGGTGGTAAACAAGGCACGATCAGAAGATTGTACGCTAACAAAGATGGCGGAGAACCCTATGTGTTTGCTAAAACGGGAACACTAAGCAATAACCATTGTCTGAGCGGTTATGTGATCACAAAATCAGGCAAAAAACTCATCTTCAGTTTTATGAATAATAACTATGTGATCTCAACCAGTGAAGTACAAGCTCAAATGGATGAGATCCTTTGGTTTATATATGAGAATTACTAAGCGTCTTGTGGTTTTGCGTCTTTCAGCATTCTCAGCTTGATCTTAAATACTCCATATATCACAGTCATAAACGGACTGATAAGGTTGAAGAAAGCAAATGGCAGATAAGTAAAAGTGTCCACACCAAGTACTTTGGAATGATAAGCTCCGCAGGTATTCCAGGGAATTAAAGCAGAGGTAACGGTTCCGGAATCTTCCAGTGTTCTGCTTAAATTTTCAGGAGCTAATCCTTTCTCTTTAAATACATCCGCATACATTCGTCCCGGAACTACAATGGCAAGATATTGATCGGACGCTGTAATATTGAAGAATACACAAGTTCCTGCCGTTGTGGCTATTAAAGCACCGGCAGAGTTAATTCCACTGATAACGCCTTCAGCAATTCGTTTAAGCATTCCACTGCGTTCCATCACTCCACCAAAGATCATCGCAGATAGAATCAACCAAACCGTTCCAAGCATTCCGTGCATTCCACCCGAGCTTAAAAGACCGTCCACGATTTCATTATCTGTAGTAAAACTGATGTCTCCATACATGGAAGTCATAATTCCGACGAAGCCTTTTTCCCAAGTTCCTTCACCAAACTGAGCCACTTCCTGAACTAAATTGGGTTGGAAGATCAATGCAAATACAGCTCCGAGTAAAGCACCCACAGAAATTGCAGGAATAGCGGGCATTTTCTTAGAAATTAAAACTACCATAATTATCGGTACTAGAAACAACCAAAAATTGATCTCAAATTTGCCGGAAATAGCATCCAGAATAACTTGAGTTTCTTCGATTTCAATATTTCCACCTTTTATAAATCCAAGAATTAGAAAGATCACTAAAGCAATAGAGATCGATGGAATGGTGGTATATGCCATATATCGAATGTGCGTAAATAGATCTGTTCCGGCCATTGCAGGGGCAAGATTAGTTGTATCAGAAAGAGGAGACATTTTATCACCGAAATATGCACCTGATATGATTGCACCGGCTACCATACCAACCGGTATCTTTAATACCGTTCCAATTGCGACTAAAGCTATACCAACGGTTGCGGATGTGGTCCATGATGATCCTGTTGCTACTGAGACAATTGCACAAACTACACAGGCTGCAACCAAGAAAATAGAAGGATTCAGGATCTGTAATCCGTAATAGATCATAGCAGGAATAATTCCGCTTAATAACCATGTTCCTGCAAGAGATCCTATCAGCAATAAAATGATCATTGATGACATAGCAGAACTGATGCTGTCAACAATTCCTTGTCTGATCTCAGCCCATTTAATACCCAAACCAAGAGCTACAAGCGAAGCAACTCCGGCAGAAAGCATTAAAATAATTTGATTGGAACCGTCAAGAGAAGCGTCTCCGTAAATACGAACATTGATGAATAACGCGACGATCAAAAAGATGATCGGAATAAACGATTGAAGAAGTGTCGGTCGGTCGTATTTATAGGTCATAGTAAAAGTAAAAGTTGATTCTTAAACTGAGTAAAACATAAAGTGGTGTGAATAAACGTCGATTTTTAACTAAAAACCAGTTTAAAAGTATTTTCATCAATAATTTCACTTGTGCTTGAATCATATCTGCGTTCCGTAAATTCAGCATTGCCATCATAATCCACTAAAAGTAGGGTGGAACATAAGGTTCCGTAATTGTCTGTTTTTATGAATATCGACGAAACAGCTTTTTCCCATTCATAAGGAATTCCTGTAGATGGCAACTTATCATCCGGAGCGGTTTTGCTGTTTGTCAGAATATTAAAAAGATCTTCTTTTGAAAAATCTTCCTTAGCAGTGACTTCTGTCAATGCTTTTTTTGCATGGTCTAATTTTGGCCAATTCGTATCCAAAAGAGCATTACTTACTCCATGAATTCCGGGTTTTACTTCCTTGATCAAGTTGTTTTCATTCGAGAAATGAAACACTGAATCTTTATTTCCGATCAGTAGATTGAACCCATTATACTCCTCAGCTTTTCTCTGAATTTCTTGTAAATATTCTTGTTCACTTAACCCTGATTTGAAAAAATCTAACACCAAATCACCTCTTGTAGGTGCACTATCTTTGATATTCGAAGGGTCTCTGTAGTTTGTGAGTGCTCCCCATTTTCCTGTTCTGGAAACTCCCATCCAGGTTCCATTGGCTTTCAGATCTTTACCCGCGAGTATGTTCGGGAGACCTTCTTCAGTCCAAAACTGTGCTTTTCTAGTCGGTCTCTGATAAAATTCATCTCTGTTTGCCGCTACTATTAATTTGTAGCGAGGATGAGTTTTATATGAGAATGCAATCAAACACATAGAAATTGAAACAAATTTGGTTTTATAATTCGAATGAATCTAAGCATATTCCTGCAACCATTTCGAAATTTTGCGTATAGTTCAAAATGTTTTCTGAATCAAATAATCACTTTAGGGATTTACTTTTATTAATAGTCGGGTGTTTAGGAGCTGTTTGGTTTTACTACAGCTATCCGAATCTGGACTCAATGTCTACTATTAAAAATAGTGTGTCAAAAGAAGCTGTTATCTCAAAAAGTGATTCAATAATTACTTCCTGGCAGGTTTATTCTGATAACACACTTCCTCGTATTGAAATGGAGTCATATCGGGGGATCATAGATTCTCTTCAACACAAATTTGGGAAAAAAGGATTTAAAGAATTAGTGGACAAAGCTGAGTCCAGAAATTTTCCTTTATTCTACTGGGATATTGATAATTATCTGAAAGAGGATTTTTATAATGATGGATCCCGATTTTCTTCAGCTTCACTTACACCTTCGGGAGAAATTTTTTCGTATTCAATGGGTAGTGACGCTATTCTAAAAGCGCGACCGTATAATAACAGCACGATCCGTCAGGCGCTGGGATTGAATTTCGAAACAACAGTTGAAAATAAAGCAATTCAGGATTCGCTTCTAAGTGAGCTTCTTAGATTTCAATCTGTAACGGAAGAGGATTACAGAAGCTACGGACAGATCAGGAAATTTTCTGAGATGCTCGGTGCTGAGATTCCTGAAGACGGTGATTTATTTACACAGGATGAAATTTGGAATGGAGTTTCGGGATATTTGAGTGGTACCTATTGGAAAAATTATTCCTTCCGAAGAGATTCTTTAGAATTTCAACAGTCTCAGGGACTACGCTTTGTGAGGTTGTTTTTAACTTCCCGAGATTCTGTTTTAGGATTTCTTCCAAAACTTCAAGTAGATCTGTTACCTGCCGGTGGAATAAAGGCCATTACATTTGATATGGCTGACATTGATATTCCTTCACGTCCGTATTCTGATATTATGGATGTTATTATCCAGTTTACATTTTTGTGCCTGGGTATATGGCTGATCTCGATCTTTTATCTCAGAATTAAAGCAAAAGCGATAGATACACAACCTGCTTTTGTGATTTCAGTATTAGCAGGGTTTATGTTCTCTGCCACACAGTTTCTCAGATATGCTAATGAACTGGAATTCAGCAGCGAAGCAATTTTGAATGCATCTTTACCGGATCGCTTGTTTATAACAGGAATTCTGGGAGCCATCTCAGCTGTTTTATTCTTTATTTTGACATCCATCAGTGATTCAGTTACTCGTCAGTATTGGCCCGAGAAGCTTAAAGCATGGGATCTTGCAAGAAGAGGATTTTTCAAAAATAAGCCGGTAGGTCGTTCAGCTATTTTATCAATTTGTATTGCCGGAATGTTAGCCGGACTTTGGGCAGTATTAGTTCAGGTTTTCCCCGGAACTCATATTACTGCTGATGTAAGGTTGCAGTCATCCAATTTCGCATTTCCATCCATTGCAGTATTGATGGAGAACTTATTGGGAAGTTTACTCGTGGTTATTTCTTTATTGATGATACTTGGAAATCAGCTTTACGCGATAACCAAAGCCAAATGGCTTATTCCTGTTCTGAGTGGGTTCATTTTTGCATTGTTTTTGGAATTCTTTATTTCCTTAGATGTTCATCCGTTCAATTATTCGCTGGTCATAAATTTTGTAATTGGGGCAGCTTTTGGCGCTTTTTACATCAGGTATGGATTTTTGACGATGGTATTATCATTATTCATATTTGTCGGGATTTTTACAACCAGAGCCGGATGGTTAATGCCCAATTCTCCTGATGAGAATTTGTTCTATATATTTACAACACTGGTATTTGGGATCTTTGTTCTGGGTTTTTATTTCGTAGCCAAAGGAAGCGAAAAGAAAGATTTGCCTGATTACGTTCCTACTTATATTGAAGACCAGGCAAAGGAACAGCGCCTGGATCAGGAGCTGGAAATTGCCCAAGCTGTTCAAAAGACATTTTTACCATCAAGAGTAGAGCAGTTGCCCGGAATCGATATAGCAGGAATTTGTGAACCTGCACAGGAAACGGGTGGAGATTATTATGATATGATTTCACTTGGTAAGAACAGGATGGCTATAGCGATTGGTGATGTAAGCGGAAAAGGGATTCAAGCTGCTTTTTATATGACTTTTGTAAAAGGAGTGTTGCATAGTTTAAGCGCTCTCATTTTATCTCCTCTGGAACTTTTAAATCAACTTAACCGGCTATTCAAGGAAAACGCTACGCGAGGTACTTTTGTGTCCATGATCTATGGAATATTGGAAGCCGATAAGAGAGAGCTTACTTTTGCCCGGGCCGGCCATAATCCGATGCTGATTGTAAGAGCTAATGGGGACACGGATTGGCTGATGTCTAAAGGGATTGGTATCGGGGTAACCAGTAGTTTATTATTCATGAAAGGAACTGAGGAAGCTGTACTTAAGCTGAATGAGGGAGACGTTGCCGTTCTATATACAGATGGCATTACCGAAATGATGAACATCAGCAATCAATTTTATGGAGAAGAAAGACTGGAAAGAGTTGTAAAAGGAGTACGAAAAGGTGCATCGAGTAGCATTCTGAATATAATAATCAGCGATGTAAAAGAGTTTAAAGGTGTAGCAAAACAGCACGATGACATGACACTGGTTGTTATAAAAGCTGATTCATCTGTAAACAAATAGTTTCGTATATTTAGGCATGATATTTTTAAGACTAACAATACCGTTATTGCTGGCACTTTTAAGCGTTAGCACAACTCTCGCTCAGGAATCCTTAGTGGATTCAGGAGTAGAATGGCAAACACTCGAAGAAGCACAAAAAAAAGCTAAAGAAACAGGGAAAAAGGTACTCGTTTTTGGATATGCTGATTGGTGTACCTATTGCATGAAAATGAGAAAAGAGACCTATCCTGAAGATAATGTACAGAAATCGCTCACTGACGATTTTATTCCGGTTCAGATCAATGGAGAATCTGAGGAAGAAATAGTATTCAATGGAAAAACGTACAAATCGTACGAGTTGGCCAGATATTTGAGATTGACATCTTATCCAACACATTACTTTTTAAATTCGGACGGAAAAATAATTGGTGCCCAGCCGGGATTTTTACCGGCAGAAGTATTTTCTCCTCTTATGAATTATGTGTCAGAGGACCTTTTCGGAAAAGTACCTTTTCTGGATTACATGGAAAAGAAAGGAATAAAGCTAGAAAAAGAACAAGATTAAGCATGAGTCTAAGCCAGTCGGTAGAGGATTATCTGAAAGCAATTTATCTATTGGAAATAGATGGAGTTGTAGCAACTACTAATAATATAGCTGAATCACTCTCTGTTTCTTCTGCTTCAGTAACCAATATGTTTAAGAAATTGGCTAAGCTTCAACTTATCAATCATAAATCTTATCGTGGAGCGGAACTTACAGAAGCGGGAGAAAAGATCGCCCTTGAAGTTATTCGTCATCACAGATTACTGGAGCTATACCTTAAAGAAATGATGGGTTATTCATGGGATCAGGTACATGATGAAGCTGAAAAGCTAGAACATCACATTTCAGAACAGTTTGAAGATAAGATCGCTGAGTTGTTAAATGATCCTACTCATGATCCTCATGGAGATCCAATTCCATCAAAAGAAGGAGTTGTACCCGAAATGGCATCGTTGGCTATTACTGATGCTGATGAAAATGAATCCTATATAATTGGAAGAGTAAGAGATCAAGATCCTGAATTATTGAGGTTTCTGGAGAAAAGCGGAATTATTCCGGGGGTTAAAGTTACTATTTTGGAAAAAACTCCGTTTGATGGACCTGTGAAGATCAAACTGGAAGACAAAGAAACCACCATCGGCAATTCTGTTGCAAAAGATGTTTTTCTGGTAGAAAAGTAGTGACTACACAGTTTGTGAAAAAACTAAATCAAAGTCCTTCCAATTCTTCTTCTATTACTTCAACTACTTTGTCTGCATCTTGATTGACGAATTGAGTGCCTTGGTATGCAATCTTTCCTTCTGCAGATATAACAACCGATCTGTCATAAGATGACGCGTTTCCATAATAATCTACCAGACTTTGACGGGCATTAAGCAAAAGAGTATATGTGATACCGGTAGCTTCTTTAAAATTTTGAACGGCTCCGGCGCTTGTATTCCAAGTATCTAAACCCAGTGCGACAAAATTTTGGTCGTCTTTAAATTCAGCATAGATCGTGTTTTCGGTAACAGGACCGTTATCCCGGCAATGAGGACAATTCGCTCCAAAGAAAAAGATGTAAACCACTTTTCCTTTCAAACCCGAAAGGGATACCTGATTTCCATCCAAAGAAGTTAAAGTGAAATTCGGTGCGTCTTTACCTTCGTCTTCGCCTACAACCTCTGAAGAAGGAGTTTCAGCACAGTTCAGTGTAAAGATCAGAAGTAAAAAGAAAGTAATAGTTGGTAACTTCATGGTATTATTTGATTAAAATCTTGTTGTTATTCTTAGTTCAGCGCCTTCGAAGTCAAGAATCTCGTAGCATATTCCGGATGTACATGCCGGTCCACCTCTTCTTTTACCTACGAATAACGTCACCGAATTGGATGTATTAACTCTGTAAAGAGAATTAAATCCCAGCCAGGTTCTAGTATCAGTTTCTATTTCAGGGAAGGTATTAGGATTGTCTGTTAAGCCCGGTTCCGTAGTTGCTTCAAATACAGCACTAATATTGAAAGCGGAAGTAAATCCAAAAGACAGAGAAGCAAAGTAGTTTTCTATTTTATCTGAACTGTTAAACTCATTATATGTCTGATATTGAAGATCAATAATGACGTTTCGGGAGTTGCCGAAACTCTTATCGGATATTAGTCCAAGCGAAATTCTGTTGTCTTGTCCTTCTCGTTCATCAGTAGCAAAATCAATAAAAGACTTAAGCGATAATTTATCACTGAATTTATATAACCCCTCCAGAAAATATTCTCGGTATTCCTTTTTGTTAAACACATTATTTACTGTGTACGCGTAATTAGCTACTAAAGAATGACCGTCTTCAAATGAGTAAAAAGCCTCTGCCTGAACACCCTTTTCACTTGAAGTATTTGGGACATGTGTACTTCGGTTCAAAACGGGATAGGTGTGTTCTTTTATAAGCGACGGCGGATCATTGAAGCCGGATGATTCCAAGCGAAAATTGTTGTAATTCTTATACTCAAGACTCACTCCAAATGAGCCTTTGAAATAATTTAATCCGGAATAGAGGGCATAACTTTGATTATTTTTAAAAGAGAAAAGATCGGATTCGGTGCTAAAAGCATACTCGCCAAAAAGTTGAAAGTTAGCAGGTAATTGTATGTTAGTCATGAGCGAAGCAAATTCTTCATAATTAGAAGAATTTGGAGTATTTACTCTCATTACTGCAGCGCCTAAAGACAAATTTTCGGTAGGAAAGAAGTTAGCTTGAAAAGCTTCCAGCAAATCTGGTCTTCTTAAAGAATCGGGCTTAAAATTAGGGGGAAGATCATTTTGTAAAGGTTCGGCTCTTAGTGCTTTTATTTCAACCCAATCCAGACTGGCATCGAAAGCAATTCCTTCCAGATCTCTGAAAAATGCATATCTGGTTCTGTAAAAATCACTTTCAAAAACAGATCCGGGAATATCGTAGCTCCTTAATAATAATCCCGAACCAATGGTTTCATAAAAATTACCAAGCCGAATCCTGAAATTATCATCCTGATACTGGAATCTTTTCTGAGTAAGCTGGAAATAATTACGCTCAGCATGTGGAGACAAAAATTGTTCTGCTTTGCCAAATAAACTGAATTTTCCTGAATCGTAATATAGATTTAATTGATTGTAAGAAGTGGAAAGGTCTGTATCTTCTTCAAACGGAAGATTCCCAAGTTGAAATTCAAATGTGTTGGTTCCATAAAGTTGACCAACCGCAGACGCCCATGGGGTTATCAGAACAAAAAAAGTGAGAGCTAATATTTTTTGAAGGCTCTTCATTCTTCTAAAAGCTCAAGAATCTTATTTTTGATCTCAACTTCTTCTCCTGATTTATACCCTTCATGGAAGTAGATGATCTCGTTGTCAGAGTTTACAATTAACAGAGAAGGAACAGCCCGAACACCCAGCCTTCCCATGACGGAGCTTTCAGAATCTCTGAGAACAGGATATTCAACACCAAGAGATTTGATGAATGGTTTTACTTTGGCTTTATTTCTGGGTCCGTCAATTGAAATTCCTATGAACTGAACCTGAGTATCATCAAATTCTTCATCCATTTTAACAAACTCAGGGATGGATTTAACACAAGGTTTACACCATGTAGCCCAAAAATCAATAACCGTAAGATTGTCTCCTTTAACCTGATTATAGCTGACCGTTCGCCCATCCAGATTTTTTAAACGGAAATTGGGTACTTCATTTTTGGAATGTTCGAATCCACCAAAAAGCAGTGACAGAAGTAATAAATATTTCATGATACTCTGTTTTACTTAAAAAATGCACAATACGTACAATAAAGGTATCACGAAAATATAAAATCGGGAAAGGCTTAAGATATTAGACATAAGATGTAAGATGGTTTTAACAAAAGTCTTACTTCTTATGTCTTACATCTATACTCTACTTCACCCAGTCAGCTATAAACACATTTGTAGATCGGTCGCCGCCATTGAATCGGTTTGATGAGAAAACCAGTTTCTTCCCATCATGAGAAAACATAGGAAATGAATCGAAAGTATCATCAAAAGTAACTTGTTCAAGCCCGGATCCATCAGGGTTGATCATAAACAGATTAAACGGAAAACCTCTGGTTGAATTATGATTAGATGAGAATATTATTTTTTCTCCGGAAGGATGGAAAAAAGGAGCCCAGTTAGCGTTCCCTAGATCTGTGATCTGACGCATATTGGTTCCATCAACATTTACGAGGAATAATTCCATATCCGTAGGTTCAACCAATCCTTCAGCAAGAAGAGAAGTGTACTTTTCAACTTCGGCTTCTGTCTTTGGTCGTGATGCTCTGAATATCAATTCTGTTCCATTCGGAGAAAAGAAAGCACCGCCATCGTAACCAAGTTCATCAGTGATCTGAACAACATTAGATCCGTCAACGTCCATTATAAATAATTCCAGATCTCCGGTTCTCATTGAAGTGAAAACAATTTTGCTTCCATCCGGAGAAACGGTTGCTTCAGCGTCATAACCCGGTGTAGTGGTTAGAGTATCAATGATCTCACCGTCTAGATTAGCTCTGAAAATATCATAACCTTCATAGATCGGCCAAACATACGCTCCACCGGGTCCTCGTTCAGGAACTTCAGGACAAGCGATATCGTCCAGATGTGTAGAACCATAAACAATGGTTTCATCCGGTAAGAAATATGAACAAGTAGTTCTGCCCAGCCCTGTACTTATGATCGGAGCTTCAAATCCGGGTTCATTTTCTTCAGCATCCATATAAAAGATCTGATCACATTCGGTGTCCCATTCAGGGTTATTAGCTTGAAAAACCAACTTGGTATTATCGTAGCTCCAGTAAGCTTCAGCGTTATCTCCGCCAAAAGTGAGTTGTTTAATATTTTTTAAATGAGTCTCTTTTTCATATCTGAGAGCGTCATTTTTTTCAGATGTACAGTTTAGTAGTAAAAGTGTTAATAGAACCGGGTAAATAAACTTCATAGTATAATTTGATAAAAAATTTCAGCCCCAAAAATACCACAAAAAAAGATAGAAAATGAAGTTTATAAATATTAAAGATCGGAACGTTTTCTGTTGTTGACTATAGAAACTAGTAACAATATTAACTAACAGAATACAATGAAGAATTCAAGAGTTTTATTAATGATCACATTAGTAGCATTAACTTTTGCTGCATGTTCAGAAAAATCAAAAACAGAAGCCGAAAAAGCAGGCGATCAGATCGAAAATACTGCAAAAGCGATAGGTAATGATTTTAAGGAAAAAAAGAATCAGTTTATTGCGGAAGCAGAAGATGAGATTGAGGAAATCAATAAGAAAATTGATGATATAGACAAAGAAGTCAAAGAAGATTCTGAAGAAGTAGAAGAAGAAACTAGAAAAGCATTAGATAAGCTGAAAAAAGAAAAAGAGGAGCTGCATAATGAAATTGCTGACCTTGAAGATGCGACCAAAGAAAATTGGGAACGTCTTACCGCAAGTATAGAAGATGGTTTTGATGACCTGAAAAGAGGTTACAACAGCTTGCTGGAAGACATGAAAACAAGCTAAGTCTTGTTAAAGAATAATCCACTAAAAAAGCCCTTTCTAGCAGAGGGCTTTTTTTATGCATCAGATTTTTATCTGAAGAGTTACATAAAACGTTCTTGGGGGAGAAGGGATAATTCCCGGCCCGGGATAACCGGTCGCTCGTCTTGTAAAGTAAGATGAATTTAGAATATTGTTTACTCCTGATTCCAGAGAGAGCTGTTTATGTGACCATGACATAGAAAGATCGAGTACATCATATGCAGGAATTTCACCCTTAATTCCACTTTGGTTATCTCTTACATTCTGTAATGCATTTGATGCATCTGTAAACTGTTTGGAAATGTAAGTGTACTGAACGGATCCCAACAGGTTCTTAAATCCAAAATTAACGCCTGTTTTAAGATTTAGAGTCGGAACAAATTCAACTTCATTTCCCTTAATTCCTGCAATTTCAGAATTCAAATATTCGGATTGGGTAACAGCAGTATTGGCAAAAATGGTAAGTTTTCTATTTGTTGATGTTGTATTAAAAACCGAGAATAGATCGATTTCGATCAGGCTTTCCAGACCGTACATAAAAGCTTCTCCGATATTTCCACGAAATCGGACAATTCTACCGGTTTCTTCCTGCTCTCCATCAGCATTGGTTCGGGTTTCTGCCCGGAGCACCTCACCTAAACGGTTTTTATACAGCAATCCAAAAACGCCGACATCGTAAGAAATAACATCCCCGATTTTACCACGGATTCCAAAGTCTGACGAAAAACCACTTTCATCTGTGATATTCGGATCAACCTGAAAACTGGGGTTTATGATTCTGATATCGTTAAAAGTAACTGAGCGATAGTTCTGAGAAAAATTTCCGTAGAGATCAGTATTTAAGTCAGGCTGATAACTGAGTCCGATCCCAAGCAATACAAAATTTCGTTCAAAAGTTTTCTCTTCTTCAAAGGTTTGGTTTTGAATAGGATTTCCCGCCAGATCGAAATTCACCCGTTTATAAGAACCTTCACTTTGGGTTTTGATATACTCAAAACGAAAGCCGGGAGTGATAGAAAAATTATCTTTCACATAAAAAATGTGTTCTCCAAACAAAGCAAAGTTCTGATTAGGGAAGGTGAAATCAGATTGTCTCGGGTAATTCGGGAACTCTTCATCAGCTAAAGTAAAATCAGCTGCACTCGAGGCAGTTCCCGGTCCTTGAATAGAAGAATTTTTCGATTGATAATATTTCGAACCGATAAGAAAGACCGCATTTTTACTGCCTAATTTATATCGCTGCAGAAAACGGGTTTCCACTCCCCAGTTATTGAAATCACCTAAGATCAGATCGCGTGGTTCGTTGGGATCATCTTGCTGAGAAACTCTGTTTGTTCTGAAACCAACTGATTTTCTGGAAGCATTTAATCCGAATGCAGTCATACTCAAACGGCTTTGATAGGTGAATCGATGATCTAGTTTCAAAGACGCCAATTTCCAATCAACCTCAAACCAGTTTCTTTCTCTGTTGCTGAATTCCGGATCATCGTAAAATTGAGCATCCGTAAGCCCGCCGGGTTGTTGAGCCAGATATCCCAGATAGGTGAAATCAGCGCTAAGTGATGTTTTATCAGACAATGCATACTCAGTAAACAAATAGACGTTGTCAGATTTAAACTCAGAATTTGGACGGAAACTGTTTCCATTTTTATAGTTGTAATATCCCAGATAGCCGAGTTTCTTGTAAGTGCCGCTCACACTGTTATGGGAAGTAAAAAGAGCATTTGAACCGATGGACTGACGGGTTGTAAATTCAGCAACTTTGTCTTCAACCGGTGATTTCATTCTGAAATTAACCAAACCACCAAATTGTGTTCCGTACTGCAAGGAAGCCGCTCCTCGGATGATCTGAATTTCTTCGAGCGCTTCGGCGGGAGGAGTGTAATAA
Organism: Balneola sp. EhC07; assembly: GCF_001650905.1. Taxonomy (GTDB): domain Bacteria; phylum Bacteroidota; class Rhodothermia; order Balneolales; family Balneolaceae; genus Balneola. The sequence continues at coordinate 143,371 of NZ_LXYG01000012.1, forward strand.
CTTTCCGGATAACCCAAAACGTCAGCACTTATATCATATCCATTTTGTCGGATATTGAAGTTGGAAGATCTGTTAGGATCCAGACCGCGTCCTCCGATATTTAGCTGTAATCCGGCGTCATCCGACTCAAAAATATTTAAACCGGAAACCTGGCTGTAAATTTGCCGCGCATTATTTGAAGAAGTGTTTACTGTCATTTGGCTTAGGTCAACAACTTCATTCTTTTTACCGGCATAAATAGAAGTTCCTTCCACTTCACGAAGTCGTTTTATAGAAAAGATCTGTTCCCTTTGGTTTACAACAGCAACTTCAGAAAGTTCACCGGAAAGTTTGCTTAACTGTATATTCAGGACTTCGTTTTCAGATCCTAATTGTATTACTCTGTTTGTGATCTCATACCCTAAAGCAAAAAAGAACAAATTGTATTTTCCATAGGATAGATTCTGAATCTGAAAATATCCTTCTTCATTCGGTTCATAGGATTCCCCGGAATTCTCCTCAAAAATAGCCACTTTCGACAAGGGTTCACCAGTCGCGTTATCTGTTATATATCCCGAAATAGAATACTGACTAAATGCAGGAACACAGATAAAGCAAAATATTACGAATAAGCTAAAGTCCTTTAATCTCATCGTTGAAAGGAAGTATCCATTTTTTTGGTTTTAAATTTCTTTTAATTGTTGTGAGATCGATTTCAGGATCAATGAACGACGCACTTCTTCTGCCATTCAGAGCAACAAAACTCTCAACATAGATTTCAGGATCTTCGATTCCCTGATTCTGATAATGCTGTTCCAGATGATGAGCATATTCAAGAATGAAATCAGGCTGTGTTGACATCTGTTTTTCCTGAAAGCGAGTCAAAAACTTAGTGTTATCTACATAAAATCTTTTCTGCGTCTCGGGATCAACAACTTTGAAATTTGCATATCCTGCTTTTTCAATTAGCATTACCCGCCATGAAAATCTGTAACCCTCTTCAGTCCAGAATAATTCTCCGGAATACAGCAAATACCTGAATGGAAATAAGAGTTGAAAAAGGAAGAATACCCCTACAATACTGAGACTGAATTTCTTGGATATTGGGCTCTCAAATGAATATCGCTCTGAGTTGTTAAAAGCATCTAAATCTATTTTGAAGAATGTGGAAACCCGTTCAAGAATTCGGATGTGTAATCCGGCATCAAAAAAGATTAACGCGCTTATGATCATGATGTAAGGAAACATTCCTATTGGGAACAGAATCCGGGTTAGAATGTGAAAGATCACAACAAGTACAAAAGCGAAGGTTCTGGTTCGTTTGACCAGAAGTAAAAAAGGAATAGACAGATCATAAAGAGCGCCTCCCCATGCAAAAGCAAAATGAACCCATGATTGTTGCAACAGCTCCCCGAGTAATGGAATGGAGTATTTTGCAGGAAGCCAGATCTTTAAAGGCATTGCCTGAAAAAGCCAGTCGGAGTTCAATTTTGCTAATCCTGCATAGAAGTAAACAATAAACAGAAGCAGTTTTATAACATCGATTGTCCAGCTTGGTATAAACTCAGCTTTAAGTTTTGGGTTTCTGGCAGCATCAACTGAGAAATATGTACTAGCCGGTAGAAAAATCATCAAAAAACTGAGAATGCTGATGAAATAATAGTGATTCAGATAGGTGGTTTTGTCCATCAGTTCTATAAAAGTAAAACTGAGGAAAAAAGTAATGATGGCAAATCGGTACTTGAAACCCAGTGAAATAAAAATGGCAGATAGCCCACAAACAGCAAAAATTAAATAGGTCCATTCACCGGGAGGTTGAACCCATTCAAATCCATAATAGGAAAAGAAGAAATCCGGCTCGATATACAGTTTTTGTATCCATCCGTTTAACGCAAACCGAACAATGCTTATAAGCATTAACAGGCCGAAAAAAACACGAAAAACCGCTAAAGGAGCGGCTTTCGAGTAAGAATTAAGATATGTGCTAATTGAAGTTTTATTCAAAGATCAATCACCGTCAGCATCCACGTAGTCTACATTAATATTTAATGCCTGAAGCATATCAACTTTCAGGAGAATGACATTTTTTTGGAGCTCATCGTATGTTTGCAGCATTAAAGAATTATCGGTCTCAACCTGAGCAACAAAACTTGAATTCAGATTTTGAGCTTTTGTTCGACTTTCTTCGAATTGTTGATTGATAAGCTGAGTCAGATCTGTGCCGTTTTTTATGGTATTCAGAAAATCCAGATAATCACTTAGGCTAAGTCCTGAAGTTCCTGAATTAAAATGTTTTCCGTTAAAGAAGTTCTGAGTTGCAGTTAACGACTCCAGAAAGAGTTCTTTCGAGAATTCTTCGCTATAAAAGCCTTCCACATTTTGAGGAAGTGGGGTTCCGGAAAAAACACCGGCAGGAATTCCGATCTTACCTGCGCGGAGATTCTTTTCGTAGTAAAAGATAAAGTCATTCACCATCATGTCGATGGAGGAATTTGCTCCGTTTCCTGAGTTGTTTACAAATTCATCTCTGAATCCTGAGTTCCAGTCATTTAATACTATATCGGTAAGAGAATCTATTCTGGTTACCAAATCCACTACATAATTTCGGTAATCAGAAGAGTTTTTTCCTGAGTTATAAAAAGAGAGTATTTCAGCATCGTTGCCGGCCAGTCCGTAAAGTAAATAATCAAGAGTTGGAAAACCCTGTTGATCAATCTCAGAAGGTAATTTTAGGTTGTAGTTGCCCTGATTGATGTTTTCATTTACTTCTGCAGTATCGACCGGGTAAATGTTTAGATTGTTTCGGTACCGGATCTCCATTGTTTTTGAGGTTTCAAACATGGATACATGTTGTAAAGCAATATATCCGGCTTTCCATTGATCACGAAGTGCTTCTAAAGCTTGTTGATCAGGATTTTCTGCAAAGTTATTACCGGCAGTTTTGAGGGATTCTGTCTTTTCTGAAAAGTCAGTTAAAGCAGGAATAATGATATTATCAGCCCAGTTTTCAAGTATTGCTTTTCGATCAAAATCGTTAGGGTCAGGTCCTGATGGATTCGTTTCTGTACAACTTGAAATTAGAAGTGAAACTGATAAAAAAAGAAAGAGATAACGTTTCATATAAAAATAAAAAAGCTGCTAATAATTGTATTAGCAGCTTTATCCTTAAAATTTAGTTTGAAGCTTCTTCAATTGTGAAATTGAATTTTGAAGCTATTTCAACAGAAATATCCTGAAGAGTTTGAGGAGTTACATCCCATAAGCCATTTCCGGCTTCCAGCAAGGAGATGAAACCATCAACTTCAGCTTTGGTGAAATATGGCTGACCCGTTCCCGGCTGTCTGGTAAATTGTAAACTGTATACAAAACCATAAGCCTCTGAAAGATCGTGAAAAGCAGCTCCAAAGTCAGGATTAGCTTGTTCTAGAACTGTTTTACCTGATTGTAGATAATAAACAGCTCTGACACCGATGATTGCCGAGATCTGAGCTCTTAATATTTCAGCTTGTTCGTCTCTAAGTTCATAATCTCCTTCAACAATAGCTACTCGTCCTAATGCAAAAGCATCAAAAATATCCTGAGCAATACCGGCGAAATCGTCATCGCCTTCTACTCTTCCTACATACTTATTTAAAAAACTGTCGTCCTGACCAATTGTTAAGTTGGGGTTTGCTGTGTTTGAAGAGTTTCCATACAGGTATCCGAAAGCTTCATCCCACTTATGCTCCATATTAGTGTAGGTTTTACCTTCGGCTGTTATTCCATTGTTGTTGTCTTCAATATTAGTTCCTGCATCCAGAACCGAGGTGCTAACATAATTATTAAGGATTTGATCAGTCATAAGTGCACCAATCAGGCTTTTTGCTACCAATTGATTGTACTCAAATCCTTTTGCACTTACATAGCGTGTAGAAGTTCCGTCAGCAATTTGTCCGGCAACTCCCGGTTGCGCTTGAATATTTTCATTTGGAAATACTTCATCAACCTGAGCAGTTAGCCATGTTTCGAACTGAGTTTTAATTTCAGAACTAACGGTTGTATTCGAAGAATAAAAGTCGGTTGAAGCAGCTATTTTACCTTTAACATTTTTTGTGGCAGCGTTTAATTCAGCTTCTGAGAATGGATTAGCATCAGCACCACTTTCCGTTTGATTTCGAAACATTTCCAATAGAAGTTCTTTGGTAGTGTTATCGAAATCTGTCATGGCAGAAGTTAATTCGCCGGACATTTTTATACGTGTAGTTTGACCTGAAAATGAAACAGTGGATTCTCCATTTCGGGTAAATTCATAAGTTTCAGGGGTAGCGATCTCGTCGTTAGTGTTATTAGTATCGCATGAAATGGTGAAAATAAATGCTGCAATGATCAGCAGACTTTTTGATAGATTCATCGTTTTTTGAAGAATAGTAGTTGTAGATTTTATTTAGAACGAATCTAAGTTAAGGACTTTTTCGAACGTCCTCAACCTTTATGTAGAATAAATCTAAATAAAATCGAAAAGTGGGATCGTCAGTAGTTTAAAATATAAACGAAGCTGATAAGGAGGCTCCAAAGTTTGAGGAAGTGTCTAAAGAAACGGTAGGATTTATAACAAATTTGCTTTGATTTAAGACGTTTGCATATATCCCAACTCCAAACTGAAAGAGAAAAAACTTTTCATCTGAAACATATGTATTCCCGCTTCCGGCAACCTGGCTAAAAGGAATGAAAGAAACTCCGAATAAAGGAATTGTACTAAAGGTATTCGGTTGTTCTTCTTTATAAGCAAAAGTAAGACCGGCCCCAAAACTGGATGCGCTGAAATTTTCATATTCTGCATAAGAACCAGACAAGGATAGTGCTATTTCAACTGGAAAGTCTTCTTGAGTTTTACTCCCCCATAAGGTTAGACTGCCGCTAATTCCGTCTGCATCAGATGCCGATTCTTCTTCAGATTCCTGAAGATGTATTTTCGAATACTGAAATGAGACATCTAATTTCTTATTCAATGAAAAAGAAGTTCCTATTGAAAGAATTGAAACGTCTTCAGCAAAAGAAAACGAAGGCGTTATGGCAAGAGCAAATCGTTCTTTATCTAAATAAAGAGACTGTGACATTAAAAAACTGCTAAATAAGAAAGCAATTAAAAAAGGAGAAAAGATTTTTTTCATAAATTTAGTTTTTCTGATCTCCGGTAGATAAGTGTTCAAAAACCTGTGTAAAGATGCTTTTTCCGATCTTTAAAAAGCGTTCCTGATTACCAAGTGCAAGATATCCAAGTACAGACCGAAGTTCTTTGAGGAGAACGGGAGGATTGGTTATTAGTGAGTCCTCTGCTATGATATGATCCCAGTCCATTTTCTTTTGGAATTTAACACCGGCCTGTACCATTGAGATATAGTACACATTTGCCATCAATCCGTAACCAATGGTTGTAGGATGTAAACCATCCAGACTGAAAATTCCGCCTTTTATGATCTTTTTGTCTTTATCCAACCTCAGGAATTCGGTGTTTATTGTAGCTTCATCTTTTTGATTTACCAAATGTGCGGTTGCAGGATTTCTTTTTAAAGCACTAACAAATTCTTTAGGGTAACCTCGCAATAATTCTCCGCCCAGTCTTCTATTAGCCATACCGGCGACATTTCGGGCAACCGGGACTACAAACCAATCATATTCTTTGGCTACTTTTTTAATGATGTTGTTGAATTCATCCACTGCCAAATCAATTTGAATAGCTTCATCTTTGGTAATAAAAGGGTGTTTACCCGGATCAAAATCCTCATCCCATATCCAGAAACGTGTGTAATAATCGAAGTAACCCAGAGCCTTTTTTGAAACGCTGGAATTTACGCCTCGAATTACCGGTGGAATTGTGGGGTAAGGAATAGTGGGTACAAAAACCCGTTTTGCTCCGATCTTTGAGATCCGTTCAGCTAGTTCTCTGTATTCCATTTCAAAATGTTCCGGACGGTAAATAGAATGCTTTCTATGCGGTGTAAAAGCTTTCATGTCTTCGGGTTCCGACCAGGTTAGATTTAAATTCACAACGGATCCCAAGGCATTATTATGTCCCAGACAAACGATCAGGTTTTCAATCCCACCATCTTCCTGAAGAATGTTTGCATTATCGATTTGGGAGTTTTCCTGAAAATCATTTCGAAGCGTCGGATTAAGTACCAGTCTGGATGTGGTATATTTTGCATGTTCCGGAAGAATACCAAATACAGAAAAACTTTCTTTATTGTTTTGAATGTATTCTCTGCTTTTTCGCTCGTTTACTATCCATGAATCATTAATGGCAAATCCCCAAATGGCCTGATTGTGGTATGGCGTTAGCTGATTCACTTTCAGGTCTTTCATTCCACCTTCCCAGTATTTCTTTATTCTTTTCAGAGTTCTGAAAGTATGATTAGCAGCGGGAAGATATTCTCTCCAGTCGATCTCGCTGCCAAATTCCTCCGAAAGCCCACGAATCAAAACTTCGAGATTTATAGGAATCCCGGCCTGAGCTGTAAAATTTGCCTGATCGAATCGAGGTGTTGGCTCAAAACATCTTGCTATAAAAGAAGGAAAGTTGATGTCGGTGCGGTAAATACCACCATTGTTAAAACCCTGAGAAAGGCTGTCACCGATTACGACCAGTTTATGTTTTGGATCTTTTTTTCTGAACATTAATAAGAAGTCCCCTCTGGAGAGGGGATTTAGGGGTGTGTTTCTTTTTAAAATTGCGACTAATTAATCAAATCACAAAATGAAATTTTTGGGGACACAGAATCGCTATAAGTAGATGAGGAAAAACGTGGATAAGTATAGGAAGTGCCTTATTCTCATATCTACTTATCAGGACAATCAGTATTTTCTGAAAAATTTAATGCACAATTTCATTTGTGCTTTCGTGGCTAAATCAAATTAGAAAATGAATAACACCGATAAAAACCGACTACAAGCTTTCCGTGAGGAGAGAGAAGAATTAAATGAAAAAACCCTAAATGCTGGACATCTTGGAATCAAACGGTTCTTTAACATGGATGCCAATACTTACCGTGATGGCGCTCTGGATTCCAAAACCAAAGAGTTGCTCGGGCTTGTTGCCTCTTCCGTACTTCGATGTAATGATTGTATCGATTATCATCTGGAGCAATGTGCCAAAACCGGTTCCACCAAAGAGGAAATTCTGGATGCTATGAATGTGGCCCTAATTGTTGGCGGTAGCATTGTGATCCCACATTTACGAAGAGCAGTCGAAACCATTGAGATGATTGAAGAAGAAGGAGCTTTTCAAAAACAATAACCAACATTCAATATCAAAATTTCAAATTAGTTTGCTCAGATATAGAGAATGGGTGCTCTTGTCATTTCGACCAAAGGGAGAAATCTAAAAATTTCTTTAGAGCAGATACTTAGATTTTTCGTTCCACTCGAAATTGCAGATGTTTAGATAGTTCGCTGACAAAAATCGTCCTGTTTATAATTCTGACGATTTCAGAAAAAGCTTCAAACTACACCGACCTTTAGAATTATTGGCGAGCCAAGAACGCAATGAAATCGACGGCTCCGAAGGAGCAATCATTACACTCAGAATGATTCTTGAATGTGAACAATAAGAACGAAGACCTTTTGTAATGATTAGTCGATGCAATGGAGTTCGCGCCAATAATTCTTGTCGGGAGTTTTTGGTACTGGAGCCTGTGCTGAGGAAGCTCAGTATCGGTACAAAAGTACACATATCAAGTAAATGTACTCACGATCCTTAAGAAAGACCTCCTCTGTCTCCTCCTACAACAGGAGGAGGACTCGTTGATAAAAATTAGAATCAACTCGGGAATTCCCCTCCTTATCCAAGGAGGGGCGAACTACTCAGAACCAAAGAATTTGTTTCGTAGCCGGGGAGGTCCGTTTCCAATGCATAGCATAGAGACCAGATAAAAAGACTTAACCTAGCACAAGAGCACCTACTTTTGTCTTGATACAAAAGTAGCAAAAGATCAAGCCGAAGTATTTAAAACGGGTTCACTGATCCTGCGCTGAATAATCCTAAAGGTCTTCGTACATTCTGAGAAAATTTCTGAACTCCTCACCGGAAAGGATTATTCCTGCTTCGCATCCGCATCCGGATCATGCTCTCTTTTCCGTCTTAAATACTAAGGGCGAATTTGTCTGGAGTTGTCACTACTACAATGTCAACGAATTACCTAATATCTACAAACCTGAGATTACTTCCGAAGGATCTGCAAAACTATTCAAATTCATATGCAAACAGATCATTATGCATGTACTCAAACCCCAACTCTTTTTTAATTCTGGTACTATCTACTAGTTTCTCATCAGATCCGCCTGAATCAAAAGACGGTATTTCCAGTCCTGATTTATCTGCAAGTTTGGTATAGAGTTCTTCTTTGGTTGGATGATGATCGCTGCAAACATTAAAGATCTCGTTCTGGATTTTTTGGGATATACCAGAAATAGTAGCAGAGATAACATCTTCTCTGTGAACCAGATTTACCGGCGCATCACCATTTGAAATTCCTTCACGCCCTGCGAGATATTTAACGGGATGTCGGTCTGAGCCAAAAAGTCCGCCCAAACGAAGAATGACAGAGTCTGGAATTATTGTTTTTAGTTCGCCTTCAGCAGCCAGTATCACGTTATCACTTTCCGGATCAGGAAGGGCGTCTGTTTCCGTAACTATTCCCATCCTTTCTTTATAAGCGGAAGTGGAACTATACATGACCACTTGTTGGTTTGTTGAAGCAAGAAGTTTACTGAGTTTTTTGATGTGTTTTGGATACTGAGATCGTTGATCACCTCTTCCAGGGGAAATGGAAATGACGATTGCATCAACTTTGGGAAGATCAGTTTGGATGGTGTCTTCTTTTTCCAGATCAAAAATGATTGGTTCTATTCCTAAAGAGCGAAGGGAGGAAACTTTTTTAGCAGAACGAGTAGTTCCGAAAACTTTGATATTCTGCGAGATCAAAGTTGTTGCAAGCTTGGTTCCAATCCAACCACAACCAATAATTAATACAGAATCTAATTCAGCAGACTTCATAAAAAATTCACAAAAAAGTGAGTTATTAGTTAACTGTACATAAAGTAGATAAAATTTCAGGCATGGCTAAATCAAAGACAGGAATATTTTTAGTGAATCTGGGTTCTCCGGATAGTTTTGAACCCGAAGATGTTAAGGTTTATCTGAGAGAATTTTTGATGGATAAGAGGGTAATTGATGCTCCCGAAATTATCAGAAAGATGATCGTAGAAGGATTTATTCTCCCCAAACGACCGAAAGAATCAGGAGAAGCTTATGAGTTGATCTGGTGGGAAGACGGTTCTCCGTTGATCGTTATCACTGAGCAGGTGGAAGCAAAACTGAAGCAAAGATTGGGCGATGATATTCCCGTTAGTATCGGAATGAGATACGGGAATCCATCTATCGAGGCAGGGATTGAAGATCTTCTAAAGCAAAATCCTGAACTTGAAACCGTATTTTTAGTTCCGCTGTATCCGCAATACGCGATGGCAACGTTTGAAACAGTGATTGAAAAAACCAAAGATGTTATTCTGGCTAAGTTTCCTCACTTACACACGGTAATAAAAGATCCATTCTTCAACGATCCGAAATACATCAAAGCGTTGGCGGAAAGCATGAAGCCGTATATCACTGACGATATTGACCATATACTTTTTTCTTATCACGGAGTGCCTGAGCGTCACATTAAGAAGAGAGATATCACCGGAGATCACTGCCTGAAATGCGAAAACTGTTGTGAAGTAAGTTCACCGGCTCATCAGTTTTGCTATCGGCATCAGGACCTTATGACCACAAAACAGGTTGTTGGATATCTGGATCTGGATGAGTCAAGGTACAGCACGGCTTTTCAATCAAAGTTAGGAGTTGATCCGTGGTTGTTACCGGCTACCGACAAAGAGCTTGAACGTCTTGGAAAAGAAGGAAAGAAGAAAGTAGCAGTAGTTTGTCCGGCTTTTGTATCGGATTGTATTGAAACTTTGGAAGAGATCGGTATCAGAGGAAAGGAAGATTTTATTGAAGCCGGTGGAGAAGATCTGGTTTTGATTCCGTGTATCAATGACAACGATCTTTGGATCGATGCTCTTGAAGACTGGAGCAGAAAAGCTCTGGAAATAGCTCCTGAGTTAGAACGCGTTTAAATGAGTACTTCTTCCTCAAATACTATTGCAGTACTTGGAGGAGGTATTTCAGGTTTGTCAGCAGCCTGGTATTTGAAAAAGAAAGGCTTTGAAGTAACTCTTTTTGAAGCTCAGAAAGATACGGGTGGTGTAATTCGATCTGTTTCAAATCAATATTCTGTTTTTGATTTTGGACCTAACACCATTCGTGATAAAACAGGATCTGTTTCTGAAATGATTGCAGATCTGAGTCTTGAAGACGAAGTACTTTCTATGTCTGAAGGTTCAAAAACCAGATTTATCGTTAAGAACGGAGAACTGAAAAAGATAAAGCAGAATCCGATTTCTTTTCTGTTTTCTGATGTGCTTAGTTGGAAAGGGAAGAAAGAGCTTTTTTCCGAGCCAATCAGGAAATCATTGAACTCTGATGCCGACGAAAGTATCGGTTCTTTTCTGGAAAGACGAATCGGTAAGGAAGCTGTCGATTATCTTGCGGATCCTTTTTTCTCCGGAATTTATGCAGGTGATATTTATTCGCTCAGCAAAAATAAATTGATCGGTAAACTGTCTGATTTTGAACAGGAATATGGTTCGATCAGCAAAGGATTTCTTAAATCCCGAAAAAAGAAATCATCTTTTAAACCTAAAATGATCTCTTTCAAAAAGGGAGTTCAACAATTAACCGATAAGCTAACCGAACGTTTTGAAAATTCAATTCTTCATGAAGAAGTAAAAAGCCTTCATGTTCAGCAAAGAAACTTCAAAGTAACTACCGCTGATCACGAATATATTTTTGATAAGGTTGTAAGCTGTCTTCCCGCCTATGTTTTGAAAGAAGTATTGAAAATAGATGATCAGAAATTGGAAAACAGTTTGTTAGAAATCGACTATTCACCGATGCTTTCAACCCAACTGGTGTTTAAAAAAGAAGATCTGAATCTGCCTGAAAACGGATTTGGGTTATTGGTTCCGAGAAGAGAAAACATCCGATTACTTGGCGCGATTTGGAAATCAAACATCTTCCCTGACCAAACAGAAGACGAATATGTGCATGTAAACCTGATGACAGGTGGTTCACACGATATAAAAGTGATCAATCAGGATATCAGTGATATTGAGAAGGAAGTTATTGAAGAGTTTTCAGCAATCATGAATGTGAAAGGCGATGCTGAAATGGTTTTTTCAAAATTATGGAAAAAAGCTATTCCTCAATTTCATGTAGGCTTTGCATCAGTAGAGGAATCAATGGACCGATTTCAGCAAGAAAATGAAGGGTTTTATATCGGAGGAAATTTCCGTTGGGGAGTTTCTGTCTCTGACTGTGTGGACGGAGCGAAAAATTTATCTGAATTCATATAATCTTCACATTCAGGTCTTATTTTAGCGTGAATTTGGTCCAAACTATTTTTTAAGCAAATATGAGATTTTCAGCAATAGGTATTTCTCACTGGAAAAGTGAGGTTTCTATTCGTGAGTTATTCTTTATTGATAAACAAAGACGTGAATTTCTGGAGTTCAATACCAGAAATATTCCGGGTGGTGTCATTATTCTGGATACCTGTAATCGAACAGAGCTTTATGCGTTTTGCGATCCCGATGTGCTCGTTTCAGCATTATGTAAGGCTACAAATACAGATGCCGACTTTTTCAGCAAACACGGATACAGCTATTCTGAAGAAGAAGCATATCAGCACTTGTTTAAAGTGGGAGTTGGTATGGATTCACAAGTTCTTGGTGATGTTCAGATTATCCAACAACTAAAAAAAGCTTACAAAGAATCTAAAAAGAATCTTTCAGGTGAATTCCACCAGTTGATGCAATCCGTTTTTAAAGCTCATAAAAGAGTGCGTACTGAAACTGATTTTGGTAGAGGAATGGCTTCGGTTGGATTCGTTGCCACTCAATTAGCATTAGATCATTTCAAAGACCTGAGCAATGTCAATATTTTGTTGCTGGGCGCAGGGAAGATGGGTAAAGTGACCTGTAAAAACCTGGTCTCAAACGGAGCTGAGCATATTTCGGTGATCAACAGAACCATCGAGCGGGCTCAAAGTCTGGCCTCCTCATTCGATATAAAAGCTCACACTTTTGATGAACTGGAATCTGTAGTTGCAAATTCGGATCTGATCATAACTGCAACAGGTGCGACTTCCCCGATCCTGAAAAAAGAGCATTTTCCTGAAGATGGAAAAGCGCGTTTAATATTTGACCTGAGTGTGCCGAGAAATGTAGAAGAAAGTGTTTCTCAAATAGAGAATGTAACTTTGGTTGATATGGATTCTATACATCTCGCAAATAAAGAAGCGATTGAGAATCGTAAGAAGTCAATTCCTGCGGTAGAAAAAATTATTGCCAAGGAATTAGATCAATATGAACATTCGATCGAGCGAAATAATTACATTCTACCAAGGATCAAAGAGATCGATCATCACTTGAGTTCCATTACAGACCACGAACTAGATCGCATCAAAAATAAAGTAGATGGAGAAGCTTTTGAGGTCATCGAAAAACTTACGGGACGGATCAAGAAAAAAGTAATGGCGATTCATATCAATCGAATTGAGAATGAATTAGAGGAGCTTCGAAATGAAGCTTAAAATAGGCACACGCAGAAGTAAGCTTGCACTTTGGCAATCAAATCTGGTTGCTAAAAAACTAAACGCCCTCGATGTTCAAACCGAGCTTGTTGAGATAGAATCGTTTGGTGACAAGGAACAAGATCTCCCACTTCATAAACTGGGCGACAAAGGTGTATTCACAAAAGCACTGGATGACGCTTTATTAGATGGTAAAATAGATCTCGCAGTGCATTCACTAAAGGATGTTCCAACAATTTTTGAAGATGGATTACAGCTAAACGCAGTGCTTGAAAGAGCAAATCCTATTGATGTACTTGTTGAGCCATTGAACTACGAGAAGGGAAATGCGTCTAGAACCATTGCTACCGGAAGTATAAGAAGATCAGCATTCTGGAAGAACAAATATCCTGAAGATGAAGTTGTTGATCTTCGTGGAAATGTGCCCACAAGATTAAATAAAGTTGATACTCTTGGTTGGGATGGAGCTATTTTTGCTCACGCCGGTTTGGAAAGGTTGGGATTAGGTGAGAGAATCAGCAAAGAATTACCGTGGATGATATCTGCGCCTTCTCAAGGAGCGATAGGTATAGTTTCTAAAGAAGACTTTAAATATTCTGAAATTGTATCTGTGCTGAATGATGACAACACCAGAATTTGTGTAGATATAGAACGAGCGTTTTTAAGGACACTAGATGCAGGTTGTTCATCACCTGTAGGAGCTTTAGCTGAAGTGAAAGGCGATACACTGTTTTTTAAAGGAGCAGTTTTGTCCGTTGATGGAAAGCAAAGGGTGGATATTCAGGAAGAGATCGAATTAAGAAATGCGAATGAAACTCTGGGAGCAGAATTCGCAAAAAAAGTAATCAACGAAGGTGCAGCTGATCTTCTTAATGGTAACTGAGATCAGATGCCATGCCAAAGATCCTTTTTACACATAAAATCAAAGCGAAACACCTTGATGAATTAAAGCGCGCTAAATTCGAGTTCGCTCATATTCCTTTCATAGATGTTCAGATAAAGGACTTTGATACAGAAAAAGTCAAAGAGATAAAATCTGATGCTTGGGTGTTTACGAGTAAAAAAGCAGTAAAATCGGTAGGCAAAAAGCTGGAAGAGCTGGAAATCCCGGAATTCGTTTTTGCAGTGGGTTCGTCAACTTCAGAAAAGTTAGACGAACTTGGAATTAAGGCTTTGGTTCCTAAAAATTTTACAACAGAAAGTTTAGCTCATGAAATTGCGAAACATCCGGTAAAGAATGTGATCCATTTTTGCGGGAACTTGAGCGATTCAGAACTTGGGGATCTATTACAAAAGGAAGGATGTTTGGTTAAAAAGCTCGAAGTCTATGAGACTTTATTAACACCAACAACTGTAGATCTTTCAGAGTTTGACGCGGTGGTTTTTTTAAGCCCAAGCGCATTTAATTCCTTCTGTAAAACCAATGATCCAAAAAAATTGAAAACGGTATTTTGCATCGGAAGCACTACAGCGGAAGCCGTTAAAAAATCATACGAACGACTAATTGTTACGCCGGATAATTTCACATTTGCTGATCTGGTGGAAACTATAAATCAAAAATATAAGAATGTCATTTCCCGAACTTAAAAACACTTTATTTCTGGATACTTTAGCCGGAAAGGAAACTCCCAGACCTCCGGTTTGGATGATGCGTCAGGCTGGAAGATATTTGCCGGAATACATGGCTATAAAGGAGAAGTACAGCTTTTTTGAAAGAGTAAAAACTCCTGAATTGGCAAGTGAAATTACCATTCAGCCAATCGATATTGTTGGGACAGACGCTGCAATTTTGTTTTCGGATATTCTGGTACTGATCGAATGTCTGGATATTGAAGTACAACTAAAGCCTGGATTCGGACCATATTTACCGGATCCGGTTCGTACTGCAGAACGAGTTGAGCAGATAAAGATCATTCCTGCGGAAGAACAACTTAGCTACGTGTACGATGCACTGACTTTAACACGGAAGGAATTAGACGGCAGAGTTCCGCTGATAGGATTTGCTGGTGCTCCGTGGACATTGTTCTGTTATTTGGTTGAAGGTCAGGGTTCTAAAACTTTTTCTACAGCAAAATCATTTTTGTTTTCACAGCCAAAAGCAGGGAAAAAGCTACTGGAAATGATGACAAAAATAACGATCAACTATCTTCATCAGCAGGTAAAAGCGGGAGCGCAGGCATTACAGATATTTGAATCCTGGGCAGCTGCTTTAGGACCGGATGATTTCAAGGAATACGCGCTTCCATGTTTGAAGGCTATTGCAGCAGAAGATTATGGCGTTCCGTTGATCATGTTTTGTAAAGATGCGGAATGGGCGTACTCTGAGTTCAGCGAACTTAATGTAACCGGGCTGGGAATCGGCTGGGGATGCACTCCTGAAAAAGCTCGTGAGTTTGCCAATGGAATAGTAGTTCAAGGGAACTTCGATCCTTCAAAATTGCTGTGTGATCCTGAAGTCATTCAAAGAGAAGCGACTGAAATGATCAACAGATTCGGTCCTCAACATTATGTTGCAAATCTTGGCCACGGAATACTTCCAAATGTTCCTGTTGAAAACGCAAAAGCATTTGTAGACGCAGTGAAAAATTACAGATCATAATGAGCAATTTGGTTTCAAAAAAAGAGGAGTTCATTAAATTTGTTTCTGATGTTCAGGAGCACATCTGCGAAAAAGTGGAAGCCATCGATGGAACAGCTAAATTTCAAATTGATGACTGGACCAGAGACGGATTTGGATATGGAAGCACCAGAGTTATAAGCGATGGTGCAGTAATTGAGAAAGGAGGAGTAAATTATTCCGTTGTGGGCGGAGAGCTTCCCAAAGCACTACAGGAAAAGTTTGAAGTGGATGAAGCCAGTTTTTTTGCTTCCGGAATTTCATTGGTTCTGCATCCTCAAAACCCATTTGCTCCAACGGTACATGCTAATTACAGATACTTTGAACTGTACGATCGTGAATCTGAGACGCTGAAAGATCTTTGGTTTGGCGGGGGAGCTGATATGACTCCTTACTATTTGTTTGATGAAGACGCTGTTCACTTTCATAAAACACATAAAGATATTTGTGATCAATTTGATGAGAGTTTCTATCCTAAATTCAAAGAAGAGTGTGATAACTACTTTCTGAATCATCACAGAGAAGAATCCAGAGGAATCGGCGGGATCTTTTTTGATTATATGCGTCCGACGGAAGAGATGTCGTCTCATGATCTATTTGAGTTTGCTAAAACAGCAGGGTTCGGTTTTACGGATGCTTATCTTTCGATCCTGAAGCGAAGAAAAGATATGGAATTTACTGAGGATCAGCGATATTGGCAGGAAATACGACGTGGCCGATATGTGGAATTCAATTTGATTCACGACAGAGGTACACTTTTTGGTCTTAAAACAAAAGGACGTATTGAATCTATCCTGATGAGTTTACCGCCAAGAGTGCGTTGGGATTATAATTTCACTCCCGAAGAAGGTTCAGAAGAAGAACGATTATTGGAACGACTGAAAAACCCTGTTGATTGGCTGAGCAAGTAGTCATTCCGCGGCGCATGTCTGGAATCTGGATGTGCTTCACATGTGAGATCCAGATTCCTGCCTTCTCAGGAATGACTTGGTGAAAGAAATAGCAAGAATATTATATTGGACTGAAGTTTTAAAAAATTTAGAAGATCAAATATGAGTTTTCCAAATACACGACTTAGACGACTTAGAACAAATCCTGCCATCAGAGCGATGGTTGAGGAGAATTCACTGAGTCCGGTAGATTTTATAGCTCCGTTATTTATTGTTGAAGGAAATGGAGTGAAAGAAGAGATCGAAAGCATGCCCGATTATTTCCGCTATTCACTTGATAGGTTACAACCCGAGCTGGACGAGTTAGCAGAAGTTGGAATCAGGTCGGTTTTATTGTTTGTGAAAGTTCCTGATGAGAAAAAAGGTAACAAAGGAACGGAAGCACTGAATGATTCGGGATTGATGCAGGAAAGCATTCGTTTCATCAAAGAATCTCATCCTGAGTTTTTTATAATGACAGATATCGCTTTGGATCCATATTCTTCATACGGTCATGATGGAATTGTTGAAGACGGAGAAATTCTGAATGATGAAACCGTAGAAGTTTTAGCAAAAATGTCTGTAAGTCATGCAAAAGCCGGCGCTGATATGGTGGCTCCATCTGATATGATGGACGGAAGAATTGGAGAAATACGAAAAGCATTGGATAAAGCCGGATTCTTAAACACCGGAATAATGGCGTACAGTGCAAAATACGCATCTTCTTTTTATGGACCATTCAGAGATGCATTGGATTCCGCACCGGGTTTCGGAGATAAGAAAACCTACCAGATGAATCCTGCAAATCTGCAAGAAGCACTTCGTGAAGTGGAACAGGACATAGAAGAAGGAGCAGATATCGTGATGGTAAAACCGGGAATGCCTTATCTGGATGTAGTAAAAGCAGTATCAGATAATTTCAATATCCCTGTTTCAGTCTATAATGTTTCCGGAGAATATGCGATGATAAAAGCAGCAGCAAAGCAAGGCTGGCTGAACGAAGAAGAAACGATGATGGAATCACTATTGGCGTTTAAACGAGCCGGAGCCGATCTGATAGCGACCTATTTTGCTAAAGAAGCCGCAAAGATCATCAACAGATAATTTTGAAAAGTAGGAGCGTATCGCATACGCTTTAATGAAAACAGAGTATATATTTACCCATGGAAAACACCAACAGCAAAGCATTATTCGAACGAGCACAGAAAGTAATTCCTGGTGGAGTGAATTCTCCCGTTCGGGCATTTAATAGTGTAGGCGGATCTCCGGTTTTTATAAAGCGCGCAGAAGGTGCTTATCTTTTTGATGAGGACGGAAACAAATACATAGATTTTATCGGTTCGTGGGGACCAATGCTCCTCGGTCATGCTGATCCTGATATTGTAGATGCTGTTCGTGAAACTGCCTTGGGATCAACTTCTTTTGGTGCCCCAACTAAGTTGGAAGTTGAAATGGCAGAACTGATCACAAGTTCCGTTCAGGGAATTGATAAGATCAGAATGGTAAATTCCGGAACGGAAGCCACTATGAGCGCCATCCGCGTTGCCAGAGGGTTTACGGATAAGAATAAGATCATCAAATTTAAGGGTTGCTATCACGGTCACGGAGATTCTTTTCTGATCGAAGCAGGAAGCGGCGCTTTAACTATGGGACAACCAAGTAGTCCGGGCGTAACTGAAGGAACGGCAAAAGATACATTGAATGCTGACTACAACGATATCAACTCCGTAAAAGAATTAGTTGAAGCAAATAGTGATGATATCGCAGCGATCATTTTAGAGCCTGTTGCCGGAAATATGGGATGTATTCCTCCGGTGAATGGATTTCTACAAGACTTAAGAGCATTAAGTGACGAACATAACATAGTGCTGATCTTCGATGAAGTGATGACCGGATTTCGTGTTGATTTCGAAGGAGCTCAAAAAGTGTATGGAGTGACTGCCGATCTTGTTACTTATGGAAAGATCATCGGTGCAGGGCTTCCTGTTGGTGCTTATGGTGGAAAGAAGGAGATCATGGAATACGTTGCTCCAACCGGACCGGTTTATCAGGCGGGAACGCTTTCAGGAAATCCATTAGCGATGGCTGCAGGTTTGACCATGTTGAATAAGCTGAAGAATAATCCTGATGTATATGAAGATCTGGAAAGAAAATCGGCCCGAATTGCAGAAGGGATGACCAAAACCCTGGAAGCTCACGGAATTACATTTTCAGCAAACAGAGTGGGTTCCATGATCGGTTTATTCTACTGCGAAGGACCTGTGACTTCATTTGCTGATGCTAACAGAACAGACAAAGAATTATTCAGCAAGATATTTCATGGTATGCTGAAAAGAGGTGTGTATCTACCTCCATCACCGTTCGAAGCTTTCTTCTTATCCAATGCACTTAGCGATGATGATATAGAACTTACTTTGAATGCTTTTGAGGAAACTATAGAAGAGATTTCAATTAAGAATTAGTCAATTAAGAATGTGACAATTGTGGCATTCTTAATTGGTAACCGATTAAATCCTCCTGGTCCCGGACGCTCTGTGTCGGAATCAACTATGTTGTGAGTAAAATAATGAGTAGAGTTAATGCTTCTCAAATGGTTTCCGGCTTTGAAAATACTTATTCTCAAATAATTCTTTAGCTAAGACGAACTTACAAATGAACTAAAAATTCTTAAAAAAGCTTGTCAAGAAAAAGAAAGACAGACAAATTTAGATTTTGTAGAAAATGAATATCCTGATTACCGGTGGAACCGGGTTTATTGGTAAAGAGCTTAGAGAGACGCTTTTAAAAGCCGGGAATAATCTTGTGATCATTACAAGAAACCCAAAAAAGTATGAAGATGAATCAGCTTCTAATCAACGGTTTGTTAGTTGGGATGATGATCTGGTTTCAGAAATGGAAAATGCTGATGCAGTTATTAATCTTGCGGGCGAAAATCTTTTTGGTCAACGTTGGAATGAGCAAGTAAAAGAAAGTATCTATAACAGCCGGATTGACTCTACACGATCTTTGGTAGAATCAATGAGGTCAGCAGAGAAAAAACCGTCAGTTTTTATTTCAGCATCAGCATCGGGAATTTACGGAGATCAGGGTGACACGGTATTGTCAGAAGAGTTTGAAGCTGCGAATGATTTTCTCGCAAGTGTTTGTAAAGATTGGGAAGAAGAATCACAAAAAGCCGGAGAAATCGGAGTTCGTGTTGTAAATCCAAGAATAGGAATTGTTCTTGAAGAAGGAGGTGGAGCATTAGAGAAAATGATCCCACCGTTTAAATTCTTTGTTGGTGGTCCAATAGGAGATGGAAAACAATATATGAGTTGGATCCATCGATCTGATCTTGTAAAGGCCTTGGTATTCCCGATTGAAAATGAAAAACTGGAAGGGGCATATAATGTTTGTTCACCAAATCCCGCAACAATGAATGAAGTTGCCGAAACATTAGGAGATGTAATGAACAGACCATCATTTTTCAGAGTGCCCAAATTTGCCCTTGATATAGTTTTGGGAGAGGCTGCTCAGCCAATTACAGGAAGTATCAGAATGCAACCCAAAAAACTACAGGTTACAGGTTTTGAATTTCGATTCGAAGAATTGGAAGAAGCGCTTGCAGATATTATTTACTAGAAGGAAAGAATCTTTCATTCTTAATCGCTAATTAGTCCTCAAAATGGTCCAACACCGCAAACCTTCTCTTGTCTGTGCAATTAGTTCTTTTTGACCATCTCCATTCAGGTCAGTAATTATAGGATATTTCATCCCGGAAGTAGGTAAATCGTAAAAACGATCACCTGTAAGTACATCCCAGGCAAAAAGGCGTCCAAATTCCGCCAGTGCCAACATGTTTTCATTCTTATCATTATCAATATCAATCAACATTGGCTGAAAAGTATTCGAAGCGGGTTGTCCAAGATTCTCAGTTAATCTCAGCTCTCCAAGAAGATTAAAACCAAAAACAGAACCATTTCTACTTTGTGCAAGAAGTAAGTCTTCTCTGAAAAAATCAGTACTGTCTCTTAAGAGTACGTTTTCCGAGGCTCCAACAGAAAGTAATTCATTGTTGGTTACATAAAGAGATTTTACAGAAATGGAATCCATCCGCACAAAAGTTCCTAGAGAATCACTGAAGCTTGGATTTTTCCCTATAGAATAAAAGTTTCCATCGGATCCGGCTCCGTAAACAGAACTTTCATAGATCATTGGGGATCCATTAAAACCGGCATTAACAAATTGAGGATATCCGGGTCTTACAGCCCCATTGCGCAACCAGCTGTGTAGAATATTTTGAGAGAAAGCCCAAACAGACCATGTTCCATCCACTTGTGCAAAAACAGGTTTTGATGTTACAGCTGTGTTTACAGATTTAGGCCAACCGGACACATTTTCGCCTCTTCCGTCAATGACATGAATCAATCGGTCTTCAGTTGCAGCAATTACTTCAGGAATGCCATTTCTTCGAACATCGGTTACTACGATTGGAGCAGTTATTTGCTGATTTAATTCTATCGGAAATTTCGGAAGGAGCGTACCACTCTGATTCCATGCGAATATCTTAGTTCCGGCTCCAAGCATAATAACAGGCTGGTTGTTTCCGTACCAGTCGTATAAGACAGGGCTCCCGACCGGAATACTGCCATTGGTGGAGGTTTGGAGTACAATAGTGCCATCACCTGCAACAGCAACAACATTTCCATTTTCTGTTGCATAGATTATTTCATCACCGGAGCTCCCAACTATATCTCCGAGAATTGGCGCCCCTGTTAGATCACTATTAGAAAGTGATGTTACCCAAAGCTCTTGATAAGGCTGTGTAGAACCTTCTTTATTTTTAGTACCTAAAGAAAAATCTACTGAAGATTGATTCAATCTCTCCATAGTAACATATGCCAGATCAAATTGATTGAGTAAACCTGTGGCAGCATTTTCTGGAAGTAAAAAAGGTTCTATAAAGCGTTGAAACTCTGAAGATTCCACCCATACAAATCCACTAATTTCGGACGGGAGATCTTTTCGAATAGCAGAATAATCATCGTTGTAATAAATAACTCTGCGTCGAGCCCGATCAGATTCTACACTTTCTGAAAGACCTCTTCGGTTTGAAATCACTGCTACATCTCTTGAGAATGAAATATAGAAATCAATAAAAGGACTAAGTTCAGAACCTATCAATTCAGACAGCACAGTGCTGCTTACAAAATAGGAATCACCGATTTTGGAGATCAATTCTTGCTGACGGAGTTCTTCCAACTTCTGCTGAAAAACTCTAACATTCTTTAATTTGCGCATGAAAAGAAACTCTCCATTAGAAACAAGTCCGGATTCTGAGAAAGTTTCTACGGCAAAAGGGTCGTCGATAGTCGAAGCCAACTCTGAATAAAACGAGTTGGAATTCAAAAGAAACTTATCAAGATCTGTAAGTCGAGTGTCGGGTTTTCTGGGTATAACTTTTGGGGGGAGACGAAATAATGCAAAAGATGCGGCATTTCCTGCAATAAAACGGTCCAGTTCGATCGGTGCATTTTTTGAAGAAAGTGCGCCTATGAGAGCAGAACGGGATGTGTCTGACAACATGATTTTCCCGGAAAGGTTTATCCGGGAATTAAGTGAATCTCCCGAATTACTAAACACCAATGAAGCAGAATTTGAACCGGAAAACGATCGATGGACAGATGGGCGATAACCCACATTTACGAATTGTTCTACCCAGGAATCGAGTTTTGGCGTATTCATTATAAGCTGTCCCGGATAAGCATCGTTTGGAATACTCATAGAAGGAGATGCTCCAAGATATGATCTTATTGAAGACTCAACAGCCAAACTCGAGGATGAAAAAACTATCCAATTATGAATCTGAGAAGCATAGAAAACAGGACTGTTGTCCGTTTCTATTTTATGGATCGTATTCCCTTTGATGGTATAATAATTTTGAGAAAGTGGTTTGTAGAACTTCTTTACCCAATCATCAATAGGTTCTTGAGAATTAATGATCCAGATAAGTTCTGACTCTGTAGATTTAGAAGGAAACATAGCAACCCCTTTAAGTGAAATCTTAGAAAGGATCTCCGGATCAAAATTAGAAATTTGTTGAGCGGAACTTGCAGTCATATCATCAATAATAGATGCGTACCTTGTTTCAGCAATAGATGAAATTGTTACACCTTCTTTGGGAATAATTAAGAAGCTCGCTTCAGAAGGAACCAAAGCTGTCCAGGGTTTTTCACTCATGGATGAACATGACCAAAAGAACGAAAAGAAAAAGGTTGTAATTAGTAGCGAAAGTACTCGTTGCATAAATGGATTTAAACCATCTTTTTTTGAATATTGATATTATACTGGCTAAGTCTCTTTAACACAAAAAGTTCCTGCCCGATCACAATAAAAGTAACATTTTTTTAAGCTAAATGAGTTTTCTAAATCCCATTTTTTTATTTGCCTTAGTAGCTGTGGGTCTTCCGCTGGTTATTCATTTGCTGAATTTGAGAAAACCCAAAAAAGTTCAGTTCTCAACTTTAGCCTTTTTTAAAGAGTTACAAAAGACAACGATCAGGAAAATAAAGATTAAACGATTGCTGCTTTTGATGCTCAGGTTTCTAGCCATAGTATGTCTGGCAATGGTATTAGCGAGGCCTTTTCTTCCTCCTTCATTGAGTACAGGCGCTGTAAATAATCAGCCAACTTTATACGCAATTTTGCTCGATAACAGTATCAGTATGAACAGAATAGGTTCAAAAGGACCTCTAACTGATCAAGCAAACGACTTGATCCAAAAAATATTAGATGTTTCCGGCGAAAAAGACAGATTTATCATCCAAACCACAAATGGTGAGCCGCTGAATCTTTCTATTTCAAGTGCAGGTCAGGTGGAGAGGAGAATTAAAGATATAGAAGTAACAAAAACAGGATCCTTTATATCAGAAAGGTTAAATGGTCTGTTATCTGCTTTAGACACAGCCCCCTATCAAAATAAAAAGCTTTATATAATCGATGACAGAAATCCTGAACTGAAAGAAGTATTAGAAGAAAGAGCTGATGATTTAAGTACTGATCTTGCTTTAACAATTTTGAATGTTGAAGATGTTAAAGTGCAAAACACATTTGTTTCAGAAATAACTACTTCATCATCGATGGTAGGAAAAGGAATTCCGTTTAATGTAGAAGTATTGGTTCAAAATGAAGGCGAAGTTATCGCAACAAATCAATTTTTAACATTAACAGTCGGAGAAGAAACAATTGGGCAATATTCTCTTCAAATAGACCCGGGGGTTTCTCAAAGTTTTTCGTTTGAGATAAATCCGGATTCGGAAGGTTCCATTACCGGTTCTGCAATAATTGAAGGCGATGATTTTACCCAAGATAACGAATACTTTTTTTCTGTTCAGATTCCAAGCAAACGAGATGTGCTCTGGATCACCTCAGAATCCGAAAATCCAAATGAAGTTTCTTACACGTCCGTGATTCTGGATGCTCAGCTTGAAGGAAACAATCAAATTAACTACTCCAAAACCACATTAAATAGTCTTTCCAACTATTCTATAGAAGAATTCGATGCTCTGATCCTTGAACAGATAGATGAGATCCCGGAGTTTCTGTTTTCCGATATTCAGCAGTTTGTACAAAATGGAAAGGGAGTTGTATTTTTTCCTTCCGAAACTGCGAACATCCAAAATTACAATGATTTTTTAGCTCTTTTCAATGCGGGAGATTTTGCAGGTATCCTGGGTGATTACACATCCTTTAATTCGATAGCAAAAGGGTCAGTGCTGTTAGAAGATCACCCTGTTTTTGAGGGGCTTTTCCAAAGAGATTCTGATGAAGAATTGAATTTTACTGTTCCCGATATCTATTATTATTTGAAATTAAGAACCAATAATTCAGGATTGGGATTAAACATAATTGAAATGAATAACGGAGATCCTTTATTAAGAGAAAAGAAATTCGGAGAAGGACGGGTTCTGTTGTTTACTATCGGGAATGATCCCGGCTGGTCTAATTTTCCGGTAAAAGCCATTTATGCGCCAACCTATTATCGTACAATTTTATATGCCGGCTCATTAGAAGAAGGAGGATTGACTTATAAGTATTTAGGAAAACCATTTGAGTGGAGCGGGGATGCCGATGCTCAGCAAACAGAGTTAATTTATAATGATGAAACCATACAGGTAAATCCCCGCAATATTGGAGGAGCTATTTCACTGTCATATACCGGATATGAATGGGAGCCCGGTTTGGTTACTATTACTGATGGAGAAAAGATGTATAAAACAGCTGTTAATTTATCAAAAAGCGAATCGAGCTTTAATTCGGAGAGAGCGTTGAGTCCTGAGGTTTCTGATAGGATCAATATTGTTGATGCGGGTGCGTTAACATCAACAGAGATAACAAGTGAAATTAAAACCAGTGGTTTTGGAAAGGAGATTTGGCATTGGTTTATGCTGGCAGGATTCTTGCTCTTAGTTACGGAGTCTCTGGTATCCATTTTTTATAAAGCAGAAACAGTTACATAATTGAAAGAAATACTGTCCATATTTTTCCAGGGTGTAATTGTATTATTTACAATTTCATCAACTTTATTAGCCGGTTATTCTGTAATGAATAAATTCAGGTTAAGAAAGGTGAGGATGAGTTGGAGAGCAGGAAAATTCGCCGGATATCCACTTTTTGCTACGGTTTTTTTAGTATTAATTGGTTCTTTGGGAATTGTTGCTCTTTTGGTAAATGATGTGAGCAGGTTTCCTACTTTTGTTTGTTATGTTTGGATCGGTTGTATGTGGTTTATCGCCAGTTATCTGGCGTCTAAACATTATATAACTGATTATGGTATTGTGAAGAATATCAATGAACCATCTCAAACGATCCCCTGGTTTCAGATTCTGGATCAGGTAGAGAAAGAACAAAAAGAAGGAGTTGAGTATTCTTTTTCATATTCCGAATTGGACAAGAGTCTCACTGAAGGTTTTAAGCAGTTGAAGATCTACGTTCCCAATAGTAAAAGAAAGAGATTCGAAAAAATCGTATCTTTAAAGTTGAAAAATCGGTTTGAAGGACAAGAATTACCCGATATTGATTTAAAAAATTTACAAAACGAATAAAATAAAAGAGAAGAGATAGATTATTGTTAGACGACATTAAAAATTCTGACATAGAAAAAGAACGAGTGATGCTGGTTGGGCTGTACGGTCCGGATACCACAAAATTTCAGGCAGAAGAATACTTAGAAGAATTAGCATTGTTGGCAGATACTGCCGGTGGAATTACTGTCGAAAAGGTGCTTCAAAATAAGACCAATCCGGATATAACTACATTTGTTGGGAAAGGAAAGCTTCAGGAGTTGAAGAGACTTAAAAGTGAACTGAATATCGACACTATTATATTCGATGACGATCTTTCACCTACTCAAGTCCGAAATATAGAAGCGGGAACAGATGCCAAGATATTAGACAGAAGCGCTTTGATCTTGGATATTTTTGCCGGAAGAGCTAAAACAGCGGCTGCTAAAACTCAGGTAGAATTAGCTCAGCTTCAATATCTGCTTCCACGATTGACAAGATACTGGACTCACTTATCCCGCCAAAAAGGTGGAATTGGTACAAAGGGTCCGGGTGAAACTCAGATCGAGACTGACAGAAGAATAATTGGCCAACGCATAGCTACGCTTAAAGACAAGCTTACAAAGCTGGACAAGCAAAGAACTACCCAGCGAAAAGGCAGAGAGGGTATGCACCGTGTTTCTTTGGTTGGATATACCAATGCGGGTAAATCTACTTTGATGAACGCGCTTACGGAAACAAATGTGTTAGCAGAAGACAGGTTGTTTGCTACATTAGATTCAACAGTAAGGCGTCATGAACTTGAAAACCATACCATTTTATTATCTGATACGGTTGGATTCATCCGAAAGCTTCCGCATAATCTGGTAGAAAGTTTTAAATCAACGCTGGATGAAGTAAGGGAAGCAGATGTATTGCTTCATGTGATTGACGGTTCTTCCAAAATGGCTCATGAATACAAAGAAGTTGTTGATACCACTTTAGAAGAACTTAATGCAACCAATACCAGAACGATCTTAGTTCTCAACAAAGTAGATATGATGGATGCAGATCAGATCAGAGAAATGAGATCAGATTATCCGGATGCAATTTTTGTATCTGCAGAGCAAAGTATTGGACTTGATGAACTGGAAGAAAAAATTGAGCAGATGATCGAAAGTGAATATGAAGATCATACTCTGCAAATTCCGATGAGTAAATACAAAGCAGTTGCCTTTATTCATGAGAACGCAAATGTAGATAAAGAAGTTTATGAAGGTAGTGATGTTGAGCTTACATTCAGTATGGCTGAAAAAGATTTTGAGCAACTTTCACACTTGTTGAATACTATTGGTACAAATGGAGAAGTTATATAGA
This sequence comes from Balneola sp. EhC07, assembly GCF_001650905.1. Classification (GTDB taxonomy): domain Bacteria; phylum Bacteroidota; class Rhodothermia; order Balneolales; family Balneolaceae; genus Balneola. Next base: position 170,021 of record NZ_LXYG01000012.1, read on the forward strand.
CTATGTTAGTTAACGAGATTTTAAATACTGAAATAGCACCACTGAAAGAATCAGATCCGGTTTCTTTGGCATTGGCAAAACTTGATCTGCTCCATATCAATAAGTTTGTAGTTGTGGATACAGATCATAAGATCAAAGGTATGATCAGTATTGAGACACTGGCGGAGGTTGTTGATGAAAATACTATTCTCACAGATCTGCCTTTGGAAGAGATCATTTCGGTGCCTATTACACAACATCTTTTTGAAACAACCCGCCAAATGTTTGCTAATGAGTTGTACGTTCTTCCGGTTACCGACAACGAAAACAATTTTCTGGGACTGGTTCGCAAAAGAGAAGTACTGAACGGTTTGGGAGATATCTTTAATCTGTCGTCATACGGTTCCGTTATTACTATAGAACTCGCTCAAATTGATTACACTTTATCAGAAATAGTTCGGATCATAGAGACTGAAAACGCAAAGATTCTGGGAATAGCAGTTCAACAACCTAATGATGTGCTCGACTCAATAAGAGTATCCATCAAGTTAAACTTGGAAGATTCTTCTGTTGTAAGTGCTGCTCTTCGGCGGTTTGATTATGTAATTGTTTCAGAAGAAAGCAGTGAAAATATGGAAAATAATTTTTCTGACCGTGCGGACGAACTTATTCGCTATCTTGACATATAAAAGATAAACTCAAAACAATATTCCAGCGATAAATGCGCCTTCTGTTTCAAAGCAGCTTACTTTTTATATTCATTCTAACTTCAGGATCGCTCTCAGCACAACGGATTCAGGCTCCAAAAACTGATGCATACCAAACCGGCGTAGATCTATTCGAGAAAGGTTTTTTTGAAGAGTCATTGAAAAAACTCAAGCAATTTAGAAGCAATTATTCCGGATCAGAATTAACCCCTTTTGCTGATTATTATATAGCCCGGGCCAATACCGGCATAGATTCTTCCGGAATAGAATATTACTATCAGAATTTTATTCGTGATTATCCCAAACATGATCTTTCAAAGAAGTTATTAAGGGATCTTGGTCATCGCTTTTCTGATAGCGGAAAGTATGACGAGGCAATTTCATACTATCAGGAATCTTTGAAGACGTTTAACACAGTAGCGACATCAGCCGAGACTGAATACTGGGTTGCCGAAGCAGCAGCTGAAAAAGGCGATAATGCAGAGGCAAGACAATATTTTTTGACATTAGCTGATAAGTATCCAAGAAGTAGTTGGTCTCCAAAAGCTCTATATGCCAGAGGGCGCTTATATCTTTCTGATAATGAATTCGATTCTTCTTCTATAGCATTTGAGGTTTTAAAAGATCGATATCCTAACAATGAAATTACCAGAAGAGTCGGAACAGCACTTGGGGAATCTTATTATCAACAAGGAAAGTACCAGGAAGCAATAGATGCACTTAAAGCAGCAATGGCATACCTGGATGATGTATCCAAAGAAAAGGCGATCTTCCTGATTGCAGAAAGCTATAATTTTCTTGGAGATTTTAAAGAATCGTCAAAAGCATATTTGCAGTATCTGAATTTAACAAAAGGTACAAGCAAAGAACGAAGCGCACACTATGGACTCGGGTGGTTATATCACAAACAAAAGATATATCACTGGTCAGCCGATTCATTCGAAAAAGCGGCAACGGGAGACGATGAACTCGCTAGAAAAGCTTTGTACTATGAAGCTATCAATCAGAAGCTGGGTGGACAATATGAGAATTCGCTGAATACATTTTCTGAGTTCGGTGAACGCTACAAAACAGGACTTTGGGTAGAACAAGCATTTTATGAATGGGCTGTTTCTTCTTTCGAGTCGGGGCAGTATGGAGATGCCATAGAAACGCTGCTTACATTGATCAGAAATGAGAAAAATCTTCAGGATCCCGGAAAAGTTTATACACTTTTGGGCGAATCTTATTTTGCCAATAATGAATTTACCAGAGCTAGTATAGCATTCGAAGAAGCAGAGAAAATTGCTGATATAGATCCGGAGCTTCGCCGGCAAGCACGTTTCCAGAAAGCATGGATATTATATAGAAACCAAGCTTATGGAGAAGCTCAGCCGGTATTCGAATCTGTTTATGCAGAAACACCAACTTCTGAGATCGGAGCGGAAGCATTATTTTGGAGTGCTGACAGTTATTACAAACTTCGTCAATATGGTGATGCTGCTCAGAGATTCTCAATCTTTATAAGAAATTATCCCGACCATGAACTCATAGGCGCTGCCAGATATTCGTTGGGTTGGAGTTATTTTGTAACCGGAGATTATGAAAAAGCAGTGGCTCCTCTGGAAGCTTTTTTAAATGACTATAACCCTCCACCGATTGCGCTTTTTCCTTACGATACGGACACTCAATTAAGAATTGGCGACGCTTATTATGCACAAGGGAAATACAGAGAAGCGATCAGTTTTTATAACAAAGCGATTGGAGCCGAACCGGGAGGGGATTACGCAATGTTTCAGGTTGGAAACAGCTACTACCGTTCGGGGAGAACATTTGAAGCTGTAACTACTTTCAGAAAAGTTCTTCGCATTTATCCATTTAGCAGATTAAAAGAGCAGGCTCAATACAACATAGCTTACATTTATTTGAACTCGGATAATTATTCTCAGGCCATTGAAGAATTTCAGACGGTGATCAATAAATATCCCGGAACTGAATGGGCAGCAAGATCTCAGTATAACATCGGAGATTCTTATTACAACTCCGGAGAGTATGAACGAGCTATTGAAGCATATAAAAATGTATTGCAGAATTACCCCAGAAGCAGTTACATCATAGATGCTGTGAACGGAATTCAATATTCTCAGTTATCATCTACCGGAGTAGATAGTAGCTCAGCTGTGTTAGAAGACTTTTTAAGTAACAACCCAAGTAGTGGAACGGCGGATCGATTGAGGTACCGTCAAGCAGAAACTATTTACCAAACGGGAGATTATGAAGGAGCGATCAAAGAATTTCGCCAGTATCTGAGAATAACTAATTCGGATAACCTAACTCCTGAAGCATATTCCAATTTGGGAGATTCTTATCGCCAAACTGGTCAAATTGACAAAGCTATTAGTGCTTATCAGACGATTGTAGATGAGTTTCCGAATGATGACCAAACACCATCAGCTTTAATAATACTTGGGAATCTTTATAAAGAGAGAAATGAATTTGATGTATCTCATCAGTATTTCGAGTTGCTGCTTGAGAAGGGTTCACGATTCAGCCAGGAAGCTTATGTGGGGATGGGATCAGCAAGTTTAGCTGCAGGACGAACGGGTGCTGCAAAGTCAGAGTTTGAAGAAGCTTTAAAAATAAATTCAGGAAATCCGGCTGCAAATGTCGGGCTTGGAAAAGTCGCTGTAGCTGAAAGCAGATACGAAGATGCACGCCCATTACTTGTTCCGGTGGCTGAAAAAAGTACGACTATAAGCGGCGCAGAAGCTCAATACTATCTGGGAAAGATCGAACAGGATCAGAATAATTTTGAAGCAGCGATAGAAAACTATTCTAAAGTTCGGGTATTGTTTGAAGCATTTGAAATTTGGGTGTCAAAAGCGTTGTATAATTCGGCGGAATGTCATATTCGATTGGGTAACAGAGGCGAAGCAATGAGCATTCTAAACGGAATCATTGAAAAATACCCTGATACCGAAGGAGCTGTGCAAGCGCAATCTTTACTGGATTCTACAGAATAGATCGTACGCATTTAGAATTTAAGGTCAGCTTGCTGAATATCTTATCTTCAAATTTTCTACTTTCAAATACACTCCAACACACCTACTTATCAATTAAATGATCCAAAAAGTAAAACCCTCTGACTCGTTACAGGGAACACTTTCTCCTCCACCGGATAAATCCATATCACAGCGAGCAGCGATTTTTTCGTTACTTCATGAAGGTACATCAGTAATTAAAAATTATTCTTCAGCACAAGATCCGCAAAGCTCATTGGAGTGTGTAGAGTCACTAGGAGCTGAAGTTATCCGAGGCAAGGATTCCATTTCTATAAAAGGAACAGGTAGATCAGGAATAAAAGCTCCGGAAGATGATCTGGATTGTGGAAATTCCGGTACAGCCATGAGGTTATTAGCAGGAGTAATTGCAGGGTCAGGAAAACAAGTGCGGATGTGCGGAGACGCTTCCCTGACTTCCCGTACAATGACCAGAATTATTGAACCTCTGGAGAAAATGGGCGCTTATATTTTAGCTCGAAATAGTGCTTATGCTCCATTAATGATCACCAGAGAAGAGAAACTAAAGCCGATGGATTTCGAACTTCCGATTCCAAGTGCACAATTGAAATCCTGTATTTTGTTGGCGGGTTTATTTGGTGAAACTCCTACAAGAGTTATAGAAACTATTCCCAGCAGAGATCATACTGAACGTCTTCTTCAGCTAAAGGTGGAAGAAGAAAAAAAAGGTAAGAAGATCATCTCAGCATCATTAAATGATGAAATCCCAAATCAAAGCTATACTGTGCCCGGTGATTTCTCAGCGGCTGCTTTTTGGTTAGTAGCTGGGTGTATTATTCCAAATTCTGAGATCAAGCTTGAAGCTACGGGGTTAAACCCGACCAGAAATGCATTGCTTGGAATTTTACAGGAAATGGGTGCAAATATCACTATTGAAAATGAGCGGATGGAAGGAGCAGAGCCTGTTGGTGATGTTGTGGTTCGCAGCTCTGATTTGAGGGCAATTAATATTCCAAAAAGCATTATTCCGAATTGTATTGACGAGCTTCCGATTCTTGCCGTGGCTATGTCTTTTGCGGAAGGGATCTCGGTGATCTCCGGCGCTGAAGAACTTCGCCACAAAGAAACCGATCGTATTATGGCTATTTCCGAAATGCTGAAAGCTGCCGGAGTTAGTTTCGAAGAAAAAGAAGATGGAGTAGAGATTCACGGAAACCCTGAATTCAGTTTTGATTCAGCTACATTTAAAAGTTTCCACGATCACAGAATTGCAATGGCATCAGCAGTATTATCCTTAAAAGGAAAATCCGAATCCGAAATTCTGGATGCTGAATGTGCTGCTGTTTCCTATCCCGGCTTTTGGGAAGATCTTTTAGCATTATATCCGTAATCATTTTATTTCCGAGAATAACTCTCCCTTCGAAGGGAGACGATTGTCCAAACAGTTCTTTGGACAATCATCCGAGGGATGTTGTGAAGATCAGGATTGTCTAAACCTCACACATCCTCCATCTGCCACTTTTGTTACCCATCTGACTTCCCGTCAAACTTCCACTGACAGCTTTTCCAAAGCATAAATTCCGGTCTGTAAAAATTTCATTCCAAGTTTGTCGCACTGTCAGTGTGGTTTTAAAATTTCGTCTTGGCATTTCTCTTGTAGCATTCGTTGTGAACCTGATAAACAAATAATCAAAACAAGAGGTCAAAAAGTTATGGCACTTATTAAATATTCAAGACCAAGTACCGATCTTTTTTCAAGAAGATTCAATGACATTGTTGACGAAATGTTCAACAACACAAATAATGGAATGAACTACCGTCAAGATAGTTTTATGCCAAACGTAGATATAGCAGAAAACGATACGCAATTTGAGATTTCTGCAGAACTTCCGGGCTTAAAGAAAGATGCGATCAGCATTGATCTGGAAAACGGAAGATTAACGATCAGTGGTGAGCGTAAGTTTGAAAACAAAGATGAAGGAAAGAACTATCACCGAGTAGAAACATCTTACGGAACCTTTGTGCGTTCATTTTATCTGCCGGATAGTATCAATGAAGATACCATCAACGCAACCTATACTGATGGTGTGCTAAACATCACTATTCAGAAGCAGGAAGAGAAAATAAAACGACAGATCGAGATCAAATAATCTTGAAGCATATATAGAATAGTTAGTGAATGCTCAGGCTGTTTAAACGCAGTCTGAGCTTTTGCGTTACAAGATGTAAACCATATACAATTTATCAGGAACACATCGTTGTAACAACGGTTGATAACAGAGAACTATAATTAAGAGATCAATGAATACTACTGTAAAAAATGTATTTGGTGTGGCTGCAGCCATGCTGCTATTACTGGGAATGAATGCCTGGACAAACAATAATTCCTCACCAAGTTCGCCGGATTACGCAACTGAAAATGAGGTTACATCTGCGGAAAATCGTTCGGTTTCATCATTACTGGATCTGAATAATGCGATCGTTGATATCGCAGAGAAAACAAATCCTGCCGTTGTAATGATTACCACTGAAAAAGTGCAGGAACAACGAATAATGAGAAATCCCTTTTCTCAGTTTTTCGGAAATCCGTACGGACAACAAGACCCCGAAACAAGAGAATACACACAAAGAGGATTGGGATCCGGAGTAATAGTAACTGAAGATGGTTACATCTTAACGAATAATCATGTGATCGAAGATGTAGACGAAATTAAGATTCAGATGTTTAACGGAGATGAAGTTGAAGCAGAGCTGATAGGAACAGATCCCGCCACTGATATTGCCGTTGTAAAAGTAGACATGGATAATTTACCGGCCGTAAAGATGGGAAACAGCGAGGCTCTAAAAGTAGGAGCTTTTGTTTTAGCGATCGGAAGTCCGTTAAGTCAAAACCTGGCACATACTGTTTCATTTGGAATTGTATCAGCAAAAAGTCGATCAATAGGGCTTATTAATAGTGGTGCCGGATATGAAGATTTTATTCAAACCGATGCTGCCATTAATCCCGGAAATTCAGGCGGAGCGCTCATTGATATGAATGGAGAATTAGTGGGAATTAATTCAGCTATTGCTTCCCGATCCGGTGGAAACGACGGAATTGGTTTTGCGATCCCGATCAGCCTTGCCAAAAGAATAATGGATGATCTAATTGATGACGGCGAAGTTTCCCGGGGATATTTAGGACTATACTTTGGCGGAGAGGTGGACAGAACCATGGCTAAAGCTCTGGGTTTGGATAACGCAAGAGGAATCATCGTAGCAAGAGTTGAAGAAGACGGTCCTTCTGATAATGCAGGATTACTTGAACAAGATGTAATTGTGGCAATAGATGGCGATCAAATTACAGACTGGAATATGTTCAGATCCAAAGTTGCTTCGATGAAACCAAATGATGTTGTAGAACTTGATATCCTCAGAGATGGAGAGGCAAAAACATTAACAGTAACGCTTGGAGAAAGAAATGATGAAACTGTAGCCAGTGTTCGTCCTGAACAAACAGAATCCATGGAAGAAAAGTTAGGATTCACAGTTACGGATCTGGATGCAAATATTCGTCGACAGCTAGAATTGGATAGCTCTGAAGATGGCGTAGTTGTAAGCAGAATTAAAGACTCAAGCAATGCATATGAGCGAGGATTGCGCAGAGGTGATGTGATCACAACCGTCAAGAATAAGAAAGTAGAAACTACAACTGAATTCTATGATGAGCTCGAGAAGTTAGAAGAAAAAGGTGATGAAGTAGTGCTTCTGAAAATAATCAGAAATAATGGGAACCAATTCATCGCTTTCGAGTTAGAGTAGTATCCTATTTATTGTACCCCGAAAAACCAAAGCCATTTCCCTGATACGGAAATGGCTTTTTTTATTTAATATAAGTTTCTGTCAAAGTAATATTTGATACCTGCATTTACAGACCATTGAAACCTTTTGTCAGTAACAGTTAAGTCTAAAAATTCTCTATTACTACCATTATATGCTAAAGAAACCCCGGTATTAATAGCTATTTTATTTTCAACAAAGTAAAAGAGATTTGTTCTCAATACCGATGAAAGAACCCCGAATTTATCTTCAGTATTTTGTTTGAGTTTTCTGGTTGAATATCGGGTTTGAAGATTGGTATCAAGTGTAAAACGATCAGCAAAAATCCAAAGCCATTCTGCGGTGATATCGGTTTGGTTCGCCCATTCTTCCTGGTCTGATTCTTCAAGAGGAAGTATGAGGCTGTTATAAGTTCTTATGCTTAATTGATTGTAGAGATCGATATTTTTGAACCAATCAATATTAAAGTTCAAATTTGCTTGACGATAGAGGCTGAAAATTCTGGTTTCAGTATTGTTTAGGTGGTCATCTTGTTTTGTGAGACGATTTACATAACTGTAATCCACACTAACTGCTGCTTCATATCCTTCAAATCTGCTGCCAAGATTTTCATCGAACACATCATTCAAATAGAAAAGATCGAAGGCTCCAATCTGGTCTAGCTTACCATTTAATCCGTTATTTATATCATCCCAAAAATACTTTTGAAAACGATCGGTGGTTCTTCGATAACCTTGGATTCTTGTAAATGAATCAGCAGTGTTTTGGATTTCATTTCCGGAAAGAGAATTACTTTCCAGTTCTTTATATCGTTCATTAAAACGAATAGCTCGGATTATTGGTGTTACATTACGAATTCTTCCAAAACCAATTCCAAGTGTAGGGGTAAAGTTGAGCGACCTTTCAATAGAAGTTACCTCACTAACAACAATACCGTCAATCTCAGATTCAGCATTATCCCTCCTGTAACGTATATCTGCGAAAAGGTTGGTTATAAGAAACACATTGTCTGACGTATAATAATTATGTGCTAACGAAACCCGGGATTGTATTGATTGTCCGTTGAAGTTCCCTTCAGATTCATTAGTATTAGAACCGGATATATTATCTTGTTTCGAATTAGAAAAATTGGTAGAAATACCTGATATCATATCTAAAGAAAATGTTCGTAATTCACTTTCTCGATATAATTCATATCGAGGAGCAAACCCTATATTCGTATTATGATTAGCTCGGTCTGTCTCTGCACGATTAAGAGGGTTGCTACTTTCCTGATCAATGAATGAATATGTTCCATTGGAACTAAATCCAGCGGAGCTTATACTAAAATTACTATAACCCCAATCTGGTAAACGGTAGTCGATTAAATATTGAAAATCTGTTGAGTCAGAGTAACCTATACTTTCCTGAGCGCTAAGTTGAATAGTTGAAATTAGAAGAAGGGCAGGCAGTAATAGTATCAGTTTTCTCATCTACGATAACTTTATTTATGAATTGCAATCAATATGAAGGGGCTTAAGATAACATTTAATAGCATATGTGTGCTATAAATTATTGTTAACTATGAAATTCCGTCAGGTCAATGATTTGGCACGATTTTGGACTTATATGTTCTGAAATAACTAAAGAGGACGAGAATTATGAATTTGAATAAATATACTTTAAAGGCTCAAGAGACTATTCAGAAAGCATTAGAGCTGGCGCAGTCAGGAAATAATCAGGCGTTGGAACCGGCTCATGTATTGAAAGCATTTTTGATTGACGGAGAGAATGTTGTTGTAAATCTGCTGAATAAATTGGGGGCAAACTTAAGAGCAGTTGAAGAAGTTGTGGATGCGGAATTAGGAAGACTTCCCAAGGTACAGGGCTCTTCAGTATCAGGGCAGTATTTATCAACTACATCTAAAGAAGCGTTCGATAAAGCTCAGAAAGAAGCTACAGCGTTGGGAGATGAGTACATCAGCTCTGAACATATCTTGATGGGATTTACTGAAACAAAAGGACCGATTGCTTCTCTCCTTAAAGATCAGGGAGTAACTAAAGAGAATATTTTAAAAGTACTGACCGATGTTCGTGGAAATCAAACTGTGGATGACCCGAATGCAGAAAGCAGATACGGCGCTTTGAAGAAATACGCTCGTGATCTGAATGAATTGGCTGAGAAAAATAAACTAGATCCGGTTATTGGTCGTGATCAGGAAATTCGTCGGGTAATGCAGATTTTAACACGTCGTACTAAAAACAATCCTGTATTGATTGGTGAACCTGGAGTTGGTAAAACAGCTATCGCAGAAGGAATGGCTCTTAGAATTGTTCGAGGCGATGTTCCTGAAGGATTGAAATCTAAACGTATTATGGCTCTTGATATGGGAGCATTGGTTGCAGGTACAAAATTCCGCGGCGAATTTGAAGAGCGATTGAAAGCCGTCGTCAAAGAAGTGACCGATTCAGATGGAGAACTCATTTTATTTATAGATGAGATCCACACTTTGGTTGGAGCCGGAGCTACTGAAGGAGCGATGGACGCTGCCAATATCTTAAAACCGGCACTTGCCAGGGGAGAAATGCATGCAGTTGGTGCCACTACTTTGGATGAGTACAGAAAGTACATCGAGAAAGACAAAGCTCTTGAACGTCGTTTGCAAACCGTTTTGGTTGGCGAGCCGTCCATTGAAGATACTGTTTCTATTTTGCGCGGATTGCAGGAACGCTACGAAGTCCATCACGGAGTAAGAATTACCGATGCTGCTATTGTCGCTGCTGCTGAACTTTCGCACAGATATATTGGAGATCGGTTTCTGCCGGATAAAGCTATTGATTTAATTGATGAAGCCGCTTCAAGATTGAGACTTCAAATTGACTCTCTTCCTGAGGAATTGGATGGCATTGAGCGACAAATTCGTCAGTTGGAAATTGAGCGTGAAGCATTGAAGCGCGAAAAAGATAAAGGGAAGATCAAAGGCATTGAAAAAGAACTGGCTGATCTGGAAGAACAACGAAGTACCATGCGGGTGCAGTGGGAGCAGGAGAGAGATACCATCCAGAAAGCTCGTGAACTCAAACAAGCCATTGAGACGACCCGAAACGAAGCTGATAAGGCTGAACGTCAGGGTAACTACGAAAAGGTCGCAGAACTCCGGTATGGAACTATTACGCAACTAGAGAAAGATCTTGAGGAGGCGAAAGCTAAACTGGATGAAATGCAGGAAACAAAGGCGCTGCTGAAAGAAGAAGTGGATGCTGAAGACATTGCAGACATTGTTGCTCGTTGGACAGGAATCCCTGTGAAGAAAATGTTGCAGAGTGAACGACAAAAATTGCTTCAACTGGAAGATGAACTTCACAAAAGAGTAATTGGTCAGGATCTGGCTATTGATGCTGTTTCTGATGCAGTCCGTAGATCTCGGGCAGGTTTACAGGATGAAGACCGACCGATTGGTTCATTTTTCTTTTTAGGATCGACCGGAGTGGGTAAAACGGAATTGGCAAGAACGCTGGCCGAGTTTCTGTTCAATGATCAGAATGCGATGATCCGAATTGATATGAGCGAGTATATGGAAAAGCATTCCGTAAGTCGGTTAGTAGGAGCACCTCCCGGATATGTCGGCTACGATGAAGGTGGACAATTAACGGAAGCCGTTCGTCGACATCCGTATTCGGTAGTTTTGTTGGACGAAATTGAAAAAGCACATCCTGATGTGTTCAATATTCTGTTGCAGGTACTGGATGAAGGAAGACTGACTGACAACAAAGGAGTGACCGTAGATTTCAAAAATACCATTATCATCATGACCAGCAATATCGGTTCACATTTGATCGTGAATGAAATGGAGAAATCAGGCGGGGAACTTTCTGAAGAAAAGTATGAGAATCTCCAAAATCAGTTGATAGACCAGTTGAAGAAAACCATCCGACCTGAATTCTTAAATCGTGTGGATGATACTATTGTATTCCATCCGCTGGGCAGAGAACACATCCGATCTATTGTAGATATTCAGTTGAGAAGAGTTCATCAATTGTTAGCCAAAAACAAAGTCACGCTTCACGTTTCTGATAATGTGAAAGACTGGCTGGCAGTTCGTGGATATGATCCCGTATATGGGGCTCGTCCTTTGAAAAGAGTACTTCAGCAGAATATTACCAACAAACTGGCAACTCAGTTATTAATGAGAGACAGTGAAGAACCGATTGAATTCGAAGCTACGATCTCCAAAGACGGAAACGAGATCGATTTTGCAGAAGTAGTGGATGATCCCGAGAAATGGGCGAAGGGTGAGAATTAAGAATTAAGAATTATGAGTTATGGTTGGTTTTATAGTTGGTGGAAATAACCTTTATTCCCAATAGGAAGCCAATAACTATACCTGATAAACTTATTCTCGCGTTTTTCTAGAGGGATTTCTTTGATTGAATAATCCATTATTGGGTGACTAACATTTTTTGCACATAAATGAAGAATTAGTATCTCAAAAATAGTAATAATATTTTCTTCTACTTCGGGTAAAAAAATTGATAAAGATACTTTTTGAAGAATAGTATCTTTAAACTCAAGCTCAATAGAAGGCTTATAAATAATTGAGTCTGAATTCAGTTCGAAATCATTTACTGATACAAAATCTAATCTATGATCAAGACAGTTTCGAAGATTTCTAATTAACTTCATGAATTCTAAAGTAGAACTTAAGAATAGAGTAAATTCGTCTTCACTTCCATATCTCTTTTCAATTATTTCTAAGAGCTTTGGAAAATGTGATTGTTTATTCAACCCATAATCTGGATAAAAAATCAAAGTCAATTCGATCATGATTTGCTCTAAATGATCAGTTTTTTGAAAGATAGTTGTTGTGCGAGTTAGAACATCTGTAATCGAAGGGAGCGTAAAAGAAGAAGATGCTTGTTTCTTTTTAAACTTTTCTATCTCCTTTTCCTCGTCGGTAAGGAATTTTTCAATTTCTTTTTTTAGAAAATATAATTCATGCAATAGTTCCACTGAAAGACTTAAAGCTTTTTCTAGATTCAAATCTTTTTCGAAAAATTCTGGATCAAATAATCTTTTGGAGATTAAAAGAGTTCTAGAGACTATTTCGGATTCAGCACCTTGGTCAATAATTAGTTTTTGAACATTGGTAGGTAAGTCAATATTGGTTCGTTTAGGATCTATTGTATCGGCTAAAACAAGTTCGTAAACGGAAAATTCTTTAATTACTATTATTTTATCCTTTAATGGAATCATATCAATAATAGCACCATCTTTTTTTGTACCTACTTCACCAGAAAAACCAGAATTTCTTTTTATATCAATGGGTTGCTTTTTCATGAAGTATAGAATGGTTTCTTCGGCTCTAACTTAAAAAATTCAAACCCTAAACTCAGAATCTATTATCCGGTTTCCATCCTTATTGTACACACCATAATCAAAACCTTTACGAATGCTGTATGCGCCAAAAGCACCATCTTTGTTGAGGGCCAGGTAGCCGACTTGAGTATTTTTTAAGCTGGTGCCGTTTCTTTTGTTTCGGGAAATGATTCTATCGACAGCAATTTTGCAGGCTTCTTCAGGCGAGTGACCTTGTCGCATCATTTCAACGATTAGTGCACTTCCGGCAGTTTTTACAACTTCTTCTCCCAGTCCTGTGGCACAAGCTGCACCGACTTCCGGGTCTACAAAAAGTCCGGCGCCAATAAGTGGGGAATCACCAACCCTGCCATGCATTTTCCATGCAGCACCACTGGTTGTACAGGCTCCGGAAAGTCTTCCATCCACATCAAGAGCAAGCATCCCAATCGTATCATGATTTTCAATATTTACTACCGGCTCATACTTGCCGTTTTTCAGCCATTTTTCCCAAGCTTCTTTAGCTTTTGGAGTAAGCAGATCCATTTCTTCAAAACCTTGATCTTTGGCAAATTGCTGAGCCCCTTCTCCGGCTAACATGATATGAGGCGTTTCTTCCATTACTTTTCTGGCAACGGAAACGGGGTTCTTATAATTTTGCAGAAAAACCACAGATCCACACTCTCCTTTATCATCCATGATGCAGGCGTCCAAAGATACATTTCCTTCTCTATCCGGACGTCCGCCATAACCCACAGACATATTTTTAGGATCATTTTCTTCAACCATAACTCCGGCTTCAACGGCATCAAGTGCATAACCACCTTTATCCAGAATTTCCCATGCTGCAACATTAGCTTTAATAGCAGTATTCCAGGTAGCTATTACAACCGGTTTGCTTCCTGTGAACTTGCTGACATTCGTGCATCCAATTCCTGCAAAAGGAATAGCTCCAAGAAGGCCGGTTTTTAAGAACTGCTTTCGGTTTAACATAATGGTTAATCTATCCTCATTGGATGTGCTTCTGTATTGAACACATGTTTATCCAAATCAAAAACTTCATCATCAGCAAAAAGGAGGTAAGCATATTTGAGGGTTTCTGCTAAAAAGAAGCTTTCCATGTCATCGCTTTTTTCTTTGGTAGTAACATCTGATAAGGCAGCATAACCATGCTCAGTTTTACAATATTCGATGAGACTCTGGAACATCACTTTCCCCATCTCAATATATTTTTCATCGCCTGTTGCCTGATATAAATAATAAGCAGACTCAATATTTTCAGGGCGCAAAGGATAGCCTGCCCAGGTTACTTCCATATCAATGTAATTCAGACCTTCAGGTTCGATGCCATGCAATTGCCACATCTTAAAATTGGATTCCTGAACTTTTTTTGCAGTTTCGATATCTCCTGCAAGGACTAAAACTCCGGGCATAAAAGCATCCAGTGCTCCGTAAGTAGTTGCTGTTCGTTCTCCTGTGTCCATGTTTGCGCGACCATACCAGGTTCCGGTGGCAACTTCGTCGAGCAGATACTTTTCGATTGCAGGCTCGTGAGCTTTCCATATTTTTCGGAAATCTTCATCTCCAAAAAGTAGCCATGATTTCAGTGCATATTCGTAATAAGAATCTATCATTCCTGAAATGTGAGCTTCTTTATTCTGCCATTCACCGGTTTCTACATCAATAGTTGTTCCGACTAATCCGATTTCGGAGCGGCGCTCATACAATCCCATCATCGCTTTTTTGGCGCTGTTATAAAAAACAGAATCCTGAGTGTGCTTAGTGAGTGTCCCGAATTCTATCATTAGTGTGCCGATCTCAGCGGGGTTATTAACCTGCCATTTGGTTTCTCCGGTTTTAAGATTTACCTGTCCGTAAGTCATACCTGTTGCTGAATCGAATGCAGGAAGTAATCTTCTTCCAAGATCTTCAGCCAATTGCAGAAATCGATCATCTCCATCCATTTCATACGCTGAAAGAAGTCCGCCTAAAAGACGAATAGTTATCTCAAAATTGGACACAAAGAAGTCATGATCGAAAGACAATTCAGAAAAGATCAATTCTTTTGCTTCAGCGGCTTCTTCATTCAAACCCATTAATAACATAGTGTCAAAAGCATCGACCGGTGTCATCAATAAAGATGCGTCATACCAGTTTTTAGAAGACTTTGATAACGGTTTAAGTGCGTCATCTCCCCATGCATGTTGTTTGTATCCGTTCCAAGCGTGTAGGAATTCTTGTTTTACTTGCTCAGCTAGTTGTTCTTTCTCTGATTTTTGAGGTGCACACGCTATCCCTAAAGCAAGTGCCAATAATAAAAATCTCTTCATTAGTTTGTCGGTCTGTATTCAGTTTTCTTCGCCCAGTTTTTATTCGGTGCAGATCCCATTTCAAAGATCAATTCTCCACCCGCTATAATTTCTTCATGAGATATATAACTTCTCTCCAAAGGTTCTCCATTTAAAGATACTGACTTAATGTAAATATTTTCATCCGAAACTCCATCAGCTATAATAGTAAAAGTCTTTGTGTCAGATAAGGTTATATCAACTTGTTCAAATTGAGGAGTTCCGATCACATAATTACCAGAGGCGGGGTTTACAGGATAAAAACCCATCGCTGAAAAAATGTACCATGCGGACATTTGTCCACAATCTTCATTTCCGCTTAACCCATCTACAGCGGTGGAATATTGAGTGTTCATTATTTCGTGAAGAATTTCCTGTGACTTCCATGGTTTTCCTGCATAATTGTATAAATACCCAATATGATGGCTGGGCTCATTTCCATGTGCATATTGGCCTATCAATCCTGAGATGTCGGGTGAGGTATTATCACCGGTGATGTTAGAGTCCTGATTGAACAATGAATCTAATCTTTGAGTAAAAGCATCTTCTCCGCCCATGAGCTCTATCAGTTTATCCACCTGATGAGGAACAAACCAACTGTGTTGCCATGCGTTTCCTTCTGTATAGTCAGTATTTACGCGATGAACAGATCTCTTTGGGTCAAAAGGCTCAACCCAATCTCCTTCAGCGGTTTTGCCACGCATAAATTTAGTTTGAGCATCATATACATTTTGCCAGAATCCGGATCTGACAATGAAATGTTCATATTCCGACTCTTTACCGAGCATAAAAGCCATTTGAGCAATCGCCCAGTCATCGAAAGCATATTCCAGGGTTTTAGTGACTGATTCATGCTCAAGTTCAGAAGGAATGTATTGGTATTTGCGATACAGATCAGTTCCACGCTTATTTTGCATGGCACTGGCTTTCATCGCTTCGAAAGCAAGTTCGGCGTCATAATCTCTGAATCCTTTGGCATAGGCATCCGCGATCACCGGAATAGCGTGATAACCGGTCATAGTATTGGTTTCATTTCCGTGTAATTCCCAAACAGGAAGCAATCCGTTTTCTTTGTAGAAATCCAGCATAGTTCGGATCATGTCATTCACTCTGTCAGGATTGGTAATAGTAAGCAATGGATGCTGCGCCCGAAAAGTATCCCACAAAGAGTAAATGGTATATTTGGTTTGATCCTGATTGGCATCAGAAAACAAAACCGGAGCCAATTTGGAATGATAAAGAGCGGTATAAAAAATCGTTTTTTTCTCTTCATCTCCCTGAACTTTGATCTTGCCGAGTTCTTCATCCCAGACCATTTCAGCAAAGAGTTTGGTTTCGTCAAAATCCCAATCGTCCAGAGTTTCCAGATTTGCTAAAGCTCCTTCTTCACTGTTGGATGAAATGGCTACTTTGACGAGAACTTCTCTTCCTGCAGGCTCAAACGCCAGCGTACCAAACGATGTAAATCCTTTGTATTTAGCGGAATCAACGATCATAAAGTCTTTTGAGAATTCCATAGCAAAATATACATGTTGATCATTCGCCCAGCCGGAAGATCTTCGGTAGCCGACCAGTTTCTTGTTTTCATTTTCTCCGATAACTTTGAAATATCCTTCAGTGAAAGAATCCCAATTCAAGCTATATCCCAGATCCAGATTTAAGTATTGAGGATCGCCATATTCGAAAGTAAATCTATACATGGCTACTCTTTCTGTGGCAGTCATCTCGGCATTGATCTCATAATCATTCAGGAAAACGCTGTAATATCCCGGAGAGCCTTTTTCGCGATCGTGAGAAAACTTGGAAGCGTAACTTCTTTTGCTTTCATATTTGGCTGAATCTGACAAGAGCACTTTTCGATTGGTTGGCATGATCAGAATGTCATTCAGATCACCAATTCCCGTTCCGCTAAGATGAGTTTGAGCAAAACCGGTTATAATACTATCGGAATAATGATAACCTGAAACCCAATCCCAGCCCGGAGTTCCGTTTACAGGACTTGGTTGTATCATCCCGAAGGGTAGCGTTGCTCCGGGATAAGTATGTCCGTGTCCACCGGTGCCGATGAATACATCTACGTACTTATTGGGAGATTCGTAGCTGGAGCATGCAACAAAGAAGATGAAGAGAGGAAGAAATAAATGTGCTTTTTTCATAACAGAATGATACAAAAATTGACCAAGGTTTTCGAGACTTCTGTGTAATCTTCCGGGGCATTCTGAACGAGGTGAAATTAGAATGTAGGGACGCAAAATCTTGCGTCCCTACATTCTAATAATAGAAATTCACTAATCTTCCAAAAACTCTAAAAACCTCTGAACAGCTTTTCCTCTATGACTGATCAGGTTTTTGATATTAGGATCCATCTGAGCGAAGGTCTCTGCAAATTCATTCGGCATGAAGATCGGATCGTAGCCAAAGCCTTTTTTACCGATCTGATCTTCGATAATTTTTCCTTTACAAACTCCTTCGAATGTCCATTCCTGGTCTCCATCAACTAACGCGACAACGGTTCGGAATTGTGCTGCGCGGTTTTCTTTTCCTTTTAGCGCTTCCAATAACTTCAATACATTATCCTGATAAGAAGCATTTTCGCCAGCATAACGCGCAGAATAAACTCCGGGTGCACCATCTAAAGCTTCCACTTCTAATCCGGTATCGTCAGAAAGAGCAGGAATTCCGGTTTGTTGATTTACATAACGCGCTTTTTTGAGAGCATTTCCTTCAAGTGTTGGTTTATCTTCTTCTACTTCTTCCAGATCGGGGAAGTCGAGAGCAGAAAACACATCAATACCCAGATGAGCAACTAATTGCTTCATTTCTTCGATCTTATTCTTATTCCGGGAAGCGAGAATCAGCTTATCCATCTAACAACTCTTCTTTTCGGGGGTTTAGTTTGTAGTAAAGATTTATAGCACTTCCTACGGTTAACATTGCATTCAATACTGTGAAAATAAGATCTTCAGTCAGGATCGAATAAACGGTGAGAAGTAAACTTGAGGAGACATACATCAGAATAAAAGCGAGACTGATATCCGTTTTTCCCATTTTGATGGTTTGCCAGGTTTGGGGAATCCATGCTCCAATTAATATACCAAATCCTGCCCAGCCCAATAGTTCTATTCCGCTCATAATGTATGATTTTGAATTTCTTTGATCGCTTTCATGTTTAAACGCGGTCCGTATTGTGATACAATTTTGGAAGAAGCTAAACTCGCAAGTTTACCTGATCCTGCATAAGTGTGTCCATTGGTGATGCCATATAAAAAAGCGCCGGCAAACATATCGCCTGCTCCGTTGGTGTCAACAGCATTAACTTCATAAGGTTCTATATCGACAAAAGTATCACCGTCAAAGATCATAGCACCGTTTTTTCCCTGAGTTATCACAAAGCGTTTTGCAATTTTCTTTAACTCCTCTCTGGCAACATTGATATTAGAACTGTCTGTGAATTTGAGAGCTTCTTCTTCATTACAAAACAGCAGATCTACAGAGTTTCCAATAACTTCATGAAAAAGTCCTTTAAACCCTTCCACAATCGACGGATCAGATAAGGTGATAGAGGTTTTTACTCCATGTTTTTCCGCTAATTGCTTCGTGAGCTTCATAGCCTCAAATGCTGTTGGTGAAGCCACTAAATAGCCTTCCAAATAAATGTATTCTGATTCCTTTATAGCGTCTTCGCTTACCTCATCTGTAGAAAGTGAAGTTGTGATACCCAGAAAAGTATTCATAGTTCTGTCGGCGTCATCGGTGATCATAACGAGGCATTTCCCTGTGATTCCTTCTTCCCGTTTCATCCCATCCAGATTGGTTGAGATGCCGGCGTCAGCCAGATCTTCTAAATAAAAATTACCGAATTCATCATCAGCAACTTTGCATGAATAAAATGCTTTACCTCCGAACTGAGATACAGCCATAACTGTATTAGCAGCTGAACCACCCGATTTTCTGTTTGATTCTTCAGGATTGATAGCCCTGATAAGCCGGGTTTGTGTTTCTTCATCAACTAAAGTCATTAAACCTTTTTTGATTTCATGGTCGGTGATGAAATCCCGGCTTACTTCAAAATCGATATCAACAAGTGCATTGCCGATACCATATACATCATATTTTTTTGTCATGTTTAGTTAGTTATAGCTATTGAATAAATCTTTTGGCTTGTTCCCATGCTTCTTTTATAATTTGTCTAGACAACCTAATAATATCATCTTCAATCATTTGAATTTCATCTAAATTATTTTCAGGGTTTGACTCTAATAATACATTTTCAATTAATATCTCATATTCAACTAACTTTTCATCAAGTATTAGATGAGTGCTTGTGTTATCCTCATTTTGGTTAGGATTTAACATCAGTCTTACATTACTTATTAGGTCTTTATTTTTTGCTTCAATCGGTAATACGTTTTCTGTTAAGTCTTTAAAAAAAATTTCTAACCAATCCTTTTCAGAAAGATGAGAATACCTTTTTTCTTTTTCTATCTTAATTCTTTCTAGAGAACCATAGAGTTTACTCGAAATACTTAAGAGCTCACTAGTATTTTTTCTAAAAACTTGAACCCACTCCATTCTAGCTGATGAAAGTTTATTAAATTTTAGTTGAAGAAAAGTAAATGTTGTACCAAGAAAGGCAAGTATTATTGGGACTATTATAGACCAGTCAAGTACTTGACTAGATTCTAACATTGTCTGGTTTATTTCCTGAATTGATGTATCCAGTTCCTTAATTTGATTTGCTACTTTTACTAATAATGAGTCTGACATATTTTAATTTCCGATCATTTATGTTCAAAAAAATTCATATTTGTTAGTATAAGGTTAAAGTCTTAATAGGTGAAAATAAAGCATGCAAAAATTACAGTTATTTCTTCAAAAAAGACTAGAATCTCAACTTCCGGGAAAAAATGCACAGAATTTGATGCGTCCGGCTCCAAAGATTGAGCGTAAAAATGAAATGACTTACAAACCATCTTCCGAAAACTTCAGAAACAGCAGTGTGTTAGTTCCTGTTATAACATGGACGGAAGAACCTGAAATTATGTTTACTCTAAGAACAGAGGGAATTAAGCATGGTGGGCAAATTAGCTTTCCCGGAGGCGGGAAAGAGGGAGATGAAAGTATAGAGGAAACCGCTTTACGTGAAGCTCATGAAGAAACGGGTTTAAAACCGGAAAATGTAGAAGCAGTTGGTCGTTTAACTCCACTTTATATAAATCATTCGGAAAATATGGTTACTCCTGTAGTCGGTTTCATAAAAGAAGAACAGGAATTTTGTGCAAACCCGAATGAAGTTGATGAGATCTTCTCGGTTCCAATTTCAAAGCTGGTGAATGGAGAGTTTTCGAAAGTTGAGGATTGGAAGCTACGCGATTTGGATTACAGTATTCCTCTGTGGGATGTACATAAAGTACCTCTCTGGGGAGCAACGGCTATGATGCTAAGCGAGTTTGTGGAGTTGTACAAAGAGTTTTTGGAAGAATAGTGATTTTTTGATATCCGGTAGGTGCGTATGGCCATACGCACCTACCGTGTAATTTTCCTAAAAGCTAGTTCAAACCAACTCAGAAGCTTTTTTACCTAAGTTCATTCCTAAAGCCACGCCCATGCCGCTAAGTCCGGCCGCAAGTACACAGTTCTTGTCAATGTCTTCTAAGATATAAGATTTGGATTCGGTGAAGCCCATAATTCCCGACCACTCTTGCTCTATTTTCCAGCCTTCGGGTAATTCCAAAGTATCATTGGCAAAGCTGACAAGGTATTTTTTGATCTCTTCATTTACTCCAAACTCAGAAGTGGTTTCGGCGTCGTGATTGATGTTTCGCCCTCCGCCAATCAGAATTCTGTTGTCGCCGACATTTCTGAAATAGACATATCCTTTGTTGTAATGAAAGGTGCCTTTCCACTTTGGCTGATCTATTTCTTTGGTAATAAAAACATAACCTCTCCCAGGTTTTATATTGATTTTCGGGAAGATTTTATCTGTAAAGGCATTGGTGGCAATGATCAATTTTTCTGCCTGAAAGCGGATTTGAGATTTAGAGGAAACAAGATTTGTTTCAGTATCAATGTGATCGATGTTCGTATTCCATCTGAACTCTATTCCAGATTGAATGCATTTTTCATATAAAGTCCGGATCATCTTACCGGGATGCAGCATCCCTTCCACTCGATTGTAGAAAGATGGAAATGACAAATAAGTCCCGACTTCAAAGACTTCTTTTTCACCGATCATTTCTTCCATAATAGAATTCAACCGGGGAACGTAGTCTGATAATCTTACATATTCATCTGAATCTGTGAATATTTCCCATCCTCCACAGGAATCATAATCAATGTTTTCATCTCCAAGAGTTTCACGCAATAACAACAATCCATTATAACGATCCTGAATTCGTTGTTTTATAACTTCTTCAGTTTCTAATTCCAGATCTGCAACCAGTTCACCGACACTTCCAATACAGGCAAAACCGGCATTTCGTGTACTTGCTCCTAAGGGATAAAATCCACGATCAATCACTAATACTTTTGCACTTGGATGTTTTTTCTTAAAAAAATATGCGGAAGAAAGCCCGGTTAACCCGGCACCTACTACTATCAGGTCATGTTTCTGATTATAGAGTTCTTCTTCCCAGTAAGATCTTTTAGGTTCAGGCATTGTTATTTCTTCAACACCAATGCTGCCATTAACGGAGCAGCTGTTAAAAAGAATCGATCATCCACATTATATTTAGGGTGATGCCAAACGTAAGTAGACTCCGACTCTTCACTTCCACTTCCAACAAAAAAGAAAGCTCCCGGAAAAATCTCCTGATAAAATCCGAAATCCTCTCCTGCCATGCTGGGTCGTTCAACTTCAATAGCAGATTCATTTCCGAATAATTCCTGTGTTGTTTCAAGAACATTCATAGTCTCAGCTTCAGAATTTATAACAGCGGGATAACCTCTTCGATATTCCAATGAATAACCTCCTCCATGGGCTTCAGTAATCCCTTTTAACAGATCATGAAGTCTTTGCTCGATCAAATCTTTAGTGTCCTTGCTGAAAGTACGCACGGTTCCATACATACGTACTTTTTCGGGGATGATATTATGAGCAGTTCCGCCTTCAATTTTACCGATTGTAACCACAGCTGATTCAGTTGGATCAACAGAACGACTGACTATAGTTTGCGCTGCTGTGATGAAATGTGACGCAATAACAACGGGATCTACTGCTTCATGAGCACGTGCGGCATGACCGCCTTTCCCGGTAATCACAATGTCAATTTCATCGGGACTAGCCATGAATTCCCCAATTCTGATCGCAGCTGTTCCGGGTTTATGGCTTGGAGAAGTATGAAGTCCATAAATAGCATCAACATTTTTAGATTGAAGAAACCCTGTATCACATAAGAGTTTTCCTCCACCTGGAAGTTTTTCTTCTCCGGGCTGAAAAACTAAAAGTACGGTTCCTTCGATCTCATCTTTCAATTCCATCAAGATTCGGGCAACACCTAATAAATTTGAAGTATGAGCGTCATGTCCACAGCAATGAGCAGCACCTTCATTTTTTGAGAAGAAGTCTTTTTTGAAATCTCCTTCTTCGGTCATTGCAAGAGCGTCGATGTCGGCACGTAGCGCTATTACACGATCTGATTTCTTATTTCCTTCAATAATACCTACACAACCTGTTTCCAATGGACTTTCATATGGAATTCCGAGTTTATCAAGTTTAGATTTAATGAATTTTGTTGTTTCAAATTCCTTATAACTCACTTCAGGGTGTTGATGCAGATACCGTCTGGTTTCGATCATTTCCTGATGAAAATTCTTAGTGAGTTCTTTTATTTTGTTGTGAAGGTTCATGCTTTTATGGATGAAATTAGATGAAGGAATAATATATATACTTAGCTATCAAATCTGTAACTTTAGATTAAAGCAAGCGTACGGATTGTCTGTGCATTCAAATAGAAAAATATGAAAAATAGATCCTGGGAAATAATTGTTGCAGGCCTGTTCTTATTACTGGTGGCTATTATTATCACTTCAAAGGCTGATGATAATAATCATTCACAAGATGAAGAGAAGTATACAGCCAATGCAACGGCAAAAGCCACATCTTCAGACAAGTCAAAAACCTCTACAAGAAGTGTAACGGTTATTGATGTTGAAGAGCTCGCAAAGATGGAAGAGCTTAAAGAACTGGAAGAGCTGAAATCTCTGGATGGTCTAGAGAAACTGAAAAGTTTAGCGGCATTGATTCCTGAAGAAGCTAAGCAGGAGATGATGACAGAATTAGAAGCTGCTTTAAAAGAACTTGAAGATGACAGTTTTTCCATCAACATTGATCTGGCTGAAGGCTTGTTGATGCTTAAAAAAGAGTATAAAGTAACTCCGGGCGAATGGAGCAATGTATCGCCGGGAGTTTATGCATTTACTGAAGAGTTTGATGCAACAGGATTGAATGATATTTCTGTTCAGTTAACATCAGGTTCAATAGTATTGGTTGGTTCTGATAATGCTAAAGCATCTATATCTGTAAAAGCTTCAGGAGATATAGCATCAAAAGAATCATTGAAAGAAATGGTGTCGGTATCAACAAAAAAGAACGGATCTTCTGCAGAACTCAGAGTAGTTAATACTAAAAGCAACGATTCAAATATTCAGATGCAAACCACTATTTATATCCCGTCCTCAATGGATGTTACTTCTTTTACAAGTGGCGGACATATTGAAGCGACAAACTTTCAAGGTGATGTAGAATGCAAAACTTCAGGTGGACATATAACTTTAAAGGATCTTTCCGGTGATATAACAGCATTTACGGAAGGTGGACATATAAAAATGTCAGATTCAAAAGGAGACGCATCATTGAAATCTTTGGGTGGACATTTATCAGCTGTCAATTTTGAAGGTGATCTGGAAATGAGTACATCCGGTGGAAATGTTTCCGGTAAAGACCTTTCAGGAAGTACGAATGCATTTTCAAGCGGAGGAAATATCAAACTGAGTTTTCTCAGCATTGGTGGAGATATACAAGCCAGAAACGGAGCCGGACAGATAGACCTTTTTCTTCCTGCTGATGTTAATGTTGATCTGAACGTGAACGGCACAAAAGTAGAGATCGATGAAGCCTTTTCCTTCAATGGAAGGAAAAAGAAAAACCACATCATAGGAAAAATTGGTAAAGGTGGAGTAGAAGTTGTAGCCAAAACAGGATACGGTACCGTATCGATCAATAAGAATGAGTGAACGTCCTGATCATCACATAACAAAAGACGGTTCCTCCACACTCTATTCCAATACTTATAATCAGTATTTTCACAATCCAAACGGTTCTGTTTCCGAAAGTAAGTACGTTTTTTTCGAAACGTCCAATGTACCGGATGCTTTAGTTCAAAACGAGAAAGTTACTATTTTTGAAACCGGATTCGGAACCGGATTAAACTTCCTTTTACTGCTGGATTATTATCTTTCAGGGAAGTGCATTTCAAAAGTTGAATTTCACAGTGTGGAAGCTTTTCCAATTTTAGCTGATGAAGCCGGGAAACTCAATTACGCTTCTTTTTCGGATTTTGAAGAATTGGAACAGGTTTTGAAAAATATATTCACAGACCTAAAGAAAGGGATGAATATCATTAAACCATTGCCTGATGTTGACGTGACTCTGTTCCTTTTTATAGGGAAGTTCAAAGATTTTGAAGGCGAAGTAGTTCAAGCTGATTTCTTTTTCCACGATGCCTTTTCTCCTGAAGTAAATGAAGAATTATGGACCCCCGAAGCATTTCAAAAACTTAAATCGCTTGCTCATTCTGAAGCCATACTTAGTACATACTGCGCAGCTTCAAAAGCGCGGGCAGCGATGGCAGTAGCAGGGTGGAAGCTGGCAAAAGCGAGAGGTGCGCTGGGCAAGAGAGAAATGACGATCGCTTCTCTATCTGAAAAGAATCTGACCAATTTTAAAAGGGTAAACGAAGAACGACTTATCGAGCGATTCAATAATGGAGACTTTGATCACTGATTGGGTGATTATCTTTGATTTGCGATGATAGCAATTAAGTCCCCTCTTGAGAGGGGATTTAGGGGTGTGTTTATTTACCGAACTAAAAAGAATAAGTAACTGAAAGTGTTCCAGTTGTCGAATCTTGAGGAATGTACTTTAGCTTAAAAAAATTGCTATACCAATCACCTGAAAATTTTACTGTTGATGAACCAGAATTCAATACATAGTGTTCTGAGAAAGAAGAGTCAGGATTACTTAAAGTTAAGGATGCTCTGCCATTAATATTGCTTTGCAATTTCAACTCAAGATTAGATATAGATTCATGGGAATCAGGAGAAAAAAAAGAAATTGAAAAAGGTTGAGATATATCGTTAACCGTTGTTGTTTGAACAGTTCTTTCCGGAACTTGGAATAAGTTAAAAATGCCCCATGCAATCATCAGAAAGATACAGCTGGAAAATAGTAAGAAAAATTTTTTCCAAAGTTCCATAAAATAAATGTGTATGTACTAATTCTATTAGGTGCAAACTCCGTCAGGGTTTAAAACCCTGACGGAGTTTTTAAGAAATTTTTCAAGAAAAACTTACATACCGGATATGCTGAATTCCATTTAGTTCATTAATGGTTTTCAGTTCATCATCTTCAAGCTTTTTATCTATAGTTAAAGCGGTAATGGCATTTGAGCCTTTTTCAGTTCTTCCTAATCCCAGAGCACCGATATTAATGCTTTGCTTAGCCAAGGCTCCGCTTACAGAAGCTAACATGCCCGGAACATCTTGGTTTTGATAAATAATGATATCTCCTTCTAAACGAAGTTCTATTCCGTATTTATCAATTTGAACGATCCTGTAATCACTATCGCCAAAAACAGATGCTGAGATACTTCGGTATTCCGCTCCTTCAGCAAACTTAATAGTAACCATATCATTAAAAGTTTTTCCTTTGGAAGAAAGAACTTCTTTAATGGAAAATCCGCGCTCATCTGCAAAATGTCTCGCATTGATCAGGTTTACGGAATCTTCTACATAATTGGTAAGCATTCCCTTTAGGATACCGTCGGTTAATACGTCTGCGAATTTTGCACAATCTCCGGAATATTCAAATTCCAGACTGCTGGCATGTTCGGGAGAAATCTGAACAGCCATAGCGCCAAGCTTTTCTGCCAGTTGCAGATAGGGCTGTACTTCCGCATTCGTTAACAGCGAAATAGACTTGCCGTTCAAACTTCCTTTATAGTTTTTGTTCTCCAGCGCATCCGACATTTGAGCAGCTATTTGCTCAGCTACTTTTTCCTGAGCTTCTTCGGTTGAAGCTCCCAAATGTGGTGTACAAATAATACCGGGGTGTTCCAGCACTTTATAGAGTTTTTCAGTTGGTGGTTCCTGAGAATACACATCCAGTGCAATTCCACCAACAACACCGGAATCCAGTAATTCGGGTAAATCGGATTCTTCATAAATTCCACCACGGGCACAGTTCACCAAACGGATCCCCTTATTGAGTTTATCTGCATTTTTCAGAGAAACCAACCCTTTTGTTTTTTCAGTAAGAGGAGTATGAACAGAAAGAAAATCAACAGTTCCCAAAAGGCTATCTATATCAACTAATTGGATTCCCATTTCAGAAGCATGTTCTTTAGTAGCAAACGGATCATATGCCAGAACTTCCATTCCAAAAGCTTGCATTCTAAGCGCTACTTCTGATCCGATCTTTCCAAGTCCGACAATTCCCAGTTTTTTTCCATGAACTTCGGTACCCATATATTTTTTACGATCCCATCCTCCGCTTTTTACAGTAGAAACAGCAGTAGGGATATTTCGTGCTAAAGCGATGATCATTCCGCAAGTATGTTCGGCAGTAGAAATCGTATTTCCATCAGGAGTATTCATTACCAGAACTCCTTTCGTAGTAGCCGCTTTGATGTCAATATTATCAACTCCTACGCCGGCACGACCGATAACTTTCATATTGGTTGCTTTTTCAAGCAATTCGGGAGTTACAGTAGTAGCACTTCTGACAACCATTCCATCATAATCCCCAATCCGGTCAAAGAGTTCTTCTTCAGTAAGTTTTCCGGGTTGATCCGCTTGAATATCTCTGGATTTAAAAACCTGTGCACAAACAGGATCTACGCTATCTAGTAAAAGTACTTTGAATGACATTTTATATTAAGTGTGGTATAAGCTATTCTTTGATGAAATCCTGAATCAATTCCTGAATTTCAGGGATTCCTTTTCGTGAACTGGCTGAGTAGCCCAGAATAGGGACTTCAATATTCATTTCCGCCAGAATATTTTTAACTGCCTTTTTTGATTGAGCAAATTTGTTATTCGAAAGCTTATCTGCTTTAGACATCAACACACAAAAGGGCATTTCGTTGGATGCGAGCCAATAGAAGAAATCCTGATCAAGGGCAGAGGGCTCATGGCGTGCATCTATCACAGATAGAATAAGTCTCAAACTTTCTCTTTCAGAAAGATACTTTCGAATGCTTCGTCCCCAACGCTCACGTTCTTTTTTCGGAACCTTTGCAAAACCATAACCGGGAAGATCCACAAAAAAGCAATCATCTCCGATCTGATAGTAATTCATTTGCTGGGTTTTACCGGGCACATTGGAAGTACGGGCAATGTTTTTGCGGTTCACAATCGCGTTTATCAACGAAGACTTTCCAACATTGGAACGACCTGCAAAACAAACTTCCGGAAATTCATCCGGGGGGCATTCTTCAATTTTGGTAGCGCTGGTTATGAATTTAGCTTTACCGTTAAACAAGTTCATTCTCTTCCTTTTCAACACCAAAATTAACCGGGACAGGATAGTTGCTGGTAAAGCAAGCCGTACAATAATCGTGACCCGACGGATTTGCTTCCTTAACTGCATTTACCAACCCATCAGCTGATAAATATCTTAAACTGTCCACTCCTATTTCTTCAGCGATCTTATCTACATTTCGCTCAAATTTATTGGCGATAAGTTCTTCAGGGCTTGGGAAATCCATTCCGTAATAACACGGACTGATAATTGGTGGAGAACTTACCAAAAAGTGAATTTCTGCAGGATTACATGCACGGATCATATCAACCAATAAACGAGAAGTGGTACCTCTTACGATAGAATCATCAACAATAATAACGGATCGACCTTCAATTACTCCACGAACCGGATTAAATTTTGTCCGAACTTTTTGTTCCCGTGATTTTTGTCCGGGAGAAATAAATGTTCTTCCTACATAGTGATTACGGATCAAACCAATGTCATATTTACACTCGTGTCCCATTTTCTGATTCTCATTTGCATATCCGATTGCTGCGGTGTTACTGGAATCAGGAACTGAAATGATAACAGGCTTTTTGGAAGAATCTTTAATGGTAACAACTTCATCTATAGGATGTTCTTTTGCTAAAGCCTGCCCTAAATTTCTTCTGATCTTATCAACCATTTCACCGAAGATCATACTGTCCGGTCGGGAAAAATAAACATATTCAAAAATACACTGGCTTGTTTTAGTACCTTCCTTTGGTTCAATAAAGTATGATTTTACTTCTCCGGAATCAGAAGCTTCCTGATCAATTACCACAACTTCGCCAGGTTCAACATCGCGAATGTATTCCGCGTTATTGATATCGAAAGCGCAAGTTTCGCTGGCAAGACAGAATTTCCCGTCTTTTTTTCCAAGTGCTAAAGGCCTGAAGCCGTTAGGATCTCTTACACCGATCAATTTATCATCAGCTAGTATTACCAGACAATACGCACCTTCAATTTGATGCAGTGCGTCCATTATTTGTCCCATCTGATCCTGTTTCAGACTGTGTGAGATCAGATGAAGAATCAATTCGGTATCAGAGGTGCTTTGAAATAAAACTCCTTCTTTTCTGAATCTGGAGCGAATCTGTTTGGCGTTAGAGAGGTTTCCATTGTGCCCGATGGCCAGATTTCCGTTTCTGTAATGAACTCTGAAAGGCTGGATGTTAGCCGGATTTTTAGAAGATCCGGAAGTTGAATATCTGTTATGCCCGATAGCTGAACGACCCTTTAGGATCTTGTTCATGATCTTAGGTTTATCGAAAACACTAAGCACTAGCCCGAAATCTTTATAAGAAGGCATAACCATGCGTTCTTTGTCTTTGTCGTAATGACTGGTAACAATTCCGGCTGATTCCTGGCCGCGGTGTTGAAGTGAATGCAGGCCGTAATATGTGGTTAGTGCAGCTTCTTCATGATCAAAGATGCCAAAAATTCCACAATACTCGCGAGGTTTGTCGCTCATTAAAAACTCCGAATTTGGATGATTCTTGAGAAGTCTCAAGATAAGAAATGAAAAGCTTAATGTTGAATTAGGATATGGCTTTTTATTTCTTTTAAATATTGGACTTTATTTGTCCACTTTTAGGAAGAGTTAAGAAAAAGGTAGTGCCGACATTTTCTTCACTTTCAAAATAAATTTCGCCATTCATTCTGTGTGCGAATTCTTTGCACAAGCTTAGTCCAAAGCCATTGCCCAGTTCCATGTTAGTGCCTAAGCGTGTTTTTGACTTGTCTTTAAAAATCGAGTCATGGAGATCTTCAGGAATCCCAATACCGGTGTCTTTGATAGTGAAAGTAACAGAACCATTACCTTCAGTACAATCAAATTCTATTGATCCATTTGATTGAGTGAATTTAATACTGTTAGAAAGAAGATTTCTAATAATGAGTTTGAAAGCGTTGAGATCTACACAGGCAATTGTTTGGCCAGGGATTTTATTCGAAATAGTCAGGTTTTTAGCATCTATCTCATAAAGTTGTTTCGAAATTACATCATCAATAATGGGTTTAGTGTCAATATCTTGTGGATTTAAACTGATTCCGGACATTTGTTTTCTGGCCCAAGCAAGAAGATCATCTAAGGTATTTATATTTTTTTGAAGAGTTGGTTCCAGACTAATAACAAGATCTTTAACCTCCTGAAGGGAAAGCTCACTGCTGTTGATCATATATAAAATACCCTGTAGTGACGCCATAGGCGACCTAAGGTCGTGGGCTACAATAGCGAAAAGTTTATCCTTCGTTTGGTTGAGTTCTTCAAGCTCTTCTTTTTGTTTATTCAGAACCAGATTTACTTTTTTTCGATCTGTTCCGGACCTGAAAACCACATATAGCAGAACTAATATGATCACAATAACTACTACTGCTGCGATGTTAAGATTTCTCGTCAAAATTAACTGGCGTTCCTGAATTCCTTGCTTTTCTTCAAGAAGTCGGTTGATCTCTGTTTGTCTGTTCAGCTCGATCTCACTTTCCAGTTCAGAAAGTGCGGCATCTGATTCTTTTTTTGCGATACTATCCGAAAGAGCTTTAAAATTCTCAAGTGATTTCAGGGCCTGAGCGGTTTCGCCGACTGATTTGTAGGTTAAATAAAGTTTTTCATGAAGCTGAACTATGTAGAGATTTTGATCCAGATCAGTTGCTACATCAAGTGCTTTTTGATACCAACTGATTGCAGTATATGGCTGAGTGAATTTTTCATACAGATCGCCTAATCCCTTGTAATTAAAATACAATCCCTGAGTAATTTTAAGTTCTATACAGTACTGCAAAGATTCTTCAAAGGCATCTTTAGCTTTTGTAAACTGCCTTTTGTTGCTGTAAAGAACTCCCAGATTATAGATGATCTGAAAAGGGGGAGTATCTGGTCTTACTTCTTTATTTAAAGCTAGAGCTTGTTCGTAATACTTTAAAGCTTCGTCGTATTTTTCATTATTACTAAAAGTATTACCCAGATTTAAATAGATTCTGAGCAGATCGGGTTTATAATTATTTTGTAATGCTATAGTCTCTGCTCTTTTTAAGTAATACTCAGCACGTTCATACTCTGAATAAGAATTGTATGTATCTCCAAGGTTATTCAGTGTGATCGTCAAAAATGAAGAATCCTTTGTTGATTCTGCAAACTGTAATCCCTCAAGGTAATTTTTTATAGTATTAGATCTGTCCCCAAGTTTATGATATGCCCCCGCCATATTTACATGGACGGCCGCGATAGATCTGGATCTCATACTAGGAGGTAGTAATTCAATAAAGTTTAAGCCCTTTCTGAATGACTCAATTGCTTGTTTAGATTGTCCTTTATAATTGTAAGCGGCAGCCTGTGTGTTATAAAAATTGAAACGTAATCTGCTGTCAGGAAACTGATCTATAACTTTATTTATGGAAGTAAGAGCAGAATCGATCTGTTTCTTGATCAGTAATATTTCTGCCCGTTTTACGCCTGAAAAAGCTAATCCGTATTCATAATCAAATTGTTCAGACAGTAAATCTACCGAATCTAGTTTTTGATAAGCCGTTGTGAAATTACCTACATCCATTAAGTGTTCAATGTCAGAGAACATTGACTTAACCTTATTGGTATCACTTTGGAACGTTTGAAAATCTGCAAACACATTGCTGTATGAGTTAGCAGACAATACTAACCAAATTCCAAGTATTAGAAGTAGTTTTGAAACCCGTATTTTTTTAGCCACGATAGAAAATAATTAGCTGATTATAGCATTCTTAGGGCCAAAAAAAAAGCCATTCACATTGGAATGGCTTTATATGTGAAAATTTAAGTAAAAATGAAGTCAGGCCAGAGAAGCTTCCAGCTCAATATCTACACTTGCTAAAGCGCGGGAAACAGGGCACGCTTCTTTAGTGGCAGATGCAATTTTTTGAAATTCACTATCGCTTAATCCCGGAACATCTGCTTTGGTTGTCAATTTAATTTTTGTAATTGTAGGTGTCCCATCTACCATTTCTAAAGATACATCGGCATTGGTTGATACACTTTTAGAATCATGTCCGGCGCTGTGTAATTCATTAGATAGTGCCATAGAATAACAACCGGCATGGGCTGCACCAATTAGTTCTTCCGGATTAGATTTTCCTTCATCTTCAAATCTGGACGCAAAAGTAAAAGCAGCTTCAGATAAGACTCCACTTTCAGAATTAATAGATCCTTTTCCTTCTTTTAGGTTTCCGTTCCACACGGCTGACGCTTTTTTAACTGGCATAGTGATAACCTTACTTATTTTGTTATTAGTTGTTTATTTCAGTATTCAAACAGAAAGTAAAACTCATAAATTCCTTTTATCAGGAAACTTTATATCTACTAATGGCAAATAGGCCACATAGCGGGCCAATAAAAATCACCAAAAATACCAACGGATTCTGAAAGTGAGCCCACATCAAATTAACAAGCTGAATACTTACAATAGTTATTGCAAAACCAATACTGTTCACGATGGTAAGTCCGGTAGCGATGTAGGAACTATCTGTTGATTGAGCTACAAGTGTGGAAAATTGTGGAGAGTCAGGAATTACAAATATTCCCCAGATCAATAAAAGTCCAAGAAATACCCAGACCGGTGCATGAAACAAAAATGGAATTAATACTGAACATAATCCTGATATAAAGAGGGAGATCTTAGAAACAAACTTACTTCCTTTTTTAAGAGAAATATATCCACCAATAGCGCAACTTATTCCGCCAACACCAATAATAATGGAAGACCACAAAGGGATATTTATTATGAACCCCTGGTTTGATAACACGTAGAAAGCAAGCAAAGTAGGAATGAAAGCCCAAAACGTGTACAGTTCCCACATATGTCCGAAGTATCCGAAAGCAGCGGAACGGAAGTTTGAGTTTTTAAACAGAGTAAAAAACATAGAGGGTTTGAAAGAACTTCTTCTTACACGATAAGGACCATCAGCAACAGAATAGAAAAGCATTAAGCCTCCGATCACCGAGAGAGCAGAAGTTCCTGTAATAACAAATCTCCATGGCATGTCGCCACCCAGATACTTAAGGAAATGTGGGAACGCGGTTCCTAAAACAAGTGCTCCAACTAAATATCCCAAAGCTTTTCCAAGACCTTCTTTATGCCAGTCCGAAGCTATTTTCATTCCGACGGGATAAATTCCTGCCAGAAAAAAACCTGTAAACAATCGGGCTAACATTACTTCAGTAAAATTTGAACTGTAAATAGTCAGAACGTTTGCCAGCGCTCCCAAAACAGAACACACTAAAAATACTTTTACGGGAGAAAATCTGTCGGCGACACTTAAGACTGCAAAAACCAATGTTCCGATGATAAATCCCGATTGTACAGCCATCGTGATAAATCCCACAAACATCTCCAATAAATTTAGTTCTTCGATCAGATCCGGAACAACTGCATTACCGGCGAACCAAAGTGAAGTTCCTGCAAATTGAGAGAATACAATTACAGGTAAGATGTGCTTGGGAATTGAGGAGCTAATTTTCATAGAAGAAGAAAAGGAAGAATCCATTTAAAATATACTCAAATCGTAAGATTGATTTTAACGCGTCGATAATGAATATCTATCATAAAGAATGAAATGATTTTTTATGTTGTTAATGGATTAAAACTGTAAAGAAAAAAGATTATGTCAGATAAAGAAAAAGAAAGTTCGGGAACTTATAACGCAAACGATATTAGTAAATGCCCATTTCATAATGGCTCAATGAGGAAAGATGCCGGAGGCGGAACCAGAAATAAAGACTGGTGGCCGAACAAATTGAATTTGAATATTCTTCGCCAACATTCTTCCAAGTCAGATCCAATGGGAGAAGATTTTGATTATGCAGAAGAATTTAAAAAACTGGACATGAAAGCTGTTAAAGAAGATCTAACAGAATTAATGACGGACTCTCAGGACTGGTGGCCGGCAGATTTTGGTCATTACGGACCACTGATGATCAGAATGGCTTGGCATAGCGCAGGAACCTACAGAGTAACCGATGGACGTGGCGGTGGAGGGACAGGAATGCAACGTTTTGCTCCGTTAAACAGCTGGCCGGATAATGTAAATCTTGACAAAGCTCGTCTATTACTGTGGCCTATCAAGCAAAAATATGGAAGAAAACTTTCGTGGGCTGATCTTATGATTCTAGCCGGAAACGTTGCTCTGGAATCAATGGGCTTTGAGACTTTCGGTTTTGGCGGCGGACGTGAAGATCGTTGGGAACCGGAAGAAGATGTGTATTGGGGAGCTGAAGGTGAATGGTTAGGCAGTCAGCGTCATAACGAAGAGGGAGACTTAGAAAAGCCTCTCGGTGCCGACCATATGGGATTGATCTATGTAAACCCTGAAGGCCCTGATGGAGAACCTGATCCATTAAAAGCAGCTGCTTTCATCCGACAGACTTTTGCAAGAATGGCGATGAATGATGAGGAAACGGTAGCGCTTATTGCGGGTGGACATACATTCGGGAAAACGCATGGAGCCGCACCTGAAGATCATTTGGGTTCAGAACCTGAAAGTGCGTCTATTGAAGAAATGGGATTAGGTTGGAAAAATGCTCATGGAACCGGAAAAGGAGCTGATACTATCACCAGTGGATTAGAAGGAGCATGGACACAAAAACCAACAGAATGGAGTAATTTATATTTCGATAACTTGTTCAAGTATGAGTGGGAAAAATATAAGAGTCCGGCTGGTGCTTGGCAGTGGAGACCGGTTGATGGTGGTGGAGAAGGAACAGTTCCTGATGCACACGATCCTGATAAAAAGCATGCACCGTTTATGTTGACGACAGATCTTTCTTTAAAAGCAGATCCTGCTTACGAGAAGATCTCAAGAAGATTTTATGAAAATCCTGATGAATTTGCTGATGCTTTTGCACGTGCCTGGTATAAGCTGGTTCACCGTGATATGGGGCCAAAATCGTTGTTGCTCGGACCGGAAGTACCGGAAGAAGAACTGCTATGGCAGGACCCGATCCCGAAAGTGGAGCATGCATTAATCAACGAAAATGATATTGAAGGTTTGAAAGCTGAAATCTTGGATTCAGGATTGTCAGTTTCAGAACTGGTATCAACAGCTTGGGCTTCTGCATCTACTTATAGAAACTCTGACAAAAGAGGTGGAGCAAATGGAGCAAGAGTTCGATTAGCTCCTCAGAAAGATTGGGAAGTAAACAATCCTGAGCAATTGGATAAAGTGTTGAAAGTCTATGAAGGGATTCAAAGTGATTTCTCAAAAGAAGTTTCCATGGCAGATCTGATTGTTTTAGGTGGATGTGCAGGAATTGAAAAAGCCGCAAAAGAAGCTGGTCATGAAATTTCAGTACCATTTACACCCGGTCGAGCAGATGCAACTGCTGAACAAACGGATGTAGAATCATTTGCATGGTTAGAACCTTCGGCTGATGGATTCCGTAATTATTTTGCACCAAAACATAAAACTACTGCAGAGGAAATGTTAGTGGATAAAGCTCAGCTTATGACATTAACTGCTCCGGAAATGACCGTATTGGTTGGTGGAATGAGAGTTCTGGAAACCAATTTCGACGGATCAAAGAAAGGTGTATTTACGGACAAACCCGGAACACTTTCCAATGATTTCTTCGTGAACCTGTTGGATATGAATACAACATGGCAGGCAACTACAGATGAACAAAATGTATTTGTAGGAAGCGATCGAAAAACCGGAGATGTGAAATGGTCAGCTTCCAGAGCAGATCTGATCTTTGGTTCTAATTCAGAACTCAGAGCAATTGCAGAAGTATACGGTACAAGCGACTCAGAAGAGAAGTTTGTAAACGACTTCGTAAAAGCCTGGGATAAAGTGATGAACTTAGATCGGTTTGATCTGAAGTAGGGTCAATATCCTTATTCAAAGTAAAAAGCCTCTTAGATTTTTCTAAGAGGCTTTTTATTGAGCGAGAGATGAGACTCCCCGAATAGCCAGGACCACAACAACCTTGTCAAGACAGAGCTATTCTCACAGAAGATGATTGGAGTAAAACCTCAAAAACTCAACACTAATTTAGTTGCAGCCAATTGTCTTGTCGAACCTGATCGGGACGTGTTCCATATGGATCAATACTCACATATTGCGGAAGGGTGTCAATCCGGAACGTTAGCTTTTGTGTTCCGTCGGTAACCTTCATTGGTTCAAGAAATATGGTCTGCTCTTTTGATGCTTTTGAAGGATGAGTGGTAAATAGCCCCACAGGAATGGGCTCATTCATGGAAACCGAAGACTCAATTCCATCTATCGATTCAAATTTAGAAGCATCAATGGTCATGGTAATTTCATAGCTGCCATCGTTAAGTTCGGTATAGTCTAAGTCCTCAACCGAAAGATCATAGGTGATGATTTTCTTAAACCAGTCTTCAATGAGGGAGTGATATTCCACAGGAGTTGCCGCGTACAATTCTTCTAAAAATTCGAGAGAAGTTACAGTTGCATCGATCTCGTTTTTATGTCGTTGCACCAAAGTTTTTAAGATCCGGTTTATTGCTTCTTCGCCAATGAGTTCTTTCAAGGCTACCATCACTATATAGCTTTTGCCATACATCATATAGCGTTCTCCCTGTTCCAAATACAAAGGTTGCTCAGGAGTGGAAGCATAAGAACGACCATTAAAATAGGCACGATTAGCTGTTTCACTCAGTTGAAAAAGCGAAGCCATTCCAAAATGTTTTTCCATGACTACAGCTTCGGTGTATTTGGCAAAACCTTCCACAAAAATAGCTCCTCCGCTTACGTTCTGTGTGCTGAGCATGTGTCCCCACCATTGGTGAGCGACTTCATGAATGGTGCGCTTTGCAATCAGGCTGAAGGCTTCGGGGTCACGTTCATCCACCAGATACAAATTATTTTCCACCATACTGATCATTCCTGAAGCGGCATATCCTCCAAATCTCCAGTAAGAAGGGATTTCAGCTATACGAAGATGATCAAGGTGATAGTCTCCAAATTCCTGTTGAGCATAATCCAGCGTGTGTTTCATGCTATTCATGATGGTGGAATTATTGAAGGCGTGTTCCGAATGGAAATAATGCTCCAGCGTTATTCCTTGATATTTTTCCTGTTCAACTTCATACACTCCGGAGTGATAGCTGATAGCAGGAGCCACCGGATTTTGAGATTTAAACCGATAATAATTCCGATTATTTTCGGTCCATTCCTCTTCAAGACGACCAACGGTTACACCTGTCTGAGAAACGGGTACTGATAGTATTGTTTCGAAATCAACCCGCCCAAATCCGGATTCCATGACATCAAAATCAGCTGCTGAAGGTCGTTCAAATGATTTTCTTGGAAGACCGCGTTTATTCCGTTCGGGGTTATTTCGGATCTCAAGACTTTGAGTATATCCTAGAAACGGACTGAAATCACGGAGGTGTACATAACTGCCGTTATCTACCAGATCATTTCCGGATTGCAGTCCTTTGTGGCTTCCATCTGCAGAAAATTCAAGTCTGACAGTATCTCCGGGTTGTACCGGCGTATCGAATTGAAATTCAAAAATTCCATGTATGGGATCGGTATTCACTAACGTAGCCCGTTCGAGTTTAATTTCAGTGATGGTTTTTTTCTCAATAAACAGCGCCCGGTTTACTACCGAATCACTTTTATTCATGAGCGTGTACACAGCATCAACGGAATAGCTTCTTTCGTCTGGATAAAGTGCTACATCCGTGTAAATGGAAATCGGGTACATCCAATTCACCTCATCAAAGTGTTTATATTTTTTCTCGTAGTCCGCCCGGCGATCCAGGAATTCATCCGAAGAAAGATATTCTGTTTCGATATTGGTTTTGTAGAAGATCATCCCGGAAGTACTGAGAAAAGCCAATCCCAGAACAGCGAGAATGGTCAGCTTTTTGCGTGACCAATTTCTGAATACCTGCTTAGTATGAATCAGAAAGCTTTCAATAATACCTCGTCGCCAACCATGAAGAGCGATGACCGACAAAATGAATCCCAATAGAAGCCAATGCAGAGAGAAGAGATAAAAAACAGAAGCATTGTTGCTCAAACCGGACATATCCGAGAACGTAACCGTTGGCATAGCTCCGACTCTTAGCAGCGGATGTTCAATACCCAGCGTACCTGACAAAGGAGTTGCAAAGGTTACAACGAGCAATCCGGTTATTGCCATTCCAAGATATTTTCCGGGAGAAAGTGATTGGATAAACAGGGCGATCAGAATATAGAAAGCAAGTGGAGCTCCATGAAAATAATACAGCGATAAGTAGGTGCTCAAGTTGAATGTGGGATAGTCCAGCAGCACCTGAAAAATCATTGCAATCACAATTTCGAGTGTTACAAATAACAATGGAATGCACATCAGCACGGAAACTTTCGACCAAAAGAAAGACGCGTTTGAGGCCGGAGTCGCATCAAGGATAAGATGCATATTTTCACTTCGTTCTTTCCAACCCCATTCTCCGCTGAAGAAAATGATCAACATCACACCAAAAATAAAGATGGCAGTGCTGTTTAATCCCGCCAACAAAGCAGTTACCGGATACAGACTTTCAGAATAGCTACCGCCATCAACGAGCCTTGAATAAAATTCGGAGCACATCACAAAAACGATAAAAACGATCATCGCCTGAAAAGGAAGGCTTTTGAACAGTTGCTTAATTCCTATTCTGCTTTGGGAAAAGAAAGAATACCAAAAGGCCTTTTGAGTGAATGGAGAAATATCCAACGGCTGGTAGTTACTATCTGTACTAACATCTTTTAGTTGTATTTGGTCTGATGAAGCCTTTTGCTTTTTTCGCTGCAAAACCCGGAAAGAGAATAATTGGTATGTTGCTCCAAGAATAGCGAATGTGATCCCAATCCATAGTAATCTATTGTACAAGAAATTCCCTGAAAGGGATACTAAGACGCTGTTTTTCTGAAAGGGAGTGAGGTACTGACTTTGCTCCATGAAAGCCGAAACACCAAAGGGATCGCCCAGCGCAGCAATCGTCATATTATCAGTGTGACTTGGTGTTGAACCTGCCAGCATCGGGGAATCAAAATAGAAAGAACACACAAAGTACAATACATAGATTAACAAAGCAGACGCGTAGACCGACATCCTGTTTTTAGTTAAGAGTCCCACAGAAAAAATGAAGCCCGAGCAGATAAATACATTTGGAAGTACGAAGACCAACCAGTTCCAGAAATAGTGAAACAGGTTGAGTGGAGCCAGACGATCGGGGTCAAGGTTCATGATCTGACTTCCGGTAATCATTCCAATTATCAGCGGACTCACTGCAAGCAGACTGAAGATGAAAACCCCGGAAAACCGGCTGATAAAAAATTGATATTTCTGAACACCGGTACTGAAAATGATTTCCTGCATACGATGTGTGCTGTCGCGTAGCACGCCATTAATAACAAAAAACATAATGGCAAAAACGGCTCCCAGAGTAAAAATGGAGGTATAATAGCTGATCTGATAAGGGGCATTGAAGTTGACGAGATCAGGAGCGAAAGCTTGTCCGCCAATTTGTAGTCCGGATATAAAGAAAAGGACCATAGCTGCCGGAAGCGCCCAGAGTTTCCTTTGATAAATAAGTTCGAATTTTAATAACGCAGCAATCATGATACACCCACGGTTTGTTGTTCAGAGTTTGAAACCACTGAGAAATAGAAATCTTCGAGTGTGGGAGCGACGGACTTGAAATCATTTCCCGGAGCGTGATCGGCTAATACATGAATTTGAGTGTTCCCGGCTGCTAGCCTGGTGGAAATAATATGATGAGATTCCCGATAGTTGGATAGTTCAATCGCGGGAATAGTTTTTTTCCAGATTTTACCTTCCAGTGTGCTTACCAGCTCTGAAGGGTTTCCCTGAACTACCAGTGATCCTTTATCAAGAACCGCCATATTCGAGCATAAATTGTAGATATCAGCCACTATATGAGTGGAAAGAATCACAATGATGTTTTCGCCTATTTTGCTGAGCAAGTTCAGGAAGCGATGTCTTTCTTCCGGGTCTAATCCAGCTGTGGGTTCATCCACAATGATGATTTGAGGATTTCCTAATAATGCCTGAGCAATCCCAAATCGCTGTCGCATTCCTCCTGAATAAGTATGAACATGTTTCTTTCGGTGCTCATACAAATTGGTTTGACGCAGTAGCTCCTCTATTTGTCGGCTTCGATCTTTTTTACTTGTGATCCCTTTCAGAACGGCAATGTGATGTAGTAACTCAACCGCAGATATTTTAGGATATACTCCAAACTCCTGAGGCAAATAACCCAAACCTTTTCGTACTATATCGGGATTCTTTTGAATATCGACCCCATTGAACAGGATTTTACCTGAAGATGGAGATTGTAATGTTGCTATGGTTCGCATCAGGGAAGATTTACCGGCGCCATTGGCACCCAATAATCCATACATTCCATTCCGGATAGTTAGTGATACATTGCTTAATGCTTGTACACCGTTAGCATAGATTTTGGAAATATTTTGAATGTCTAATGTGTGCATAATCACGTCTTAATTATTGAATTTTGACGAAATTACGGAGGCTTAATAGCTTTGTTAAGGTGATTAGACGGACAATAAAAATTTTGACATCAACAGTATGAAAACCGTGATGAATCCGGTTCATGTCAAAAAAAGAAGGACTCGTTTCAAAAAACAAACTGTTCAACACGAAGAAGAGTATCAGTGTCTGATTTCACTTATTTTAAGTTATGAATAACATCTTTCGAAAATATCAGGCTTTTGTAATAGGACCGATTATTACTTTTGTATTGATTCTGTTTATGCAGTATATCGACCTGATCAGAGTCCCCGGAAACGCCTGGATCAGCAATACTTTGGGTTTCTTGTTCTATGCGTATTTTATTTCACTGGCCATACATCGCTACCTGAAAAGCGGGGGAAGGATAATTAAGGTAGGCACCGGTTTTTTTGTATTGGTGATGGTGATTTTCAGTATCGGATATTTTACCAGTCAACTTCAGGATAATCCGTTGATGATTCTGCTGATGATCTCATTCTGGCTGATGTTGTTCTATTTCATCCTTCCGGATTTCTTTAAAAAGTATCGTTTCCTGATTTTTGGGCTTTATGGTGGCTCAGCACTATTCTTTTTATATGCCCGATTATTCACAGGTAGCTTTGAACTGTATGAAAGTACTTACAAAATGTGGGCTTTAAGTCTGTTTTTACTACCCATCCCGATATTGATAGCTCTGTGGTTTTATGAACAATGGAAATGGTTCAGAACTTTGAAAGCCGAAAAGGCGGAGGCTGAATTAGCGTTACTGAGGAGTCAGGTTAATCCACATTTCTTTTTTAATACACTGAATAATTTGTATTCGTTGGTGGTTCATCAATCGAAAAAAGCGCCCGAGGTGATTCTCAAGCTTTCGGATATGATGCGCTACACTATTTATGAGGGTAAAAAAGATAAAGTAAGTTTGAAAGACGAGATCGAATATCTGCAAGGCTATATCGATCTGCATAAAATACGATATCAGAAAGAGGTGGACATCCGATTCGAAACTCCTGAAGAAATGGATTTACAGGTAGCACCCTTACTTTTTATCGTACCTCTGGAGAATGCCTTCAAACATGGAGTGGAGTCATTGAGGGATGGAGCGTTTATCCATGCTTCTATCAAAACAGATATTCAAAACGAGAAACTGGTTTTTGAAATCAGTAACAATTTTGAAGAAAAGAACCCGAATTCTGAAAAGGGGATCGGATTGGCAAATCTTAGGCAGCGATTGGAGCTGTTGTACCCCGATCAGCACCAACTTGATATTGTAAAAGGTGAGAACGAATTTAAAATAACACTTCAGCTTAATATGCTATGATCAAATGTATAATTGTTGATGATGAGCCTTTGGCGCATGACCTGGTGACTACATTCTGTAAGAGAATACCTCACTTACAAGTTGTAGCTCAATGCTATGATGCTTTTGAAGCTTTGGAATGGTTAAACTCGAATAATGTCGATCTGATGTTTTTGGATTTACATATGCCTGAACTCAAAGGCTTCGAATTTCTTAGAACGCTCCAAGCTCCTCCCAAAGTGATCGTAACTACAGCTTATAAAGAACATGCTCTTGAAGGGTATGAACTGGCTATAAAAGATTATCTGGTTAAACCCTTTAGCTTTGAACGCTTTTTGAAGGCAGTAAATAAAGCTATCGGAAGCCCTTCCTCAGTTAGTAATAAACAAAACAACAGTGAGGAGAAGGAAGGGCATGTTTCTCGATTTTTTGTGAAAGGAGAGAAAGAACACTATCAAATAAATACGAAAGATATTTTATATGTGGAAGCCAAAGGTAATTACGCCACAATGTTTATGGAAAAGGGAGAAATTTTGGTACATGAAAAGATATCCGGTTTAGAGGAGTTGCTTCCTGAATCTGGATTTCTGCGTGTACACCGGTCATTCATAATTTCCTTAAACAAAATAACTTCGATGAAAGGTGATGTCTTAATTATAGGAAATCATGAAGTTCCTATCGGACAGACTTACAGCAAAGCCATCCGAGAAATAATATTGAACAAAAAATAGTTTCCCAGTATAGATTTAATCTTATAAAAAAAGCCTTCCAGATTATATCTGAAAGGCTTTGTAAGAGCGAGAAACGAGACTCGAACTCGCGACCCCAACCTTGGCAAGGTTGTGCTCTACCAACTGAGCTATTCTCGCATTCAGTAAAATTCGTTTCATTTCTGAAACGGCTTTAAATATAAGGCTGATTTAGATTACAATTCAACCTTAATTTTGAAAAGATTCAACATTTAGCTTGTTTAATATTTCAACTTCATAATATGCGGTCTGACGGCTTGAGTCCGTCTGACCAAAATCCGTTTATGGCATGGAGTATTTCCATCAGACGGGATATCCGTCAGATGGAAATTTCTGATAGTAATCTGTAATTTATATTTCCTAAGATTTTTTTTCCTTATCCCTCATCTTTTGGCACTCACAGTTAATTCCATATTCTTCACAAAGTGGGTGATCCGGAGCAGAAGAAATTCTTGCTTTACAAGGTCCGCGGCCGTGATGTATCATCAGGTGTGAGAGATCAGTCCAGTTTTCCTGAGGAAATAACGCCATAAGATCGCGCTCGATCTTGTCTGTATTTGATTTATGTTTTGTCAATCCAAACCTGTTCGAGAAGCGCTTAACGTGCGTATCAACTACTACACCTTCGTTTATTCCAAATGCATTACCTAGTACAACATTAGCTGTTTTTCGAGCAGCTCCGCGTAGTTTTAGAAGATCATCCATGTTTTGAGGTACTTTGCCATCAAACTCTTCGGCTAAAATTGTAGAGGTTTCTTTTAATGATTTCGCTTTATTTCTGAAGAAACCGGTTGTTCTTACCAGCTCTTCTAGATCTTCAATGGGAGCGTCTTTCATTAATTCCGGAGTTGGATAGAGTTCAAATAATTCAGGAGTTACTTTATTTACCCGAACATCGGTGCATTGCGCACTTAAAATAGTGGCGATCAACAACTCAAAAGGATTTCGGTGATCTAATTCACACTCGGGATTTGGGTAGTAAGTATAAAGCTCATTTAAGATCTTCTGAGCTCGCTCTTTTTGCTTCTTTGTTTTTCGTGGCAGTTTTTGCTTCGACATAAATAGAATTTTCTTTTTCTAAACATAAAGATTGTACCATAGATAAGGAACTTATGTGAAATATAGTTTCTAAATTCCCGCCATGAATTTTTCCGGTAAAAATAATCGTCCTGATATTTACGCATTAATAGCACTGCTTACTTTGATGCTGATCTATATTTGTAGTTTTGTAGACAGACAGATCATTGCGGTGCTTGCATCACAAATAAGAGTAGATCTGAACTTTACAAATACTCAAGTGGGAGTTCTTTACGGACCTGCTTTTTCTCTGGTATATGCTTTCTGTGGAATTTTTATGGGAAGAATGGCAGACCGCTTTTCAAGAAAGTATATAATCCTGTCGGGATTGTTGATCTGGAGTATGATGACATTTGCGAGCGGTTTTGCGAACTCCTTTGCTTTTTTGATCTCGGCAAGATTTGCAATTGGGGTTAGTCAATCTGCATTAAGTCCGTCGGTGTATTCGCTCTTAGCAGATTATTTTAAGCCGAAGCATAGAGCACGAGTGTTTTCTGTGTACGCCTCAGGAATTTTTATTGGAGTGGGACTTTCTTTCTTGATAGGAGGGAGCATTGCTGAAAATTACGACTGGCGGTTTGCATTAAAATCAGTTGGTTTACCGGGAGTTGGGCTAGCAGTTCTGGGCTATTTTTTGTTGAAAGAACCATCTAGAGAAACTACGATAGATTCAGAGTCTTCAGATCAAAGCTTTTTTGAAGTACTCTCATTTATTCTGAAAAAGCCAACGGTTCGTTATCACCTAATGGGATTTTCATTGTTGGCGCTAAGCGGTTATTCCATTTTGGCTTTTATCGGAACCATATTAACAGATGTATTTGAGTCCTCTAACCTGATCAGTAGTTATGGTTGGTTTATGTTTGCTACGGGAGTCAGTGTAAATCTTTCCGGTTGGATGGCTGATAAGTTGGCATTGAAATTCGGTGAAGAAAAGAGATTTATTTCCGGGATTGTAGCAGCACTCGGAGGATTACCATTTTATTTTTTCGGGTTATTCGCTGAAACTGCTCTAATGGGATTGATACTGATCGGAATAGCCAACGTAGTTTCGTCATCCTACAACGGAGTAGCTGCAGCTTTGATTCAGGATTTTGTGGGATCGAAAATGCGCGGTGTTGCCGGATCTGTTTATCTGTTTGTGGTAAGTATAGTTGGATTTGGAATCGGTCCACCGGTAACGGGTTGGTTGATGGATCATATTTTTACCGGATCAAAAGGACCATCTCAAGCTATGTTTTCTGTGTTTCTT
This sequence comes from Balneola sp. EhC07, assembly GCF_001650905.1. Lineage (GTDB taxonomy): Bacteria > Bacteroidota > Rhodothermia > Balneolales > Balneolaceae > Balneola. The sequence continues at coordinate 214,863 of NZ_LXYG01000012.1, forward strand.
GTTTGCGGAATACTGTCTACAGCCTGCTTTTTAAAGGCTATGAAAAGCTACAATGCCGATAAAGTTTAAAAGCTAGATCTGGCATCTATAAGAATCAGCGAAATCAGTGATCAAACATCATTAAGAGCTTCATTCAAAGCTTGCAAGCTTTTCTTTGCATCCCCAAAAAACATCTGATTTTTTTCGGTATAGAATAACGGATTATCAATTCCGGCATAGCCGAAACTCAAACTTCGCTTAAAGACGATCGTTCGCTTGGCTTCATCCACATTCAGAATGGGCATTCCATAAATCGGACTTCCTGGAGAAGTTTTTGCCATTGGGTTGACCACATCATTTGCCCCGATCACCAATACAACATCCGTAGATGCAAATTCAGGATTGATCTGATCCATATCATACAATTGATCATACGGAACATCTGCTTCAGCAAGCAACACATTCATATGTCCGGGCATTCTTCCCGCAACCGGATGAATTCCATACTTCACCTGTACTCCACGTTCTTCTAGTTTAGTAGCTACTTCTTTTATGATATGCTGAGCCTGAGCAACCGCCAATCCGTAACCGGGCACAATTACAACCTTAGAGGCGTATGCAACCTGAATGGCGAGATCCGTTGCAGAAGTTTCACGAACTGTTTTGTCTCCATCAGAACCGGAAACTTGACCGGAAGAAGAGTCTCCTCCAAAACTTCCAAATACTACATTGAATAGAGAGCGATTCATCGCTTTACACATGATCTGAGTTAGAATCAATCCCGCAGCTCCCACCAAGGCACCGGAAACGATGAGCAAATTGTTACCGAGTACAAAACCAGCCATAGAAGCGGCAAGTCCGGAGTAAGAATTTAATAATGAGATCACTACCGGCATATCGGCTCCACCAATCGGGATCACCGAAGTGATTCCTATCAAAAGTGACAAACTCAAAATGATCCAGAATACCGTTTGATTTGCTGGATCATAAGTAAAAACACCGATCAGGACTACCACTCCAATCATGGAAGCAATGTTGATAAAATTCAATCCCGGAAAGGTAATTGCATTTCCTGAAATGAATCCTTTCAGTTTTCCAAAAGCCACAAAACTCCCTGTTAATGTCAGAGAACCAATGAAAATACTGAGTCCGGTCGTAACCAAACTCGAATTTCCCATCACAGAAGGATCAGCAAATTTACTGAGTTCACCCCAAGCAACTAAAGCAGAAGCACCGCCACCAAATCCATTAAAAACTGCTACTAGTTCCGGCATGGCTGTCATAGCAACTTTTTTAGCCAAAATTATCCCGATCAAACTTCCGATCAGTACTCCGGCTATTATCCATTCAAAAGAAACAATTTGCTGATCAAAAAGAGTAACAATAATTCCGATCAACATTCCTGTTGCGGCAAGCTGATTTCCTTTTCGGGCAGTAGCAGGAGATCCAAGTAATTTCAATCCGCGAATAAAAAAAGCAGTAGCGATGAGATAAATTAACTGAATCGCATCGGGCAAATATGTAACGATATAATCCGGAAGAAACTGACTCATTTGTCATCTCCCTTTTTCTTGAACATCTCAAGCATTCGGTCGGTTACCATAAATCCGCCGACTACATTTATTGTAGCGAAAATAATTGCCGCCACACCAAGAATCTGAGTAAGTAATCCGCCTTCGCCACCGGTAACAATAAGCGCTCCTACAATGGTGATTCCTGAAATTGCATTAGCTCCCGACATCAAAGGGGTATGCAAAGTTGGAGGCACTTTCGAGATCAACTCAAAGCCAATAAAACAGGCGAGAACGAAAATGAATAAAGAAAAAATGAGTATGGACATATTGAATGAATTAGGAACATTTGAATTAGGAATATGCAGCCTATTCCTAATTCGTAATTCAATTATTCTTAATTAATGGTGAAATAATTTCGCCATTGTGGGTTATCGTTGTGTTTAGTAGAATTTCATCTTCAAAATCGAAGTTTGGTTCGCCATCTTTTAACAGCAAATTCAAAAGAGCCAGCATATTTTTTGCATAAAGCGTACTTGCATGGTTTGCCAGTTGACTTGGAAGATTTATAGGTCCAACGATCTTGACTTCATTAACAACTTGAGTTGTTCCCGCTTCCGTAAGCTCGCAATTCCCTCCATTTTCAGCAGCAAGATCAACAATTACAGAACCGGGCTTCATATCAGCTACCATTTCTTTGGTGATCAAAAGCGGAGCCGGTCGTCCTGGAATCAATGCTGTGGTTATAATGATATCCGATTTTTTTGCATGCTGATGGATCAGTTCACGCTGCTTTAGCTTGTCATCTTCCGTGAGTTCTTTTGCGTATCCTCCTTTGGTTTCTGTTTCTTCATCAGATAATTCCACTTCGATAAATTTAGCACCCAAACTTTCTACCTGTTCTTTAACTGCAGGTCGAACGTCAAAGGCTTCAACAACGGCACCCAGTTTTCTGCATGTTGCAATGGCTTGTAATCCGGCAACTCCTGCTCCAAGAATCAGTGTTTTGGATGGAGGAATGGTCCCAGCCGCTGTCATCATCATTGGGAAATATTTATCGAGTTCATTAGCTGCGATCAGGGACGCTTTGTATCCGGCAATGGAGCTCATGGAAGAAAGAGCATCCATATTCTGAGCTCTGGAAATTCTTGGGATGGCATCCATTCCTAAAGCAGAAATATTCAATTCCAACAATCTGGAAACCAGCTCAGGATTCTGAAGTCCCCAAATAAAGGAGACCAGAACAGCGCCTTTCTTTAACTTACTAAGGTCTTCATCTGATGGTGTCTGTACTGAAAGTAAAATATCCGCTTTTGTGAGTAACTCTTCTTTAGAATCGATGATAACAGCTCCGGCATCCTTATAAGTGTCATCTCGAAAATTAGAAGGCAGACCGGCATCTTTTTCAATCCATATTTGAATGTCTTCATTATTAAGTTGACGAACTACATCAGGCGAAAGAGCTACTCTTTTCTCATGTTCTGAAGTTTCTCTAAGTACTGCTATAATCAATTGTTCCCTCCGTTAGGTATTAGAACATAGTAAATTAGAATGTTAGTGCCAATAAGTTAAAACCAGAGTGTTTAATAAATTGGAGTTTTAGTAGTTTTAATCAACTTTTAAATTATCAAAAGTGACAGTGATAAAAAGTTGTATACTTTAGAAGTCTTAACTGCCGTTTAGAAGAAAATTTCATATCTCAAAAAATGACGAGATCTTATAACCTGATTACAGTAATTATATTAGTATTAGTTTTTAATACTTCATGTGACAACAGCTCCGACCCGGCGGTATTTCCGAAGGATTTTCGAAATGTGATATGGGAACTAACGGAAGATGACTCAACCAATACCTACATGGAGTTTTTCGCTATAGATGTGGAAGTGACGAACACCTATACTTTTGATGATGAATGCTACGCAACAGAAAAGGCAAAACTTATTGCCATAAGTGAAGCAGGCGGGTATTTTGTGCAAGAAATTTCCGGCGGTGAATTTTTTAATTCTTCAGCTTTTATAAAAAGAGAATCAGATGAATTATGGGTGAGCGGAGTGCCAAGCTTCGAACCAAAAGATATATACCAGATTTCTAATCGCACAAAAGATTCGTTTGAGCCGGTTTGTAATTAATGCGCAAGATTACAAAGAATGATCGAATTCTCTCTTATTTCCCATGATTGATCTTGTACGCTAACTCATTACTCAATATTTGAGATAGCAATACAGTTTTTATTCTGACTATAAGGTGTATAGAAATATTCGAGTAATACATACTCTTAATTTTTTGTACTTTTTGTCATCATAAAATTTAAGAGATCATATGGAAGACATCGCAGATAAAACATTTCAAGTAGTTATAGTTGGTAGCGGACCGGCAGGATTAACAGCAGCACTTTACGCTGCCAGAGCAGATCTAAACCCTTTAGTATTTGAAGGACCGGAGCCTGGCGGACAGCTGATGACTACTACTGATGTAGAAAATTTTCCGGGTTACCCTGATGGAGTGATGGGACCTCAAATGATGGATGATTTTCGTCAACAGGCTACTAAATTCGGAGCAGATTGTCGTTATGGATATGTAACGGAAATCGACTTTGAGTCCCGACCTTACAAAATGGTAGTTGATGAAAAGACAGAAATAAAAGCACATACCATTATCATTTCTACGGGCGCTTCTGCAATGTGGCTTGGTTTGGAAAGCGAAACCAGACTAAGAGGAAAAGGTGTTTCTGCTTGTGCTACATGTGACGGAGCTTTTTTCAGAAATCAGCATGTAATTATTGTTGGTGGTGGAGATACAGCGATGGAAGAAGCTACTTTCCTTACCAAGTTTGCAAGTAAAGTAACCGTTGTTCACAGAAGAGATGAACTGCGTGCATCAAAAGCTATGCAAGCACGGGCTTTCGAAAATGAGAAGATCGAGTTCATGTGGGACAGTGAAGTAGAAAAAGTATTAGGTGAGCAAGTCGTGGAAGGTGTGAACATCAAAAACAGAAATACCGGTGAAATTACTACACTGGATGATGTGACTGGAGTATTTATCGCGATCGGGCATAAGCCAAATACAGATCTCTTCAAAGGTGTACTTACAATGGATGATGTTGGATATATCCAAACCAAAGGACAATCCACAAAAACGGATCTTCCGGGAATTTTTGCTTGCGGAGACGCTATGGATTCATTCTATCGCCAAGCAGTAACTGCTGCAGGCACAGGGTGTAAAGCTGCATTAGATGCGGAGCATTATTTAAGTAATGAACTCAGCAAAGAAGCTATTGCAGAAGAGCATTGGAAGTAAATAATTCCGTGCAGGAAAATCTTCGATCAATATTATCTGAAGCGGGAATAGAGGATGAACTGGTTCAGGAAATCCAGAAAGTCGGTTTTCCTAAAACAGCCCGCTCCGGAGAACTGATCATAACTCCCGGAAGTACTTCCATGCATATGCCAATTGTGCTTGAAGGATTGTTAAGTGTGGTTAGGCAAGACGAAAAAGCCAATGAAATACTTCTCTATTATTTAGAAGGAGGAGAAACTTGTGCGATGTCTCTGGCGTGTTGCATTGAAGGCAAAAGAAATGATTTCAAAGTAACGGCTGAAGATAATTCTGTTCTTTGGATGATTCCTATGAATTATATGGACGAATGGATTCAGAACTACAGATCTTTCAGAAAATATGTATTCAGCTCCTATCAAACTCGTTTTGATGAATTACTTGAAACCATCGACAGCATAACATTTCTTAATTTGTATGACCGATTGTATAAGTATCTGTTAGACAAAAAGCAGGCAACGAAATCTTACGAGATTCATATGTCTCACGAGCAAATTGCTCAACATTTAAATACTTCCAGAGTTGTTGTATCCCGCCTTTTAAAACAACTGGAAAATGAAGGGAAAATAGAATTGGAGAGAAACCGGATTTCCATTCTTTAACCTCAAAGCGCCTCTCTAAAACAATTATCATTAATCTCATTGTTTGTAACTAATGTTACAGAGTGTGGTTGTTTATTTGTGGATCTTATTTCCATAACAAAAAGATATTCAAACAATGGAATTAATAGAATTTTTAAGACAACCATGGCCGTGGTACGTGGCCGGACCTTTGATCGGGTTAATAGTACCAATCTTATTAATAGCGGGAGGGAAACTTTTTGGGGTCTCTGCGAATTTACGTCACGCTTGTGCAGCTTGTGTACCCGGAGATATCGAGTTTTTCAAATACGACTGGAAAAAATCAGGAAAATGGAATCTGGTATTTGTAGCAGGAACCATATTGGGCGGTTTTATTGGAGGATGGCTTTTAAGTAATCCCGATCCAATCAATATTTCTGCACAAACCATCACAGACTTAAAAGCTTTGGGAATTTCAGATTTTTCCGGAATGCTGCCATCTGATGTTTTTAACTGGGAAAATGTAGCAAGTACTCAGGGTATTATCTTGATGATAGTCGGTGGTTTTTTAGTAGGATTCGGTGCCCGTTACGCCGGTGGATGTACATCAGGTCATGCAATAACCGGACTTGCTGATCTGCAATTGGCATCATTACTGGCAGTTATAGGTTTCTTTGCCGGTGGATTGTTTATCACCTATGTCATCTACCCATTTATATTTTAATCGAACTTAGACATGAAGAATTATATAAAATATTTACTAGCAGGAATTTTCTTTGGAATCGTATTGATAAAATCTGAAGTAGTGTCCTGGTTCAGAATTCAGGAAATGTTTCGGTTCGATTCATTCCACATGTACGGCATAATCGGATTGGGAGTTGTAGTAGCTATGATCTCCATCCAAATTATAAAGAGAAAGAACATCAAAGATATGGAAGGGAATGCAATTACGATTCCGCCAAAAGATCCAAAACAAGTTACCCGATATCTTATAGGAGGAACACTATTCGGATTTGGATGGGCATTGACTGGAGCTTGTCCGGGACCATTATTCTCACTTGCAGGAGCCGGATACAGTATTATGATCGTTCCAATCTTAAGTGCTTTAGCAGGTACTTGGGTGTACGGAAAGATCAGACCGTCACTCCCTCATTAATTAATCTTCAAACAACAGAATTATGTATTTCAAACAATTATTTGACAAAAAATTAGCACAGTATGCATATATAATCGGATGCCAGAAGAATGGAGAAGCGATTGTAATTGATCCGATGAGAGATATAGATCAGTATCAGGAAATTGCAGCTTCGGAAGGACTGAAGATCACTCATGCTACTGATACACACATTCATGCAGACTATGTTTCCGGTTTAAGAGAATTTGCTGAAAAAGGAGTAAAAATTATCGCCTCTGATGAAGGAGATAAAGACTGGAAATACGAATGGCTGAACGGAAGTGAATATAACTATGAGCTCGTTAAGAACGGAGATTCATTCAGTATTGGTAATATTAAATTTGATGTTATTCATACTCCGGGACATACACCGGAATCAATCAGTTTTTTGGTAACAGATGGCGCTCTTACTGACGAACCAATGGGGATTTTAACCGGTGATTTTGTTTTTGTAGGTGATGTTGGCCGCCCTGATCTTTTAGAAACTGCAGCCGGTGAAAAAGGAAATATGAAACCGTCTGCACAAACACTATATAAGTCGGTTGAAAAATTCAAAGATCTTCCGGAATACTTACAAGTGTGGCCTGCACATGGCTCAGGAAGCGCCTGCGGTAAAGCGTTGGGAGCAGTCCCCGAATCTACTGTTGGATATGAAACTCGTTTCAGTCCCGCATTTAAAGCTGCTGTAGATGAAGAATCATTTGTGGATTTTATTCTGGACGGACAGCCGGAACCTCCTCTTTATTTTGGGAGGATGAAAAAGCTGAATAAAGTTGGTCCTTCTGTACTAGGGTCACCAATCGAGCTTCCGAAAAAAGTAAGTATTCAGGAAATGGTTGACAACGACATCACTATAATTGATACAAGAGCTAAACATGATTTTGCAAGTTCTCATCTTGAAGGCTCGATAATGGCTTCTTTTGATAAAAACTTTAATACGATAGCCGGTTCTTTTCTTGATGGAGAAGATGAATTTTACCTCATCATAGATCAGGATAATCTTCAGGAAGCTGTCAATGATCTGGCTAATGTAGGATTAGATAAATGCATAGGGTTTGCAACGTATAACGACCTTGAAAGCTGGAACGGTGAAATAGAATCTACCAATTCAACAGATTTTGAAGGATTATCAAAGCAGATGAATAATAGTAATATTCAAGTGTTGGACGTAAGGAAGGCAACGGAGTATTCAACGGGACATATTCCCGGATCCATCAATATTGCACACACACGATTAGCTGCAAATCTGGATAAAATTCCTCATGATAAAACGATAGCAGTTCATTGTGCAAGTGGACAAAGAGCTTCTTACTCCATTTCTCTATTGAAAAGTAAAGGATTCGATGTAATATGGGTGGATGATTTGTTCAAAAATTGGAAATCTGAGGTGCAAGCATAATGACTCTATCCTGGATTGGGGCTTTATTGGTCGGACTTTCATTAGGTTTGATGGGTTCCGGAGGATCGATCCTCACAGTCCCCATTCTGATCTATATTTCCGGAGAACCTGAAAAAGCTGCTATCGCTGAATCATTGGGGATAGTTGGGTTTATCAGTTTAATAGCATCCATTCCATACGCATTAAAAAAGCAGGTTAACTGGAGAAATGTAATCCTGTTCGGGATTCCGGGCATGGCGGGGACTTACGGCGGCGCTTATGTTGCTGGTTTTGTATCAAGTACATTTCAACTAATGCTGTTTTCGTTTGTGATGATTCTGGCAGCGGTGCTGATGCTCAGAAATAAAAAGATCACCGATGTTGATCAATCTCTTGCCAAGCAACAAAAATGGTGGCTTATTGCACTGGAAGGAGTCGTAGTTGGTGTGCTTACAGGATTAGTAGGAGTAGGCGGAGGATTTTTGATTGTACCTGCGTTAGTTATATTAGGTGGATTACCCATGCATGTGGCGATTGGAACTAGTTTGGTAATAATTGCTTTAAAAAGTTTTAGTGGATTCTATAAGTATTTTGAAGTTCTGGAATCCGTAAATCAACAAATAAACTGGGAATTGGTTTTAATTTTCAGCTTGATCGGTGCAGTGGGAAGTTTCGTCGGGAAAATTGTTGGATCTAAAATAAGCGGTGAAAAGCTGAAGAAAGGTTTTGCGATATTTCTTCTTTTCATGGGAGTTTATATAATTTATATGAACGTTTAATCTGAATTAATTATTTATTGAAGAGATGAAAAAATCAGTACTGATATTACTTGTTGGAATAGTTTTAGCTTCAGCATATGCACTGATCTATTTTCAAAAAGAGCGAGAGCTGCATGCTATTTCTTCTGAGCAGGCAATAGAAAATAAAGCTCAGGTCGAGGGAATCATAATCGATGTTAGAACCGAACGGGAGTACGAAAATGGAAGTTTAAAAGGGGCTCTTGTGGGTTACAACTTAACTTCGGGTGAATTCGAAGAAAAACTCGATTCATTAGATAAATCCAAAACCTATTATCTGTATTGTGCTTCAGGCAACCGAAGTGGGAAAGCAGCCGAAATAATGAAGGAAAACGGTTTTGAAAATGTACACAACCTTGGCGGCTACAATGATCTGGTAGAAGCCGGCTTCGAAAAGAAGTAATCTCATTTATTCTATATGCAAGCATTAATGGATCTGCTAAACCAAACTCAAACCGCAGTAGCGGTAATAGGATTGGTTGCGCTTCTGCTCTATGAACATGCTCATCCATTTTTTGATTTTTTTAAAGATTCCGGGAAACAGCGCTGGAAACATTTACTCAGAAATGCATCTCTTGGAATAGTAAATGCAGCGATTACCTCATTCCTTTTTGTGGGGATTTGGTTGTGGGCTTCCAATTGGGCAAATACCAACGACTTCGGAATTTTGAATTGGCTTGCTTTGCCGTCATGGGCTCATGTATTCGGTGCTGTTTTATTGATGGATACATGGACGTATTTCTGGCATGTGATGAATCATCGTATTCCATTCTTTTGGAAATTTCACCGTGTTCATCACTCTGATCCGAATATGGATGTGACTACTGCAAACCGATTTCATACAGGAGAGATCATCTTCTCATCTATTTTCAGAACCGGAATTATCGTATTGATCGGATTACATATCTGGGAATTACTGGTGTATGAAATTCTGCTCATCATCGTTGTTCAGTTTCATCATGCAAATATCGGAGTGCCGGAAAAGCTGGACAGATTTCTAAGAATGTTTATCGTAACTCCGGCCATGCACAAGGTTCATCACTCCAGGAAGCAATCAGAAACGGACTCTAACTACAGTTCGTTATTTTCGTTCTGGGATAGGATCTGTAAAACGTTCAATCTGAATAACGATCCTCATTCTATACACATCGGTTTGGATGAATTCGATTCCGAAGAAGATCAAAAGGTAAAGGGATTGTTCTGGATGCCGTTTAAGAAGACAGACAAATAATGAAGCTCAAAGTCCCACCCGTTATAGTAGTTGCAATCACTATATTTTTAATGTGGGTAATCGATAGATATCTGTCAGTGGAATTTCTTGCATTTAATGCTCCGAAATGGATCATTATTTTGACCTCAATACTTGGAATAGTTTGTATTGCGCTGGGAGTTATTCAGTTTTCTGTAAAGAAGACAACAGTAAATCCCCATAAACCGCAGGACTCTACTTCTTTGGTCAGTTCCGGAATCTATAGCATAAGCAGAAACCCAATGTATCTCGGAATGTTGATCTTGCTTGTGTTCTATGGTCTGTTTTTGGGCGATGGACTTGTATTTCTGATGCTTCCGGTATTCATTTGGTACATGAATTCATTCCAGATCAAGCCAGAAGAAGAGATGATGATTGAACTATTTGGAGATGAGTACAAAGATTATCAAAAAAAGGTAAGACGCTGGATGTGAATCACTAGCCAAAAGGAATATGATAAAACCTATTCTTCATTTTTATTCTCATTATATAAGTATCGAACAAAGAAGTAAGTAATAATGCTCGGAGCTAATCCTTTGGTAAACTGAAAAATAAAGTTGAGCCAATCATTTGAAATCGGAACCAAAGAAATCTGTTGAAAGAGAAGTTCGCCGTAAGGCTGATTATCCAGAAAAAGAGTAGATATAAAGTTCCAACCAACATGGAGTCCTAAAGCAAGAAAAATGGAGTTGGTTTTAAAATAAGAATAAGCCCAAACCGCTCCTGATGCGCCGGTAATAACGAATATGTAAACCATCGGAACCAGTCCCGCTCCAAACATACCATATGAAAACCAATGATACACCCCGAATAGAATTGCTGAACTTAAGATGGCTGCTTTATTATTAAATCTGCTGGCAAGAATATAAAGTGCGGCCCCTCGAAATAGAAGATCTTCGGTTAAAGCTGATTTAAGATGATACCACAGCGAACCAAAAATATGAGATAAACTGATGTTGGTTTTTAATTCCCACACAGTAGATAAAACATATGTTTCGGTCAGAATTAAAATGCTTTGAATAATACTTATAAATCCAAAACCCAATAAGAACTGAATTGATCTTTCGGAAACAGGAGTAAATCCTAATACAGATAAACTCTTTTTTTCAAGTAAAAATAAAAGGAGCCAAGAGGCTCCTAAAATTATAAGTATTCCAATCACGTATCAGCTAATCTGAAGTTATTTCTTCTTTTTCTTGCCTACAGTTTTTTCTTCCTTCTCTTCTGTTTCCTCAGCCTTAGCTTCTTCTGTATTTTCTTCTTCCTCATCTTCGTCTTCGGTGATCTCGATCACTTCCGCATCCACAGAATAATCGTCGTCTTCAGGATCTACTTCTTTTTCAACTAAGATCTGGTAGTCGTTGATGAACATGGCAAACATCCCGATGGCAGAAATAACCGGAGCCATTGCTCCAACAAGTGCAGCGCCTCCAACTCCAAATGCCAACTGAGTCTGAAAAACAACTTCGCCTTCTTTATTCTTGATGATAAGTTTTCGGGCACTTCCTTCCTTTATCAATTCACGGATAGAACTAATCACTTCGTTCACTCCGCCCTGTATCTCTTCGTAGACACGTTTAGCCTTGGATTTTGCTTCTTCTTTCTTCATGATATGTGTGATTTATGAAAATTTTTGTAAGGAATAGCTTCCGAACTTGTCTTACTACGCAGAACAATAAAAAAAGATACAGAATAATAATATGCTAGCCAGAGTATTTTGCGCATCCACAGTTGGTGTTGATGCGCGCATCATAGACGTAGAAACTCATCACACAAACGGAATGCCGAAATTCTTTTTGGTTGGATTGCCGGACCGTGCAGTGAGTGAATCCAGAGACCGGGTGGAAGCAGCCATCAGAAACACAGGTTCATATTATCCCTTGGGTAGGATCACCGTAAATCTTGCTCCCGCCGATCTTCCGAAAGAAGGAAATGCTTTTGATCTGCCTATAGCAATCGGTTTGCTGCGGATGTCAGGACAGATCTACACCGAGAAACTGGAAGAAACAGTTATGCTCGGTGAATTATCACTGGATGGAAAGATCCGACCTATTAAAGGAGTTCTTCCGGTTGCGGTGGAAGCCAAGAAGCAGGGTTTCCAATATTTGGTGGTTCCTAAAGAAAATGGAGCTGAAGCAGCAGTGGTAGAAGGAATAGAGATCTTTGCTTTTGATCATATAAATCAGGTTAAAGATTGGTTGGAAAATCGTGGATCGATGGATCCGCTGGAAGTAGATGTGAAATCTTTTTTCAATAATAACGGTCAGTCAAAGATTTTAGATTTCTGTGATGTGCGCGGACAGGAAAATGTGAAGCGAGGTTTAGAAATTGCAGCAGCAGGTGGGCATAATGCCATTATGGTCGGTCCACCCGGTTCAGGGAAAACAATGATGGCACGGAGAATTCCGACTATTTTACCTCCGCTTTCTTTAGAAGAAGCTTTGGAAACGACAAAGATCCATTCTGTGTCAGGGATTTTAGATGGAGGGAAAGCCTTGATCACTTCCCGTCCATTTCGGGCTCCACATCATACCGTTTCAGATGTTGCACTAGTCGGTGGTGGAAGTATCCCTATGCCGGGAGAAATTTCGATGTCACATAACGGAGTTTTGTTTCTGGATGAACTCCCAGAATTCAAACGAAGTGCTTTGGAAGTGATGCGTCAGCCACTGGAAGATGGATTTGTCTCTATTTCAAGAGCCAGAATGAGTGTGACCTATCCAAGCCGTGTGATGTTAGTTGCTTCAATGAACCCTTCTCCATCCGGAGATTGGTATGATGCTCAGGATATGAACGGAGCTTCTTCATTAGCGATGCAACGGTATTTGGGTAAGATAAGTGGTCCGCTTTTGGATCGAATCGATCTGCATATTGAAGTGAACAAGGTGAGTTATGATGAGTTGTCCGGGAAAGCAAAAGGGGAATCATCCCAAGAAATAAGAGAACGAGTAGTTAAAGCGAGAGAAGTTCAAACCAAACGATTCTTTGGGTTGAAGTCGGTGTATTCCAATGCACAAATGAATACCAGGATGGTTCGTAAAGTGTGCAAGCTGGATGATGCGGGTTCAGAAATCTTAAAGAAAGCAATTACATCGTTGGGACTTTCAGCCCGGGCTTACGACAGAATCCTAAAAGTCTCCAGAACTATTGCGGATCTGGATCACTCAGAGAATATAAAACCAAATCATATTGCAGAAGCGATCCAATATCGAAGCTTAGACAGAGAAGGGTGGCTTGGCTAGTTAAATCCCAAATATCAAAACCCAAATAACAAGTAAGCCTTTGGAATTTGATATTTGTTTACTGGGATTTGTATCTCTTCGCATGTTTATGCGGTGCGATAGATGAAACAATTTAATTATTTAAAGGTTAAGGGTAATAACAACTCAATGTGTAACAAAGTAAACAAGTATGAGAATGGAGGCAGTTATGAACAGTGAAAGATATACTTATTCGAAAAGTGGGCTTGTATTCGCACTGCCTGTTCTTATTATTATTCTTTATTTCTTGTTAACGATCTAACAGTTGATTTCAGTTAATTAATTGGATAAGCTTTCAGCCCTTTTAATAATTAAAATTAAGTGCTGAACTCTTGTCATCTTTTGCAGAAATAGCATTTCCAACCGCTGTTCGACGAACCTTTACATATGAAGTGCCGACTCAGTTTCAGAAGGAAATAGAAGCAGGAGTACGTGTCTGGGTTCCATTTCGTTCTCATTTTGCGATCGGGGTTATTGTACAGCTTCACGACGAAAAGCCTGACTTCAAGACAAAAGAAATCAAAAAGGTTCTGGATTCGGAACCGATCTTAACGGAAGAACTACTCAAACTTACAGAATGGATTCACAGATTCTACTTTTGTAGCTGGGGAGAAGTTATTCAGGCTGCGCTACCTGCGGGATTAAACTTCATATCCAAAAAAAGGCTGAAAGTCGGAAGTAAGAGAGGACTTGATCTCAGAACAGAAGCAGAAAAAGAAATTATAGACGATATCCAAAAAGATGGATCTATAACTCTGGATGCAGCAAAAAAGAGATACAAAGGCACTTCATTAAATAAGGTTTTCAAAAAATTATTGAAATCAGGCGTTCTTGAGATATGGGAAGAACCAGATATCAAAGTTACGGTAAAGACCGAAAGAGCTTGGGATTGGAAGGAGGGGAAAAACAGAAAGTCTGCAATTGAGTTTTTGGAATCACAAGACAAGAGTTTTAAATGGACTGAAGCTCTGGAAGTGTTTGCTTCTGAAGAAGTGCCCATTCGAAATTCTGATACAGATGACCTGGGAATCAACACCTATTCCATCAAAAAACTGATAGATGAGAATTGGATCCGGCCGATAGAATTAGAAGTTGAACCGGATACATTAGATTTAGAGTTTAATCCGGATTTGATCAAAGAACTGAACGAAGAGCAAAGCTCGGTTTTTAGTTCCATTGAAAAATCGATCAGAGAAAAGGAATTCAATAACTTTTTATTGAAAGGAATAACCGGTAGTGGCAAAACAGAAGTATACATTCAGGCACTAAAACAAGTATTGGAAAGTGGAAGAGGCGGAATTGTTCTGGTTCCTGAAATTGCACTTACCCCACAAACAGTTTCCCGTTTTTATCGGATCTTTGGTGAAGATATTGCGGTACTTCACAGCCGAATGAATGAAAGAGAGCGACTTGATTCCTGGAGAAAACTCCGATCCGGAGAAAAGAAAATAGCCATTGGTCCGAGATCTGCAATATTTTCTCCCGTTCAGGATTTTGGGATCATTATTTTGGATGAAGAACACGATAATTCCTATAAACAGATCGATCCGGCACCAAGATATCATGCCAGAGAAGTGGCAATTATGCGGGCAAGCATGACGGATTCAGTAGTTATTATGGGATCTGCTACTCCGAGTATGCAAGCTCTGGAAATGACCAAGAAGGGGAAGGCAGTTCTGCTGGAACTTACAAAACGACACGAATCTGCTAAGCTTCCGGAAGTTGAGATTTTGGATCTCAAGCAATACACAGGGGCAATGAAAGGGGAACTGGCGGTTCCGTTGCATTTAGCAATGAAAGAAGCTCTGGCTAAAAAAGAACAAGTAATTCTGCTTTACAACCGGCGTGGATTTGCCAATTACTTACAATGCGAAACTTGTGGACATATTCCACAAAGTCCGGAATGTTCGGTAAGCCTGACTTACCACAAAAGGAAAAACCAGTTGATCTGTCACTATTCGGGCTATTCAAGAAAAGCGGATACTAATTGCGAAAAATGCGGTTCAGAATTTCTTTCAGAACAAGGATCGGGAACCCAAAAAATTGAAGAGCAACTGGAAGAGTTATTCCCGGACGCTAGAGTTCTTAGGTTTGATCGTGATTCAACTTCTAAAAAAGGAGCACACGAAAAAATACTGGATTCATTCGGAGCAGGAGAAGCAGATATTCTGGTTGGAACTCAATTAGTGGCAAAAGGCTTGGACTTCCCAAATGTAACGGTTGTTGGAGTAACTGATGCTGATACAGAATTAGCGTTTCCATCTTTTCAATCGTCAGAGAGAATGTTTCAATTACTGAGCCAGGTTGCAGGAAGATCAGGGCGGGGAACTAAGCCTGGAAAAGTATTTATTCAAACTCGTCAGCCTGATAATGAAGCACTTAAATTTGCTCAGAAACATGATTACGATGGTTTCGCAGTCTCAGAACTGGATTTCAGAAAAGCTTTGAACTACCCACCGTACTCCAGATTGGTAAAGTTTGTTCTGAAAGGAAAGAATGAAAGTCAGGTTCGGGTTTCAGCATTTAAACTTAAGTCGGTGCTGGAAAGATTGGTTCCTGATTTTGACTCACTGGGACCGTCGCCGGCAGCCATTGCATGGATGAACCAATATTATTTGTGGGAAGTAATGATGAAACTCCCGACAGATAGAGGAGGAAATTTCATCGAAAGGTTATTAGATAAAGTAATGGAGGTGTACGAGTACGAATCGGAAATCAGTACAAATATTGTGCGTGTAAATATTAATGTGGAAGCCATTCGATAGACTTTCAAAAACCACAGAGTTCACAAAGTTTAATTTCTGTCAACAGCTCAAAAAAACAATCTCGTGTTCTTTGTGGTTTATACGATATTTAAACTTGCATTCCGCCATATAAAGTTAGTATTTACGACCTGCTTTAAACGCAATTGAAAACAGATGGGCGAAGAAAGGGTAAAACTTGCAAAGAGTAATGAAGATGTTCAGAAGTTCATGAAGAATGTTCTGAAAGACGCGCGTGCTCTTGAAAGAATGTTAGAAGAGGATTGGTTTGAAACAGATGTGATCCGTATCGGGGCGGAACAGGAGTTGTGTCTGATCGATGAACATGGAAAAGCGATGCCTAATGCCATGAAAGTAATGGATGCGCTTGGCGATGGGAACTACACAACTGAGATCGCTAAATTCAACATCGAAATAAACCTAGAACCGCTGGAGTTTAAAGACAATTGTCTTTCTCAGATGGAAGAAAATCTTCAAAATGAGGTTGCTTACGTACGAAAAAAAGTTCAGGAATTAGGCGGCGATATTTTATTGACCGGAATTCTTCCTTCTATTCGTAAATCGGATGTAGCGATTGAAAATCTGACTCCGCTTCCGCGCTACAAAGCGTTGTGTGATGCCATAGATAATATGCGGGGGAAAGAATATGAAATTCGGATTCAGGGAATGGACGAATTGCTAATGAAATTCGATACTCCGCTTTTGGAAGGGTGCAACACCGGATATCAGATCCATCTGCAAATTAAACCTGATGAGTTTGTTTCTAAATACAACATCGCTCAGGCTATAGCAGCACCAGTGTTAGCAAGTGCGGTTAATTCTCCAATACTGCTAGGCAAAAGATTATGGGCAGAAACCCGAATTGCTCTTTTTCATCAATCGGTAGATACCCGCGGAGTAGGTGATCATTTAAGAGATTCACTTCCAAGAGTGACTTTCGGTTCTGATTGGCTCAGAGGTAGTATTCTGGATATTTATAAAGAAGATATTTCAAGGTACCGTGTTCTTTTAAGTTCTAATCTAGAAGAGAATGTTGATGAGCTTTTAAAGAACGGAATACCGCCAAAACTGATGGCACTGAATGTTCATAACGGAACCGTTTACAGATGGAATCGACCTTGTTATGGAATCGGAGGAGGGAAACCTCATTTGAGGATCGAAAATCGTGTACTACCATCAGGGCCAACGGTTGTGGATGAAATTGCAAATACTGCGTTCTGGTTAGGACTTATGAATGGAATGGAAGATGCATATTCTGATATTACCAAAGTGTTGGATTTTGATAATGCCCGTTTGAACTTTTTCGCAGCTTCTAAAATGGGACTGGACACAAAGTTTATATGGACTGATGACAGAAAAGTTACTGCTCGTGACCTGATCAAAGAAGAACTTTTACCGATCGCCAGAGCAGGCCTTGAAAAAGTGAATATTCTGGAATCTGATATCGATACTTATTTAGGTGTAATTGAAGACAGAGTAGAAAGTGCACAAACAGGATCATATTGGGTGGTTAAATCTTATGGAAAGCTCATCAAAGAGAATAACAGAGAACAAACACTTTCGACGATAACAGGTGCAATGGCCAAAAATCAACAAAAAGGTGAGCCGGTTCATAAGTGGGGTTTGGCACGAGTGGAAGATGTGGCATTATGGAAACCTTCTACTTTGCTGGTGGAAGAATTTATGACTACCGATCTTTTTACGGCGCGTAAAGACGATCTGATTGAGTTTGCTTCAAATTTATTGGACTGGCGGAGGATCAGGTATATTCCCATTGAAGATGATCAAAAACATTTGGTTGGATTGGTTTCGATGCGGATGGTGTTGAGAGAATATTCTAAGGCCGCAAATGAAGAAGGGGAATATAAAAGTCATGCGATAGAAGATATTATGATCAGCAATCCGATAACCATACATCCGGAAGCTTCGATCATAGAAGCGATGGAAATTATGCAGGATCAGCAAATCGGATGTTTACCGGTAGTGAAGAACAGCAGGTTAGTTGGTATAATAACAGAAGATAATTTTTTGAATATCAGCAGAAGACTGATCAAAGCGCTGGCAAAAGAAAATAAAAGTAAGAAGGAAAAGTGATTGGAAATATTGACTGAAAAAGAAGAAAAGAATACAAATTCAGTTGCATACAAAGACCGAATAATCGGGATGGTCGAAGGGAAAACCCCGGGCCCTACAATTATTGCACTTGCAGGAGTTCATGGGAATGAACCAACTAGTATAAAAGCAGTAGAACATGTACTCGAAAAGATCAAAGGACTTGAAGACAAGTTCAGTGGTACCTTTATTGGTATAAGAGGAAACCTTGAGGCACTGAGTAAAGGTGAACGGTTCATAGATGAAGATATGAATCGCATTTGGTTTACATCCATATTAGATAAAGTAAGAAGAACTCCATTTGATAAAGTGCTTACGGCTGAACGGAGAGAAACCAAAGCAGTTTTAGAAATTATAGATCCGATTATTCTTAATGAGAATAAAAAAGAGCCTGTAATTTTTGCGGATCTGCACACTTTTTCAGCTGAGACCGGTTTATTTGCAATCAGTTCCAGAGAAAAAAAGAATGTAGACCTATTGAGTAAATTGAATGTGCCTTTGATCTTTGGCATTGAAAAAGCTCTGCATGGAACGGCTCTAAAATACATTCAGAATACAGGAAATATCGGTTTCGCATTTGAAGCAGGGATGCATTTTAGCGAAAGTGCGGAGTTTAATGCTACTGCAGGAATTTATGCACTTCTGAATGCATCAGGATGTCTGGATCTTTCATATATTCCGGATTACGAACCATATCATGATTTTTTAGCTCAGCAAACAGCCGGGCTCCCTAAAAAAGTAGAGTTCATATATAAACATATTATAGAAGAAGATGATGATTTTGTAATGAGGCCGGGCTTCAAAAACTTTGACAAAATCAAAAAAGGTGATTGGCTCGCTAATGATAAATTAGGCAGAATTGAAGCACAGGCTGGAGGGTATATCTTAATGCCACTGTATCAGGAACAGGGAGATGATGGGTTCTTTATTGTAAAAGACTTGGGTTGAACCACAGAGGGCACAAAGGTTTGTTATGTTAGAAATGGAGAAATTAAACAAATTGTCTAAGGTTGTAATTGGTGAGGCAATAGAAGTTCATAAAGAGCTGGGACCTGGCCTTTTAGAATCGGCATATCAAGCTTGTTTGTTTTATTCTCTAACTGAAAAGGGCTTAAATGTGGAAAAAGAGAAACCAATGCCAATCAAGTATAAAAATATTGAATTAGACTGTGGCTACAGAATCGATTTATTAGTGGAGAGGGAATTAGTAGTAGAGTTAAAGGCGGTAGAAGAATTAAATAATATTCACATGGCGCAGGTTTTAAGCTACTTAAAAATGGGCGGGTTTAAGTTAGGTTTGCTTATTAACTTCAATGTGAAGTATTTAAAACATGGAGTAAAAAGAATCATAAATTAAATCTTTGAGTTTTTTCGCTTAAAGTATATCAAAATATAAACAGCGATTATTTTCTATGGATAAGATTGAACAAGAAAGAAAAACTATTATAAACTTTGTGACCTCTGTGGTTTACTAAAATGAAGAACGATTATCAATTTGTAGATGGAACACGATTATCTTCAGTTATTGAGGCGCTGATCTTTGCCAGTGAAGAGCCTATTTCAGGACAGAAAATCAAATCCATCATTGTCGAAAATGAAGAACAAATAGAAATTTCTGAAGACACAGTTAGTGATTTTGTTGATAAACTGAACACCAGATACGATGAAAACGGTTTAAGTTTCAGGATCGAGCGTATCGCCAAAGGTTATACTTTTGTAACTCAGAAAAAATTCCATTATTGGTTGAGTATTTTTCAACATGAAAATGCTTACAGAAAACTTTCTCAATCAGCAATCGAAAGCCTTGCAATTGTAGCTTATAAGCAACCGATTACTAAACCGGAAGTCGATCAAATCCGTGGAGTAGATTCAGGGTATATTCTTCGTCAGTTAATGGAAAAAGCACTCATCGAAGTTTCCGGAAGATCTGACAGCCCCGGAAAACCGTTGCTTTACACTACCACTTCGCATTTTCTGAGACACTTTGGCATCAATTCTGTAGAGGAACTTCCGAAGCCAAGAGAAATTGAAGAAATACTTAAAGATGATGATATGGCAGAGCATCGTCAGTTGTTGCTGGAACAATCTATGATCATGGAAGAGGAAGAAGATGGCTCAATTGAAATAAAAGAAGATCCTGAAGAAGGGAATGAGACAGAGGATAATTATGAAGATGAAGAAAATGAAAATGACTCAAAAAATGAAGAGGAATAATGAATAAGAAGTCAGGACGAGGACCGGCCAAAGGAAAAAAAGATACTAAAAAGAAAAAATCGGGGACTTCACCAAATCGCGTAGATCAGAATTACTCACAAGACGAAGAAATCAGGATCAACAAATTCATTGCTCATGCAGGTTTGTGTAGTCGAAGGGAAGCTGATCAATATATAGCAGATGGTTTAGTAAAAGTGAATGGCAAAAAGGTTACCGAAATGGGAACCAAAGTTCGGCGTCAGGATGTGATTGAGGTAAACGGTCAAAAAATTCAGCTTGAGCCATTTGTGTATCTGCTTTTAAATAAGCCCAGAAATACGATCACAACAACGGATGATGAAAAAGGCAGAAATACCGTTTTGGATGAAGTTGAAAATGCAACCGGCGCAAGAGTATATCCTGTTGGTAGATTAGACAGAAACACAACCGGCCTTCTTATTCTAACAAACGATGGAGATCTGGCTCACCGTTTAATGCATCCAAGTTACAGTGTCAGAAAGACTTACGAAGTGGAAACGGAACGAATTTTGTCTGATGAAGAGTTAAGTATGTTCAAAACAGGAATTCCTCTGGAAGACGGAGACGCAAAAGGACACAATGTAAAACGGTTCATGGATGCTCCGAAAATTTTTCAGCTTTCTGTGTTTGAGGGGCGAAACAGGCTTATTCGTAGGATGGTGGAACATTTTGGGACAGAAGTTACTAAGCTTAAGCGTATTGAATATGCGGGCCTTAATTTAAAAGGAGTTAAAATGGGTAGGTGGCGCTACCTAAGGCAAAAAGAAGTCAATAACATCCGTGAGCTCGTAAAATTAGAAACTTTAGATTTTAAAAAATAACAAGCTGTAATGGAATATGATAATTTATCGATCTCGTCGGGACAAATTCTTACAGAAGAAAACCTCCCAATAAAGTATGATCTGTATTCACCAATCAGTGGTACGAGAAAAGATTTCCCTGTTATTATATTTCTACATGGCTTTAAAGGGTTTAAAGATTGGGGTCCATTTCCGGATGCTTGTGAAGATATGGCCAGACATGGTTTTGGAGTTCTGGCGATCAATTTTTCTCATAACGGAATTGGTAATGGAAGAACTGAATATGAACGACTCGATCTATTTCAGAAATCCACACTCACTAAAGATCTGGACGAGATCGGTGTTGTAATAAGAGCTCTTCAAACGGGTGAAATAGATGATTCACACTCCAATTTGAATACAGATTCAATTGGAATTGTAGGGCATTCCAGAGGCGGGCATACAGCAATTGCAGCGGCAGCAGAATATGAATCTGTTAAATGTTTAGTGACATGGGCAGCTGTTGCAGATTACTTAGATCGTTTCAGTGAAAAAGAAATCTCTGATTGGGAAGATAAAGGCTTTACCATTTATAAAAACAGCCGAACCGGACAGGATATGAAAGTAGACAAGAGTTGGTACGATGATACCAAGGAAAATGCTGATCGTCTGATTGCTCTCAGAAGAGTAAAGGAACTTGTAATACCAAGTTTATTCATTCATGGAAGAAAAGATGAGGATGTAGCTCAATCTAATTCTGAAGAGTTAGAAATTGCATGTGGCTCAAAAGAAAAAGAGTTGAGGCTTATCGCAAAAGCCGGTCACACATTTGGTGCGTCTCATCCATTTGAAGAAGAATTTTTCCCACCTCAGTTTAAGGAATTAGTGGATCTAACCGGAGCATGGTTCAGACAGTATTTAAAGTAAACTCCTTTTAAACTTTTTACACCTTACTTAAATAATAAACTTGATTAGCTCCTAGCATAGTCTCACTTTATCTTACTTTTGAAATTTTAAATAAATAAGTAAGAAATGAACTACGGTATTAAATTAATGGGCAGGTTTTTCGCCCTCTCCCTTTGTTTTGTACTAGTTGTTTCTGGTTGTAAATCTTCCGGAGCAGCTACAAATTCAGGGAACAGCTCATCAGCTACAAAAAGACCATCACCGAAAAAAGGTGATCTTAAAAAATTCAGTGAAGTGATCACTAAAGACGCTAAAACAGACGAAGGTTTGTTTAACGTGCACAAAGTGGACGACAAATATTACTTTGAGATCCCCAATGAAATGTTAGAAAGAGAAATGCTACTGGTTAGTCGTGTAGCAGGTTCTGTACAAAATTTAAGTTTTGGCGGCGCAGGACAGAAAGCTCGTGGACAACAAGTAGTAAGGTGGCAAAGAAAAGACAACAATATTTTGTTGCGTCATGTTTCATACTCAAGTGTTGCTAACGAAGATGATCCGATCTATAAGTCTGTAAAGAATAATAATTTTGAACCGGTAGTTTATTCGTTCAAGATCGAGGCCAACAACAAAGATACAACCGGTATTGTTGTAGATGTTACCAGCCTTTATACTTCAGATGTTGCCTTAATAAGCGGTTTAAGTAGCTTCCAAAGAAGAAATTTCCAAGTAAGGAGATTAGACGGAAGTCGTTCTTTTGTTGAAAGAATGTCAAGTTATCCTGAAAATATCGAAGTACGTCATGTATTAACATACGATGCTTCCAGTCCTCCTGATAATGGTTCTACCAATACTATTTCATTGGAAATGAACCAGTCTATGATTCTGTTACCGGAAGAGCCGGCTCAGCCAAGAAACTGGGATCAGCGTGTAGGCTATTTCTCAATTGGTCAGTACGATTACAGTTCTGACGAGCATAGAGCAGCTACAAACCGATTTATTACCCGATATCAGTTAGTGCCTAAAGACAAAGAAGCGTATTTGAGAGGTGAATTAGTTGAGCCTGAAGAGCAGATCGTTTATTATTTGGATCCGGCTACACCCAAAAAATGGATTCCATATTTGATAGAAGGTGTGAACGACTGGAATGTTGCATTTGAAGCAGCAGGCTTCAAGAATGCCATCGTAGGTAAAGCAGCTCCAACGCCGGAAGAAGATCCTGAATTTTCACCGGAAGACGTTCGCTATTCTGTAATGCGTTACATAACCAATCCTATTCAGAATGCACAAGGACCTCATGTTCATGATCCAAGAACAGGGCAAATTCTTGAAAGCGATATCCTTTGGTATCATAATATCCAGAACCTTTTAAGAAACTGGTTCTTTATTCAGACTGCTGCATCAAACCCTGATGCCAGAAATGTAAAAATGTCTGATGATATCATGGGTGACATGCTTCGTTTTGTTATGGCACATGAAGTTGGACATACACTTGGTTTACCTCACAACATGGGTTCAAGTGTAGGTTACACTGTTGAACAGCTACGTGATCCTGAGTTTACATCTACGCACGGTACAGCTCCATCTATTATGGATTATGCGCGTTTTAATTATATCGCACAACCCGGTGATGGCGTAACTCAGTATTACCCGCAAATTGGCGAATATGACAAATGGTCCATCAAATGGGGTTATACTTGGTTTCCTGATATCGAAAAAGCGGATGATGAGAACGAGATCCTGAATGAGTGGATAGTTGCTAACGGTGATGATCCTTTATATTGGTTCGGTTACTCAAATGGTGCTGATCCACGTTCTCAAACTGAAGCGATCGGTGATGATGCGATGAGAGCAAGTGAGCTTGGACTCGCAAACCTTCAGGTTATTACTGAAAATCTGGTTACATGGACAGATCGTGACGGAGAAGAGTTTTCAGATTTAGCTGAGCTTTATAACAATGTTCTTGGTCAGTGGAGAAGATATATGGGACATGTTACAACTTATGTTGGTGGAGTTTATCAAACATATAAAACCTATGACCAAGACGGCGAAGTTTATGAGCTGGTTTCAGAATCAGATCAACGAAGAGCAATGGACTTTCTGAATAAACATGCATTTGCTACTCCAACATGGGCATTCAATAAAGACATCCTGAACAGAATTAATCAATCCAGTGCAGTTGAAACATTCCGTGGTGCTCAGGTTGGCGTTCTTAATAATCTGATGAGAGCGGACAGGCTCGCAAGATTAGTGGAAGCAGAAGCTCGTGCTGATGGTGATACTTATACAATTACTGAAATGATGGACGCTACGAGAAATGGTATTTGGTCTGAAGCCAGAGCAAAGCAAAATACCGGAATTCACAGACGTCATTTACAGCGTGCTTATATTGAAGTAATGGGTAATTTACTAAACGAAGAGCCTTCCGGTTTCTTTGGCCGTTCGGTAGATGTAAGCCAATCTGATATTCGTCCGATCGTAAGGAATGAACTTGAAATCTTAAAAAGAGATATAAACAGTGCTCTAGCTGGTAGATCTCTTAACAGAGATACTAAAAATCATTTTGAAGATGCCAGGGCAAGAATAGATGAGATTCTTGATGGAAACGATTAAATAAAATCTTTTCAAATTAAAGGGTAGCAGAACGCTACCCTTTTTTTATAAACACAAATAAACAGTTATGAAAAAATTATTTACGATTAGTTTTGTATTAGTTCTCTCACTAATGGTGGGCAGTAGCGACTTAAAGGCTCAGCAGTTGGATATGGACCTCCTGAAGGGAATGGAGCCAAGAAACGTAGGTCCGGCTGGTATGAGTGGTAGAATTACTGCCATTGATGTTGTAGAATCTAATAACGACATCATGTATGTAGGATCAGCTTCCGGTGGAGTTTGGAAGTCAGAGAGCGGAGGAATTAAATGGGAACCTATCTTTGATGATTATGGAGCTGCTTCAATCGGTGCGATCGATATTCATCAAAAAAATCCAAGTATCATTTGGGTTGGAACAGGTGAAGGAAATCCAAGAAATAGTCAAAGTAGTGGAGCAGGAATATATAAGAGTATTGATGGCGGGCGATCATTTGAATTGATGGGATTGGAAGGAACCCGAAACATCCATCGTGTGATCATTCATCCGGAAAACCCGGATGTTGTTTTTGTCGGTGCACAAGGATCAGCTTGGGGAGACAGTGAAGATCGGGGTGTTTTTAAAACTACTGATGGAGGAAAAACCTGGGAAAAGATTCTGTATATAAACACTCGAACTGGTATCGGTGATATGGTAATGGACCCAAACAATCCGAATAAGATTTTTGCGGCAATGTGGGAATTCAGAAGATGGCCTTGGTTTTTTAAATCCGGTGGAGAAGGTTCAGGACTGTATATGACCTTAGATGGTGGCGAAAGCTGGGAAGAAGTGACTTCTGAGGATGGTTTTCCCGAAGGAGAATTAGGACGAATGGGAATTGCTATAGCTCCAAGTAATACAGATGTTGTTTACGCTCACGTTGAATCAAAAAAGAATGCAATTTACAGATCTGATGATGGAGGCTATACATGGGAGCTTCGCCAAACCGTTGAAAAGGACGGACAAGTTGGTAACAGACCGTTTTATTATGCAGAAATATATGTAGACCCATTCAATGAGAACACAGTGTACAGTATTTATACGTACATCTCGAAAAGCACTGACGGTGCTCGTTCGTTTGAAAGTCTGTACCCTTACTATAATTGGGTTCACCCTGATCATCATGCTTTTTGGTTAAGCAAAGATAATCGTGGATTCATGATAGATGGTAACGATGGTGGTTTAAACATTACTTATGATGGAGGAGATAGCTGGAGATTCATTAACAATATTCCGGTTGGGCAGTTTTATCATGTAAATGTAGATAACAGAATTCCTTACAACATTTATGGTGGAATGCAGGATAATGGTTCGTGGCAAGGACCTGCATATGTTTGGCGTTCCGGCGGTATCAGAAATGCATATTGGGAAGAACTTTATTTTGGTGATGGTTTTGATGTGATCATGGATCAAAGTGACGATCGCTACGTTTTTGCAATGTCACAGCAAGGAAACATTGGTAGAGTAGATCTTGAAACCGGAGCCGGACGTTTTGTTCGACCTACACACCCGGATGGAGAGAACTTACGATTCAACTGGAATTCAGCTGTAAATTTTGACCCTTTTAATGAAGAGACGATCTACTTCGGCTCTCAGTATGTTCATAAAAGTGATGATCGTGGCGAATCCTGGACAATTATTTCTCCGGATCTGACTACAAACGATACCACAAAGCAAAAGCAGCATGAAAGTGGCGGTATCACCATGGATGCTACCGGAGCTGAAAATTTTACGACTATTCTGGCAATCGAACCTAGTTCTCTTGAGCAAGGATTGATCTGGGTAGGTACAGATGATGGAAAAGTTCATATCACAAGAGATGGTGGAGAGAACTGGAC
The DNA here is from genome assembly GCF_001650905.1 of Balneola sp. EhC07. GTDB lineage: Bacteria > Bacteroidota > Rhodothermia > Balneolales > Balneolaceae > Balneola. Next base: position 241,359 of record NZ_LXYG01000012.1, read on the forward strand.
AGATCTTACTAAAAACATAAAAGGAATTCCTTCAGGTAGCTGGGTGGCTCAAGTAAAAGCTTCCAAATTCAATGCAGGTGAAGCTGTTGCTGTGATCAATAATTATCGTCGTGATGATTGGGGAACGTATGTAATGCATACCAAAGACTACGGCAAAAAATGGACAAACATAGCCAAAGACAAAGGTATGGAAGGCTATGCACTTTCCTTTGTTCAGGACCCTGTGGAACCAAATCTTATGTTCGTAGGTACTGAGCTTGGACTTTATGTAAGTATTGATGGAGGAAAAGCCTGGACCAAATGGACAAATGGATACCCAACCGTATCTACTTATGATATGGTAATTCATCCGCGCGAACATGACTTGGTAATTGGAACATTCGGACGTGCATTTTGGGTTCTGGATGATATCCGACCATTAAGAGATCTTGCTAAAAATGGTATTGATGAGTTAGATAAAGCGATCAGAGTTTATGCGGCTCCGGATGCTTATCAAGCCGATTGGAGACAAGCCAGAGGCATGCGATTCTCGGCAGATGGTGTTTTTGCAGGGGAAAACCGATCAGGTGGTGCGCGTTTAACGTATTCCGTAAACAGCGAAATGCTGAAAAAGGATGGTGATGAAAACGAAATGAAGTCATCTGATAAAAAAGAAAAAGTGACAGTAGAGGTTTTCAATATGTCAGGTGAAAAGATCCGAACTTTTGAAAGAACTCCTGAGCATGATGGTATAAACAGAACATCATGGGGAATGGATAAGGCAGGGATACGCGGCGCTAGCAGACGTAAAGCACGTCCAAACGCTCCGGAACCTTCAGGTGGAGATGTATTACCCGGAACCTACAAAGTTAAGTTTACTTATGGTGAATTCTCTGATTCAACGACAGTAAAAGTAATGAGTGATCCACGGATCGAAGTTACAATGGCTGCTCTTAGAAAAACAGCTGAATTGAGAGATCAGGTATCACAATTAAGCGCAACTTTAGCGGAGGCAACAGATCAGTTAATTGATGCAGAAGCGATAGTGGAAACACATGAAGCTCTTGCAAAAGCTGATACTCGTGCTAAAAAAGAGTTGAAGGAGATCAATGAAGCCAATAAAGAGATCAAGAAAAAGATAGAAGATCTCATGAATATGGTGTTTGGCAAATCTGATGATCGTCAGGGTATTACGAGAAATCCTGAACCAACAACCATGCAGGCGATCTTTGGTCCTTTCCGTTATTTAGGTAACGATTATGACGGTCCGGGAACTACGGAAGCGAATCTGCTTCGTTTAGCTGAAGAAGAAGTTGAGAAAGCACTTACGAAGATCAACGCTTTCTTTACTGAAGACTGGCCGGCATATCAACAGGCAATGGAGAATGCTGATTTCAGTCCATTTAAAGAGTTCAAAACTGTAGATATGGACTAAGTTTGAATAACCAATATTCAAATTTTAGTTTGGAATGTTATTGACGTAAATCCCCCGATCAGAAATGATCAGGGGATTTTTTATGCATATTAAAAAAGGCTGCAGGGATAATTCATGAATTATCCCTGCAGCCTTTTTTGTGAAACTATATGTTTTGCCATCAATGAATAGTAAATGAGGATACCACATAGAATATCCTCATGAGTTATTCAATTATTCATTCGTCCAGATAAGGTCAACATCAACTTCATCCTGACTTGTTATTTCTGGATTCAGGTTATTGATCAAATGCTGAAGACGCAGTTTTTGATAATGGCGCCCGTGTGCTCCTCGAATTCCGTGTCTGTTTCCGGGGTACATCATCAAGTCAAAGTTTTTGTCTGCTTTGATAAGAGCATCAACCAACATAGTAGTATTGGCAGGATGAACATTGTTATCAATGGAACCATGAATCAGAAGCAGCTTCCCTTTCAATTGATCAGCATATGTCATTGCAGAACCAACATCGTAGCCTTCTTTATTCGCCTGAGGTGTGTTCATATAGCGCTCAGTATAAATAGTGTCATAACTTCTCCAATCGGTAACAGGAGCTCCTGAAACGCCAACCTGGAAGATGTCAGGATAGCGAAGCATGAGTAATGCAGTTGCATATCCGCCATAAGAATGACCATACACACCAACCCGATCTCCATCAGCATAATCACGTTCAGTAACTTGCTCAATTACAGCCGCGTAATCATCAATTTCTAAGGTTCCGAGTCTGCCGTAATGAAGAGTTTGAAATTCTTTACCACGATTTCCGGAGCCACGGTAATTTGCTCGTACAACTACAAAACCTAACTGTGCCATTCTTTGATAGCCATCGTAGTTTTTATAGGTGTTGGAAACATCCTGAGAACCAGGACCACCATAAAGTGGTAATAGAACAGGGTATTTCTTTGACGGGTCAAAATCTTTTGGTTTATATATAAGAACCGGAAGATCTGTTTCCCCGTCTGCAGCTTTCATAACTGTGAACTCAGGTTTCTCAAGTCCTGCATCTTCCACATTACTGATGTCTGCTTTCATGATGTTGCGGACCATCTTCCCTTTATTATCATATAAATTGGCTTCGTATGGAGAATCGAAAGAAGAATGTGAGCACACATAATATTCGCCGGCTTCATTCATGCTTACATTATGTCGACCATCACCATTTGAGAGCTTTTTCATATTCTTTCCATTCATATCAACGGAATAGAAGTAGCTGTCTAAGCCCATGTTTTGGTAAGCTGTGAAATAGACCTTTTTATTTTTTTGATCTACATTTTCAATATTTCCGACCGGAAAATCACCTTTAGTAACCTGATTGATGAGCTTACCACTGAAATCATAGTGATAGACGTGATTGTATCCGCTTACTTCAGAGGTCCAGATAAAAGTTTTGTCGTCATCCAGCTGGATAAAATTGTCATGAAGATCTATATAAGCATCTTCTTTTTCTTCAAGAATGGTTCTTACTTTTTTGGTTTTGATATCATAAGCCAGAAGTTCGAGATGATCCTGTTTTCTGTTCAAGCGACGAAAAGTCAACTCACTTCCGTTATTTCTCCAAACCGGTCTTACAATATATGTATCAGGATCGCTGTTGGTTGGCACTTGCTCGATTTCACCCGTTGCAATATCAACAATAAACAGATTTACGGTAGGGTTGGTTTCTCCGGCTTTTGGATATCTCATCTGCTCTAGTCCGGCTTCAAATGTTAGCTCGTGAACTATTGGAAACTGATGAACGTCTTTTTCCTGATACTGTAAATAAGAGATCTTTGAGTTATCAGGAGAGAACCAATATGCTTCACGTTGACCAAATTCTTCAGGATAAACCCAGCTTGGTCGCCCGTTCATCTTCTCTTCACTTCCGTAAGTAAGACGTTTTTCTTCTTTGGTCTTGGTATCAACTACGTAGATGTCATATTCTTTGATATAAGCGAACTTGGTATAGTCATGAGAATAGGTTCCATTCCAAAGCTGACTTCTTTCCATGCCTCTCATTAATTCGTCGGTATAAAGAGGACGCTCTACTTCAGGCTTGTACAGCTTTCTTAACTTTCTGTCCTTAAGATCAAATACGTAATCAACTTCATCTTGAGTAAAGAAAATGGCTTTATCATCCATTACAAATTCAAAACGATCGAAAGGCAATGCAGAAACATCAGCATCTGCAGCAGTATTATATTGGCTGATCAGAGCATCAGTAGTTTTTTTGTCAAACAGTAATGTCCTTTTTTCTGTCTTCGGATCTACTTTATAAAAAACAGTATTGCCATTTTCGCCTTTTTCTGTTTCCATGTAGCCAAGATCGCCGGGAAGCCAGCTTAAGCTGGAACCGTCAAAATTGACAAAGCCACGCTCGCCCATCTTTGCATAAAGTTCCAAACCTGTTTGGGCGTTTGAAACACTTGAAAGTGATACCAAAAGTATCAGCGTAAAAATCGATTGAAATAACCTTTTCATAAGAGAATGTGTTTTATGTTATTCTGCTGAAGATGTCGCAGATAGTTAGTCTTTAAATATAAGGGTTCTGAATTAAGTTACCGTCAAATTGCGTAAATGGTTTTTGGGGAAGAAAGGTTTAGATATATCGTTTCTGTAGGCGCGTAAGATTTTATGCGCCTACAGAAATAGATACAGAAATGACATATTGAAAAATCAAAGATGGGTAATTACAACGTCAGAGATCTTACGACCTAAAAACCGCTCTGCCAATTCCTGAAAACGTTGAGGCCGGTCACTTACAAAGCACTGAAAATCACCACCTTCGGTATTCAAAAGCTCAAGGGCATTCAAAGTGTTCTTTGCAGTGAGGGCTATAGAATCAGCAGAGTCTATAATTTTGATAGTATCTGATTTCAGGATAGAAGGAATAGCTTTCTTGAAAAGAGGATAGTGCGTACAACCCAAGATCAGTGAGTTGATATCTGAGTTATCAAATACAGACAGATAACTTTCCAAAGTTTTTGTAGCGACTTCATTATCGATCCAGCCTTCTTCAGCCAAAGGAACCAACAATGGACAAGCTTGCTGCGTTACTTTTATTTTAGAATCCAGCGCATGAATGGACTTTTCATAAGCTTTGGAATTAACCGTAGCTAATGTGCCAATCACTCCAACATGATCATTGGGAGTTTGCGATAACGCCATTTCCGTTCCGGATGTAATCACATCTAAAACAGGAAGAGAACCCGTTTTCTCTTTAATTTCATTTTTTGCCGAAGCCGAAACCGTATTACAGGCAATGAGGATCATTTTAACGCCTTTTGAAAGTAAAAAGTCAGTGATTTGGAGAGCGTATTCACGGACAGTTTCTTCAGACTTTATTCCATAAGGCACACGAGCGGTATCTCCAAAATAGATGATATCTTCGTTAGGCAAAGCTTTCGCTACTGCTTTGGCAACGGTTAATCCTCCGATTCCGGAATCAAAAATTCCAATGGGTGCTTTACTATTGGTACTCACTAGCTGTGTTTATAATTTATTACTGAATGTGATGGAAATGTAATAGAGTTTTGCCGGAACTCCATCTATCTTATTATGATTTAGGTATTTGATATTAATATTTCATAGATCAATTCCCGACAAAATTGTTCCACAATATAGAATCTTATTTTTTTGATTAGAAAAATACATCTACAAATTTTATTAGCAGTTTTTATTACTTCATTCGGATTTGAGATCGCTGCTCAAGATAATCCCGACACTCTGAAAGCTAAACTGGATGAGATTACCGTGGTTGGTTTTAGCGGGAACAGAAGCATTATGGAAACTCCGGGCTCCATTTCTTATTTGGATAATAAACTTATCAACGGATTTAGTGATCAGTCATTGGTTTATGGTCTTAACTCTGTAGCCGGTGTAAAAATGGACGAACGGGCTCCGGGAAGTTACAGAATCGCCATCAGAGGAAGTGCAATTCGTTCACCTTTTGGAGTCAGAAATGTGAAAGTATACTGGAATGACTTTCCACTCACGTTGCCATCCGGAAGTACACCGCTTAATTTGTTGAACAATCAGAATATCAAACAAGTCGAGGTAATCAAAGGACCTGCAGGAAGTATATATGGAGCGGGGACAGGAGGTGTTTTGTTGATCAACAGCTTTCCGAAAAACCCGCAAACAGAGCGAATAGTTGATGCTTCGGTTGGTGATTTTGGGTTGTTCAAATACGGAGGAGAATACAACACCAAAAAAGAGGGTATGATCTCTCAGTACAAGTATGCTTCTCAGGTTTCTGATGGATACAGAGACCAATCTTTTTTTGAGCGAAGAACATTTGAATCCGGAGTGAAAGTGTTTACGCCTTCAAATGCTTTGGTGAGTGTTTCCACATTGTATTCCAATTTGAATTACGGTATTCCCGGTGGACTAAATCTGCAACAATTTCAGGATGATCCCACACAAGCCAGAGCAGGAAGTGTGGAACAAAATGCATCAATAGATCAGGAAGATTTTATCATTGGCGCAAACATAGAAAGCGAGTGGTCAGAACACTGGTCAGGTGGAACCAATATTTTTGCAAACATCAGTAAGTTCGAAAATCCTTTCAATTTCGATTATAAAAGTGAAAGCAGAAAAAGTTGGGGAAGTAGACCTTGGGTGCAATACAAGAATACATTCGGAGATACAGATCTTAAACTAAAACTAGGAGCTGAAAATCATTTTGGGAATAATAACGCAAGAAATTACCAAAATGATGGAGGAATAAGAGATACTCTGAATTTCGAAGACGAGATCGAGATCAAGAACAGAAGCGTATATTTGACGGGAGAGCTGGATCTTCCCGGAGAAGTGTTCATCAACGCAGGAATTAGTATAAACAGAGTGAACTACGATGTAACCAGAGTAGCAACTAAGGAAGGCGGTGTAGATCCGAATCTGATATCCAAGAATTTTGAAACAGCTATTTTGCCCCGGATTGCGATTGCAAAAAGATTGACTGACTTTACTACCCTCCATGCCAGTATAAGCGCTGGATTTTCACCACCAACACTGGAAGAATTCCGGACTAATGATGGCGAGTTAAACGAAAATCTGGAACCCGAAAAAGGAATCAATTACGAAATTGGAACTCGTGGAAATACTGGAAATGGTTCTTTCAGATATGATCTGGCTATCTTCTATTTCAAGTTGAAGGAAAGTATTGTACTTACAGAATCGCAACGCGACGGAACATTAGCATTCGCAAACGCAGGAAGTACCAATCAAACCGGATTTGAATTTTCCACCAATTGGATTGCCATCAATAATGAGAATGGTTTTTTAAATTTGCTGGAAATTCAAAGCTCTTACACTTTCCATAATTTCAAATATGATAACTATGTAAAAGAGGGAGATGATTTTTCGGATAACCGGTTACCAGGCGTGGCTCCACATACCTTTTTCACATCTCTTTCAGCAGAAACAAATATCGGTTTATACGGACTGTTATCCTACAATTACACAGATGAAATTCCATTAACCGATGGAAATACAGTGTACTCAGATCCCTATCATTTGATGAAAGGAAAATTCGGTTTTAAGCAAATACTGGGAGAGAAATTCGATCTGGATATTTACGCCGGCGTCGATAACCTGCTCGATCAACAATACAGTTTAGGCTACGATATAAATGCTTTTGGAAATCGTTTTTACCAACCCGCTCCGGGAATCAATTGGTTTGGGGGGATTAAAATCAACTATTTGATTAAGTAAGTTGTCATTTCTGTGGATGTCATGAAATTCGTTGACGGTTTATAGGGATAGTTCTAAGAAAACTCGCCCTTAGGATTTAAGACGGAGAAGAGAGCATGATCCGGAGGCGTCTGCAAAGCAGGAATAATCCTTTCTGGTGAGTAGTATAGTAACTTTCTCAGAATGAGCGAAGACCTTTAGGATTATTCAGCGCAGGATCAGTGAACCCGTCTTAAATACTTTGGCTTGATCTTTTGCTACTTTTGTATCAAGACAAAAGTAGGTACCCTTGTGCTAAGTTAAACTTGTATACAGGATTCAGTACTTTGGCTCTGTGTACTTTTGTACCGATACTGAGCTTCCTCAGCACAGGCTCCAGTACCAAAAACTCCCGACAAGAATTATTGGCGCGAACTCCATTACATCGACTAATCATTACAAAAGGTCCTCGTTCAAACTGAACATATTTACAAATCAGCCAGAATGTAATGATTGCTCCTGCGGAGCCGTCGATTCCATTGCGTTCTTGTCTCGCCAATAATTCCAAAGGTCGCTGTAGCTGGAAGCTTTTTCTGAAATCGGCAGGTTTTAATAGGTTTAGCTAAATACTATGTTCGACTTTTTACTAGAATATTAAGCACTAAGCGTATCTATCTGTTTTGTAACAAATAATGCTTTGAATACTCTTTAGATTAGGCTGTTAATTAGCGAGAGAAAAAATGAAGTCTATAATTAATAGAGCAAAAATTTTCTGCTAGTTTTTTATTTTTACAGCATGTTTTAATTCTCAATTACTCGAAGAAACTAATGCTATTTTGAAATCTTTAATGGTAAACGAGTTCACTGGGGTAAATCATATTAGCATATCTACCGTCGATAGTATTGACTTTATAAAACCATTATCAATAAATTTATTCAATGAATTAACATTTGGGAAAGTTGTTGATTCAAATGGTGACTCAATATTGCAGCAATAGATAAAATGAATAGCTCCAAAATTATATTCTATTCTTTGATT